>NZ_CP031447.1:0-1209373 GCF_003391095.1 Austwickia chelonae | reverse complement strand
ACCAGGCCGTTCTTCAGGTCATTCGTGGTTGCCACAGATCGTCTCTCTTCTCGACTCTTCGGTTCACCATAAATTCTACCGGCCTGCGCACGGCCTCCCCGCGACGCGCCATCCCTTCATCATCGCGTAATCTCGAGTGGTCCCGCCCGTACCGTGGGCCTACCCGAATCTCCTCGGTCTGGTCCCGGTCGCGTCCGCCCGAGGAGGCCCCATGTCCCCCCGGCATCGCGTCAGTGCGGCGCTGTTGGCGCTCACGTGCGGTGCGCTCGCCGCGTGCAGCAGCCCGCCGCAGCCACCGCCTGCAGCGCAACTGCCGGCCAACACGGTGAACAGTCCTGACAAGGTCCCCATCATCGTGAATGCCGTCGAGCCTGAACGCGCCCTGTTGCCCGCCGATATCGGTGATGATTACGGCACCAGGATCGGCTCGCTGATCTACCGCGGTCTCGTGCGCTACGACGCTAAAGGTCGCCTGGTCAACGAAGTCGCAGAAGAGATCGCCACGGTGAACTCCACCTTCTATCGCGTGAAGATCCGTAAAGGATGGGTCTTCGGCAACGGCGAACCGGTCACCGCCGAATCCTTCGTCGACGCCTGGAATTTTGCGGCAGACCCGGCCAACAAGCAGCTGCATGCCGACGCCTTCTCCTCGATCGCCGGTTACCGAGCTCTACGAGGGCTCAACGAACCTGCACCTCCGGCCTCAGATGGAGAGGGGAAGGAGTCCCCGACTCCGTCGACCAGCACCACGAAGCCGTCGGTCAATCCCACCCGGAACACCCAACGTTCTTCGGCTTCCGCCTCGCCAAGCACATCCCCCACTCCTGCTGGCCCGCTGGGTGACCCGGCAGGCCCTCCTGCTGGCGCCCTCGTCGGTCTAGCGGTCGTCGATGAGCTGGAATTCACCATTCGTCTGGCAGCTCCTGATTCGACCTTCACCGACAGGTTGGCTCAACTTCCGTTCTCCCCGTTGCCCTCTGCGGCTTTGAAGGACCCGGCTGCTTTCGCGACCGCCCCGGTCGGCAACGGCCCCTATCAGCTCAGCGGCGGCTGGCTGGCCGGCAAGGAAGTCCGACTCATTCCGAATGCCTCCTATTCAGGAGGAGAGCCCGCACGCAACGGTGGCTTGACTTTCCGTTTCTTCCCCGACCCCAGCGGAACCTACCCGGCGTTGACGAACGGACGCCTGGACGTCCTGGACTCGATGCCGGTCACCGCACTCGACCGGTACAAGGCCGATCTGGGCTTCCGTTCGTCGAACCAAGCCGTGGGCGTCACCACCTCGCTGGTCTTCCCCGTCGCCCGCCCTGAATGGGCTGGCGACGAAGGCCGCTACACCCGTCAGGCCATTTCTCGCGCGATCGACCGCAAGGCTCTCGCCGAGGGCATCTACGCCGGCACACGGGCCCCGGCGAACGACCTGGCTTCCCCCGTGGTCGCAGGGTATTCCAACGACCTCTGCGGAGACGACTGCCGCCATGACCCCCACTCGGCTCGGACCGAGCTCAACCGGGTCCCCCAGCCCATGCGTTCCTTGGAGATCGCCTACGGGGCAGACTCCGGCGGACGACCTGTCGTAGAGGCCTTGTGCTCAGCCATCACCTCGGCGGTCGGCATCACCTGTACACCTCACCCGGTTCCCAGGCAGGCTGCGCTGGAGCGCTCGGCTGCCCTGCATCAGATCACCATCCCGATGCTGATCACTCGACGGATGACCCACCCGGATCTCAGCGGATTCCTTTCCCCGCGTTTCATGGCTGGCTCCAACGAGAACCTCAGTGGATACACCGGTGCAACAGCCCAGACCCTGCTGGCCAAAGCCGCTGCTACCACCGACATCGAACAACGCATCAAGGTCTATCAGGAGGCCGAGAAAGCGATCCTGCACGACATGCCGGAGATCCCTTTGTGGTACGTCAACGCGACCGTCGGCCGTAGCGAACGCGTCCAGCCAGTGAAGATCGATGTCTTCGGGCTGCCCATCTACACCGAGATGTCTCGACCATGATCCGAGAAGACATATCAGACATCCCCAGGTGTCGCTGAGCCTCAACATGGTTCCGCCGAGTGACGAAGCCGAGCCGAATGCCCCGATGACTCCGGGGCAACGGTTCTGCCTCACCATTCTGATCCTGGTCACTCTGATCACGCTGTGGCGGGAAGCGACAACGGAGGGGGACATCCAGCAGAGTGGTTCAACCACTTTGCTCGGTTGGGCGTCCTTCCTCACTCTTCCGCTGCGTCGACGGTGGCCGGTCGCAACGGCAAGTTTCACCACGGCACTGTCAACCTTCAGCCTGCCCGCCGTGGTCCCCTGGGCGATCGCGACAGGCGCTATTGGCGCTCGCCGCCGATGGTGGCAGGTCATCACGGTACTCGGCACGCTGCTGTGCACCTTGTTCCTGCAGTTCTTCTGGTTGACCAAGGACTCACAGTCCCAGGTCTGGTGGATTACCGCCAGCGGCGAGGTCATGGTGACGGTGATCGTCCTGGCCATCGGCGCTTACCGAGGAGCTCGACGTGAGCTGATGGATTCGCTGGTGGCCCGAGCCGAGACCGCAGAAAGAGAACAAGAGGCTCGAGTCGCCCAGGCGCGTGGAGCAGAGCGTGCTGCGATCGCCAGAGAGATGCACGACACCCTCGCACACCGCATCTCCTTGGTCGCGATGCACGCCGGTGCGCTGTCCTATCGCACCGACCTCAGCGGCGAGCAGGTCAGAGAGAGTGCAGCACTGATCCAGGAGAATGCGCACGGCGCACTGACTGAGCTGCGAGACATCCTGGGCGTCCTTCGGGCCGCCGACCCGCAGGCGGCTTCCCCGGTTCCTGAACGCCCTCAGCCGACCTTGGTCGACCTACCGGATCTTCTCGACGATCTCCGCACCGCAGGCCTGGACATCACTGTGCACGACCATCGCGCTGTGGACACGGGATTCCCGACTTCGACCGGGCGACACGCGTACCGGATCATCCAAGAATGCTGCACCAATGCCCGCAAACATGCCCCTTCGGTGCCGGTATCCATCATTCTGGGTGGGCGCCCTGGTGAACAACTGATCATCGAGGTGTCCAACCCGCTCCTCGATCCCGCCGCAGGCCAACACACCCCTGGGGCGGGGCTGGGACTCATCGGCCTCGCCGAACGGGCCCACCTGGCGGGTGGATTCCTCGACCACATGCGCACCCGGGATCAACGCTATCGCGTACGCGCACGTCTGCCTTGGCCCTCGGAAGAAAGACCGAAACCATGATCAGTCCGAGCCCCCGCCCACACCACCACGATCCGGGACCATCCAGCTCAGTCGACGATCCGCACGCAACGCCGACACCAGTACGGCTGCTCCTCGTCGACGACGACCATCTCGTCCGGGCCGGCTTGCGTCTCATCCTCGGTGGCTCGCCCGGCCTGGACATCATCGGGGAAGCAGACGACGGCGTGACCGGGGTCTCCGAGGCCCGACGGCTCCGCCCCGACATCGTCCTCATGGACGTCCGCATGCCCAGAATGGACGGGCTCACCGCTACCCGGACGCTCTTGGAAGACCCACATCCACCGAAGGTCATCGTGCTGACCACCTTCGACGCCGACGACATGGTCCTGAGCGCACTGGCCGCCGGAGCTTCCGGTTTCCTGCTGAAACACACCCCGCCACACACCATCGTCCAGTCAGTCCATTCGGTCGCGCGGGGAGAGCATTCCCTGTCACCGTCGGTCATGGCCCAGGTGATCGCGGCAGCCACCCGTTCCTCCCAGAACGGACCAGCGGACGACCGCGCGGAACAGGCGGCCACTGCACTCCGGTCCCTCACCTCACGCGAACGAGATGTTGCTCTAGCCATCGGGCGAGGGGCGTCGAATGCCGAAATAGCCCAGGAGCTTTACCTGAGTATCGCCACCGTCAAAGGACATGTCGCCCGGCTCTTCGAAAAACTTCAGGTCGACAACCGGGTTCAGATTGCGATTCGGGTCCACGATGCAGGGCTGCTGTGAGCCTCAGTCCCTCTTCACGTCGGGCGGGGAGATCCCTGTCTCAGGGCAGAACGGCCTCGTAAGCCGTGCGGAGAGCCGCCTCCGGAGGACCTTCCCACCGCGTCGGCGAACCCACCCCATCGAGCACCACAAAACGTAAAGTGGCCCCCCGCGCCTTCTTGTCTCGACACATCGCGGTGTGCAGCTCGGGCCAACGTCCAGCCGTGTACGTAGTGGGCAGCCCCAGCGACCCGATGATCCGACGGTGCCTTTCCACCTCGGCAGCATCGAGTCGTCCAGCCAAGCGGCCGAGCTCGGCAGCGTAAACCATCCCGACCGCAACGGCGTCCCCGTGCCGCCAGCGGTAGTTCTCAACCTGTTCGATCGCGTGAGCGAAAGTGTGTCCGTAATTCAGGATCTCCCGCAGTGAAGACTCCTTCAGATCAGCGGTGACCACGTCCGCCTTGACCTGGATCTTGCGGCGCACCAGCTCTGCGAGCACCGGCCCAAGCGGGTCGAGCGCTGAACGAGGGTTCTCCTCGACCAGTTCTAAAATCCGTAGATCGGCGATGAAGCCGCCCTTGATCACCTCGGCCATCCCTGCTGCCAGGTCGGCCCGGGGAAGGGTCCGCAGATGTTCCACATCGACGAGTACCCCAGCCGGGGGGTGGAAAGATCCGACCAGGTTTTTCCCCTCGGCAGTGTTAATGCCGGTCTTTCCACCGACTGCAGCGTCGACCATGCCGAGCAAGGTGGTCGGCACATGCACCACGCGCACGCCCCGGAGCCAGGTAGCTGCGACGAAGCCACCGAGATCGCTGACCGATCCACCGCCAACGGTGACGACGACATCGGTTCTAGTGAATCCAGCCCGTCCCAATCTCCCCCACAGGTCCGCCGCGACCACAGAAGTCTTCGCCTGCTCTGCATCAGGGATGGCTGCCTCGTGCACCTCCAGCCCCTGCCCGCGCAAGGCCGTACAGATCGGCTCAGCCAGCTCGGACAAGGGAGCAGAATGCACCACGAGTACTCGAGCAGCACCTTCCCCGACCAGTTCTAGCACCCGGTCCGTCAGCTGGCGACCGATGACGACGTCGTAGCCGTCTGCGCCACCCACCCGGACACAGGTCGGTTCCTCATGCACGGACGTCACTCCCCTCCAAGCCGAGCCCTACGACGATGCACTCCGCGACCTCCTCAGGCGAGATGTCGCTGGTATCCACCTTGAGCACCGACAGCTGCTCGTAGATGTCTCGCCGGTCTTCCATCAGCCGTAGCCAAGCCCCACGCGGGTTCAAGGCCAACAGCGGCCGCCCGTGGTCGAGTCCTGTACGTCGGACTGCCTCCCGCAAGGACAGATCGAGAAAAACCACCGGCCGCCCGGTCAGAACCTGCTGCGTGCTCGGAGCCAGGATCGCGCCGCCGCCCAGCGCCAGCACTCCTCGGTACTCGGACACAGCAGCGGCGACGACCTCGGCCTCCACATCCCGGAAGAAAGTCTCCCCTCGTTCGAAGAAGATGTCGGAGATCGACATTCCGACCCGCTCCTCGATCAGGAGGTCGGTGTCAGCAGTGTCGTAGCCGGTCCGGGCAGCTAGTTCCCGGGCGACCGTGGATTTACCCGCGCCAGGGGGGCCGATGAGCACCACTGCGGGCCCAGGGGACGATTCCACGCTCACCATGTGCGCATCCTTTCGGGAATCTGCGCCAGATAACTCTCGTGGGCGGCTCGGACCTGCGCCACTGAATCTCCACCGAACTTCTCCGAGACGGCATCCGCCAGAACCAGAGCCACCATCGCCTCGGCCACGACACCCGCGGCGGGGACCGCGCACACATCGGAACGCTGGTGGATCGCTCGAGCCGGTTCGTCCCCGGCCACATCGACAGTGGCCAATGCTCGTGGAACCGTGCTGATCGGTTTCATCGCAGCCCGCACCCGGAGCGGGTCGCCGGTGGTCATCCCGCCTTCGAGCCCACCGGCCCGCCCGCTCCGCCGTCGGATGACGCCGTCCTCGTCACGGTCCATCTCGTCGTGAGCGACCGACCCTCGCCTGGCTGCGCTTCGGAAACCGTCGCCGACCTCGACACCTTTGATCGCCTGGATACTCATCAATGCACCAGCCAGTCGGGAATCCAGTCTGCGGTCCCAGTGCACGTATGAGCCCAGTCCGGGAGGACACCCGTAAGCCACGACCTCCACCACTCCCCCCAGGGTGTCGCCGTCCTGATGCGCTGCGTCGATCTGGGCGACCATCGCTGCCGAAGTCTGCGGGTCGTGGGCGCGTACCGGGTCCGCATCGAGGCGGGCTACATCGTCAGGGCGGGGAAGCTCTTGGTCCTCCGGCACATGGGCCTCTCCAACGGCGACAGTGTGCGCGACCAACCTGATCCCGCAGGCCTGCGAGAGGAAGGCTGCTGCGACCGCGCCCAGTGCGACCCGGGCTGCGGTCTCCCTCGCTGAAGCTCGTTCCAGCACAGGCCGCGCTTCAGCGAAGCCGTATTTCTGCATTCCGACCAGATCGGCATGTCCCGGCCTCGGTCTGGTCAACGGACGATTCCGAGCGATCTCCCGGGGAGCGTTGATGTCATCGGCCTCGGCGTATTCGGCGGCGTCGACCGGGTCAGGGCTCATGACCGTCTGCCATTTGGGCCATTCGCTGTTGCCGATCTCCAGCGCGACCGGTGATCCCAGGGTCACACCATGCCGGATCCCGCCCAGAACTTCCAAGGAGTCCTGTTCAAATTTCTGCCTGGCACCTCGTCCGTACCCGAGCCTGCGCCGGGACAACGCATCGGCGATATCAGCTGTGGTCACCTCGACCCCGGCCGGAACACCCTCGACGATCGCCACCAGGGAAGGACCGTGCGACTCTCCTGCGGTCAACCAACGCACCATGTCGGCCATGCTGCCAGATGCTCGGATGACGGACACATCCTGTCTCGCTGATGCCCTCGGCGACGAGCAGCTCAGGCAGCGGCCAAGGCTGCCCGCATCTGCTCCAGCGGCGCTGGACATCCCGTCATCAACTGAACCTGGGCAGCGGCTTGGTGGAGAAGCATCTCCCGGCCGGAGATCACCGTGCTGCCCCCAGCCGCGGCCCACTGTGCCAGCGGGGTGGGCCATCCGCCGTAGACGACGTCGAGGAGCAGCCCTCCCGGGCCGGGCGCACCCGACCCGTCGGAGGACAGTTCCAGTCTTGTACCGGTGGGCAAGGTGCTGATGACCAGCTGGAAGTCGTCGGCATACCTGGGAAGGTCGCTGAGCGAACGCTCGTCTGTCCTCAGCCCGGCCCGGGCCGCGACCTCAGCCGTTCTCGTACGGATCCGGCTACGCACCGCGAAGTCCACGACGCTGACGCCCAACTCGGCCAAGGCCACGCACACTGCACGCGCGGTGGCTCCTGCGCCCAGGACCAACGCCCGGTCAGGGATGTCGATCCCGCTCTCGTGAAGAGTGCAGGCCATCCCGTGGACATCGGTATTCGTGGCCTGCCACCCGGTCTCGGATCTCAGGAGAGTGTTGGCCGCACCGACCAGTTCTGCGACCGGTGAGACCTCGTCCGCATAATCAAGTGCCTCTTCCTTGACCGGCATGGTGACGGACAAACCCCTCCATTCCGGCCCTAAACCGGACAGAAAATCCGCCAAGGAGGGGTCGTGAGAACCACCTACCTGTCGCCGTTCGTAGCACCACCGCGTCAACCCCAGCGCCCGGTAAGCCGCTCGGTGAAGAACAGGAGAGAGGGAGTGTGCGATCGGAGACCCCAAGACCGCTGCGCGACAAAGCTCTTCATCAGACTTCATGTCGCACAGCGGGCCTGTCAGCATTTTCCGGGGTTGGCTCGGCACCACGCATTCAGCTTGGCCACCTGGACATTGTGTTCAGCGAACGTACTGGTGAAGATGGTTTCTCCGCTGGAGGGGTTGGTGGTGACGAAGAAAAGCCAGGACCCGGAGGCCGGATTCATAGCAGCTTTGATCGCATTCTCGCCAGGGTTACCGATCGGCCCGGCCGGCATCCCTTCGATGGCGTAAGTGTTGTACGGATTGTTCGCCTTACGCATCTGCTCACTGGTCAAAGCTTTACCTGTGCGCTGCTGAACGCCGTACATCGATGTGGAGTCGAGTTCCAGCTTCATCGGCGGTTTTGCGGTGAGCCGGTTCTCCAACACCCTGGCCACCTTGGGTCCGTCGTCGACATGTCTCGCCTCGGCCTCCACCATGCTCGCAATGGTCAGGACGCGATGAGCTTGGTCCGAGGGCACATTCAACGCTTTGAGCTTCATGTCGGTCTGACCCACCAGCTTCTTCAACTGGTCCATCGCCGGGCTCTTCTTGTCGAAGTTGTAGGTGGCCGGGAAAAGCCAACCTTCCGGGTTCCCCTTGGTGGAGGCCGGAAGACCCAGGAGTGAAGGGTCGGCGCCGGCAGATTTCTCTGCTTTGTCATATTCCTCCCGAGGAGTCCCGGTGGCCTTCGAGAGCACGTCGTAGGTCTCGGACTTCCACAGGCCTTCCCGGATGGTCACCTTTGCGACATTCCGGTTTCCGCCGCGGAGGTTCGACAGCGCCGCAGTGGCTTTCATCTCCTTCCGTAAGGTATATGTGCCCGGCTGGATCTCGTCGCCCTTGTTGTTCTCCAAGGCTTCCCGGAAAGCGGCAGCAGTCTTGACCACCCCGGATTCCTGAAGTCGCTGTGCGATCTGCCCACCGGAGTCACCCGGCCGGACAACGACGGTGACATTTTCACCACCCTCGCCTTCGTAGTCGCCAGACTCCACGAGCTGCTCATAGAGGGGTTTGAAGTTGGTGACGACGACTGCACCGCCTACCACCAGCACCGCAGTAGCAGTGACATAGGTCACCAGCCTGCGGCGACGACGTTGTTGCCCTCGGCGACGACGGTTCCGGTCGCTCCGCCGAGATTGTGGCTCTTCTTCTTCGTAGACAGGGGCACCGAAGATCGACTCGTCGAGAGGATCCTCGACTCGAGACCGTCTTCTAGTTGTGGCGCCGCGACGCCCGCGGCTTTCGTGAGAGTAGTTGTTCACCAGCCGGCCAATTCGTTGCTCGTTCAATGTCCAGGGCAGTCTGCAGGATGAGGACTGCAGACTGTTGATCGATGACAGATCGGTGGGTGCGCGTGCCACGGCCAGCGTCCCGCAACGATCGGTGTGCATCGACGGTGGTCAAGCGCTCATCCACCAAACGGATGGGCACCGGACGCACTCGGGATGCGAGCCTGCGAGCATACTCGCGCGCGGCGCCTGCCGCCGAACCTTCGACACCGGACAAGGACAGTGGCAGGCCCACCACCACTTCCACAGCCTCGAATTCAACGCATAGTTCGGCGACCCGATCAATGTCCTTGTGCCCGCTCAGGTCACGGGGAACAGACTCGACCGGAGTCGCGATCAGGCCGTCGGGATCGCAGACTGCGACTCCGACACGGGCCTGACCGATATCGACGCCGACACGCCGTCCAGGGCGCACGTCAGCCGGTCACCGTAGTGGCGACGGCCTGCTTCACCTTGGAGAGAGCGTCTTCGATCCTGGTGGGGTCACTGCCGCCGCCTTGAGCCACGTCATCTTTGCCTCCTCCTCCTCCTCCGAGGGTCTGCGCAGCGACCTTGACCAGGGCGCCGGCTTTCACCTTCAGTTCGCGTGCCGGACCGTTGGTCGCGATGACGACCATCGGACGTTCTTTGACCACCGAGGTGAGCGCCACCACAGATGGACGTTCCGTTCCCAGCCGTCCGCGCAGGTCGAGGACGAGCTGGCGTAGATCATCCGTGCTGATGTCATCGCCCAGATGGTGGGCAAGCACGGTGACGCCTGAGACATCGTGTGCCTGATCGACCAGCGCCGAAGCCTGGGAAAGAACCTGTTGGCGACGCATGGTGGCGATTTCTTTCTCGGCTTCCCGCAGCTTGTTGAGGATGCCACCGATCCGGTCGGGCAACTCCTCTGGTCGCGCTTTCACGACTTCGGTGAGCTGACCGACGATGACGCTCTCTCGCGCCAGGTAGTCATAGGCGTCGGCACCGACCAGCGCTTCCACACGACGAACACCAGAGGCGACGGAGGCTTCGCTGAAGAGCTTCACGATCCCGAGCTGGCCTGCACGTTCGGCGTGGGTCCCCCCGCAGAGTTCGCGGGACCAGTCGCCTACCGAGACGACTCGGACCTGATCGCCGTATTTCTCGCCGAAGAGAGCCATGGCTCCGGAGTCGAGCGCTTCCTGCTGGGACATGATCTCGGCGTAGACCGGGAGGTCTTCCAGCAGCTTGGCATTGACCTGAGCTTCGACATCACGCAGAACCGCGGCCGGAACAGGTTGGCCCGCTTTGAAGTCGAATCGGAGACTTCCTGGCCGGTTGAGCGAACCGGCCTGGGTCGCCGTCTCCCCGAGTGCTTCCCGCATTGCTTGGTGAACGAGGTGGGTGGCGGTGTGTGCGCGGCTGATCCCCTTACGTCGCAGCACATCGACCTGACCCAACGCAGGAAGTCCGACCTCGACCTCGCCGGAGATCACCCTCGCCCGGTGCACGATGAGCCCAGTGATCGGTGACTGGACGTCGTCGACCTCGATCACCGCTCCGTTGGAGAAAGTGATCAGGCCCTTGTCCGGCATCTGTCCACCGGATTCGGCGTAGAACGGAGTCCGGTCCAGAACGATCTCGACCTGGTCCCCCTCTCGAGCCGAGGAAACCCCGTTCCCGGCCGCCACCAGTCCGGCGACGGTCCCCTCCCCGACGACATCGCCGTAGCCGAGGAATTCGACCGGACGGCCGAGGGAGTCAGCGATCTCACGGTAGACCTGGACACTTCCGTGCCCCTGCTTCTTGGCTTTGGCGTCAGCTTTTGCCCGTTCCCGCTGTTCAGTCATCAGCTGACGGAAACCGGACTCGTCGACGGACAATCCCTGCTCCGCAGCCATCTCCAGAGTCAGGTCGATGGGGAAGCCGTAGGTGTCGTGCAGTTTGAAGGCGTCCCCACCGGTGAGCGTGTCCCCCCCTCCGGCCTTGGTCTTGGCCACAGCGACGTCGAGGATGCTGGTGCCCGAGGCGAGGGTACGTCGGAAGGCCTCCTCCTCGGCGTAAGCGATCTGACTGATCCGCCCGAAATCACGTTCGAGTTCGGGATAGGACTGGCTCATCCGTCCCATCGACACCGGGAGCAGCTCCGGCAGCGCCGGATCGTGCACGCCCAGCAGCCGCATGGACCGGACCGCGCGACGCAGCAGCCGTCGCAGCACATAGCCGCGGCCTTCATTGCCAGGAGTCACTCCGTCCCCGATCAGCATCAGGGAAGACCGGACGTGGTCGGCAACTACTCGGAAACGCACGTCGTCAGGAGTGTGGATGCCGTATTTTTTCCCCGCGAGCTCTTCGGCACGACGGATCACCGGGAAGACCTCGTCGATCTCGTACAGGTTGTCGACGCCCTGCATGAGATAGGCGGTACGTTCCAGCCCGAGCCCGGTGTCGATGTTCTTGGCAGGCAGTGCCTTGGCCACGTCGAAGTCGTCCTTGGCCCGCACGGCAGAGAGTTCCTCAGTTTGGAAGACCAGGTTCCAGATCTCCAGGAAGCGGTCTTCGTCAGCTTCGGGTCCGCCGTCAGCACCGTATTGGGGTCCGCGGTCGATATAGATCTCCGAGCACGGCCCGCCCGGGCCGGGAACGCCCATGTGCCAATAGTTGTCCTTGAGGCCACGACGCTGGATACGTTCGTCGGGCAGCCCGACCGCGCGCCACATCTCGACGGCTTCGGCATCGCCGTGCGGATATCCAGGGTGGTGTCCTGGGCCGAGAACGGTGACCCAGACCTTGTCGGGGTCGAAGCCGTACCCACCTTGATCCTGCGGACCGGTGATCAGCTCCCAGGCGTACTTGACGGCGCCTTCCTTGAAGTAGTCGCCGAAGGAGAAGTTGCCGTTCATCTGGAAGAAGGTGCCGTGGCGGGTGGTCTTGCCGACTTCGTCGATGTCGCCGGTACGGACACATTTCTGTACCGAGGTGGCACGCGCGTAGGGGGCGCTCTCGAGACCGAGGAAGTACGGCTTGAAGGGAACCATACCGGCGTTGACGAACAGCAGATTGGGGTCGTCGTAGAGCAGCGGAGCGCTGGGGACGACGGTGTGTCCGTTCTTCTCGAAGAAGGTCAGCCAACGGCGCCTGATCTCGGCGGTATCCATGCAGGGGTCCTTGCGGGTGACGACGTAGGCGTGTCGGGGCCCCGACACGCCGCTCCACCTACAGTACTGGCCCTTGCGCCTCACCGGCTTGCTCCTGAGGCACGTCCAGCTCCGAGTGGTGGGCGAATTTTAGTTCATCGAATGCATCGTTGAGGATCGACAAGCCTCAGAAAAATCCCATCGGATGCTGTCGAACAAAAAAGAATCACGTGAAGGTCACGATTAGGTATACCCCATGTTGAGGAAGCCTGAACCCCTCTTATTTTGGCCGACAATTCTCATGCTGCCCTTGTACCACAAGGCACTTCACACCCCAACGTTCCGTGAATGCGCCGACGGCAGCTGGTTCCCGTCAACCGGGCGTGAACCCCGCATAGGAGGTCCCATTCATGCGAGGAAAAACCCGCGTCGCCGTCGTTGTGTGCCTGACCGCCGCATCCCTGATCACCGCCTCCTGTGGCGGTGGCGGCAAATCCGATGCCCAGGGGAACAACATCACTGTCAGGGGATGCAATCCGCAGAACGACCTGATCCCGGCGAACACCACCGAATCCTGCGCCGGCGAGATCCTCGGCCTGACCACGGCGCGTTTGCTCCATTACGACGCCGACACCGCCAAGCCGCAGAACGACCTCGCCGAGAAGATCAGCGACGTCAACACGAAAGTGTTCACCATCACCCTGAAGAAGGGCCAGAAGTTCTCCGATGGCACCGAGGTGAAGGCCAAGAACTTCGTCGATGCCTGGAATTACGCCGCCTTCGGGCCCAATGCCATGGGTGCAGGGTCCTTCATGGCTCCCATCGAAGGATACGAAGACGTCTCCAAACCCGAATCCACGGTGAAGGAGATGAAGGGCCTGAAGGTCGTCGACGACCACACTTTCGAGGTCACGCTCTCCAACCCCACCTCCGACTTCGGTCTCCGCCTGGGATATAGCGCCTTCACCCCCATGCCGGACGCCTTCTTCGCCAACCCGAAGGGCGATTTCGGGAAGAAACCGATCGGTGCCGGCCCTTACAAGGTCGTCCAGTGGGATGCCAACCAGCAGATCGTCCTGGAGAAGAACAAGGAGTACGCCGGCGAGTTCAAGGGACAGTCCGACAAGATCACCTTCCGGATGTATCAGGACGCCGGCGCCGCCTACAAGGACGTCCAGGCCAACAACCTCGATGTCACCTACGGCTTCCCCTCAGACGCACTGGCCGGCGGCCGGTACAAGAACGACCTGCCCAACAGGTTCTCCGTCCGCGACAAGACCTCCACGGTCCAGCATGTGACCTTCGCCCCGGCCAAGACCGACCCCACCGTGCAGAACCCCAAGCTCAAGCAGGCCATCTCGATGGCCATCAACCGCGAAGAAATCATCAAGGCGGTCTTCAACAACGAACGCAAGCCGTTGAACGGCTGGGTCGCCTCGGCCGCGATCGACGGCTACCCCACGGACAACTGCGGCGAATACTGCCAGTACGACAAGGACAAGGCCAAGGCCAAACTCGCCGAAGCCGGCGGATTCACCGGCGTCCTCACCATCGGCTACAACGCCGACTCCGACCATCGCGGATGGGTCGACGCCGCCTGCCAGTCCATCACGAACACTCTGGGCATCCAGTGCCAAGGTGCCCCCAGCGTCGACTTCAAGACCTTCCGTAACACGGTCAAGAAACGGGAGATGAAGGGGATGTTCCGCGCCGGATGGCAGATGGACTACCCCTCGCCGGAGAACTACCTGACCCCGCTCTACGGCACCGGCGGCTCCAGCAATGACTCCGACTACTCCAACCCCGCCTTCGACGCCAAACTGAAGGAAGCACTCGCTGCCCCCAGCAAGGAGGACGGCTTCAAGCTGTTTGTCGAAGCCGAGAAGATGCTCGTGGCAGATATGCCCTCCATCCCGCTGTGGAGTTATACCGAACACGCCGGATGGTCGAACAAGATCGCCGACGTCAAACTCGACATCGACGGAAAACCCGACTACCGGCAGATCAAACGGAAGTGAGCTGAGCCAAGTTCTCTCTCACACCGGACCCTGCTGAAAAACACCTCCGGGTCGGCCCGCACTGCTCAGTCCGCGGGCTGACCCGGCAGGTTCGGCCTGTCGTCTCCGCACAAACATCATTTCGACACAGGTCAAGAAGCTCCGAACACCGGGCACAGGGCAACTCCGGTATGTATTCTCACTGCCACTCTCATCACGGTGCAGATCTCCCCGACAAGCACCGTCCACCAGACGGCACCGGGCTGCCACCCGGATAAATCATGTTCCCTGACCTCGATGTCAGCCCCCGCCGTCGACGACAACCTAGGAGGTGTCGTGGGCAAGTACGTCATCAGGCGCCTGCTGCAAATGATCCCGGTCGCTCTCGGAGCGACATTCGTGATCTTCGCCATGGTCTTCGCTCTACCTGGCGACCCCACGGACGGAAAATGCGGCGAGCGCCCCTGCCCACCGGCCTATGTAGCCCAGTACCGGGCCGAACATAATCTGGACGATCCGCTGCTAATCCAGTACGGCAAATACCTCGGAAAATTGGCTCAGGGCGACCTCGGCACGAACTATTTCGGCAATCAGGTCGCTGATGAACTCCTCCAGCGGTATCCGACCACCACCAAGTTGGCGCTCATCGCCATCTCCTTCGAGATCCTGATCGGCATTTCTATCGGTGTTCTCGCTGGAGTCCGTAAAGGCGGACTGATCGACACGACCGTGATCTTGGCCACTTTGATCTTCATCTCCATTCCGATCATCGTGATCGGCCCGGTAGCCCAGATCGTCTTCGCGATCCAACTCGGTTGGTTCCGCCCCACGGTCTCTCCGGAAGCACCGCTGAACGAGCTGATCCTGCCGGGCATGGTCCTCGCGTTACTCTCCGTGGCCTATGTCGCCCGGCTCACCCGGACCAGCCTGGTCGAGAACCTCCGCGCCGATTACGCCCGCACCGCGATCGCCAAAGGCCTCACTCGACGCCGGGCCATCAGCGTGCACACCCTGCGCAACTCCCTCATCCCCGTCGTCACTTTCATCGGTGCCGACTTCGGCGGCCTGCTCGGCGGAGCCATCGTCACCGAACGCATCTTCAACATCCAAGGCGTCGGCAGCATGATCTTCACCGGCATAGCCAACCGGGACGGACTCGCCGTGGTCGGTGCGGTCACCGTACTCGTCATCGTCTTTCTCGTCATGAACCTGCTCGTCGACCTACTCTGCGGCGTGCTCGACCCTAGGATCAGCCATGACTGATGCCACCGCGGAAACGCTCCCCTCTGCACCCCCGTCATCCTCCGACGGCGGCGAGTCCGCGCCCGGCCGCTCCCTGACCCAGGACGCCTGGCGGCAGTTACGCAAACGCCCCCTGTTCTGGGTGGCTTCCTCGATCATCGTCGTCTTCCTGGCGATGGCCTTGTTCCCCAGCCTGTTCACCAGCGTCGACCCCAACTACGGAGAACTTTCCCGTGCCAGGCGCGCGCCAGGCGACGGCGCCGTCTTCGGCTTCGACCACCTGGGCCGGGACGTCTATTCCCGGTCGGTCTACGCAGCCCGTGCCTCCATCACCGTCGGTCTCCTCACCACCCTGGCAACCGCGACCTTCGGAAGTCTCCTCGGCGTCATCGCCGGCTTCTACGGGGGGTGGATCGACGCCGTGATCTCCCGGGTCACCGACATGGTCTTCGCCATTCCGATGTTGCTCGGCGGCATCCTCTTCATGTCGACCTGGGTCAGTCGGCCAAACGACCCCTACTTACTCGTCGTCTTCAAAGTCGTCTTCGTGCTCATGCTCTTCGGATGGCCCAGCATCGCCCGGCTGATGCGTAGCTCCGTCCTACAGATCAAGCAGAACGAATACGTGTTGGCCGCGCGCGCCTTGGGGGCCTCGCCGTTACGGATCATCGTGCAGCACATCCTGCCCAATGCCATGGCGCCGGTCCTGGTGATCGCGACGATCCATTTCGGGGCGTACATCGCGGCCGAGGCCACTTTATCTTTCCTGGGCATCGGGCTGCAGCACCCAGCGACGTCCTGGGGAACCGCCATCAACGCTTCCCTGTCCTGGTACCAGCTGTCCCCGCACAACCTGCTCTGTCCGGCGGCTTTCCTCAGCCTGTGCGTACTGGCCTTCATGACCCTGGGGGACGTCGTACGCGATGCCTTCGACCCCAAACAGCGATAAGGAGAGGACAAGACGATGAACGCCGCCACGTCCGTGTCCCAGCGTGACCCGGAGAAGTCTTCCCTCTTCGCCCCTGTGGACGGATCGTCCCTGTTGGAGGTGGACGATCTGTACGTCGACTTCCACACCGACGACGGGACCGCCCACGCCATCAACGGGGTGAGTTTCCGACTCGACCCTGGTGAAACCCTCGCGATCCTCGGTGAGTCCGGCTCTGGGAAGTCGGTGACCGCCCAAGCGATCCTGGGCATCCTGGACAGCCCGCCCGCGCGGGTCCCCAAAGGGTCGGTGAAGTACAACGGCCACGAACTCTTGACGATGCCCGAGGAGAAGAGGCGTCGGACCAGGGGGCCAGAGATCTCGATGATCTTCCAGGACGCCCTGTCCGCACTCAACCCGGTGTTTCCGGTGGGCTGGCAGATCGCGGAGATGTTCCGTCAGCATCGGGGGCTGAACAAGTCCGATGCCATGGACCAGGCAGTCTCGCTCATGGAACGGGTACAGATCCCTGCGGCTCGCCAACGGGTCAAGGCCTACCCCCATCAGTTCTCCGGTGGTATGCGTCAACGCATCATGATCGCGATGGCCATCGCTTTGGACCCCGCCGTCCTGATCGCCGACGAGCCCACCACCGCTCTGGACGTCACGGTGCAGGCACAGATCATGCGCCTCCTCCAGGAGCTCAAGGAAGAGCGGCAGATGGGGCTGATCCTCATCACCCATGACCTCGGGGTCGTCGCCGATGTCGCCGACCGGATCGCGGTCATGTACGCAGGTCGGCTCATGGAGACCGCTGACGTCTTCGAGCTCTACCGGCGTCCGGCCCATCCGTACACGAAGGGGCTGCTGGATTCCATCCCTCGTTTGGACCAGAAGGGGCAGACCCTCGCCGCCATCGGTGGACTTCCACCGAACCTGTTACGTATGCCCAAGGGATGTCCGTTCCATCCTCGGTGCGGTCATGCCCGTCAACGCTGCACCGAGGAACTGCCCGAGCTGCGTGAGGTCGTCCCAGGCCGTCCGACCGCCTGCCATTTCGCCGAGGAGGTCTACGGTGACT
The DNA here is from genome assembly GCF_003391095.1 of Austwickia chelonae. Lineage (NCBI taxonomy): Bacteria > Bacillati > Actinomycetota > Actinomycetes > Micrococcales > Dermatophilaceae > Austwickia > Austwickia chelonae. Next base: position 1,191,979 of record NZ_CP031447.1, on the reverse strand, counting down.
GAACCTGTCCTCATCGCCGAGAACCTGGTCAAGCACTACCCGATCCTCAGCGGTGTTCTCCGACGCCCGGTGGGCAAAGTGAAAGCCGTCGACGGGGTCAGCTTCTCCTTGAGTAAAGGGGAGACGCTCGGCATCGTCGGCGAGTCCGGGTGCGGTAAGTCCACCTTGGGAAGGCTGCTCATGCGCCTGGAAGAACCCACCAGTGGCCGGGTCGTCTTCAACGGGGTCGACATGTACGCCCAGAAGGGTGCCGCCATGCGGCGGATCCGCCGCGACATCCAAATCGTCTTCCAGGATCCGTACACCTCGTTGAACCCCCGGAAAACAGTCGGAGACATCATCGGAGAGCCCTTCCGGATTCACCGCGACGCCATTCCGAAGGGCGGGTACGACAAGGCCGTCCGTGATCTTCTCGAGCTGGTCGGGTTGAACCCGGAACACATCAACCGCTATCCGCACCAGTTCTCCGGCGGGCAGCGGCAGCGCATCGGCATCGCTCGAGGCATCGCGCTCAACCCGAAAGTGTTGATCTGCGACGAACCGGTCTCCGCACTCGACGTCTCGGTACAGGCCCAGGTCGTGAACCTCATGAGCCGTTTGCAGGAAGAACTCGGACTCAGCTACATCTTCATCGCCCACGACCTGTCCGTGGTCCGGCACATCTCTGACCGGGTCGGTGTCATGTACCTGGGGAAGATGGCCGAGATCGGCGAAGAGGACGAGATCTACGGTCGGCCGACCCATCCGTACACGCAAGCTCTGCTCTCCGCGGTTCCGGTTCCGGACCCGACCTTGCGCGACAAACGCGAACAGATCGTGCTGACCGGGGATGTCCCTTCACCGGCCAATCCGCCTACCGGATGCCGTTTCCACACCCGATGCTGGATGGCCCAAGACATCTGCAGTTCCGAGGAGCCGACGCTGACCTTACGTCCGGATGGCACCGGGGAACACGAGTCAGCGTGCCATTTCGCGCAGCCTCGAGTCGTCGTCGAAGCCGTCGACGTCTCCGCGATCGCCGCACCTACTGGAACTCTCAGCCCCGACGCCGTGAGATCCGACCAAGCTTCGCCGCTAGCCCAGGTCATGGCTCCGGAGGAACCACAACCGGAGATTCCGCCCCAGAGCTGACCCCTGGGAATCGTGTGGTGAGGTGCTCCTCCGGGGGAAACCTCACCACACGATCATGTCGCTTCCGCCGGGCCGCCGCCGAGTCGTTCCTTCAGCCAGGCGTGTCGAGAAACCATGCGCGCTTCGAAGCCTCGCTCTTTCGGACGGTAGTAATCGGTCTTCCCGGCCAGGTCGTCCGGCAAGTACTGCTGAGCGGCCACTGAATCCGGTTCGTCATGGGCGTACCGGTAGCCACGCCCATGCCCCAGGCGGCCGGCACCGGAGTAGCCGGTCCCCCGAAGATGTGTCGGCACCGGGCCACCACCACCGGCCCGCACCTGTGCCATCGCCTCGTTGATCGCCGTATAGGTGGCATTCGACTTCGGCGCCAAACAGTTGTGCACCACAGCCTGCGCCAGAATCAGCCGGGCCTCCGGCATCCCGATCTGAGCCACGGCGTGCATCGCTGCCACCGCAGTCTGCAAGGCGGTCGGGTCGGCCATCGCGATCTCCTCGCTGGCCGAGATCACAATGCGCCGTGCGATGAACCGGGGGTCCTCTCCCGCCTCAAGCATCCTGGCCAGGTAGTGCAGCGCCGCGTCCACATCCGAACCACGCATCGATTTGATGAAAGCACTGGCCACGTCATAATGCTGGTCCCCGGCCCGGTCGTAACGCACCGCAGCGTGTTCCACTGCCTGCTCCACATGCGCCAAATCGATCTCGACAGGATGCTCTGCATCCGGCAGTCCCAGCCCCGCCGCGCGCGCGTCCAGCGCCACTCCAGCTGCGGCTTCCAACGAGGTCAAGGCTCGACGGGCATCCCCACCTGCCATGCGCACCAGATGCTCTCCGGCGTCCTCGGTCAGCAGGTAGGCGCCGGAAAGCCCCCGTTCGTCCAGAAGCGCCGAAGCCAGGACCTCCCTGACGTGGTCGTCGTCGAGCGATTCGAGACGGATCAGCATCGAGCGCGACAGCAGCGGGGCGATCACCGAGAACGACGGATTCTCCGTGGTGGCCGCGACCAGGATGACGGTGCGATCCTCCACCCCGGGCAACAATGCGTCCTGCTGGGCTTTGCTGAATCGGTGGATCTCGTCGAGGAAGAGCACTGTCTGACGGTGATGAAGGTCCCGTGTTCTGCGGGCGCCCTCCATCACGGTGCGTACGTCCTTGACCCCGGCGGTGATGGCCGAAAGCTCCACGAAATCCCGGCCTGCGGCTTGAGCGACCAAATGCGCCAGGGTCGTTTTCCCTGTCCCCGGAGGGCCCCAGAGGATCGCACTCAAAGGACCGGCCAAACCGCCGTGTCCTTCGATCAAGCGACGCAGGGGGCTTCCTGGCCGCAATACGGCTTCCTGCCCCTGGACGTCATCCAGAGACCGCGGGCGCATCCGTACGGCAAGAGGCGGCAGGACCCCCTCTGCCGGAGCTGAGTCCACGGCGTCGGCGAAAAGATCGGGTTCGTCCACCGGACCAGTCTGTCACCTGAGGAAAGCCGGCCATCGGCCACTGAAACCATGGGTCCGCTCCGGAATGAGAGAGTTGTCCCGTGATCGCCGAAGCGCATGAAGCACGTACCGGGTCGAGACCTCTTCTGTACCGAGCTGGCAGTGCCATGGCACAATATGCCCGTCTGGTCGTCGTGCTGTGGCTCGTCGTCTCGGCCTTGTGCTACGCCGGGGCCACCGGTGCGCTCGGCGCCCCTTCGCTCTTCTCCCGGTTGCATCAAGCCGAGCCCTTTGTCCCGAAGGAATCCCACGAAGGAAGCACTCTTCTGGAACGGGCCAAGGACACCGGACCCAACATTCTGATCCGGGTCGAAGGCGCTCGCAGTACCGAACCCGCGACTCTCGAAGCAGGATCCCGGTTACAGGAGAAGTTCGCCACCACGAAGTATGTCACCCGGGCGACCTCCCCTTTCGTCGTCCCCGGCGGAGCCCGCACCCCGCAGACCGACGGTCTGTTCGCTCAGGACCGTGAGGACAGCTTCATGATGGTCTTGGTCGTCGACCGAGCCCTCTCCCAAACCCAGCGGCTGGACCTCGCCCGAGAGTCGCGCCAACAGGCGCAGGATGCCTTCGCCGCGGTCCCTGGCGCCAAGGTCACCCTGGGTGGCGGCATCACTTTCCTCGAGGACATCACCACCCAGATCCAGACCGACCTGGCCAAAGGTGAAGGCATCGCGCTCCCGCTCTCCTTGATCGTCATGGTCTTCGTGTTCGGGGGCTTCCTCGCGGCAGGTCTACCGATCGTCGGTGCCTTGGCCTCCATCGCTGGTGGTCTGGCCAGCTTGTGGGCTTTTTCTTTCGTCACCGAGTTGGACGCCACCGTGGTCAACATCACCACCTTGTTGGGCTTGGCGCTCTGCATCGACTACGGCTTGCTGATCGTCAGCCGGTTCCGCGAGGAGGTCCGTCGGCTCGCCCCGGAGACTGACCATGCACAGCTGGATCGCGAACATCTGGTGGAGGCCACTGCGCAGACGGTGAACACTGCGGGACGGACCGTCTTCTTCTCCGCATTGATCGTCGCGATCTCCTTGGCCGGTCTGACAGTCTTTCCCGCTCCGGTGATCCGCGCGGTGGGGCTGGCTGGGGTCACCGTGGTGTTGGTGGCGCTGGCGGTAGCGATGACACTGGTCCCGGCGCTCTGTTTCCTGGGCGGTCGCCGGTTGGTCCGTCGACGCAGTGATGACTCCCCCGATGAGGGCCTTTTCGCCCGTCTGGCACGGTTCGTGGCCCGCACCTACATTCCGATGGTGGTAGCAGCCACCGCATTGTTGTTGGCCTTGGCCTGGCCCGTACTCGGGATGCGGCAGGTCTCCTCGAGCACCGAGCTGCTCCCAGCCGGCAGCACGGAACGCCAGTTCATCGAAGGTGTTCGACGGGATTTCCCGATGTTGAGCGAACCGGCTGCAGTGGTCGTCGCCCGAGCCACCCCCGAGCAATTGGACACCTATGGACGCGACGTCGTCTCGCGTATCGCCGGAGTCTCCTCCGTGGACCCTGCCCGACCGATCGACGATCAGTACTCTGCTTTGGGTGTCCGGGCGAAGGGCGCTGCCACGGAGAACGACCAGGGGAAGAACATCGTCACGAGCCTGCGCTCGGAACGGCCTGTTTTCCAGACCTGGGTGACCGGTTCGGACGCACAGCTCGCCGACTACCTCGATGCGATCCGCGAGCGTGCTCCTTGGGCAGCAGGAATTGTCGCGACGGCCACCATGGTGCTGATGTTCCTGATGACCGGTTCACTGGCTCTGCCCTTGAAAGCGTTGATCTTCAATGTGTTGTCCTTGGGCGCGAGCCTGGGCATCCTCACCTGGATCTTCCAGGAGGGACATCTGCAGGAGGTCTTGGGGTTCACCTCTACTCACGGAGTGGAGTCGGTGACTCCGGTCATCCTGTTGGCCTTCGGGTTCGGGTTGGCCATGGACTACGAACTCTTCCTGCTGTCACGGATCGTGGAGCTGCACGAGCAGGGCTATGACGACGAGAGGGCCGTCGAGCTGGGCCTGCAACGTTCAGGACGGATCATCACCAGCGCCGCTTTACTGATCCTGATCGTCTTGGCTGGTTTGGCCATGGCGAAGATGCTGATCGTGAAGCAGATCGGTGTGGGTCTGGCGATATCCGTGGTCCTGGATGCCACCGTTGTCCGCATGCTGCTGGTACCGGCCACGATGCACCTGTTGGGGCGGTGGAACTGGTGGGCGCCGGGCCCGCTACGCAGGTGGCATCAGAAACACGCCATCAAGCATTGATCTTCGTTCTGATGATCTTCGGGCCCGGCTCTCTTGGGACAAGTGAGCCGGGCCCGAAGATTATTCGTGCTGCGGAGGCAGCAGACCGTAGTCGGTGAAGATCTTGCGTAGGAAGTCTCCGTCGTCGAAGCCTTCGACGACTTCGGCATGCAACCCTACTGAGCGCGCTGATTCGACATTGTCGACGCGGTCGTCGACGAAAAGGACGTCAGCGGCAGCTGCGCCAAGTCTTGCCAGGATGCGCTCGAAGTAGGCAGGGTCGGGTTTGGCGACCTTGAGTTCATAGCTGTAGAAGCACCCGTCCAGCACTGACTCGTACCGGAGATGTTCTTTCATATGAGCTGCACGGATGGCTTGTTGATTGGTGGCCAGGTAACAGCGGGTCCCGCCACGCCGTAGCTGGGCCACGATGGCCAGGGCTCCGGGATCAACCTCGATCTGCAACCAGGGCGCTAGGACGTCTTCGACATCGACAGCATGTAGTCCTCGGGTCGCGAGATAGTTCTTCACATCGTTCCGGAAGTCGCTCTCTCCCCGTAGGGAAGATTTCTCCACGTGAAAACAGTCTTCGACGAAGTCCGGTCCTCCTCCGATAGCCAGGAGCTGTTCCAGCCAGTCCTCCGGAGGCCGTTGTAGTACGCCATCGGCATCGAGCAGGACGATTCCGGGACGGGACTTCTCGTCGAAGATGAGCTCTTCACCTCGTTCGTCGGTGCGGCCCGCCCCTGACACAGTGGTGAGCCGCACCGACGAGGAAGAGCGTGTGTCCTCTTCTGTCATGCGCCGGGTTTGGCGTCCGTTTCGGGAGCCTTCGTCGAGGACGATGTCTGCGGTGCCGCGTCGACACCGGCTTCTTTACGCTGCTGAGGGGTGATCGGGGCCGGGGCCTCGGTCAGGGGGTCGAAGCCACCACCGGATTTCGGGAAGGCGATCACGTCGCGAATCGAGTCGTATCCGCCGAGCAGCATCACGATGCGGTCCCAGCCGAAGGCGACTCCACCGTGCGGCGGGGCACCATAGGCGAAGGCGTCGAGGAGGAATCCGAACTTCTCCTGCGATTGTTCTTCGGTAAGCCCCATGACCTTGAAGACACGTTCCTGGACGTCTCGTCGGTGGATACGGATCGATCCACCTCCGATCTCGTTGCCATTGCAGACCATGTCGTAGGCGTAGGCCAGCGCAGGCCCAGGGTCGCTGTCGAAGGTGTCCAGGTATTCGGCCTTCGGGGAGGTGAAGGCGTGGTGTACCGCGGTCCAGGCGCCGCTGCCCACGGCGACATCGCCAGCGGCCACGGCTTCGCTTGTCGGCTCGAAGAGCGGTGCATCGTTCACCCAGAGGAAGCTCCAGGTGTTCTCGTCGATCAACCCGCAGCGTTTGCCGATCTCGAGACGTGCCGCGCCGAGGAGTGCGCGACTCGCTTTGATGGCACCTGCAGCGAAGAAGATGCAGTCACCTGGTTGAGCGCCGGTGTGCGAAGGCAGTGCAGCGAGCTCGGCTTCGGAGAGGTTCTTGGCCACCGGTCCGGCCAGTGTGCCGTCCTCCCCCACGGTGATGTAGGCAAGCCCCTTGGCCCCACGCTGCTTGGCCCATTCCTGCCAGGCGTCGAACTGGCGACGAGGCTGGCTGCCCCCACCCGGCATGACGACCGCGCCGACGTATTCGGCTTGGAAGACCCGGAAGGAAGTCTCTTTGAACAACTCTGTGCAGTCCACGAGCTCCTGGCCGAAGCGGAGGTCCGGTTTGTCGGACCCATAGCGTGCCATCGCTTCGGCGTAAGCCATCCGGGGGAAGGGCGTGGGCAGCTCGACGCCGATGAGCTGCCAGATCTCCCGAACGACGGCTTCACCGACTTCGATGACATCGTCCTCGGTGACGAAGCTCATCTCGATGTCGAGCTGGGTGAACTCGGGTTGGCGGTCTGCACGGAAGTCTTCATCACGGTAGCACCGGGCGATCTGGTAATAGCGTTCCATACCGGCGACCATCAGCAGCTGTTTGAACAGCTGAGGGCTCTGCGGAAGCGCGTACCAGGAGCCGGGTGCGAGCCTGGCCGGGACAAGGAAGTCGCGAGCGCCTTCAGGGGTGGACCGGGTCAGGGTGGGCGTCTCGATCTCTACGAAGTCACGTTCGCCGAGCACATGCCGGGCAGCTGCGTTGACCTTGCTGCGCAGACGGATCGCGTGTCCGGCATTGTGCGCTCCGGGTCGCCGCAGGTCCAGGTAACGGTGGCGTAGCCGAGCCTCTTCGCCGACGGTGGTGCGCTCATCGATCTGGAAGGGCAGTGGGGAGGCCTCGGAGAGCACCTCGATGTCGCTGGCGACGACTTCGATCTGGCCGGTGGGCAGATCAGGGTTGATGTTCTCGGCGCTGCGAGGGGTGACCTGACCGGTGACCTTGACGCAGTACTCGTTGCGCAGGCCATGGGCTGTACCGGTGAGCACCTCGTCACGGGCCACGACCTGTACGACCCCGCTGGCATCCCGGATATCGATGAATTCGACGCCGCCGTGATCGCGCCTGTTGGCTACCCAACCTGTGAGCGTGACGGTCGTTCCGGCATGCTCGGCCCGCAGGGAGCCGGCTGTGTGCGTACGGAGCACGGTGGGTCCTTCGATCGATGGATCACTGGTCTGGATTGGTCGCCCACACCGTCCGCGCCTAGGAGCTTCCTGAGCAGAGACGTCGTGCAGGAGACGGTGCCGTCCCGTTATGGAGGGTCAAGCCCTCGTACGGTGCAGCGACCGTGTCCTATGGTACGCGGCCGCGACGAATGGCTTCGAGGGCATTTTCGGTTCCCTGTCGTCCTGTTCACGGGTACCGGGTCGTCAATCGACGATCTCTCCGTCGACGTAGACCCATCGTCCGGCTCGTCGTTCGAATCGGCTGATCTCTGTCATGGTGCTCTCTTCGCCGTTATGTCCGCGGGACCGGGCCCGATAGGTCACCACCCCGGTCTCGTCGGCGTCCTGCCCTTCGTGAGTCCCCAGGACTTCCAACGAGACCCAACGATGCCCCGGGTCGAGCCGCAGAGCCTCTGGCCGAGTGCGGGGGTGCCAGGTTCGCAGCAGGTACCTCTCATCGCCTAGCGCAAAGGCACTGTATCTGCTGCGCATCACCTGTTCTGCAGTAACTGCTCGTTCCGTGCCCGAGTGCAACGGCTGGCAACATTCCTGGTACGAATTTCCTGTCGGAACTCCGCCGCAGGGGCAGCGTGACTCTGCCGATCCGCGGATGTTCCCGAAAGCCCCGCTCATCCACGGTTCCCGGGAAGCGCGAGGAATGCGGTGTCCGCTGCCTGCAAAGTGGCCCATCCGTGTCGACGGGCCGCCGCGGCAGCGAGGATCCCCAGCTGGGCGACCCCGTTGGTGAGTCTCCCCGCCAGGACAGCTCTCTCCGCTTCGTCGAGCGGCACCCAGGCCGTGGGCATGCCTAGTTCTTCCGCATCGCGGTCATGTCTTTCCTCGAGCGGCACCTCGGTCAGGTCACGGGCCAGGAAGATACGGATCGCTTCTCCGATCCCACCGGGGGACGGGAAAAGATCGGTGAGCAGATGCCAGCTCTTGGCTCGGAGATCAGCCTCTTCGGCCAGCTCACGGGCGGCAGCTTCCCTCGCTGGTTCCCCTGCGATGTCCAGCAGTCCTGCCGGCAGTTCCCATTCGGTAGCCCGCACCGGGTGCCGGTACTGCTTGATCAGCAGAACCTCAGGTTCACTGCGGCATTCGCGCAGCGCGACGATACTCACCGCGCCGGGGTGCTCGACGTACTGTCGGGTGACTTCCCCTGCCTCCCCGAGATCGACCCGGTCTGCTCTGACGTCCCAGACCATGCCCTGGAAGACTTTGTCTGTGTGAAGGACCGGTTTACCTAGAAAATCGTCGGCCAAGTCGTCGGCACCGAGGCGAGGCGCATCGAGACTCATTTCTTGGCGTTTCCTCTCCGGTCTGAGTTCTTCCCCGATGCTGACTCCGGATCGGTGCTCCGAGCAGCTTCCTGCCGGTCGAGCGCAGCACGGACGAGTCCGGCGAAGAGCGGATGCGCCCGGTGCGGACGGGAGAGAAATTCAGGGTGGGCCTGGGTGGAGACATAGTACGGATGCACCGATGAAGGAAGCTCCACGAATTCCACGAGGGAACCGTCCGGGCTGGTCCCGGAGAACACCAACCCGGCGTTCTCCAGTTGCCCCCGATAGGCATTGTTGACCTCGTAACGATGACGGTGCCTTTCGTCCGCTTTGAGCGCCCCGTAGGCACTCGCGGTGACCGACCCTTTGAGCAGTTTGGCCGGATACGATCCGAGCCGCATGGTTCCACCCATGTCACCTCCGGCACCTTCGACGAAGGCTTCTTGCTCGGCCATCGTGGCGATAACTGGTGCCGGGGTCTGCGGATCGAACTCGCTGCTGCTGGCGCCTTCGATTCCGGCGACATTTCGAGCGTATTCGATGACCATGCATTGCAGGCCCAGACAGATCCCCAGAGTGGGGATGCCGTTCTCACGGGACCATCTCAGCGCGCCGAGTTTCCCTTCGATGCCTCGAACACCGAAACCTCCGGGGACCAGGATGGCGTCGACGCCTCCGAGTGCTGCTTGCGCTCGTTCCGGGGTCTGGCATTCATCGGAGGCCACCCAGCGGATCTTGACCTTGGTGTCATGGTGGAAGCCTCCCGACCGGAGCGCTTCGGTGATCGACAGATAGGCATCCGGGAGGTCGATGTACTTTCCGACGAGCGCGATCTCGACATGGCTGCTCGGCCGGTGGACCCGGTTCAGGAGGACGTCCCACTCTTTCCAGTCGACGTCCCGGAAACGAAGACCAAGACGACGGACGACATAGGCGTCGAGGCCTTGGGCATGCAGCACCTTGGGGATGTCGTAGATCGAGGGCGCATCTGTGCAGGCGATGGTGCCTTCCTGATCGACGTCGCAGGCCAGGGCGATCTTCCGCTTCATCCCTTCGGGGATCTCCCTGTCGGCGCGCAGCACGATGGCGTCAGGTTGGAGCCCGAGCTGACGCAGCGCCGCCACGGAGTGCTGGGTGGGTTTTGTCTTGAGTTCACCGCTCGGCGCGAGGTAGGGCACGAGGCTGACGTGCAGGAAGAAGCAGTTCTCTCGGCCGAGGTCGTGACGCACCTGCCGGGCCGCCTCGAGGAAGGGAAGGGATTCGATGTCACCGACGGTCCCCCCGATCTCGGTGATGATGACCTGCGGCGGCTTCTTCGCCGAGGCCTGTTCCCTCATCCGCTCTTTGATCTCATTGGTGATATGCGGGATGACCTGCACTGTGTCACCCAGGTACTCTCCGCGACGTTCCTTGGCGATGACCTGGCTGTAGACCTGCCCGGTGGTGACATTGGCAGCTTGGGAGAGAGGTGCGTCGAGGAAGCGTTCGTAGTGTCCGATATCGAGATCGGTCTCCGCGCCGTCTGCCGTGACGAAGACCTCGCCGTGTTGGAAAGGGTTCATCGTCCCCGGATCGACGTTGAGGTAGGGGTCGAGTTTCTGCATGGTGACCCGTAACCCGCGTTGACGAAGCAGGAATCCGAGGCTTGATGCCGTCAGCCCCTTGCCAAGCGACGAGGCAACGCCTCCGGTCACGAAGATATGTTTCGTTTGCGCCACGGACTTTGATTCTACGTCACCTTCGCCCGAGTGGAGACCTTCTACCTGCTCGGTGGGCTGCCATCTTCCATCTTTCTGCCGTCTTGAACAGGTGGGCAGAGCCTGTTAATCGTCCGTAAATATCCCCGTTGGGTCCGTATCCGCAACGCTCCGAGCGGTTTTCCTCAGGTACGGCTGGTCGCTTGCTCACGGAGCTCTCGAGCATGTTGCACGGCAACCTCGCTTTCCGCGCCGGCCATCATTCGAGCCAGTTCACGGAGTCTGCCGTCATCGTCCAAAACACTGATCCCGCTGGTTGTCACCTGTCCGTCGCTGCTCTTGTGGATCACCAGGTGGGCGTCGGCAAAAGCAGCGACCTGAGGAAGATGGGTCACCACGATGACCTGGGCGTGTTGAGCCAGCTGGGCCAAGCGGGCCCCGACATCCAGGGCCGCTTTGCCACCCACGCCTGCATCGACTTCATCGAAGACGAAAGTGCGTGGTCGTGGCGCTGTACTGTCCTCGATGGAGGCTCCGGTGACGACCTCTAAGGCGAGCATCACTCGGGATAGTTCTCCGCCACTAGCGGCTTTGGCCACGGTCCGGGGAGACGCGCCTGGGTTCGCCGCCAACCTGATCTCGACGACGTCGATGCCATGGGGGTGGCAACGTACTCGGCGTCCGTCCGGTAACGGTAGTCCGCGTTCGGGATCCTCTTGTTGTTCGACAACCACCTCAATCTGAGCCCGCCCCATTGCCAAGTGGGTGAGCTCTTCGGTTACTGCCTGCCCCAGTTTCACCGCGATTTCCTGACGGGTGCGGCTCAGCGTTATCGCTGTTGCCGCTAAGGTTTCCTGTTCCTGCGCTGCTTGGGCACGCAAGGCTTCGACCCTGTCGTGTGATCCTTCGAGTTCGTCCAAGCGAGCTGCTGCCCGTCGCCCCCAGTCGAGCACCTGATCGATGTCGTCTCCATAGTTCCGGGTGAGTCTCGCGAGCGCTGCTCGTCGTTCCTGCACGATGGCGAGGCGAGTGGGGTCGGCATCGATGTCATTGAGATAGGCAGCCAGGTCAGTTCCGAGATCTGCTGTCAAGTAGGTCAGCTCAGCAGTACGTCGTTCCAGCTCCGCGAGTTGTTCGTCGTGATCGGCTTGTCCGGCAAGGGCTGCCCTGGCGGCGGCGAGCAGGCCAGCGGCACCACCGTCGTCCGGCACCTCCTGATCTCCGGTTAGCGCGTCATGGGCGATGCCGGCCGCAGCACGTAGCGCGTCGGTGTGCGAAAGGCGTTGGTCCTCGGCACGGAGTTCCTCGTCTTCGCCTGGGCGAGGATCGAGTTCTTCCAACTCGGCAAGTCCTCTGCGCAGAACCTCGATCTCGACGGCTCGGTCTCGGCTCGATTCAGTCACTTCCCGAATCGCCGCTTGGGTCGTGGCCAGCGCGCTGTAGGCCGCAGCGTAATCCTGCAGGAGCTGGGCGAGAGGAGCAGCACCGTAGTCGTCGAGGACGACCCGGTGTTCTTCAGGTCTGCGGAGGCGCCACTGATCGGATTGCCCGTGCACGGCCACAAGCATCTCTCCGATGTCGCCCAGCACTGAGACCGGAGTCTGCCTGCCTCCGACGTGTGCACGGCTGCGTCCTTCAGCGGACACAGTACGGCTGATGATCAGATCGTCTTCAACGTCTGCCCCGGCGTCGATCGCTCGTTCCCGAGCCGGGTGGCCTTCGGGAATGTCGAGTAGCCCTTCGATCACAGCAGCGCGTTCATCTGCACGGACCATTGCTGCGTCGCCTCGTGCTCCGAGAAGCAGCCCGAGCCCGGAGATCACCATGGTCTTCCCGGCACCGGTTTCACCGGTGAGGACATTGAGTCCATCGCTGAGGTCGAGAACGGCGTCTTCGATGACACCCAGACCTTGGATTCGCATCTGGCGGAGCATGAGGCCAGCGTAGGCATAAGATCGTGTTCCGCTGGATTCCCGGCTGTCTTCCCTGGGGATCGTCGCTCTTCCGAGCCGGCCTTGGGGCTTTCTGTAGCTGGCTACTCTGCGATCACCTGAGGTTCGTGTTGTTCCTGCCGCGCCATCCGTGAACGGATAGCGCGAATTTCTCTACAAGCCGATCGGTGAAGGGCGCGTCGTCAAGGCGGGCAAGTCGTACAGGAAGATCGCTACGACGCACTTCGATACGAGCAGCTTCCGGTAGTTCTACAGGTCTGGCTCCGTCGCACCACATGACTCCCCGACCTTCAGTACCTGCTACCAGGTCGACAGCGACGTGCGAGTCCGGTCCGACGACAAGAGGCCTTGCGAACAGCGCATGTGCCGAGATGGGAACCAAAAGGAGAGCTTCGACATCGGGCCAGACGACGGGGCCTCCTGCAGAAAAGGCATAGGCCGTGCTTCCGGTGGGGGTGGCCACGATGACGCCATCGCACCCCCACGTCGAGAGCGGTCGGCCGTCGATCTCGAGCACGAGCTCCAACATGCGTTCCCGGGCTGCTTTCTCGACGGTGACCTCGTTGAGTGCCCAGCTGGTAGCGATGACGTCTTGACGATGTAGCGCTGTCACGTCAAGAGTCATCCGATCTTCGACGGCGTAATCGCCAGCCACCACTTGTCGGACAACATCGGTGAGCGCATCTCGTTCTGCTTGAGCCAGGAATCCTACATGGCCGAAGTTCACGCCGAGTAAGGGAACTCCTGACCCTCGGGCGATGTCTGCGGCCCGGAGGATCGTCCCGTCTCCTCCGAGAACACAGACCAGTTCCACTCCGTCTGCTGGCACATCAGCATCCGCCTCGATGATCGGGGAGTTCGCTGTTCTTCCAATAACGTCAAGTTCGCTGGAGGCCATCGCCACCTGCATCCCGGCTTGAGCGAAAAGGGAGGCGATCTCACAGGTATGGTGGCGCAGCTCGGAGCGGGTGACATTGGTGATGAGCAGTACTGTGCGCGTCATCGTGTCCTTCCCGGAAGATCAACAGCAGTGTCGGCAGCCGCTTCGTCGTCGGTCAAGGCGAGTTCTTCTCTCGTCGTGATCCACATTAGGTACTCGTGATTTCCGGTACGTCCGGGGAGTCCTGTTGTGCGGATCTCTCTGGGAAAAAGTCCTTGTTCGCGCGCTGAACGGGCCACGGCGCAGATCGCTCTACGGTGTTCGCGGGGGTCACGGACGACGCCGTTCTTGTCGAGGGCGTTTCGTCCGCTCTCAAACTGGGGCTTGACCAGAAGAACAGCTTGTCCTGGGTCGTCGATCAGCTCTGCGACGGCAGGCATGACCAGTGCCAGGGAGACGAAACTCAGGTCGCCGACGATGATGGGAAAAGGGCCATCGATATCGATAGCACAGGTTTCGCGAATATTGCGACCGGATTCTTCCCGCACCCGAGGGTCAGATCGGAGCGTGGGTGACAGCTGCCCATGTCCGACATCGAGCGCGGTGACTTCTCTGGCGCCGTGCGCTAGAAGAACCTGGGTGAACCCGCCCGTCGATGCACCGATATCGAGGCAGCGCTGCCCCCCGACGTCAAAAGGATCTTCACGAGTTCTCCCGAAGAGCTCGAAAGCCTTTTCTAATTTATACGCGCCACGACCGACCGGGAGCGGACCCTCCCTCCGGACGACGATCTGATCTGTTTCGCGTACCGGGGTCGACATTTTGCGGACAGCAGTTTCATTGAGCTGTACCGCACCTGATCGAATCAGCTCCTGAGCGTCTCCACGCGAACGTGCTAGACCTCGAGCGACCAGCGCAGCATCGATACGCGAAGGGGTCATCCTCCTGCTGCCTCCTGCAGCTGGCTACGAAGATCCTGATAGAGACGGGCTCCCAGCTCAATCGCACCATCGAAATCACTGGTTTCAAGCTCTATGAGCTGTTTGAAGGTCCCGCTGATCTCCAGCTGACATGTCTTCTCGGGTGTCCCGCAGCAGGCCTCCGGTGGCAAGCCAGGAACTGGCTTGCCACCGTTGCTATCAGAGTCGACGGGGTGAACCATCGTCAGCCCTGCGCAGCTCGCCGAGCCGCATCTTGCACAGCGTCTGCGGCGCGGCGGATCTCGTCCTGGTCGCGCAAAATCCCTGCGTCCTGGGCCATCCAGGCCGCTGAGACGAAGGTCCGCATAGCCGACTCTGGGTCCCCGGCGAGACTCTCCACTCCCTTGGTTCCAACGATGACCTCCGCATCTGCGCATCTTGCGGTGGCGGTCTTCCCATCGCTGTTTACAGTCGGCTCTGCATACGGAGTCATCAAGGATCGAAGATCGCTAGCGATGTATCGAGGACGTAGCAGCTCAGGCGACATGACAACGTCCGCGACGTTGTTCACCCCTGTCAGGACGAACAAGGAATCGATCCCGGCCTTGTTAGCTCCTTCGATGTCGGTGTCGAGGCGATCTCCTAGTGCGAGCACCTCTGTCAGTTCTCCGTGAAGCACTGAGGCTGAGAGTTCATAAAGTGCAGTTTGGGGCTTTCCGACGACGATGGGGTCGATCTTCACAGCTTGTCTTACTGCGCCAACAAGGGAACCGTTCCCCGGGGCGAGTCCCCGCGCAGTCGGGATAGTGAGATCAGTATTCGACGCGACCCAAAGGGCTCCTTCTGAAATGGCGTATGCAGCTTCGGCCAGATCCGTCCAGCTGACATCTCGACCATAACCCTGGAGCACCGCGGATACTTTTTCTCCGCCTGAGCTATCCGCGCCACTCACTGCCTGAAGGCCAGCTGCGGACAGCGCCTGTGCCACACCTGGTCCTCCAACGGCCAAAACCCTGCTTCCGGCGGGGAGGACTCCTGCCAGGTATGCGGCACCAGCTTGCGCGCTGGTGACAACAGCCCTTTCTTCAAGCACCAGGCCTAGCGCTCTCAGCTGATCAGCGACTTCACGTGGTGGGCGAGAGGCATTGTTTGTGGCGTAAACTACGCCAATACCTCCTCTTTGAGCTTCGGCAAGCGAATCAACGGCATGTGGCACTGCGTTTGATCCTCTATAGACCACGCCATCCAGGTCGCAGATAAGCCCACGATAAAAACTAACCAGGCAATCTGACACATCTGTCATAGAAATTTTCTCCTGCGAACTGGGAGCGGTTTCCCATCTCTCGATAAAGTCGAGTATGTCACTTTCACAGACTGTTTACCTCATATGGCCCGTCTGCTGAACATCCTGCTCTTGCGCAGAATCAGCCCCATTCTTAACCGAGCTGACCCCAGGCAGGTCGTTCTCTTCTTCTCCGAGGTCGACAAAAACGATTCCATCGATCTCATCAAGCCGTTCAGCTGCATCGGTGAGATTATCGGTGTCTGCATCTGCTGCTTCTGCGAACCATGCACGGGCAAGTTCATGATCACCACGGCTCATCAATGCTTCACCATATGCGTAGAACAATCGCGCTGACCAAGGATCTCTCCTGTTCGGATTGAGATCTGGGGTTTCAAGCAGCACTACAGAAGCATCCAGATGCCCCATGTCCCTGCGAATCCCAGAACAGACGATCAAAAGCTCGATGCGTTCCGCTTTCGTCAAGGTACGAGCCTCAGGGGATCCCGCCAGTTCGAGAGCTCTTTCCGGACGTCCCAGCCCGCGTTCGCAGTCAACCATGAGGGGCAGAAGATGCTGTGAACCAGACAGCCTACGTGCAGTCCTAAATTCACTCAGCGCCATCTGGTAGTCGCCTTCTCGGTAGGCAACTAGCCCTCTGGCTTCACGAACAGCCGCCACTCTCCCTGCTCTGCGGACCGCTGTTTCCGCATGTGCACGGGCACCGTTGATGTCCACGTCCAGCAACCGGGACACCATAACCAAATGTTGCCCTACGCCTTTGGCGTTCTCTTTACTCAATGTGCGAAGTTCGTTCTTGATTGCACGGTCAATTTCGAGCCCGGTGACATCTGCATCGATAGCTGGGTCCGGCTTACGTTCTTGTTTTGGCGCCAGCCGGGCCCCACCGCGTTTGACGACTTCAAATTTTTCGTCCTTACGGGGTCCTGCAGTGCGTCCTCCCTCTCCGCTGCGAGACCGGAAGGGACGACGCTCCCCCACTGGGGTCTTCGAACCGTCCCGATCTTGTTCGTCTCGAAAACGCTTCGGACGTTCCCCGAAAGATCCACGGCGATCAGTATCTCTCCGCCCTCGCACAGGGCGCCCTTCCTGGCTCTGTCGTCCTTGGCTTCGTCCCGTCTCGTCAGCTTCTCGCTGCGGCCTACCAGCCGATCTTCTGTCGTGCCGATTTCCTAGCTCAGAACGCCCAAAGCGAGTTTTTCTATCTGCTGCACCGTCAGCAGTTCGTCCTCTCGGCAGCTCGCCGTCTCGTGATTTTTTACCCTGTTGGGACGACTTAGGGGAGTCTTCCTCCGCCCGTTGTACAGCGTGAGTAGTCTGATGGCTGTCTCCGGCAGGGGGCTGCTGCTCTCCGTCGACTCGGTTCCACCGAGACCGCCCTGATCCCAGCATATTTCGGTCCTGAGACACTTCGTTCCCCTCTTCTGATCTGCACACGCGGCCGTTTCACGACCGTCAACAAGGTTATCGAACACCAGCCATCCGCACCTAAGCGCTTCTGATAGCGATGTCGCATCATCACGCTGGCATAGAAGCGTGGGTTCTTGTCTGTGGGGTCCTCTGGTGGCTGTGGGTAGATGCTCTACCCGGGCCTCACCCCAGGCTCCCAGCCACACGGAATACTCCCCAAACACAAAAAGGGTCCTGACCACGTAGTGGTCAGGACCCTTCCTGAATGATTGTCCGGCGGCGTCCTACTCTCCCACACCGTCACCAGTGCAGTACCATCGGCGCTGAGAGGCTTAGCTTCCGGGTTCGGAATGGGACCGGGCGTTTCCCTCTCGCTATGACCGCCGTAACTCTCTCGTACTTACCAACCTCAGAGAATCACAACAATCTCATATGAAATTGTTCATCCCGGTTGATGTTCCGGGAATCACACAGTGGACGCGTAGCATCTTTGTAAACAAGTTATCGGCTTATTAGTACCAGTCAGCTCCACACATTGCTGTGCTTCCACATCTGGCCTATCAACCCAGTAGTCTAGCTGGGAGCCTCTCAAGTCTCTAGGACTCATGGAAACCTCATCTTGAAGCGTGCTTCCCGCTTAGATGCTTTCAGCGGTTATCACTTCCGAACGTAGCTAATCAGCGGTGCTCTTGGCAGAACAACTGACACACCAGAGGTTCGTCCATCCCGGTCCTCTCGTACTAGGGACAGCCCTTCTCAAGTTTCCTGCGCGCACAGAGGATAGGGACCGAACTGTCTCACGACGTTCTAAACCCAGCTCGCGTACCGCTTTAATGGGCGAACAGCCCAACCCTTGGGACCTACTCCAGCCCCAGGATGCGACGAGCCGACATCGAGGTGCCAAACCATGCCGTCGATATGGACTCTTGGGCAAGATCAGCCTGTTATCCCCGGGGTACCTTTTATCCGTTGAGCGACCACGCTTCCACAAGCCATGGCCGGATCACTAGTCCCGACTTTCGTCCCTGCTCGACATGTCTGTCTCACAGTCAAGCTCCCTTGTGCACTTGCACTCAACACCTGATTGCCAACCAGGCTGAGGGAACCTTTGGGCGCCTCCGTTACCTTTTAGGAGGCAACCGCCCCAGTTAAACTACCCACCAGGCACTGTCCCTGAACCAGATCATGGTCCGAAGTTAGACATCCAGTACGACCAGAGTGGTATTTCAACGTTGACTCCACCCATGCTGGCGCACGAGCTTCACAGTCTCCCACCTATCCTACACAAGCCGTACCGAACACCAATACCAAGCTATAGTAAAGGTCCCGGGGTCTTTCCGTCCTTCTGCGCGTAACGAGCATCTTTACTCGTAGTGCAATTTCGCCGAGTTCGCGGTTGAGACAGTGGAGAAGTCGTTACGCCATTCGTGCAGGTCGGAACTTACCCGACAAGGAATTTCGCTACCTTAGGATGGTTATAGTTACCACCGCCGTTTACTGGCGCTTAAGTTCTCAGCTTCGCCCCGAAGAGCTAACCGGTCCCCTTAACGTTCCAGCACCGGGCAGGCGTCAGTCCGTATACATCCACTTACGTGTTCGCACGGACCTGTGTTTTTAGTAAACAGTCGCTTCTCCCTGGTCTCTGCGGCCCTTACCCCTAACTCGTAAAGAGTTTCAAGGTTTGGGCCCCCCTTCTCCCGAAGTTACGGGGGCATTTTGCCGAATTCCTTAACCACGATTCACTCGATCGCCTTAGTATTCTCTACCTAACCACCTGAGTCGGTTTAGGGTACGGGCGGCTCGAACCTCGCTAGAAGTTTTTCTCGGCAGCATAGGATCACCCTGCTTCCACCATACGGTGTCACCATCACATCTCAGGATAATGCCAGACGGATTTGCCTATCTGACTCCCTACATGCTTGAACGTGGACAACCATCGCCACGCGGAGGCTACCTTCCTGCGTCACTCCATCGCTTACCTACTACCAGATAGGATCGCATGCTCCACCATCCATTCACAGCCAAAGACTGAAAACAGCGGCTTCGGATGCTTAGCATCACTGGGTTCGATATGGGCGGTTCTTCGCCGGTACGGGAATATCAACCCGTTGTCCATCGACTACGCCTGTCGGCCTCGCCTTAGGTCCCGACTTACCCAGGGCAGATTAGCTTGACCCTGGAACCCTTGGTTATTCGGCGGACGGGTTTCTCACCCGTCATTCGCTACTCATGCCTGCATTCTCACTCGTGTGGCGTCCACACCTCGATCACTCGGATGCTTCACTCGCCACACGACGCTCCCCTACCCATCAACACCCCTGAACCACGAAGGCTTAGGAAATGTGTCAATGCCACAGCTTCGGTGGTGTGCTTGAGCCCCGCTACATTGTCGGCGCGGAATCACTTGACCAGTGAGCTATTACGCACTCTTTCAAGGGTGGCTGCTTCTAAGCCAACCTCCTGGTTGTCACTGCAACTCCACATCCTTTTCCACTTAGCACACGCTTAGGGACCTTAGCTGGTGATCTGGGCTGTTTCCCTCTCGACTACGGAGCTTATCCCCCGCAGTCTCACTGCCACGCTTTACTTACCGGCATTCGGAGTTTGGCTGACGTCAGTAACCCGGTAAGGCCCATCAGCCATCCAGTAGCTCTACCTCCGGCAAGAAACACGCAACGCTGCACCTAAATGCATTTCGGGGAGAACCAGCTATCACGGAGTTTGATTGGCCTTTCACCCCTACCCACAGCTCATCCCCTCAGTTTTCAACCTAAGTGGGTTCGGTCCTCCACGCCGTCTTACCGGCGCTTCAACCTGGCCATGGGTAGATCACTCCGCTTCGGGTCTAGACCCCGCGACTAAAACGCCCTATTCAGACTCGCTTTCGCTACGGCTTCCCCACACGGGTTAACCTCGCCACGGAGCACTAACTCGCAGGCTCATTCTTCAAAAGGCACGCCGTCACCCCACAAAGAGGCTCCGACGGATTGTAGGCACACGGTTTCAGGATCTATTTCACTCCCCTCCCGGGGTACTTTTCACCTTTCCCTCACGGTACTTGTCCGCTATCGGTCACCAGGGAATATTTAGGCTTAGCGGGTGGTCCCGCCAGATTCGCACAGGATTTCTCGGGCCCCGTGCTACTCGGGAAATGCATCAGGAGTTCTCAAGGTTTAAGCTACCGGGCTGCCACCGTCTATGGCCGGCCATTCAAGACCGTTCGCCTACCATGAAAATTTCTTACTCCTTGCTGACAAGTCAGTGCCAGCTGATACCTCCCACAACCCCGAACGTGCAACGCCTGACCGCTATCACACACGCTCGGTTTAGCCTGATCCGCTTTCGCTCGCCACTACTCACGGAATCGCGGTTGCTTTCTCTTCCTGTGGGTACTGAGATGTTTCACTTCCCCACGTTCCCTCTACACACCCTATATATTCAGGTGCGAGTGACTGGACATGTCTCCAGCCGGGTTTCCCCATTCGGAAATCCTCGGATCACAGTCTGGTTATCGACTTCCCGAGGCTTATCGCAGATTCCTACGTCCTTCATCGGTTCCTGGTGCCAAGGCATCCACCGTGTGCCCTTAAAAACTTGGCCACAAAGATGCTCGCGTCCACTGTGTAATTCTCAAAACACCAACCAACATCCCACAACCGGAGCCACCTCACACCCACAACATTCCTGTCATGAACGGGTATGACCCACATGGGACATCAACAATCAGCACCCAACTACTCGAAGAGCAGCCGAGCCCTGAGAGCCCAACAACGTGCCACGACATTCACTCCAACCAGACACACTTTCCTTGCTCCGAAGAGCCGTACTCGTGATGCTGACCATCAGCAAATGCCATCCATCGATGTTCCACCCTTGAGCAGATCCCCGTTACACATTTGGTAACGAAAGGACCCTATATGCTCCTTAGAAAGGAGGTGATCCAGCCGCACCTTCCGGTACGGCTACCTTGTTACGACTTAGTCCCAATCGCCAGTCCCACCTTCGACGGCTCCCCCCACAAGGGTTAGGCCACCGGCTTCGGGTGTTACCGACTTTCGTGACTTGACGGGCGGTGTGTACAAGGCCCGGGAACGTATTCACCGCAGCGTTGCTGATCTGCGATTACTAGCGACTCCGACTTCATGGGGTCGAGTTGCAGACCCCAATCCGAACTGAGACCGGTTTTTTGGGATTCGCTCCACCTCGCGGTATCGCAGCCCTTTGTACCGGCCATTGTAGCATGCGTGAAGCCCAAGACATAAGGGGCATGATGATTTGACGTCATCCCCACCTTCCTCCGAGTTGACCCCGGCAGTCTCCCATGAGTCCCCACCCGAAGTGCTGGCAACATGGAACGAGGGTTGCGCTCGTTGCGGGACTTAACCCAACATCTCACGACACGAGCTGACGACAACCATGCACCACCTGTACACCGACCTTACGGGGCACACATCTCTGCGTGTTTCCGGTGTATGTCAAGCCTTGGTAAGGTTCTTCGCGTTGCATCGAATTAATCCGCATGCTCCGCCGCTTGTGCGGGCCCCCGTCAATTCCTTTGAGTTTTAGCCTTGCGGCCGTACTCCCCAGGCGGGGCGCTTAATGCGTTAGCTGCGGCACAGAACTCGTGGAATGAGTCCCACACCTAGCGCCCAACGTTTACGGCATGGACTACCAGGGTATCTAATCCTGTTCGCTCCCCATGCTTTCGCTTCTCAGCGTCAGTTATGGCCCAGAGACCTGCCTTCGCCATCGGTGTTCCTCCTGATATCTGCGCATTTCACCGCTACACCAGGAATTCCAGTCTCCCCTACCACACTCTAGCCTGCCCGTACCCACCGCACGTCCGGAGTTAAGCCCCGAATTTTCACGGCAGACGCGACAAACCGCCTACAAGCTCTTTACGCCCAATAATTCCGGACAACGCTCGCACCCTACGTATTACCGCGGCTGCTGGCACGTAGTTAGCCGGTGCTTCTTTTTCAGGTACCGTCACTTTCGCTTCTTCCCTGATGAAAGAGGTTTACAACCCGAAGGCCTTCATCCCTCACGCGGCGTCGCTGCATCAGGCTTTCGCCCATTGTGCAATATTCCCCACTGCTGCCTCCCGCAGGAGTCTGGGCCGTGTCTCAGTCCCAGTGTGGCCGGTCGCCCTCTCAGGCCGGCTACCCGTCGTCGCCTTGGTGAGCCATTACCTCACCAACAAGCTGATAGGCCGCGAGTCCATCCTTCACCACTAAAGCTTTCCACCAACACTCCATGCGGAGATTGGTCATACCCAGTATTAGCCCCGGTTTCCCGGAGTTATCCCAGAGTGAAGGGCAGGTTACTCACGTGTTACTCACCCGTTCGCCACTAATCCAACCAGCAAGCTGGTCTTCATCGTTCGACTTGCATGTGTTAAGCACGCCGCCAGCGTTCGTCCTGAGCCAGGATCAAACTCTCCATTAATGAAAAACCCCAGGCCAACAAAGTTAGCCGGGAAAATCCTGGCAACAAACCAAAAGTCTCAACCATTAAGTCAAGACCGAATTGACTTGAAACCAACAAACAATTGGCATCGATTTCGGCACGCTGTTGAGTTCTCAAGAATCGGTTGCTTACCTGCGAGCTAGAGGATCTTAGCAGAACCTAGCAAGAGGCGGCGCTCCGTCGTGAAGTCTTCCTTCTCGGCGGCAGGCTCTCAACTCTATCAGAGTGTGCCTTGATGTTCAAGTTCACTCTTCGAGATTCAAGGAATCGAAACCCTGTAGATTCAGGACATCTTCTCCTATCGAGAACCTGTCAGCCCGAGGCTTACCCGAGGCTTTTCCGCCTCGCTTCTTCCCTTCCGGGCTGACAGGAAATACATTAGCCAGAGAATCCCAAGAGGTACAAATCTGCTGTTCAGAAGCTTGCAGCGTCGCAGCGGGGGTACCTCCAAGCGTGGGAGCTCATGCCCGGCGAACCACAGCCATGGCCTTGCGTCCCCGCTTGAGAAGACAGATTTCCCCTCCCAGGAAGTCCTCCTCAACAAGCAACGTTCCTGGATCACTCACCTTGAGGTTGTTAACCGAGACGCCCCCTTCGGAGAGCACCCGTCGTGCTGCGTTCCTGGAGTCGACCAGCCCTGAGGAAACCAGCGCGTCCACCAGCGAATCGCCGACAGTTGCCACACCGTCGGGAAGCTCGTCTGTGGCGTCCCGCAGCGTGGTCATGGCCAGCCCTCGAAGGTCGCCCTTACCGAAAAGCGCCGCTGAAGCTGATTGGACAGACTCAGATGCAGCTACTCCGTGGACCAGCTCTGTCACATCTGCAGCCAACTGCTTCTGTGCTGTCCTACGGAAGGGCTCTTCCCTCACCTGACGCTCGAACTCAGCGATCTCATCCTGGGTTCGATCGGTGAAGACCTTAAGCAGCATGATCACTGAGGCGTCTTCGACGTTGAGCCAATACTGGTAAAACGCATACGGACTCGTCATCTCTGGGTCAAGCCAAACTGCATTTCCTGCAGATTTACCAAACTTCTCACCTGAGCTGTCAGTGAGAAGCGGAGTCGTCAGCACGTGCACTGAGGCGCCTTCCGACCGGCCGATAAGGTCGACCCCTGCGGTGAGGTTGCCCCACTGATCCTGGCCACCGGTTTGTAGCGTGCAGCCAAATTCACGGTACAAGTGCAGGTAGTCCAGCGCTTGCAAGATCTGATAACTGAACTCGGTGTAGCTGATCCCCTGCTCAGAGCTCAACCGGGCGGACACAGCATCCTTCTTGATCATCTGATTGACCCTGAAGTGTTTCCCGTAGTCACGAAGAAAATCAATGGCGGAAATCGGAGCGGTCCAGTCCAGGTTGTTCACAAAGGTTGGGGGGTTGCTGTCATCAATCGACAGAATCTTACGTACCTGAGCAGCAATACGATCGACGTCCGCCGCGGTCTGTTCCTTGGTCTTCAACGTCCGCTCGCTCGTAGGCCGAGGGTCCCCGATCAAACCAGTCGACCCTCCCACCAGTCCGATGACCCGATGGCCTGCCCGTTGAAGATGCCGCAGCAGTATCAACTGCACGAGATTGCCAAAATGCAAGGAAGGTGCAGTGGGATCGAAGCCGCAATAGACCGTGAGCGGGTTCTCGAGCGCCTCACGCAACGAAGCCTCGTCGGTGGTCTGTGCCACCAGGCCACGCCACATCAACTCGTCGAGCACATTGCTCACAATTTCACTACCTCTCGATCGCCAGGCCACCCGGACGGTGGACTCTCCTTGGCCATAATCCCTTACCCCTGTCGCTGCGGAGAAACCGCCGGGCGATAGGCCGACACTGTTCGGTCCCCGTTGATCCAGAAGCGCCAAGGGAACCGCTCAGGATCTCCTCCAGAACCTGCCACTCCGACCCTGGGCCCCGAAGCTACCTGCGCATCATCGATCAGATCACCACGAGTCACCTTTACGGACTCATCCGAATTGAGGGTGTAGTCGGGGTCTGAACCCGCCGGCTTCGAGGAGGCTGCGGGCGATGTAGTGGGTGAGGTTGCGGAAGCCGAGGGCGGACCCGCGCAGGTGTTCGAGGCGGCCGTTGATGGCCTCGGTGGGGCCGTTGCTGGTGCCGGGGCGGTCGAAGAAGGCCAGGACGTCGTCGGCGTGTTTCTTCAGTGTCCGCCCGAGCGTGATGAGCTCGGTGAGCGCGCGGGGAACGCCGCCCTCGAGGGCGTCGATGACGGCTCGTATCTGTTTCTTCCCGTTGGCGCGGTCGGGGTCGCGGTAGGCGGCGATCATCCGCTGGTAGATGCCCCAGGTCGCTTCGACCTCGACATGCTCGGGCCTGTCGAACAGGGCGACCAGGCGGGTCTGCTGTTTCTCGGTGAGCAGGTCAGCGCCCGTGTGCAGGGTCTGTCGGGCCTGGTAGAGCGGGTCGCCCTTGAATCCGCGATGGCCGTGCAGGTCCAGCTGGACTCGGCGGCGGCACCGGTCCAGTGCGTCCCTGGCCAGGCGGACGACGTGGAAGGGGTCCATCACCGCGACCACCTGCGGGATCTCTTCGGCGGCGGCCTTGAACCCGGTGAACCCGTCCATCGCGACGACCTCGAGTCCGTCGCGCCACGTCTGGTCGCGGCCGGTCAGCCAGGTCTTGAAGACCGCTTTGGAGCGGCCCTCGATCATGTCCAGCAACCGGGCCGGGCCGGTGCCCTCGCGCACCGGGGTCAGGTCGATGACGACGGTGACGTACTTGTCCCCGCGGCGGGTGTGGCGCCACACGTGCTCATCGACGCCGATCACCCGCACCCCGTCGAACCGCGCGGGGTCGCTGATCAGGACCCGGCGGCCCTCGTCCAGGACCGCTTTGTCGGGCAGAAGGCGTTGGCCGGTGATGATCAGGCCGAGGTCGCTCACGCCGGTGAACATGGCCAGATCAGGGCAGGTGAAGGTAGCGTCGCGCACGTCGAGGTCTTCTTGGATGGCTGGTGTAGGAACCTTCATCCTCGGAAGGCCTCGACGCCTACCCCGGCACCGACGCGCCCACCCCCTACTGCCGCATGATGGCCGCCCGACCTACACCATCAATTGGGAAGAGCCCCTTTACGGCGCTCCCCTCAGATGTGGTGAGCAGGCCGTTCTCGGCACGTCCAATCGCAAGACACGTCGTCAGACGAGCAGGACCACATGCTAGATCTCGCGGACGAATCTCAATCGCCTGCCTGTCAGGACCCAGCGAGGGCTTCTTACGAACCATGCGGCGATCCACCGCCACCGTTTCACCCGCTACGACTTCGCCTGCTCGCAACAGGACCCCTGCTGCTTGTCCTTCTGGTCGGCAAACCAGGTTCGCGCAGAAGTGCATCCCATAGGCAAAGTAAACATACAAGCCGCCCGGTGGGCCGTACATCGCCTCTGTACGCGGTGTACGCCCGCGAAAAGCATGCGATCCCGGATCGTGTTCACCGTCGTACGCCTCCACCTCTGTGAGTCGTACCGCCACACCGGAATGAGCGATGACGCATCCCAGCAGATCACGTGCGACCTCCAGGACTGGACGAGCGTAGAAGCGCTCCGTCAAAAAAACATCAGTCACAGACCACGACCTGCTCAGAAGTCCAGCAACGTGCCTGTTCAGCTGCTGTGCACGCCCGGGCGATCTGCTCAGCCACTCTCACCGGGGCCGTCCCGCCCTTAGAATCCCTGGAGGCCAGGGAGCCCTCCACCGAAAGCACCGAGCGCACTTCGGGAGTGAGATGCGGCGAGATAGCGATCAGATCACCATCGGTGAGCTCCCATAACTCGATACCTCGCGTCTCGCAGACCCGCACACACGCGCCAGCGACCTCGTGTGCGACGCGGAAGGCTACTCCTTGACGGACCAACCACTCTGCAACATCTGTCGCCAAGGAAAAACCCTGAGGAGCCAGCTCAGCGAGCCGCTCACTATGAAAAATCAATGTGGATGTCATCCCTGCCACAGCAGGCAGCAACATTTCTAAGGTGTCGACTGCGTCGAAGACAGGCTCTTTGTCTTCCTGCAAATCACGGTTGTAAGCCAGCGGCAGCCCCTTCAACGTGGCCAAAAGCCCAGCTAGGTCGCCAATCAAACGACCCGCTTTGCCACGCGCCAACTCAGCGACATCGGGGTTCTTCTTCTGAGGCATGATGCTTGACCCAGTCGAGTAGGCATCATCCAAGGTGATGAAACCGAACTCCTTCGTAGCCCAAAGACATACTTCCTCCGCAAAGCGAGATACGTCCACTGCGGCCATCGCTGAGACAAAAGAGAACTCAGCGACAAAGTCACGACTCGCCGTGCCATCGATCGAGTTCTCGCAAGCCAAGGTAAACCCCAGATCCGAGGCGACCGAATCCGGGTCCAACCCGAGTGAAGAACCGGCGAGTGCTCCAGAACCATACGGGGAGACCGCTGCCCGGACATCCCAATCACGCCAACGTTCCACATCACGCAGCAGAGCCCACGCATGAGCCAACAGATGATGGGCCAACAACACCGGCTGGGCATGTTGAAGATGTGTCCGGCCTGGCATCGGAACACCCGGATGGGCCGCAGCCTGCGCGATCAAAGCATCTACGACGTTCAAGAGCATCCCTGAACAGACCCGTGCATGGTCCCGCAGATACATCCGGAAGAGCGTAGCCACCTGATCGTTACGAGATCTTCCTGCCCGGAGCCGGCCGCCCACCTCAGTGCCAACTCGCTCGATCAGACCACGTTCCAACGCCGTGTGCACGTCTTCGTCGCCCAAGGTAGGGAGGAAAGCACCCGATGCGACCTCCGCTCCGAGAGCATTCAGCCCTTCGATCATCGTCGCAAACGTAGTTTCGTCGAGCAGACCAGCAGCACGGAGAACCCGAGCATGTGCGCGTGACCCTGCCAAATCATACGGAGCTAGCCGCCAGTCAAAGTGCGTCGACCGGCTCAACTCGGCCAGAGCTTCCGCCGGTCCGCCGGTAAACCTTCCTCCCCACAAAGACACAGCGCCACCTGAATTCACAAGTTCTGACATCGATCATCCCTCAAAGTGATATGTGATCTCATGACATACCTGAGGCCAAGGACAGCAGTCGATCCGCAACTTCCTGCCCACCCTGAGCAGAAACTGTGACGATCAGAACCGTGTCGTCACCAGCGATCGTGCCGATGATCTCGTCCGGATCAGCACGGTCAATGGCAGAAGCCAAGTAATTCGCCGCGCCGGGCGGGGTACGAAGAACCACCAGGTTCGCCGAGGCCGTGGCCGTCACCAACAGGTCCTCACAGAGCCTTTTCAAGCGAACATCAATCTCGTCCGTTTCCACCGCAGGTCGAGGGGTGCGGTCTCCGCCTTCCCCTGGAACCGCGTAAACCAGTGACTTTCCCCGACGCACTTTCACCGCACCGATCTCCACCAGGTCCCGCGACAAGGTGGCCTGGGTCACTTCGTAACCGTCAAGGGACAGGAGCTCCAGAAGTTCTCCTTGGCTCCGCACCGCATTTCGCATCAGGATCTCCACGATCCGTGCGTGTCGTGCCATACGGGACTGGGCGACGGTCAACAGAAATCTCTCCTCATCGAACGGTGAAAGTCACGGAAGCCGTGATGCGTGGGCACCTCCTACCTCCACCCACGACCAGGTACCGGAGGGTACCCAGCAGGTCAACAATCACACGAAACCGCTGATGCCAAACCACCGGATCCCCCGGCCGGCCCTGCGCCGATCTGGTCAACGTCTGGCTGCAAACAGCTCCCTTCTTCATCGTTTGACGTCCCGCAGGAGTACTCGGCGGAAGGTCTCGACGAACAAGCTGACATCCTCGCGGCTCAACAAGAGCGAAGGCACGATCCGCAGGGTGTACGGATTCGGTGCATTAACAATGCACCCCTCTGCCAGCAGATCGTCAGCGAGCGAGCGCGCTTCAGCATCACCAAGACCGATCCCGAGCAGTAATCCTTGTCCACGAACCTCGACGATTCGTGGCAATCCCATGTCGATCAGCCGTTCTTTCAACTCGTCACCGAGGCTGCAGATTCGTTCCAGCATTCCTTTCTGCTGCAGTACTTCAATCACCGCGTTACCTGCTGCACACGCAAGTGGATTGCCACCAAATGTTGTGCCGTGTTGTCCCTGAGAAAGCAGCCCCGTCACTGACCTACCAAAAGTCAGCATCGCTCCTATGGGCATCCCGCCGCCCAGTCCTTTGGCCAGGGTCATGACGTCCGGCGTCACCTCCGCCCACTGGTGCGCGAACCAGCGCCCAGTCCGGCCCATTCCAGACTGCACCTCATCAAAGATGAGAAGAGCGCCGTGTCTGCTACATAGTTCCCGAGCCAGACGTAGATAGCTGTGTGATGCCGGGATCACGCCGGCTTCTCCCTGAATAGGTTCCAGGAATAAAGCTGCGACCGGAGCAGAGTCATCGGCGAAAACCGCACGTAAAGCCTGTGCGTCATCGAAAGGCACATGTTGCACTGACCCCAACAATGGTTCAAAGGGATCCCGGTACTCCCGCCGGTGCGTCAAGCTCAAAGCGCCAGTCGAACGACCATGGAAAGCACCCTCCGCAGCCACCATCCGCGTACGTCCTGTACGCCGTGACAGCTTGATCGCTGCTTCCACTGACTCCGTCCCAGAATTAGTGAAGAAGACAGCTGATCCCTCTGGCGCTTCAGCAAGCTCAAGGAGTTTCTCTGCCAACTCAACTTGAACCGTAGAGGTGAAGTAATTACTGACATGAATAAGCTTCGACGCCTGCTCAGAAAGCGCAGCGACCAAAGCCGGATGCGCATGCCCCAAAGCATTGACTGCAATACCAGCCAAGAGGTCCAAGTATTCTTTTCCGTCTATATCCCACAAACGGCTACCAACCCCATGAGACACAACAAGCTGAGGTTTGCCGAATACCGGAAGCAACGACTGTCCATACCTTCGGAAGAACTCCTCACGGACCATCTGATCCACCAGCTCCTCCTTCTGTCTCGTCAGGAACGATCATCGTGCCTGCACCTTCGCCGGTAAAGATCTCCACCAACAATGAATGCGGCCGACGACCATCAATCACATGTGCTTTGCCAACTCCTCCGCGCACGGCCCGCACACAGGCCTCAAGCTTGGGAAGCATCCCTGTACCCACTGACCCCATCAGCTCCTCAGCCGAGGTGAGATCCAGACGAGAAAGCAGCGAAGTCTTATCTGGCCAGCGGGCGTAAACTCCCTCGACATCCGTCAGCACCACCAGCTTGCGCGCGGACAAGGCCACAGCCAACGCGGCTGCAGCCGTATCCGCGTTCACATTCAGAACCCCATCCCGTTCGATATCAGGCGCGATGGTCGAGACCACCGGAACACGCCCTGCCTCGATGATGTCGAGCACCGCCGAAGGGTTGACCCCCACCACATCGCCCACCAGACCAATGTCCTCCGGCACCCCCTCGACCATGACAGAACGCCGCCGACCCTCGAACAATCCGGCATCCTCGCCAGAGAGTCCCACCGAGATCGGCCCATGCTCATTGAGAAGACCTACCAATTCTCTGCCGATCTGCCCCATCAGCACCATGCGCACCACATCCATCACCTCAGGAGTGGTCACCCTTAGTCCTGCTTTGAACTCACAAGGCAAGCCGAGTCGGTCGAGCATCACGCCGATCTGAGGACCACCACCATGGACCACTACCGGACGAAGACCTGCGTAGCGTAGAAAAGCGATGTCCTGAGCGAAAGCTTTCTTCAGTCGATCTGAGGACATAGCATTGCCGCCGTACTTGACCACGACCAAGGAGCCATGAAAACGCTCCAGCCATGGAAGTGCGCCGACCAAGACATGGGCTTTCTCGGCAGCTCGGTTCAAGGACGCCTGGTCACGCAGGGTCCGTAGGTGCTGGAAGGCCGCATCTGACCTTTCCTCAGCAGACCACTCTTTCTCCGTTTTCCTTCCTCCGACGCCATTCATGTGCTGTAGACCGCATTCTCGTGGACATAATCGTGAGTAAGGTCGTTGGTCCAGACCGTGGACTCCGCAGAGCCGGCTTTCAGATCAATGAGAACGGTGACCTCACGAAGAGACATGTCGACTTCAGTTCTGCTCTCTCCGGGTGCGCACCCCCGACACACCTGCACACCATTAATCGAGATATCAAGGTCGTCTGGATCGAATGTCGCTCGCGTCGTTCCGACCTCAGCAACAATTCGGCCCCAGTTGGGGTCCTCGCCAAAAACAGCGCATTTGAACAGATTGCTCCGAGCCACTGCCCGGGCCACCTCAGTCGCTTCGCTCTCCGACGCTGCGTGTTCGACCGTAATCGCGATGTCGTGTCGCGCGCCCTCCGCATCGGCGATCAACTGTCGAGCCAAATCCGAACACACCTCGAACAACGCCCTGCTGAGATCTTGCATCGAAGGCTCGATTCCCGAAGCCCCGGAGGCCAGCAAAACCACGCTGTCATTCGTCGACATGCACCCGTCGGAGTCGAGTCGGTCAAATGTCCGGCGGGTCGCCTCCCGAAGCGCACAACCGAGCCCTGGGGCGTCAACCTGGGCATCAGTCGTCAGAACTACCAGCATGGTAGCCAGCCCTGGGGCCAGCATTCCCGCACCTTTGGCCATTCCCCCGACAGACCACCCACCCTCTGAACAGTGAGCCTGTTTGGCGACCGTATCGGTCGTCATAATCGCCTCGGCTGCCGCTGGCCCTCCCCCAGCTCCTAAGGAACTGACCGCGGCATCGATGCCGCTCAATAACACCGAGAGCGGAAGCAGTTCGCCGATCATCCCCGTGGAACATACGATGACATCACTCGATGTGCAGCCCAGGCGGCCTGCCAGGTGATCAGCCGTGGCCTTCACATCTTGGGGACCTTGAGAACCGGTGCAGGCATTAGCGCATCCTGAGTTGAGGACCACAGCCGACGCCTGGCCGTCGTCGAGCGCCTGACGACTCCACGTGACAGGAGCGGCTTCTACACGGTTGGTGGTGAAAACTCCCGCGGCAGACCGCTTCGGCCCATCATTGACCACGAGCGCGACGTCCAGGGCACCTGAGCGCTTTATCCCTGCTGCGACACCTGCAGCACGAAAACCCGCCGGGAAAGTAACGCTCATACTTCCCCCTCGACATCAGGATGCTCCAGAAGTACATCGTTGGGAGGCGCCGTCCTCACCTGTGGGTCTGTGTCGACCGTATGACCGTTGTAGCGCCAGACAGTGGCAGCCTGATCCGACTGATCGACCGGGATCAAGATCCAGTCTGTCTCGAAGGTGGACAGGGTGATGACAGCTATGCCCTCCCTCGCGAGTGGGGCAAGCAGCCCTCCCAACACGCCAGTCAAGGTGAAATCAAGAGGCCCCTCGATCTCGAAGGCGTGGAAAGGCCCCGCTTGGACTACCCCGATGGGAACCTCGTCTGCTGCCGCAATCACCGAGGTTTCCTTGGCATTCCAGGTGACCGAGGTCAGGGGGTGTCCACTTCGAGCCCACTGAGGAACCGCGCTCCCAGGGTCGAGCCGAGCAATCTTGACCGGACACTCGTGCATAGTCAGATGCCAGAACTGGTGTGCGGTACTCACGGTGCTACTCCCGTCGTAGACAGACCGGTGTCCTCCGGGATACCGAATGCCAAATTGAGACATTGCACAACGGCACCCGCTGTCCCTTTCGTCAAGTTGTCCTCCACAGCTACCACGACGACCCGTCCAGCACGCTCGTCATAGGCCAGTTGCATCGCCACAACATTGCTTCCCAGAACGCTTCCGGTGGAAGGCGAGACACCTTCAGGAAGTAACCGGACGAAAGGCTCGTCCTGGTAGATCTCTTGCCATACTCGTCTCAACCCGATCGGTGAAATCCCAGCTGACAGCCGTGCTGTGCAGGTAGCGATGATGCCTCGAGGCATTGGCGCGAGCATAGGAGTAAACGAGACAGATACGGGTGCTCCCGCAGCTCTGGACAGATTCTGTTCGATCTCGGGAACGTGTCGGTGAGATCCTCCGACTCCGTAAGGGGACATTGACCCCATCACCGAAGAAGCCAGAAGGTGAGTTTGGAGCGCCTTTCCTGCGCCAGAAGTGCCCGAGGCAGCAACGACAACGATGTCAGCAGGGTCGAGAAGCCCAGCTGCCAGCCCCGGCGCCAAAGCCAGACTGATCCCAGTCGGATAGCACCCAGGAGCTGCGATGCGGCGTTGTCCTACTAGTTCGGAGCGGAGTCGTCCGCCCCCCGCCGTCGGAAGTTCCGGCAGTCCGTAGCTCCATGAACCAGCATGCGGAGTGCCGTAATAGTGCTCCCATGCATCAGGATCTGTCAGCCGAAAATCTGCGCCACAGTCGATGATGACAAGGTCTGCGGGGAGATCAGCTGCGAGTGAAGCAGAGAATCCATGTGGCAAAGCCAGGACCACAGCATCATGTCCTTCGAAGGACTCTGGGGTTGTGCCCTTCAGGATCTGGTCTGCCAGCTGAAAGAGGTGTGGATGATGCTCTCCCAGGGTGCTACCTGCGCTGGCAGAGGCGGTCAGCGCACCTACCTCGAATTCAGCATGCCCCAGCAGGAGGCGGATCACTTCCCCCCCGGCATAACCGCTGGCACCTGCAACCGCAACTCTCATGCGGATGAATATACACAGTATTGTAAAGTTATTCACCGAGAGTCGGCGGTTCCCTCAGCTAGCGGACACTCTCAACCGACGACCGGATCGCCTTTGCCATAAGAAGTCAGATTCAGCTGTCGCGCCGTTCCACCTACACCGCTCGCAGCCACCGAAACCAAGTCGTCGACCTTGTCCACCCCTGCCCGCACGAAACAACCTGACCATGAATCCAGACGCCCGCTGGCCAAAGCCAAGGCCAACTCGCACACCTGCTGCGGAGTCGTCCACTCCGTACGTCCGTCATGAGCCTGCATCGATGAGGTCATATCAGTACGCACGACACCCGGCATCAAGTCAAAAGCCTGAACTCCCCGACCATTCCCCGAAAGATGCGTCGAGCCGGTGATCCGGGCCAAAGCAGCCTTCCCAACGTGATAAGCCGACGCGACATCTCCAGCGCGCATCGCTGCCCCAGAGTTGAGATTGATGATCCGACCAGAACCTTCAGCCAGCATCCCAGGCAACACCATTCGGGTGAAAAGATAAGGCCCCCTAAGATTCACTTCCACCGTACGCCACCACTGATCAGGGGTAGAGCACTCCAAAGGCACCTCGTCGTCGATCACTCCGGCGTTATTGACCAGAACATCGATACGTCCATGCCTTTCCTCGACCGCCGATACGAAATCGGCAACCGCCTGGGCATCGGTCACATCCACAGCCGTCAGCGAAAAACCTCTTAGGTGGGGCTCGGCCCCCGACGCTTTGCCGTGCAAAGAACAGCCCTCAACCAGATCGCCCGCTGCCACGAACGCAGCGGCCAGATGGTCACCGATGCCGCGAGAAGCACCGGTGACCACCACCACTCGAGATCGTTCACCCACGCTGGACAGCGCCTGTTACTTGAGCAGCCGCCGAAATAGCTGCATCCCTGGCTCCGCTCACCTCATCGGTGGTCAACGTCCGATCCGCGGCCCTGAAGGTGAGTCGATAGGCCAAAGACTTCTGTCCCTGCTCAACCTGCTCGCCACGATAGACATCGAACAGCTCCACCGACTCCAACCCATGACCAGCCCCAGCTCGCAGGGCAGACTCCACCGCCGCTGAAGGAGTGTCCTCGTCGACGACGAGAGCCACATCCGTACGAGCCACCGGATAGGTCGACAACGCCGAAGCCTGAACCGGATCGCCGCCACAGGACAACAACTCATCAAGGTCGAGTTCCGCTGCACAGGAACGAGCGGGTATTCCCAATCTCGCGCACACCTTCGGATGCAGCTCACCGGCGTAACCGATCACGCTTCCGTCAGCGGCTACCAAGCGAGCACACCGTCCAGGATGCCAAGGCGCTTTCCCGACCTCTGCCTCCGGCATCACGACGACACCGAACACTCTGGCCAGCGAGATCGCCAGACTGATTGCCTGAGGTGCAGTCCACGGCGTTGCTGCCCCATAAGGGCCTTCGGGCTCAGAAGCCCCTGTCATAGCAAAAGCGACAT
This sequence comes from Austwickia chelonae, assembly GCF_003391095.1. Taxonomy (NCBI): domain Bacteria; kingdom Bacillati; phylum Actinomycetota; class Actinomycetes; order Micrococcales; family Dermatophilaceae; genus Austwickia; species Austwickia chelonae. The sequence continues at coordinate 1,157,506 of NZ_CP031447.1, read as the reverse complement.
GCCGTGGCTGGGAAGGTACCGCTGAGACGATCTCATCGAGTACCTCCTGGTCAGGTTTGATCCCCACAGCAGGAACCGGCGCAGAAACCAGATCATGAGCAAGCCGGAAGACCAATCCTGTCTCGAATAGAGCACAGTCCTTCGAACCCCGGTTCACGTTCAGTCGTAGGGTTCCCAACAGGGAGTCAAGAATCGAGGTGCGCAGGAGTGGTGCCTCGTCCGATAACGGGTTCGTGATCCGAGCTGCATTCCGGCGCTCATCATCCGTTTCATAGCCGAGTTCGTCGAAGAGCCCCTCCGACACGAAGGGATACGACCAGACTTCGGTGAGCCCCAAGGACGCCAAGGTCGCATTTGTCGTACGCACCGCAGTCTGCCCTCTGGTCAGCCCCCGCCCACCAGGCGCATCCGGAAGGATGGAGGGGATCCGGTCGTAACCACGCAGCCGGGCGATCTCCTCAACCAGGTCCGGACCGTTGCACAGATCAGGACGCCAGGACGGAGGCAACACCCGTACATGGCCGAAGGCATCCGCCGCTGGCTCGGTAATCTCCTCGACCTCGCAGCCCAAACCCCGTAGGGCGATGACGACATCCTGGTGCCCCAACCCTTCCGGAATCGGCGAGGTCAACGGGTTGCCCGGCTCGATCAGGCGCCAGGCCTGCGCGGTATCAAAGGTGATCTCATAACGCCCTTCCCGCCGGTCGATGTCCGTCACTCCGGGATCGAGCTGTCCGCCAGCCAGATCAAGCAACATCCGGACCGTCATATCTGCAACCACAGCGGTGATGGCAGGGTCGACGCCTCGTTCGAAACGACGGCTAGCTTCCGTGGAAAGCTGGTGTCGACGAGAGCTTCTCGCGATACTGACCGGATCGAAGTGCGCTGATTCCACCAGAACGTTGGTGGTTGAAAGACTCACTTCGCTGTTTTGCCCGCCCATGACGCCAGCGATCGCCAACGGGGTAGATCCCCCGTCCGTGATCAACAAGTCCTGGGGGTGCAATGTGCGTTCGACACCGTCCAAAGTCGCCAAGGACTCGCCCTCACGAGCTCGCCGGACTTCAACTGCCCCGTCCAACTCATCCAAGTCGAAGGCGTGCAACGGTTGCCCGGTCAACAGCATCATGTAGTTGGTGACATCGACCACCACGTTGACCGGCCGCATCCCCATTTGACGAAGCCGACGCTTCATCCATGGAGGTGTCGGCGCGGCCACATCGATGCCACTGACCATCCGGGCTACATAGCGGTCGCAGCCTGCCACGCCGTGGATCCGGGTCTCATCGACGAGGCGAACCTCATAGCCTTCATCGTTGCTTACCGGAAGACCGTCGGTCTCGACGACTGGATCCTGAAAAGCCACTCCACGACCGGTCGACAAGGCGTATTCCCTCGCAATTCCCCGCATAGAGAGGCAATACCCACGATCCGGGGTGACATTGACCTCGACGACTTCCTCGGTCAGCCCCATCAGTTCCAAGGCGTCTTGACCTGGCTCAAGCGAGGCGAGAAGCGCGTCATCTCCAGCGAAGAACTCCGACAGGACGATGATCCCGTCATGCTCCTCACTAATCCCTAGTTCTTTCTCTGAGCAGATCATTCCTGCCGACATGTGCCCGTAAGTTTTCCGGGCCCCGATCTCGAAGTCCCCGAGCCTGCCACCAGGTAGGATCACGACGACCAGGTCATCTGCCTCAAAATTATGTGCACCGCACACGATCTCCTGCGGTGTTTCGGTACCGATGTCAACATGGCAGAAGTGGATGGTCTTACCGTTCTTCTGCGGCTCGTCCGTCTTGTCCAGAACCCGACCCACGACCAGAGGACCGGACACTTCACCGGTATGGATAGTTTCCTCTTCCAGCCCGACCTTTACCAAGTCGGCCGCCACATCGGTGCCGGCAGGGGTCTGCTCCAGACCGACCAATTCTGCAAGCCAGATCGTAGGCGCGCGCATCAGATCTCCATCCCGAACTGCGCGGAAAACCGCACATCTCCTTCAACGAGGTCGTGCATATCCCGTACGTCGTTACGGAGCATGACCGTACGATCGATCCCCATGCCGAAGGCGAAACCTGAATACACATCAGGGTCGACACCACAGGCCGAGAGCACATTGCGGTTCACCATCCCGCAACCGCCCCACTCGATCCATCCAGCTCCACCCCTCTTCTGTGGGAACCAGAGGTCCATCTCGGCACTGGGCTCGGTGAAGGGGAAGAACGATGGACGCAAACGGGTCCGGGCCTCGGGACCGAAGAGTGCTTTGACCAGGTGATCCAAGGTTCCCTGCAGATGCGCCATCGTGAGCCCTTTGTCCACAGCCAAGCCTTCGACCTGATGAAACACCGGGGTATGAGTCGCATCCAACTCATCAGTGCGGTATACCCGACCGGGTACTGCGACATAGACAGGAAGATCCCGCTTCAACAGCGAGGAATCCAAGTGCAGCATGGTCCGCGCCTGTACCGGTGACGTGTGTGTCCGCAGTACCAGACCAGACCCTGGCGGATCGAGAAAGAAAGTGTCTTGCATCTGCCTGGCCGGATGATCAGGAGCAAAGTTCAACGCGTCGAAGTTGAACCATTCAGCTTCGATCTCCGGACCGTCTGCGATCTCCCAGCCCATACCCACGAAAATGTCCTGGATACGCTCCACGGCGAGACTGATCGGATGGCGAGCTCCGACCCGGCGATAGGGCGACACCACCGAGACGTCGATCCGTTCCTCCACCAGGATCCGTTCATCCCGCTCATTCTCAAGTTCTTGTTGCCGTGCCTTCAACGCAGCGCCCACCCGGCCGCGTGCTTGGCCAACCCGTTTGCCAGCCTCGGCCTTGGCGCTCGGAGGCAACGCTCCGATCTCCCTGTTGGCCAGAGCCAATGGACTCTTATCACCAGCATGGGCCTGACGAGCAAGTTTAAGCTCGTCAAGATCCTGAGCGGCAGCTATCGCTTCCAAGGCAGCAGCTAAATCGCTCTCGATCTGTTCGGGTGCGAGAGCGGCTACCTCGACGGGGTCATACTGCTTGTTCGGTCCTGACACGGAGTCGATCCTAGCCAGCACCTGCACCACGACGCGACATCGAGAACGACAAGACCCTTTGCACCCGAGCCTCGTTAGCGGCAGAAAAGACCAGCGCTCATGACATATGTGACGGTTCGCGCAGCGGAAGTGTGAAACGGAAGAGTGCACCGCCGGTCGGCGCGCGGTCGACCTCGACCTGCCCCCCATGTGCCTCCACCAAGCCTTTCACCAGATAAAGGCCCAACCCTGTGCTGCCCCGGGCAGACCCGTGCCAGAACTTGTCGAAGATCAAGGGGTAGAGCTCAGGGTCGATACCCTCGCCTTCATCACTGACCGCCACCGCAACCGAGGACGGCTCACCATCGATATCAGATAGGACCTCTGTGGTGACGCGGACCGTTCCGGCACCATGGCGTAAAGCGTTCTCGATCAGGTTCGCCAAGATCTGATCAAGACGATCTGCGTCAGCCCACACCTCAAGGCGACCCAGGTCTGCTTCCTCCCAAGAAAATCGGGAACGGTCATGCCCTCCGGCAACCAGACGGGTCACATGCGCGCCGATGACCTGACGTACGTCCAATGGACGCAGAGAGACCCTCAGCCGACTTGCGTCGAGACGAGACACGTCCAGCAGCTCGTTCAGCAACCGGGAGAGCCGCTGACTATCGGTGGCAATGGTCTCCACCATCAGTCTTCGCTGATCCTCGGTGAACCTCTCCCACTGTCTGGACAAGGTTCCGGAGAACCCTTTGATACTGGACAACGGAGATCTCAGCTCATGCGCCACGATCGACACCAACTCCGCTGTCCCCGATTCATGACGGCGCCGTTGGCTCGCATCGCGCAGCATAACGATCACTCGTTCGACCGGACCAGACCTCTCCGCACGGACGAAACTCATCGTCACCAACATCTCACCGCGCCCGGGCAAAAGCAGCATCCGCTCTCGATGTCCGGTGCGAGTGGCCAAACCTGACCATGGATCGATACACGACCACCATGAGCGCCCCGTCGGCTCGATCAACGGCAAGGCCTCCGTGACCGGTCGACCGACAAGTTCCATGGAGCCACGTCCGATCAAGCGGACCGCTCGGGGATTGACCTGTGTCACCGCCCGATCCGCACCGACGACGACGACCCCGTCAGGCATCTGCGCAAGGACCTCGTCCCGGTGCGCTTCCGGCTGGATCACCACGACCTGAGAATATCGCGTAGCTACTGCGGGAGACCTCGCTCATGCACAGCGGAGGCAGAAGCGTAGAGGCACACGGTGGCCGCCATAGCCAGATTCAATGACTCAGCTCGTCCGTAGATCGGAACCTTGACGACGTCATCGCAACCTACCCGGATCTCATCAGTCAGCCCCCAGGCCTCATTGCCGAAGATCCAAGCATGCGGCACCTGAAGATCCGCGTCGTACAAAGAGGTGTCCCCTCTACCGTCTGCAGCCAGTAAGGTCACTCCTGCTGCTCGCAAGCTTGCGAAGAGCCCATCGACCTGGATCCCGGTGACCACGGGAACGTGGAAGAGAGAACCTGCAGTCGATCGCACAAGTTTCGGATTGTAGAGATCGACGCTGCACTCGGTCAGGAATACTGCGTCAATATCAGTGGCGTCGGCTCCCCGCAGCACAGTGCCAGCATTTCCGGGGTCTCGGACATGAGTCAGCACACACAAAGCTCTCGGTTTTTGAGCCAGCACCGACTCCAAAGTCACATCCAGCTGCCGGCAGACAGCCAATCCTCCTTGCGGCGACGGAGTGTCTGACATCGCGCTGAGGACAGCCCGGTTGACGAGGCGCACCTCAACCCCTGCAGAGAAGGCTTCGTCAACAATCGGTTTCCACAACGCATCGTCCGACTCTTCATGACCGACATACAAATCGACGATCACATCAGGCCGATGCAGGACTGCTTCCCGCACCGACTGCGGCCCCTCCGCGAGGAAGTAACCGCTGCGCATACGCGCAGAACGCCGGGACAGCCCCCGAACTGTCTTCACTCGCTCGCTGCGAGGGTTGGACAGCACAGGGCGTTCCCGGCGCTCTGGCATCGAAGACATCCGCAAACCAGAGAGTGCTTCCGGTCGAGGAATCAGGCCGCGTCAGAAGTCTGAGCGGGGACGTTCTGCTTTGCGATCTGCACCAGCGCCGCGAAAGCAGGCTCGTCGTTCACCGCCATCTCGGCCAGCATGCGACGGTCTACCTCGATCTCAGCAGCCTTGAGGCCCTGGATGAAGCGGTTGTACGTCATGCCGTGCGCACGCGCCGCGGCGTTGATGCGCTGGATCCACAGGCGACGGAAGTCACCCTTGCGGGCCCGGCGGTCACGGTAGGCATAACCAAGGCTGTGCTGGACCTGCTCCTTGGCCTTGCGGTAGAGACGGGACCGCTGTCCGCGGTACCCGCTCGCTCGTTCCAGGACGACGCGACGCTTCTTCTGGGCGTTGACTGCCCGCTTCACGCGTGCCACGTGATTGCTCCTTGCATGTCGAACCGGCGATCTTCGCTACGCAGGAAAGCGCTGACGAAAACAGACCGCACGGTGCAGTGGTCGGTTATGGCGGGTGGGCTTACTTGCCCAGCAGCTTCTTGATCTTCTTAGCGTCCGGCTTGGCGAGCTCGAGGTCGCCGGCGATGCTCCGCGTGTACTTGCTGGACTTATGCTCCAGCAGGTGACGGCCGTTCGCCTGCTCGCGCATGACCTTTCCGGTCCCCGTGAGACGGAAACGCTTCTTGGCGCCGCTGTGCGTCTTGTTCTTCGGCATCGCGCCGACTCTCCTTCGTCGTACGTCCTGACACACCGTTGCGTGACAGGGGTGAGTGGGCAGGAAAACCGTGACCTGCGTCAGTCCGGCCTCATGCCCCAGAGTTGGGGGACCCGGTAGCAGCTGCCACCGGAACGCCTTCTTCCGAGACCTCGGCAGGCGTGTCCACGGGCTCCTGGGCGCTGTGCTTCTCAGGACCACGAGCTGCGTTCTTCGCAGCCTCAGCGTCGTCACGGCGCTTGCGCTGCTCCGCTTTGGCCTCGGCCTTCTTCTTGGTCGGACCGAGCACCATGATCATGTTGCGGCCGTCCTGCTTCGGTGAGCTCTCGACGAAGCCGAGCTCGGTGACATCCTGGGCCAGACGCTGCAGTAGACGGAAACCAAGTTCGGGGCGGGACTGCTCGCGGCCACGGAACATGATTGTGACCTTGACCTTGTCACCAGCTGACAAGAAGCGGACGACGTGTCCCTTCTTGGTCTCATAGTCGTGAGGATCGATCTTCGGACGAAGCTTGATCTCCTTGATTACCGTGTTGACCTGGTTCTTCCGAGCCTCACGGGCCTTCAGGGCAGCTTCGTACTTGTACTTCCCGAAGTCCATCAACTTTGCGACCGGGGGTTTGGCCATCGGTGCCACCTCGACCAGGTCCAGATCCGCCTCTGCGGCGAGTCGCAGGGCGTCCTCCACGCGGACGATGCCGACCTGCTCCCCATTAGGCCCGACGAGCCGCACTTCCGGGACGCGGATGCGGTCGTTGATGCGCGGTTCGCTGATGGTGCGCTCCTTCTCTCAAACTGCTTAGTTATCAGGGGCGACGCACACAGAAAGGGCCTCCCGCGTCCGTCGTATGCGAGAAGCCCAGCTCACCTTCCAGAAGAAATCTCACCCGCCCACGAGCAGCCATGCTGCAGCGAAATGACATCTACTCCTGCCACAGGGGACAGGAAACTTCCAGATCAACCCGTCGACTCTGGAGCCGAAGCAGGTGGAAGCGGCTGAGCCGACCTCTCTTCTTCTCGTGTCGAATGCCTAACAGCGCACGACACGATCTTCTGCAGCAGGATATCAGTCAGAAAGCTTTTTCAGCGAATCATCCTCGTCAGCTCGAAGCAGCCACATAGCCACGACGGCGAACCCAGGACGCCACCATCCCCAGCACTGCGATACCCGTACTCGTCAGCGCCACCGCCATAAAACCAGCACCGAAGCCGCCCCGGTCGATCGCCACACCAGCTATCGGAGCGCCCAGTGCAGAGCCGATCTGCAGGAAAGAAGCATGCCACCCCATTGCTTCTCCCCGAAAACGCTCTGGAACAACCTGAGTCAGCTCGTCCACCATCGCTGTTGTCGTCGGCGCGCACAGCAGGCCAGCCACGACAACCAATGCAGCGAGCGTGGCCACGTCACGGGCCCATGCCACCGGAAAAGTCACCGCGCCCAAAGCCAGCAAAAGCCATAACGACGGTATCGGCCGAGAAGACAGCCCATAAGCCAGGCCTCCTACCAAAGATCCGACACACCACAAGGCCAGCACCCATCCCACCTGCGCAGTACGTTCCCATTCCCGCATTGCAGCGACCACTGCGATATCCGTGCCGGACAAAGCAATTGTCGTCGCCGCTGCCACCATGCAGATCACTGCAACCTTCGGAGTGAACCACTGATCGAGACCATCCCCCGAAGCAGAAGAAATTTCCTGCTCTGATCGGGTACTACGCAACGGAGGATCGACCCACCACATCACCAGGCCAGCGCCAACTCCGGCGAGCCCCACCCCGCCCAAGACCTTGCCGGTGTCCCACGCAGTAGCTGCCCAAACCCCGAGCAAGGGCCCCAGCATGAACGAAATCTCTACCGCCACAGAATCCATCGCCAATGCCGTGCGCCGATCCCGATGAGGAACAGCCGCAATCACCGCCTGCCTAATGATGGAAAAGGACGGAATCGTGAACATCCCAGCGAACAAACACAGCGCCAACAGGGAAATGTAATTCAGATGAGGTGCCACCGACCAACAGACCATCAACACCACGAGGGAAGGCCAGACCGTTCTACGCAAGCCAACCTTGTCCAGTAGTCGGCCACGCCAGGGACCAGAAAGCGCCACCCCTGCGGTCAGGAGCATCGTCGCGACCCCAGCTTCGGCGTAGGAACGCCCGATCGCCACCACATGCAGGGTCAGAACAACACCACAAGCAGCCACCGGAGTCCGAACCAGCAAGCCCAACAGCACTGTGATCCCGATCCGGCTCTCCCGCAGAACACGGACATAGGGAGTCAGAGGCATACCACCATTATCCCAGCCAGCATGCCGGATAACCCCGGCATTGCCCGGTGATGGAATACACCGCAGCAGAAGCCAAAGAAACTCACTACCCCAGGCGAATGACCTTCACGGACAAGTCATCGATTCGACGGCGGACATCAGGGTCAGCAGACAATCTCTCACCAATTGCCACCAAAGCCGCAGCGACCTGGCTCTCGACGATCCCGGGGAGAATCTCCACCTCTAGCCGAAGCGCGCCCGGAAGCTCGCCCCACCCTTCAACCACCATCACAGCATGTACACCGTGTACGCTCTCTGCAGCATTCGCCGCTGCTCGACACACCACCGGATCCTGATCGGCTGGCACCCAGGCCTCCCCCAATGCCAAGGACCACAACTGGGACATGCGCAGCACCATCCCATGCGAGTCCGCCACATCGACCACAGCGGTGTGACATCCCTCCTCGCTCAAGGCCGCTTCCGCAGCCTGAGCCGCCGTCATCGGCACCGGCCTTGCCCGAGGATCCCAGGAAGCCAATGCGTCAACCCCGGTAAAAAGCGGCAAAGCCTTAGTGCCGTCTGGCGCCATCAGCAGAGCTGTCGCCATGGCACCAACATTCGCTCCACTTCCAGACTCCGGCATCGCCAGCAAGGGAACCACCAAGCGAGATGCCGACAAGATCTCGACTGCTGTCGCTTCGGCCCGAGCACGCTCTGCCATTTCGGCAACACCCACTGCAGCCAGTGCCCTCACCAGCTGCGGATCGGCCGTCCCCTCGTCCCCAGCGAACGGGGAAGGCGACAAAGAGCGGCCTGACCATGGAACACCGTGAGTGTCCGACAGGCTCATCGCGCTTGCTGCCCCCACGCCGCCGTTCTCCAGTCGACGCGTCACTGCACAGTGCCTGCTGTGGCCAAGGCCTCGGGCAGAGAAAAAGCCCCCTTATATAGCGCCGAACCGACGATAGCGCCTTCGACCCCCACCGGTACCAACTCGCGTAAGGACTCGATGTCAGACAAAGTCGACACTCCGCCGGAGGCAATCACCGGACGGTTAGTCCTCGCGCAGACCTCGCGCAGCAACTCCACATTGGGGCCGGACAACATCCCGTCACGCTTCACATCAGTCACCACGTATCGAGAGCATCCTTCTGCATCCAAACGGTTCAGAGTCTCCCAGAGGTCACCGCCCTCGCTGGTCCAGCCTCGGGCAGCCAAAGTCTCGCCTCTCACATCCAGACCGATGGCGACCCGGTCACCGTGCTCGGCGATAGCCCGAGCCGTCCACTCTGGGTCTTCCAACGCGGCAGTGCCGATGTTCACCCGACGGCAACCAGTCGCCAACGCACGATCCAAGGTTTCCTGGTCACGAATCCCACCAGAAAGCTCTACCTGGAGGTCCAAGCGTTCGATGATCGAAGCGATCAGATCGTAATTACTTCCTCGGCTGAAAGCGGCATCAAGGTCCACCAAATGCAGCCATTGGGCGCCCTCCCGCTGCCAACGCATCGCTGATTCATAAGGATCACCGAACTCTCCGCCGGTGCCAGCGACTCCCTGCACAAGTTGAACGGCCTGCCCACCAACGATGTCCACTGCAGGCAGCAGCTGGAGCTCTGTGGATGCAGGAGTGGCAGTCATCTGGGACCTTTCGTTCGACACACGATCAACGCACGGGCAAATCTCGGGGCAAAGCCTCAACTACAACATGCTCAACCAGTTACGCAGCAGATGAGCACCCGCGTCCCCGGATTTCTCCGGATGGAACTGGGTTGCACACAACGGACCATTCTCCACCGCAGCCACGAAAGGCGCCTCGCGTTCAGCCCATGTCACTGTAGGAGCGACCGCAGAGAACGGACCTTCCTGTCGCAATGACCACTCCAAAGCCGCGTATGAATGCACGAAATAGAACAACTCATCCTGCACACCGGCGAACAGTTGACTACCCTCTCCTGGCCTCACGCTGCTCCACCCCATGTGCGGCACTATCGCTGAAGGCAACCGCTGGATCTTGCCAGGCCATTGCCCCAACCCAGGCCGTTTCTCTTTCGAAGGCTCGTCAGACCCCTCGAACATGGCCTGCATCCCCACGCAGATGCCCAGAACCGGGCGCCCCCCTGACAGACGGCGGTCGATGAGCCCCGCTGCGCCCGCTCGGAAAAGCCCCGTCATGCACGCGTGAAAATTACCAACACCGGGCACGACCAGGCCATCAGCCTGGAGTACCTGATCAGGATCTGCGGTCAAGGAGACCTCAGCTCCAACTCGTTGCAGCATCCGCACCGCCGAACGAACATTCCCGCTCCCGTAATCAAGCACCACCACGTGCCTCGAACCAGAGGTCATCGACGCTCTCCTCCACCGTGACAGCGATCGATCGGTGACAGCAGCGCTAGATGCCGCTGTCGCCGAACGGAAGAGAAGGCCCGCGCCTCGGGCCAGGAAAAGTGACGCATCACAGCGACCCTTTCGCACTGGGCACGCCGGTCACCCTCGCATCACGAGACAGGGCTGCGCGCATCGCACGAGCAACCGCCTTGAACTGCGCTTCCACGATGTGATGGGGATCCCTGCCACCCAATACCCGAACGTGCAAAGCGATTTGTGCGTGATGAGCCAGTGTTTCCCAGACATGCCGGGTGAGCGAACCCACAAAATGCCCGCCGATCATGACGTACTGCTGCCCTTCAGGCTCCCCGGTGTGCATGCAGTAGGGTCGACCAGCCACATCGACGACAGCTTGGACCAAAGCTTCATCGAGCGGGACGACGGCATCGCCAAAGCGGCTGATCCCCCGTTTGTCTCCCAACGCTTGAGAGATGGCGTCTCCGAGACAAATCGCCACGTCCTCAACCGTGTGATGCGCATCGATATGCACATCGCCGACCGCCTCGATCCGCAGATCAATCAGGCTGTGTTTGGCGAAGCTGATCAACATATGGTCATAGAACGGAACACCCGTCGAGATCTCCGAAGCTCCCGATCCGTCGAGGTCCACCTCAAGGTCGATACGGCTCTCCAGGGTCTCCCGTCGAATCTGCGCCACTCGAGCGGCGGGCGTGGTTGATGTGTCGCTCATGGGGTCGTCCGTTCTTCATCGGTCTCCGGGAAACACCGCTCGGTCCGCGATGACGAGAGGTATGTCTGCAATGCCTTCAAGAATGCCGTCACCTCGGCAGGCGTCCCTGCACTCACCCGCAGGCAGCCTGGCAGGCCTACATCACGGACCAGAACCCCCTGGTCAAGAAGAGCCTGCCATGCCTCCCCTACATCCTTAAAACCATCAACCAGAACAAAATTGGCATCCGAGGGCACCGGTTTCAAGCCCATGGCAAGAGTCTCGTCGACAATCCGGTCCCGCTGTTCCTTCAGCGCCTCGACTTCAGCCAGCAACAGGTCAGCGTGCGCCAGTGCAGTGCGTGCGATCACTTGAGTAGCCGTCGACAGATGGTAAGGCATCCGCACCAATCGCAAGGCATCCACGAGTGCTGTATCTGCGGCAAGGTAGCCCAGCCGACCACCCGCCAGAGCAAAAGCTTTACTCATCGTGCGACTGACCACCAGACGAGGGCGACCTTGGAGTAAGGAAAGCGCCGATATTGTTCCTGCTCTAGAGAATTCCGCATAGGCCTCATCGACCACGACTACTGCGCAAGGCGCTGCGTCGTAGACCGCTTGGATGACTCGCAGATCGACTGCGGTACCAGTGGGGTTGTTCGGCGAGGCGATCATCACGATGTCGGGGCGGGCTTCCTCCACCTGTCGGACCACGTCCTCCACGCCGAGGTCATGACGACCCGCGCCAGCGACTCCCCGGGACCCCTGGATCCATCTCGTACCGGTACTTAAAGCGTAATTGGGATACATCGAATAGGACGGCACGAAAGCCATCAACGACCGTCCCGGACCCCCGAAAGCTTGAACCACGTGCAGTAGAACCTCATTGGATCCATTGCCCGCCCACACCTGTTCCGGCAGGATCGAAGTACTGCTCGTCCGAGTGAGATAGCTCGCTAAATCCTCTCTCAGTAAAGAGAACTCACGGTCTGGATAGCGATTCAGGGTCGATGCGGCCAGCTCGATGTCTCGAGCCATGGCCCTGGCCACCAGATCAGGTACCGCATAAGAGTTCTCGTTGGTGTTCAGCAGAACGGGCACGTCTATCTGGGGAGCACCGTAGGCCGAACGGTTACGCAGCTCCGGGCGCAGCAGAACAGCAAGTTCCGCCGATGACGAGGCGCTCACTCCTTCTCCTCGGCCCTCGCCCCACCCTGTGAGAGAGAACCCATCATCGACACAGCGGGATCCGATTCGAGAGGCTCTCCTGAAAAATCGGTTTCGTCCGAGATGGTCACTCTCCGCGCCAGGACAGCTTCTCCATGCCCCGGCAGATCCTCGGCTTCGGCCAAACAGACCACACTCTCCGCAACCTCTTCCAAGGCGTCCTTGGTGTATTCGATGAACTGCACCGAACGCAGGAAAGACTGCACCGAAAGCCCTGAAGCATAAGCGCTGGTCCCGCTCGTCGGCAGGACATGGTTAGACCCTGCTGCATAGTCGCCGAGACTCACCGGGGTATAGGAACCGATGAAGACAGCGCCAGCATTGGTCACGAAACGCGCGTCCTGGGCTGCATTCACGGTCTGGATCTCCAAATGTTCAGCACCGTAGGCGTTCACCACCCGCAGCCCTGCGTCAAGGTCGTCGACCAGAACGATCGCCGACTGCCGCCCGCTCAGAGCTTTGACAACTCGATCACGATGCTTCGTCTGTTCCGCACGGCGTTGTACGGCGGAAGCCACCTCATCCGCGAAGGACTCACTTGCCGTGACCAAGACCGAGGCCGCGAGGACGTCGTGCTCAGCCTGGCTGATCATGTCAGCGGCAACATGCTCGGCATCCGCGGTGTCATCAGCCAGGATCGCGATCTCAGTCGGGCCGGCCTCCGCATCGATACCCACCACTGAGCGTAGGGCGCGTTTCGCTGAGGCCACGTAGACATTCCCCGGACCGGTCACCAAGGAAACCGGTTGACATACTTGAGAGCCGTCCTCTTCGCGCGCGCCATAGGCGAACATCGCCACCGCCTGCGCCCCGCCCACTGCGTAGACCTCTTCGACGCCCAACAGTGCACAGGCAGCCAAGACCGTCGGGTGCGGGTATCCGATGAACTCCCCCATGTTCTGTCGTTGCGGAGGGCTCGCCACAGCCAGTGAATCAACCCCGGCGACCTGCGCCGGAACAACATTCATCACCACGCTACTGGGGTAGACGGCCACTCCCCCTGGCACGTACAGCCCCACACGCTCGACCGGCAACCAACGCTGAGAGACCGTTCCGCCTGGAACCACATGAGTGGTGTGCGGTGCACGCATCTGCTCCGCATGTACGATCCGAGCCCTCCGAATCGACTCCTGCAGAGCTGCCCGAACGTCGAGGTCCAGATTTTCGAGAGCAGCGCTCAAGATCTCGGGTGGAACCCGAAGATGAGGAGGCGTGACACCATCGAACCGATGACCGTATTCCCGTACCGCCTCAGCTCCACGAGTGCGGACGTCCTCGCAGATCGGGCGAACGACGTCGAGAGCGTCGTCCATGTCGTAGTCGGCGCGCGGAAGCGCCTCGCGCAGTGCGCGGGCATCAAGTTCCCGGCCGCGCAAATCAATTCGGGAGATCACGAGGTCATTCTAGAAAACGGTCCGGGCAGATCGCCTCGACGACCACGCTCCGGAACGATCCGCCAAGCAGGAGACTTTCCCAGCAGGAGGAGAATACGCAAGTGCCCCTTTTACCCACGGATGCCCTGATCCACCTGGAAGACGGTCCGGACTACCTCCGCCTGCTCCTGGCCGTCTTCGTGCTCGCAGCGTTCAGCGGAGCTCTCCGTTTCTTCTGCGGATTGGGCAACGGCCGCGAAGAGATCCTGGCGGCAGGGCGGGCAACGGTGCAGCTGGGCGCGGTCGGCATAGTGGTAGCCGGAGTACTCGGTTCATGGCCACTGACCTGCCTGTTCATCATCATCATGGTGACAGTGGGCGCGTTCACCGCAGGAAGACGCCTTCGCGTCTCGTCGTGGTGGCCAGCACTATTGCCAGTGGCCTGCGGCGGGCTTCCAGTCACCGCCTTCCTCCTGGCAGTAGGCCTACTTCCGATGCAGACGATCTCGATCATCCCCACGGCTGGCATCCTCATCGGCAATGCCATGACGGCCGTAACTCTGTCCGGTCAGAGAACCCTGGATGCCCTCGAGGAACGTCGAGGACAGGTCGAAGCTGCGCTCGCGTTAGGGTTCCTTCCTCGGGAAGCTGCCCTACTGGTGGCACGCCGCACTGCGAGGCTGGCGCTCGTCCCCGCCCTGGACCAGACCCGAACCGTAGGGCTGGTGACCCTGCCCGGTGCTTTCGTAGGAACTTTGCTGGGGGGTGCTTCTCCGCAACAGGCAGCTGCATTACAACTGGTCGTTCTGGCCGGGATCTTGGCCAGTCAGTCGGTAGCAGTCTTTCTGACAGTAGAACTGGTGTCCCGAGGGGTGATGACACGATCCAAGAGCACCCATCAAGCGAGTCTGGGCCCGCAGTCATTCCTCCGTCTTGCGGGGACGCCCTCGACGGGGGATCGGCGCGCTGATTCGAGGTGATCTGCCCGCCGATTCGAGAGCCCTGCGGAGCAGGATCTCGATCTGGGCGTTGACACTACGGACATCATCGGCTGCCCATTTGGCAACGGCATCGTAAGTCTGCGGATCCAGACGCAGAAGGACCTGTTTACGCTCTGCGCGGGGGGTCACAGTCCTCCCTGATCAACAGTGGGAAAAGTTCGTCCAAAACAAGGTGTGTGCGAGGGCCGACGCGCCCCCGCACACATGACTTAGGAATACAGACTTCCTGCATTCAGGATAGGTGTGGCTTTCTGCTCGGCACAGAGCACTACAAGCAGGTTGCTCACCATAGCGGCCTTGCGTTCGTCGTCGAGAACCACGATGTCCTCTTCTTCCAGCTGTGCAAGGGCTAGCTCGACCATGCCCACCGCTCCTTCGACGATCTGTGAACGGGCAGCCACGACGGCTCCGGCCTGTTGCCGTTGGAGCATTGCGCCAGCGATCTCCGGAGCATAGGCGAGATGGCTGATACGAACCTCCACGATCTCCAGTCCCGCGACAGCAACACGTTGAGCGACCTCATGGGCGAGTTCAGCAGAAACTACATCCGTGCTGCCTCGCAAGGAAGTGCCTGCACCCTTGGGGTCGTCGTACGGGTGAGAGGTAGCCACGTGACGTAGCGCAGCTTCTGACTGCACACGGATGAAGTTGCGATAGTCCTCGACCGCAAAGACAGCCTTCGCGGTATCCGCGACCTGCCAGACCACAATGGCCGCAATTTCGATGGGATTACCGTCGTAATCGTTGACCTTCAGCTCCGAGGTCTCGAAGTTGTTGACTCGTACCGAGACCTTTCTCTGCTTGCACAGGGGGATGAGCATGAACAACCCTGCCCGTCGTTCGGTGCCGATGTACCGGCCGAAGAACTGGATCACCGTGGTCTGTCCCGGCTGAATCACGGTCAGGGTGGTCAACAGGAAAAGCGAGGAACACGCCAGTACTGCTCCGGCACCTGCGAGAGCGCTGTGCCCCTTCGGTAAAGCGTTGAAGAAGAGAGCAGCCCCGGCAACAACAGCGAGGAGCGCCAAGAGCAGACCGAGAAAACCGTTCAGCACCATCGCCTGTCGTTCGGCGACATCGATGCGGATGCCGGCGTGCCCCACCGGAGCGCTGGCGGGCGGTGCGGCCCCCGGCCCGAGAGATGTTGATTCAGGTGACGTTGTCGAGGGGGTCTCAACAGTTTGTTCTGCGCTCACAGCGGCCTCCGGTCATCATCAAGTGATAGCAAAGTGATATCACTTTTTTAGAGAAGAAACCAGAGGCGTGCGGCCGAGGCAGAGAACCGACATCCGCCTCGGCCGCACACCGGGCTACCGGTCAGTCCGTGACACCCACCCGACTCAGCACAAAAGCCGTCTCATAGGCATACTGCCGCCAGGCGTCGTAGCGTCCACTACGCCCGCCATGGCCAGCCACCATCTCGGTACGCAACAGGATCGGCGCTTGACCCTTCACACCCAAGGCGCGTAGACGCGCCACCCACTTAGCTGGCTCAGCGCACAACACCCGGGTGTCGTTCAAACTCGTGGTTGCCAAAATCGCCGGGTAGGAAACCTGCTGCAAATTCTCGTAGGGCGAGTAGCCCTTCATGCAGGCGTAGATCTCCTGATCCGCGGCAGGATTACCCCATTCCTCCCACTCGGCCACCGTCAACGGCAAGGAATCGTCCAACATGGACGTCAAGGGGTCGACGAAAGGCACGTCTGCATGAACGACCGCGAACAGCTCCGGCGCTGCATTCATCGCAGCCCCTACCGTCAAGCCACCGGCAGACCCCCCCTGCAGGATGAGCCTGTCCGGTGCCACCCAACCCCGGTCATGCAGATGCCGCGCACAGGCAACCGTGTCCGAGAAAGTTGTTGGCTTCGCAGTCAACCGACCCTGCTCGTACCAAGAACGTCCCAGTTCGCCCCCTCCACGCACATGCGCAACGGCGAAGACCACCCCACGATCGAGCATCGACAATCGCAGCGCCGAGAACCACGGATCCAGGCTGACCTCATAAGCCCCGTAAGCCATCAGGAAAGCCGGCGCGGTACCATCCGCCTCAACACCTGACCGGCGAACGATCGACAGTGGCACTGCGGTCCCGTCCTCGGCAGTCACCCACTCCCGCGACTGCACATAACACTCCGGACGATAACCGCCCAGAACCTCCTGCTGTTTCAACACCGTCCAGGAGAGATCAGCAACCTGCACCTCAGCCAAAGTCTTCGGCGTAACGAAGGACTCGTAGGCAACACGAAGAGCGCTGGCCTCCCAGGAGGGGTTCTGCGCCAAGGAGACCGAGAACAATTCCTCCTGCGGCGCCAACAAAAGCAGGTCCTCCCACACCGCCATCACCTGGCCTTGGCGACGCGCGAGCTTCAACGAAGGAAGCCCTCCCTCGCGCAGAGAAACCACGACCTGCTCCGCGAAGGCATCCACCCCCAGGAAACGGACCCCTGGACGCGGCGACAGCCAGGGGACCCATTCCTCCTCAGGAGCCGAAGGACGGACCTCGGCCCCTGCAAGTTCCTGCCTGACATTCCAAGGCGCCCAAGAAACTCCAAAATCAGGACTCGTCGCATTATGGGTGATGAACAGACCGTCCCGGTCTGGCTCGACGTCGTATTCCAAGCCCTCCCTCCGGCCCGCCACTGAAACCAGTTCGGGGTGCGAGCAGTCAAGATCTCCCAGCCAACATTCGCTGGTGGTCTTCGACGCTGCCGAGACCACTAGCCAACGCTCGTCCCGCGACTGACCGATCCCCAGCCAGAAGCGCTCGTCCGATTCGGTCAACAGGAGTTCGTCCTGTGCAGAATCAGTCCCCACCCTGTGCAGCCACACTTCATGTGGCCGCCAGGCCTCATCCACTCGCACGTAGACCAGGTAGGACGAATCGGCGGACCAGACCAGCCCGTATCCGACGCCGGTGAGCATCTCGTCGACCACCACGCCGTCACCGATCCGACGCACCACCACATCGAAACGCTCGTCTCCCGAGCGATCCACAGCGAAAGCCACCAGCTCGGTATCCGGGCTGACCTCGCAGGCACTCAAGGCAAAATAATCCGCCCCCGCTGCCTCGATCTCGCCGTCCACCAGCACCTGTTCACCAGGTAGAGGATCTCCCGGCTCCGGGCGAGGCATCGGCTCGCCAGGGATGTCGGCCACCCTACATTCCGCTGCGTACTGATGCCCCTCTTGCGTCCGGGAGTAATACCACCAGCCGCGATATGACACCGGCACAGACAGATCGGTCTCTTTCACTCTGCCTTTGATCTCACCAACAATGCGTTCACGCAGCTCCGCCAGCGGAGCCATGACCTCGTCGGCATAGGCATTCTCGGCCTCCAGGTAGGCACGGAACTCAGGATCGGAGGTATCGGCGAACCACGCGAATTCGTCCTTCACCTGATCGCCGTGCTGTGTGCGGACATCATCGCGGGTCGCGGCCCGGGGCGGCGTAAACATGATCCGACCCTACGTCCAGCACCGGCTCAGCAGCCCGACAGGGAAGCTCCTCAGGTCTCAGACATCCAGACAGGAGGTTCCCAGCAGCGCCTTGAGATCGCCGAAGAGCTCCGGGCTTGCACTCACCCGTAACGAATCGTCCAACCTCATCAGAACCCCCCGGCCTGGCTGCGTTAACTTGATCTGCACCTCAGTCACCCCTGGATGCTCACAAAGCACATCTTTGAGTCGTTCAGCAAGCCGCTGAGTCGCCCGAGAAGCAGGCAGGGTGAGCACCACCGGGCCACGAGGGCCTTCGGTGATATCGGGAAGCGTGAGTTCCTGGGCGTAGAGGCTCGTCGCATCATCCCGACGGTTCACCCTGCCCTTCACCGTGCACACCACATCGGTCGACAACATCGTGGAAACCGTCATGTACGTCTTGGGGAAGAAGAGACACTCGACTGAACCCTGGAGGTCCTCCACGGTCACAATCGCCCACAACTCACCATTCTTCGTACGTTTCAACTGAAGACCGGTGATCAAGCCGGCCACGGTCACGATCGCGCCGTCGCTGCGACCTCCGTCCTCCACCGGAAGGTTGAGAGAGCTGACCGATGTATCAGCGTGCTGTGACAGAACGTGCTCGATTCCGAACAACGGATGATCCGATACGTAGAGACCCAACATCTCACGTTCGAAAGCCAACTCGGTGGCCTTGTCCCACTCCAGATCGGGAATCGCAGGCAGTCCGGACATCGCGTCCATCGGGTTTTCCCCGGCATCTTCCTCACCGAAACCGAAAGAGGCAAACAGGCTGTCCTGGCCAATAGCTTCTTTCCGCTTGACGTCCACCAGAGCATCGACATATTGCTCGTGGATCCGAACCAGACCATGGCGAGGATGGCCCAACGAGTCGAAAGCACCGGCTTTGACCAAGGACTCGATGGTTCGCTTGTTACAGACCACAGCAGGCACTTTGTTAAGGAAGTCCGCGAAGGAAGAAAACTCTCCTTTTTCCTCCCGAGCCTGCACGATGGCTTCCACCACGTTGCCACCCACGTTACGTACCGCCTGCAAGCCGAATCGAATATCTTCCCCGACCGCAGCAAAAAAACCGATGGAAGAGTTCACATCAGGAGGAAGCACCTTGATTCCCATGTGACGACACTCGTTGAGATAGAGCGCAGATTTATCCTTGTCATCACCGACCGAGGTCAACAGTGCAGCCATGTATTCGGCCGGATAATTCGCCTTGAGGTAAGCCGTCCAGTAGGACACCAGCCCGTACGCAGCCGTATGAGCCTTGTTGAAGGCATAGTCGGAGAAGGGAACCAAAATGTCCCACAGCGTCTTGATCGCTGCCTTCGAGTACCCGTTGTCGAGCATCCCGGCTTCGAACGGGACGAACTCTGCGTCCAGGACTTCCTTCTTCTTCTTCCCCATGGCACGACGCAGCATGTCCGCCTTGCCCAGGGTGTACCCAGCAAGTTTCTGGGCGATCTGCTGAACCTGCTCCTGATAGATGATCAGGCCCTGAGTCATCGACAGGATCTCGTCCAGCGGCTCAGCTAACTCCGGATGGATCGGAACGATCTCTTGCCGGCCAGTTTTGCGCAGCGCATAGTTGGTATGGCTGTCCGCTCCCATCGGCCCAGGACGATAGAGGGCAAGTGCAGCGGAGATGTCTTCGAAGTTGTCCGGCTGCATCAGCCGGAGCAAGGAGCGCATACCGCCGCCGTCGAGCTGGAAGACGCCGAGTGTGTCTCCGCGCTGCAACAACTTGTAGGCGTTGACATCAGTCGGGTCCTTGGACAGCTGGTCCAGATCGATGTCCTCACCGCGGTTGAGTTTCACGTTGGCCAGCGCGTCATCGAGAATCGTCAGGTTCCGCAGGCCCAGAAAGTCCATCTTGACCAGCCCGAGACTCTCACAGCTCGGATAGTCGAACTGGGTGATGATCTGCCCGTCCTGTTCCCGCTTCATGATCGGGATGACGTCGAGCAACGGTTCGCTGGACATGATGACGCCAGCAGCGTGGACACCCCACTGCCGCTTCAGGCCTTCTAGACCCAGGGCTGTGGCCACAACTTCCTGAGCCACAGGGTCAGAGCTGTGCAGATCCCTGAAGTCCTGCGCTTCTGCGTATCTCTTGTGGCCGGAGTCGAAGATGCCGGACAAGGGGATGCCCTTACCCATGACATCCGGTGGCATCGCTTTGGTCAGCTTCTCACCGACCGCGAAAGGGTGCCCGAGGACGCGGGCCGAATCCTTGACTGCTTGTTTGGCCTTGATCGTCCCGTAGGTCACGATCTGCGCGACCCGATCCGAACCGTACTTGTCCGTGACGTACTTGATGACCTCGCCGCGTCGGCGTTCGTCGAAGTCCACGTCGAAGTCTGGCATCGACGGACGTTCCGGGTTGAGGAAACGCTCGAAGATCAGGCCGTGCGGAACCGGATCGAGGTCGGTGATCCGCATCGCATAGGCACACATTGAGCCAGCACCGGACCCACGCCCCGGTCCGACACGGATGCCATTGTTCTTGGCCCAATTGATGAAGTCCGCAACAACGAGGAAGTATCCGGGATACCCCTTACCGATGATGACTTCTTCTTCGTATTCAGCCTGTTTACGTGCATAGTCGGGGATTCCTTGGGGATAACGTTCATGGAGCCCCCTCTCGACTTCTTTGATGAACCAACTCGTCTCGTCCTCACCTTCCGGGCAGGGAAAGCGTGGCATGTACTTGCCGGTTTCCTCGACGAAGTCGATCGCGCAGCGTTCTGCGATTCGCAGGGTGTTGTCACAAGCCTCTGGAACCTCCCGCCACAGATGACGCATCTGTTCAGGGGACTTCAAGTAGAATTCGTCGGCATCGAATTTGAACCGGTTGGGATCCATGATGGTGGACCCTGACTGCACACAAAGCAGCGCCGCGTGGGACTTCGCGTCCTCGGCCTTCGTGTAGTGAAGGTCGTTCGTCGCCACCAGAGGAAGGTCAAGTTCTTTGGCCAGACGCAACAGGTCACGTTGCACCCGCCGTTCGATGTCAAGCCCGTGGTCCATCAGCTCGCAATAGAAATTCTCCGGGCCAAAGATGTCACGAAAGTCAGCGGCAGCCTGTTTTGCCTCTGCGTACTGTCCCAAGCGAAGCCGGGTCTGGACCTCCCCAGAAGGGCATCCAGTAGTTGCGATAATGCCTCTCCCATACGTCTGCAACAGCTCCCGGTCCATACGGGGTTTGAAGTAGTACCCCTCCAGACTGGCTAAAGAACACAATCGGAAGAGATTGTGCATGCCGACGTTGTTCTGGGCCCACATCGTCATGTGCGTGTACGACCCGGCCCCCGAGACATCGTCCCGGCTACCGTCGCCCCATTTCACCCGGGTCTTGTCGGTACGGTGCGTCCCCGGTGTCAGATAGCCCTCGATACCGATGATGGGCTTGACCCCGTACTTGCTGGATTTCTTCCAGAACTCGTAGGCACCAAAAATGAACCCGTGGTCGGTGGTGGCGAGCGAGGGCATCCTCATCCGGGCCGAGGCCTCGAAGAGGTCGTCGATCCGCGCGGCACCGTCCAGCATGGAGTACTCGGTGTGATTGTGCAGGTGAACAAATCCCGACCCGATCTGATCGGTCGGGGCGGCGGAGGCTGGCTGGATTGACATCGTTGTGCGAGTCTAAGCCCCGCAGACACGCCAGGAGCATCATGCTCGGATACAGCGTCAGGTAGCGATACGGTCGAGCGCGCCCTGTAGGTCTCCAGGATAGGTGCTCTCAAAGGTGGCCCATTCCCCAGACCCAGGATGCACGAATCCCAGACCGGTCGCATGCAACCACTGGCGTTCCAGCCCGAGTCTTTTGGCCAGTACAGGGTCACTCCCGTACAACGGATCCCCACAGCAAGGGTGGCGAGTCGCCGCGAAATGAACCCTAATCTGATGGGTTCGTCCTGTCTCCAAATGGATCTGGACGAGGCTAGCTGGTCCGAAAGCCTCAACGACCTCATAATGGGTGATCGCTCGCTTACCCGACTTCATCACAGCGTATTTGTAGTCATAAGCAGGGTGTCGACCGATCGGAGCATCGATGGTGCCGACCACCGGGTCCGGCAGCCCCTGAACAAGTGCGTGATAAGTCTTCTCGACAGTGCGGTCGCGGAACGCACGTTTGAGGACAGAGTAGGCGTACTCACTCTTGGCGACGACCATCAGCCCCGAGGTGCCTACGTCCAGCCTGCTCACAATGCCTTGGCGTTCCGAGGCTCCGGAGGTCGAGATCCTGTAGCCTGCGGCCGCCAAGCCACCCACCACTGTTGGACCGGACCATCCAACACTCGGATGAGCGGCCACACCGACAGGCTTGTCGACCACCACGATGTCGTCATCGTCATGGACCACCGTCATTCCTGGAACCGGCTCGGCGATGACCTCTAACCCTGGGGGAAGAACAGTCGCCGGAAGCGCAACCTCCAACAGGCTGCCGGCCCGGACCCGGTCTGACTTGCCGACCGGCCGCCCGTCGAGCGCAACCGCGCCTTCACTAGCCAGTTCGGCAGCACGGGTGCGAGAAAGCCCAAAAAGTCGTGCCAGTGCAGCATCGACCCGTTCTGCATCAAGTCCGTCAGGCACCGGGAAGGCGCGCATATCAACCACGATTCTTGTCCCCAAATGTTTCCGTGTCCCCCTCAGCGGGGTACTTCTTCTCCGCGGTGCTGTCGCTGCGTTCGGGCTTGGAAGAGTCGCTCTTCTCTTCACCGAACGCATCCACCCCCATCGCTGTCGCAAGGGTCACGATCAAGGCCGCCCCTACGATGGCAGAATCCGCCACATTGAAAATTGGCCAATTCGGCAGTTCAAGGAAGTCGACCACATGACCGACCCCAAATCCCGGTGAGCGCAGCAATCTATCAGTGAGGTTCCCTAAAGCACCACCCAGAGCAAGACCGGCACCTGCAGCCCACTGCCAGGTCTTCAGCCGAGGGGTGAAGAACAAGATCATCGCCGGGACCACTGTCTGGATAATGGTAAATAGCCAGGTCATGTTGGACCCAAGCGAAAAAGCTGCGCCTGGGTTGAAGATGAGATGGAGTTGCACCAGCTCCCCGAGCCACTCCCTCCGGTTCCCCGGCTCGAGGTTCGCCAAAGCCCAGATCTTCGTCAACTGATCCGCGGCATAGACCAAGACCGCAAGCCCCAGGACGAGCGGAGTCCATCCCGGAGACGAAACGCCTTGGTCACTATGCCTGTCGTTCAGCGGATCAGGGCATGGAGGCTTCCCGTCTCCGCTGGCAGCGTCGGACACAGTCAGCGTCGTTCCTGCTTCTGCTTACAGGAGACGCACAAGGTCGCTCGAGGAAACGCCTGCAGTCGAAGCTTTCCGACCGGCTGCTCACAGTTCTCACAAACCCCGTAGGTATGGGCATCAAGGCGCTCCAAAGCCCGCTCAGTCTGTGCAAGCAGCCCTCGCGAGTTGTTGGTCAGCGTCATCTCCTGCTCACGCTCCAGAACTTTTCCACCGGTGTCGGCCGAGTCGTCGCCTGACCCTCCGCCGTAATCCCGCATGAGGTCCTGAAGGTCCATTTCCGACTCGGCAAGGTCTGCGGTAAGACGCTCTCGTTCACTCAGGAGCTCCGAGCGCACCTCCTCCAGATCGTCGATCGTCCAAGGCTCCTCTCCTTCACGGGTCGGAAGCCACGTCAGATCGGAATCGTCGTGTCTCGCGCTCATGCTCGCCTCTGTGACACCGGCCATGGCGTACCTCGCTCGTTGTTCTCACACCGACCGGAATGATCAGTGGTGGAAAGGATAGACCGTCAAAGGCCTAACTCAATGACAACACCCCTGGTCTACCGTCCAGAGTCAACCCATCACGTAGAGCTCTGTCCGATGGGCCCAGCCCGAGCCAGGCCTCGCCAAATAGTGCGAATCATCGTATGGCGCTTCTACAGGCACCGGTCCCAAGCAACGGTCCTGCCCAGAAGGCCATCCCGAGGCCAAGACCTCCATGCCCTGACCATCAGCGCATGCTCACGTCCATCTGACCGGAGCGCGAGCGTCATACCGTCCACATATCGAGCACAAATTCAGGCACAAGAAGCTGCTCCGACGTCACCAAGCGACGCCTGAGCCTCCCGGTAACGCCATCAGCTCTCAAATCAGCCGATAGCGCTACGAGGAGCCACCGTCTCAGCGTTGGCCAGCGTATGAAGCTGGCCCTCAATGAAGGAACGTAGACGATTGCGGTAATCCTGCTCGTACTGCCGCAGTTCGGCGATGCGCTGGTTGAGCTGGGACTGGGTCCGCTCCATCTCCTCCAACACGGACTGCCGCTTCTGCTGCGCCTCCGCCACCATCCCGGTCGAACGCTGACGTGCTTCGGTAATCAAGCGCTCGTGCGTTTCATTGGCCTCGGCAAGAAGACGGTCATGTTCAGTCTGAGCAGTACTCAACAATTCACGATGGCGAGACTCTGCGGTGCCGATCAACTCGTTGTGCCGTGCCTGGGCTTCACCCAACAACTGGTCACGACGCGTGTTCGCCTCAGCCAACATCTGGTCGCGCTGAGTGGTGGCAGCAGCCAGCATCTGGTCGCGCTGTCGGGTAGCTTCACCCAACAAGCGATCGTGCTCTGCCTTGCCCTGAGTGACGTACTCGTCGTGAAGCTTCTGCGCCAAGGCAATGACACCGGCAGCATCCCCTGCGCCACCTGTCGCAGCTGCGACCATCGGATGCGGGGCAGGTGGAGCCCCTGTAGGAGGCATGTCACGACGTGCCTGGTCGGCAGCTCGAGCCGCCGCCGCAGCCTGCTTCTCCGCGTTCTCAGCATCGGCTCGGGCCTTGGAAATTCTAGCGGAAGCATCCTTTTCGGCCTGTTCTGCACCAGCGCGGGCTCGAGCGATGCGGTCTTCAGATTCACGCTGGATGCGCTCGATCTCAGCCTTGGTGGATGCTTCGCTCTGACGGACTGCGTAGGGATCCATTCCTACACCGACCGCAGGCGAATCCTGGAGACCTTTGCCCTGCTGGGCAGCCTCCAGTTTTCGTCTTAGCTCGGAATTCTCACCGAGCAATCGGCGCAGCTCAACGACTACTTCGTCGAGGAAGTCATCAACTTCCTGTTCGTCGTACCCACGTCGGAACTGGGTAGCTGTGAAGTTCTTATTAAGGACATCTTCGGGCGTAAGAGCCATGTCGTCCCCTCGATCGGACCTGTAGTGGACAGGCGTCAGCCTACCCAAGTGCGTAACGTCGCTCGGGCAAACACTGGTGCGACTCGCCGTGTCGACAACTGCGCTTTAGGTCTCTGACCTGGACGATCGTTCATCCTAAAATCATCATAGCCAAGGGCACTTCATCGAAGCAGGAGCACACGTAGAAGCCAGATGATGAGAACGACCACCATAAAAGATAGGTCAAGAGCCACTCCCCCGAGATTCAACGGTGGAACGACCTTGCGTACAGCCCGCAAGGGCGGGTCCGTGACCGTGTAAAGGCCCTCAGCTATCACGAGGAGCACCCCGCGCGGTCGCCAGTCTCGCGCGAACATCTGGATCCAATCCAATGCCAGCCTGGCCAAGAGTAGCAGCAGGAAGACATTCAGAATCCATATGAGCAGGAGTCGCACCACGTTCATGCTTCCTAGTATCAACGACGAAGCGCGCAGATCCGGACAACAACCGGATCCACGCGCTTCAGCGACGGGTGTACAGCGACTCAGCTCTGATTGAACAGACCGCGCCCATCCTTGGCGCCGTCTCCTCCTTCAGTCGTGATCTCCACGGTGGAGGGCGACAACAAAAAGACCTTGTTCGTCACCCGTTCGATCGCACCTTGCAGGCCGAAGACCAGGCCCGCAGCGAAATCGACCAAACGCTTGGCGTCCGCATCATCCAGATCGGTGAGGTTCATGATGACCGGAGTGCCTTCGCGGAAGGCCTCACCGATGTTGCGCGCGTCATTGTAGGTTTTCGGGTGAATGGTGGTGATGCGGTTCACGGCTGCGACCTCCACATCGTCGACGACCTGTGCGACCGGTGTCGTCCGCAACGGGGTTACCTCCGCATGGTGCATCGGTTCTGGGTCGTAATCGTCATGCAGCGACACGGCATTCGCACCGTGCATGACAGGTGCCGCGCGACTCAACCTGTCCGCGTGGCCCCCTCCGTTGTGTCGCGGAGTGTCGTACGCCAGTTCACGTTCGTCATCACGCAAACCCAGGTAGACACTCGCGTCCTTAAAGAATCCCATGGTCGTCGCTCCTTAGCTCACCCGTCGCCTGCCATGACGCCCCGGAGACGGAGACGCCAGTGCTCATTAGCGAAACTAGCCGGTCGGCGTTCTGGTTCCGAGGATTGCGTTACCGACACGCAGAAGTGTGGACCCGCGTCGTATCGCTGCCTCCAGGTCTGATGACATCCCTGCTGAGATCACTCTCGCTGAGGTGTCATACGACCGAAGAACTGTTGCTGCAGCAGCCAGTTCCGAAAATGCGCTGTCAGCGTCCGCGCCTGGCGGAGCCACTGCCATCACACCGCGCAGATGCAAACGTGAAGATCGCGCCACCTGCTCGACAATCTGCGGGAGTCCAGCTACATCGATGCCGCCTCGCCCTTGTTGCCCGTCGAGAGACACCTGAACCAATACGTCCATAGATCGCTCAGCGCGATCAGCCCCTCGATCCAGTGCCTCGACCAGACGAATTCGATCTACCGAATGCACCACATCGGCATAACGAGCGACTGAAGTCGCTTTGTTCGTCTGCAGCTGACCGATGAAATGAACATTCAGCGCGGTACGCGCTTCAGGACAGACAGCTGCCAGCCTGTCAAGTTTGTTCTCAGCCTCTTGGCTCCGATTCTCACCGATATGCCGAACACCCAATGCCGACAGGTGGACCAGATCTTCCATCGGAAAGTTCTTCGTCACCACTACCAGCGTGATTTCGGCAGAATCCCGCCCACAAGCGTCACAAGCTGCGCGGATCCTTCCCTGAACCGTCGCCAGGGCAGCGGCAAGCTCCTCACGGCGTCCCATCATTCTCCCCCTTGCAGGACCACTCCGGCGAATCTGCCTGTCACAGCATCACGACGATAGGAATAAAGATTCGTGGATTCACGGGTGCACCCCGGTCGCCAGGACACATCCACCCCCAATGAATTCAGTTGCTCCACCACACCAGCTGCTACATCCACCGCGGGGCTTCCGGTCCAGCTGACGGTGGCGCTTACCGGGGACACCGCGGCCACAGCCGCCTGCATCGCAGCAGGAACCTCGTAACAGCGGCCACAGACCGAAGGCCCGACGACCGCCTCGATCCGACGTGCGCCGAGGCCGCGCATCGTCCGCACAGTCTGAGGAACGACACCTGCCACGAGCCCTGGTCGCCCGGCATGCGCCACACCGATAACGCCGATAGCGCGGTCAGCCAGGAGAACAGGAACGCAATCCGCCACCAGGACAGCTAAAGCCACCCCTGTGGAGTGGGTCACCATAGCATCTGCCACTGGCGTTAAACCTGAAGTTCCCTCCACGACAGCGACCTGAGCTTCGTGCACCTGTTTCATAAAGCGCAGCTGGTCCGGAGGCAACCCCAGATCACTGGCCACTGCAGCACGATTTTCAGCTACAGATGCGGGGTCGTCCCCCACATGATCCCCGAGATTCAGTGACCGATAGGGCAGTGAGCTCGCTCCTCCAACGGCATTAGTAAATCCCCACCGCAGCGAGTGTCTCCCGGGCAGCGCCTCGTACGTCTGAGTCCATTCCCACACGTCGTAACCCTACGCTGCACAAGCTATTTCCGAGGCAAGCCCTCATCTCCCTGGAACAAAAGGTTCAGCAGGCACCCGGAAGACAGACGCCTGCTGAACCACATGACAACCTCTGGAGGAGCGCTCTACCAAGGCCGGGATCGCCAACTCTAAGGACGCCAGATCCGACCTATGCCAGAACTCACTTCAGGAAATCAGGAACGTCCAGATCGTCAGCTTCATCGAAAGTCACCGTCCGGGGAGGCCTCGCAGGCTCAGCCGGGCGGTTCATGGCCGAGTTTCCAGCCTCAGCGGGACGCTCCAACTTCCGCTCCGGCCGCACATCCCTGGCTGATTCAGACTGAAGTCGCGCCGGTTCCACCGGACGCCCCGGAGGAGGCGGCATCACCTGTCCCAGGCGAGGATGCGACGAAGGCTGCTGCATCACAGGAGGAGACACCTGCCGAGATGCCTGCGGCTGCGGAGCTGCTGGGCGCTGCTGAGGGGTAGTCGGGCGCTGCTGAGAAGAGCCGGCGGCCTGGCCGAGACCACGTTCACTGGTCCGCTGCGGGCCGCCCGAGTCAAAACCCGCGGCGATCACGGTCACACGGACCTCATCTCCTAGAGCGTCATCAATAACCGCGCCGAAGATGATGTTCGCCTCAGGATGGGCAGCTTCCTGAACCAGCCGCGCGGCCTCATTAATCTCGAAGAGGCCCAGATCACTACCGCCTTGGATCGACAGAAGAACGCCGTGCGCTCCATCGATACTGGCCTCCAGGAGTGGCGAAGAAATTGCCAACTCTGCAGCTTGAACCGCGCGCTCATCACCTCGCGCCGAGCCAATCCCCATCAAGGCAGACCCTGCGCCCTGCATCACCGACTTCACATCAGCGAAGTCCAGGTTGATCAAACCCGGAGTCGTGATCAAATCAGTGATTCCCTGAACGCCAGAGAGCAACACCTGATCAGCGCTGCGGAAAGCGTCCAACATACTCACAGCCCGATCGCTGATCGACAACAACCGGTCGTTCGGGATCACGATCAGAGTGTCAACCTCTTCACGCAAGGTACCGATCCCAGATTCGGCCTGGTTCGCGCGGCGTCGCCCCTCGAAGGTGAAAGGACGGGTCACCACACCAATAGTCAGAGCCCCCAGTCCCTTAGCGATCTTGGCTACGACAGGGGCTCCACCGGTACCGGTGCCACCGCCTTCTCCTGCAGTCACGAAGACCATGTCAGCGCCCTTGAGTGCTTCCTCGATCTCCTCGGCGTGGTCTTCGGCAGCGCGCCGACCCACTTCCGGGTCTGCGCCTGCTCCTAGTCCTCGGGTCAACTCACGACCCACATCCAGCTTCAAATCAGCGTCGCTCATCAGAAGCGCTTGGGCATCAGTGTTAATCGCGATGAACTCGACACCCTTGAGGCCGACCTCAATCATGCGGTTGATCGCGTTGACACCGCCGCCACCGATGCCGACGACCTTGATCACGGCCAAGTAGTTCTGTGGTGCTGCCACGACGGGGGCCTCATTCCTGGATCGATGGTGGTGCGTGAGGGGCGCTGCCTAGGGGTACCGCTTCAAAAAGTGCGATGGTGCGCTCCAGCTCGGCCCCATCGTACGGCACGCTGCCCGTGACTCAAGTTGCCGACATGCGGGAATCCGGCTGCGCTCGATGCCGCCTGACCGACCGTCCTCCGCTGGTCATGAAGCGACCGGAGCATCCGGTGCGCTGACGTTGATCGACTTGACGCCTTTCTGTTGGAGTAGGGCAGTCAAGATCAGACCTTTCTGCCGGCCTTGCCCTGCGCCACCCCAGACCACTGCCACTCCATCAACAACAAAACGCACGTTGTCAGGGGAAGAAGCTTCCAGGCTCGACACCTTGGATCTCTGATCGTCAGTCAAGGACCTCATCGCCGAAGCCGCCGCCACGATCTCTCGTTTGTCATCGCCATGTGCGACGGCCACCGTAGGAACGCCCTGCGGAGCCATCGAAACAGACGTATAGGCAGCGCCATCGCCATCAACGAGGTCCAAAGACTGACCCCGGTCGACTGCCATCACAGGCTGACGTGGCACCACAGTGACTTTCAGACGATTCGGCCAGTCACGCATAACATCAGCACGAGCCAGCTTCGGCAAACGAGCTACATCACGCTGGAGCCCCACTGTATCAACCTGGATCAACGACTGTCCTTTACGGGGGTCCATGATGCTACGGACCTCTTCCTGAATATCAGGATCTCCACCAACAACCTCTACCGAGGCCACTCGCAACCAAGGACTCCCCAGCACCACCCATAAAAAGGCCAGAGCAACAGCCGGGCCCAGGAGGAGCCATGCTCGGGGCCTGCCGCGGCGCCGCCTCTGCTTCGCCGCAGTTCCCGAGTTGCGTGCTTTTCCCAGACGGGGACGCTCACGTGCCCCCTCAGGATGACCAAACTCAGAGGGAGCTGAGGAGACGGCTCTCCGAACACCCCTGACCCCAGACGGTGTCCACGGACTTTTGTTCTTAGGCGTCTTCAGCCGTGGAGAATCAGCAGGCCGTTTGCCTCGTGGAGAATCAGCCACGTCCCTGCCCGGCCAACAACTCCAGGATCTTCGGACCCGCCATGGTGATATCGCCAGCGCCCACCGTTACGACCAAATCCCCTGGGCGGACCCGTGAGACGACATGCTCAGGAATCTGCGCCAGCTGCTCGACATAATCGACCTCGACTCCACTGACCCGATCCACTGCCTCAGCAACCATCCTTCCATCCACGCCTGGAATTGGATCTTCACGCGCCGCATACACATCAGTCACTAAAACCAGATCTGCGCCGGACAATGCTCGTCCGAATTCCCCCGCAAAATCCCTGGTCCTGCTGTACAGATGGGGCTGAAAAACCACTATCAACCGACCAGGCCTAGCAACCCGCGCGGCTGCCTCCACCACAGCAGCAACCTTGCCCGGGTTGTGGGCGTAATCGTCAACAACACGCACCCCGCCGGCTTCGCCCTTCACTTCAAAACGGCGTCGGGCACCTCGAAAGGCAGACAGGCCTTGAAGGGCGCTCTCAGCAGACATTCCCACTCCAACGTGGGCGGCCGCGAAAGCTGCTGCAGCATTGGCGACATTGTGCCGACCTGGAACCGACAACATCAGACTGTGACGCCGACCTTCATAAACAAGTGTCGCCGTTGACCCCAGCCTATCAAAAGATATGTCATCGATATGTATCGAAGAATCTACCGACTCGCCATAGGTCACCACACGAACTCCGGTCCCAGTCATCCGTTTTGCAAACTCAGCTGATCCGGAATCATCAGCACAAGCGACGATGGTTCCACCGGAAGGAACAGTCTTTCCGAACTTCAGATAGGACTCCTTCACCTGATCAAAAGTCCCGTAGAAGTCCAAATGATCGGGCTGAATGTTCGTGACTACTGCGATTTCCGGGTGGTAAACAAGGAAAGAGCCGTCACTCTCGTCTGCTTCTACGACAAAGACCTCCCCTGTTCCCAATGCCGCATTCGTCCTTCTGGTCACCAGCTCGCCGCCAATCGCATAGGACGGATCGGCGTCCGCATGCGACAGCACTGTCGCCAGCATCGAACTTGTTGTCGTCTTACCGTTCGCTCCAGCCACCGCGATCGAACGGCGTCCGGACATCACGGACGAGAGCGCCTGTGAACGATGCAAGACACGTAGCCCTCGCGATCGCGCTTCAACCAGTTCAATGTTGTCTTCCCTGATGGCAGAGGAGATCACCACCGTGTCAGCTCCAGCAACATAGGAAGGATCGTGGCCGACAAAGGTACGGACACCCTCCTGAGCCAGCCCCCGTAGAACATCGGAATCCCGGACATCCGACCCGGACACCTGAACACCTGCAGCCAACAACAATCGAGCCACTGCGGACATCCCTGCGCCACCCACAGCCAACACATGAACCCGACCCAGTTCAGCAGGAGCCGGAACTAGCTCGTCCACATCAAATCTCATCCTCACCGCGTGCTCTCCTGCCAAGCCTCGTACACCAAATCGGCCAATCCATCGTCTCCATCACGGCGCCCTGAGCGCATCATCGCCTCAGCCATTCGAAGACAACGCAATTCGTCTCGAAGCAAAGGAAGGACCGCAGCTCGCACCCAGAAAGCGTTGACATCCGCATCGTCGAACAACAAACATCCCCCAGCAGCCTGCACATCAGCCGCATTGAAACGCTGCTCCCCATTTCCAATCGGCAGCGGAACAAAGATTGCAGGAAGCCCCACAGCAGCCAACTCGCAGACTGTATTGGCACCTGAACGACAGACCACCAGATCCGCCGCGGCATAGGCCAGGTCCATCCGATCAACATAAGGAAGAACTACATATGGGGTGCCGCGGGTCCCTTCCGGAACGAATTCCTTCCCCAGACCAGTGACATGAAGAACCTGGATGCCACTTCGAGAGAGGTCTTCAACAGCTTCAGCAAAAGCCGAGTTCAGTTTGGCTGCGCCTAAAGAGCCTCCGGTGACCAGCAGGACTGGCCCGTCCTGCTCCAGCCCGAAATGTTCTCGTGCCCGAGCACGCTCAGCAGCGCGGTCCAGGCCCGTGATCTCTCTTCGCAGCGGCATTCCCACCACTCGAGCATGGGCAAGGTCAGTCCCTGTGAAAGTTGTCGCCACGTAGGGGGTTAAACGTGCCCCCAGACGATTGGCCAACCCGGGACGCGCGTTCTGCTCGTGGATCACGATCGGAATGCCGCGCTTCTTCGCTGCCAGATAGGCCGGGCTAGACACATACCCGCCGAAACCCACCACGACCTCAGCAGACACCTCGTCCAGGATCTCCCCTGACAGGTCGACAGCCTCTTTCAGCATGGCCGGCAGACGCAAAGCATCAACATGAGCCTTACGGGGGAAAGCTACCTTCGGAATCGATCTCAGCGGGTATCCCCGTTCGGGAACCAAACGTTGCTCCAGGCCGGTGCTGGTACCCAGAGCAGTGATCGTCACTGAGGGATTACGCCGACGTAGCGCATCAGCCAATGCCAACAGAGGAGACACGTGCCCAGCTGACCCGCCTCCTGCCAACACCACCGAACGCGGGCCTCTACGGACCGTCACCGAACCTTCATCTGGGTTCTCGGGGACATCGGGACGAGCGGAAGTCATCGGCGTCTCTTCCTCAACGGGGACAAGATGGACAACGAACGAGCGAGAACATGCGGTCGCTCAGTCAACGCACGCTGACAAGCCGGTTCGTTACGCGCGAAGGACACGACCATACCCAGGCCGAACAAGGTCGTCACCATTGCCGACCCACCTGCAGAGACCAAGGGAAGCGGCACCCCGATCACCGGAAGCAGCCCGATCACCGCGCCGATGTTCACCACCGACTGCACCACGAACCACCCCATGACACCCGCCGTGGCCAATCGAACGAACATGTCTTCGGACTGGAGGATCACCCGGTAGCAGGCCACCATGATCATGCAGATCAGCAGCAGGATGGAAAAGGTACCGAAGATCCCCAACTCTTCGCCGATGATCGCGAAGATGAAGTCGTTGTGCCGTTCAGGAAGCCACCCCCATTTTTCCCGGCTCGCGCCAGGCCCCAGCCCCCACAATCCACCGTCGGCCAAAGCGAATTGGCCATTAATAGCCTGCCAACAAGCACCATCGTGATCAGTCGCCTTCTCGCAGGAAAGCCACCCCGTGATACGACGCATCCGGTTGGCGCTGAACAGGGCAAGCATGAGTACCAAGAATGTGCAGATCGCCACACCCACACCCAGAATTCGGGAAGGGATGCCTGAGGTCCAGAGAACGGCGAACAAGATCCCGAACAGAACGATCGCCGTTCCCAGGTCTCCTCCACCCAGAATGAGCCCAAACAACAAAGTCGCTGCAGGAAAAATCACGGGGATGACGACATGTTTCCAATCCGCCAGCCGATGACGCTTCACCGTGAGGATCCAGGCCCCGTACAGAATGAGCCCCAACTTACCGAATTCACTTGGTTGGAACTGCAGCCCTCCCAAGCGCAGCCAGTTGGTATTACCGTTCGCAGTGACCCCCAGCCCTGGCACGAACACCAGCAGCTGGAGAAAGAGCGCTCCCAGAAGAACCGGCGTTCCCAAGGAGCGCCACACTGCAGTCGGAACCCTACTGGTCACCATCGCCAGCACGACACCAATCAGTGCGAACTTCGCCTGATTGAGCCCGATCGTGAAGACATTGCCGTTCTCGTGCAAAGACATCACGCTGGACGCCGATAACACCATGAACAGACCGATGCCCAGCAAAGTACCGATCGACGCGATCAGGAGATAGTACGTGGACAGTGGACTGTGCAAGCCGGCCAACGCCGAATGAGGGTCGTGTCCCCTTCCCTGGTCTTCTGCAGACAGAGGCGGGCGGACACGACGTCTAGTCCCTATACGTCGGCCCGTCGTGCTCACGTCGTCCCAGCCTTTCGATGCAGCGGCAGATGATCCAACTTCCCCGAGCCTTTCACCACGTCATCACTCGTCGATGAGCAGCAGCGAACGTACCGCTGCGGCAAAAGCATCCCCCCGGGCACCGTAGTCGGCGAACATATCCATGGAGGCTGCGGCCGGAGCCAACAGAACCACATCGCCCGGTGAAGCCAGCTCCGCAGCCCGAGCAACCACTCGGCCCATCACCCCAGTGTCCGTCTCGGCGAACTCAACCAACGGAATCTTCGGGGCGTGTCGGATCAAGGCCTGCTTGATCCGGTCCCGGTCACGACCGATCAGCAATACAGCTTTGAGGCGATCAACCGCGCCTTCGACCAGCTCGTCGACGTCAGCCCCTTTGAGGAGACCACCGGCGATCCAAACAACCGAAGGGTACGCCGCCAGCGATGCCGCCGCCGCATGTG
Source organism: Austwickia chelonae (assembly GCF_003391095.1). Lineage (NCBI taxonomy): Bacteria > Bacillati > Actinomycetota > Actinomycetes > Micrococcales > Dermatophilaceae > Austwickia > Austwickia chelonae. The sequence continues at coordinate 1,122,711 of NZ_CP031447.1, read as the reverse complement.
GATTCGTCGCTTTGCTGTCGTCGATCCAGCTCACTCCCTGAGCCGTAGCCACCTCAGCGATGCGATGAGCATCAGGTTGAAAAGAGACCAGACCGTCACGAACAGCCGCAGGTGGAACACCGCAGGATCTGGCCAACGCCGCCGCGGCCAGAGCATTCGCCACGAAATGCGGTGCAGGATCTTGTTCACCTGCGCGCAGGTCTGCCAAGGTACCCAATTCTGCCGCCGAGGTCTGACGTTGGGTGACAAAAGCTCGATCTGCCAACACATCGTCGACCAGCCCCACCATCGAGAGGCCCGGAACACCCAGGGTGAACCCCACCGCGCGACAGCCCTCCTGCACTTCGGCATCTCGAACCATCTGCTCGGTTCGTGGGACGTCGACGTTGTAGACGCAGCTGGCCTTGGTGTTCGCGTAAACCCGGGCCTTGGCAGATGCGTACTCCTCGAAGGAGCCATGCCAATCCACGTGATCCGGTGCCACATTGAGGCACACGGAAGCTAATGGTGACAACGAACGCTGCCAATGCAATTGGAAGCTCGACAGCTCCACGACGATGAAGTCGTACGGAGACGGGTCGAGAACCGCCTCCATAATCGGCGTACCTACGTTGCCTGCAGCCACGGTACGTTTCCCTGCCGCTTCCAGAATGGAAGTCAGCATCTTCACCGTGGTCGTTTTACCGTTCGTCCCGGTGACGGTGATCCACGGCGCAGATCCCTCGCGGGGACGCATCCGCCAGGCGAGCTCGACCTCTCCCCAGATGGGAACGCCTCGAAGTGCGGCCTCCTTCAACAGCGGCTGAGAGGGGCTCCATCCCGGCGAGGTCACCACCAGGTCGATGTCTTCCGGCAAGGTCTGGACGTACTCAACCCCCAACCGGACATCGACGTCGAGGACGCGCAGGATCTGAGCCCGTTCCAGCAGACGATCGCCAACGCTGGACCCGTCGACCACGATGACGTCAGCGCCTTGCTCTGACAAGGCGTCAGCTGCAGCAAAACCGGAGACACCCAAACCGGTCACCACGACCCGAAGTCCAGACCAGTCTGCTTCCCGGCAGATCAGCCCAGGACGAGGCTCATAGGGATCAACACCTGCGTCCGTTCTCTGCGAGGTCATACGAGCCCTCCGGTGAACCACTCGGCGTAGAAGATGCCCAAGGCGAGGGCGGCACAGACACCGGCGATGATCCAGAAACGGATCACGATGGTGATCTCAGCCCACCCCAGAAGCTCGAAGTGATGCTGGAGAGGTGCCATCCGAAACACCCTTCGGCCAGTCAGTTTGAAGGAGGCGACCTGGATGATCACCGAAAGCGTGATGATCACGAAGAGCCCGCCCAGCAAGACCACGAGAAGCTGAGTTCGCGTCATAATCGCGAAACCGGCCAGCGCTCCACCTAGCGCCAACGAGCCGGTGTCACCCATGAAGATTTTTGCCGGAGCCGCGTTCCACCAGAGGAATCCGAAACAGGAGCCAGCCAATGCCGCCGCTGTGATCGCCAAGTCGTAGGGCGCAGCGACCTCGTAGCAGTTCGGAGACATCGCCACCGGATGGCAGTTCTGGTTCATCTGCCAGATACCGATGAGGACATAGCTCCCGAAGACCATGGTCGATGCACCGGTGGCCAGCCCGTCCAGCCCGTCAGTAAGGTTCACCCCGTTGCTGGTCCCCGCCACGATCAAATTCACCCACAGGATGAACAGCCCCAGCCCGATGACCGGACCAAAAACAGCCAGGTCCAGCCAAGAAAGATCCCGAACAAAGCTGATCTTCATCGAAGCCAATGGGTTACCTCGCATATCCGTCATCATGACGGCGACCACGGCGAAGACACTTCCCACCAGAATCTGTCCAAACAGTTTCTGCGCAGAACGCAAGCCAAGGCTGCGTTGCTTGCTGATCTTGATGTAATCGTCCAGCCAGCCGACAAACCCCAGTCCTGTCATCAGGCCCAGGATCAGTAACGCACTAGGGGTCACCCCGAAAGCGATTCCGTCCGACCTGCGCATCGTCACCAGGTGAGCCACGAAGTAACCGATGAGAGTTGCGGCGATGATGACGAAACCGCCCATGGTGGGGGTACCACGCTTGGTCTTGTGAGTGGTCGGACCATCGTCTCGAACGAACTGGCCGTAACCCCGACTCACCAAGAACTTGATGTACAGAGGGGTACCCAGTAAAGAGATGAAGAGCGCCAACGCAGCAGCGGCTAGAACGGTTTTCATGCCTGCGACTCCTCCGCGAGGCGCTCGCCGAGATGGCGAAGACCGCTGTTCCTGCTCGACTTCAACAAGACGATGTCTCCCTGTGCAAGTTCTGCTGTGAGTAATTCGTACGCTTCGTCGATATCGGCCACCGTGCGGCCATGTTCGCCTGCGCCCTCAGCCACAGGAAAAGCACCAACGCCTACGGCGACCACATGGTCCACGCCCAAGGAAACCGCCAGCGTTCCGCTGTCGTAATGAGCCTGGCTGGACCCGTCACCCAGCTCGAGCATCTCCCCGATCACAGCCCAAGTCCTTCGACTAGATCCCATGACGGCCAGGGTCCGCAGGGCAGCTGCCAGGGAGTCAGGGTTGGCGTTGTAAGCATCGTTGAGGACGGTCACGCCGTCCTGACGGTCATGACGCTCCAGACGCCACCGGCTGGCCAGGTGCGCCCGGCCAAGTGCTGTCGCCACTTGTCGGACATCCATACCAGACTCCCTGGCGACAGCGGCAACAGCCAAGCAGTTGTCAACCATGTGCTCGCCCAGCACCTTCAGGTCCACCTGCGCCTCCCCTTCCGGGAAGACGAGAAGGAAGGAGGCTGTCCCCTCAGCGGACATCGAGACATCGATCGCCCGGACATCGGCAGACGCGCATCGACCGGTGAACACCACTCGTGCCGAAGTATGTGACGCCATCTCGGCCACACGCACGTCATCGGCGTTCAGTACCGCGACTCCGTCCACAGGCAGCGTCTCGACCAGTTCTCGCTTGGCTATGGCGACCGTATCGATCCCCCCGAACTCCCCGACATGAGCGCTGCCGACGTTGAGGACCACACCAATCCGCGGATGGGTCATATCCGTCAGATAGCGCACATGGCCAAGGCCCCGGGCACCCATCTCCAAAATGAGATGTTTGGTCTGTGGCGTCGCACGACAAACGGTCAGTGGCACACCCACCTCGCTGTTGAGCGAGCCGACATTGGCCACGGTCGGCGCGTTCTCTTCCAGCACTGCGGCAAGAAGATCTTTCGTGGAAGTCTTCCCCGAAGAACCGGTGATGCCCACGACATTCAACTCTGGGATACCGGTGATGACGGCAGATGCCAGCGACGCGAAAGCCTCCTGAACATCCGTGACCTGGACAAAGGGAAGCTCCTCGACCGGCTCAGTGACCAGCGCAGCCAGGGCACCGTTCTGCTCAGCCTGGCCGACGTAACGGTGCCCGTCAGCATGCTCACCCACACGGGCGACATACAGGGAACCAGGCCGGGCCTCTCTGCTGTCTGTGACGATCGGACCGTCGATCACGATCGCAGCGGCAGCTTCCCCAGACAAGCGGCCCCCCGTGATCTCTGCGATCCGGGAGAGTGTCAACGGGATCACGGATGAGCCACCTTGTTCCAAGCCGTTCGCACGGCGATACGGTCGTCGAAGAGCACGAACTCACCCATGATTTCCTGTTTCTTCTCGTGTCCTCGGCCCAGTACCGCGATCACGTCTTGCGGTTCTGCACACCGGAGCGCCTCTGCAATGCACTCGGCGCGTCCTGCCACGTTCCGGAGTGGAGCAGCGCCGTCTACCTCGCGTGTTTTCTTCGCAGACCAGAACTCCTGTGCACCAGCTTCGATGGCCTGACGGATCGTTGCTGGTTCCTCGTCCCGGGGATTGTCGTCGGTGATCATCACCAGGTCTGCGTACTCCATCGCAGCAGCACCCATCAGCGGACGCTTGCCGATGTCCCGGTGTCCCCCTGCCCCCACCACGGCGATGAGCCGACCCCGCGTGTTCTTCTTCAAGGTCCCCAAAGTCGCGCGAACAGCCTCAGGAGTGTGCGCGAAGTCGACATAGACCGACGGGGCTCCCTCGCCTAGGTCGACCCGTTCCATCCGGCCTGGCACATGAGCGCCGTCAGTGAGTGATTCCTCGATCTGTGTCCTCGACCACCCGATCAATGACAGCGCCACCGCCACGAACGCCGTATTCGACCGGTTGTAGTCTCCGGGAAGAGCCCCTGTCAGATGGAAGGTCTCTTCCGGACCAACCAGTGCGAAGGCATCGATCCCTCGTTCAGGCTCAGGACGCAGAGTCCACTGGGCCTCACCGACCGCATCAGGACGAGTCGCGACAGTAGCCACCGGCACGGTAGCTTCCCTGGCCAATCTCGCACCCCATTCGTCGTCGACACAGACGACTCCGAGCTTGGATCGTTCAGGAGTGAACAAGGAAGCTTTCGCCGTGAAATAGGCTTCCATGGAACCGTGGAAGTCCAAATGATCCTGGGACATGTTCGTGAACACTGCGATATCGAAAACAGCCCCGTCAATCCGATGGAGTTCGAGAGCATGGCTGCTGACTTCCATCACGCAGGAATCGACGAGTTCCTCACGCATGAGCGCAAAAAGCGCATGAAGATCGCAGGACTCCGGCGTCGTGCGCACCGATGACACGCTGCGTTCTCCCACTCGAGTCTCGATAGTGCCGATCAAACCGGTGCGGCGATCCATCGCGCGCAATGCACTGTCGACGATGTACGCGGTGGTCGTCTTGCCGTTAGTGCCGGTCACCCCGACGAGTGTCAGCGCCTCGGCTGGCCGATCGTACATCAGCGCCGACAAAGCCCCTAAAAGGTCTCTCGGGGAGGGAACTACGATGCGGGGAAGTTCAACACCCGCCTCGTCCATCAAGGCTTCGCCTCTAGCATCGGTCAACACGGCAACAGCCCCAGATGCTGCAGCCTGAACTGCAAAGTAAGCACCATGCACATGCTCACCGGGAAGGCCGGCATAGATGTCACCGGCATTCACCTGCCGGCTGTCGAGGACGATGCCGCAGGCCCCCACATCCGGAGACGGAAGACCGCCTGCGAGTGTGAGCTCTGCGCCCACTTCCCTCGCGAGTCGTCGAACTGAAACCTGAGGAACCTTGGTCGGGCGGAGGGTGCTGCTCACCGGTCGAACCTACCGCGTCTTGTTCCTGGAAGCCTGCTCCCCCCAGTAGTTCGGGAAGGGGTCCAGGGAGCTTCCGGTAGGTGGAATCTTGAGTTTCTGCAGGGCATAAGTCATCACGGACTTGAAGACTGGAGCAGTATGGTCACTACCCAGACCCTCATTTTTCGGATTCTGGACAATGACAGCGGTGATCAGCTCAGGATCATCTGCCGGCGCGATTCCGATGAAGGATGCTGTCGTCCCGGAATACCCTTTCTTTGCATCGTCGTACCGATCGGAAGTACCTGTTTTCCCAGCGACGCGATACCCAGGTAACTCAGCAGTTACTGCAGTGCCACCAACATTGGTGACGTTCTCCATCATCTTTAATAAAGTCTTACTGGCATCCTCCGACAGGACTCGCTCGCCCTCCGGCTCCACCGAGGGGACATATCGCCCTTCCGCGTCGGCGCTCCCCTCGACCAAGGTCGCCGGGATCCGGACCCCGCCATTGGCCACGGTCTGGAATACCCCGATGTCCTGCATCGCGGTCAGCGAGAACCCCTGACCGAACATCATCGTGTACCGCTGAGAAGCACTGAGTTTGTCGGTGCGTGGCATCAGACCATCGGACTCACCGGGGAAGCCGACTGCGGAAGTCTTTCCCATACCGAAAGATCGATAGTAGGACTCAAGTTTCTCCGCAGGCATCTTCTCCGCGATCTGGATCGTGCCAATATTGCTGGAGACCGCAAGGATCCCCGTCGAGGTCAGGTTAAGGGTCGCGTGGTCATGAGCATCTCGAAACTGCTGGTCGGCGCGGGGCAACCGATTCTCCACCACGAACTGAGATGTGGGGTCGATCAGCCCCTCGTTCAGAGCAGCCCCGATCGACATCACCTTGGCCGTCGACCCTGGCTCGAAGACATCAGTGAACGGAAGTGCATCGAACCGGGAGCCTTTCGCACGGGTCACCGGATCGAAAGCCGGGTACTGGGCCGCAGCGCGGATCCGCCCCTTCTTATCCATCACAACGGCGTAGCCGGAATCACCCTTGCTGGCTTGGACCTGAGCCGCGATCGCGTTATAGGCGTACCACTGCAAGTCGTTGTCGATCGTCAGGCGCACATCTCGCCCACGGATCGCAGGACGAAGCTCCCTCTCCCCCATGGGAATGACCCGTCCATTCACGGAGTACTCAGCGGTCATCTGACCAGGCTTCCCCGTGAGTTTCTCGTTCATCAGAAGTTCGAGGCCCCCACCATGACCTTTCCTGGCCTCGCCCTCGTTCCCCACCCAACCGATCAGCGGAGCTGCCGCAGAACCGCCCGGATAGAGCCGCTCCTGCGTCATCTGCGCGCTGATCCCCGGTATCGCACGCTCAGCGATCTTCCGCCATTGGAGCGGCTCCACGCCCTTCTTGACGATTTTGTAACACTCGTTCTCAGTACCGGAGAGCAAGGGAAGGAGCTGCTCAGCAGACATACCCAGCAACGGAGACAGCTCCTGCGCGGCGCCCTCGGGCCCGGTCATCTGACGTTTCTTCGGGTCCTTGCTCTGCCCGTAGAAACGCACATCGCGGGGACATGAAGCCACGGTGTACCGCTCGATGCTTTGCGCCAGGACCACGCCATGCGCATCGGTGACTTGCCCGCGCACCGCAGGAAGCTTCGTCGTCCCCTGTCGTTGATCGCGGCCTCCCTTGGCGATGCTTCCTGCCTCGAACCACTGAAGTCGCAGAAGCTGCACCGCGAAGATACTGAAAACGAAAAGCGTCGCGATGAACAAAGCTCTGGCTCGCCTGCGGTTGTTCCCCATCCTGGGTCGGTAGTCAGGAACCCGGCCTGGCGCCAGAGGAGGTTCCGTAGGGCGCATCGCCCCCACAGCACGAGCCTGGGCTGCAGAAATTGTTCGACGCCCAGCTGCTGCATGCGCTCGGAAGGAAGACGAGTTGCGTGGCGCCCCTTGCCCACGCTTGGGCTCACGTCGGGTACCCATCGATCATCGTCCTTGTTCGGTACTCCGCCGCGAGCTCTCCTCGAGCCTGCCCGGCGTCTCAGACATATTTCCAGCCTGTGGCGATGCCCCATGACCTGAAGAAGTCCGGCTCGGGGTCGGCCGGGATGCCGGTTCTTCTCCTTGTCCTGAAGACAAACGGTCGCCTGCGATTCGCAGCGGATCTTTAACCGGCTGCTTGGGCGCAACTCCCAGCACTTTGCCGTCGGGAAGGCTCAAAAAAACCGCAGACCCTGCCGGGACCATCCCCATCTTGCCTGCACGTTCAGCCAATTTTCCGCTGGCGGATTCCGCCGCAAGGTGCTCCCGCAGTGCTCCTTCCTGGTCGGAGGCCATCGAAGAACGGGACTGCAACTCGTGCATCTCGTAAGCGCCCTGCGAAAGGGAGAGGTTGAACAGCAGCACAGCCATCAACCCTCCAGCCAGGATGAAGGAACACAGTAGCGCGAAAGGAAGGCTGCTACGCCTGCGAGGAAGCGGCTTGACCACCTGCAGCCTCGGCCGACTCGGAGCTGGCCGTCGGGTCGGTCTCGCCGTGGTGCGAGCGGTCGCGGCTGTCTGGCTCATCGGGGTTGTCCCTTCCGTCGATTCTGGTGCCGCGACCGCGGCGAGAGGTCGGCGTGGGAGTCGTCGCTCAACCGCCCGGGAGGGGTCGGTGCGATGCGCCGGACCACGCGAAGCTTGGCCGACGCCGATCGAGGGTTACGGGCGACTTCATCGTCGTCCGCTGTTTCGGCTCCGCGGGTGAGTGAAGCCAGGAAAGGAGCATGCTGAGGAAGCTGTACCGGCATGTCCGGCGGAGAGGTGTCTGCCAACCCCTGAGCAAAGGTCTTCTTCACCATCCGGTCTTCCAGAGAGTGATAGGATAGGACTGCGATGCGTCCGTCCAGCGCGCAGGACTCGACCGCACGAGGCAGGACTCGGGCCAAGGACTCCAGCTCGCCGTTGACCTCGATCCGCAGAGCCTGAAAAGTTCGTTTAGCCGGATGTCCACCGGTCTTGCGAGATCCTGCAGGAATGACCCGATAGAGCAGCTCGACGAGTCTTCCGGAGTTCTCGAAAGGCTCACGTTCTCGTTCAGCGACTACAGACCGAGCGATCTTCGAGGCGAATCTTTCCTCCCCGTATTCACGCAAGACCCTGGTCAACTCATCGACGGTGTAACCGTTGAGGACATCTGCCGCGGTGAGTGGCAGCCCCAGGTCCATCCTCATATCGAGAGGCGCGTCCATGCGGTAGGCGAAACCTCTCTCGGCTTCGTCGAGCTGGAGAGAGGACACACCCAAGTCCAACAGAATGGCCTGGACCTTCCCTCCCGTCAGCTCAGGAACCAGCTCATCGATCTGGTCATACCGCGCATGCACCCCGACGAAGCGCTCACCGAAAGACGCCAGCCGCTCCCGTGCTTCGGCCAAAGCCTGCTGATCCCGGTCTATACCGACTGCCACAGCATTAGGGCAGGCGGTCAGCACAGCTTCGGTGTGCCCTCCCATGCCGAGAGTGCCGTCGACATAGACACTGCCCGAGGCCTGGAGTGCAGGGGCCAGCAACTCGGTGATGCGCGCGCACATCACCGGGATATGACGTTCCGACGCCGACAAGCTCACTGTGCTCCTCTCGTTCACTCGCCCGACGGGAGAGTCCTGACATGACAGGGTTCCCCGGCCGAAGCGATCATGGCGGGTGTCGTTGCGCCGCCCCCGATGTACACGACAAGCCCTGTCATCCGGTCTCCCACCGCTCAGGCCCGAGATCGGGGAAGTATCCCGGGATTGTTTGAGAGCGGGGAGAGACCACAAGACAGGGCCCGCATCACTGCGGTCCGACCATCCATGACGACCGCGCGGTCACAGCAACCCGGGAACCACCTCCTCGGCCTGGTCTGCGAAGGCCTGTTCGGTCTCCGACAGGTAGGTCTGCCAAGCTGCGCTGTCCCAGATCTCGACGCGGCTGCCCGCGCCGATGACCGTCACGTCACGACTCAACCCTGCGTATTCCCGCAAGGACACCGGAATGGTGACCCTGCCCTGTTTGTCGGGGATCTCGTCCGAGGCTCCGGAGAGCAGCACTCGCAGATAGTCCCGCACAGACTTACTAGTGACAGGCGCGGCCCTCAGATCACCGGCGATCCGGCTGAATTCATCAGCAGGAAAGACGTAGAGGCAACGTTCCTGACCGCGTGTTACCACCAGGCCGGATGCCAACCGTTCACGGAATTTGGCCGGAAGGATCAGCCGTCCTTTGTCATCGATCCGGGGCGTGTGTGTACCGAGGAACATCGCGATACGCACCTCCCGTCCGGACGATCAGAGTGGGATCCCCCGAAGAAATACTCCCGCCCACCCTGTTCCTCCACGATACTCCACTTCGCTCCACCGTCAACGCACTCGCCGAGCGCGGCTGCTCCATTTCCGTTGATTTCGCAGATCAGACAGGTGGAGAAGTTCAGGACTCAAGGTGGGAAATTCGCATTTAGAACGTTTTGGACTGGGGGCTCTATCAGCAATGACGTAAACAACTTCTCCTTTAGCTGTCCGGGAGGGCGGCAACGTGGAGGAAAGTGGTGCATGCCTCAGACCTCGTCTCGCTTACTGAGCGCAGGCTGCCTCCGGTGCGCACAATGGGAATGAAGACCGCCGAGGAGGATCTGTGCCCCATCAGTCATCTGATCGACTATCCGCACGCCTGGTCGGCAGCTCTCCCGTACCACCGTCGGATGACACATTGGTACCGACGACGGCCAGAGCGATCTATCGAGCGGTCACCGAAGTGGTCACCGGTAAGGACCATGCGATCGACATCGCCTTGACCGTTTTATTCGCTGGGGGACACCTGCTCATCGAGGATGTCCCCGGCATGGCCAAGACCACCTTGGCAACAGCCCTTGGGATAGCGATCGGAGCTAAGCCGAGCCGGATCCAGTTCACTCCAGATCTACTTCCCTCCGATATCACCGGGATCAGCGTCCTCACTCCCGACGACCGCTGTTTCGAGTTTCGGCCAGGCCCGATCTTCGCCCATGTCGTGATATGCGATGAGATCAATCGAGCATCTCCCAAGACCCAGTCAGCAGTCCTTGAATGCATGCAGGAAGGACAGGTCAGCGTCGACGGACGCACCTATGTCCTGGACCAGCCATTTCTCGTGGTCGCCACGCAGAATCCTGTCGAGATGGAAGGCACCTACCCCCTGCCCGAAGCTCAACGGGACAGGTTCATGGCTCGGCTCTCGATGGGGTACCCCTCAAAAGAAGCCGAATGTCTCATGCTGGAGTCACACGGCGCCCTCTCGCCGCTGTCCGGTCTGCGTGCGGTCACTGACCCATTGACGATGAATCGCGTCATCGAGGCAACCGGAAGAGTGCACGCCGGGCGCGATGTCCAGCGATACATCGTAGAACTCGTCTCAGCCACCAGAAACGATGAACGGCTGAGGTTGGGCGCGTCCCCGCGAGCGAGCCTTCATCTACTCAGAGCAGCCCGTTCCCGTGCCGCGATCCGCGATCGCAGTTACGTTGTTCCCGATGACGTTCAGGACATATTCCTGTCTGTGATCGCGCATCGGGTTCTGCTCTCCGGGCAGGCTCAACGACAACGTGTCGATACTCGTCACGTCTTGATGGATCTGCTGGAACGCATCCCGGTCGACAAGTCATGACCTCCCGGCGAAACCGGGCTGTCGCACCAGACCGTCCGCGGCTGTTCTTCCTCACCTCCCGCGCAGTCGCACTGCTCTCTGCAGGCCTGGTGATCACGATGTGCGGTATGGCACTCGGTCTACGGCCACTCACTCAGATCGGAGTGTCCTGTTTGGCTCTACCGCCGCTGAGCGCTCTCGCCTCTGTGCTGCTGCGTCCACGCCTCAATCTAGAACGTCGGTTCTCCGGAGAGAATGCAGTCGTGGGTGGTCACGGCACAGTACGGCTGGCGCTCACCGCAACAAATCTCAGCGGCCGCACCCAAGTCACCGTCATCGAGAAGGCACCCTGGGGAGTCGGCCGTCAGATGCGCTGGTCTGAGGTGGACCTCGCGCAACGGCCGTCGACGACCTTGAGTTATATGTTCTCTCCCACTCGGCGCGGGGTACTCGAGATCGGCCCGACAGCCGTCTACCAACACGATCCCTTCAGACTGGTCCGCTCGCGAATACAGACGGCTGCTGCCACGCAGGTCATCGTTCTCCCCTCCATCGATCTGCTGTCAGAAGAGGCTGATCTAGAGTCGGGCCTGAGCAAGGAGGGCGACACCCCCGGAACCATGCTCACCGGGTCGGAATACGACCTTTCACTGCGTGAGTACCGCAATGGCGACGAGTTACGCCGTATCCATTGGAAGACCACTGCGCGTCAGGGTCGGCTGATGATCCGGCACGAATCACGACCACGCCGACGATGCGCGTTGCTCGCTCTGGATTGTTCACCCGAGGTTTGGGGCCTTCCCTCGGGTGACGATTGCGCTGCTTTCGAGTGGGCTGTTTCCTGGCTGGCATCGGTGGCGACCCATCTGGACAGTCGCGGCTTCGGGCTGCACCTTATTCTGTTCGATGCTGGCAGCTCTACTGATACAGACGGCGCAGCGGGTCCTTTGCCCGTATCCGAGCTTCTGCTCGCTCTGGCAACCGTGCAACCAGGACCGGAGCCGGGTGCACGGAAAGAGACTCCGCCGATGCCCTCACTCCTGCCGGGGTCGGACTTCCACCTGCCTGAAAGCGGCGGAATCGTCGTCTTCGTCGCCGGAGATCAGAGCCCAGCCGGTGGCCGACCTACCTTGGAACTCCTCCGCCCTGGCCTTGTCGGGTCGGCTGTTTTCCTGGATGTCGCTGCTTTCACGAAGAGCAGTAAAACCGCCGCTTCTCCTCTGATCGAAGCTTGTTGCGCCCATGCCACCGCAGGTGGCTGGCATACCGTGGGAGTAAGGCCGGGGATGTCACCGACCGAGGTATGGCGCGGCCTACGTCGGAGCGAGAACCCTGAGAACATGACACGAGGCGTCCGGTGACGAGAGGCGGCCTTTCCGACTTGAGGCCGGCCCCGGCTATGGCTGCTTTGGGAGCTGTCACGGTCTTGTTCGCCTCCTACCCACTGCGTTTTCTCTTCATCGATGATCCTTGGCGCAGCCCAGTCCAGGTGATCGTGATGACGGTGGCCTTGTCCGGGGTCTTCCTCCGCATATTCCTACACAGGCTGTCCGTGGTCGCTCCCCTTCAGCTCGCGATCATGGTCATTGCCATTTCAGTTTTTTTCCCTGCTCCAGGGTCTTTGACCAGAGGATTCGTCCCCACGCCATCCATCTGGCTCATCTGGCGTGACTATCTGTTCGAAGGGTCACGTGTCCTGGCCGGTCATCCGATTCCTGCGCCGACCCCGACAGCGGTTTCCTTCCTCGTCACCGTTGCGATCAGCCTTGTGGCTTGGTGGGTGGACGTCCTGGCAGCGGGGGCTCGGATGCCGGCATTGGCTGGAGTACCTTTGCTTCTCCCGCTGCTCGTGCCGGCCATCAACGCATCAGGCACCATGTCCAGCACAGATGTCGCGTGGCCTTTCTTACTGTGGGTGATGATGCTCTGCGGTGGGCAGAAGACCCCCAGGGGGCGCCGCGCTTCGGTGCCGTCTCCAAGATCTGCCGTGCTACCTCGGGCTGCACTCGCCGGGGTCTGCGTGATATCGGCTTCTGCGGCCGGAGTTTATGCCTCGGGCAGCCTTCCGCACCTGCCGCCCTCGCGTCTGGCCGATCGCTTGTCCGTGCCAGGCTATTCGGGGAAGGCCACCATGGGTTTCTCTCCCTACTCAGACATGTCGAAGAGCTTACGCAGTAGCGATCCCTCTCCAGTTCTCCGCTACCGGTCTGACGATCCGGGACAGCCTCCGCTGCGGGTAGATGTGGCTCACGTCTATCAGGACGGGCGGTGGTCCTCAGCCGTCCAGGGCATACCGCCTTCCCGCCGTCCGGTGCTCCCGGATCCTGCGGCCAGCTGGTCGGATCTCGCTTTCCAGGAGTCCCATCTGAAGGTGGAGGAGGCCTCCTTACCTGCCCCACACATCGCGGCTCAACCTGCACTCGTTTCCGGCACGGTGGTGGGCGCACGCTGGGCCTTGGACACCAGGACAGAGGTTCCCGTCGTGGACGCTCCTCCTCGATCATATGAGTTTCGTTATTTGACAGCGCTTCCTACCAATGCGCATCTGAGTACGGCGATAGCGGCCGAGGACGCGCCTCCTGAGACCTTGGAGCTTCCTCCTGAGGTCGACACGCCGGTGTTACACCAAGCCCTGGCTGAAGCTGCTGCCGGCTCAGCAGGAGCGTATGACAAAGCGGTCCGCATACAGGAGTGGCTACGTCGCGCAGGAGGTTTCACCTACTCCCTCGACCTCGAGCCCCCTCCGGAGGGCATGAACGAGACCACCGTGAGGCGTACTGCGCTCGATCGGTTCCTCACCTCCCGACGAGGTTATTGCGTCCAATTCGCTACGGCGATGGTGATGCTGGCGCGTGCTGCGGAAATTCCAGCGCGGTTGGTCTCGGGCTTCCGTCCGGGTCGCGTCGAAGGGGAGAACCGAATCGTCCTTTCCTCGGACGCCCATGCCTGGCCCGAGCTCAGGTTCGAGGGGCTGGGATGGTTACGTTTCGAGCCAACCCCTGCCGCCCGGGACGTCTTCCCTCCGACTTATGCCTGGAACCGGGCCGAAGAGGTCGTTCCACCCATCACCTCGGCGGCATCACCCTCCCCGGAGTCCCCGGTTGTCTCGCCGACGCCGTCAGCATCGGTACCAGCAACGGGCGTGATGAAGTCCGACGGCTCCGTCAATAGCCGGAAGCACCGATGGTGGTTCTGGGTCATCGGTGCCGTCACAGCTATCGGCATCGGCGGGATCCGGACTTTTCCAGCAGCCTGGTCACGTTGGCATCGGCGCCGACGACTCTCCCCTGGGTGCGAGGTCGGCGTGGAATGGGACATCATGTCGGAGCGTCTACGGGATCTAGGAATCTTGGTCCCTGTCTCCGCTTCGCCCAGGGCCCTTCATCGCGAACTCAAGGCCCATATACCTCTGAACTCGCCTGCGCAGGACGCTCTTTCCCGGATGGCTTTGGCAGTTGAGCTTTTCCGATATGCGCCTTCAGACGACAAGAGGGTGCACGACGTTGGTGTTGCTCGGACGTTCAGGTCCGATGCAGGCCTGATCGTGGATGAAGCTGCACGTCATCGCACAAAGACCGATCGGCTACGGGCTGCGCTGTGGCCAACGCCAGGCCCGCTCCTTCCCGGGGAGTGGCGCTCCCGTCCGCGCAGGTTCCGTTCCGGCTGAAGCGGGGAAATCCGAGCCTGCTTGTAAATACCCCTGGGGGTATTTACAGTGGCGAGCATTCGCCTGTCCGACTCGTGGCCCGCTTCCGCAGTCACCAGCCGCGACTCCACTTCCCGAATCCATCGGGACCAGCAGAAAGGGCCACATGACCGTCACCGCCGAACAGCACCCTCAGATCCACCCGGTCACCGACCCAGCCGTCCACATCGATCTGCCTACCCGGATCGATGTCGACACCTTGCGTTCCTGGCTCACCGGTGCCGACCGGCCCCTGCTGATCGATGTCCGATCCGCCGCAGAATTCCGGAGCGCACATATCCCGACAGCATTCAACGTCCCACTGCCCCTCCTGAAAGACCACAAGGAAGAGCTCACAGAAGCGCTGGGGCAGCAGAGCGTGCTCATCTGTCGCACGGATCGACGAGCAGGTCAGGCCGAGGAAATCCTGGCGGCATCGGGGTTGTCCCGCTTGCACGTGCTCACCGGCGGAATGACCACCTGGATGGCTGAAGGCGCACCGGTGGTCCAGGGCGAAGGAAGGTGGGATCTGGAACGCCAAGTTCGCCTGGTCGCTGGCGGGCTTGTCGTGAGCGGCATCGTGACCAGCACATTCATCCCTCGGGCCAAGTGGCTCTCCGGCGCGATCGGCTGCGGGCTCATGGCAGCCGCGCTGACTGATTCCTGCATGATGGGAAGCTTGCTCTCCAAGCTTCCCTACAACCGTGAGCTTGAGCCTGACCTGCGTTCAGTGCTCACCGAGCTCGGACACTGACCTAGTGTTGCGGTCGGGAAATTCTTCCAGACCGCAACACCCTTAAAGGTTTCAAAAGAAAGCGGTCAGGGCCCTCACGGGTTTCCGTGAGGGCCCTGACCGCTTCTGGTGGAGCTGAGGGGATTCGAACCCCTGACCCCCTCCATGCCATGGAGGTACGCTACCAACTGCGCCACAGCCCCTTCATCCTCATCGCGAGGACTGGATGAGTTTATCCAGAGCCGAGCCACATGCCAAATCGAGAGGTCCGAGAATCGCGCTCAGTAACCGTGTCCCTCTCGCAGCGGCCGCCCCAGAGCGGAGACCTCGACATTCCAGCGCGCCAGCCGCCAACGGCCCGATCTTTCCACGAGCTCTGCCCAGGCGCAGTTCGCCAAACCACCAAAGGACATCCAGGCCGTGCGCTGGTCCATCCCGCAAAGGTCGGCGACCAATGCTCGCGCGCATACACCGTGCGTGACCACCAAGGCAGATTCCCCATGCCGGAGAACCGAGAGCAGGTCGTCCGCTGCCGCCCGGGCCCGCAGAACGACATCGCCTACCCGCTCGCCGTCGCCCCCCCGCGCCAGGTCCTCACCAGCGGCGAGACGCGCTTGCACGCCGGGGAAGACACTCTCTACCCCTACGGAGTCCAGCCCTTGCCAGGAGCCCACGTGGATCTCCCGTAGTCGTGAATCACAGGTGACCTCCAATCCGCAGGCCTTGGCGACGATCTGGGCAGTGCGCTTAGCGCGCGCCAGATCGCTCGACAGAATGTGGTCGAAACCCTGCAAACTCAGTGCTGTAGCCGCGCTGTCTGCCTGGGAGATCCCCCGCTTGTTCAACTCGGTGTCGAGATGTCCCTGCCAGATCCCCTGCTCATTGAAATCGGTCTGCCCATGACGGAGGATGACGAGACGGCGAGGGGCGCTAGCGGACTCCGCGCCCTGGCTCATCGGGTCGCGTCGACGGACTCGACATCTGCCGATTCGGGCCCCAGCACCAGAGGCACATGGGGGCAGTCTTTCCACAGTCGTTCGAGCTGATAGAAAGCCCGCTCCTCCTGGTGCATGACATGCACGATGATGTCACCGAAGTCGACCAGAACCCAGCGAGCTTCACGCTCACCCTCGCGACGTACACGCTTGATCCCGCGCGCGTGCATTTTCTCCTCGATCGCGTCAACGACGGCGCTGATCTGCCTCTCGTTCGGAGCCGAAGCCACCAGGAATATGTCGGTGAGCGCCAGGTGTTCGCTGACGTCCAGCGCGACGATGTCGATGGCCAGCTTGTCTTCAGCAGCAGCCGCCGCTTCCTGGGCCAGCTGTCGGGATTGCTCAGTGGCGGACACGGGCAGTTTTCCTCCTGATGTCGCCGCACGTGGATGCGGCTGTGGGCTGGAATCTCGGAAGTCACCGAGAAAGATCAGACAAGTGCGCCACCGCAGGCTCCGGCGACAGATCCGTCCGATACAGACGGTACTTGCCGATGTACTGAACCACACCATCAGGCACCAAATACCAAATAGGCTCCCCCTTGGCGACCCGGTCACGGCAATCCGTGGAGCTGATCGCCATCGCGGGGATCTCAGTGAGCGTCAAGCCCTCCTGTGGCAATCCGGTCACCGACAACGCATGTCCTGGCCGTGTAACACCCACAAAATGCGACAGATGCCAGAGTTCGTCCGCGTCCTTCCAGGACAAGATCTGCGCCAAGGCGTCTGCGCCCGTGATGAAAAAAAGCTCGGCCTCAGGACGTTCCCGCCGCAGATCCCGCAAAGTATCGATCGTGTAAGTCGGACCTTCCCGATCGATATCAACCCGACTCACCGAGAACCGCGGGTTGGAGGCCGTCGCAATCACCGTCATGAGATATCGATGCTCGGCAGACGCCAAGAGCTGTTTGTCCTTCTGCCAAGGCTGCCCTGTCGGCACGAAGACGACCTCGTCGAGCTCTAGCAAATGCTGCACCTCACTGGCCGCCACCAGGTGCCCGTGATGGATCGGGTTGAAGGTCCCACCCATCACTCCTACTCGCATGATCTTCCTCAGCGCGTCGAGCCGTGACCATCCCGCGTCGACCCGTCCGAAGAACCCTGCCCATGGGCGACGACGTCCGACGCCTCCATCAAGGTATGCCCCGCGTTGCGGAAGCACCAGGTGACGAACAACAGCAGCATGAAAGCAGCCAACGCGATCGCACCATAGGACCACGCCGGGATCGGAAGGTCCCATACGGGCTCGTGTCCGTGGCCACCTGAACCGGACACCATCATCGCTACGGACGTCATCGACATGGCGGACAGACTACCCGTCGACGCAGATCCGGTGGGTCCGCTGCAGGACACAAACAAGAGGCGGTCCGTTCAGGGGGCACCACCTGCGCTCAACGGCGGATAGCCTGGCTGGCATGCCTGCCCCGACCGATCCCCCGGAGTATGTGGACGACCTCGTCCTCACGGTAGTCGTTCCCGTGTACAACGAGGAATCTGTCCTTCCGCTACTGGTCGAGCGGCTGCGCCCGGTCCTCGACGACTTGAACGCCCCCTACGAAGTGATCACCGTTGATGATGGCTCCTCAGACGCCTCGCCCGTCCTTCTCCAACGCTTTCGCCGGGAATGGCCGGAGCTACGTATCGTTCGGTTACGAGCCAACGCCGGGCATCAAGCAGCGATATCGGCGGGGTTGATGCGTGCTCGAGGGAACTACGTCGTAACCATCGACGCCGATCTCCAAGACCCTCCCGAAAGTATCCCGATCATGCTGCACACCGCCCAGGACAGCCAGGTCGACGTCGTCTACGGAGTGCGCACCGACCGCAGCAGTGACACCCTCTTCAAACGCCGGACCGCGCAGGCCTACTACCGGATCATGCGCGCAGCCGCCGGAGGAGATGTCCCTGACCAGGCAGGCGACTATCGCCTCATGAGCAGAGCCACGGTGGATGCGGTCAATGCCCTGCCCGAACAGCACCGGGTGCTACGCCTGGTGGTCCCCACTCTCAGTTTTCCGAGCGCTTCTGTCCCTTACCAACGGGCTGCTCGAGCGGCAGGAACATCCAAGTACCCACTAGGAAAGATGCTGGCGCTCACTGTCGACAGCCTTACCGGACACTCGATGGCGCCCTTACGCCTCGCCACATGGTGCGGGCTGCTCGGTGGCGTCGCCGCGCTGGGCGTCCTCGTCTATGCCCTGGTGGCTCGAGCATTGGGCCATGTCATTGCCGGATGGACCTCAACGGTGGTCGCGGTCTCGGCCGTAGGTGCCGTTCAGTTGTTGTGTCTGGGGGTTCTCGGCGAATACGTCGGCCGTATGTACACCATGTTGCAAGGACGGCCCACCTACTACATCTCCTACGACTCCCAGGAGGACCAGACCCAAGGTCGCTCCAGCAGCGCTGGTACCCCCGGGCCAGAGCAGACCGCATCAAACCAGGACTGAGTCGTCCGCACCGGTAAGCCAGTGCGGACGACTCAGCTTGCTCAACCGCGGATCTGTCCGTCTCCCTCGACGATCCACTTAGTGCTGGTCAGCTCCCGTAGACCCAACGGCCCCCGGGCATGCATCTTCTGAGTGCTGATGCCGATCTCGGCGCCGAAGCCGAATTCACCGCCGTCGGTGAAACGAGTCGAGGTGTTCACCATCACCACGGCGGCGTCCACGCCCTTCGTCCACTGACGTGCCGCGCCTCGATCCTCGGTGATGATCGCCTCGGTGTGGCCGGTGGAGTACTTCGCCACATGTTTCATCGCAGTATCAATCGAGTCGACGACGCCTACGGCAATCTCCAGGCCGTGATACTCGGTCGCCCAATCCTCATGGGTTACTTCCTGCACGGGAACCCCCGCACGAGATCCCGCCTCACACACTGCGAGATCTCCATGGACCACGACTCCGGCCGAATGCAAAGCAGGCAATGCCGCATCCATCAAGTCCTCGGCGACCGACTCGTGCACGAGCAAGGTCTCCACCGCATTGCACACGCTCGGACGCTGGGTCTTCGCGTTCATCAAGATGTCGAGCGCTTTGGCCAGATCCGCCGCAGCATCAACGTAGAGGTGCACATTTCCGCTACCTGTCTCGATGACCGGGACACTTGACTCCTCGACCACAGCGCGGATCAACTCCGCGCCACCTCGAGGAACGATCACGTCGATCAGCCCTCTGGCCCTCATCAAAGAGGCTGCCTCGGCACGGTCCCCGTCGAGTAGTCGAACGGCATCGGCCGGGATATCAGTCCGTTCAAGGGCTGCCCGCATGACCCCTGACAGCGCCCGGTTGCTCTCTACTGCACTAGAACTTCCGCGAAGAACCACAGCATTTCCGCTCTTGAGACAAAGCGCAGCCGCATCGACAGTCACATTCGGACGAGCTTCGAAGATCATGCCGACCACACCGAAAGGCACCCGTTGCTCACGGACCTGCAGGCCGTTCGGACGGGTCGATCCCCGCACGATCTCACCCACCGGATCAGCCAGCTCCGCGATCTGGCGGACAGCATCCGCAATCTCACTCAGCCGACCTTGATCGAGCTTCAACCGATCGATCAGGCTCTCCGGGCGTCCCTCCTCCTCAGCCCGGCGGACATCCTTCGCATTCGCTGCCAGCAGCGACTCCGACTCCGTTTCCAGCGCATCAGCGATCAAACGCAGAGCTCGGTTCTTCTGCGCCGTCGTCACCACAGCCATTTCCCGAGCAGCTGCCCGGGCTCTCATCCCGGCCTCCTGCACAGACAATGACACGGCAGGTGCCGCGCTACCCTCAACCTCGCTGTCGCCCTTAGCCTCCTGCTCGGAACGCCACCCCGCAGCAGCGCTGCGATCACCTGCCGACCCGGGAACGCCGACTTGATCGGTCGGCATGACAAGTGGGGCGGTCGGAGGGTCAGAAGCCGCAGGAACGCCGGAGGTGTCCTCGACCAGTCGAATCATCCGCAGCATGAACGGCTCGAAACCCGCACGCTCGTACATGCGACGGGCGTTCTCGTTCGCTGCCAAAGTGTCCAGCGACCAATAACGGATCTCCCGTCGATGCAATTCCAGCCTGCAAGCCTCCAGCAGCCGGCTTCCCAGGCCCTGACCACGTACTTCCTCGCTGACCGCAAGGGACTCCAGTTCCCCGAAGCGCTCTCCCATGTCGAAAGCTGATCCGGAGACTCGGAAATGCAGCGCGGCATAGCCCACAACCCGGTCCGAGTCCTCGCTATCAGTAGCCAGGTAGACCACCCCAGCTCCGTCGTTAAGCCAGGTCAGGTACTCCTCATGGCGCCGGGCCCAGGCCTCGCCCGGATTCCGGACCGGACAGGTCGGCCCGATGACATCGACATAGCGGCTCAGCATCGCCTTCCACAAAGGCTTGACGCGGGACAAATCGCGGAGGTGAGCGCGCGTGATCTGATAGCGCATGGGGCCGACGGTACATAGCTCACTCGAGCGGAGCGAATCCACCCCGCCAGGAGAGCTCGATCAGCCGCCGTGCGGAGACGGGAACGCTTGTGGACAGCCTTTCGACCGGCTCCCCCAGATCCTTTCCTGCCCAAGCTCTCCGGGCTAGTAGTAGGGATGGTTCACACCAGCACCAGATAATCGCGGTTCACGACGTCACGGGCGTATTGAGGACCAAGGACCTCGCCCAGCCACCGGGTACTCCTGCCCAACAGCCGAGGCAGTTCATCACTGGAAAAAGCCACGAGCCCCCGAGCAACAGGCACCTTGCTCCGATCCACCAGTTCCACCGGAGCCCCCTGCGCAAAGGCTCCCTCGACTGCGACAATCCCGGCAGGTAGAAGCGAAGCCCGCCCGGCCCGCAAGGCATTCACCGCTCCGTCGTCCAAGACCAGCCTTCCCTCAGGCTCACTGGCATGGGCCAGCCACAGACGTTTCGATGTGGGCCTCTCACCTCTAGGAAGGAACAGCGTTCCCAAATCATCCCCTCGCAAGGCCTCGGTCACCTGGCCAGCTCCGGCCAGCAGCGTCGGTATCCCCGCGCCCGTGGCGGTCCTCGCAGCCTCGATCTTCGTCACCATGCCGCCGGTGCCCACAGAGCTTCCACTACCACCGATACGGACCCCCACCAGGTCCTTGTCTCCGGAGACCGAGGAAATGCGATGACTCCCCGGCTCCTGCGGCGGACCGTCGTAAAGGGCGTCGGTATCGGTCAGCAGAACCAGTGCTTCGGCTCCGATCAGGTGAGCTACCAAGGCAGCCAGACGATCGTTGTCCCCGAAACGGATCTCGTCGGTAGCCACGGTGTCGTTCTCGTTGACGACCGGAAGAACTCCTAGGCGCAGCAAGCGAATGATCGCTCGCCGCGCATTGACGTAGTGATCGCTGCGGTTCAGATCGCTAGCGGCGAGCAGGACCTGTCCGACGGTCAACCTGTGTGCCCCGAAGGCAGCCGTATACGCCGCGATCAGGGCTCCCTGTCCGACGCTCGCGGCAGCCTGCTGAGTGGCCAGGTCTCGAGGACGCTGAGTCAGCCCTAGGGGGACGATCCCCGCAGCGATAGCTCCAGAGGAGACCAGAACAACCTGGTGTCCGGACAGCCTGCGTTCTGCCAGAGCATCGGCAAGAGTCCGTAGACGTCCTCCGTCCAGAATCCCCTCAGCCGTCGTCAAGGACGACGAGCCGACTTTCACCACCAGTCGTGACGCCGTCGAGATCTGTTGTCGGACCGCTCTGGGGTCGTTCACCTGCACGGACATGGACGCAGCGTAACCGGCAGAAGGCCGGCAGCGAAAAGAATCTGCTCGTTCAGCCAGACCGTGGAACCTCACTCCGTGAAGCCAGATAATCCTTCGCCTTGCGTAGGTTGACTCCTTGGAAGGGGTTGGCTGGAACACCCAAGGCGGCCAACCTGTCGCACGTGCGTTGCAGATAGGACTGTGAGATCTCTTCCCCCTCGGCCAGAGCGCGAGTTCGGCGGTCCACGGCGATCTGCATGGCGAAGGCGCTCAGCGGGCGTTCGTGCGGTTCCTGGCCTTGCCAGATCACCTCACCGGTGACAGCGTGGATAAGTTGTCGATCGGTATCGGTCAAATAATCGAGATCGCTACCGAAGATCTTCCGGGCACGTCCCACGCGGTCTTCCGTGAGCACACTCCGCCAGTTGGCCACAGCCGTGGACTTCGCCGCATCCGTTTCCCCACCGAGGGCGGTGTCCTTTTCAGCTGCGTCCCGGCAGATGTCCTCCGTCCTCCGGACCGAGGACGGCCCCGCTTCCATCGCAGGCATACATCCTCCTGACCGAGAGAAGGGCCGACCGTGCTCCTGACCGACCCATCGTCAACACAAAGCAGGAGATGAGCGCATACCGTCGGTCTACTACGTCAGGTCTCTCTGACCTGAATCCCCGGTCAGCACCTTCCAGCCACCGTAGGCAGAGCGTCGACCGGTTGACAAGAGAAGCAGCCAATCCCATGACAAGTCCGGAGAAACTGGAGAAAGCAATGACCTTCTGAGCCCTACGCCTTCCTCACAACCCCTGAGGCGATAACCCGTACCGAGGTCAGTGGTCGTCCGAAGACGAGGTCCACCACCCTGCTGCACGTTCTGCCTCGAGTTCCTCCCGTGCTGCTCGTTTGGCAGCCCGACGGGAGTCATAGTCCTCACGCTTCTGACCTCGAGTCGGACGGTGGTGGTCTTCGAGGCGCAGATCGGTCCCACGTCGCCCAAGCAGCTCCGCCCCAGCAGACATGGTCGGCTCCCAATCGAAGACCACGGCGTTGTCCTCCGGCCCGATCAGCACCGTCGATCCAGCAACCGCACCGGCCGCGAACAAGGCTTCCTCGACTCCGGCCCTCGCCAGTCGGTCGGCCAGATAGCCAACCGCCTCATCGTTCGTGAAATCAGTCTGCCGCACCCATCGGGACGGACGCTCTCCCAAGACCTGGAAGGCAGGACCGTCCTCGGTCTCGATCTGGTTCACGGTGAAGCCCTCGTCGTCGACGGCCACCGGTCGCACCACAACCCGCTGGCGGGGAGCGGCCTCGGCTTGTGCTGCCTGCTCAGCTCGCGCCTGGGCGACATGACGGGCCAAGGCGAACCCGAGCTCTTTCAACCCGGTGCGGGCAACAGCGGAGACGATGTGTACCTCGAGCCCGCGTTCTTCAAGATCAGGACGGACCATCTCGGCCAGTTCACGGGCCTCAGGAACGTCTGCCTTGTTGAGCACCACGATGCGAGTGCGTTCGGACAGCGGGCGCCCGCCCAGGGACTCGTCGGCCACGTACTGACGCAACTCGTGTTCGATGACGTCCAGATCGGTCAACGGATCACGACCTGGCTCGAGAGTGGCGCAGTCCACGACGTGCACGAGTACGGAGCAGCGCTCGACGTGACGTAGGAACTCCAGCCCCAGGCCCTTACCCTGGTGTGCTCCAGGAATCAGCCCCGGGACGTCAGCCACGGTATAGCGCGCATCACCAGCAGTCACCACCCCCAGGTTCGGGACCAAGGTCGTGAAGGGGTAATCCGCGATCTTGGGCCGTGCGGCCGAAATCACGGAGACGAGGGATGACTTCCCTGCGCTGGGAAAACCGATCAGCGCGACGTCCGCAAGCGTCTTCAGCTCCAGAACGATGTCGCGCTGTTCGCCTGGTTCACCGAGCAGCGCGAACCCTGGGGCTTTACGTCGGGGACTCGCCAGAGCTTTGTTACCCAGCCCGCCGCGACCGCCTCGGGCTACTACGTATTCGCTGCCCAACCCGACCAGATCGGCGAGAATCCGCCCGTCGGAGTCCTTGACCACCGTACCGTCCGGAACGGGGAGCACCAGGTCGGCTCCCTGGCCTCCATTACGTTCTTCTCCCTCGCCAGGTTTGCCGTGGGCTGCCTGGCGATGCGGGCTGTGGTGATAGTCCAGAAGAGTGGTCACCTGGGCATCGACCCGGATTACGACATCACCGCCGTGACCGCCGTTACCGCCGTCTGGCCCGCCCAAGGGCTTGAACTTCTCACGATGGACAGAGGCGCATCCGTGGCCGCCTTTACCAGCCGCCACGTTCAGGGCTACTCGGTCGACGAAGGTTGCAGCCATGAGATGCCTCTCAGTATCTGGTGTTCATTGGGCCGTACGGTCTGCCGCCTGTCGGCTGTACCCGAACGATGGGTCCTGATAGATGCACGTGAGGGGTGGGCCGAAGCCCACCCCTCACGTATACGTCGTGCGATGTGCAGGTGAAGAACGTGTGCTCGTCAGGCCTGGGTCGCGGGGACGATGTTGACCGTCTTACGGCCACGCTTGGTGCCGAACTTCACCGCACCAGCGGCGAGTGCGAACAGAGTGTCGTCGCCGCCACGGCCGACGTTCTCGCCGGGGTGGAAGTGGGTGCCGCGCTGACGGACCAGGATTTCGCCTGCGTTGACGACCTGACCCCCGAAACGCTTCACGCCGAGGTACTGGGGGTTGGAGTCGCGGCCGTTCCTCGACGACGACGCACCCTTCTTGTGTGCCATGTCAGTGTCTACCTTTGCTGCTCGTAGAGGCTCGAACTAATACGAAGAAGCACTCAGGCTTCGATCGCAGTGACCTTGATCTGGGTCGTCGGCTGACGGTGACCCTGACGCTTGCGGTAACCGGTCTTGTTCTTGTACTTGAGGATCGTGATCTTGGGACCCTTGGTCGCTTTCACGACCTCAGCCTTGACCTTCACCTTCGCAAGCTTCTCTGCCTCGGTGGTGACATCGGCGCCGTCCACCAGCATCAGCGGAGTGAGGTCCACGGACGTACCGGGCTCCGCGTTGACCTTGTCGACGATGAGGACGTCGCCTACGGACACCTTCTCCTGGCGGCCTCCGGCGCGAACAATCGCGTACACGTTGAACCCACTCTCCTTGCTTCTGCAGTGATTCGGCGACCTCTTCGAACCGGCCCGTCAACACGGGTCACGGTGGGCGCACCGACTGACAAGTCTACGTGAAGGCAGCAAGTCTGCCCAAATTACATCTCTCTTACTTTGAAGCCGTGTCGACCTCGTCCGAACGGGTGTGCTTGGGCGGCCCCGCAGGAGCCACCGCACGCGCCCGACGCCGACGAGGTTTACGCGCTGTTGTCTCCGCCACCGGGACAAGCTCGCTGGCGGCCGCCGAACCGGTAGCCCCACCCCCAGCTCCAAGAGAGCTCTCAGCAGGAGCATCGGGCAAAGCAAGCAGTGCTTTCGGCGTGCTCGGCTCCGGCGTTGCAACCGGGCGACTAGCTCCTCGACGAACCCGATTGCTCTTCACCGGCGAGACCTTCACAGATTCCTCGGCTGCTGTGTCCGTCGGCTCCTCGACGACACGCTCACTCCGTCTCTTCACCGCCCCTGTCTTCACCGCACTTGTCTTCACCGGCTCCGTCATCGGAGAAGCGGGCTCCCCCTCTGCAGGTGGCTCCTGATGAAGCGCCGCATAAGCCACTGCCGCGATCTGCGCCGGTGTAGGGCTAGACGCAACCGTCCGGTCCGATGCCGCAGTCTCGGAACTCTCCTCGACCTCGGCGGCCGGCTGATCGGTACCGGTCGAGGTAGACGCGGAGGATGTCGCCGATGCGGCATTCCCCTTCCCGCGACGACGGCGTCCGCCCTCAACGCTGTTTCCTCCGCCGCTGCTGGACGCAGACGACTTGTCCACCGGAGTGTTCGAAACGATGATCCCGCGTCCGTTGCAGTGTTCGCAGGGCTCGGAGAAGACCTCGATGAGCCCTGCACCCACACGTTTCCGGGTCATCTGGACCAATCCCAGCGAGGTGACTTCGGCAACCTGGTGCTTGGTACGGTCGCGGCCCAAGCACTCCAGCAGTCGGCGAACCACGAGGTCCCTATTGGACTCCAGAACCATGTCGATGAAGTCGATGACAATGATCCCGCCGATGTCACGCAACCTCAGCTGACGGACGATCTCCTCCGCAGCCTCGATGTTGTTCTTCGTGACCGTCTCTTCGAGATTGCCGCCGGCACCGACGAACTTACCGGTGTTGACGTCGATGACCGTCATCGCTTCAGTGCGATCGATGACCAAGGATCCTCCGCTGGGCAGCCAGACCTTACGGTCCATGGCTTTCGCCAGCTGCTCGTCGATGCGGAACTCGGCAAAAACGTCCTTGCCCCCGGTCCATCGGCGCAGCTTTCCTGCGAGATCCGGGGCCACAGATCCGATGTAGTCATTGACCGTTGACCAGGCACTGTCCCCAGCGACCACCATCGAAGAGAAGTCCTCGTTGAAGACGTCCCGGATGACCCGTACCGTCAGATCTACCTCACCGTGCAACAGCGCGGGTGCATGTCCTGAGGCCGTCTTCTTCTGAATGGTTTCCCAGATGTTCGCCAGACGCTCCACGTCTGCCCGCAGCTCGGCTTCCGACGCACCCTCAGCTGCGGTACGCACGATGACCCCGGCATCTGCGGGAACGATCTCCTTGAGGATCTTCTTCAGACGGGTTCGCTCGGTGTCGGGAAGCTTGCGACTGATTCCGGTCATCTTGCCCTGGGGCACGTACACCAAGTAACGCCCTGGAAGACTGATCTGGCTGGTGAGCCTGGCCCCCTTGTGACCGATCGGATCCTTGGTGACCTGCACCAGAACGCTCTGCCCCGAGGACAATGCGTTTTCAATACGACGGGAGCGGTGTGCTTCCAGACCCGCCGCGTCCCAGTTGACCTCTCCGGCGTAGAGCACCGCATTGCGTCCTCGCCCGATGTCGACGAAAGCAGCTTCCATGCTGGGCAGCACATTCTGCACCCGTCCCAGATAGACATTGCCGGCCATCGAACCGGACTGAGCCGAATCAGCCCTGCTCACGTAATGCTCGACCAGGACCCCGTCCTCAAGAACCCCGATCTGAGTGCGTTCTCCCTGCTGCCGGACCACCATCACCCGTTCGACGCTCTCCCGGCGTGCCAGGAACTCCGCCTCGGTAATGATGGTCCGCCGCCGACCAGCTTCGCGCCCTTCCCTGCGGCGCTGCTTCTTGGCCTCCAGCCGGGTGCTCCCCTTAATGCCCGTGGCCTCGTCTCGGTCCCGACGGGGCTCACGCACCTTCGTCACAGTACCGGGCGGGTCCTCGCCCTCGGTGGCGCTCCCGCTCCGACGGCGCCGTCTGGTACGGCGGCGTCCGCTGGCGGCAGGCTCGTCCCCGTCTCCCTCCGCAGGCAACCCTGAGCGTTCTTCCTGCTCCCGGTCGTCCTCCTCCGGAGCATCCTCGCCGTCGGCTGCTGACCCGTCCTCGGCTGAGCCGCTTCCACGGCGGCGACCTTTACCTCCGCGACGACGACGACGACGTCCGCTCTCGGATTCCTCCGAATCGCGTGAGTCCTCGGCGTTCGAGTCGGCATCGACATCGGTGTCGACGTCATCGTCCACGCTGGAGTGGTCCTGAGCTACTTCCTCGGGTTCTGCTGGACCACGACGACGAGTCTGAGCAACAACGGCAGTCGGTTCCGGTGCTTGGAAGAGAACACCGAAAGTGGGTGTCAGCGACTGATCGGTGTTCCCCGTTTCCTCTGGTGCGTCCGCCTCCGCCAAGGAAAGAACCTCCTCGATCAAGGCATTCGCCTCGTCCTCGGAGATCTGAGCCACCATCAGATCGGAGACCTGGCCCTCCTCCGGCATGGGGAGAGCGGCATGGTCGACCTTCTTCGAACGTTTCCGACTCTTGGCAGGGGCCTTGCCAGCGGCTTTCTTCACAGTCTCGGGATCGGACGTCGCAGCCTCGACATCGACTCCAACCGATGGTGATGCCGTCTTCTTCCGAGCACGCCGAGCACGCGTCGTCTGAGGAGCAGACTCGCC
Organism: Austwickia chelonae; assembly: GCF_003391095.1. Lineage (NCBI taxonomy): Bacteria > Bacillati > Actinomycetota > Actinomycetes > Micrococcales > Dermatophilaceae > Austwickia > Austwickia chelonae. The sequence continues at coordinate 1,094,728 of NZ_CP031447.1, read as the reverse complement.
CTCTCCGGCGTTAGCCTCTTCCTTCGTGCCGGTGCTCTGCGCAGGATCGGACCCCGCGGTCTCCTCTACGACCTTCTTCTGTCGGGCCGCCCGCTTACGAGGAGCTGTCGCGGCCTTCTCCTGCGCCAGAGGCCGCTCGCCCTCGGTTTCGTTCGTCTCGGGCGCTGCAGCAGCCGGTTCTTCGGCAGTTTCCTGTCGCACCTCAGTCTTCTTGGAGGCCGCGCGTTTGCGAGGCTTTGACGCCGATGCCCGAGAGGAACTTGTCGACGACTTAGCCGCCGCAGCCTTACGGGGAGCGCGTTTACGAGGAGCAGATTCCGGGGTGTCGGCATCCTGCTCGGGGGTGCTGTTCTCGGAAGCCATCTGAGGCGTCCTTCCTGCACCGTGTGACAACGGCCACGCCTGGAATCTCGTTCTCCCTCGTCATCGCACCGATGCATGATCGAAGATCGTCGGTAGTGCGGTTCACCGCTATCGACGGAAGTCGTATCGCTACGTCCGTTCGGGCTCGCGCTAGCGCGTCACCTGTGCGGGCGCCGACGACGTCACTGTGATGCGGCCAGTGGATCGGCCACTTCCCCCTCGATCAGCGGGCCCTGAGCGAGTCGGATCACCAAGGGGGTCGATGTGGGCGACAAGGAGGCATAAGTGCGCAACGCAGTGAGGATGTCATCGGGGCGTACAGCGGGCGTGGTGTGCCGTACGACCATTCGCAGTATGGCACACGCTTCGTCAAGCCCGCTGATCGTGCTGTCCGCAGCGCATCCATCAGCACGATTCCAGACCGTCATGGATACGACGGCTGCCCGTGGATCCAGAGTCTTTTCACCCGTCTTGAACATCCGGGTCACCGGAGATTCGTCCAATCCCAAGAACTCAGCACGGACCAGAGCCAGCTCCTCCGGCGTGAGGTCCTGGAAACACATCAACCAGGCGCTGGCCTGCAGCAGGTCAGCCAGCGAGGACTCGGTCGACTCGGCAACCTCCAAGATGTCCAACCCCGGCGGTAGCGCTTCGTCCAATGCGACTCGTACTGCGGGAAGATCGACTCTCTCAGCCAGAGCGATCTCTACGTACTCGGCCTCGCTGGCCGTCCCTGTCGGAGCAGCATTGGCATAGGAGATCCGCGGGTGTGGGTGAAAGCCGGACGAAAAAGCCATAGGAACGGCAGCTCGACGCAGTGCGCGCTCCAACGCACGCTGAAAATCACGAGTACTGGAGAAACGCAGCCGCCCACGTTTCGCATAGCGAAGACGAAGGCGCTGCACCGGGGGTGCAGCCGGAGGACCAGAAGGAACACGCTGACGAGCCATAGACACCAAGGTTACGGCGATGCCTGCCGACACCAAGAATCCATGTCCTCGCAGAAGCCCCTGGGACAGGAACCCAACGGTGATCAACCGGCCAAGGCGAGCTGTTCGTCTCCCCTGGTTTCTCCGGTTGGATTCATCGCCCCAACAAAGCGGCTTTACCCGAAGTAAGTACCGTGACCGGAAGCAATGTGCGACCAGTCGGGCCGATCTGAATGTCTGTATCCATCTGCGGGCAAACTCCACAGTCGAAACACGGCGTCCATCTGCAGTCCGGTTGTTCCGATTCATCCAAAGCGGCCTGCCAGTCGTCCCAGAGCCACTCCTTGTCGAGGCCAGAGTCGATATGGTCCCAGGGCAGCACTTCTAGTTCACCCCGTTCCCGTGTGGTGAACCAGTCGACATCGATCGCCCATCCGTTCTCAGCCCGCTGCGCGGAGAACACTTCGTCGGCACACCTCATCCAGCGCTCGTAGGAGAAGTACTCGCTCCACCCGTCGAACCGACCTCCATCACGCCAAACCGCCTCGATGACCTTACCCACCCTGCGGTCTCCCCGCGAAAGAAGCCCTTCGACGGTCCCCGGTTCACCATCGTGATAGCGCAGACCGATCGACGATCCGTACCTGCGGTCGGTACGAATCTTCTCCCGCAATCTGCGCAGCCGGTCATCGGTTGCCGAAGCGGACAACTGACCAGCCCACTGAAAGGGAGTATGCGCTTTCGGGACAAAACCACCGATCGACACCGTGCAACGGATATCTTTACGCCCACTGACTTTTCGTCCTGTGTCGATCACCTTTGCCGCCAGGTCCGCAATACCTAGGACATCTTCGTCGGTCTCCGTCGGCAAGCCACACATGAAGTAGAGCTTGACCTGACGCCACCCGGCTGCATACGCCGCCGCAACGGTATCGATGAGGTCCTGCTCACTGACCTGTTTGTTGATGACCCTCCGCAGACGTTCACTGCCACCTTCCGGCGCGAAGGTCAATCCGCTACGCCGGCCGTTACGGGACAGTTCATCAGCGAGATCGATGTTGAAAGCGTCCACCCGAGTGCTCGGCAAGGACAACCCGGTATGAGTCCCCTCGTAACGATCGGCCAGTCCCTTCGTCATCTCTGCGATCTCGGAATGGTCCGCGCTACTCAAGGAGAGCAGCCCGACCTCCTCATACCCAGTAGCCCCCAGACCCTGTTCCACCATTTCCCCGATACCGGTGATCGATCGTTCTCTCACCGGACGGGTAATCATCCCGGCCTGGCAGAAACGGCATCCTCGTGTACACCCCCGGAAGATCTCCACGCTCATCCGCTCATGCACCGTCTCGGCCAAAGGCACCAACGGGGTCTTCGGATAGGGCCACTCGTCAAGGTCCATCACGGTGTGTTTCGCCACCCGCCACGGGATCCCCGATTCGGTGGGTGCGACCCGCTTGATGCGCCCATCAGGCAGGTAATCCACCTGGTAGAAACCCGGAACATAAGCGACGCCGTCGCGGGCAAGCCTCAGCAACAGCTCATGACGCCCACCTGGCCGCCCCTGGGACTTCCAGTCTCCGATGAGGTCCGTCACCCGTAGGACGGCTTCCTCTCCATCCCCGACGATCACCGCATCGACGAAATCCGCCACCGGCTCGGGGTTGAAGCTGGCATGTCCTCCGACAACGACGATCGGGTCACCGTCCGAGCGATCCGCAGCATGCAGTGGAATTTTGGCCAGGTCCAAAGCTTCCAACATATTCGTGTAATTGAGTTCTGTCGGAAAGCTCAACCCGAAGACATCGAAGTCGTGCACCGCACGGTGACCGTCCACAGTCACCTGGGGAACCCCTGCATCACGCATCAGCTGCGCCAAATCAGGCCAGACCGCATAAGTCCGTTCTGCCAAAGCGTCCGGTCGCTCGTTGAGCACTTCGTAAAGGATCATGACGCCCTGGTTAGGCAGGCCCACCTCGTACGCATCCGGGTACATCAGTGCCCAGCGCACGGTCCGGTCCCGAGTGCTCCCGTCCGAGCCCTCCATGAATCCGCCGCAGTTCCAGTCTTTGATCTGAGAGTTCAGCTCGCCCCCGACATACTGGATGGGCTTCGAAACTCGCGTCAGCAGTGGCTCGAGACGCGCGAAAAAGGACTCTCCAGGCATAGTCTCCAGAGTAGGTGAGCGAAGCGCACCAGCCCAAAGTCAGTTGAGCTCACTCCCGGATGTTGTCGACTCCCAGGAGTTCCCTGGTACGGCGCACATCCTCGGCCATCACCGTAAGTAGTTCTTCGATATCACCGAAGCGGTACATCGGTCGCAGTCGCTGGACGAATTCCAAGCCCACCCGCTCCCCGTAGAGATCGAGATCAGTACGGTCCAGGACATAGGCTTCGACTCGTCTCTGGGTTCCGTCGAAGGTCGGGTTCGTCCCCACCGAGATCGCAGCAGGCAGACGCTCCCCTCCCGTGCCCGACCGCACCAGCCACCCGGCATAGACCCCGTCAGCAGGAACCAGTCCGTCCGGGTCCTCACACAGATTCGCAGTGGGATATCCCAACTCACGTCCGCGATGATCACCGTGGACGACAGCTCCCGCCACCTCGTGCTGGCGCCCCAGCACGTCTGCCGCAGCCTCCACGTCTCCGTCCACGACCAAGCTCCGCGCTTGCGAGGACGACCACCGAGCAATTTCTGTGGCGTGAGTCTGACCACCCTGGTCAGAAACAACAGTGACTTCGAAGTCCAGCTTCTTCCCCAGTTGCCGCAGAGTCTCAACGTCCCCTGAGTTACGCACCCCGAAACGGGTATCCTGCCCGACGACCACGAGCTGAGCGTGCAAAGCCTCGACGAAGACCCGCTGAACGAATTCCTCAGGTGTCCAGGTAGCCAGCTCCCTGGTGAACTTCATGACGAGAACAGCGTCGAGACCCAGCTCCGCAAGGAGTTCCAGGCGTTGGTCAAGTGTGCCCAGGAGCGGCGGCGCCTGTTCAGGACGCAATACCGACACCGGATGCGGGTCGAAGGTCACTGCGACTGCCGTCACACCGGCTACTCGAGCCTGCGTAACCAACTGCTCGACGACAGCGCGGTGTCCGCGATGAACCCCGTCGAAATTGCCCAGCGTCACTGCGCAGGCCGATAGGTCGTCAGGGAGGTCACTGAGGGTATTCCAACGGTGCACGTGGTCACTCTAGCGACCTAGCAGGAGAACCGGCTCCCTCGTTGCGTCCCCCGATCACGCGGAGACCATCTTCCGGAGAACATCGCACCAGGCGAGAGGCTCTCAAAGGTCACCAGGAAGACTCCGGAACCGCTCTCTGCCCAGGGGTGGGGTAGATCACCGTGAATCGTTCCAGGACCACAGGCATATCCGAACGGAACCCTTGTGGAGTGGAAAGGTTCTCCTTGAAGAACCACTCATGTACTTCACGCCAGTGCTCTACCGAGAGGTCGCCTTCAGCTTCTGCAGTCACATGCTCCTGCCCGACTTCGTCGAAGGGGACGATGTCGACAGAGGTCGTCTGAATGAGAGCTCGAGGCCGTTGGTCCCCATCAAGGATGATGGCCAACCGCCCTACCTGCGGCAAGTCCTCACCCTCGAACTCGTAGTCCCAGAGCGCTGAGGCTGTCGCTGTCTTCAAACCTCGGAGAACCAGGTCGAGAAGTTCGTCCGCCTGCTCCGGCGCCTCCCGTGCGCCAAAGGCCCAGGCCACCGGAGGTGTCGGCCCGAGAGCCATCTCACCTGATGACCCAGCAGGCCTTGACAGACGCGTACGCAACCGGGCGTGCGCCCAGAATGCGTCGATATCCGCTTGGACCATAAATGGACGATAACAGGCATAAGCCAGGAAAAAGGTCGCCCTCAACAGGCGTGACAGACTCCTTTACCCCTGGCTGACGAAGACCGCCCGAACCTTGACCTTCGCTTCACCTTCGTCCACGACCGCGATCAGGTTTCCAGCAGGGCCACGAACTGCGACCAGGCCCCGTCCAGGACGCTCCGCCTCGATCCGCACTCCGTTAGAGAGCAACCTTGCGGACCTCTCATCAAGGTCGCGATATGGCATCGTGCCGTCCAGTGCCGCAGCCATGCTGATGAGGGGTAAACCGGAATGTCCTGGTTCTGCTCGCTCCCGAGTCGATTCCAATGCCTCCGGGGTCGAAGAACCCTCGACCGCAAAAGAACCCACTCTGGTCCGTCGCAAAGAAGTGAGGTGACCACCGACGCCCAGGTCTGCCCCCAGATCACGGGCCAGCGCACGCACATAGGTGCCGGAAGACACAGTCACCTGGACATCGAGATCCAAGTACGGACGCAATGTGTGCTTCCCATTTGGCAGCACACACATCTCTTCGCCCAGCCTGATGCCTGCTCGTTCGAAACGATGGATCTGCACCGGTCGAGCCGGAAGTTCAACCTGTTCGCCACCCCGCACGCGGGTATAGGAGCGAACACCGTCGATCTTGATAGCGCTGACAGCGCTGGGGATCTGATCGATACAACCGGTCAACCGGGCGATCGCCGCGTCGAGCTCCTCTTCGCCGAGTGAAGGCATCACCTCAACTGCTGAAGTCAACTCGCCTTCGGCGTCATCGGTCACCGTCGACTGCCCCAACCGGATCGTTGCCGCATAGGTCTTGTCGCAACCGACCAGGAAAGTGAGCAAGCGAGTAGCCCGGTTGACCCCGATCAGCAGGAGGCCGGTCGCCATTGGATCGAGGGTGCCAGCATGGCCAACTCGACGAGTGCCACAGATACGTCGACAGCGTCCAACCACATCGTGGCTTGTCATACCTGACGGCTTGTCGACGAGCAACAGGCCGTCGCCGACCAACGGGTCCGACGGACGAGCCATGCTCAGGACCGCTCAGAAGGGGAGCTACTGTGCTGCCCGAGATCTGAGTCGGGCTCGTCCTCGTCTACGGGCTTCTTGTAAGGATCGGCGTCCCCCGCGTAAGAAGCACCTTCTGCCGCTTTGGCCACCTTGGCATCGTGTTGCTTCGCCACTACCAAGAGCTCGTCCAGATGCGCCGCTCCCTCTGGAATCGCGTCCGCAACGAACTCCAGGCTCGGCGTCAGCCTGATCCCGAGCCCTTTACCCACAGCTGAGCGGATTCGGCCCTTGTTCGTTTCCAGTGCAGCTGCCGTCTCCTCACGCTCGCGCTCACTACCGAATACCGTATAGAAAATCGAGGCCTGTTGGAGATCACCAGTGACCCGAACATCAGTCACCGTAATGAAGCCCAGGCGCTCATCCTTGATGCGATGTTCCAAAGTCTCCGCGACGATCACCTTGATGCGGTCGGCGATCTTACGGGCCCGTGCTGGGTCTGCCATGAGAGGGCTCCTTTCGTTCAGGCCGTTGAAGAGACGGATCGACACCCGATAGTGCCTGATCTACGCCGGCAACGGCAGGAAACAGGTATCCCGGTCTGCTATGACCAGCATCGCAGACCGGGATCTTCAGTATTGGTTCATGCTGCACGACCTGAGTTTCTCAGCTCAACGGACAGCTCTCGACAAGAGAACCACAAAACGTCCTCACCGGTCGTCCGGCGCACATCGACGATCCGATGTGCGCCGGACGATCCCGATACAGAGGTGCGAGTCAGCTCCTCGGCTTCTCACGCATCTCGTAAGTGGAGATGAGGTCCTCAAGCTGCAGATCATTGAAGGACCCCAAGTTGATACCACATTCGTAGCCCTCTCGGACCTCGGTGACATCGTCCTTGAAGCGCCGCAGGCCTGCCACCTCGATGTTCTCGGCCACGACAACGCCGTTACGGGTGATCCGTGCCTTCGCGCCACGCTTAATCTCACCCGAACGAACCAAGGAACCTGCGATATTGCCGAACTTGCTCGAGCGGAAGATCTCCCGAATTTCAGCGGTCCCGGTCTCGTGCTCCTCGAACTCAGGCTTGAGCATGCCCTTGAGCGCGGCCTCGATCTCCTCGATGGCCTGGTAAATCACCGAGTAGTACCGGATCTCAACGCCTTCACGCTCGGCATACTCCGCGTTCTGTCCCTCGGCCCGAACGTTGAATCCGATGATCACAGCGTTGGAGGCCATCGCCAGGTTGATGTTGTTCATCGTGATCGCGCCGACGCCACGGTCAATGATCCGCAGATCGACCTCGTCCCCGACATCAATCTGGAGCAGTGCGTCTTCCAGCGCTTCCACAGAACCAGAGACATCGCCCTTAAGGATCAGGTTCAGTGTTTCCACCTTGCCTGCGGCCAAAGCCTGGTTCAGGTCCTCAAGGCTGATGCGCTTACGCGCCTTAGCCAAGGAGGCCTGCCGGTCGGCGGCTTCCCGCTTCTCGGCAATCTGGCGCGCGGTCCGGTCGTCCGGGGCCACGATGAAAGTGTCACCTGCCCGAGGCACGCTCGACAGACCCAACACCTGCACCGGACGCGACGGAAGCGCCACATCCAGGTGATTTCCGTGCTCGTCCAACATGGCCCGTACACGTCCATGCGCGCTACCAGCGACAATGGAATCGCCGACGCACAAAGTACCGGACTGGACCAGGACAGTGGCAGTGGCGCCACGTCCGCGGTCAAGGTTGGCCTCGATCGCCACACCTCGGGCGTCCTTGTCGGGGTTAGCCCGCAGGTCCAGCGCTGCGTCCGCAGTCAGCAGCACTGCTTCCAACAGCTCATCGATGTTGAGACGCTGTTTCGCGGACACGTCCACAAACATCGTGTCGCCACCGTATTCCTCAGCGATCAGGTTGTACTCGGTGAGCTGCTGACGGATCTTCGCCGGGTTAGCACCTTCGACATCGATCTTGTTGACCGCAACCACGATCGGCACATCTGCGGCCTGGGCATGGTTCAGCGCTTCGATGGTCTGCGGCATCACACCGTCATCCGCCGCGACCACGAGAATCGCGATATCCGTGACCTTGGCCCCACGCGCACGCATCGCGGTGAAGGCTTCGTGACCCGGAGTGTCAATGAAGGTGATCGGGCGGCGGACATCTTCGTGCTCACGCGTGATCTGGTAGGCACCGATGTGCTGGGTGATTCCGCCAGCTTCCGTAGCAATGACGTTCGCATGCCGGATCGCGTCCAGCAGCTTCGTCTTACCGTGGTCGACGTGGCCCATGACCGTGACGACCGGAGGCCGTGGTTCGAGCAGCGAGTCGTCTTCCCCACCGGTCTCCGCGTCGAGATCGATACCGAAGGACCCGAAGAGCTCACGCTCTTCGTCCTCGGGCGAGACGACCTGAATGTCGTAACCGAGCTCTTCACCGAGGATCTTGAAGGTCTCCTCGTCCAACGACTGGGTGGCCGTCGCCATCTCACCGAGATGGAAGAGAACCGTGACCAGGCTCGCCGGGTTGGCATTGATCTTGTCAGCAAAATCTGTCAACGAAGCGCCACGGCGAACCCTGACGACGGTCGACCCGTCACCGCGAGGAACGCTGACCCCGCCGATGGTGGGAGCCTGCATCTGCTCGAACTCTTGACGCTTCGCACGTTTGCTCTTGCGCTGCTTGTTACGGCCACCTCCGCGGCCGAAAGCACCCTGAGTGCCGCCACGTCCACCAGGACCACCGGGACGACCGCCACCGCCACCGGGACGACCGCCGAAGCCGCCGCCACCGCCACCAGGACGACCGCCGCCGCCACCGGGACGACCGCCGCCAGGACGTGCCGGACGCTCACCCGGACGAGGAACCGCAGCACGGTCCGGCATCATGCCCGGGTTGGGCCGTACTCCACCAGGACGCGGTGCGCCTGGACGCGGACCGCCTGAGGCCGGAGCGCCAGGACGAGGCCCACCAGGACGAGGCCCGCCGGTGCCTGAGTTGCCCTGACGAGGCTGCCCCGGCTGAGGCATGCCCTGACGAGAGGCGAAGGGGTTGTTCCCCGGACGAGGGCTCGACTCCCGACCGGAGCGCATACCCTGGCTCGGCGCGAAGGGGTTGTTCCCCGGGCGGGGTGCACCCGGACGCGGGCCGGGACGGGCGCCACCCTGCTGACGACCACCACCAGGCCGAGGGCCCGGTGTTGCGCCAGAGGGACGCTGTCCGCCGCCCTGCTTGGGAGCAGGCGCTTTCGGAACAGGCTTAGGGCCGGGCTTGGGCACTGCAGGGCCAGGCCGCGGCCCGGGAGCTGCAGGCTTAGCGGCCGTAGGAGCCTCCGCCGGGGCCGAAGGAGCCTCAGGGGCAGAAACGAAGGGCGCTGCCGGCACAGCCGGAGCTGCGGGCGCTGGCACTGCAGGCTTCGCCGGAGCAGCAGGCGCGCTTGGCTTGGCCATCGGACCGGGCTTGGCCATAGGACCAGGCTTGGCCATCGGGCGCGGAGGGCCAGGAACCGGGCGCGGTGCAGCACCGCCTCCCTTGCCAGCCAGCTCAGCGGGGAAATTCTCACGCAATTTACGTACTACGGGAGGCTCGATGGTTGAACTCGCCGAACGGACGAACTCACCATTTGACTTCAGGTGCTCGAGCAGCACCTTGCTCTCGACTCCGAGCTCTTTCGCGAGCTCGTAGACCCGGACCTTAGCCACTTCTCTCCTGTCTATGGTCCGAGCCCGTCGAGGCGCGAACCATGTTCAAAGCTGGGCAGTGCTCATTGCTGAGTACTCATCGCGTGCTCATCAGCGTCAAACCCGCTTCCGGTTCTCATCGGCCGACGCCTTCGGCGCCGGTGTCCAGCTGCTCCTGTACGGCCAACTTCACGATCTGCTCCCGGACATCGCTCGGGTCCAGACCGGTCGTGGCACGCAAAGCCCGACCGAACGCCTTACGGCGAACGGCCAGATCGACACATTCAGCCCGCGCGTGAATCCACGCGCCCCGGCCTGGAAGGCATCGAGCACGGTCGATGATCAGTGAATGAACATCTTCCCGGGCTACAACGACGACCCTCAGGAGCGTCGATCGGGCATCCCGCCCGCGGCAACCAACACACATGCGCACCGGACCGGCGGGAGCGGCCTCACCCATCGTACCCGTTCCCTCGACTCAGACCCCACTCGGCCCGTCGGCTCCAGCAACCGATTCAGAGGCAACTTGCTTGGCCACTGCGGTGTCAGGACGAATATCGATCCGCCAACCGGTGAGCTTAGCCGCCAACCGCGCATTCTGCCCTTCCTTACCGATCGCCAACGACAGCTGGTAATCAGGAACGATCACACGCGCAGCCCTTAGCTTCGGATCCACGACCTCCACCGAGGACACCCGAGCCGGAGACAAGGCAGCGGCCACGAAATATGCCGGGTCCGTCGAATAATCGACGATATCAATCTTTTCCCCACGCAACTCGGCCATGACAGCTCGCACCCGAGCCCCCATCGGCCCGATACATGCACCCTTGGCGTTGACCCCCGGGACCGTGGCGTGTACTGCGATCTTCGTACGATGCCCGGCCTCACGGGCCAAAGCCGCGATCTCAACCGTGCCATCGGCGATCTCAGGGACCTCCAAGGCGAACAGCTTGCGAACCAAGTTCGGGTGGGTACGCGAGAGCCCAATCTGGGGACCGCTCGGCCCCCGTTTCACGCTGACCACATAGCAACGAATCCGTTCGCCATGTTTATAGACCTCACCAGGAACCTGCTCAGCCAAGGGCAAAGCGCCCTCGACCGTACCAAGATCGACCAGTACCGTACGTCCCTGGCTCTGTTGAATCACCCCGGTGATGATGTCGCCCTCACGACCACGGAAGTCCCCCAGGACGGCATCGTCCTCGAGCTCCCGCATCCGCTGCACGATCACCTGCCGAGCGGTAGAAGCTGCGACACGTCCGAAGCCCTCAGGGGTGTCGTCGAACTCAGGCCCCGCCTCACCTCGTGACCCATCCTCAAGGATGCGAGCGTCCTCCCTGGCCCACACGATCACATGCCCCGTCTTGCGATCCAGGTCAACCCGGGCCAAACGGTAAGCACCCTCCGTGCGGTGATACGCCAGAAGAAGAGCTTGCTCGATCGCCGGGACGATCACGTCGAGCGAGATGTCACGCTCCCGCTCCAGAGCCCGCAGTGCGGCAAGGTCGATATCCATCATGACTCCTCGTCGTCGATTGGGGCATGCCCGAATTCCACCTGCACGCGGGCGCGGACGACCTTGGACAGCTCGATCTCACGCTGGTCACCAGCTTCCGAGACGACCGTCAGGACCTGCGGGCCCACCGCGACCATCCGCGCGGTCATCCGGCCGCTCTCCCCCAGGTCGAAGTCCACCAACCGTCCGACATTGCGACGGTAGTGCCGTCTTTCACGCAGAGCACGATCGACACCCGGAGAAGTCACCTCCAGCGAGTACGGCGCATCGCCCAAAGGCTCGTGCTCGTCCAAAGCAGCATCCACTGCGCGAGTGGCTTCAGCGATCTCGTCCAAGGTCAGCGGAGGGACAGTGCTCGTGTCATCCTCCGGATCCAGATAGCTTAGATCGCGATCGATAGTGATCCGCACCGTACGTCGTTTCCCCGCCGGGGTCAGGGAGACGTCCTCCACGAACAGCCCCAGCGCAGCCACCGCCGGAGCAACCACGCTCCCGATCCGGGCTGCCTGATCGCTGATCGCCATGAGTGCTCCCGCTCTTCTCTCATCCGGAGAGGCCCGCGATCTGCGGACCTCGTACCTGGCCACTCTATCCGTGCATGGGACATGATTCGATACACACGCCGACGTGCCCCACATCGCGGCACACAAAGGATGCGAGGATACAAGGCGATGAAGTCCGACCACGAGCCCGACTCGCCCCCAGCACAGAAGAAGCCTGGCCGCGGCAAGACAACACCCCCTAAGAACTCGCGCACCAGCCCGGGCGAGAAGAGTGTGTCCAAGAAATCCGCGCCCGCCCCCCGCAAGGCCGGGTCCGACACCGTTCCGGTCGCCCTGAAGAAACCCGCCAAGTCGATGCCCCGAACGTCCCCGGCGGAAAAGTCTCCAGCAAAGACAGACAGCAAGGACAAACCCACAGAAAAAACGAATCCGAAAAAAGCAACGCAGCACGCCGAACCTGAGCAGGCCACCTCTTCAGAGCCTTCGAGGAAGGAGGAGCTCCCAACGGAGCGATCGGCGACGACCACCACAACTCCATTCTCCGCCGCCACGACAGCCTCTCCCACACCTCCCAAACTGCCCGAGGTACCAGCCGCTCCGACCTTCGCCAGCAAGCCACCAAGCTTGCTGGACAAACTCACCCGGTTCCCCGTCCCCAGTAAGTCGGTCCTGTCTAGACGCAGGGTGTTGGCCATCGGCGGAGGAGTGCTGCTCACTGTCCTAGCCAGCCAAGTACTTCGACTCGAGCCCGCTGCGCCCCACCTACCCCTGGTCGCTCGTCGTAGCCTCGACCCACGCGCCGCAGCAGTCCACCGGGAACTCATCCGCGTCCGCAGAGCCCTCGACGCCGCACGAAAAACTGCAGCTGGCCCTCACCAGGCCCTGGCCCGGACTCTGGAAAAAATGCATCAGGAACAGGAGAAAGTCCTCGTGGCGCGTCTCCTCGAGTTCGAGGAGAATCCCGAGGAGAAAGACCGTTTTCCTGCGGTTGCCCAGGCTGGCGAAGGCCTGCTCCTCGCAGAATCCGCAGGCCTCTCGGCCGAAGAGCTATCTGAACTAGGGTCCATCGCCCCCGAAGATCTCGGGCTCCTGCTCTCGCTGCGGGTACAACGCACCATCACGCTTCCCGCTCTCGGCCTCTCCCCAGAGTCACCACGGACCCCAACCGTCGTCGGAGCGCCCGAAGCAGCGCGGATCATCGGGAGTCTCCGCGCGACAGAACACGCTCTGAGTATTGCTGCTGCACGCTCGACGGAGCCGGCCCGAGGACGGATCGCCATTGCCCTGAACTGGGCTCAGATGACACGGCTCCGCCTTCAACCCTCCGCTGGTGACGAGAAGATCCCCGGCCCTTCCGGATATCCCCTTCCTGCGCCGATCCCCGATGACGAAAGCGCAATCGCTCTGTGCAAAAGGGCTTTATCTGCCCTGACCGGGGGGATCCTCGCCGAGGCGCCTGCCGCATCCGGCAATGTTCCGGCACTCGCCTCCCTCATCACCTGGGCAGCCGCCGCAGAGACCCATGCGCAGTCCTTCGGCACCCAGCCGCGAGCCTTCCCAGGACTCATCCTCACGTGAACATCTGCTCCAAGCTGAGAAAGTCCAAAAAGCCCAGGTCGCTCTGCCCCGATCGGGCTTCCCGGACACTAACCTGTCCGCATGGTCCACCCCGCCCGCGGACAGCTGCGACTGACACGCCTCGGTGTCTTCGTCGCGTCCTGCGTCCTGTTGGGCGCGTTCGGGCACGCTCATGGAGGAGGTCATGCGCCTGCTCCGGCGACACTGGTCCTGGCCGTCGTCCCGCTCACGCTCACCGGCTTGTGGTTCACCAAGGCCGAGCGCGGCGTCTTCTCCTTGTTCACCGCACTGAGCCTCGTCCAGAGCGCATTGCATCTGTTCCTCCACCTGTCGCACGCGCACACACCGGCCCGCGCGCTATCAGGTCCTTCCCATCACCTGCATCCGCCACGACCCAACGGACCTCTGCACTCTGATCACGAACAGGTCGTCACCGCTGCGGCTTCCTCCATAGAGATAGCCCAGCTACTCCCCTCCGCCCAGATGCTCTATGCCCATCTGCTGGCCATCGCCGTCACCGCTGCATTACTCGGCTGGGGAGAACGTTCACTGTGGGCAGCAGCCAGAAGGCTCCTGCGCCCGTTCCCCCGCCTCATCACCCCGACGATTCCCTCTCAGACTCTGGCGCCTTGCGTCCAGGTACTCGTCCACCTCGGACGGGATGTCCTCGCCATGGCCCCCGTGCGGGGTCCGCCCAAGGGCTTCCGGACAAACCTTCCCGTCGCAATCCCGTTCTGAGAACCAGGGCGAGCCGATCCAGTTCGTCAACGAACGGCCTATGGCCACTCCTCCCGGACCAGCCATCGACATCAGAGCGGACAAGCGGGGAAACGTCATGTCCGGACACCAGACCCGTCGACGGACAACCACAGAGGACGAACAACCCATGACGACACACACCCGACTCCTCACCCTGGCCTGCTGTGCCGCCCTGGCCCTGGCTGGTTGTGGCCAGCCCCAGGCAGAGAAGAAAACCGCAGCCACAACGACCAGCGAGCCCAACAGCTCGACAGCTCAAGACTCCTCCGGACTCACCGTGAGTGATGCCTGGGTCAAGGCAGCTCCGGAGCTCTCTCCCGACTCCATGACAGGCGCCTTCGGCCGGATCAAGAACACCACCGACCGGAACATCACGATCACCAAAGCCGAGCAGGACGCCTCGATGATGACCGAGCTCCACGAAACCGTCATGATCGACGGCAAGAAAGCCATGCGAGAGATCAAGGACGGCTTCGTCATCAAGGCAGGACAGACCTTGGAGCTCAAGCCCTACGACAACCACATCATGCTGATGAAGATGACCCGGGCCCTGCCCATCGGCGCAGAAGTGAAATTCACGCTACACACCAAAGACGGTAAGACCATGCAATTCACTGCCCCGGCGAAACAATTCACTGCTCCACCAGAGAACTACCACTCTTCCACCCCGACAGCGACCACAAAGTGACGTCGTCCACCTCTGCCAACACACCCTCCGCCGAGAACCACTCCGGAATCTCCCGGCGTCGGATTCTCGGCGGGGGCGCCGTCGCCGCCGGCAGCGCCCTCGCCGGCGGCGTCCTCGGCCATGCCTGGAGCACCTCGACCGCCACGCCTGACAGCAGCACACCCGCTCACTCCGTCCCACTGCACGGTCATCGAAAAGAACCCTTCCACGGCAAACACCAGTCCGGCATCCTGACCGGGCAGCAGGCCCACGGCAGCTTCGTCGGGTTGAACCTGCGTCGGGGAAGCCGACGCGACGACGTGATCGCTCTCCTACGAATGCTCAGCGACGACGCAGCACGGCTCACCCAAGGCCGGCCACCGCTAGGTGCTCTGGAGGACGACATCGCGAAGCTTCCAGCACGACTCACCGTGACCTTCGGCTTCGGAAAAGGCCTCTTCGAGGCCATCGGAAAACCCGATTCCATACCCCCTGCGCTCGCCACGCTGCCAGCCTTCGACACTGATCGACTCCGTCCCGAGTGGGGCCAGACCGACCTGGTGCTCCAGATCTGCTCAGAAGAGCCGATCACCCTTTCCTATGCCCGACGGCGCCTCGTCCGCGATGCCGCCGCCTTCGCCACCGTCGCCTGGGTCCAGACCGGCTTCGGCAATGCCCCCGGCACAGAACCAGCCGGCAACACCCCACGCAACCTGATGGGAATGCGGGATGGCACCGCCAATGAGTCCGATCCAGCACATAGTTCCGCCGTCGTCTGGAGTACCGACCCTGCCTACCCCTGGCTCGTCGGCGGATCCCATCTGGTCATCCGCCGCATGTCCATCGAGATGGAGGCCTGGGACGACATCGAGGTCGCGGCCAAGGAAGAAGCCTTCGGGCGGCGGATCTCCGACGGCGCTCCCCTCACCGGAAAACATGAAAAGGACCCTGTCGACCGTCTCGCGAAGAACTCCGACGGATTCCCCGTCATCAACCCCGCAGCCCATGCCGCTCGCGCCCAACCACGCAACGAAAGTGAACGGATGATGCGGCGCGCCTACAACTATGACGTCGGACTCACCCCAGAGGGAAAAACGGACGTGGGGCTGATCTTCGTCTGCTACCAGAAGGACGTCGCCACCGCCTTCGTCCCTGTCCAGCGGCGCCTGGCCGACAGCGACCTGCTCAACCTGTGGGCCCATCACATCGGTTCGGCTTCCTACGCCGTCCCACCGGGCGCAGGAACCGGTGAGTACATCGGACAACCTCTGCTCGAGAGCTGACCAGGACGCCTGGTGGTCGTGGATCTGCCGCAGAGCCACGACCACCAGGCGTCGATCAGGCTGTTCGACCGCCGACCGCGATGAGAAGGTCCTCCTGCTCCTGCCCAGCGCTCCCAAGGGCACAGCCCAGCTACGTCTGCTAGACAGAGCCCATGGCTACCACCGCATTCAAAGGCACCCCTGTCCAGACCGTCGGCGATCTTCCTGCACAAGGCGCTACGGCTCCCGCCTTCGCCTTGGTCGGAACCGATCTCTCCGAGGTGACCTCAGCCTCCCTTCAGGGCCGACGCATCGTTCTGAACATCTTCCCCAGCATCGACACCGGTGTCTGCGCGACCTCCGTACGCAAATTCAACGAGATGGCCTCCTCGCTGGAGAACACCGTCGTCGTCTGCGCCTCGGCCGATCTGCCCTTCGCCCTGGGACGGTTCTGCGGGGCGGAGGGAATCGCCGAGGTCGTCACGGCGAGTTGCTTCCGAAGCCGCTTCGGGCAGGACTACGGGATCACCATGATCGACGGCCCCCTCGCCGGACTTCTCGCCCGCTGCGTCATCGTCATCGACGGCGACGGCACAGTGCTTCACTCGCAGATCGTGCCGGAAATCGCCCAGGAGCCCGACTACGACGCCGCGCTCGCCAGCCTGCGCTGAGGAATGCGCCCATGAGCGACCGTGACGAACTCGTCGTCATCGTGGTCTTCGCTCCGGTAGAGGCGGCGGACGCCGTCCGTGCAGCCGCCGCCTCTACCGGAGCAGGCGGCATCGGCGCCTATCATGCCTGCAGTTTTACCGCGAACGGAGTGGGGCGTTTCACCCCCGAGGAAGGTGCCGACCCGGCCATCGGTTCAATCGGTTCTCCGGAGGTCGTCGAGGAAGAACGGATCGAAGTCGTCTGCCCGCGTCGCTCCGCCCGTGCAGTACTGGAAGCGATGATCACAGCCCACCCTTACGAAGAGGT
This sequence comes from Austwickia chelonae, assembly GCF_003391095.1. Taxonomy (NCBI): domain Bacteria; kingdom Bacillati; phylum Actinomycetota; class Actinomycetes; order Micrococcales; family Dermatophilaceae; genus Austwickia; species Austwickia chelonae. The sequence continues at coordinate 1,077,671 of NZ_CP031447.1, read as the reverse complement.
GGCACATCATGTGTACGCGACCATTCCCCGCGATGCGCTCTGACGACGTCGGGAGAACATTCCCACTGTCACGAATCCGATCGGCCGAGTCTACGTTCCATCACGAGGAAAGGACCGCCGGATTCGAAGCCTTCCGCGCTGTAAAGAGGCCGCCCTTGTTCGGTGGCATAAAGGTGGACCCGGCCTGCTCCCTGCTGGTGAGCCCACTGCGTGGCCGCGCGTAAGAGAGAACGCCCCACACCTCGTCCTCTGAACTCTGGTGATGTACACATATCGGCGACATAGGCCACCCGACCGCTGCTCCCCGGGATAGGGAGCCGCTGGTCAACAGCCACGGTGACACAGCCCAGGAGGGTTCCCTCCCGCTCGGGATCGTCCACCACGAAGGAGGAAAAACCAGGGTTGGCGAGCAGATTCCGATAGATCTGCGCACACCGTCGAGGCCATTCCGGTTCGACGGCAAGATCGACAGGGAAAGGCCAGGCCTGAAAGATCAAGGTCTTCAGTCGGACGAACTCCTCGGCGTCAGCATCGCAGGCACGACGCACCGGGAATTCAGTCTGACTTGTCCGTCTCGCCACAGCGGCAGGATAACGGCCGGTGAATAGATCAGAAAGATATCCACGCCCCAGAGAATTCTCGAGAAAAATGTTCGATCTCTTTGTGTCCGTGGCTGATCGGCTTTATTCACTGCTGTCCGGCACTATGGATCCATGGCCGTGCAGAAGCCTGACACCGACGTCTTCTACCAGGCGCGACATCAGCGGTGGTGGCCCGATGTCCTCTCCGGGCTACGCGATGTCTACGGAGAGCAGGCCGAATCCATCGCCGAGAAGCTGGCTGCCATAGCGGCGCAAGCCCACGCAGCACGTAGCGCAGAACTCCGGCTCCTCGACTACGAACGACTGCTTGCTCCCGACCACATCGCTCGACCACAAATGATCGGCTACGCCACATACACCGAACGCTTCGCCGGTGACCTACGTGGAGTCGCCGATCGGCTCGGATACCTGGAAGAGCTGGGCGTCACCTACCTCCACCTCATGCCGATCTTCCTGCCCAGGGAAGGCGAACACGATGGCGGCTACGCCATAGCCGATCATCAGACGGTCCGACCTGATCTGGGAACCCTCGAAGACCTACGTGAACTCACCGCCCAGCTGCGACGTCATCAGATCAGCCTGGTACTGGATCTTGTCCTGAACCATGTCGCCGACCAACACGAATGGGCACGACGCGCCAAAGCAGGCGAGGAGAAGTACCGCCGTTACTTCCATATCTTCCCTGACCGGGAGCTCCCCGACGCCTACGAAGAACATCTCCCCGAAGTCTTTCCGAAGTTCTCCCCGGGAAATTTCACCTGGGACGACCAACTCGACGGGTGGGTCTGGACGACCTTCAACTCCTATCAATGGGACGTCAACTGGGCGAACCCCGATGTCCTGTGCGAGTACGTAGAACTCATCTTCTTCTTAGCCAATCTCGGCGTGGAAATCCTGCGTCTGGACGCCCTCGCCTTCTTGTGGAAACGCTTGGGCACCGACTGTCAGGGACAAGCAGAGGTGCATTCCATCACGCAGGTGCTGCGCGCGCTGTCCCGGATCGTATGCCCTGCGGTTTCTTTCCAAGCCGAAGCCATCGTCAGCCCAGAGAAACTACCCGCCTATCTAGGGCAAGGTCGGTGGACGGGCAAGGTCAGCAACTTGGCCTATCACAACAGTCTCATGGTGCAGATCTGGTCGGCTCTGGCCACGAAGGATGCCCGGCTGGCAGCTCGGGTCCTGGCAGCGATGCCGCCGATGCCGGATGGCGCGGTATGGGTGACCTATCTGAGGTGCCATGACGATATCGGGTGGGCCATCGACGACGGTGATGCGGCGCGAGTGGGCTGGCACGGGCCAACCCACCGAGCATTCCTGTCCGACTGGTTCTCCGGGGAATTCCCTGGCTCACGAGCGCGAGGGGCCATCTTCCAGCATCATCCGCACAGCGGTGACCGGAGAATCTGCGGAACTGCTGCCTCGTTGATCGGGCTGCAGGCGGCCGAAGAGGAAGGGAATGTCCACGCTGCGGTGCAAGACCTGGCCGCGCTCCGTCTGGCCCATGCCGTGATCTACGGGTGGGGTGGGATCCCTGTGCTCTGGAGTGGCGATGAGCTGGCTTTGCTCAACGACCCGTGCTGGGAGCGAGAAGAAGGTCATGCGGCCGACCTCAGGTGGGTCCACCGTCCGAGGGTGACCGAGGCGAAGATCGCCTACCGCCACGATCGGACCACATCCGAGGGGATCGCTTTCACCGATCTGGCCGCTTTGGCGGCAGTTCGATGCCGGCTGCCTCAGCTGCATGCCGGGGTGCCTACAGCGGTGGACGAGTTGTACGACTCAGGAGTCCTTCCGGTGCGCCGGTCTCATCCGGTCGGCACCATGTTGCAGCTCTATAACGTGACCCCGGACTGGCGTTTCCATCCCGGCGCCAGGTTGGCCGCTCTCGGGCTTTCTCGCTGTGTGGACGCGCTCACCGGGCAGGAGGTCCGACCTGGATCGGACGGCCGGGTCTGGCTGCCACCGTTCGCCGTATGGTGGCTGGTGCCGCAGGAAGAGCAGAGAGACACGTAGGCGGAAGTTCCCCATGCCGAGGGCTTCTGCGCCAGTAGGTTGATCGTCATGACCGGCGAAATAACGATCAATACTGCTGACGGACGACGAGTATCCTGGCCCCGACCGGTACCCACGGTCGGTGACCGTTCCAGCGCTCGGGAACGAGCTGAGGACCTGCGTGGGTGGGCTTTCCCTCAGGACGAGGTCGACGCTCTGGCTCGGATCGTCGCAGCTCGTAGAGATATCCGCCGGTTCCGGCCCGACCCGGTGCCCGATGAGCTGGTTCAGCAGGTCGTCGCTTCCGGGCATTTGGGGCCCTCGGTCGGACACTGCCAACCTTGGCGGTTCATCGTGGTCTCCGACCCCCGTACTCGCGAGCGCGCAGCAGCCATGGCCGATTCCTTGCGTTTGCAGCAGGCGGCAGGTTTGCAGGAGGATCGCGCGCAGCGTCTTCTGGACCTCAAGCTGGAAGGTTTACGTGAGGCTCCCCTAGGTGTGGTCGTGGCCTGCGATCGCCGGGCCCCGGCCGAAGGTGTGTTGGGTAGGGCGTCCTTCCCTGACGCCGATCTGTGGAGCTGTGCCTGTGCCATCGAGAACATGTGGTTGACCGCTCGGGCGCATGGTCTGGGTATGGGTTGGGTGACTTTGTTCCGGCCCGAAGAACTCGCCGAGCTCCTCCATCTGCCCGACGGTGTCCAGACGCTGGGGTGGCTTTGTCTGGGGTGGCCAGACGAACGTCCCCCGGAACCGGGGCTGCAGCGAGCCGCGTGGAGTCGTCGTCTCCCCTTGGACGAGGTGATCCTGCGTGAACGGTGGCCTCAGGAGAACGGTCGGTCTCCCGAGCCGCCGCTCCATTACTTACGGTCCCCCGACCAGGCCAGGGTCGTCTCAGCCACCGATGAAGCCGACGCTCTGTTGTCCCCGCCAGGGTCCTTGGGCGTCTTGGATCGCGCCTTGGATCGTGTGGTCGCTGCTGGTGCAGGGAACACCGAAGGAGGAAGTCTGATCCTGGTTGGAGCCGATCATCGGGTTGCTCGTCTCGGAGTCTCGGCCTATGCGCCATCGGTGACCCGAGATGTGATGTCCGCGGCGGTGGCCGGGGAATCGATGGGTGCCGCGGCGGCGTCCGGGGCCGGGCTCGACCTGATCGTGGTCGACGCCGGAGTCGAGGGTGGACCGGTAGCCGGGGCCAGGGATTTCCGACCGGTCGGTGAAAGGTCGGGTGGAGATCTGATGCATGAGGATCCGTTGTCTCGGGCCCAGGTCGAGCAGCTGATCTCAGCAGGACGGTCTCTTGGCGTCGAGGCTGCAGTCAACGGGCTGGTGGCTCTCGGGGAGGTCGGGGTCGGGAATACAACAGTGGCGGCGGCGCTCAGTTGCGCCATGACCAGCATGGCGACGGAGGATGCCGTCGGCCTGGGTGCGGGGTCGGATGCTGCCATCGTGGCACGCAAGGTCGAGGTCGTTTCAGCGGCTCTGTCCCGGATGGCCCAGGCCGGGCGGCTCGGGGAGGACGCCGACCCGGTCGATCTGCTCGCCGGGCTCGGTGGTGCCGAGTTCGCGGTGTTGACCGGGGTGATCCTCGGCGCGTCTTCAGCTGGTACCGGAATCGTGTTGGACGGGCTGGCCACCTGCGTACCGGCGTTGCTGGCCAGGCAGCTCGAGCCAGGCGTCCATGCTTACCTGGTGGGCGGGCAGCAGAGCAGGGAACGCGCCCACGGCGTCATCCTGCGGGAGCTGGGGCTGGAGCCTTTGTTGAGCCTACGGTTACGCGCTGGTGAAGGTATCGGCGCTTCCATGGCCGCGTCCATGGTGGTTCAGGGTCTCCGGATGCGGCGGGTGGCCGGCCGTACACGATGACCGTCGGTCAGGTTTCCGGCCGGGTTCACAGTGTTTCCAGGGATCCGGTCGGGACCATTTCCAGGGTGTAACCGATGTGGTGTTGCTCGCCTGGCGCCACATGGATCAGGCGACGGCCGGTCCGCAAGGCGTCTGCGGTACAGGACATCGGCTCCGCGGCCAGGCCCTGCCGAGAACGCCCTCCTGGCATCCCGTCCCCGGTGCAGATCTGCCAGCAGCACACGCCATTGCGTGCTCGGCAGATGATACGGGTACCGTCCGGGCGAATGAGACGGACCGAGGACCCCGCTGTGGACAGCCCGACGAAGCCGTCGTCGATGACGGTCCGTCCCAATCTGCGCGGACGTCGGAAGTCGAGGCGATCCGGGATCTGTGTCTCCCGGACCGGCAGCAGTCTCTGGTCCGTCTCCACCCAGCGGTCTGCTTCGACCTGTAGTGAGCATTCGTCGATCTGGGAGGGGCCCGGGGAGAGCCACGGGTGGAAACCCACTCCGTAGGGCGCTGTGCGATCGCTCTGGTTCTGAGTGGTCACGTCGACATCCAGGCCGTGCTCGCCCAAGCAGTAGGTGATCCGGCTGCTGATCAGGAAGGGGTAGCCGGAGCGAGGAACCAGATCCAACCGCAGAGTCACCGACTCCGGACGGGTGACGGCCATTTCCCAGCGGGTGTGCAGAACCAGCCCGTGGTTGGCATTGCCACGTTCCGGTTCATTCAACGGCAACTGGTAAGTGACACCTTCGAAGTCGTATCTACCGGCGCCTAGTCTGTTGGGCCAAGGTAGGAGAACCGCGCCGTGCACGGCAGGGGGCAGTTCGTCCCGCGCGAACGGCATGATCACATCGTCACCGTCGACCTCGTACCGACGCAGAACCGCTCCGACCTCGGTGACGACCGCACGCTGCCTGCCGTACCGGATCTCGAATTGTTGCCCCGTCGGGTCACCCCGGCCAGTCATGCGACCCGGCTGGCTGCAGCTGCAGCCAGTGCTCGATGGAACCGGGGACGGGGCAGTCCTTGAGAACACGCAGCGCCCTCGATCACAGACACGATCCGTTCGACGTCATCGTCCTCGGCCAGAACGATCGCGCTCCCTCCGAATCCGCCCCCGGTCATCCGTGCCCCGAAGGCACCTGCGGATTGAGCGCTGTCGACGACGACGTCGAGTTCGTGGCAACTCACTTCGTAGTCCTCCCGCAGGGAACGGTGGGAGTCGTTCATGAGCTGACCGACCTGTGCCCAGCGACGAGCGGCCAGATGATCGACCGTGCGGCGGACGCGGTCGATCTCGGTGACGACATGAGCGACCCTACGGCGGGCCAGGTCGCTCTCCAAGCGGCGTAGCGCTTCGGGCAGATCCTCGACCTCGCGCAGGGTGGAAACCTCTAATTGTTGAGCGGCTTCTTCACACGTACGTCGACGCTCGGCGTACTGTCCGTCGACGAGAGAATGCGGGGCTCGGGTGTCGACGACCAACAAGGTCATCCCCGCCTTCGGTAGGTCCAGCGGTACATGATCGACCTGACCGGATCGGCAGTCGAGGAGGAGCGCGTGCCCGTCCTGAGCGCGGAGGGAAACGGTCTGGTCCATCCCTCCGGTGGGGGCTCCGACGACCTCGTTCTCTGCCCGGATACACAGGTCAGCGAGCCGGGCACGGGCTACGTCGTCAGTAGGTTGCCCTGCAGTCTGGGCGAGCGCCAACGCCATCGAGCAGGCCACTGCTGCTGACGAGGACAGCCCCGCTCCCACAGGTACGCAGGAGACGATCGCGGCATCGAAGCCTCCGGCATCAAGGCCTTCCTGTCGGAAGGACCAGGCAGGTCCGGCGCAGTAGGCCGGCCATCCGGAAAGCCCACCGGGACGCACCAGGTCCTTCGTGCCGATCCAGCTCCCTTCTCCAGGAAGATCGGTCGCCATTCGGACGATATCGTCCGTGCGAGAGCGGAAGGCTAGATAGGCCCGATGTGGCAACGCGATCGGCAAGCAAAGCCCACCGTTGTAGTCAGTGTGCTCTCCGATGATGTTGACCCGCCCAGGTGCAGCCCAGACTCCGGCCGGCTGCTCGTCGAAATGCTCTCGGAACAGTCGAACTGCCCGTTCGCTGCCGGTGGCGAGCTCCCAGGCGGTGTCTTTTCCGTTCACACGGCCGTCAATCAACTTGTCGCCTCAATTCATCCGAAGAACTGTTGCCAGACGTCCGCGCCGATCTTCAAGATGAAGGCCGCGAGAACCACGATGAAGACCGCTCTGACGAAAGCATGCCCTCTGGAAACGGCCGCCCGCGCTCCGAGGTAACCACCGACGACGTTGGCGAGCCCCATGGGCAGTGCGACCTGCCACAGCACGGCGTTCTGTGGGATGAACACCACCAGCGCAGCAAGGTTGGTCGCGAGATTGGCCAGTTTGGCCAGCGCAGTGGCGTTCAGGAAGGCATATCCGAGGACGCCCACTAAGAGGAAGACGAAGAAGGACCCGGTCCCCGGCCCGAGCGCTCCGTCCCAGATACCTACGGCTACGCCGATTGCCCCAGCTCCGGAAGCATGCCTCAGCCCACGGTGCCGTAGTGCTTCCACGCTACCGAGCGACGGCTTCCACAGCGTGTAGGCCCCGACGCTCAACAGAACGGCCAGGACCAGCGGAGAGAAAGCAGATTTTGGGATCATCGAGGCCAGCATCGCTCCAACTGTTGAGCCGATGAAAGCGCAGATGACCAAAGGAATCGCTGCAGCTGGATCCGGACGAACCCTGCGGACATAGGTTGCGGCGCTGGCTATGGTGCCACAGGCGGAGGAGAACTTATTGGTGGCCAGAAGGTAGACCGGGGCAGCCTGCGGAAGAGCAACCATGAGCGCGGGAAGTTGGACGAGACCTCCACCTCCGACCACAGCGTCGATCCACCCGGCGAAGAAGGCAGCTGCGGTCAACGACAGCAGGACCGTCAGCGAAATCTCGTCCACGTCAGTCACCTTAAAGGAGGATAGGTCTCGGCCCGGTCCTCTTCCCTGGCGATCAGGACACGCCGAACATGGGGCATTCCGGTCTTATGGACTTATCGGTGATATCCTTCGGCGCGGCGCTCCCGGGTAAAAGCCCTCTCCTCAGGCACAGTGTTCTCACAAGCACTTGTCAAGACGGGAGCGCTCGTCGTTGAGCCCACGTCGGTGACAGTCCGTTCCCGTCTTCACGCGTGTTCGGGCAAGGGAGCCCCTGTGGAATCCAGCGCGCCCCAGACGCTGACTCGGCGGAATCGGCCGTGCCGCGCACATCTGGAGGTGCATCATGACCAATGTCGTCCACTCTGATCAGAACGCCAAGGTCCATCCTGTCGATGAGGTTCTCCCCGTCCCTAAACTGGCGATCTACGGTCTTCAACACGTACTCGCTTTCTACGCAGGTGCTGTCATCGTCCCGATCCTGCTGGCGAGCGCGATCGGGCTGAACCAGGAACAGCTCATCCACCTGATTAACGCTGACCTGTTGACCTGCGGCATAGCCTCCATCATCCAGTCGGCCGGTTTCTGGAAAGTCGGGGTACGTCTCCCGCTCGTCCAAGGTGTCACCTTCACCGCCGTCTCACCGATGATCGCCATCGGTCTCGCGGCCGGCGGTGGCGAACAAGGCTTGGTCACCATCTACGGGTCGGTGATCGTCGCCGGGTTGTTCACCTTCTTCATCGCTCCGTACTTCAGCAAATTGATTCGCTTCTTCCCCCCTGTGGTCACCGGGTCGGTCATCCTCATCATCGGTATCGCGCTGCTCCCGGTTGCTGCTCTCGACGCCACCAACCGGGTCGGAGCGTCGGCCGATGTCTCCGCGAAGGATCTGGGGTACGCGATCGGCACTCTCGCGCTGATCGTGCTCGTACAGCGTTTCTTCAGAGGCTTCTTGGGGACGATCGCTGTCCTGATCGGCCTGGTCACCGGCACCGCTGTGGCCTACCTCCTGGGTGATGCCCGCTTCGATGCGCTCGGCCAATCCTCCTGGTTCGGGGTGACTACGCCCTTCTACTTCGGCTGGCCGGTCTTCTCCGCTGCCGCGATCATCTCCATGATCGTCGTCATGTTGATCACTGCGGTGGAGACCACCGGTGATGTCTTCGCCACCGGTGAGATCGTCGACAAGAAGATCGAGTCAGAGGACATTGCCCGCGCGCTGCGCGCAGACGGGGCTGCAACTTTCCTCGGCGGGGTCTTGAACTCTTTCCCCTACACCTGCTTCGCCGAGAACGTCGGTCTTGTCCGGTTGACTCGGATCCAGAGCCGCTGGGTTGTCACCTCCGCTGGAGTGATCATGGTCGTCCTGGGGATGCTTCCCAAGGCTGGCGCGATCGTGGCCGGGATCCCAGCGCCTGTTCTCGGAGGCGCCGCATTGGCCATGTTCGCCACAGTCGCGGTGGTGGGTATCCAGACCCTGTCACGCGTCGATTTCACCAGCGACCGCAATATCGTGATCGTCGCCACAAGCATCGGCCTGGCCATGCTGGCCACAGCTCAGCCGAATGTGAAGACCGCTGTTCCGGAATGGGCACAGATCATCTTCGGGTCCGGAATCACCTTGGGAAGTCTGACCGCGATCTTGTTGAACCTGCTGTTCAACCACGTCGGACGTGGACCACGTGAACAGGAGAACATCGACGAGGTCCGCACCAGCGCTGCTGGGCTGGGCGAGGCGGATATCCATCGGCCACCGACAGAGCCGGGCAAAACTGCCTGACCGTTCTGGAGCAGAACCGAACCCATCGCCTTCTCGTGCCACACGCAAGGGGTGGGATCCGCCGGTCCCACTAGCGAATCCCGCCCCCTGCGGTGCCGAACCGGGTCGGTCAGGTCTTCACCAGACCGGCCCGGTCACGATCAGGCGCTTCGGACCTCCGCACACACTTCATCGACCAAGGAATCCACTCCGACCTCACGGCGTTCCCCGGACCTGCGGTCCTTGATCTCTGCCACTCCCTTCTCCAGACCCCGACCCACCACCACAATGGTGGGCACACCGATCAGCTCAGCGTCCTTGAACTTCACCCCGGGGCTGACTTTGCGGCGATCGTCAAAGACCACCTCGAGGCCGGCCTGGGACAGGTCTGCCACCAGCTCGGCAGCCCGGGAAAAGACAGCTTCGTCCTTACCTGTGGCGACGACATGTACATCAGCAGGCGCGAGCGCCCGCGGCCAGCACAGACCAGCCTCGTCCACGCTGCTCTCCGCGACCGCAGCCACTGCGCGAGAAACCCCCACCCCGTACGAGCCCATGGTGACTGTGACAAGCTTGCCGTTCTCGTCGAGGACCTTCAGCCCCAAGGCCTCTGCGTACTTGCGTCCGAGCTGGAAGATATGTCCCATCTCGATGCCGCGAGCCGTGCGCAGCACACCCTGACCATCAGGGCTGGGGTCCCCGTCCCGAACCTCCGCGGCCTGGACGACACCGTCAGCCTGGAAGTCACGTCCGAGCACCACATTGATCGCGTGGTAATCCGCCTTGTCGCCGCCGGTGACCCAGGACGACCCTTCGGCGACCGAAGGATCGAGCAGGTACCGGACGCGCTGCTGGTCGTCGTCGGCGAGCCCTGAGTTCGGTCCGAGAGGGCCGGTGCCGATGTAACCCTTGACCAGCGACGGGTAGGAGGCGAAGTCCGCCTCGGTGAAATCGTCGAGTTCGTAGGGAGCGACCTGCGCCTCCAGACGTTTCGGGTCGATCTGCCGATCACCGGGAAGCCCGATGACCAAAGGCGTCCGTGCCCCGTCACCTGCTTTGAGCATCACCACGACATGTTTGAGTGTGTCCGCAGCCGTCCAGGACCGTCCATCTGCGCGCGGGTGGTCTGCGTTCAGCCGAGCCACCAGAGCGTCGATTGTCGGAGAGTCCGGGGTGTATGCCAGTACCCTGTCCGGCGTCGCCTCGACGACCTCAGTAGGCAGCGCCTGCGCCTGAGGGATCACGACCGCTTCGACATTCGCGGCATACTCCGAGCCTTCACAACGGACAAAAGTGTCTTCGCCATTGGGGTCGACGGCCAAGAATTCCTCGCTGGCCGATCCTCCCATCGCTCCCGACATCGCCTGCACGATCACATAATCGAAACCGAGCCTGTCAAAGATGCGAATGTAAGCGGCGCGATGTGCGTCGTAGCTGTTCTGCAGCCCTGCGTCGTCGATGTCGAAGCTGTAGGAGTCCTTCATGACGAACTCCCGACCGCGCAACAGTCCGGCCCGCGGGCGTGCTTCGTCACGATACTTGGTCTGGATCTGGTAGAGCGAGAGCGGAAGATCCTTGTACGAGCTGTACAGATCCTTCACGGCAAGCGTGAACATCTCCTCGTGGGTGGGCCCGAGCAACATGTCTGCGCCCTTGCGATCCTTGACCCGGAAGAGATTGTCCCCGTATTCGGTCCACCGGTTCGTCGCTTCATAGGGTTCGCGGGGCAGCAAGGCCGGGAAGAGAAGCTCCTGGGCGCCCATGGCGTCCATCTCCTCCCGGACGACCGTTTCAACCTTACGCAGCACTCGCAGCCCCAAGGGCAACCAGGTGTATCCCCCTGGAGCGACCCTGCGGATGTACCCTGCTCGGACGAGAAGCCGATGGCCTGGTAGTTCGGCATCGGCCGGATCTTCGCGCAAGGTCCGCAGGAACAAGGTGGACATGCGCAGGACGGTCATCGATCTCTCCTCGGCTGATGGTGCGGCCCGTCCGGTGCATGAGCACCCGGTCAGGGCTCGACTGATGACCGTCAGGATATCCCGCTGCCACCATCGGCCCGCTGCGTCGGGGGCGAGCGCCGCGGGCCAAAGCGCCCAGAGGCCGGCTTCCCCTGAGTCGCTGTTCAGAAGAGGATGGTGGCGAACTCACCTACCTGACGAAAGCCCACCCTCGAGTAAGCGCGCAGCGCCGCCCTGTTGAAATCATTGACATAGAGACTGACCCACGGCGCTTCGGCTCTCGCCAGTTGCACAACCCTGGCCATCGCAGGAGCGGCCAAGCCTTCGCCACGCCGATCCGGAGCAACCCACACCCCTTGGATCTGCGCCACCCCCAACCCGATCGAGCCGATATCGGCTTTGAAGACCACCCGGCCGTCCTCGATGAGGACGAAACACTGCTTCCGGACCACCAGGCCTTGGACCGCATACCGGTAGGCGGCCTCCCCCGCTCGGTCCTGATAAGGCGGATAACCGATCTCCTCGGTGAACATGGCCACAGCTGCAGGAACGACCTGGGTCAGCTCCTCCAACCTGGCCGGACGAACCCGTCTGTCCGAGGCCACTCCCAAGCTCTCTTCGGGGCCGATTGCCAACAAAGGCTGGCGTGGCCTGATGTCCAGGGGTTCCTGCCAGGCGTGTGAGAGACCTTCCCACAACAAAGAGACCTGTGCAGACGGCCCGAAAACCGAGGAGTATCGATGTTGATGCCGTCTCAGCCGCTCCCCGAAGGCTGCCGCATCCTGCGGACCGCACTCGACGGGGATGACATTCGCAGTAGCCCAGCACAAGGCTTCCAAACGCCCCCGCGGATAGTGCCCCAGCAGTGCGCCCCTGGCTCGGTCCAGGTTGACTTCGCCCATACGAGCCACGACATAGCAGTTCGCTAAGGGATCACGCCCACAGAGCTCCAGCGCAGCCGCCCGGTCGGATTCCCCGACCGGGCGAACACTGCGAACGGCGAACGGTCTCATCGAACGTCCCGGCCGTGGGCCGACGCGGTCACCCCGCGACCGTGACCACGGGGCCGTCGCCGCCGTCGATCGGCTCACCCATCTCCTCGGCGATGATCATCGCCTGTTCAATGAGCGTCTCCACGATCGCCGCCTCCGGCACCGTCTTGATGACTTCACCGCGGACGAAGATCTGCCCCTTGCCATTACCCGAGGCCACCCCCAGGTCAGCTTCACGTGCCTCGCCGGGCCCGTTGACGACGCAGCCCATCACTGCGACCCGCAGAGGGACAGTCATCCCCTCCAACCCTGCGGTGACCTGCTCGGCCAAGGTGTAGACGTCGACCTGAGCGCGTCCACAGCTCGGGCAGGAAACGATCTCCAGCTTCCGGGGCTTCAAGCCCAGAGTCTGCAGGATCTGGTTACCGACCTTGACCTCTTCCACAGGTGGCGCGGACAAAGAGACCCGGATGGTGTCACCGATCCCCTGTGCCAACAGATGGCCGAAGGCCACGGAGGATTTGATCGTTCCTTGGAATGCCGGACCGGCCTCGGTCACTCCCAAGTGGAGCGGCCAGTCACCCTTGCTGGCCAGGAGTTCGTAAGCGCGAACCATCGTCACCACGTCGTGGTGCTTCACCGAGATCTTGAAATCGTGGAAGCCATGTTCCTCGAAGAGACCGGCCTCCCAGACCGCTGATTCGACGAGCGCTTCGGGAGTGGGCCCGCCGTATTTGGCGTAGAGACGCTTGTCGAGGCTGCCCGCGTTGACCCCGATGCGGATCGAGGTGCCATGGTCGCTGGCTGCCTTGGCGATCTCTTTCACTTTGTCATCGAACTGACGGATGTTTCCAGGGTTCACCCGAACGGCTGCGCAGCCGGCCTCGATGGCAGCGAAGACGTACTTCGGCTGGAAGTGGATGTCCGCGATGACCGGGATCTGGCTCTTCTTCGCGATCGCAGGCAAAGCGGCTGCGTCGTCCTGGCTCGGGCAAGCCACCCGGATGATGTCGCACCCCGACGCCGTCAGCTCGGCAATCTGTTGCAGGGTGGCATTGATGTCCGCGGTGACCGTGGTGGTCATCGACTGCACCGATACCGGCGCATCACCGCCGACAGCCGTCGAGCCGACCCGGATCTTGCGGGATTGACGACGCGGGTTCAGCGTGGGCGCAGGCAAGGATGGAAAGCCCAGATCAACGGTCATGCGTCCAGTATTCCAGGCAGCAGACAGTGGTTGCGTCCCTCGAACAGCCCACGGGACATCTCAGAGTTTCACCGGCTTGACCAGATCCGCATAGATCAGCAGCACCGACATGCCGATGAGCAGTATCGATACGGCATAGGCAATGGGCAGTCCCTTGGCCACATCGACATAGCCCGGGTCCGGGGCTCCCCGCAGACGAGCGATCTGACGGCGAAGCCCTTCCCAGAGCGCACCAACGACATGTCCACCGTCCAAAGGCATCAAGGGGATCAGGTTGAACACGAAGAGCGCAATGTTCAGCCCGGCCAACAACATCGCCAGGATGACCAGAAGGTCCCCTATCCCGGCCAGTCGAACCCCCATGAACTCCATGCTGCTCGCCACATCGCCAGCGACCCGGCCCACCCCTACGACCGACATGGGGCTGTCACTAGAACGCTCAGCCGAGCCGAAAGCGGCATCCCAGATCCCGACAAGTTTCTCCGGCAGGCGCAGGATCACGCCTCCGGTCTGCACCACTCCCTGAGCGACCAGACCCGGAACCACTGCTGGCGACTGCTGCTCCAATCGGGTGTTCTGCCCGGTGGACGTTCCGATATATCCGGCCTCGGTCAGGAGGAAGGAGCCGTCAGCCTGCCGCCGTGGTTCGCCCTTCTCGTCGTACTCGGGCAAGGAGTTCCGAATCGGAGTGACGGTCAAGGCCACTCGCTGGTCGCCCCGCTGCACCACGACAGGCGTCTGCTGGTCGATGCGAGGACGCACCAGCTTGCTGACATCAGAGGAGGATCGGACCGGCGAACCGTTGATCTCGACGATGACATCCTCAGCCCGCATTCCGGCCGCCGCCGCAGGGGACTTACGGTCGCTGTCCTGGCAAGTACCCCGGTCCTTGCTCTCCGTGACCGGTTTGACGCAAGCCACCACACCTTTGACCCGCGCACCGTCGATCGGGACGTGCTGTCCGTGGAGAGTGACGATCCCGCCCATGAGCACAGTGGCGATGAGCAGATTCATGAGAGGACCGCCGAGCATGACGGCGAGTTTGCGTGAGGTGCGCAGTTTGTAGAAAACCCGGTCCTCGTCGCCCGAGCTCACCTCCTGGGCAGACTGCGCGCGTGCGTCCTCGACCAGTGCCGACCAGCGCCCGGTGCTGGAGCCTCGGAGCGTGCCTTCAGGATCCCCGGGTTTCGGTGGGAACATCCCGATCATGCGGACGTAGCCGCCCAGCGGGATCGCCTTGATCCCGTACTGGGTCTCACCGATCTGCCGACTCCACAGAGTCGGGCCAAAACCAATCATGTACTGCGGACATTTCACGCCGGAGAGCTTCGCCGGCACCAGATGCCCGATTTCGTGCAGGGCGATGGACACACCGATGCCGAGGGCGATCAGTGCGACACCGAGCAGATACATCAGCACGTGGGAAAACCTTTCCGTCAGCGCGTCTCGAGCACTTGGTGGGCACGGTGCCGGGCCCACCGCTCGGCCGACAACACCTGCTCAACGTCAAGCGTCGGGCTTTCACTCCCGCCTACCGTTCTGGCCTCATTCACCAGCATGTTCTCCGGTTGACTCGCCCACTCCTCGACGACTCGGTCAACGGTGTCGACGATGTCGGTGAACCGTATGTGACCATCGTGGAAGGCGTCGACGCATTCCTCATTGGCCGCGTTGTAGACGGCGGGGAAGGTTCCCCCGGCTTCACCACATCTGCGGGCCAGCCGCACTGCGGGGAAGGCATCGTCGTCCAAGGGGAAGAACTCCCACTCCTGAGCTTTGGTCCAGTCGCAAGACGGCCCTGCATCGACCACCCGGTCCGGCCATCCCAGGCCCAGAGCGATCGGGATCAGCATCGACGGTGGGCTGGCCTGGGCCAAGGTTGACCCGTCGGTGAACTCCACCATGGAATGCACCACGGATTGCGGATGCACGACCACGTCGATCGCCGAGAAAGGGATGTCGAAGAGCAGATGTGCTTCGATGACTTCGAGCCCTTTGTTGACCAGGGTGGCTGAATTGGTCGTGACGACACGGCCCATGTCCCAGGTCGGATGCGCCAGAGCTTGGCGAGGAGTGACCTCGCGGAGTTGTTCCCCGTTCAGACCACGGAAAGGGCCGCCGCTAGCGGTGACGACGAGACGTCGCACCTCCTGGGCAGCGCCGCCACGAAGACACTGAGCAATCGCAGAGTGCTCGGAGTCCACCGGGACGATCTGGCCGGGCTTCGCCGCGGCTTTCACGATCGGCCCACCCACGATCAAAGACTCCTTGTTCGCCAAGGCCAGGATCGAGCCGGCACGCAGCGCCGCCAACGTCGGCATCAAACCGATCGAACCGGTGATCCCGTTGAGGACGACATCGCTCGGCAGTCCCGCGATCTCCGTGGACGCCGCTTCACCGACGATCAGGGTCGGCCGATAGCACTCGACGCCTTGAGCGCGGGCTGCAGATTCGACAGCAGCTCGCAATTCTTCAGAGGAACCCCGAGCAGTTCCGATCGTCGGTACCCGGAAAGCTACGGCTTGTCGCGCCAAGAGGCCCAGGTCGCTACCGCCCGCACTGAGCGCGACGACCCGGAAACGCTCCGGGTTGCGCCCGATCACGTCCAGGGCTTGAGTACCGATCGAACCGGTGGATCCCAGGATGACGATGTCCCGGATGCTGTTCTGCGTGCTCACCGGGCAATTCTCCCCTACCGATCGGGGACGCAGCTCCCGACCCGGCTCCGACACATCGACAGGTCGTTCAGCTGGTGTCCTGGACGGAAACCGGCCAGATGTCTCACAACGAGATCCCCAGATAAGTCGTCTCGAGGAACTCTTCAATGCCTTCGGCCCCGCCTTCACGCCCCAGCCCAGACTGTTTCACCCCGCCGAAGGGCGCTGCAGGATTGGAGACCACGCCCGAGTTCACTCCGACCATGCCATATTCCAAGGCTTCTCCCATGCGCAGAGCTCTCGTGAGATTCGTGGTGAAGACGTAGCTCATCAGCCCGTAGTCGGAGTCGTTCGCCAAACGGACGGCCTCTTCCTCGGTGTCGAAGGGCACCAGGGGAGCTACTGGGCCGAAGATCTCCTCACGACACAACTTCGCGCCGGAAGGCACTCCGACGAGAACTGTCGGAGGGTAGAAATGTCCTGGCCCGGACAGCGGCTCTCCCCCGCAGAGCACTCGGGCACCGTGCGCGAGCGCATCTTGGACGAGCCCGTGGACCCGGTTCAGCGCGACGGCGTCGATGAGCGGTCCGACCTGGGTGCCCTCAGCGCTCCCCGGGCCCACTGTCAGCGCAGACATCCGCTGGCTCAAGCGGTCCGCGAAGTCGTCGATCACCGACCGGTGCACGTAGAGCCGGTTGGCCGCAGTGCAGGCTTCCCCGATGTTACGCATCTTCGCCAACAGCGTCTGTTCGACTGCCTGATCAAGATCGGCGTCCTCGAAGACGATCAAGGGCGCATTACCCCCCAGTTCCATGGACACACGCAACACGTTCTGCCCACTCTGCTCGATCAGACACCGTCCGATCTCGGTCGATCCGGTGAAGGTGATCTTGCGCAACCGCGGATCAGCCATCAGCTCCGGAACGATCTGAGCGGTCGAGGAGCTCGGGATGACGTTGACCACACCGGCCGGGACGCCGACGTCATGCAGGATCTGCGCCAGCGCCAGCATGGTCAACGGCGTCTGCGATGCGGGTTTGACGACACAGGTGCATCCTGCGGCGAGTGCCGGGCCGATCTTGCGGGTGCCCATGGCCAGGGGGAAGTTCCAGGGGGTGATCATGAGAGTGGGCCCGACAGCTTTCTTCATGGTCAGCAGGCGGGATCCGCCGGTGGGTGCGGTGGTGTAACTTCCGCGGATCCGGACGGCTTCCTCGGAGAACCAGCGAAAGAATTCGGCCCCATAGGTGACCTCGCCGCGCGCCTCCGCCAGGGGCTTCCCCATCTCCAAGGTCATCAGCGTCGCCAGCAGATCTGCGCGTTCATGGATGAGCTCATAGGCAGAGCGGAGAAGTTCGCTGCGTTCCCGGGCAGGGGTGTATGCCCACTCGGATTGGGCCGCGCAGGCCGCGTCCAGTGCTGATCTCGCGTCTTCGACGGTGGCATCGGCAACCCGCGCCAGGACCCGCCCGTCGGCGGGATCGTCGACGTCGATGGTGGCTCGGCCTGAACCAGGCCGGAAACGCCCTGCGATGTAGAGCTCGGTCGGGCAGGGGGGCAGGGGAACCAGGTTCTGAGCAGCATCCGTCATGACCCCATATTGGTCCTCCGGAGCGCCCTGTGTGCACCTGCCACCGGGGTACGGTGAGCCTTGTGAGGCCTTGGGGAACAGATGTTTCCGATGTTCATCGGTCATCAAGGACCTGAGTATTGCCCCACATATCGAGGCACCGTCCAGGTCGGCTGCCTCTCCCCTCGAAGCAGAAGGACAGGGCATGAGCAGGGATGGACTGAGCATCGGCTACCGCATCGGCTGGCGGCTGAGGAAACTGGCGATGACCTTCTTCGGTCCGGCGCAGCTCAGCAGCGACCAGGACCCGATGGCCAAATTGCATGCCGAGCGAGAGGCCAAGATCGCTGAGGCCAGGACGAAACGGGCTGCCTCCGGTTCCTGAGCCAGCCGGTACCGTCGAGAGATGGACTGGTCGTCGGGTGCAATTGGCTGGTCGTTCTCGGTCAAGGGACGGAGATCAACCAACCCTCCTGCGCTGTCGGCGTAGCCAGCCCACTGCGGCGAAGGCCAACGCCGCAGCCAAGCCCAGAAGAGCAAGCCCGACACCGATCACATTGGCTTGGGCAGGTATCCCCCGTAGAGCGGTGACATAGACGTAGCGGGGGAAGGTCATGGCGTCACCACCGACAAAAGTGGCCAGGACGACGTCGTCCATGCTGATCGCAAAGGCCAGCAGTGCTGCACCGATAATTCCTGGGGCTGCCAGCGGAAGAGTGACGTGGCGGAAGGTCGCGAAGGTTCCCGCGTAGAGATCAGCGGCGGCTTCGACCAGGCGTGGGTCCATGCTCTCCAGCTGGGAACGGACCGCCACCACCACGAAGGACAGCGCCAGCATGACGTGGGCAGCGATGATCGCAGTCTCACCGAGTTGGAGCCCCACGGTGGAGAGTCCCTGAACGAACAAGGTCAGCAGTCCGGCGCCCAGCACGACGTCGGGGGTGGCCATCGGCAACAGGAGCAGGACTTCCAACGGGCCGTGTCCACGCAGTCTGGTACGAACCAGAGCGATCGCCATCAGGGTGCCCAGAACGGTAGCGATGGTCGTGGAGATCAACCCGACTCGCAGACTCGTGGCCAGGGCGTCGCAGATGCCTGCGGCACCGCAGGGGTCGGCCCAGTGAGTCAGTGTCGGTGACCCTTCGGGATTCCAGACGAGGTTGCTGCGATGGTAATCGTTGAAGGAGAAGACAGCGGTGTAGACCACGGGGATGCACAGCAGGACCAGCACATTTCCAGCGGCGATCCAGACTGCGTGATCGCCGATCCAGCCGGTGGCCTTCTTCAGGGTCCTCATGTCAGCTCCCGAGTGCCGAACCGCTTCAGGTAGGCAGTAATGAGGACGAGGACCCCGATGAGCAGGATCATGGAGGTCGCTGCGGCGATCGGATAGCCACCGACGACCCGGAGCATCTGCGATTCAACCGCGTTCCCGGCCATTTTGGTGCTTTCGGTACCGAGAAGCTCTGCATTGACGTAGTCACCCAGCGCAGGGATGAAAGTGAGCAGGACGCCAGCAGTGATACCTGGCGTGGCCAGGGGCAAGGTGACCCGGACGAGGGTCGACAGATGACCTCCGTACAGATCGTGTGCAGCTTCCAGGAGTCGAGGGTCGAGACGTTCGAGAGCAGCGAAGAGAGGAACGATCATGAAAGGTAGGTAGTTGTAGGCCAATCCCGCGACGACGGCCACCGAGGTCTCGGTGAGATGCCCATCCGGGAGCAGCCCGAGCGCCCCCAGTGCTTTGGCCACCGGTGCCTCATCGGACATGACCTGCCGCCATGCCAGGGTCCTGAGCAGGAAAGCCACCAGGAAAGGCGCGAAAGTCAGAACCATGAGCAGGGTGCGCCAACGGCCTGCTCTAAAAGCCAGGACGTAGGCGATGGGTAGGGCCAGCAGGAAGGCCAGGACGGTCGCTGCTCCGGCGTAAAGCACAGAACGCCCCAGATGCCCGGCGAATTGTCCCCAGGCCTCGACATAGTTACCCAGGTTGATGTCTCGGTAGTAGTACCCGGGGTGCCCGGGATAGGCCGACTGCAGACTCACCGAAGCGAGCTGCACGAGCGGAAAGACGAAGAAGACACCCAGCCACGACAAACCTGGCATGAGCAACATCCACCCTGACCACCGCGACCTCAGCTCCCTCACGAGGAGAACTCCGCTGCCGACACGGCGAAGGCGTGACCTGCATCGAAAACCAGATGCACGATGTCACCTGGCGCAAAGCGAGGGGTGACGCCGTCGTTGGCAGCAAGAACCTGCCAGTCGGGCAACCCGTCGATGGCCACCTGATAGGCGGTGCCTGGCCCGGTGAAGGTCGCTGAGGTGACCGTTCCTGGACCGATGAGGTCCAGCCCGTAGGGTGAGGGACGCTCCGTCGCGAGCAATGTCTGGTTCTTCTCCTCTACAGGTTCCACGGGTGCTCCGGGGCGTAGACGTACCCGCTCAGGACGGATCCCGATGAGCAGGTCCGAGTCAGAAGACGCTGCCGTCGCGATCCGGTCGGCAGGAACGCGGACGATCCCCGCCGAGCCGACAGCAAATTCGACAGCTTCCCCCGCTCCCGTACCGATGCCGCCCACTCGGCGTGCCGGAGCCAACAATGCCCGCCCGAGGAAAGTCGCCACGAAAGCGGTCTGTGGCAGCTCGTAGACCTGTTGTGGGCTTCCGTACTGTTCGATCCGTCCTCCGCGCATCACCGCGACCTCGTCGGCCAGCGTCAAGGCTTCCTCCTGGTCGTGGGTGACGTGCAGGAAGGTGGTTCCAAGCCGGTGCTGCAGTTCTTTCAGGCCGTCCTGCATGGCACGGCGCAGCCGCAGGTCGAGTGCGCCCAGGGGTTCGTCCAGCAAGAGCACCGCAGGGTCGTTCACCAGTGCTCGGGCCAGGGCGACGCGTTGTTGTTCACCACCGGAGAGTTCGGCGGGTCGGCGGCGAGCCAATGCTCCGAGCTGCACGAGATCCAGTGCTTGACGTGCCCGCGTCTCGGCGTCCTTGACCTTGCGTCGGCGTGGGCCGAAGGCCACATTTCCCAGAACGTCGAGATGAGGGAAGAGCGCATAGCTCTGGAAGACGGTGTTGATGGGTCGTTCGTGGGGACGCGATCGGGTCAGGTCGTCCTCGCCCAGGAGAATCCGTCCGCTGGTAGGCCGTTCAAAGCCGGCGATCATCCGTAGTGTGGTGGTCTTCCCGCAACCGGAAGGTCCCAGGAGCGCAACATAGCGTCCGGCGCGCACGTCGAGGTCGATGCCGTCGACGGCAAGGGTCCGTTCGTAGGTCTTGGTCAGATGTTCCAGATGGAGGTCGCCGGCGTTCCCGGTGGATGAGGAGATCGACATCAGTTGCCCACCACTTTCGCCCATAGCGCGCTGTATTCGGCGTCTTCGGCAGGGGTCAGCGCTCGGAACTCCCGGGCGTGGGCCTCGATGAAGGGCTGCTCGGGGAAGACCAACGGATTCGCGGCGAGTTCGGGATCGAGTTTCTCCGCAGCAGCCCGGGCTCCTTGGACGGGACAGACATAGCCGACGGCGGCAGCGACCTGGGCCGCCACTGCGGGCGTGTAGTAGTAGTTCAGCAGCTGAGCAGCGGCCCTACGGTGTGGCGAGGTGACCGGGACGACCGCATTGTCGCTCCAGATCATGCCGCCGGAGTCAGGAAGGACGAACTCCCAGTCTTCACTACCGGTCTCCTCGCGCAAGGTGGCGATATCACCGCTCCAGACCATGCCGGCGAGAGCGTTGCCGCTCTTGAGATCCTCGAGATAGGAATTGCCGCGGATCCGGCGCACCTGGCCGTCGGCGATCTCCTTGCGCACCACATCGGCGGCACGTTCGATATCGGTCCGGGCGAATTCTCCTGCGGGGTCGATTCCTTGAGCGAGCATGATCATGCCGAGGGTGTCACGCATCTCGGAGAGCAGAACGACCTTTCCGGCGAGGTCTTTGGACCACAGGTCGTCAACTGATTTCAAGGGTCGTCCGATGCGGCCCTTGTGATAGCCGATCCCCGCGAATCCGGACTGCCAGACGAGGCTGTGACGGCGTCCTGGGTCGAAGCTGACGTCCTTGAGTTTTTCGAGGAGGTTGACCGCATTGGGGATACGGATGAGGTCCAAGGGCGCTACCAGTGCGTTGCGAATGAGTCGGTTGACCATCCAGTCACTGAAGACGACCAGATCGCGACCTGCGTCCTGACCGGCCCGCAGCCGCGGGGAGATCGTGTTGACGTAGGTGTCGTTGTCGTCGATCTCCTCGACGTAGTCGACTTTGATGCCGGTCTGGGCAGTGAACGCGGCCATAGTGGGTGAAGTACCGCCGGGCGCCCGGTCTATGTACTGGGTCCAGTTCGCGAAACGGACGATCTTGTCGGTAGCCGAGGTATCGGGGGGCAGGGTACGGGTGGTCGTGCCGGCCGAGTGCGGGACAGGCGGCGCACAACCTGCGAGACCACCGACTGCAGCGGCACCGACCATTGTGGTAGCACCGGCGAGGAAGCGGCGCCGGGTCATCGCCGAGCGGGAGAACGCGATGAGGGCCCGCACGACCTTCGGGTCGGCGGGCCCGGAAGAAGCCCAGTCGGGGACCGTCCCGTCAGGCGGGTGGATCTCGGAGTTCAAAGGCACGAAGAACATTGTGCCTCCTGTGCGGAGTCACCAGGTCTCACCCGACCTGGCACAGGCCACGGCTCGCGTTCAGATATGCACGCCCCCTTGCATCAGTAGGAAAGCGGCGAGCACCAGGGGTGGCATCCAGACGCCGGCGACCCCGAGCGCCGCTGCGCGTCGACGCTCGCCCATTGCGGTCTCCTGCCCGGGGATGATGACGATGTCGTCGCCGACCTTCATCAGTGATCGGGTCTTCAGCGTTGCGCCCACGATCAGCACGACGTAGCCGAGGACGAGCGCACCTACCGAGGACACCGAAAGCACTTTGGGCCCTTTCCAGAGCAGGAGCCCGACCATGGCCGCTGTCGCGAGGCCGTTGAACACCATGACCGCCACCAGATGGGTGAGAACCCATTCGAGCCGATGGACGACCACTGCGAAGAGGCCGACGAGCAATGCCACCGTGCCGAGGTGCCCGAGGTGCAGGGTCATCGGTTGACCCTGCACCGCGGCCGAGCCGCCCCAGGAGGCAAGAGCACCGCCGAGGACCATGGCCCCACCCCACCACAGGTCGGAGGACTCTACCCGCCTGGCGGCTCGCTGTTGGCCGGGGAAATCGAGGCTCTTCGCGTACTCCTCGGGGGCGCCGAAGGCCTCGCGGGCGTCCTCTCCGGAGGCTTCGCAATGCGCGTTCGCTTCAGCCATCACCTCGCCGATGCGCCTACCCGAGAGTTCACGCAGCCGCAGGGACAGGAGGAGGTCCTCCATCCAGCGGGGATCGACGTGTGGATAGGTCTGGGCGAGGGACTTCCTGCTGCCGATCATCTCCGTGGTCCTTCCTCTATGAAATTCCGGGTGACGTCGGTGAACCGGCGCCAGTGGGCGCGTCGCGAGGTCAGGTGCTCCCGACCGGCGTCGTTCAGGGCGTAGTACTTGCGGCCCGGGCCGGATTCCCCTGCCTGCCATTCGACGTCGACGAGGCCGGCGGCCTCCAACCTCCCGAGCAGCGGGTAGAGCGTGCCGCCCTTGATCTGTCCCAGCCCGGCCTTCTCGAGGTCGGTGGCGATCGCATAGCCGTATGTCGGCGCGGGGGCCAGGGCCGCGAGCACGCATACTTCGAGCGCCCCGCGCATCCACTCGGTCGGCCAGGGGTCGACGGCGCGAGATGGGCTCGCCGTACGGGAGTCGGACATGACTAGATCGTATAGCGATCTAGTCAGGACAACTACCTACTTAAGTCGTCTTCCTCCCTGGCCTGCTCCGGAAACTGCCACCGGCGCACGACAGGGGCGGGTGCGATGTCTGCCCACCACACCCGCCCTTGGTCGGTCCCGCGCCCGGCCCTACTCGCCTGCACCCCGTCCCGGGCGCAGCACCGGGCGCAGGGTGTCGAGCACGCCCACGTCCTCGATCGTGCTCGGCACCTGGGCCTCCTGACCGTCGGCGATCTGACGCATCGTCTTGCGCAGGATCTTGCCCGAGCGGGTCTTGGGCAAGGCGACGACGACGTCGATCAGCTTGAGCGCCGCCACCGCGCCGACCTCGTCGCGCACCCGCTGCACGAGCTCCTGCTTCAACCGCTGTGCGACCTGGGGATCGGTCACCTCGACCCCGGCCTTGAGCACGACGAACGCCCGAGGGACCTGACCCTTCATCTGGTCGGCCACGCCGATCACCGCGCACTCGGCGACCTGCGGGTGACCTGCGAGCGCCGCCTCGATGGAGCCCGTCGACAGCCGGTGTCCCGCCACGTTGAGCACGTCGTCGGTACGGCCCATCACGTAGACATAGCCGTCCGCGTCGAGATAGCCGCCGTCGCCGGTGAGGTAATAGCCCTCGTAGGCCGACAGATAGCTGCTGACATAGCGGTCGTCGTCCTGCCACAGGGTCGGCAGCGTGCCTGGCGGCATCGGCAGCTTGATCGCGATCGACCCTTCGACCCCCGCGGCGACCGGTCGACCCTGGTCGTCGAGGACCTGGACGTCGTACCCGGGAGTGGGCACCGTCGGCGAGCCCGGTTTCACGGGCAGTTCCTCGATCCCGACCGGGTTGGTGGCGATCGGCCATCCTGTCTCGGTCTGCCACCAGTTGTCGATGACGGGGATGCCGAGATAGTCGGCGGCCCAATGGTAGGTGTCCGGGTCGAGCCGCTCACCGGCGAGGAAGAGCCTGCGCAGCGAGCTGATGTCGTACTTGGCCAGTTCGGCTGCTTGCGGATCCTCCTTCTTGATGGCACGGATCGCGGTCGGAGCCGTGAACAGCGCAGCCACCTTGTATTTCTCCACGACCCGCCAGAAGGCACCGGCATCGGGGGTGCCGATCGGTTTGCCCTCGTAGACGACGGTGCTCGCTCCGGTGAGCAGCGGGGCGTAGGCGATATAGGAGTGCCCGACCACCCAGCCCACGTCGCTGGCGGCCCAGAAGACCTCACCTGCGCGGACGCCGTACAGGTTGGGCAGCGAC
Source organism: Austwickia chelonae (assembly GCF_003391095.1). Lineage (NCBI taxonomy): Bacteria > Bacillati > Actinomycetota > Actinomycetes > Micrococcales > Dermatophilaceae > Austwickia > Austwickia chelonae. The sequence goes on along the minus strand of NZ_CP031447.1, from coordinate 1,053,075 downwards.
CAGGTCAGCGCGACGGCGTGGCCGCCGTTGTCACGCACAATGCCCTTCGGTCTGCCGGTGGTTCCGGAGGTGTACAGGACGTAGAGCGGGTCGGTCGCGGCGACTTCCACGCACTCGGCGGGCTGGATCGCGTCCGAGGCCATGAGCGCGGTCCAGTCGATGTCGCGTTCGCCCATCTCGGCGGTGAGCTGTTCGCGCTGGAGCATCACCACGTGGTCGGGCTTGTGGCTGCTGCGCTCGATCGCCGCGTCCAGGAAAGGCTTGTAGGGAATCGTCCGGGTCGGCTCGATGCCGCAGCTCGCAGCGACGACGACCTTCGGCGCGGCGTCCTCGATCCGGGCGGCGAGTTCGGCCGGGGCGAAGCCACCGAAGACCACCGAATGGACCGCGCCGAGTCGCGCACAGGCCAGCATGGCGATGACGGCTTCGGGAACCATCGGCATGTAGATGACGACCCGGTCCCCCTTCACCACACCGAGGCTGCGCAGCGCCCCTGCGAACTTGGCGACCTTCTCCAGCGTCTGCGCGTAGGTGTACTGGGTGCCAGTCCCGGTCACCGGACTCTCGTAGTAGACGGCCACCTGCTCACCACGTCCGACGATCACGTGCCGGTCGAGGGCGTTGTAGCAGGTATTGAGGGTGCCGTCGGGGAACCAGCGGTAGAACGGCGGCCGCGAGTCGTCCAGGACCCGCGTCGGTTTCCTGATCCAGTCGACGACCTCGGCGGCCCCGGCCCAGAAGGCTGCGGGGTCGGTCGCGCTGGCCCGGTGGATCTTCGCGTAAGCGCCATTGCTCATGGGAGTCATCCTGGCGTCTGGGGAGCTGTCGGGCCTTGTTGCGCGGCGGGAAATTCCGGCGACTCCCCGCCCTTCGACGGGCGGTTGCCAGTTCGCGGTCGACGGCTGGCTGCTCGTCGCCCAGCGGGAGCAACTTGAGTCCGCTGGTGGCAGCGATCATGGACAGGACCTTGACGCGGATGCCACCCAGGCAGTGATATATCAGGCAGCAAGTCGAATTTCAGCAGAAGCCCTTCTTCTGCAGAGGACGACGTCCGACATCGGACAGGTGGTCTCTGCTGGAAAATGGCCGCGCCGACGCGGGACCCCTACAATCCCGCGTCGGCGCTCCCCTGTGCACGCCGAGGCCCTTCGCGCTCGGCGCCTCACGCTGCCTTTCCCACCTGCCCCCTACAAGCCGGCGGGCGGCACCGTGGCCTCCGGTCGCCATGACGAAGCCGCCACAACGATTGAGCAATCGAGAAACTCGCGGTTCTACGGACAAAACTTGGCCCTGTTCGCCCTTCGCCCTCCCCTGGCCAGGGTCGGCTTCCGGCGTTCCGCACCACCGCATAGATCCTTTGACGCCATTCCAGTCTGACAAATCACAGTCCTCAATCCGGTTACGAAATCGACACAGGACGGATACGACTTCGCATGACTGCTTCGTTTTTCACTCATTGAGCGGCGACTCGCACCCTCCCTGCTCCTCTCGTCCGGCATCGCCCCGACCTGGACGAACGTCCTGCTGCGACGGATACACACCCCCTGCCGTCGACAACAGGTGACGAGTCACCTAATCTCGAGTCGGTGAAACATCACCTCGCGCACAAGCGCCGTGTTTCCACGAAGAATGCCGCCCAGGAGGCCGCCCAATGACTCGTACATCCTTCAATCGATTCCTCGCCCTCACCGGCGTTGGAATCGCCGCACTTCTTCTTGTCGTCGGCGGACTTCTCACCTGGGCCTCGCACTTCGCCAACTCTCAGGTCAGCAGCCAACTGGCAGCACAACGGATCACCATGCCCTCGGGCAAGGCGATCGAAGACCCGAAGATCAAGCCTCATCTTGAAAAGTACGCCGGCACCACCATGGACAGCGGAGACAAGGCCAAAGCCTTCGCCGACCATTACATCCAGGTGCACCTGGACACCGCCGCCAAGGGGAAGACCTACAACGAAGTCAGCGGTGAATTCATGGCGGCATCGAAGGACCCAGCGCGCGCCGACACCGAAGAGACCAAGAAGCTCGGCGAGCTGCGCCAGACCCTCTTCATGGGCGACACCCTGCGCAGCATGCTGCTCACTGCCTATGCATTCGGAACCATGGGTAAAATCGCACAGATCGCCTCGTATGTCTGCTTTGCCGGCGCTGCCGTGATGTTCCTGCTGAGTACGCTGGGACTTCGACGCGCGCGGGCCGCCGGGGACGCCGCGGCCTGAGCAGGACACAGCCGAATTCCGCGCGCCACCAGGACATGGCCGCTCCGAATCGACATGCTGGAGGCCTGCATGTGACGACTCGGAGGGTAGAACAGCCATGACATTGGGCAGCCGGGACGCGCAGTCCATCGACGCAGTACGCCTGTACTACGAGCGAGGCATGAGCCAGGGTGAGGTCGCCCAGACTCTCGGGGTCTCCCGCCCCACGGTCTCCAAGCTCATCCAGTTCGCCAAGGATCAGGGTTACGTCGAGATCGTCATCAATGATCCACGGGAGAGCGCGAATGACCTGGGAGACGCTCTGCGCGCAGAGTACGGGCTGCGCGCAGTGCACGTGGCCTCACCTCCGACCGAGCAGGCCGACATGGTGCGCGAATCACTCGGCCGGACGGGAGCCCGGGTTCTCGGCGACCTGGTTCAGGACGGAGATCTGCTCGGGGTCACCTGGGGGCGCACGCTCTACTCGGTAGCCCGCCACCTGCAGCACAAGGATGTGCGCGGGGTGGAGGTGATCCAGCTGAAGGGCGGCATGAGCCAGAGTTCCCCTGGTTCGCAGGACGTGGAGACCATCCAACTCTTCGCGAAGGCTTTCGACGCCTTCATGCGGTTCCTCCCGTTGCCGGCCATCTTCGACAGTTTGGAGGTCAAACGACTGGTCGAGCAGGAGAGACATATCCGACGGGTGATCGAGCTGGGCCGTGAGGCAAATATCGCGGTCTTCACCGTCGGCGCCGTCTCCGCCGACTCCTTGATCTTCGAGCTGGGCTACCTTTCGGCAGCAGAACAACGCCGGGTGATGAAACACGCTGTCGGCGACATCTGCTCCCGCTTCCTGGATGGCCAAGGAACCGTTTGCGACCCCGAGCTGGACGCGCGCACGGTAGGAATCGGCTTGGAGGAGCTACGGACTAAACAACACCGCCTTCTGGTCGCCGGGGGGCGGGAGCGGGTGGAGGGGGTCCGCGTGGCACTCCGCGCCGGTTATGCCACCGAGCTGGTGACCGATCGTTTCACCGCGACCAGATTGCTCGCGACTTGAGTCGATGATTCTCCTTCCAGGGCACGTGAACTGCTGATTGGAAGAGAGTGGAACAGATGTAAAAAGAGAACCTTTACAAGGGTTCACCTCCGTCGTAGGGTCGGACCGATCCCAACGGAGGTTGAACGCCATGACGACGTCATCGCCCCTCGACCGCTCCCTCCTGGCACCCGACGCCACCAGGCCGCGGTTCGACCACACGGGCCCCAGCACACCGCCCGCCCTCCCCTCACCGGACGGTGCATGATGGCCACCGCACTGCTCCGTGACCACTCGGTACAGCAGGACGACGGGTATCTCGACAAAACCCCTGTCTACCAATACATCCTGCTCTCGATCTGCTTCCCCCTGTGGGGCGTGGCCGCCAGCTTGAACGACATCCTCATCACTCAGTTCAAAACCGTCTTCGAACTGAGTGACTTCGCCTCCGCCTTCGTGCAGAGCGCTTTCTACGGCGGCTACTTCGTCATCGCCATCCCAGCTTCCCGCGTGATCAAGAAGAGCTCCTACAAAGCCGCCATCCTCATCGGCCTGACCTGCTACATCATCGGGTGCACGCTTTTCTTCCCCGCCAGCCATGTCGCCACCTACAGCGTCTTCCTGGTGGCACTCTTCGCCATCGCCGTCGGCCTGAGCTTCCTGGAGACCAGCTGCAACACCTACAGCTCGATGATCGGCCCGCGTAAGTACTCCACCCTCAGGCTGAACATCAGTCAGACCTTCTACCCACTCGGCTCGATCTTCGGCATCCTGCTGGGCAAATACCTGATCTTCACCGACGGCGACCGACTCGGTGACCAGATGGGCGCTCTCACCGACGAAGCCAAACGCCAGTTCGCCGCCGAACTGCTCCAACGCACTTTGCTGCCGTACAAATACATCATCATGGTGTTGGTCGTGATGCTCCTCCTCGTCGCCATCACCCAGTTCCCTGCCTGCAAGCCGAAGAGTGATCCGAACACTCATACTCAGGCCGGAATCGCAGAGACCCTGCGGTATCTGCTCGGTAACACGGCCTTCCTCAAAGGAATCGCCGCACAATTCCTGTACGTCGGCATGCAGACCGCTGTCTGGTCGTTCACCATCCGTCTGGCGCTGACCTTGGACGGGTCGATCAACGAGCGTGCAGCCTCGACCTACATGGTGTGGTCCTTCGTCGCCTTCTTCGTCGGAAAATTCCTTGCCAACCTCTGCATGACGCGCTTCAGCGCCGACAATGTCCTGGTCGGATACTCGGTCCTCGGCTGCGCGACCCTGCTCTACGTCGTGCTCGTGCCCAATATGACCGCGGTCTACGCCTGCGTCCTCGTCAGCGGCCTGTTCGGGCCCTGCTGGGCCACCATCTACGCCCGCACCCTCGACACCATCACCGACAAACGACACACCGAAACCGGTGGAGCCGTCATCGTCATGTCAATCATCGGTGGAGCCGTCATCCCGATCGTGCAGGGCAAGATCTCCGACCTCAGCTCCCTACAGCTGTCCTTCGCCGTCTGCCTGGCCTGCTTCGCCGCCGTAGGCCTCTACTTCATCGATCAGAAGCGCACCGCACGAACGGAGTCACCGGCATGACCACACCCTTCGGAACCACAGTTCATCTGCGCCCCCAGGACTTCGGCGAAACATCCCGCGAGCTCGTCCAGGCCGGTCCCTTCACCGTGACCACCTTCCGCTACTCGACCGGTGTCGCCGGTTTGAAGGTCGTCAGCGACCGGGTCGAGCTGGAGGTCCTCCCCTATCTGGGACAGATGATCTGGGAAGCCCATGTCGACGGAATCGATCTGGGCATGGACGACATGTTCGATGCACCCCGACCAGCAGAAGTCATCGTCGACACCTACGGCTGTTTCTCCTTCCACTCCGGCCTCCTGGCCGGAGGCTGCCCCGCGTCGGAGGACGACCACCCCCTGCACGGCGAGATGGCTTGTGCCCCGATGGACAGCTGCTGGGTGACCATCCACGAGGACACGCTCATCATCGGCGGGCACTACGAATACGTACAAGGGTTCGGCCACCACTACCGTGCCCGTCCCGGAATCGTCCTGACTGCAGGAAGTCCTGTCTTCGACATCACGATGGAGGTGACCAACCTCTCCGCCGGCCAAGCCATGCCATTGCAGTACATGTGCCACATGAACCACGCCTATCTACCTGACGCCGCCTTCGCCCAGTCCATCCCGGACGAGGCCTGGCATCTGCGTGAAAGTGTTCCCGCCCACGTACACCCCACCCCTGCCTGGGAATCCTTCACTGCCGACATCCTGGCCGGGCGTCTGCGATTGGACACCCTCGACAAACCAGACCTGTGCGACCCCGAGATTGTCTACTTCGCCGATGACTTGGCCAGATTCGGCCCCGAGGCATGCTTCGAGTTGCGCTCTCCCGACGGACACACCTTCGTCACCTCCTTCGCCACCGCTGATTTCCCGGTAGCCACTCGGTGGATCCTGCACAACGCCGATCAACGAGTCGCCGCTTTCGTCCTCCCCGGCACCAGCCGACCGGAAGGCCGTGAAGCAGCCCGACGGGCGGGAACACTCATCGAACTCGGTGCAGGGAAAACTCGCTCGTTCACCGTGACCACCGGCCTGTCCTGCCCCCAGGCCTCAGCACAGAACCCTCACAACTAAGGAACCAGGGATGGATATCGCCGTCATCGGGTCGAACATGGTCGACCTGATCTCCTATGTGGACCGCATGCCCCAAACCGGCGAGACGTTACGAGCACCGGACTTCCAAGTGGGCTGCGGTGGGAAAGGCGCCAATCAGGCTGTCGCCGCAGCCAGACTCGGCGCCGAAGTCATGATGGTGACCCGCGTCGGTGACGACCAGTTCGGCCCGAACACCGTCGCCAATCTCGCCGCGAACGGTGTAGACACCACTTTCGTCCTGACCACCACCGGGACCAGCGGAGTCGCTCCTATCTTCGTTGAGCCTGATGGCACCAACCGGATCCTGATCATCCCAGGAGCCAACGACCTACTCACCCCGCAAGACCTAGAAGCAGCCGCTGAAGCCATCTCCGGCTGCCGACTGATCGTCCTGCAGCTTGAGATACCACTGCCCACCGTCTACGCCGCGATCGACCTGGGCTGTCGGCTCGGTATCCCGGTACTGCTCAACCCTGCCCCAGCCACAGCCGACCTGGACGACGAAGCTGTCGCCCGATGTGAGTTCTTCATGCCCAATGAGAGCGAACTCCATCTACTGACCGGGATGCCGGTCGGCACCATCGAGGAGATCACCTCAGCCGCGCGCGTCTTGTCCGACAAGGGATGCCCGCACGTGATCGTCACCCTCGGGGAACGAGGAGCCTTGTGGGTGGCTTCGGAGTCGACCGAGCTGATCGCACCGCGCCGGGTCGACGCCGTCGACTCCACCGGAGCCGGAGATGCCTTCATCGGTTGTTTCGCTGAAGCCTTCGTCCGGACCAGCGACATCAGCTGTGCTCTGCACGAAGCCACTTCCTATGCCGCAGACAGCGTGACCCGCCGTGGCACTCAGTCGTCCTATGCCACCAGGGAAGAGTTCGACGCCACTCGATAAGCCGGACGGGTCGGGAGCCTCAGATCTCCTCGGCAGCTCCCGACCCGAGTCGTCCTTGTTCAGGCTGTTGCCGCAGCGAGCTGCCCGCAAGCACCATCGATATCGCTGCCTCGGGTGTCGCGCACGGTCGTCGGGATCCCGTGTGCTCGGAGTCGCTCGACAAATTGCTGTTCGACTCCCGGACGGGAAGCCGTCCACTTGGAGCCAGGGGTCGGGTTCAACGGGATCGGATTGACATGCACCCACCCTCTGCCCCGGGCTGCGAGCTTCTCCCCGAGGAGGTCTGCCCGCCACGCATGATCGTTGATGTCCCGGATCAGTGCGTACTCGATGGAGACCCGCCGACCGGTCGCCTCGAAGTACCGATATGCAGCGTCCAACGCCTCATCCACCTTGTAGCGCAAGTTGATCGGCACCAGCTCATCACGGAGCTCATCGTCCGGCGCGTGCAAGGACAAGGCCAAGGTGACAGGGAGTCCTTCCCCGGCAAGCCTGTCAATACCCGGGACCAGACCAACCGTGGACATCGTGATGCCCCGAGCCGACATTCCCAATCCATCCGGCGCCGGATCGACGAGCCTGCGGATAGCAGCAACAGCCCTGCGGTAATTGACCAGGGCTTCACCCATACCCATGAACACCACATTGCTGACCCGCAGCGCACTCGCGGTATCGTCCTCGTCCGCCGTCCCCCCGGCCAGTTCTCCCGAACGCAGCATCCGAGCACCGGCGACCACCTGCTCAACCATCTCTGCGGTGGACAGGTTGCGGGTGAATCCTTCCTGACCGGTCGCGCAGAAAGGACAGTTCATTCCGCATCCGGCTTGGCTCGAGATACACATCGTCACGCGTTGGGGGTACCTCATCAACACTGATTCGACCAGAGCACCGTCGTGCAGGCGCCAGACCAGTTTCAAGGTGGCTCCGTTGTCAGCCGACAGGGTCCGTACCGGCGTCATCAGGGATGGCATCAGCGCCGAGATCAATTCTTCGCGGCCCTTCTTGGGCAGATCCGTCATCTCGGCGGGGTCGGTGGCCAGGTGACCGAAGTAGTGAGTGGACAACTGTTTCGCTCGAAAGCCTTGCTGTCCCAGCGCTTTCACAGCGGCAATTCGGCCCGGCATATCGAGATCTGCCAAGTGCGTCGGCGGCATCGGGTTGCCTGGTTCGGAGAAAGTCACCTGCCCGGGACCGGGTCGGCGCTTCTGCAGCTCGACGCGCACCCGCTCGGGAGCCGTCGATGAGCGTGTGTCAGCCTTGGACATGGCGGAGGCATCACGGCGTCCTCGGGGGAGGACATCCGTGTGCGCTGGAGGATGAGCTGGCGATGACATGATGCCCCCAGTCTCTCAGGACACTGGTCAGACATCTATTCTGGCGGCACTGTGGAGAGGGGTACATCGATGGCGTGGCGAAATGCCTTGCGACGGCTGCTAAGCGGAGACTCCGTCCCCGTTCCTGAACCGGTTCCTGGACCCGCTGCCTGCCTGGCCGGTGCTGTCGAATCCTCACCGGAGAGGCCCGCAGCCGAGACCAGGATCACCGAGCCCTCCCCCTTGCTCGCTCAGCTCCCGACCGAGGAGGAACATGCCCATCGTTTCGTCGCGCACGCCCTCGACGTGAGTGTCGAGCAGATCCAAGCCGCGCTACGACTACGCGTGGTCGGGTTGGACAGCCTGCTCACCGTCTCCGGCCTTCCCCATCTACGTGCGGTCATGCCTGCGGTGGTGGAAGTCCTCACTGTAGAACTCGACGGGAGGGTCATCATCCCGACCAGCCACGAGTTAGCCGGTGTAGGAAGCACTGCAGAGATGGTCTCTCTCGGCAAGGAGAACCTTCGCAGCTCACTCGATCAGGAGCTCGAGCAGGAATTGGTCCCGGGTTCCGCTCACACCGGCTTCACCGTAGTGCGGAGGCCGGGCGGGGAATCTGCGGCCAGCCTGGCTCTCGTCCTGTCCTCCGTCGTATCACGGCTCTCCCCCGGGCATGATCCCGCGAGGGGGATCGCCGTGGCGATGCCGGACCAATCCCGTCTGGTCTACCGCGCTTTCGACGGTCCAACGTCCCTCTCGGTATTGACCGACATGAGCCGGTACGCAATCCAATGGCACGAGAACGGTGAAGGCCCGGTCAGCTCCAAGGTCTACTGGGTGCATGGGCCCCAGTACGACCAGTGGGATCAGCTCTCTGGCCAAGAACGGGAGAAGTCCCAGATCGTTATCCCCCCTGCCCTCAGCCTGCTCGTCGGAGACGACTGATCCTCAGTACCCCGGAAAACGTACGGATCAGGCCGACGGGATGATCCAGGACATCATCAGCCAGGCGGCTGGAGCGACGACCAGCAGACTGTCGATCCGGTCCATGATCCCTCCGTGGCCAGGAAGGATCCGTCCCAGATCCTTGATCCCCAGGTCACGCTTGATCATGGACTCCACCAGGTCGCCCAGGGTGGCCAGCCAGACAATCACGAAACCCATCAATGCCCCCGCCCACCAGGGCCCGCCGAGAACGAGCGGAACTGTCACTCCACCGGTCAGCACACAGGCCAACGCCGACCCGGCAAATCCTTCCCAGGACTTCTTCGGGCTGACCGATGGCGCCATCGGGTGCTTTCCTGCCACTACGCCGACCGCATAGCCTCCGATATCGCTGGCGATCGTGACGAGAACGAAGACCACGATCCGCCGGACGCCGTCTGGTTCAGTCAGCATCAACGCGGTGAATGCTGCCTGAAAAGGCGCATACCCCACGACGAAGGCTCCTGCACTCACGTCACGCGCGGCGCCGTCCAGCCCTCTGGCAGCACGCCAGAGAACGATCAGCAGCAGCGTCGCCGCCATGGTGAGCAACAACGCCCCAGCTCCGCCGAGATAGGCCGCAGGCCCCATCGAGACCGTTGCCACCAGGCAAGGTGCTACAGGAAGGTGCACTTTGCTAGCAGCAAATCCTCGACGCAGCTCGAAAATCCCGATGGTGAGTGCCACCGTGTAGAGCAGCACCCACCCCCAGGGGACAAGCACCAAGCTAGCGATAATGAGTGCGCCCAGGCACACTCCGACCCCGATAGCCACAGGCAGATTTCGCCCGGCCTTGGGTGTTTTGACCTGTGACTCCTTGGTCATGGCAGGTAGGGGAGGTGTAGACATTCGCTCGTCGTGGGCTCTCCGCGAACTGATCGAGGTCAGACCTCGAGCAGTTCGGCTTCCTTGCCCTTCAACAAGGTGTCGACGAGTTCGGTGTGCTTCTTGGTGGTGGCGTCCAGTTCCTTCTCCGCACGCATGCCCTCGTCTTCGCCGACTTCGCCGTCCTTGATCAGCTTGTCGATCGCATCCTTTGCGTGACGTCGCACGTTGCGCATCGAGACCTTGGCGTCCTCCCCCTTGCGGTGCGCCATCTTGATGTACTCCTTGCGCCGCTCCTGAGTGAGCTCAGGGAAGACACAACGGATCGCGTTACCGTCGTTGCTCGGGTTCACGCCTAGTTCCGAATCACGGATAGCTTTCTCGATAGCAGCCATCGCGCTCTTGTCGAACGGAGTGATCAGCATCGTCCGGGCTTCCGGCGTCTGGAAACTGGCGAGCTGCTGCATCGGCGTCGGTGCCCCGTAGTAGTCCACCAGGAGCTTGGTAAACATCCCTGCATTGGCCCGGCCTGTCCGGATACCGGCGAAGTCCTCCTTGGTGACCTCGATCGCCTTCTCCATCTTCTCCTCGGCCTCGAACATGATCTCGTCCAGCATGACTGCTCCTGTCCTGGTGTGCCGGCTGCTGAGGCTCGGCGGTACGCATCCGGTGCGGTGGTGTAGTGGGGCCCATCGTGTCAGACTCCGCTGCACACCGCGGCCCATACGGTGTGTCGGAAGATCGATCGGCGGAGCAGGCGCCGTCCAGCACAGGCTTCTTGCCCCACCCGGGATGGAGTTAAGCCGAGTACACCTCCGTGCCGATGCGCTCTCCGGTCAGAGCACGCCGGATAGTTTCCTCTCCCTGCATCCCGAACACGATCATGGGAAGCCGGTTCTCCATGCACAGGCTGAAGGCAGCTGCGTCCACCACCTTGAGGCCCTCGGACAACGCCTGCCCATAGCTGACTCGCTCAAGTTTGCGCGCCTGGGAGTCGATCCGGGGATCTGCGTCGTAGACACCGTCGACACCGTTCTTACTCATCAGGACCGCATCACAACGACATTCCAACGCCCGCTGAGCTGACACCGTGTCGGTGGAGAAATAGGGCATCCCTGCGCCTGCACCGAAGATGACCACGCGCCCCTTCTCGAGGTGCCGCATCGCACGTCGAGGAATGTACGGCTCGGCGACCTGCCCCATCGTGATCGCGGTCTGCACCCTCGTGTCGATCCCCTGTTTCTCCAGGAAGTCCTGCAAGGCCAGGCAGTTCATCACCGTGCCCAGCATGCCGATGTAATCCGCGCGGGCTCTGTCCATACCCCGCTGCTGCAGTTCTGCGCCGCGGAAGAAATTACCGCCACCGACGACGATCGCAACCTGGATCCCAGTGCGTGCAGCGTCAGCGATCTGTTTAGCGATCCCACGGACGATATCCGGATCGACCCCGATCTGCCCGCCCCCAAAAGCCTCTCCCGAGAGCTTCAGCAGCACCCGCTGGTAGTCGCGCTGGTCATTCTCCGGGGCAGGTACCGTGCTCAAAGTCGTCTCCCTGGTGGGGGCGGATGCGGTCACCCGATCCTCCCACAGGCTGCCCCAGCCGCGCCAAGTCGTCCGCTCCTGTACTGGAGAGGCGTGTCACCACGCCCAACCGCCCCGACCGCCTCACGAGTCGAGGCGGCAGTAGTCGATCCTGGTGGAGTGCTCACCTGCCCTTACGGTGGTCATTGAGCATCATCCAATCTGGAGGAGAACGCGTGAACCGCGAGCCAAGCAACTGGGAACGTATCGTCGCCGAAAATCCACACCATTCACATTGGTACATCGAGCGATTCCGCACTATGGCCCGCCGAGGGGACGATCTCGCGGGCGAGGCGCGCCTCGTTGACGCGATGATCCCCCGTGGCGCACGAGTCCTGGACGCTGGTTGTGGGCCAGGTCGTGTAGGTAGCGCACTCCATGAGCGTGGCCACGAGGTGGTCGGTGTGGATGTTGATCCAGTCCTGATCGAAGCTGCTCAGGAGGATCATCCGGGTGCTACATGGCTCGTCGGCGACCTCTCCCTGCTGGATCTTCCCGCGCAGGGCATCGCTGAGGGATTCGACGTCATCGTCTGCGCTGGGAATGTGATGACTTTCCTCGCACCCAGCACTCGAGGGGAGGTGCTGCGCCGATTCGGCCTGCACCTGCGCGATGGCGGCCGGGTGATCCTTGGTTTCGGAGCAGGCCGCGGTTATTCCTTCGAAGAATTCCGCAGTGACGTCGATTCAGCTGGGCTCGCCGAGGACTTGCTGCTGTCCACGTGGGATCTGCGTCCGTTCACCCCGGAAGACGGCTTCCTCGTCGCTGTTCTCCGTCAAGCCTGAGCCGGACATGACAACGGGGCCGGTGCCTTTCCCCGGAGGGGGAGAGGAACCGGCCCCGCGTGAAGCAGAGTCAGCTCACTGGCCGACGCGGATGCGCGCGAAGCCCTTGGCCTCGGTGCCCGCTTCCTTAAGAACCTGCTGAACGGTCTTCTTCTGGTCCTTCGCGAACTTCTGCTCCAAGAGCACGTTCTCAGCGAAGAAGCCGTTGACTCGGCCTTCGACGATACGGGGAAGAGCCGCTTCTGGCTTGCCCTCCTCCTTGGCCGTGGCCTCGGCGATACGACGCTCGTTCTCCACCGTCTCGGCGGGGATCTCCTCGCGGGTGAACACCGTCGGGGAGAAAGCGGCGATGTGCATAGCCACATCCTTCGCCGCGACGTCGTCTCCGTCGTAAGCGAACAGCACACCGATCTGCGCAGGCAGGTCAGGGCTGGTCTTGTGCAAGTAGGAGACGACCTTGGCACCTTCGATGCGCGCCATGTGACGCACCTCGATCTTCTCGCCGATGGTGGCATTGGCCTCGTCGAGGACGACCTTGACCGATTTGCCATCGATCTCGCTGGCCAGAAGCTCTTCAGAAGAGGTGGCCCCGGATTTGACAGCCTGGTCGAGAACGGTCTGAGCCAGCGCGATGAACTTCTCGCCCTTGGCCACGAAGTCGGTCTCGCAGTTAACCTCGACCATGACGCCGAGGCCTCCGTCAACATGAGCGGTGACCAAGCCGTTGCTGGCAGAGCGGCCTTCACGCTTGGTCACGCCTTTGAGACCCTTGACGCGCAGCAGCTCAGTGGCTTTGGCCGCGTCGCCGTCGGCCTCGTCGAGAGCTTTCTTGACGTCCATCATGCCGGCACCGGTGGCCTCGCGGAGGGCCTTGATGTCAGCGGCGGTGTAGTTCGCCATGCGATATCCCTATCTGTTCGATGCGGAAGTCTGGAACGACAGGCTGCGCCTCAGGCCTGAGGGGCTTCCTCGGCGACAGGCGCGGCCTCAGCCACAACTTCAGCGGCCGGAGTCTCAGCAGCAGGAGCAGCAGATTCACCGGACAGAAGCTCGCGCTCCCACTCGGCCATGGGCTCCTCAGCAGCAGCGCCTGCGCCCTCTCCACGTCCCTGGCTACGAGCGATCAGGCCCTCGGCCACGGCATCGGCGATCACACGGGTCAGCAGGGTGACCGAGCGGATGGCGTCGTCGTTGCCCGGGATCTTGTAGTCGACCTCGTCGGGGTCGCAGTTGGTGTCGAGAATCGCGATGACCGGAAGTCGCAGCTTGCGCGCCTCGGTGACCGCGAGGTGCTCCTTCTTGGTGTCGACGATCCACACCGCAGAGGGAACCTTCTGCATGTCGCGGATACCGCCGAGGGTGCGCTCCAGCTTCTCCTTCTCCCGGCGCAGAACCAGGAGTTCCTTCTTCGTGCGGCCGCTGCCAGCCACGTCGTCGAAGTCGATCTCCTCGAGCTCCTTCAGACGCGCGAGGCGCTTGTGGACGGTGTTGAAGTTGGTGAGCATTCCGCCGAGCCAGCGGTGGTTCACGTAAGGCATACCGACCCGGGTCGCCTGCTCGGCGATCGGTTCCTGCGCCTGCTTCTTGGTCCCGACGAACAGGATGGTGCCGCCGTGGGAGACCGTCTGCTTGACGAACTCGAAGGCGTCGTTGATGTAGGTCAACGACTGCTGCAGGTCAATGATGTAAATCCCGTTGCGCTCCGCCATGATGAAGCGCTTCATCTTCGGATTCCAGCGACGCGTCTGGTGTCCGAAGTGGACGCCGCTCTCAAGGAGCTGGCGCATGGTGACGACGGCCATGCCGAGGTCTCCCCTCATGAGTTCCAGTTGTCCACGACGACCGCGGGTTTGCGATTGTCGTGCCTGGCGTACGCGATGCCCTGCCACCGGGTCGACAAGCCGCAAGTGCGGAAAAGCTAACGACCCGGACTGCGACGGAGCATCCCCTTTGTGAGGTCAAAGACCTTCACATCCGGAACGGCGTACGCGCGAATTCCATCTCGGTCAGCCGAGACGGTGCTTCCATCTTACGGCCGTTCCCGGGTCCACGACGAATCCACCGCCGGACGTTCACCCAAGGTTCCTCAGCAGGGCCGTCCCCTCCGTGGATGCCGATCGTGCCTCCACGAAAGCGCTGGATACATTGTGCGCATGACCGCTCCCCTGACATCCCGTATGCGCGAGTTCGGTACGACGATCTTCACCGTCATGAGCGACCTGGCCGCCCGCCATGGAGCCGTCAACCTGGGGCAGGGTTTTCCCGATACCGACGGCCCCTCGCACATCCTGTGTGCTGCGGCACAAGCCCTGCAGGACGGACACAACCAATACCCTGCATTACGCGGAAGCGCGACGTTGCGTGAAGCCATCGCCGAACACCAGCAACGCTTCTATGGCCTGCATGTCGACCCCGACAGCGAGGTCCTCGTCACCGCGGGTGCCACCGAAGGCCTCTCCGTCTGCCTCAATGCACTCTGCGAGCCAGGAGACGAAGTCGTCCTCATCGAACCCTTCTACGACGCCTACGCTGCCGCAGTCGCCCTGGCCGGCGGCCGTCGTCGGACCGTTCCCTTGCGCGGTCCCGATCTACACCTGGAAGAATCGGACCTACGAGCAGCGGTCGGCCCTCGTACCCGCGCCATCGTGGTGAACACACCGCACAATCCCACCGGAAAGGTCTTCACCGCAGAAGAACTAACACTCATCGGCAAGGTAGCCCTCGAAACAGGCTGCTGGGTGATCACCGACGAGGTCTACGAACACCTCGTCTACGACGACGCCCGCCACCTCCCTTTGGCCTCACTTACTCGCACCTTGCCGGAGCTGTCCGCACTGAGTGACCAGGTCCTGACCCTTTCCTCGGCGGGAAAAACCTTCTCGGTCACCGGATGGAAGGTCGGTTGGATCACCGGATCTGCAGAGGGTATCGCTGCGGCAGCCACCGTCAAGCAGTACCTGTCCTTCTCCGGCGGGGCGCCCTTCCAACCTGCGGTGGCCGCGGGTCTCCGGCAGGACGACGAACTCTTCGACGAACTCACCTCGAGTATGCGCAAGCGACGCGACATCCTCACCGAAGGACTCCTCGATGCGGGTTTCACCGTCTGTGGCGGTCAAGGAACCTACTTCCTGTTGGCCGACGCCGCCCCCCTCGGAGTCACCGACGCGTCCACCTTCTGTCAAGAACTTCCTGCCCGTTGTGGCGTGGTGGGGATCCCGGTGACTGCTTTCTGTGACCAGCCGGGGCCGTACTCCAGCCTGGTTCGATTCGCCTACTGCAAACGCGAGGACGTCCTCATCGAAGCGGCGCGTCGACTCAGGACCCTGCATAGCTGAGATCCTGACCCACAACCCTCGGGTGCCGCCGACACCATCCACATGCGACCGCTGAGAAGGCCGGAAGTGGTCGGATGTCGGCCACCCTTGGCAGGTGCCCTCCGCCGCTTTCCCCCTGACTCTTCTGGCCATGGGAGCCTTTCTTCCGATCTTGGCTCCCCCACAGCCGCTTTCGGCAGACGCTCGGCCTAGCTCCGTGTCTTTCCTGACACAGGGTCCAGATCAGCTATCCCCCAGCGGTCACCGGACGACGTCGAAGCCCGCGATCAGGCCTCGCGGGCGATGGCTGTGGCCGCTATCTCCTGAACCGTTGGTCGCCCGGCCGTTCGATGCGCCGCCCCAGCCCTGGCTCGCCGGACACCGAGGTGTCGATCTACTCACCGCCAGGGGAAGCTCAGTGCTGGCGCCTGCTCCAGGAACTGTGGCTTTCCGAGGAATCGTCGCAGGACGGCCGGTCGTGTCGATCGATCATCCCGGCGGTCTTCGCTCCACTTATGAACCGGTCTCCTCATCACTCTCTCCAGGCACGGCAGTTGTCGCCGGGCAAGTCATCGGACAGATCGACGTCGACGCCTCACACTGTGCTCCACAGACCTGTCTGCACTGGGGGCTACGCCGAGACAAGGCTTATCTCGACCCGCTCCGGATGATCCGGTTGGCTCCCATCGTGCTCAGACCGACCAGTAGTTGAGACCTGATCCCGATCGGAATGACCGAGATCGACAAGGCCGATTCCTCAAGGTTCCTGACCTGTCACCGGCCAGGGGTAACGGGTGCATCCGTCCAGCCCCAAAGTCTGCTGCAACATCACTGGTGCAGGAGATCCCGGAGAGGAACAGGGCTCGTGGCCGTGCCCCAACGCATGACCGACCTCATGGTTGATCAGATAGATGCGGTAATGAAGTAGATCGTCCGGATAGCTCTGTGCTCCACGAACCCACCTCAGGGCATTCAACGCAACCCGGTCGCCATTCCGGCAGCTGACCTCGCCTTCGGTCCGCAGAGGCGCACACATCCGATCCACCGTGGTCGGACTGGCCAAGGTGATCCGCACCTGTGGACGTTCCCCGGACTGCACTTGGTCAGGGCTCAAGCTCACGAAGTGCACTCGATCCTGAGGTTCCCATCCCCGGGGATCGGTCAGCACCCTACGAACCAGTGTGCTGAACTCGTCGACGTCGACAGCTGACCCGTCTTCGACCTCCACCGAATAACTCACCCTGCGCCCAACACGGTCGCTGTCCGCTCCCGGCACGGTCAATGCGCGCACCCATCCACTCCCTGTGGTCGGCACCGAGGCCGGATGAGCAGCTGATGATGACATGACAGCAGGATTTCGCGGTCGCTCAGATCCTAGTAGATCTCCAGAAGAAAATGCTGGCCCAATCATGGCGATCAAGGCGAGCGCCCCAGCCGCCCAAGACAATCCCTGAGCCGCAGTAAACTGCCTGACTGCCGGTTCCGTGTCCGTCTCGACCGGTTTCTCAAGCTCGCGGATGCGCTTGTTCATACGAACTCCTCAACCGTTCGGCGGAGACATGGGTGTAGATCTGCGTCGTACCGAGGCTGGCGTGTCCCAACAGCTCCTGGACGGTACGCAGATCAGCACCTCCCTCCAAGAGATGGGTCGCTGCGCTGTGCCGTAACCCGTGCGGGCTCAAGTCGGGGGCCTCCGGCACATGCGCGATCATCTCGTGCACTACCCGGCGTACCTCTCGAGGGTTGACCCGTCGCCCTCGGCGTCCGAGGAAGAGTGCCGGACCCGACGCGGCGTTGACCAGAAGGTCTCTCCCCTGGTCCGCCCACAGACGTAGAGCGCGTGCGGCGGGGATCCCGAAAGGCACGATGCGCTCCCGGTTGCCCTTGCCGATGACCCTGGCGACGCACTGTTCTGTATCGATGTCGTCCACGTCGAGCAGGACGAGCTCTCCCACCCGGATACCTGACGCGTACAGGAGCTCCAGCATCGCTCGGTCCCGGATATGGACAGGGTCCTCGTCATCGGCGACCACCTCTGCCACGTCCATGACGTCGGTGGCTTCCTGGACCTTGAGTACGCTGGGGAGAACCTGCCGTCGGGGAGGCGACGCGAGCCGCTCAGAGGGGTCGCCGGGGATCAGTTCTTGTTTGGCAGCCCAGTTGAAGAAAGCTCTCGCCGCAGCGGCACGCCGCGCGAGAGTTCCACGGGCGGCTCCGGAGCCTGCCTGGTCCGCCAGCCAGGACCTCAGATCGACCAGTTGGAACTGCTCCGGACCGGTCAGCCCATGCCCACGGCCGTAATCCGCCAAATGACGGAGGTCACCCAGATAGGCCCGTACGGTATGTGGTGAGGCGTTGCGTGCATGGCGCAGATATCTGCGGTATTCCTCGATCGGGTGCTCCCAGGCATCTGTCGTCACAACTCTCAAAATTCCTGACAGACCGGCTCCCAAGCAAGTTCCCTCGCCGAGAGCCGTTCGACAAGTGACCGCAGAACCACGCATCCGCCATCCTGCCAAGGAATGTCGCAGACCGACACGGGCAGCCCACAGTCATCGAGTACGCCGCCACCCCCATGCGTCCTGTGCAGCCAGCCCAGTCAAGGAGAGCTGGCCCAAGCCCGAACGCGTTTCACTCGGTGAAAGTCCGCTGATCGCGCTCAACTCCGTGAGCCCCAGACCATGTCGGGGCGAGAGTGCGTCGAGGACCCGGCGTGACAACTCGTCCAGGTCATCTCCCGGGCGCTCCGGCCCCTTCCGCACCGGAGCAAGATCCACTCCGATCTCGCCCACTTCCTCGGCCACCTCCGCCGCATCGGTCACCAAGGTCGCCATTCCCGCCCGCACCATCTCATGACAGCCGGCCGAAGACATCGAGGTCACGGGGCCGGGAACGGCCATCACCGGCCGGTGCAGCCCGGAAGCTGTTCCCGCGGTGTTCCGTGATCCTGAACGCAGGCCAGCTTCCACGACCAGCGTTCCCGACGCCATGGCAGCGATGATCCTGTTACGTAGCAGGAAGCGCTGTCTCATCGGCGCAGCTCCCGGTGCTGTCTCGCTGATGACAGCACCTGAACTCGCAATCTCGGCGATCAGCCCGGCATGCACTGCTGGATAGGGTCGATCCACACCACCGGCCAGAACGGCAACGGTCGTGCCTCCTACGGCGAGAGTGCCTCGGTGGGCGGCAGCATCAATACCGCAAGCAGCTCCGCTGACAATGGTGAAGCCACGTTCGGCCAAGCCTGCAGATATCTCTGCGGCCTGTGCTTCCCCGTAGGGCGTGGAGGCACGGGCTCCGACGACAGCCACGCTGCGTCGGCATGTCTGTCCGAGCCGTAGAGGTCCTCGGACCCACAAGGCATGAGGCGGTCGTTCGAGATCGTTCAGGCCTTGTGGCCATTCAGGGTCGTCCGGGACGATCAGGCGTCCGCCGATCCTCCTGAGGAGCGCTAGGTCCTCGTCGATGTCAAGTGTGGCCAGCCTCGCTGAGAAACGGCCGTCCTCACTCCCTTCAGGAAGCGTCGGCAATCTCCGTAATGCAGCGAGCGCGCCGTATCTGGAGATCAGCCGGTGTGCTTTGGCGTCACCAGGTTCGGCGATTCTCGCCCAGGCTGCGCGTGCTTCCCGGTCGTCATCAGGTCTACGACCCCAAGAGCTCGGCCAAGCAGGCCAGGAGCTTGGGTCCGGTCCTTCGTCGGAAGAGCACGAGGGGAAATTCTTGGAGAAGTTCAGAGGCAGTGCTGTGTCGTTCATCCGTGGGCTCCTGCCTGGGCGCGTAGCGTCAATGCGATACCGATGTCGGCGCGGTTCGGGGTGCCCCCACCGGCCAGATCTCGAACGGTCTGCGAAAGTCGAAGCACCCGGTCGTATCCGCGCAGGGTGAGTTGGCCTCGTTCAAGCGCCCGGTCGAGGTCGGTGCGAGCTGTCGGGGGAACAGCGTGTGGCCCATGCCTGAGCTCGCACCCTGGAACTTGAGCATTGAGTGACCAGGGCTGTCCTCCGTAGCGTGCTCGTTGAATCTTCCTCGCCGCGGAGACTCTTTCGGCAACGGTGGCGCTGTCCTCTCCCCGGGCGTTGCCGAGCATCGCGATGCTGACAGCGGGCACCTGCACCTGAAGGTCCACCCTGTCTAGCAGCGGACCTGCCAAGCGTCCCAAGTAGTCACGACGTGCCCGCGGAGTACACGTGCAGTCGCGTCCCTTGCCATGTCCGCGCCCACAGGGGCAAGGATTCGCCGCGAGAACGAGCTGGAAACGGGCCGGATAGCGCACCGAGGATCGGGAACGAGCCACGACGACGGTGCCTGATTCCAAGGGTTGCCGGAGGGATTGAAGAACATGGGGACGGAACTCCGGTGCTTCGTCGAGGAAGAGCACTCCGTGATGCGCTTGGGAAATCAGACCTGGCCGTACGGCTCCGCTCCCTCCACCGATCATCGCGGACATCGAGGCACCATGGTGAGGAGCGACGAAGGGTGCGTGCCGTACGAGCACCCCGGAAGGAAGTGTCCCCAGAACGGAATGGATCGCGGTGCTCTCCAACGCCTGGTCCTGGGCCAGCAGCGGAAGGATGGAAGGGAGCCGTTCGGCGAGCATGGTCTTGCCAGAACCTGGCGGTCCGAGCATGAACATGTGGTGTCCGCCTGCTGCCGCGACTTCCAAGGCGAATCGGGTGTCTTCCTGGCCGATTACATCGGCGAGGTCCGGATGTTTCTCTTGCAAAGGAGACTTCACGGCAGCTGTCGCGCCGAGAGCTTCGGCAGGATCCGGATGTTCTGGGATCGGGTGTCCCCGCCTGCGAGCATCGTGCAGAGCCGCCAACTGGGAGAGGGTATGTACTGGCCAGATGGTGATTCCGGGGACCAGTCTGGCTTCGGCGGCATTGGCTGCAGGAACGACAGCCGCGTCGATCCCTGCTTGTGCTGCGGCAAGCACGAGGGGCAGAACACCGTGCACAGGACGGACGGTCCCGTCGAGGCCCAGTTCGCCCAGGTGTAAAACGTCAGATACCTGGGCGAGTGGAAGTTTCCCTGCTGCGCTGAGCGCCGCTACCGCAATGGCCAGGTCAAGGCCAGATCCGCTCTTCGGCAAGGAAGCCGGCGACAGGTTCACCACAATCTTACGAGTCGGCAGATCGAGACCCGAGTTAGCTGCTGCTGCCCTGATCCGATCGGTGGCCTGCCGACAAGCGGCATCGGGCAGCCCCACGATCAAGAAAGTGGGAAGTCCATTGCCGACATCAGCTTCAGCCTGAACCAGGGCTCCTTCAAGGCCATCGAGCACAGTACCTCGGGTGCGGCCCAGCGTCATGAGGCGATACCGACGAGATGGTCAATGACCGGGCGGCCGCTACGCGGCACGAGAACTCCGATCACATCGATCCGTAGGCCTGCGGTCCTATTGCTCTCCTCCGGATGTGCGAGGAGCCACCATCCTGCGAGTTTTTTCAATCGAGCGACTTTTTTCCAGGTCACGGCTTCCGCAGGCACCCCGTAGGAGAGGGTCCGCCGAGTTTTCACCTCACAGATCACCAGATCGTGGCCGTCCTGAGCGATGATGTCGATCTCTCCGTCGGCGCACCGCCAATTACGCCCGAGAATATTCAGGCCTTTGTCCTGCAGGTATCGTGCCGCCAGTCTCTCGCCATAGGCACCCAACGCCACTCGTCGTCGATCGACCGTTCCCTGGTTCCCGGTCCTGTTAGCTTCTGGAAATGACCCCGGGGAATTTCTTTGGGTGTATTCCTCGCTGCGCACGCTCGTCATAGGTCCAGGCTGATGCCCTGGCGTGGACCGTTGTCAGCCGTCGACGATCAGCTGTGGAGAAAGAAGCTCGACAGTCGGGGTTGTGGATCGTTCTGGCCTGGCGTCCCAGGAGAACGGCTCTTTAACGGCCGAAGGTGTCGCTCTCCGGAACTTCGAGATCTGGTTTGGCCAGTTCTTCGATGTTGATGTCCTTGAAGGTCACCACCCGGACGTTTTTGACGAAACGTGCTGGGCGGTAAACATCCCACACCCATGCGTCGGACATCTGAACGTCGAAGAAGACCTCTCCACCCTCGCTACGCACCTTCACATCGACCGAATTGCACAGGTAGAACCGTCGCTCGGTCTCCACTACATGACTGAAAAGCCCGACGACGTCGCGGTATTCACGATAGAGCTGAAGCTCCATCTCGGTCTCGTACTTTTCGAGATCCTCAGCGCCCATCAACTGCCACCTCCACGGTCCCATCATGTCGCATACCGGACCGCAGTTCGGCCATCGCCTCCCCGGCGCGGTCGTGTCTCGTGGAGACAGAGTCGAATTCCCTGGTAACAGGCGGAGACCCAGTGGGGACGCCGAGGTTCCATGATCTTCGGTGCCATTCGGACGGACCTTTGGTGCGCAGCGCCTCCAGATGCGCAGCGGATCCGTATCCCTTGTTGATCTCCCAGCGATAACCGGGGTGCTTTTCGGCCCCGACAGCCATCATCTCGTCGCGTTCCACCTTGGCGAGCACACTCGCAGCGGCCACCGAAGAACAGGTCAGGTCAGCTTTAATCCGTGTTTGCACAGGAGGGCAGAGCGCTGCCCCCTCAATCAGCCCAAGGAGCCCTGTCGCGGACGGATCGGTGAGCCAATCATGTTTCCCGTCGAGAATGACCAGATCAGGTCGAAGTCCACAGGAGTCGAGAGCCCGTGAACCAGCCAGCCGAAGTGCACCGATGATCCCCAGGGCGTCGATCTCGTCAGGGAAGGCATGCCCCACTCCCCACCCGTCAGCCCATCGCTTGATCGGCTCGATCATGGACTCTCGGGCAGTGGCGGTGAGCAGTTTTGAATCTCGGACACCGGAAGGCGCCGAGCGTACCGATGCACCAACACAGACCACTCCGACAGACACAGGGCCGGCCAATGCGCCCCGGCCGACCTCGTCCATACCGGCGATGATCCGATAACCCTGACGCTGCAGTGCACGTTCCAGCCGCAGGCTTGGCGTTTTTCCTGATGCTGCGGGTTTCCTACGGTTCCGGATCCTGGCTGCCGATGCCATCTCAGACGTTCCCGCTCCTGCAGGATCTGACATCGTTACTTCTTCTCCTTCGGTTCCGGCACCTTGGCAAAGGTCTGCGAATCCGCGCCTAGCCCGGTGACCCTGCCTAATGGCCACACCACGGCAAAGGCACGCCCGACCACTTTGTCCATAGGAACACTGCCGTACAAGCCTGTGTGGTTCTTCGACTGGTTGCCGGATGGCGTCGTCCGGGGTAGCCCTGGCACGCCTGAGCTACCCGGTTCGATGTCGTTGTAACGGCTGTCTCGTGAATTCGAACGATGATCTCCCAAGACCCAGATCTTGCCCTCAGGGACCGTGATATCGAAGGGAATCTCGCTGGCTTTGTCACCGGGAAAAAGGTAGGGCTCGTCGATCTCGACCCCGTTGATCTCAAGTTTTCCGTTGGCTGAACAACACTTCACCCGGTCCCCGGGAAGGCCCACCACCCGCTTGATCAGATGGTTGTCCTCCTGGCTGGGTAAAACCCCTACCCAGGCCAGAGCATCCTTCACCTTTTGAGAAGGACCTTCTTTTCGTGGCAAGGTCGGTACCCCGGTCAGCCATTGTCCCGGGTCCTCGAAAACCACGACATCTCCTCTGGCCAAGGAGAAAGGCCCCGGTGCCAGTTTACTGACCACGACACGATCGTCCCGGATGAGAGTGTCGTTCATGGAATCGGAGGGAATCCAGAAAGGCTGGACCACGAAGGTCTTGATCAACGAGGAGATGACCACTGCGAGGACGACCACGATGACGATCTCCCGGAAAAAAGCCCACACGCGCCCTGCGATGGTGCGTGGAACTTCTTCACCTTTTTCGTCCCCGCTGTCCGATGCACCACCCGCTTGCTCGCGCATGTCTCTCCTGTCATAGCGTGACCGGTGCCGAGTGCCGGACAGGTAGAACTCTGCCCGGCCGGCCTCGACAGCCTTCGACGCTAGGAACCGACCGCTCCGATCCGGTTCAGCGGCCAGTATCGGAACATGACGGGACCAATCACGTCGTCCACGGCGACAGTACCCCCGCCGGGAGACCCCAGGTGCGCCCTCGAATCAGCCGACTGTGATCGATGGTCTCCCATGAGCCACAAACGTCCTGGTGGGACGGTGATATCAAACTTCTGTTCGCTCGGAGGGTTGCCCGCATAAACGTAGGGCTCATTGATCGCTTTGCCATTGACCGTGAGTTTGCCTCCGGCATCACAGCAGACAATCCGATCCCCGCCAACACCGATCACTCGTTTGACGTAAACGCTCCGCGGTTCGTGTCCTTCGAGTTTGCCCAGTAGCTTCTCCACTGGACCGGATTCAGCGCCAGGCACCGGGCCGAAAGTCGACTCACCATCGAAAACCACGATGTCGCCTCGTTTGATCCCGCTTCCGCCAGACCATTTACTGACGATGACGCGGTCCCCGGGGTTCAGGGTCGACTCCATCGAAGAAGAGGGGATTCCGTAGACCCCCAGGACATAAACCCGCATCAACAGGGTCAGCAGAAAGACGACGACCACCACGAGCCAGAACGGAGGCCGCCACGCAAGCGTGTCGCACCGTCCTGCACGGGTGGTCGTCGTCTGTGTGTCGTTGCTCACAGCACCCCAGCGCTTTCGCGGCCGAGCTGCCTGCTCGTCTTCACGCACAAAAGGAAGATCGCCGCCGCTCAGCGGGCTGTGTTGTCGCGCTTCTCACGGATCTTGGCAGCCTTGCCGCGCAGGTTCCGCAGGTAGTAGAGCTTGGCGCGACGGACGTCACCGCGGGTGACAACCTCGATCTTCTCCACAACAGGGGTGTGCACCGGGAAGGTACGTTCAACACCAACACCGAAGCTCACCTTGCGAACGGTGTAGGTCTCCCCGATGCCACCACCGTGACGACGGATGACGACGCCCTGGAAGACCTGGACACGGCTGCGCGTACCTTCAATGACTCGCACGTGGACCTTGACGGTGTCCCCCGCACGGAAAGCGGGAATGTCGTCACGGAGGCTGACTGCGTCGACGGCGTCGAGCTTGTGCATGGCGCGTTCACTTTCTCGGTCGTGCCACGGGTCAGGCCGGATCAATCGTCGATGAGTGCGCTGGCCAAGGCCGCATGTGCCACACCTGACGGTGAAGGCTACACATCCCCCCGTGGTAGGGGCCGAGCATGATTCCAGACGCGACTCACCATTGTGCCAGAGCGGACGGCTCGCCCAGAAATCCACGTGCCGGCGGATTCCCTACGTCAACGTTTGGAAAACGACCGTACGTGGCAGTGCTCGATCACACCAGCCGACATTCCATCTCCAAGGTTCCTGGCACCTGAGGTTCCCCACGACAGACACGGAACCCGGCCTTCTTGTATATCCGCTGGTTACGTTCGCTCGACCGCCCGGTCATCAACCAGGCGCGAGTAGCACGCGCGTCCGCTTTCTCCAGGCAGAAGGAGAGCAGTGCTCGCCCCAAGCCACGGCCAGTCAGGTCGGGCGCCACCATCAGCCGACCCACCTCCCAGGTCCGAGCCTCGTTCTCCGCATCACGTGACCCACGTACGAGCCGCCCCCTCACGGATGCCACGAGACGACCAGAGGCTGGGTCACGCAGGATCCAGGTCTGCCAGCCAGCTTCAGAAAGCAGCGAGTTCCGGATCTCCTCCAGGCTCTCAGTGAGTGGCGGGATCGACAGATCTCCGTTGAGCTGTGCCTCGGTCACCCAGCAAGACCTGGTCAGAGTAAAGAGTTCTCCGGCGTCCCCTGGGGTTGCCAAAGACAGAGAGAGATCGTGCTCCCCGCACAGCACGGCGGCACTCGGCAACAGATCTGGGCGGCGCTGCGCTGTGCGACTCAGACGCTCTTCGTGTCTCCAGCGAGCTATCTTTCCGTGATCCCCGGACAGGAGGATCTGCGGAACCTCACGCCCACGCCAGCTCGCAGGCTTGGTGTAGACCGGATATTCGAGCAGTCCCCCGGTGTGTGACTCCTCGGTCAATGACTCCTCGTTACCGATCACACCAGGCAGCAGGCGTGCCACCGCTTCGATGACCGCGAGCGTGGCCACCTCCCCTCCGTTGAGCACGTAGTCGCCCAGGGACACAAGGCGTACTCGGTCTTCGCCAAGGCACTCTTGAGCGTACGAGTAGACCCGCTCGTCGATGCCTTCATAGCGACCGCAAGCGAACATCAACCATGGTTCACGGGCCAGCTCATAGGCCATGGCCTGGGTCAGCGGTCGACCTCCTGGCCCAGGGACAACGAGCACCGGTCCATCTTCGGGACAGTCCGACCCAAGAGTGTCGAGCACGCTGTCGAGCAGTTCACCCCAAGGCTCGGGTTTCATCACCATGCCGGCGCCACCGCCGTACGGGCTGTCGTCGACCGTCCGATGACGATCATGGGTGTGATCCCGAAGGTCGTGGACTCGAATGTCGAGCAGCCCCTCGACCTGGGCCTTGCCGATGAGGGAGAGCTTCAGCGGGCTCAGGTAGTCAGGAAAGATGGTGGCGACGTCGATACGCATGCTTTGCCTGCCTCAGCCATTCAGATCGAACAGGCCGTCCGGTGCGTCGACCACCACACGCTTCTGTTCCAGATCAATGACCGGGATCAGGGCTTCCACCAGGGGAACAGAGCCGGTGCGACCGTCATCCAGTCGGACAGCCAGCCGGTCCTGGGCCGCGCCCAGTTCCAATCCGGCGACCTGGCCGATCTGTTCGCCAGAGGCGGAGAACACGTTCAGGCCGATGAGTTCATTCTCGTACCAACCTTCGCCGTCGTCCTCACCGGCAGGGAGAACGAGACGTCCGCCACGTAGAGTTTCGGCAGCGTTACGGTCAGAGTGTCCTTCGAAACCCAACAGCCAGGTGCCGTTGTGCACCCTGACCGTGGCCAAGGTCAGTTCGGCGATGTCGGCGAGCCCTTCGATGGTGAAGACCTCACCGGGTGTGAGCCTGTTCTCCGGGTCGTCGGTATGGATCTGAACGGTGACCTCCCCACGAAGGCCATGGGCTTTGCCGATCCGGGCCACCACGGTGTCCACGATTCACTCCTCGTGCCAGTTCAGGGGACTGCCCACCTGCTAAGCAGGCGCCAGCCTCGATATCACTTTGGACAGGCGGGCAGACCTCAGGGGCACGACACCTACGGCATCGTGCCCCTGAGGCAGAGACAGTTGACCGGGATACTCAGCGCATCCGGTCGGTGTCGACGATGTCCACCCGGACAGGGCGTCCTCCGGCCAGCGCGGTCATCACCGTGCGCAGTGCGCTGGCGGTGCGACCGGAGCGTCCGATGACACGACCCAGGTCGTCAGGGTGCACACGCACCTCGAGGACCTCGCCACGCCGCAGCTCACGATGCCTGACAGCGACGTCCTCGTCGTGCTCGACGATGCCTTTGACGAGATGCTCGAGGGCTTCCTCGAGCACGATCAGGCCTCGCTCTTCTCGTCGGCCTCTGCCGCAGCTTCCTCGGTGGGAGCCTCAGCAGCGGTCTCCTCGGACTTCTCCGCCTTGGCGGCCTTTTTCTTGGCCGTGGTGGGGCCCTTCTTCTCGTACTCCTCGTCGGCCTTGCCCGCTGCAGCCATAGCTGCCTCGTAGAGGTCCTTCTTGGAGGGCTTGACCGGCTGAGGCTTGAGGGTGCCCTCGGCACCTTCCTCGCCCTTGAACTTCTGCCAGTCACCGGTGATCTTCAGCAGAGCCTGGACCTGCTCGGTGGGCTGGGCGCCCACTCCCAGCCAGTACTGCACACGCTCGGAGCTGATCTCGATGACCGACGGCTCGGCGGTGGGGTGGTACTTGCCGATCTCCTCGATCGCACGACCGTCCCGCTTGGTGCGGGAGTCCATCACGACGACGCGGTAGAACGGTGCACGGATCTTGCCCATGCGCTTCAAACGAATTTTGACGGCCACGAGTGTGGTCTCTCCTTGTTCTGTGAATGAGCACGGCGAGACCGGCGATGGAATAAGGCCGGGGTGCCGTTACTCGGTGTGTAGGCGTCCAGCCCGCGCGAGTCTGGCTCGGGCAGACGGGTACGTATGCCATTCTGCCAGATCTGCAGACCTCCAGCGGCGCGGAGCCACCGCGCCTTAGCTACCGACCGACACCGAACGCTCACATCTGAGCTCCCCGAGTCGACTTGCACAACACGGAATCCACTCGTCACCCCGCCGTACCCTCCGGAGAAGAACCGTGCCATCTGCTGCATCTGCTTCTACCCCGCGTACCCATGAAGTCACCTTCGGTGAAGACGAACTCATCGTCAGCAAAACCGACCTGAAGGGTGTCATCACGTACGCGAACGATGTCTTCACCCGAGTCAGCGGGTACCGCGAAGAGGAATTGATCGGCGCTCCGCACAACATCGTGCGCCATCCCGACTGCCCGGGAGGAGTGTTCAAGCTGCTCTGGGACACCATTTCCCGCGGACAGGAAATCTTCGCCTACGTGAAGAACCAAACGCGAGAAGGCGGATATTACTGGGTGCTCACGCACGTGACCCCGACCTGCAACCAAGCGGGAGACACCATCGGATACCACTCCAGTCGTCGTTCTCCCGAACGTGCTGCCATCGCCGAGGTCGAAGCACTCTACGGACTCATGCGCGTCGAAGAGGCCAGGCACTCCCACCGTCGAGATGCAGCATCGGCCGGGCTGAACCTGGTCACCGGGATCTTGGCCGATCGGGGCATCACCTACGACGAATACGTATGGGATCTCATCCATCGCACGACCCCGGCACACCGCAGGGCTGCATGATGAGACACACGGAGTCGATCCATCTGACAAAAGAGGAGAGCTCCCTCGTCGAAGCAATAGAACATATCGACCAGGTCATGGCCCGCACCGTCCAAGGAGACCTCGATGCCAGGGTCATCCTCTTACATGCACCCGAGCCTGCTACCCGACTCGCACACCATGTCAACGCGGCTCTCGATCTCTTAGAGGCCTACACCCGAGAAACCCAAGCCTGTCTGAGAGCTTCCGCTGAAGGACGTTTCTACCGGGTAGTGCTACTACGGGGTATGCCCGGGCAATTCAGAGACGGAGCCAAAGCCATCAATGCGGCGCGAGCGGCCATGCTCGCCCATGACACCCAACTGACGCTACGCGACCACGAACGTACCGAGGTGGCCGAAGAAGTCGCTGCCATCTCTGGACGTCTGAGCGGGGCTGCGCGCGAGCTCGGCGAAGCAGCAGGGGCACTATCTAAGACCACCAGCCAGGCCGTCGGGTCAGCAGAACAGGCCAGGTCCACGGTGGAAGAACTCGAACGAGCAAGCGCCGAGATCGAAACTGCTGTACGCCTCATCGCCGCCGTGGCATCTCAGACTCGGCTACTGGCCTTGAATGCCACCATCGAAGCGGCCCGCGCCGGCGAATCCGGGAGAGGTTTCGCCGTGGTGGCCGGTGAGGTGAAGAACCTCGCGAACGAAACCACTCAGTCCTCTGACGGAATCAACGCACAGGTGCGAGCAGCACAAGAAGCTGCAGGAGAAGCAGCAGCTGCCATCGCGGCCATTGGATCAGCCATCGATGAGATCGACCGACAGATCCAGGGGATCACCTCCCGGATCGGTGGACCCCAGGGGTTAACCCCCATGTCGGCCGCGTTGAGCGACCAGGTGCATCGGCTTACCGGAAAGATGGAACGATCGGAATGAATCCCGGATAGGACCAGCGCCGCCGAGGCATCGCGCTCCTGGTCTCTCCCGGTCAAGGGTGCGGCAGGGAAGAGCCCACCGACCATGCCTTCGCACGTAACGCGACCGAGGCTGTCCCCGCTGGCTCTCTCCCGCCCATGAGATCAGCCCACTCCACATCGGAGAGCACGAGCGGCGAACGTCCTCCGGACAGAGAATTCGATATCCGTCGGGCCGCAGCGCAATCCTCCAGGACGACAGCGCCGGCTGTCTGCAGCGAGTGAGCAGCCGACTCCGGCCCGAGCGCTTCCAACTGTTGTGCAGCAAGGACCACAGCCCCGAGCTCTCCACCCAGCTGAACGCCGACGGCTTTCCCTCTCGCCTGGTCAAGCGCACCTGCGGGAAGTACCACGATCACCGTCTGTCGCCTCGTAGCCGCATAGGGATGAGCAGGCCATTCCGACGAGAGGACACCGTAAGTCAGGTGGTCCCGCCAGGCGTGGCGTCCGGACTCGTCCGGCAGCCACAGATACTCCGGCCATTCCCCTCGTAATCGGAACCCCAACGAGCGGAGTAGACCTGCCGAGCGCACATTTCCCGGTTGCACCGAGGCTTCCAGACGGTGCAGGCCCATACCGGTCGGTTCCGGCGCGAAAGCCAGATCGACCACGAGCCGCAGGCCTTCGGCAAACAACCCTCGACCCGCGTAGGGATCGTAGGCGTCGTAGCCCATCGCTGCAGCGAGAGCACGGCCTCGCACCACATTGGTCACATTGATCCGGCCGACGATGTCGTGATCGCCTTCCGGTGCCGAAGCGTGGACGATAAAGGTCCGGTGCGCACCGGACTGCCACCTCAGGTGCCGTGACAGGTCGTGTGGGTCGACAGGATTCCACCGGGACAGCCTGCTCCGAGAGCCTTCGACCGCTACCCGATAGGGCGCGACATCCGCTGCGGTCACGGTGGCTACATGGACCCGCTCGCCTTGTGCGCTCATGGCGCGGCCGACCATGTTCTCCTCGGTCGCTGGTTGCGAAGCTCCGTTCCTGGGTGCGTTCTCGTGAAGACCTCGTCCCATCGGAGGAATCACCGGACGAGCCGACCGCGCAGCACGGTCCGATGTGGTCGGCCCAGAATGCGCAAGTCCGTTCGCGGATCGTCGAGGAAGACGAGGAAATCAGCTTCAGCGCCTTCTTCGAGCCCAGGTCGACCGAGCCATTGCCTGGCTTCCCAGGTCGCAGCTGCCAAAGCTCCCTCAACTCCCATCCTGGTCCGAGACAGTTCGAGAACTTCATGGGCCAGCAGCCCGTGGGGAATCTGCCCGCCGGCATCGGTACCGCAGTAGATCGACACCCCCGCCTCGTGGGCGGCGCTGATGGTCTCATAGCGGCGACGGTGGAGATCGAGCATATGTGCCGCATAGCTCGGGAACCGGGGTCTTCCTGCAGCTGCGAAATCTGGGAAGTTGAGGATGTTCACGAGGGTCGGCACGATCGCGATCTTCTGCGTAGCGAATGTGTCTATCGTCTCGGGCACCAATCCTGTGGCATGTTCGATGCAGTCGACTCCTGCCGCAGCGAAGTCCACGAGAGATTGTTCGCCGAAACAGTGCGCAGTGACTCGCGCACCTTCTTCGTGCGCGGCGGTAACAGCTTGGGTGAGCACCTCGACCGGCCAACAGATACCCAGGTCACCACGTTCACGGTCGATCCAGTCGCCGACCAATTTGACCCATCCGTCACCAGCTCGTGCCTCCTGCCGCACATAGTCGACAAGCAGGTCGGGTTCGATCTCATGGGCGAAATTCGGGATGTACCGTCGAGTCCGAGCGATGTGGCGTCCAGCACGGATGATTCGGGGAAGGTCTTCACGTTTCTGGAGCCATCGGGTGTCTGCCGGCGACCCTGCATCGCGGATGAGGAGGACACCGGCGTCACGTTCGGCCAGCGCATGTGCTTCAGCACGATGCGGATCAACTGCGCCATGTTTCTCCAGGCCGATATGGCAATGAGCATCGACCATACCGGGATAGACGTGCCCATGAACGGTCTCGACATCGGCTGCTGAATTCGGCGGCGTGTAACTGATGCAGCCGTCCACGACCCAGATGTCGTCGCGGACTTCGTCGGCACTGACATGGATCTGGCCGGAGACGTGCAGCACAGGAGCGCTCATAGGCTCGAACTTATCGCGGCTCCCAGGCAGCTAAGCGTGGAACTCCCTACTGATCGCTCGAATTGAGCAGAACGACTACGAGCGGGAGCCAACCCTTCTGAAGCAAGCTCCGGTGTCCTCCCGAGGACCGTTCGGGAGGACACCGGCCGCCGATCAACCTTTGAGGAACTTGTCGAATCCCTTGGGCAGAGATGCCGGATCAAGACCTGCTGGCCCGCTGCTCTGGGAGGATGCTCCTTGTGCCGGGGCAATCCCGAGGGCTTTCCCCTGGTCCGCGACATCTTCGGGAAGCGCTCCCGGTCCGCCGAAAGCATTCTGCAAGGCAGCCTCCCGGGCCTGTGCCTCGCGTTCGACCATAGCTTTCTCCTGCGCTGCCCGCTTCGCCGGATTCCCGGATTTACCCTTCTTCTTGGGTTGCTTCTTCCGGGCAGACCCTCCACCGAGACCAGGAATACCCGGCATCCCAGGGATGCCACCCCCGCGACGGAGCTGACGCATCATCTTCTGTGCTTCACCGAAACGTTCCAGCAGCTGGTTGACCTCGGTCACCGACACCCCTGAGCCCCTGGCGATACGAGCCCTGCGTGAACCGTTGATCTGTTTGGGGTGAGTGCGCTCGAAGGGGGTCATGGAGCGCACCATGGCCTCGACCCGGTCGAACTCACGCTCATCGAGAGCGTTGAGCTGGTCCCGCATCTGGTTCATTCCTGGCATCATGCCCAGAAGCTGCTTCAGCGAACCCATCTTCTTGATCGCCGACATCTGCTGCAGGAAGTCGTCGAAGGTGAAGTCCTCGTCGGTGAGGAACTTCCTCGCCATCTCGTCCTGCTGGCGCTGGTCGAAGGCCCGCTGCGCCTGTTCGATCAGGGTCAGCACATCGCCCATGTCGAGGATGCGGCTGGCCATCCGATCGGGGTGGAAGACCTCGAAGTCCTTGGTCTGTTCACCGACGGAAGCGAACATGATGGGCCGCCCGGTGACTCCGGCAACGGACAGCGCAGCGCCACCGCGGGCGTCACCGTCCAGCTTGGAGAGCACCACACCGGTGAAGTCGAGGGTGTCCAGGAAGGCCGTAGCGGTGTCGACCGCAGCCTGACCGATCATGGCGTCGATGACGAAGAGGATCTCGTCAGGCTGAACCGCGTCCTTGATGTCGGATGCTTGAGCCATCAGCTCTTCGTCGATGGCCAGTCGGCCTGCGGTGTCCACGATGACAACATCGTGCTGATCACGCCGGGCCTGTTCGACACCATCGCGAGCTACCTGCACCGGGTTCCCGAAGCCGCGGGTTCCCGAGCCGGTCTCGATGGCGGCGTCATTACCCGCGACATTGCCCTTCTCCGGGGCGTAGACCGGCGCTCCCGCTCGTTCGCCGACGACCTGGAGCTGGGTCACCGCATTGGGCCGCTGCAGGTCGGCGGCGACCAGCAGCGGGGTGTGCCCCTGAGCTTTCAACCAGTATCCAAGTTTTCCAGCCAGCGTGGTCTTTCCTGCTCCTTGCAGACCCACCAACATGATCACGGTCGGCGGGCTCTTCGCCAGGTTCAAGTTCCGCGTCTGTCCACCCAGGACGGAGACCAGTTCCTCATGCACGATCTTGACGACCTGCTGGCCCGGATTGAGCGCTTCGTGCACTTCACTGCCGAGCGCACGTTCACGCACCTGCCCAGTGAACTGCCGTACGACAGGCAGCGCGACGTCGGCGTCCAGAAGGGCGACCCGGATGTCGCGGATGGTCGCATTCAGGTC
Source organism: Austwickia chelonae (assembly GCF_003391095.1). Taxonomy (NCBI): domain Bacteria; kingdom Bacillati; phylum Actinomycetota; class Actinomycetes; order Micrococcales; family Dermatophilaceae; genus Austwickia; species Austwickia chelonae. The sequence goes on along the minus strand of NZ_CP031447.1, from coordinate 1,019,890 downwards.
GCGCTCGGTGACACGGCCCTTGCTGCGCAGGTTCTTGAAGGTCGCGGCGAGGCGATCTGACAGGCTGTTGAACACCTGCCAAGGCTAACGAATCGGTGGGCTCTCGTGTGCGTCCGCCCGGATCGCGTCGATGAACAGCCAGGCGGGGCTCTCTGGAGGAATGCCCTCCGCGGCTTCTCGATCACGATGGATCTGCCAACACGCCAGCGGTGCCCACCGGAATCTCCGACGGGCACCGCTGGCGTGTGGCCTGTGAGGACGCTGACATATCTGCCGGATGCGCGACAGACCGCCGTACTACTTCGTCAACGAAGCCAGGTTGGGGTCGTTGGCGTATTCCTCAGCGGCATTGGCCTTCGTCACGATGTGCGGGTCGAGCAACTGAGCCGGCACGATCTTGGACTTGTTGTCGTAGTCCTTCTCGTTATTGATCGCTGGCTTCTGTCCCTTCTGCAGGGCCTTGGCCATGTCGATGGCTGCCTTGACGAGGTTACGGGTGTCCTTGTTGATCGTGGAGTACTGCTCGCCCTTCATGATCGACTGGACCGAGGCGACCTCGGAGTCCTGCCCGGTCACGATCGGGATCGGCTTTCCAGCGGAACGGGCCGAGGTGATGACGGCCCGTGCCAGGGTGTCATTCGGGGAAAGCACACCGTCGAGGGTCTTACCAGCCGCATAGGTGCTGGTCAGAATGGTGTCCATTCGACGTTGGGCGTTCTCGGCCTTCCATCCTTCAGTAGTGGCCTGCTTGAAGTCCTTCTGGCCGGAGCCGATGACGACTGAGCCCTTTTCGATCTCCGGCTTCAGGATGTCCATAGCGCCATCGAAGAAGACCTGGCTGTTGGCGTCGTCAGGAGAACCCGCGAAGAGCTCGATGGTGTAGGGACCGTCCGCCTTCTTCGACTTCATGCCCTCCAGCAAGGCTTTGCCTTGGAGTTGCCCGACCTTGCGGTTGTCGTAAGCCAGGTAGTAGTCGACGTTGGGCGTCTCCTTCAGCAAGCGGTCGTAAGCCACGACGATCGCTCCTGCGTCCTTGGCTGCTTTGGCCTGGGTGCCGAGCTGGCTGCCGTCTTTAGCGCCGACAAAGATGACCTTCGCGCCACGGGTCACCATGGCCTGGATCTGGTTCTGCTGGTCAGCGACGGTATTGGTGGCAGCTGCATATTGCACGTCAGCCTTGAACCCTGCCTCTTTCAGCCCATCCTCGAAGAGCTTTCCCGCGAGGACCCAGTTCTCGCTGGTCTTGTCCGGCAGAGCGACGCCCACCATGGCATCGGCGGGGAAACCCTTGGCGGTACCGCTACCAGCGGACGCCCCGGTCTCCCGGCTGGAGTTGCCGCAAGCAGTCAGGGCCAGTAGTGCGACGGCGCTCACAGCTGTGGCCTTGATCGCGATGGAACGCATGACTTCTCTTTTCTCGTGGTGAGTGTGGAGGAAAAGGCCCTGTTCAGGGCTGAGTCGCGTCGGCTTCGGTGGTGGGTCGTACCCGTGGGACACCGTTGTCGTTGCGGGATTTCATGAAATGTCCAATGATGCTGGGCTTGCCTTGTTTCTTGTTCCAGACATCGATGGCAACTGCGAGGAGCAAGACCAGCCCTTTGATGATCTGAACCCGGTCTGATCCGACTCCCTCGAGCGCGAGGCCGGTGTTCAGGAAAGCCATGACGAGGCCACCGACGATGGAACCAATGACAGTTCCGACACCTCCGCTGACTGCGGCTCCCCCGATGAAGACCGCCGCGATCGCGTCAAGCTCCCAACTGTTCCCGTCTTGGGGACCGGATGCGGTGGATCGGGCGACGAAGATCATTCCGGCCAGCGCTGCAAGGACCGACATGTTCATCATGACGAAGAAGTTCGTCCGCTGCGTCTTCACCCCAGCCAAGGTCGCTGCCCGCAGGTTCCCGCCGACGGCGTAAACATGGCGGCCGAAGACCGTACGTCCGGTGATGAAGGAATAGAGCAGGACGAGCGCAACGAGCACCAGACCGGAGACGGGGAAGGAGGTTCCTGGTCGGCCGGAGGCGAAGAGCAAGGTCGCGGAGACGAGTACGGCGGACAGCAGCGCGATCCGAAGTACGGTGACGCTCATCGGCGCCACGGTCGCGTTCATCTTGACCCGGATACGTCGGTCATGGAGTTCGTGCCAGATGACATAGGCGGTGGCCAGGAGACCAATAATCAATGTCGGTTCGTTGTAGGGCAGTCCGGTGTGCAGTTCAGGTAGGAAACCCGCACCGATGTACTGGAAGTCCTCCGGAACAGCGACCGACTGGCTGTTGCCAACCCACTGGTTGGCACCGCGGAAGATCATCATCCCAGCGAGAGTCACGATGAACGCAGGAACACCCCAGTAGGCAACCCAGTAGCCTTGCCAGGCTCCGACCGCTGCACCAATCAGCAGGCCGATGAGGAAGGCCGCCCAAGAAGGCATTCCATTCTGCATGAGCTTGGCCACAATGATACCGACAAAAGCCGCCACCGACCCCACGGAAAGGTCAATATGGCCAGCGATGATAACCATGACCATCCCTATGGCCAGAATGAGGATATACGAGTACTGACTGACCACCGATATGAGGTTGTCCGGAGTCAGCATCAGCCCGCCGGTCCTGAATTGGAAGAACACCAGGATCACAGCCAGCGCGAAGATCATTCCGAATTGCCGTAGGTCTCCACCCACGACCTTCCTGATCAATTCCATTGTCGTCTTTCTCCTCACGCCTTCACGGCCTGGGTCATGTGTTTCATCAGACGTTCCTGATCTGCCTCGGCTGCAGGCATACAGGCCGTGATCGACCCTTCGAAGATGGTGTATATCCGGTCACAAAGACCGAGAAGTTCAGGAAGTTCAGAGGAGACCACGATGATCCCTTTTCCCTCCTGAGCCAGTTTGTTGATGATCGTATAGATCTCGTATTTAGCACCGACATCGATACCTCGGGTCGGCTCATCGAGGATCAAGAGATCAGGGTCGGTGAACATCCATTTTCCGAGAACCACTTTCTGCTGATTACCCCCAGAAAGCTTGTCCACCCCTTCGTCGACGGTGGGAGCCTTAATTCGGAGATCTTTACGAAACTCCTCAGCCGCTCCTCGCTCTGCAAAGGAATCGACGACATTGACCGGAGCGATCTTGCGAAGTTTCGCCGCTACCGTTGATTTTTTGATGTCATCGAGAAGATTTAAGCCCAAATTCTTACGATCTTCGCTCACATAAGCAACGCCCTGCTTGATGGCCTGGCTGACATTCTTCATCTCGATCGGGCGGCCTTCCTTGTAGACCTGCCCCCCAAGCCAAATCCCGTAGGATCGCCCGAACAGGCTCATCACCAGTTCGGTCCGCCCTGAACCCATCAACCCGGCAAAACCTACGATTTCGCCCCTTCGAACGGTGAAGTCGGAGTGCTTGCACACGAGACGTTCCGAGACCACCGGATGCCGGACGGTCCAGTCGCGCACTTCGAAGAAGACTTCACCAATCTCCGGGGCGCGCTCCGGGAAACGACTCTCCAGCGCCCGGCCCACCATTCCACGGATGATGCGATCCTCGTTGACTCCGCCTGCATCAACATCCAGAGTCTCGATGCTCTGCCCATCTCGGATGATGGTGATCGAGTTCGATATCTCTTCGATCTCGTTGAGTTTGTGGCTGATCATGATCGCAGTGATCCCTTTGGATCTCAGATCCGAGATCAGCTCGAGCAGGTGCTCCGAGTCTGTTTCGTTCAACGCCGCCGTCGGCTCGTCGAGAATGAGCAACCGGACATCTTTCGCCAGGGCTTTAGCGATCTCGACCAGCTGTTGCTTACCCACACCTAAATCTTTGATCTTCATATCAGGGTCTTCATGAAGGCCGACCCGATCCATAAGTGCTTGCGCCCTGAGGTTCGCAGCGCGCCAATCGATTGCACCGTACGACGCAACCTCATTTCCCAGGAAGAGATTCTCGGTGATGGAGAGCTCTGGGATAAGGGCAAGTTCCTGATGAATGATGACGATGCCTGCCGCCTCGGAGGCCTTGATGTCCTTGAAGCGGACTTCCTGACCGTCGAGAAGGATCTGCCCTTCGTAACTCCCGTAAGGGTAGACGCCGGAGAGCACTTTCATCAGAGTCGATTTTCCAGCACCGTTTTCGCCACAGATGGCGTGGACCTCACCGCGGCGCACGATCAGCGACACTTCGTCCAGGGCTTTCACACCTGGGAAGCGCTTGGTGATCTGCCGCATCTCGAGAATGTTCTCGTGCGCGCTTTCGCCCGTCATACCTCGTCGTACTCCCTCCGGGTTTTCCGGGCGGGAGACGCCGAGCGACCCTGCCCGTTGAAGAAGTGAACCCTGGCCAGACCGTTGCGGTCAAGTCATGAACGCATAACGATCCCGAAGGCTGGAGTCACGTCTCCAGGGTCCACCTTTGAGAGCTCTTCGGAAAGCTTTTAGCCGATCCGCGGAAAAGCCGGGGAGAGAAGTCGACTGGCCTGTCGCGAACCTCCAGTTAGCATCCAGGTCCGCTCTGACTCCTTGTCGACAACAGGTGTCTGAAATATGAGAAAGTTACGATCCCGCGCAGGGGGACGCCTCACAAGGAGGGCATCAACCCACCGAAGAGGCCAACCATGCGCTCTCAGGGGCCTGCTGGAAGACCAACGAGCACGCCCCCAAGACTTCGGCCCGCTCCCCCAATGAGGAGAGCGCGATCTCGGTACGAGCAGCCACCGTCGGCGAAGCGAAGCGGCGGATTCCTCGCTGAACCGGACCGAGCAAATCCATTTCTAATCCGACGAGGGGACCTCCGATCACGACCGCCGCCGGATTCAACACATTGACCATCATCCCTAAGACTTGTCCCAGGGCCATGCCGGCGTCCTCAGCGACCCGGCCTGCCGCGGGGTCGCCGTCTCGCACCATGTCCACCAGGCGAGCCGTGCCAGAACCTGCTTCGAGTACCCCAGCACGGACGAGCGCGTCGACCATGACTGAGGTGGAGGCCACGGTCTCCAGGCAGCCCCGGTTCCCGCATCGGCAGACCAATCCATGCTCGGCGACCGGAATATGACCGATCTCGCCAGTGATCCCCATGGATCCGCGATACACCTGGCCGGAAAGCACGAGTCCTGCGCCGATCCCCGTACCCACTTTGACGTACAACAGATGCCCTGTATCGATGTAAGGTCCCCACGTGATCTCGGCCAAGCTCCCCAGGTTTGCATCATTGTCCAGATAAACTGAAGTCTTCAGGGCTTCACGAAGTCGCTCGATCGGACGGAAACCCACCCAGGTCGGGAGGATCACGCCGTGAGCGACCCGACCTGAATCCGCATCGATCGGTCCAGGTATACCTACTCCACATCCGATGACCTGCGATCGGTCGAGATCTGAGCGTTCGAGCAGCTTAGTCAGCAGCTGATCAGCCAGGCCGATGCTGTCCTCCGCAAAATGATCTTCGGGGAGCCCGACAGCTTCCTCAGCCACGACTTCACGGTTGAGCGTGCAGAGCACGATACGTAGATGTCGACGTCCAATATCGATACCTGCAGCCACCCGACGTTGGGGAACGCCACCCAACTCGACCAGAACGGCACGCCGACCCGACGACGTGGTCGGAGAGGTGGTGACCACTCCCTCAGTACGGAGTCTGGCCACCATGTTCGAGATCGTCGCTGGAGACAGCCCTGTCGACCTACTCAAGGTCGCCTGGGTCATCGGACCGTTCTCGGTCAGACAGGCCAGCACACGCCGAGTGTTCGCGGACCGTAAAGCGCTCTGCGAACCAGCGCCCGGTGCAGTGTCGGCGGAATCGAGAAGGCTGTCTGCCATGCCGACATGATCGTTGTCTCGAATATTGCAGTCAAGAAGTGAACGCAGATCCCCAGACATCTCGTCACCGAAAAACAGGAGGGGATGAGCTCGTCCCCTCATTACTTCCCCAGACATGAGAGTGGCCCCGGCCACCTCACCCGCAGCCGGGGCCTTACCCCTGTCTCCCACAGCTGAAACAGTATTCGCTGACCCTGGGAAACTCCTGTGTTCGGCCTACCAATCCCCTGGCACCTACAACGAGCGTTTGTACGAAGGCGCGTCAGGAGGTGCAGCGTCATGTTCCAAGGGCCCGGACAACCGCCGACGGCGCCCCATCACTCGCCAGGCCAACGCCCCTGCCGCCACCACACCAGGGATGAGCGTGCAGAGCACCCAGGCTTTCCAGGCCACCGGATCGCGGTCGTCGACCCCCGGAAGCTCCCTAGAGACCGGAACGGCCCGACTAGCAGCGATGACCGCATCGCTGAGCGGCCAGGAGTCGGAGTTGTAATGCTTCTTCTCTCCCTTCTCGGAGAAGAGCACTTCAAAGAGTTTTGTCTCCCGAGAAATTTGGACCGCGAGTTCCTCATTGCCGTGCGCGCGGGCAGCTGCCATCGTCATCACTGTCGCGAGAGGAGACACTCCCACGATCAACGGCCCAGAATCTGCATCGCTGACTCCCCACCATCCACCAGGGAATTCGCACACTGCGACCAAGCCCAGCCGAGGGCACAGGAAGGTGTTCTCGAAAGCCACCCAGTCACGGCTCGATGTAGCAGGGTCGATAGACGGCCAGAAAACCTGGATGATCGCCTGCGAGGTCGCGCGAGGCCCCTCGATGATCCGCCCAGTGGCATCGGTCATATGAGGCAACAGCTTGGTCGAAGGGTCCCGTAACGGCTCCAACCGGGGAACCCAGGTAGCCAAGGCCTCCGTCACGCCAATCACCCCGACGGTCTCGTCCGCCCTTCTCAGGGCTCCGGCGACCACGACGCTGTCCACAGGACGATAGACATTGGGGTAGGAGGCCAACAGGCCGGAGTGCGACGTGGTCAAGGCGTTCACCAGCGGAGCTGCTTTGTCTCGAACCGACTTGGCGTCGCGCTCCTCGCCAGACAATCTCGCTACCTGAGTAGCCAGGAGCAAGGTCCACCCCTGGTAGAAGGCTCCATTTTCCGGAAGCGTCGCTGCGGCATAACGCTGCTTGATCTCTTCCTGTTCTACCCGGTACAGGTAAGCCCGCAGCAGCGGCAGACGTACTGCAGCAGGTCTGCTCTCATCATGAGCTGCGGCTATCCCCGTCAGGACGAGTTGCAGGAAAGCGCCGTCACGGTGTTTCTTCTGCATCCGGTCAGGAGCATCGGAGGATGTCTTCCCCTCCAGCCACGCCAATTGCTGACCTACCGCCGCGGACACCTCGTGCCTACCGAAGGCAACATGAGCAAGTCTCGCCGAAATGACAAGGCTGCCCATGAGGACAGTAACCAGGACCAGAGTGATGAGAACCGAACCGACCCGCTGGGCTGCTCTGGCCACTCTATGCGGCATCTCAGAGCCAGACCCAGCGCTGACGACCGGGTCGCCTAAGCTCTCGCCACCAGGCAGTTCTTTCATAGCGTGCACCGCTCACCTACAGGACGCGGGTTCACCCGAGGATGGCGTCAACGAAGGTCTCGGGGTCAAAAGGCGCAAGATCATCCGGCCCTTCTCCCAGCCCGACGAGTTTCACCGGGACCCCCAGCTTGCGTTGGACACCGACAACGATGCCACCTTTAGCCGTCCCGTCCAGCTTCGTCAGCACGATTCCTGTGACATCGACGGCTTCACCGAAAACCTCGGCCTGGACCAGTCCGTTCTGACCGGTAGTGGCGTCCAGGACGAGAAGTACCTCGTCGATGGGAGATATCTTCTCCACAACCCGTTTCACCTTAGCGAGTTCGGCCATCAGGTTCGCTTTGTTGTGCAGACGGCCTGCTGTGTCCAGAAGCACTACGTCGGCATCGCCTTCATTGGCCGATTTCACTGCGTCGAAAGCTACCGAGGCCGGGTCTGCCCCTTCACGATCTGAACGTACTGTTCGGACACCGACGCGCTCCCCCCACGTCTGCAGTTGATCTGCGGCAGCCGCTCGGAAGGTGTCCGCAGCACCGAGAACGACCTCACGCTCCTGGGCGACCATGACCCTGGCCAGTTTTCCGACAGTGGTCGTCTTACCGGTGCCGTTGACCCCGACGACGAGGACCACTGCGCTCCGATTCCCTTGCCTGCCGGAGACGACCTCCCGGTCCATCGTCGGATCGACGATACGGATGAGCTCTTCACGAAGCCAGGAGCGGACAGTCTCTTCGTCGCGGACCCCTTCGACCAACACCCGCTGCTTCAGCGAAGCGACCAGCTCCTGGGTTGCTTCGACACCGAGGTCTGACGCAAGAAGCGTGTCTTCGACGTCCTCCCAGGTGCCCTCTTCGAGGCGCCCCCTCGACAGCAGGCTGAGCAGCCCTTGACCTATTCCGGAGTTGCTCCGGGCCAGTCGGTCTCGCAGACGATGCATCCGTCCAACCACGGCATCCGGATGCTCTGTGAGCGAAGAATGTGCAGGTGCCCTCGCCCCCGCCACGGACTGCGGATCAGGTGCTGCATCATCAGGCCGTTCGCTCTCAAGCGTTGTGGTCTGTGTGTGCCGCTCGTCTTCCGTTCCGGTCGTCCGGGGACCGCGCAGGAGCGTGACCAGACCCGCCAGAAACGCAAGAACGACCAACGTTCCCGTGACGAGCAGAACCCAGAAGTCGGCAAGAAACTGTTCCACAGGCACATCCTGTCATCGTGATGACAACTAGGGCCGGTCGAACCACTGACTGGTCACGACAAGTCTTCGGTCGGGCTGCCACTCAGAAGGCTGCTGATTCACAGGACAACTGTCGGTTCAGGCAGCCGGGTCAGGTTCTCCTCGGATTGCTCGCCCTACAAGCTAGAGGAACGACGAGAACACGGCCCGGCCGACCTGAAACCCGCGAAACTCTCAGACCCGGGCGGCTTCGCCTTCCCGGTCCGTGACGCTCGCGGCCACTGCAGCCGACTGCCGACGAGCCAGGCGGCCCATCGCCTCCGAACGCTCTCGCGCAAGCGCGACCCGAGAACGGTTGCGCTCGGTGAGGATGTATCGCCCTTCCCGTCGTGCCTCCACAGTGACCGCCCCTACGACTAGACAGCCAATGACGAAAGTGACAAGAACGAAAAGAATCAGCGCGACCATGACCCAATTGTCTTAGGTCTTCCTGAACAGCTCGCATCCGGGGGGGGTGTTTGGCGGTCACTCCTCCATAACGATTGCTCTTCACCCCTCGCATCTCGACAAAAATCACCGAATGACCATAGGAATAGGAACTATTCATATTTTGTCAGCTCTGCCCCGTACGACCGGTACCAGCCGCGAGTCTCGAAGCGCGAGCACCGGGAGCCAAGTCTCGGATCCGCTGGGAGACGACAGCAGTCACCCCATCGCCCCTCATCGTCACACCGTATAGCGCGTCAGCAACCTCCATGGTGCGTTTCTGATGAGTGATGACCATGAGCTGGCTAGAGTCCCTTAGCTCTTCAAAAAGACCGATGAGTCTTCCCAGGTTGGTGTCGTCCAAGGCCGCTTCGACTTCGTCCATGATGTAGAACGGGCTGGGCCTGGCCTTGAAGATCGACACCAGAAGGGCTATGGCGGTCAACGAGCGTTCCCCGCCTGACAGCAGGGAGAGCCGCTTGATGCGTTTGCCCGGCGGCCTCGCCTCCACATCGATCCCTGTGGTCAACAGATCACCAGGGTCGGTAAGAACGAGTTTCCCCTCCCCACCTGGAAAAAGACGCGAGAAGACGCCTTCGAACTCCCTGGCTGTATCGGCGAAAGCCTCTGCAAACACCTTTTCAACCCGCTCATCCACCTCTTTCACGATGGCCAGCAGGTCACGTTTCCCACCCTTGAGATCCTCCAACTGTTCGACCAGGAAACGATGTCTCTCCTCGAGCGCTGCATACTCTTCCAACGCGAGCGGGTTGATCTTTCCCAACCTGGCCAGCCCTCGCTCAGCGGCACGTAACCTACGCTCCTGCTCTACCCGCACATAAGGACGATGTGAAGGCGCTGCCTCGTCCGAATCGGCTGTCCGAGCTGGATCCAGAAGCACAGGAACCGGACGATGCGGACCGAACTCCTCGACGAGCAAGTCCGGCTCAATCGCCAGTTCGTCCACCGCCCGGCTCTGCACCTGCTCAATACGTAACCGCAACTGAGCGCGGGCAACCTCATCCCGATGCACCTCATCTGTCAGCTCGCGCAACGCTTCAGTGAGTTCTCCCGACCGAGCGCGCAGCTCACGCAAGCCGGATTCCTCGGCCTCTCGGGCAGCGACCGCTTCGTCCCTGGCTTCCTCCGCCTTCTGGGCAACCTCCCGCAAGCGTTCTGCACCGTGAAGGGCCTGTAACCGAATGCCGGCCGCGGCCTGTCGCTGATGTTCCTGACGCCGTCGACGCTGCTCGGCCTGTTCCCGTGCAGCTTCCTCAGCCCGAGCCCTGACCTTCAAGGCCTCGGCCCGTCCCTTGGCCGATCGAGCCCGTTCCTCGCCTCCGCGAAGACGCAGCCGGGCCTCGGTCTCTTCGGCTCGGGCGTGAGACAGAGCAGCCTCTAAACGATTACGTTCTTCCACCGATGACTCATCTGCGGACACAGGCTGCGCCTCCGCCGCCGACAGCCTTCCCTCCAGCGCGACCAGCTCCTGTTCGTCGTCTTCCAGACGCTGAACGGCTAGCGCCCTCGCGCGTTCGTTTCTGGCCGATTCGGCCTTCGCCGCTCGCACCTGAGCTCCCAGTCCACCGAGCCGTTCAGCAACAGCATTGATCCGTGCGTCCGAAGCGTGCAGGTCGGTTAACGCAGCCTCGGCCTCTGCCTCACAGGCAGCGACTTCGACGGCCAATTCCCTCATCCTGAAACGCGAGCGGTCCCGTCGAATCCCTGCCGCTGCTGCTTTTTCCTCGGCTTCCGACCGAGCTGCCTGAAGCTCAAGCTGGCTGGGCTGCGAGATGCTCCCACCACGGACAAAGCCCATCGTGTAGACATCTCCTCCTCTTGTCACCGCGGTCGACTCCGGGAGTTCACGAAGAATGTCCCGGGCGCTGCTCGGATCCTCCACCAGGAGAACCCCGGCCAGCAGCCGGTCGACCACCGCACACAGCTGCGGAGGGACATCGACGACATCCCGCGCTCGGAGCCATCCGGAACTGCATCGTGGGGCGGATGCACAAGTCGCGTTCGAGGGAGCGCCTGGAAGCACAAGGACTGCACGACCCGCGCTCTCTTCGCGAAGCCGAGCGATCGCCGTATCGACGGCGATATCGGAATCCATGACCAAGGCGTCGGCGGCACGGTCCAGAGCAGCAGCGATGGCGACCTCATAACCCTGTCGCACGGTCATCAGCTGGGCCAAGGACCCCTGTACTCCTGGATGTGCGGGGTGCCCCTCATCGCCCAGCAATGTGGCAGCGCCGTCTTGTCGACGCAATGCCAGCGCCAATGCTTCCGATTTCCCCTGCGCTGAGCTGCGTTCCCCCTCCGCAGTCCGCTCCTCCTCACGAAGCAGATCAGCCTCTGCACGAATGCTCTCCAAGGCATCGAGGGCTTTCTCATAGGCCTCGTCAAGCATGTTTTCGCCCTGCTCGTCGGCGGCAATCATCGATTCGAGACGAGTGAATTCGGCCGCTGCTTCCGCTGCGCGTTCCTCGGACTGGATCACCGCGTGCTGCAATCGCTCGATCTCTTCCCGAGCCGATTCCACACGACTTCTCCGGGCGGCAACCTGACCTGCCAGCCGCGCAAGTCCTTCCCTGCGGTCAGCTGCGGCACGCTCAGCACGCTCGAGCCGGTCCCGTTCCTCGTTCCAGGATCTCTCCAGCTGTTCTCGTTGTCCTGTGTGGTCCTGTAGTTCGGCCTGCAGCTTGTGCACCTCGGCCGTCAGCCTGGTCGCTTGCTCCTGCGCCTCGGCTGACTGCGCGTGCAGGTGCGCCGGCTCCTGCCCGGAGGCGGTGGCTGCGATGGTGGCGCCGAGGAGACGTTCGCGTTCACCTGATTGGTCCGCAATCGCTTCAAGGCGCTCTGACAACCGGACAAGAGTGTGGCATCGCTCCTGGGCCCGGTGGACCTGTGGGGCGTCGACCTGCACCCGCTTTTCTGCTTCTCTCAGCTGTTCTGCCGTCCGTCGGCACTCCTCCCCGACCTGATCCCTCTGCCTGATCAGATCTCGCTCTTCGGCGAGCTCCTTATCCAGGTTCGCGGTCAGTTGAACCAGGTCGTCGGCAAGAAGTCGCAGGCGGGAATCCCGGGCGTCAGCCTGAATCGTTGCTGCTCTTCTGGCTGTCTCTGCTTGTCTCCCCAGAGGCCCCAGCTGCCGACGAATCTCCGTCGTCAGATCATTGACCCGAAGGAGCTTGCTTTCCATCGCATCCAGCTTGCGCAGTGCTTTCTCCTTGCGCTTGCGATGCTTGAGCACCCCAGCTGCTTCCTCGATGAACCCGCGCCGTTCCTCGGGAGTAGCTCGCAGAACAGTGTCCAGCTGCCCTTGACCGACGATCACATGCATTTCCCGACCGATGCCCGCGTCAGAGAGCAGTTCCTGTACATCGATGAGTCGACAGGCCGTCCCATTGATGGCGTAGTCGCTCCCGCCCCCTCGAAACATGATCCGACTGATCGTGACCTCTGCGTAATCGATGGGCAGCGCGCCGTCGCTGTTGTCGATCGTCATCGTGACCTCTGCCCGGCCCAAAGCGGGACGACCTGAGGTGCCAGCAAAGATGACGTCTTCCATCTTGCCTCCGCGCAGGGATTTCGCTCCTTGTTCCCCCATCACCCAGGAGAGCGCGTCGACCACATTCGATTTACCTGACCCGTTCGGACCGACGATGCAGGTGATGCCGGGTTCCAGGCGGAGGTGAGTCGCCGAGGCGAAAGATTTGAAGCCTTTCAGGGTAAGGCTCTTGACGTACACGGTGTTCGTCTCTCCTGCCTCCGTAAATGGTCGCAGTTACTCTACCTGCGACTCCATAGCCTGCGACGATGCCACTCATCGGCAGGTGGGGAACAGCAGGCTCCCGGGCTCGATTCACGGTTCATCGAAGCTCCCCCTAGGCTGACAGGCACTGATCGTGGACACCTACACCATGCATTGAGGGGAACTCCATCCCATGAGTCTTCGTCGCGGCTTTGCCGCTTGTGCCCTACTCCCGTTCGTCCTTACCGCATGCGGCGGATCCGACAGCAACGACTCGAGCGCGAAGAAGAACGCCGCACCAGCGGCTTCCGAAAAGAATCTCATGCAGCTCTGTGAACCTGGTAAGACTGTCGATAAAGCAACTTTCTTGGAAGCCACCAAGAGTGATGCAGACAAGAAAAAATCGTTCCATTTTGCTGGCACTCTTCCGCCGAGCCCGGAGGGGAAGAGCACTCTGGAAGCAGATATTGATCGCACCGACAGCAATTCCCCCAAGATGTCGATGCGAATCACGTCCCCGAAGAAGGCCGAGACGCATATCATTCTCATCGGCAAAGACACTTACATCATGTCACCGGAGAGCAACAAGAAATATCAGAAATCGGTCGCCAAGGACACCGATCTCATGGCTTTCGCGAAAATGAGCTTTGCAAACGGCGAGATCGACGAAAGCACGGAAAGTATCACCTGCGTCGGCAAGGAAGATCTCGACGGCAAAAAGACCAGCCGCTTCTCCATGAAGATGCCCGGACAGCCAACTCAAGGAGGGAACGCGGCAGGCGCTCCCGGCGGCGCCTCGGACAAGTTCGACTTCTGGTTCGATGAAAAAGGATTCCGTGTAAAGGGCGCCATGCCCTCCGGGGAGTTCACTTTCTCCAAGTGGGGAGAAAAGCCGGCGATCAGCGAACCACCAGCCAACCAGGTCACGCAGGCTCCGGCCGCCAAGCCCTGACCAAGTCAGTTGCGGTCATCCGCCTTCGCCGGGTGACCGCAACCTGAGTCTCCCGATTCCTCTCGATCCGGCCCTGATGGGCCCCCTCCTCGTCGCATGGTGATGATGCACTCTTCCATCACTCGCCCAGGAGCTGGGGAAAAACCCTGAAAGGTCATGTCCCCCGTTACGCTGGAGTGGTTCCGTTCCATCAGACATGGCTCGTACCGCTTCGCAGCACCCTCACCACGAGCCCCGGAGAAGGAGATCTATGAATTCCGCCCTAGCCCGACGGCTGACCATGCTGGTGCTGGCCGCACCCCTGGCGCTCACGGCGTGCTCGGGTGGATCCTCCCCCCAGCCCACCAGCGCAGCGACTTCCTCTGCTCCGAATCTGGGCGAACTCCAGCCTGGGCAGCAGATCGACAAGAACAAGTTCTTCGAGACAGCCCGGTCCGGCGTGAAACAGCTGAAGAGTCACAGCTTCACGAGCGAGTACGGGAAATCCGGGTCTGTCATGTCTTCGTCAGGCGTGATCGACAATTCTGATCCTGGAAATGTCAAACGCCAGGTCACGATGAAGAGCCCCACTGGAAAGTCACAGGACTTCATCGTCGCTGACAAGTTCTTGTACTCACGGACGAGCAATAGCAGCGAGAAGTGGATCAAAGCACCTGTCGGACAACGAGCCGATCAGATCCTAGCCTCGGTAAGTGCCGTCCCTGACGACAGCAAGAACCTCGTCCAGCTGATCACCTACGTCGGTGAGGAAGACGTCAACGGGAAGAAAACAAAACGCTTCTCACTGACCTTGAATGCACCCAGCGGGAGCACTGCCGCAGCGACAGGTGATGCGAGCACGTCCAAGGTCGAGTACTGGCTCGACGACAAGTATCTTCCCCGCAAGATGGTCAATGTGGTCAACGGGCTCCCCAGCACCACTTTCTATGACAAATGGGGAGAGCCTGTCACCATCAATGTCCCGCCTGAGGACCAGGTGACACTGGCGCCTTCCACTACACCTCCGGGCTCGCCTGCCCCTGCGGCCAGCAGCCCGGCGAAAAACAACTGATCAAAGTTCTTCGCCGAGGGTGTCCCTCAACGCTCTGTGAACCCATACAGGTCATGACGTAGGCATCCCGGCTGTGTCACTGCTGATTCGACACAGCCGGGGCGCCCTGCAGTGCTCGGGTTCTCTGTCAACAAGGCGTGCAAGCGCTCCAGAGCTGTAGGGTCGCCCTGAGCACACACCTCGACACGGCCATCTGCCATATTTCGCGCGAAACCAACCAGCCCAAGCTCCAGGGCATGTGCCCTGGTCCACCAGCGAAAACCCACGCCCTGCACTCTGCCTCTGACGAAGATAGTGACCTTTTCCATGGCGAGAGCGTAGACAGCGAACGAACGGCGCTGCTTCCCGATGTCAGATTCCAGGCTTACCGATGACTTAGCTCGGTAGCAGCTGGCACTGTGGGCAGAAATGCGAAGACCGGTTCATGAATGCCTCGCGGACGATGGGCGTCCCGCAGCGCCGACAGGGCCTGCCAGCCTGGCCGTACGCAGATAGTTCGCGAGAGAAGTACCCGCTGGCCCCGTTGACGTTGACATAGAGTGCATCGAAGCTCGTCCCGCCTGCGTCCAGAGCCTCGGTCATGACCTGGCGAGCATGATCCAGTGTCCTCAGGAGGATGTCTAAGCTGAGCGAAGACGCCAACTGCTCACCATGAAGCCCAGCCCGCCATAAAGCCTCGTCTGCGTAGATATTTCCGATTCCGCTGACAAGTCGCTGATCGAGCAGCGCACGTTTGACAGCCGTTCTCCGCTTGAGCATCGCTGTCGCTACATCCGCCGGCACGAAACCCTCTTCCAAGGGATCTGGTGCGATGTGCTCAATCGAAGCGGGGACACCGTGAATCAGCGAAGAGCGTGCCAGTTTACGGTCGGCGACCAGCTCAGACCAGGCGAGCCCGCCAAAAGTCCGTTGATCGATGAAGCGAAGTTGCGGTCCGTGGTCATCGAAGTCGAAGGTAGCGTGCTGATGTTTGTGCCGAGGGTTCTGCTTCGGAGAGACAAGGACCTGGCCACTCATCCCGAGATGGACGATCAGGGCCTCCGACGAAGGCTCCAAGACCAACCAGAGATATTTGCCACGCCTCTCCACAGCCACGCAACGTTGGCCTGTCACCCGCGCTGCCAGGTCTGAGGGCCCTGCGAGATGACGTCGAGCGACTCTCGTGCCCGACAACTGCAACGAGGCGATGGTACGGCCGAGGACATGTTCCTGCAGACCTCGCCGTACCACCTCCACTTCAGGAAGCTCAGGCATGTGTTCCCTGCACGTCGGCAGGTCCTTCAACCGCTTCTACCGTGTCAGCCGCATTCCTGGTCGCGATCTGGGCACGGCGGTCCAGCTCCGTCCAGGCAACCTCGGCGGCGCGTTGCTCGGCTTCCTTCTTGGAATGTCCGACGCCTTCGCCGAGAACTTCTTCGCCGATCACTGCACGCGCAGTGAAGACCTTCTCGTGATCGGGTCCGTTCTCGGAGACTTTGTACTCAGGAACCCCATAAGCACCGGATGCTGCGAGCTCCTGCAGGCTCGTCTTCCAATCCAGGCCAGCACCGAGCCTGGTTGACGCCTTCATCAGTGGGTCAATCAGGTGATGCACGAAGACCCTGGAAGTCTCGATTCCCTCGGCCAAATAGACCGTCCCGATAACCGCCTCGACGGTATCGGCCAGGATCGAGGCTTTATCACGACCTCCGGTCGCTTCTTCACCTCTCCCCAACAGGAGGAATTCACCCAACCCGAGGGTTCGACCGACTGCGGCCAGTGCTCGCATGTTGACGCAGGCCGCACGAAGCTTTGCCAGCTGTCCCTCGGCAAGGTCAGGATGATCGCTGTACAGCGATTCGGTGACGACAAGACCCAGCACCGAGTCACCTAGGAACTCCAGGCGCTCGTTGTTGGGGATCCCGCCGTTCTCATAGGCATAACTGCGATGTGTCAGAGCATGACGAAGAGCGCCCTCGTCGAGCCGCACCCCGAGGATCTCATGGATCCGATCGACGAGCTCGACCACCGGGCGTTCTTCACCACGTCCGCTCTTGTGGCTGGAAGCCATGCTTCGCGGGTCAGGCCTGGTGCTCGCTGCGCTCCGCGACGGCGTAGTGACGCCCGTTGTAGGAGCCACAGGACGAGCAGGCGATGTGCGGCATCTTCGGCGACGAGCAGGTCGGGCACATCGCCAGAGCCGTCGGCGTGGCCTTCCAGTTGGCGCGACGGGAACGGGTGTTGGAGCGCGACATCTTCCGCTTGGGGACGGCCACGTCAGTTCCTCTTCTCTTCAACGTGGACGCCCTCGGTCTGCAAAAGACTCGTGAGTGACGCCCAGCGGGGGTCGATGATCTCGTGGGAATGCTCCAAGTCATCGGCAAGGGGTTGACCGCACTCGGAGCACAGACCGGGACAATCCGTCCGGCAGACCGGCTGGAACGGCAGCTGCAACACCACCGCGTCTCGGAGTACAGGCTGAAGATCGAGCAAGTCTTTCTCCAGCACGTACTGGCCTTCGTCGTCGCCTCCCACCTCTTGGTGGTGGGTCGCGCGGTCGGCGTAGGCGAACAATTCCTGGAAGCGAGCCAGAACTGGCAGGCTCATCGTCTCCAGGCATCGCACGCAGGCGCCCCGTGCAACCGACTCGACCGTTCCTGAGACGAGCACCCCTTCCAGGACTGACTCGAGTCGAGCATCGATCTCGAGCTCTTCCCCGGCAGGGATAGCAATGACTTCCGTACCCATCTCGTCATCCAGCCGGACGACGCGCTGGAATTCGCTCATCGAACCTGCACGTCTCCCCAGAACTCGGGTGTCGAGCACCAGAGGACTACGAGGATCTACGCTGTTCATGGCTTCCACATCGTCGGCGGGACTTCTTTTTCAGAACGGCCTTGCCAACATCGACATAGACCGACTTACCACTGTAGCGTCCGGCCCTACTGTGCCCCAAATGCCTCTCGAACAAGCCGGAGAACAGCCGGTATCAGTGCGAACCCGCCAACCTGTCCTTCAAGGCTTGCTGTACCGGGGCAGAGACCAGGCCTGAGATATCCCCGCCCAAACGCGCCACTTCCTTCATCAAGGACGAAGAGACCTGGCTGTAAGTGGGTTCCCCGGGAAGAAAAAGTGTCTCGACCCCCGTCAAATGACGATTCATCACCGCCATCGGCAGCTCATAGCTGTAGTCCGTCTCCCCCCGCAGCCCCTTGATGATCGCTTGAATGCCCAGATCCCTACAGACATCGACCAAGAGACGATCGGCGAAAGTCACCACCTTCACCGTGGTCAGACCTGCAGATGAGAGTTCGCCCTCAACCAACTCGAGTCGCTCCTGCGGAGTGAACATCCCCTGTTTGGCCGGGTTGTGCAGAATCGCGACCACGACCTCGTCGTACAGGGCACAAGCCCTCGTGACCACATCCAGGTGGCCAAGGGTGACCGGATCGTAGGACCCGGGACAGACGCAGCGACGGACAGCACTCACGTCGCAAAACTTAACAGTGAGTCCACGCTCAGGCGGACTTGGCACTCAGATCTGCCCGCAAAGCCTCCGGAGTCGGGTGGCTGACGGCATCTCCATTCCGCAGAATGGCGGTCGGCACCACCTCCGCGCCTCCGTTCACATCCCGCACGAAAGCTGCAGCCTCGTCATCAGCCCACACGTTGACCCAGAGGATCTGACCAGAAACAGAACGAAGCGCCGAGCGCAGACGCAAGCAGCCCCAGGACCCCGGACGCCAGTAGACCACCACAAACCCGTCACGCACATGACGCTGCTGCGCATCCCAATGGGTCAACGACCTGTCCTGCCGCAAAGGTGAGGACAGCCAGGCACCCCCGAGACACACGGCTATGACGGCCATGCCCCATACTGCTGCGTCGGCACCGATGAGCATGGCGCACAAGGCCACCCCGGTCACGACCCATACAGCGGCATGCCGCCAACGAGCTCGCTGCGATCTGCTCACTCGCTGGACTCTATCCGCGGCTCATGTGTGCACATGACCACTCACGGCATAGGTGGCCTGTTCGTAATCGAGACGCAACCAAGCAGAGACCCAGCTGTCACCCTCGCAACCGGATGACGAAAAGAAGCACCAGGAACATCTCAAGAAGGGCAGGACCACAAGACCCCCAGCAGGATCCTCAGATTCACCACTATCCAGCTGCTTCGGTGAAAGAAGAAAAGCCAAAGACCGCCGCAGAGAACAGTACGGTCCGGCCTGCGAACCTTCCACAGCGCTCACCTACGAACTTTCCGACTCATCGAATAGCGCGGTGGTCAAATCCAGTTCCGCGAACCACAATTGCGTTTCGCCGTATCGCTTCTCCGAAAAGCGCCGAAGCCCTCGAGGCCACTCAGGTTCCGGTGAGCGGGCGGACCGCTCCACCACAACCATGGCTGTTTCAGTCAACCAGTGACGGCGCATGAGCAGTTCCAGGTCTTCACAGAGACGTTCTTCAGCCAATTCATAAGGTGGATCAGAAAAGACGAGATCGTAAGCCTCACCCGTCGGCCCGCTGTCGAGCACACGTTGTACGGATTCGCCCCGGACCGTTCCGGAGCACCGATCAGCGGCCCCACGGCAGGCCTCAGCCACCTGAGCGAGATTCCGCCGCGCCACGCCTGCAGCGGCACGCGCCTGCTCCACCAGAACGACGTGTTGCGCACCACGGCTCATCGCTTCCAAGCCCAAAGCCCCTGAGCCTGCGTAGAGATCCAGCACACGAGCGCCTTCCAGGACCCCGAGATGATCCAGACGAGAGAAGAGCGCTTCCCGGACCCGATCGCTGGTCGGCCTGGTGCCCGCTCCCGAGGGAGTGGCCAACCTCAAACCACCGGCCACGCCCGCCACGATACGTGTCATCTCTTCATCCTCGTTCCAGGAAAGCTGCCCGTTCTGCATCCATCATCTGGTTGACCGCTGCCGCCAGAGCCGGGTACCGGCTCAATGACGCGTCCTCCTCGACAATGGCGAGCGCGTCCTCCCTGGCCTGAACGATGATCTGCTCATCGGTCCGAACCCTCAGCACTTTCAACGAGGAAGATCCACCAGCTTGCCTGGCGCCCAGAACGTCTCCCTCCCTGCGCTGCTGGAGGTCCAGACGGGACAGCTCGAAGCCATCCACCGTGGCTGCCACCGCCCCGAGTCGATCCCGAGCGGTCGAAGCCTGCGAACCGGTCACTAGCAGGCACAGACCAGCGGCAGTGCCTCGGCCGACTCTTCCGCGTAGCTGATGCAATTGGCTGATCCCGAAACGGTCGGCGTCCAGTATGACCATGAGCGTCGCGTTGGGAACATCGACACCGACCTCGACGATGGTGGTCGCCACGAGAACATCGATCTCCCCTGCGGAGAAGGCGTTCATCACGGATTCCTTCTCCTCGGACGGAAGCCGGCCATGCAGGAGCCCGATCCGTAGCCCTTGCAGTGCTGGATGCATCTGCAACTCAGTCAGAGTGGCCAGTACGCCTCTGGCCGGGCGGGGGGGCGCACCATTGGTCTCTCCACCAGGGGAATCGAACCGCGGAAGTGGATCTCCCCAGTCGTCGTACTCCCTCTCCTCGTAGAAGTTGTTCTCCTCCGAGAAGGCGAAGACGTCGGTGTCGTCGTCCGGATCGCCGATCCGAGGACAGACCACATAGGCCTGATGCCCGGCGCGGACCTCCTCACCAAGTCGCTCCCATACCCTGTCGTACCAGCGGGCGTTGTCCACCACGTGGGAGACGATCGGCGAGCGCCCGGTGGGAACCTGGTCCAAGACGGACGTGTCCATATCTCCGAAGACCGTCATCGCGACGGTGCGAGGGATCGGCGTCGCTGTCATGACCAGAACGTGCGGACTGCCTTCCTTCGCTTTCTTCCGCAGGGCGTCACGCTGTTCCACGCCGAATCGATGCTGTTCGTCGACCACCACCAGCCCCAGGTCCGCGAAGTCGACTTTGTCCTGCAGGAGCGCGTGGGTGCCTACGACGATCCCCGCCTGACCTGATGCCACTTCGAGTAAGGACCTACGGCGTTCGGCGCTGCTCTGATGCCCGGTGAGCAGGGTGATCGTTGTTCCCTGTGCAGCTCCGCCGAGTAGTCCGCTCTGAGCCAGATCGCCGAGCATTCCTCGGATGGAGCGGAGGTGTTGCGCGGCCAGGACCTCCGTCGGTGCCAGGAGCGCGGCCTGCCCGCCTGCGTCGACCACGGCAAGCATCGCACGCAGCGCGACAACGGTCTTCCCCGAGCCCACCTCTCCTTGGAGAAGCCGATTCATCGGGCGTCCCTGAGCCAGATCGGCGAAGATCTCTTCACACACCTGTTGCTGCCCCTGTGTCAGGGTAAAAGGCAGCCTTCGGTCGAACTCGGCCAACAGCACTGAGTCCTGTGTATTTCGGGGAACTGCCATCGCACAAGCCTGCTCGTTCCGACGTTTGGCCAGTACGGTCTGCAGGACAAGCGCCTCTTCATACTTCAGCGCCCGCATTCCACGATGGTGGTCCGCATGTCCTTTGGGCCGATGGACCAGCTCCATGGCTTGCACGAAGCTGGGCAGATTCCGCGCTCGCCTGATCTGCTCCGGCACCAGTGCGGGGGGCTCCTCCATCATCAGAAGCGTCTGCACGACCAGACGACTGATCGTGAAGGAGGGCAGTTTGGGCACATCGAGGTAGATGGGGAAGAGTTCGACGCCGTCCAGGGGAGCCGAATCGATGCGGCTCTCTTCGTCGAACACCTCATAAGCAGGGTGGGCCAGCTGCCATCGAGCACCGTATCGACCGACCTGACCGGCGAAGATCCCACGGACTCCCGGCTTCAACGCATGTTCGTGACCATAGGCGGAGAAGAAGGTCAGATCGATCTCCTGCCCACCGCTCGTGCGAACAGTGGCGTTCAACATCCGTCCTCTGCGTTGCCGCATGGTCCGAGTGGCTGCTGTCACGACCTCTCCGACGAAAGCAATCGGATCTCCTTCGTGAAGGGAGCCTAGATCGGTCTGTCGGTCCAGATAACGCCGCGGCAGGAACCACAGAAGGTCTTCCACAGTAGCCAGGCTGCGCTGAGAGCTCAGTTGTTTCGCTGCGTGGGCAGGAAGGGCGTTCTTCAGCGGTGTACGAAGAGTGACCAATGTTCGTCCTTTCCCAGCAGCATTCCGCGTCCATCGGAGTACAGCGCTCTCACTCCACCCCGATCAGGAAGGCATATTCTTCCGCTTCGCTGGACAGACAACGCAGCTCGACACCGGGATATTGCTCTTTCAGCAAAGCAACCAATCCAGCCCGAGAGTTACATCGACCGAGGTCGGCGGCGGCGCCGATGACGAGGGTGAGGATTTCGCTGTCCGGTGACAGTAGAAATCGGGTCAGAGCGAGCACTGCATCGGTTTCCCCGTGGGTGCCGAGCACCACTTCGTCCTCGACGACGGCGACCCATGTAGCCGGCCCGCCAGTTTCACTGTTCACCGACGGTTGGATCAGCCCTGTCCGACATCCTCTCGCTGCGAGAGACATCGTCCGAATGTTCTCGGCGCCTGGCCTACCGGAGTCGTACACGGAGGCCGCAGCCAACGTCGAGATCACGCAACCCGTGGTCAGGATGAAGCGTCTCGGATCGTCGTCAGGGGGCGAGCTGTCCACCTTCTGAGCGGTTGTGTCCACGATCAGTACGACGGTGTCCTCCGGATCAGCCGGGAGACCTTCCTCGACGACAGAACGCTTCATCACCGCAGGATCGGCAACTTCGAGTCCGCTTCCGGTGAGCACCGCCCTGGACGTGTGTTCGGAGGCGACCACGAGCAATTTGCTCCCTGTATGCAGGTCGGTGACCCGTACCTGTTGGGGCGTACCGTGTCTGCGAGCCAGTTCCAGAGCTGCCCCTGGCTCGCAGGTATGGATGTGTACAGTCGTGAAATTCGCGCCACCGGTGACTGCCACGCTATCGCCGACAGTCTCCAATTCCTTGCACAGCAGGTTCCGTCGTTCCAGGCCGATATGGGGAAGGGTGAACATGACCTCACGACTGTGAACTGCACTGTTTCCAGACGCACCGGTAGCCGCGCCAGCACCCTGTGGCCGTTCTGTGCGGTGTGTGTCGCGGGTCATGGTCCTCGAGGCCACTTTCCAGTTCTGTTCGGTGTCACTCCGCCTCTGTCCGGCCTTACCGCCGGTCACGGTTTCGGCCAAGACACGCAACATGAGCACGTAGCCTGCTCCCCCGGCGTCGACAACACCTGCCTGGTCCAGAACAGGCAAAGTCCGAGGAGTTTCTTGCAGTGCGCATTCGGCTGCCGTCAAAGCCGCAGCCACTACCTGGTTGAAGGATCCGCCAATGCGTGCGCAGCTCAGAGCCCCCTCTGCGGCAGCATCGGCCACGGTGAGGACCGTGCCTTCCACGGGACTTGCCACGCCCTGCCGTGCATGCTCAGCCATCCGCGCCAACGCGAGAGCAAGCCCCTTCGCGTCCAAGTCCTCTTCGTCGTACTGGGGGTTCTCTGCAAGCACCTCCGCGAGCCCGCGCAACATCTGGCTGAGAATCACACCGGAGTTGCCACGTGCGTTCAATGCCGAGGCGCTGGCAAGTGCATCGGTCACGATCGAAAGCGGAGCTTCCTTGATCGAAGCTGAGCGTTCCAAGGAACAGAGTGCAGCGTGGAAGGTGAAGCGAAGATTACTTCCGGTGTCGCGGTCAGGTATCGGGAAGACGTTGAGGGAGTCGAGGCTGTCTGCGCTGGAGTTCAAGGCCGCTCGCGTGGCTACCGCCCAACGCCAAGCTTTCTTCGAATCCAGCCGTTCGATCACCTCTGCCACAGATGCTCCTTCGATGAAGCGATCACTCTTAGCGAAGATTCACAGGCTTTCAGGGCAGAAGGCTAACCGTCCTCTCCGAGAGGACATCATGCCCTGACTTCACTCGAAACTCTCACCTGATCCGCCACTGCATTTGGGCTTGCGCCCTGCCCTCGGCTACGCTTGACCGGTTCCCTTAGTACGGAGGTAGTTTTTCGTACCTGGGGAGTCCCACGATCATCATCACGTCCCCGTAGGAGATTCCCGTGGCTGCCAACTGCGATGTCTGCGGCAAGGGGCCGACCTTCGGTCACAGCATCTCGCACTCACACCGCCGCACGAACCGCCGTTGGACCCCGAACATCCAGCGGGTCAAGGCGTTCGTCGGCGAAGCAGGTGTCACCCCGAAGCGGCTCAATGTCTGCACTTCCTGCCTGAAGGCAGGAAAGGTCAAGCGCTAATTCTTTAGCGTTCGTCGACGATAACCGTTCCCCTAAGCGGGAACGGTTTTTGTCGTACCCTCAGTAATAGACTTCACCCGGCGAAATGATCCCAGCCGCCGCCTTGCCTACGTTCTCCGTCCACCGTCACCCCTTCCCCGGACAGAACCTCCCCAATCTTGCGAAAACCACTAGGGAGAGCCACATCAGGGGGAAAGACGCCGAGTAGAGCGTGCTCTTCGCCACCGGTGAGCACCATCTCCAAGGCCTTTTCTCTGCCCCACACCGGAGAAATCACCTCGATGTCCATCGCCAGCTGCTCAGAGGAAAGCGCAATCCTTACCCCGCTGGCCGATGCAATGCGCCCTGTGTCCCGGATCAGTCCATCACTGATATCGATCAAGGCGTGAGCGCCGGCATCAGCAGCTCGCGGGCCAGCAGACAACGGTGGACGAGGGACCCGATGCACGGCCACCAATTCCTGAGCCACTGCCTCCTCAGACATATCTGTACGTCCCGACTGAAGAAGAGCCAATCCAGCTCCTGAACGACCCAACGTTCCGGCTACTGCCACGACGTCCCCCACCTGCGCCCCCGAGCGGAGCACCGGAGCCCTCCCCTGGAGGTCGCCGAAAGATGTGACCGAGAGGACCACCACCGCAGTAGGGGCAGCGCCCAGGTCCCCCCCAAGAACAGGGCAATCAGCTTCCCGAGAGGCTTCGCCGATTCCCCGCGCCAGCTCCCTTACCCAATCCAGCCCAGTATCTTCCCCAGCCAGCAAAGTGACCAGCAGGCCTGCAGGAGCCGCCCCCATCGCGGCCACATCAGCGAGGTTCTGGGCCACGATCTTGCGGCCGACATCCTCGCCTGAGGACCAGTCGTCCCGCCAATCGACATCCCTCATCGAGGCATCGGTCGAGGTGACGAAGCGGCCGTCTCTCGCCGACATCACAGCAGCGTCGTCACCTGGCCCGACCAACACCCGGCTGTCCGGGGAGGTCATCAGCGGCAAAATGACTCGAAGCACTTCTTCTTCGCTCAGGTCGCCGAGTCGGGCCCGGCTCCCCTGCAGATTCGACGGGACAGTGGACATTGTGCAGTGTTCCTCCGCTCGAAGTTGTCAGGGCAGGGTAGCGTGCTCCGCGTGGGAGGTTCCCGCTGAAGACACGTAGGAGGTTCGCATGGTCCAGGCTTACATCCTCATTCAGACCGAGGTCGGGAAGTCCTCGATCGTTGCCAATACCATCGGTGAGCTGGACGGCGTCGTCGAGACCGCAGAAGTCACTGGCCCGTACGATGTGATCGCGCATCTCGAGGCCGAGTCCATCGAAGCATTGGGCAAGCTGGTCATCGCCCGCATCCAGGAAGTGCCGAGCATCACCCGGACCACGACCTGCACGGTCGTACACGTCTGAGGAGCAGTCGTCGCAGATGACCTCTCGCCTGACCTTTCATCACACGACGAGAGGCCGATGGGCTTTGTCCTCACTGGTCATCTGCGCAACCCTCCTCGGAGGAGGGTACTGGTTCGTCACCGGACGTGAACCATCCGCTGCCTCGGCAGGACATGCGGCTGACGAGGCATGCTCCCATGTCACCGAACAATGGCCCTCCCAGGTAGGTGGTCAGCAGCGAAGAGCTGTCCGCGGGAACCCGACCGCTGTCGCTGCGTGGGGAAAGCCCGCGATCATCGCCCGCTGTGGTGTCGACACACCGGGGCCGACCACTGACGAATGCATTGCTGTCAACGGAATCGACTGGGTCGGTCGTCGACTCAACGACGGAATGGCCTTCGTCACCTACGGGCGTTCACCTGCGGTCGAGATCCTGGTCCCACGGGAGTACGCCCCAGAGCCCCTCTTGTTGGGTGCTTTCGCGGAGGCGGCTGGACAGATCCCTCAAGGAAGACACACCTGCCGTTGAGTCGAGCGTCGACTCAACGCAATCCGAGTCGACGCTCCAGAGCCAGCTCGACCAGCTCACTGATCAGCTCTGGATAACTCATGCCGGTCTCCGCCCACACCTGGGGATACATGGAGGAGGGGGTGAACCCCGGCATCGTGTTGATCTCGTTGATCACGATGCGCCGGTCTGGTGTGTAGAAGAAGTCGACCCGCGCCAAGCCCTCACAGCCTGCAGCAGCAAAAGCCGTCAAAGCCTGTGCACGCATCTTGTCAGCGTCCTCCGAGGGGAGGACGGCCGGGCAGGACAGCCTCACATCTTCGGAGTGGAGGTACTTCGCATCGAAATCATAGAAATCGTGCCCATGCTCCACCGCAATCTCGCCGAGTTCGCTCACGCGATCAGGACACCCGGAACGGCCTTCAAGAACGCCGCACTCGATCTCCCGGCCGAAGATTCCTTCTTCGACCATGACTTTGGGGTCGTGCTCCCGGGCCGTCTTCACCGCAGCACGCAGCTCTTCCGGGCCAGCGACGCGGACCACGCCCATGCTCGACCCCGCCCGGCATGGCTTGACGAACAAGGGATAGGTGAGCTTCTCACAGCGCGCCAATGCACCTTCAGCGTCTTGGACCCAGTCCTTGTCGGTGATGACGACATAAGGACCCACATCCAGCCCGGCCTCGAGGAAAACCAGTTTCATGAACTGCTTGTCCATCATGAGCGCGGAGGCGAGCACGCCTGAGCCGACATACCGGATGTCCGCAAGATCAAGCATGCCCTGAATCGTTCCGTCCTCCCCGAACGGCCCGTGCAGGAGCGGGAAGACGACATCGACCTCGCCCAGCGCGGCAGGAGCACGATTCGGCTCGAGCACCGTCCATGACCCTTCGGTACTACTCATGGGAAGCACGACCTCGGCCGCATGCTGGGGGACGGTCGGCAACTCTTGACCGGCGAAAGTCAATTCGCGAAGGTCACCTTCCTGGAGCACCCATCGCCCGTCTTTGGTGATCCCGATCGGGATCACCTCATACCGATCTTTGTCAATCGCGGCGAGGACACTGGCTGCGGTGACACAGGAGACCGAATGCTCGGAGGACCTCCCTCCGAAGACCAGTGCTATACGGGGCTTACGAGATTGCTGCGTGCTCATCGACGATGACTTTACGCGCTCCTTGGACCGACCAGGGCGAGTGTTCAATCTCAAGTTCAGAACGATCTGCACACTCTGATCGGAAAAGACGGAGCATATTTTCGGCCCAGAGTGGGGCAAATCGCGAAAATCACTCAGAACAAAGCTATTTCCTGCTCAGGTCCGCTGTCTTGGCGTCAACGGCGGGCGCACGAGTGACGAGCTTATGCCCGCCCCACAACGCCAGGAAGAGTGGAAGACCGATGTACGAGGAGAGCAAAGCTTCCAGCTTGATCCCACCGATCACGGCCTGATAGTTCTGCCCCAGGATCACCACAGCGCACATCACCAGGGCAAGAATCGGCCCCAGGGGGAACCATCGCGCCCGATACGGCAACTCCGAAGGATCGTGCCCTTGCGCGACGAAAGCCTTACGGAAGCGGTAGTGACACCAGGCGATCCCCATCCAGGTGATGAAGCCAGCCAGACCGGATGCGCTGACCAGCCAGGTATAAGCACCCCCGTCTCCGATGAGGCTGGTGAGGAAGCACAGCGCACCGATCGCCGTGGTCACGATCAGAGCAGCCATCGGCACACCTCGCTTATTGGTGGTCGCAAGGAAACGAGGAGCCTTGCCGTCCAGAGCAAGCGAATACAACATGCGGGTCGAGGCAAACATCCCCGAGTTACCAGCGGACAGGATCGAGGTCAAGATCACCGCATTCAGCAGTGCGGCGGCACCCGCGATGCCAGCTCGTTCGAAGACCAGGGTGAACGGTGAGACTGCCACTGCTTCGACATTACTGTCCAGGAGACGCTGATCGGTGTAGGGGATGAGGAAACCGATGATGGCGATAGCACCGATGTAGAAGAGCATGATCCGGAAGAAGACCGCTTTGATCGCCTTGGGGATGCTCTTCTCCGGGTCCTGCGCTTCACCGGCCGCGACACCGATCAGCTCAGTGCCCTGAAAAGAGAAACCCGCGATCATAAAGATGGCGAGCACAGCAGGCAGTCCTCCGACGAAGGGAGCGTCGCCCGACGTCCAGTTACTCGTGCCAGGGGAGCTTCCGCCGAGGATGCCCAGGATCATCAGCACCCCGATACCCAGGAAGACGATGATGGTGATCACCTTGATGCTGGCGAACCAGAATTCACTCTCACCGAAGGCCTTCACGCTGATCGCGTTGAGAAGGAAGAGCAAGGTGAGGAAGATCGCGGACCAGATCCAGGACGGCACGTCAGGCAACCAGTACTTCATCACCAAAGCGGCAGCCACCAATTCGGCCGCCACGGTGATAGCCCAGTTGAACCAGTAGTTCCATCCAGTGGCGAACCCGAAGGAACGGCTGACGAAACGAGTTCCATAAGCCTCGAAGGAGCCGGCCACCGGCAGATAGGTGGACATCTCTCCCAGGCTCTGCATCAGCAGATAAACCATCAGACCGATCGCGGCATAAGCCAGCAGCGCGCCACCGGGCCCTGCCTGACTGATGCTCGCCCCGGAGGCGACGAAAAGACCGGTCCCGATCGCACCACCGATGGCGATCATGTTGATGTGGCGAGCCTTCAAGCCACGTCGTAGACCCTGATCTTGATTGCTGTCCGATTTGTCGCTAGCGGTCATGGACGCCACTTTCTCATTCGCCCTCGAAGAGGTCGGTGCTGATCACCGGGTTGCCTGTCGAAATGCTATCCGCTAAATTTTCTCCGCTTTCAATTCCCGTGCCATCAGCGCACGAGCCATCAAAGCGGGGTGGTGCCCGTCGTGCACCACCGCCACCACTGCTTCTACCAGCGGAAGTTCAACGCCGTGGTCCTGGGCCAACGCCAGGATCGACTCGCAGGACTTGACGCCCTCGGCAGTCTGCCTGGTCGCAGCCACGATTTCCTCAAGGCTGCGCCCCTGCCCCAGAGCAACTCCGACCGAATGATTCCGGGAGAGCGGGGACATACAGGTGGCGATGAGGTCGCCCACGCCCGCCAGCCCTTGGAAGGTCTGCGGATCAGCACCCAAAGCTGTTCCTAGGCGGACTGTTTCGGCGAGCCCCCTCGTGATGAGGGTCGCTCGAGTGTTGTCACCGAATCCGAGACCTGCCGCTGTTCCTACAGCCACAGCCACCACATTCTTGGTCGCGCCGCCGAGCTCGCACCCAATCACGTCGGTATCGGTGTAAGGACGGAAGGAGGGGCTGGCGACACACTCGGCTACCTGAGCGGCCGCTGCCCGGCTCACCGAGGCCACCACAGCGGCCGCCGGCTGCCTGGCCGCGATCTCGTGGGAAAGGTTCGGACCGGTGACCACCACGATGCGCCCCTGACCGATCCCGGCCGCTTCTTCGATCACCTGGGACATCCGCAACTTGGTGCCCAACTCGATCCCCTTGGCCAAGGAGACCACGACAGCGTTCGCCGGGATCAACGATCCCCACTGGGCCAAGGTCTCTCGCAGACGCTGGCTGGGGATCGCCAGGACGACGACCTCTGCTCCGTCGAGAGCCTGTCCGGGATCACTGGTCGCGCGGATCTCGTCGGGCAGCAAGACGTCCGGAAGGTAGTCCGGGTTGCTTCGTCGCTCCTCGATGGCTTCAGCCAGCTCAGGACGACGTCCCCACAGCCTGACTTGGCAGCCGGCGTCGGCCAGCACCATCGCAAAGGCTGTTCCCCAGCTGCCGGAGCCCATAACGGCGACCTGCCTCACCGAAAGTCCTCCCGAGTCACCCGTTCGATACGACGCCCTGCTCGCAGGTCCCAACGTCCGCGCGGGGCCTCGAGACGACGAACTTTCTCCAGCTCGACAGTGATCGCGGACATGATCCGTTCGGTGGCCTCACGTAGCAAGGGGCCGTCCAGCTCTTGCCCACGCAGATCGTCCATCTGCACCTCAGGACCCGCCAGCATATGGCTGACCACCCGGATACCTTTGTCCGCCTTTCGGTGACGGATGAACTGGGTGCCCCACTGAGCTAACGGGACCACTGGCCGCCCCGTAGCCAACGCAATGCGTGCCGCCCCGGTCTTCCCTGTCATCGGCCACCAATCCGGATCTTTGGTCAGGGTGCCCTCCGGCATGAGCACCACGCACTTACCACCCGCCACAGCGTCGATAGCACTCTGGAAAGCATGCGAGGCGTGCGAGGTCCCACGGTGGACGGGTATCTGCCCCGAACGCGTCATGATCGGGCCGATGACGGGCGCCCGGAACAAGGACTCCTTGGCAAGGAAGTAGGGGGAGTGTCCGCTGTCATACAGGAAACGCGCCACGGCGAAGGGATCTGCCTGCGAGATGTGATTAGCGCATACGAGGAAGCCGCCGCGCTGAGGGAGATGCTCCGCTCCTCCCCAACGGTCCCGGGTCAGCGCCCCGATGGAGGTACGAGCGAAGAACATGCCTAATCGATAGGTGCCGTTCAATCCTTCGCGCCCGCTCCTGCTCGACGACACGTGCCCTCTCCTTCGTTGTCCTCCAGGCCCGCACTCGGGCCCTGCACCGGTTCCCCCGGTGCCAGGTTCACACGAGCATCATCAAACCAGGAGCGTCCTACATCGCAGACAAGGTGTCTGCCTGCCAGGCCCGCAGAACCCGGATCCGGGCGGACAGAGGGTCTCGAGTACTCGACGGACGGTTAGGTTGAGATCTATGCAGGCAAGTGTGCACCGTTATGACGAAGCTTCGGGAAAAGCCCAGGTCGTGACCGATGCCGGTGAGCTGTTGCTCATCGATGCCACGGTGGTGAGGTCATCCGGAGTGCGCCGGTTACGTATCGGCCAACGGCTGTCGTTGATCCTCGATGGAGAGTCGGAGGTCGCCTGGATCACAGTCCCAGGTATCGAGCCTCGAGCTTCCTCGACCGGGGAAGCTCCTGGACCGGTGTGAAGAACATCCACGACCGAAGCAGCCTCCTTCGAGACAGACGACTGCGGTGTGCGCCGCGAAGAACGACGCACACCGCAGTACGATCTCGCCCGGCCCCGTGGAGGGACGCGGGGATGGGATAGAAATCCTCAGGCGGATTTCTTCTTGACCCGGTTGTTCTTGCTCGCTGCGATGGTGGCTTCATTCTTGGCACGCACCTGAGCTGCGGTTCCGGCTGCTGCACGCGCAGCGGCCGGACCGCCCTTTGGCAGGGTCGCAGGCTCGGCGACGTACATCTTGAAAGCCGTTCCAGGACGGAACTTCGGTACCGCAGTGGACTCGATACGGACCGACTGCCCGGTACGCGGGTTGCGTCCGGTGCGGGCCGCACGATCTGCGCGCTCGAAAGTGCCGAAGCCGGTGATCCCGACTTTCCCACCGTGAGCAACTTCACGGATGATCACATCGAAGACAGCCTCGATGGCATCCTGGGCTTGCTTCTTCCCCCCGAGTCGACTCTCAAGAGCGTCGACCAGATCAGCCTTGTTCACGTGTTTCCTCTCCCTCCAGAGATGGTGGCTCGACCGGCGGACCGGCCTCGCTGCTGTGGTGAGAGCACCGTGCCCCCCCACATCCATGTGCACGTCCTCGCTCAGGCGATGAGGGACCTGTGCGGGAACGCTCCTCCACGGTTCTCCCCCGAGCGTTGCGCACCGGCGCACCGGCGCCAGCCACGCTCATAGAGGACTTGTTATCCGAACTTCCAGGTGACTCGTCCAGATGAGGACGGTCGCACCCCTTATCGGCCGAGGTCTCGTGAACCACAGAGGAACCCAGCGAGTGTGCTCGCGACTGAGGCACAAGAGGACCACCAAGGCAGGATCCTTGAGGGATATCTGCGCAGCTCATCGACCGTTTAAGTGAGTTCGGACCGAATTCGTCAACGTCTTTGCGCGAGCATCACTGAGAAGCCCGATATCTCGCCTCGCGGGATCCTTGAATCACTCCCTGGACCAAGTACGGACACCGCAGTGCCGCCAAGGCACCCCGGAGAGGTAGGAGTCGAATCGAGGAACTGCCTGGGTCAGATGCCCCCGACAGCGGGTTTGTATGCGGGGCGTCGAGCCTCGTAGCCAGTGATGTCCGGCTCGTGGCGCAATGTCAGACCGATGTCATCCAGGCCTTCCATGAGCCGCCATCGCACGTACTCGTCGACGTCAAAGGGAACGACCACGTCCTTACAGCTGATCGTACGTTCGGTGAGGTCCACCGCGACCTGCACACCAGGTTCATCCTCCAATAGTTTCAGCAGTAGCTCCGCGTCACTGGCGCTGACCTGCGCGGTGAGCAACCCGGATTTACCGGAGTTGCCCCTGAAGATGTCAGCGAACCGAGATGATACGACGACACGAAAGCCGTAATCCATTAGCGCCCAGACCGCGTGCTCGCGAGAACTGCCTGTTCCGAAGTCTGATCCAGCCACAAGGACTGAACCTTCTTGATACACAGGGTGATTGAGAACGAAGCTCGGATCGGAGCGCCATTGCGCGAAAAGTCCATCATCGAAGCCCGAGCGTGTCACCCGCTTCAGGTAGGAGGCCGGAATGATCTGGTCCGTATCCACATTGGTGCGGCGCAAGGGGACCGCGACACCGGTGTGCGTGGTGAACTTCTCCATCAGACGTTCTCCTGACAAGTGAGCAACACGAAAGTTCGAGGTGCGCGCTAGGGCGCCCCGTCAACGGCCCCGCCGCGCCCTAGCGCAGCAGGACGGCGTCAGTGGTGGAGCAAACCCGATTCGGGCAGATCATCCGGGGAGGCCAGACGTCCCACGACCGCGGTGGCCGCAGCGACAGCGGGACTCACCAGATGAGTTCGGCCTCCGCTGCCCTGCCGTCCTTCAAAATTGCGATTGGAGGTCGAGGCGCATCGCTCTCCGGGCGACAGCTGGTCCGGGTTCATCCCCAGGCACATCGAACATCCAGGCAGACGCCACTGGCCGCCAGCCTCGATCACGACCTCGTCGATCCCCTCGGCCTCGGCCTGCATCTTCACCTGCGCGGAGCCGGGAACGACCAGCAAGCGTGTCCCCTCGGCCACCCGACGGTCCCGCAGGATCTGGGCCACCACTCGCAGATCCTCGATCCGCCCGTTGGTGCACGAACCGACGAAAACTGCATCGACCGACACCTCACGCAGAGGTGTACCAGGGACGAGTCCCATGTACTCGAGGGCGCGCGCAGCGGTATGGGCGGCGTCGTCATCACCTAGCAACAGCGGATCGGGCACCTTGTCCGACAAGGGCGCGCCTTGAGCCGGATTGGTACCCCAGGTCACGAAGGGGCTCAAACTCTCCGCCTCGATGTGGACCTCCGTGTCGTAGACGGCGTCCGGATCGCTCACCAGCGACCGCCAGTCGACGAGCGCAGATTCCCAGTCCTCACCGGCGGGAGCGTGCGGCCTCCCGCGCAGATATGCGTAGGTGGTCTCGTCCGGGGCCACCATCCCCGCCCTTGCCCCAGCCTCGATCGACATGTTGCACAAGGTCATCCGCGATTCCATCGAGAGAGCTTCGATCGCGCTTCCGCGGTACTCGATGACGTGGCCCTGTCCACCCCCGGTACCGATCCTGGCGATGACCGCGAGAATGATGTCCTTGGCGCCGACTCCGGATCGCAGTTTCCCGTCGACGTGAACAGCCATGGTCCGGAAAGGTGCCAGAGGCAGGGTCTGCGTAGCCATCACGTGCTCGACCTCGCTGGTCCCGATCCCCAGCGCCAAGGCGCCGAATGCACCGTGGGTACTGGTGTGGGAGTCACCGCAGACGATGGTCATGCCCGGTTGGGTGAGCCCGAGCTCGGGGCTGATGATGTGCACGATGCCCTGTCGGTCGTGCCCCATCGGATAGAGCCGAACCCCGAACTCCTCGCAGTTGCGGCGCAGCGTCTCCACCTGGGTGCGGCTGATCGGATCCTCGATCGGGCCGGGAAGGGTAGGGACATTGTGATCCTCGGTCGCCACTGTCAGATCAGGCCTTCGCAGCTTTCGCCCTGCCAGGCGAAGCCCGTCGAAGGCTTGAGGGCTGGTGACCTCATGGAGAAGGTGCAGGTCGATGTACAGCAGGTCAGGCTCGCCAGGAGCCGACCTCACGACATGCTGCGCCCACACTTTTTCAGCCAGCGTGAAGCCCATGGCGATCTCCATCTCTGAGACGACCGTCTCACAACAGGTCATTGGCGACATCTGTCATAACTGTGAGGCCCATGGTTCACACGTTCAAGATGTGGCGAGCTTGCGTCTCAGGACGTGGGACGTCACACTAAGTGCATGGAAAGTTCTAGTGGGGTCGGTGTCCTGGACAAGGCCGCAACCGTTCTCGGCGCCCTGGAAGCAGGACCGTCGACTCTCGCACAGCTCGTCGCCATCACCGGATTAGCTCGCCCCACCGCCCATCGCCTGGCGGTGGCTCTCGAACACCATCGACTGGTATCTCGCGACATGCAAGGCAGATTCATCCTCGGCCCCCGCCTGGCAGAACTGGCCTCCGCTGCAGGTGAGGACCGACTGCTTGCCGCAGCAGGAGCCGTCCTGGGTGCACTTCGTGACCACACACATGAGTCGGCCCAGCTCTTCCGACGACAGGGAGACATGCGCATCTGCGTCGCAGCGGCCGAACGCCCCATGGGACTACGCGACTCCATCCCTGTCGGCGCGACCTTGTCGATGCTTGCCGGATCCGCAGCCCAGGTCCTCCTCGCCTGGGAGGAGCCAGACAGGCTCCACCGCGGCCTCCAAGGAGCAGAATTCACCGCCACCACTCTTTCCGGCGTCCGCCGCCGTGGATGGGCGCAAAGCGTCGGCGAGCGAGAGCCTGGCGTCGCCTCGGTGTCCGCTCCGGTCCGCAACCCGGCAGGACGGGTCATCGCAGCTGTTTCGATCTCCGGCCCCATTGAGCGCATTTCCCGACAGCCCGGACGCCTCCACGCCGCAACCGTTGTGGCCGGAGCCAACAAGCTGACCGAGGTCCTCGCCCGCGCTCATGCCCAGCAACAGGCCGCACAGGAATCAGCACACAAGCACTGACCTCGGTGTGGGGCTCCTTCGCTGAGGGCCCCACACCCGGCGAAGGGGCCGAGAACCCTCTCCACGGAACTCCGTGGAATGCCTTCAGATCCGCTCCAGAAGCACGCGGACACTCCCCCCACAGATCATGTCCAGCTCATTTCCCTGACGACCAGACAAGTCGTAGTCGGACACTCCGAGAGAAGAGTTCTCCTCCTCGAGCAGCGCCAGCGCACGGCGAGTCACCTCGAGTTCCACAGCGCCTCCACCGACCGATCCCGCGACCGGCCCCTGAGCATTCACCACCATGCGTGCGCCCGTGCCCCGGGGAGTCGATCCGGCGTCGCCGATGACCGTGGCCAGCACAGCTGACTGGTCCGGCGTCTCTGCCAGCTGACGGATCGCGTCAGCCACTGCAGCTTCGACGACCGAACCTTGGCGTTCGGCGCGGACCTGGACCAGCTCTGCACAGATCGACACCGCGATCTCCCCTGGCGCCGGCCCACCCAGATGAATGCCGATCGGCGAGCGCAGTTCCTGCGCCAGGGCGTGAGGCAGCCCTGCCTCTGTCAGCTCCCGACGGACCAGCGCAGCTTTACGTCTGGAACCGATCATGCCCACGTACTGATGAGTGCGCGTCAAACAGAGCCGAGCACATTCCCGATCACTTCGGTGCCCTGGAGTGACAATCACGAAATAACTGTTGGCGTGATCGGGAAGCGCACAGAGCGCGTTGCCGTAATCATCGGCCACGACCAGATCCGCGCCGGGGAGCTGACTGACTCGAGCCAGTTCGGGCCGGTCGTCAACCACCACGGTGTGAAATCCCATCACTGAAGCGATCTGGGCAACAGCACGCCCGACGTGGCCAGCGCCGACGATCACTAACCGAGGCGTCCCCCAGAGCTGCTCGGCGAAGTAGCCGCCGTCCTCGGTATCCCGGCAGGTCGCACCGAACGGTCTTCGTGGCGCACCCGGCAGGCTCCCCCGATCACCGTCCCAGGGGTCGTATTCTCCTGCTCTCGACCCACTTGTCCAGTGCAGCCGAGCGTGGATGCCCTCCGCGTCGACCCGCCCCAGCAACTCGACGTACCCCGCTCGTCGCATCATCGACCTCCCTGCCCCGCTGGCGATAACGGAGAAGCCTTCCTCCGACCGGCGTTATTCTCCTCCTCGGAGTTCGCTTCTCGGTGCCGTGTCCCCACACAGGCCACCCGGTGGTGAGGCAGAAGCCGGATCAGCCCCTCAAGGTTGTCGTCGCTCGCCCCGTGGTCGACATGGGTGATCACGACCGTGATATCTCCGGAACGTTCCAGGCCCCGCACCGGCACCACATAGCCTGATCGCAGTAGTGCTGCAGCAGCTGCTGAATCGATCACGACCCCTGCCGTCGGATCGGCGCTCAGAATGGCCCTGGCTTCCTCCTCCCGGAAGCAGACTTCCCCCAATGGCCTGCCCAAGGCGGTGGCACTCGCCACGACCAACAGCAGATCCGTCTGCGGAGGCACTACGGGTTCATGCGCAGCAGGCACCTTGAACGGCATCCCCCGGGAGCCGTCGGCCTCGACCAAGATCACGTCGAAACCATGCCGCAGACGATCAAACCCTTCTTGGGGAAAAGCGGCGATCTTCCCCCCTTTGCACGGGCGCCCCGCAACCAACAGTGCTGAATCGAGTCTGCGTGCCAACGCATCGTCCACGTCGAGTGCGGCACCGTCCTCATGCCACAACCGAGTGGTCGTGGTCAGCACGGTTTTCAGCCCGAGAGCTACGCACTCCCGCCCGATCGCGTGGAGAAGTGTTGTCTTACCCCCAGCGCCCACGGCTGAAAGCACCACTCCACCCACACGATCCGGTGCCGAAGCCCGTCTCCCGAGCAGATCGGCGATGCCCAGTGCCGGAAGGAGTCCGGGGACGGCTCTTCCTTCACGGTCCCAGACGACAAGCTGTATCGAGAGATCGTTCATCGAACACCGCTCGGGAACGCCGGTGATTCCTCGAATATTTGCTGTCCGTGGATCGACAGCCCCTGAAGAACAGCGTCGAGTGCGCCCCCGCCCACAGCTCTGGCCTTGTCAGAGATCGTGTCGCAGCAGGAAACCATCTCCGGGCGAGGATCGACATCTGCGATCTTGAGCCCGCGTGGCACGGCTGCACCATCGGGAATCATGCCTCTGACGACTCCGGACAAAGGCGAGAGCACCTCATGGGAGCCGTCGACTCCGTCCAGGATGCAGAGAGTCTCTCCCCGATCCACCACATCAGCGATATCGCGCACGACCCGTATCCGGCCGGAGGCAGGAGCCCGGACGACCCGATCGACACCATGCCCGGCGATCACCCCCGGAACCCCGGTGTTGGGCAGCGCTTTCCCCGTGGAAAGCACTCTTCCCAGGTTGTGCCCTCGCATGCTCTCCACGACGTAGTCGACATCGTCGCCAGCGACGAAACCTGGACCACAACCCACAGTGACGATGCCCATACCGCGTCGGGTGCCGATATTTCGTTTGGCGAGCATCGCGTCGATGACCGCAGCAGGCCGTACCTGATCGATCAGCTCGGCTTCAGGATCGACGATCACCGGAACCCAGTAGCTGTCTGTCCGCGCGCACTGCCTGCTCTTCGCCAGTATCTGTCGAGCCTCACCGAGGTCATCGGCCCGTAGACCCCGGAGATCCTCGACCTGCCAGCTGCCTTCGCGAACCGCGGTGCACAGGGAGGCCCGCCACCGTACGGCCATCGGTTGGGCAAGTTCCAGGGCGATCACGTCAAAACCGGCATGGACACAGCGCTGGACAACACCGGTGGCGATATCTCCGGCACCACGCACGACGACCAACGACGTCGAGCCCAGGAGGCCGGAACGAGACTCCGATGAATCATTGAAGGCTCGGGCCTTTGGAGCACCCGCGCTGTCGGCGGTCATCGGCGCCGCGCAGGTCGGTAGAAGGTGTCTTCCAGCGGAAGAACGACTCGGAAAGCACCGTCCTTCTTGAAGTAGGCATTCTGCAGGGCTGGAGCGCCCAGACAACAGGTGATCTCCCCTATGCCTTTGGCGCCATAGGCGTAGGTCGGGTCGACGCGGTTGACGAAGATCGTCCGGACCGGGGGCATCTGGTTGGACTTGATCAGCCCGAGCTGAGCCAGTTTCACCTGGGGAACCCCGCCTTCACAACGGAAATGCTCGGTCGCTCCGTAGCCGATGGCCATAGCCACTCCGCCGATCACCTGCCCCTCACAAGCTACTGGGTTGATCACTCGGCCTGCGTCATGTGCTGCCACGACCTCGATGATTTCGCCCTTGTCGTCGATGGCGAAGAGCTGAGTGGCGAAACCGTAGGAGATATGGCTGATCGGGTTTGCTTTCGTCGATGTGATCGGGTCGGTTTCGAAGTCGAATTCTCCTTCGTAAAGCTTTCCCTCGAGATCTGCCAGTGTGTATCCGGAGTCCAGGTCCCGTTTAAGTGCTTGTCCGGCTTCCCGCGCTGCTTGCCCGGTGAAGACGGTCTGCCGCGACGCCGTCGTGGTACCTGCGTCCGGTGAATAGCTGGTGTCCGGAGGGTCCACCACGATCTGACTTCTCTCCAAGCCTGTGGTCTCTGCCACCATCTGGAGGATGACAGTGGTGATCCCCTGTCCGATGCCGGCCGCGGAGGAACGGGCATGGACGATGCCGTCGATGATCTCCACATTGCACCGCCCCGGATCCTTCAGGCCGACCCCGACTCCGGCATTCTTCATGGCGCACGCGATACCCACGTGGGCGTTCGGGGCGGCTTCATATCTTTCGAAATCGTCACGAACAGCGTCCAGCGTCTCCACCAACGCGGTGTCCACTCCGACGATCTGCCCGTTCGGGAGGGCTTGTCCAGGTCTGATCGCATTGCGATAGCGGATCTCCCATCCGGAGATCCCCACCTGGCGGGCAAGGTCGTTGACAAGGCATTCGACAGCCATCGCCGACTGAGTGACCCCGAAGCCGCGGAAGGCTCCTGCCGGGGGATTATTGGTGTAGACGGCATCACCGACCACGCTCACATTGGCATAGTGGTAGGGCCCCGAGGCATGAGTGCAAGCTCGCTGCAGCACTGGCCCACCCAAAGAGGCATAGGCACCCGTATCCGAAATGATCCGAGCCTGCATGGCCTGCAGAATTCCCTGGGAATCACAGCCGATCTTCATCGCGATCTTCATGGCGTGGCGCTTCGGGTGGTAGTTCAGGCTATCGGTACGAGTGAATTTCACTTTTACCGGTTTTCCCGTTAAGTGAGCACATAACGCTGCCTGATGCTGGACCGACATATCTTCTTTTCCCCCGAAACCTCCACCGACCAGTGCCGAGCGAACCCGAACTTTCTCCAGGGGTAGCCCAAGATACTCGCTTATTTCATGATATTCGTCGTAAATTCCTTGGCCTGCAGTGATCACCATGATCCCCTCGCCATCAGGAATACCGATAGCCGCTTCGGTCTCCATGAAAGCGTGCTCCTGAGGAGGGAGGTCAAAAGTTGCTTCAGCGATATATTCCGAAGCGGCAAAACCAGCAATGACATCGCCACGGGAAAATTCCTCATGAGCACAGATATTTCCCTCAGGGACGGTGAAAGACCCGAAACGCCAAAAACCCTCGCCGTGGATCTGCGGTGCACCCTCCGCCATGGCGGCCTCAGGGCTGGTCAACGGCTCGAGCACCTCGTACTCGACCACAACCGCTGCAGCAGCGGCCTCGGCTTGAGCGTGGGTCTGCGTGACGACCATCGCCAAGGTGTCCCCGATCGCTTTGGTGACTTCTCCCACAGCGATCATGCCGGGCCAATCCTTGTACAGATGCCCCACATAGCGCTCCCCCGGGATGTCCTCGGCGGTGAAGACCCCGAGCACACCTGGCATAGCAAGCGCATCGGCGACGTCGATGGAGAGGATCCGTGCCCGAGGATGAGCAGTGAAGACATGTCTTCCGTGAACGAGCCCAGGAATGTCGATGTCATCGACATACTGGCCTTCACCCAAGGCCTTCTCGACCGCGTCGATGCGGAGCACCTCTTCGCCTACGCCCGCGGTCCGCCCCGGCTCAGGGATTCCCCCTCCCCCGCGGAGCAGTTCTGCAGCGAGGAGGACCCCCTCGACAATCTGCTGATACCCGGTGCAGCGACACATATTGGTACGCAAAGCATGTCTGACCTCGCTCGCCGTCGGCTCCGGGTTCGCATCGAGCAGAGACTTCGCAGAGACAATCATTCCGGGAATGCAGAAGCCACACTGCACCGAGCCCGCAGTGCCGAAGGCATGCCCATAAACCGATTTCTCCCGGTCACTGAATCCTTCGATCGTGGTGATCTGTTTTCCGGCGAGGCGTTTGACCCGCTGGGTGCAAGCGCGGACCGCCTTGCCATCGACCAGAATCATGCACGTCCCACAGGACCCCTGGTTGCAGCCGTCTTTGACCGAGATCAGACGGAGTTCGTCCCGAAGCAGCTGGAGCAGTTCAGTGTTCTCGGATACTTCGTGGGCCACGCCGTTGATGAGCAAGGTATGGACCGCAGCATCGCCCCCTTCGGGTCCCTTCGTCCGGGGGGCTCGTCGCCGAGTGTTCTCCGTGATCATGTCGCCTGCCCGTTCTGCATCGCTTCCGGCGACAGATGTGCCGTCTTAGCCAGCTGCTCCTGGCAGCCCGCTCACCACGCACCGTCCACCAGAGTATGGTCAACTTTGTCCAATGTCAGAATAACTCGATCTGAGTCAGGGGGCATCGGTGTTACGACAAAGGGCACCCGTCGCGGCATACACACCCACGACGAATGCCCCCTCATCAGGAGAGACGAACCAATCGTTCAGACCATGTCACTACGGCCCTCGACGATCTCCCCGTACAGCTCCCGCTCGGCCAGCATTCCCCGGTAGGCATCCCGGACAGCGATATTGACTTCGTTCTCTGCCAGAACCGGATCGAGGAAAGACTTGCGATAGGTCGCATCGCTGTTCGACGACGCAGCGAAGGACAGTCCGCTGA
Source organism: Austwickia chelonae (assembly GCF_003391095.1). Taxonomy (NCBI): domain Bacteria; kingdom Bacillati; phylum Actinomycetota; class Actinomycetes; order Micrococcales; family Dermatophilaceae; genus Austwickia; species Austwickia chelonae. The sequence goes on along the minus strand of NZ_CP031447.1, from coordinate 978,897 downwards.
AACAGGCCAGGATGAAACTCACCTTGAAATGCACCGAGCTGAGGGGCAGCTTGATGTCCACGATGGACATCGGTTCTGGGTTCGCCGAGATCCAGGTCTTGGCAACGACATCCGTGATCGCCACCTGCCCGAAGAAAGCGAAGAAGACCCCCATCAACAAGGTGAACAAAAAGACCTGGATCACCTGAGCCGCAATAGCGACCAGTTGCAGATTGACCCGTTCACCGATCCCGAGCGAAGAGCGCAGCCGAGGCACCGAGGCCATCGCGAAAGGGGTATCGCGAAGCAAAAGCCGCATACGCTTCTCATTCTCCAAAGACTCCGGGTAAGAGAACTCCTCCTGTTCCTCACGCCCCTCGTGCTTGCGGAACATCGTGCGCATCTCATCCAGCGCGGTCACCACCACAACCACCAAGGCCAAGAACAGCAGGACTACCCCCACGCCGAAGGCACGCCCATAGTCAATCCCGGCCGCCACCTGCCAGATCTCGGCATTGAAGAAGAGGAAGAGCACCGCAACCAGGAAGACCGGCAGTACCCGCGCAATCATCGCACCCAGCGCAGTCAGCTGACTCACCGAACGTTTCAACGCCCAGACCAACACATTCCCGACACCGAGATAGGCCAAAAAGATCAAAATGACCAGAATAAACGCATGCGAAAAAAAGGTGATGAAAAGACCCTTGCCAGTCAGTTGATCGGTCATCACCGCAGGAAAGATCAGGTAGGCCAAACACACCGCCCCTGCAAGGACTTTACTTCCCCCATTAGGCAACTTGCGCAGCAGCCAGCCGACAAAAAAAGCGGCTAGTGCTGAGAGCAATACGGTGCCCAAGAAGAGGATAAAGCCCAAAATCAAGGTGATCTCTTCATCGATGTTGTCAGCATTATCTGCCTCCGACTCGCCCTTCATCAGGATGAAAGTGGCCAGCCAGAACAAATTCATCGACAGGAACATCGTAAGCAGAGGCGAAACCCGACGCAGCAGGGCCCGGCGGCGCGTGCGACGAGCAAGTACCTGGGGCAGGCCTCTCGCCCTGATCCAGGCCTCACACACGTCCATCTGAGGATCCGCCATCGGGGATTCCTGTCCTTCCATCGCTCTTCGCATATTCAGCGGCACACCTAGGTTGCACTCACCCCGGCAGGTCTCAGGTGGCCGGAACAACGAAGCCATCAGATATCGAGATCCTGTCGAGTCAGATACCCACGCGCCGGATCCGGCGTAAGACACCTGGACGACCCACGATGCTGCTGCACACAGCGTAAATCGCAACTTGCCCAACAAGAAAGGCGACCCCTTCTTACGAAGGGGTCGCCTTGACTTTTGTAGCCCCGACCGGATTCGAACCGGCGCTACCGCCTTGAGAGGGCGGCGTGCTAGGCCGCTACACAACGGGGCCTTCTACTGCTTTTAAAGCAGCGGGTGAAACCTTACCTTTGATCGGCAGTTTTTCCCAATCGGTCTCAGACGATCTGAAAGATCACCCAACACCGCACCGCGTATTACGCGGCTGGCTGGGGTACCAGGACTCGAACCTAGACTAACTGAACCAGAATCAGTCGTGCTGCCAATTACACCATACCCCATGGGGTACCCCCCACTAGGAGAGCATCTGCTCACCGAGTAGGCGATCCGAGAAAGCACTCTAGCCTCCGAGTGCCCTTTAACCCAAATCAGCCCGGCGCCAGCCCTGCTCTCCCCTCAAGAGGGTCCGGTCCACTGGACAGCCGGGCCTTCGATCCCATCGGCATCGAGAAGTCCGGTCTGAGAAAGTCTCCTCAGGCTTACGATTCCGCCAGTCAGCGCAGTACACCTGCCACCGCAAAACCGGCCTCACACAGGCACTAGAGTGAAGAGTTATGAGCGAGCCTGATGCCACGTCGCCGGCAGGCGATTTCGTCCGTGAACAGATCCGCCGCGACAACGACGCAGGTATCTTCGCAGGACGCGTCCAGACCAGGTTCCCACCCGAGCCCAATGGCTACCTTCACATCGGACACGCCAAAGCCATCTGCGCGGACTTCGGTATCGCCGAGGAGTTCGGTGGCATCTGCAACCTTCGTTTCGACGACACCAACCCGGACACCGAGGACACCGAATACGTCGACTCGATCATCGAGGACATCACCTGGCTCGGTTTTCCCCCGCCCGAGCCAGTGCTCTTCGCCTCCGATTACTTCGGCCGACTCTACGAATGGGCCGAATACCTGATCGGACAGGGCAAGGCCTACGTCGACGAACAGGACGGCGAGACCATCTCCACCCAACGTGGTGGATTCGGTCGCCCTGGAATCGAGTCTCCTTACCGTGACCGTCCCGTCGCCGAGAATCTCACCGAATTCCGCAAGATGCGCGACGGAGACTACCCTGACGGCTCCCGTGTTCTCCGCGCCAAGATCGACATGCAACACGAGAACATGCAGATGCGCGACCCGATCATGTACCGCATCCGACATGCCCCCCACCACCGAACCGGCGACGACTGGTGCCTCTACCCGACCTATGACTGGGCACACGGTCAGTCCGATGCCATCGAAGGCGTTACGCACTCCTTGTGCACCTTGGAGTTCGATAGCCACCGACCGCTCTACGACTGGTTCCTCGGGCAGCTCCCGCTCCCGTACGAAGCACCGCAGCAGACCGAATTTGCCCGCCTGGCAGTCACCTACCTGATCACCAGCAAGCGAAAAATGCTCCAGCTGGTGAGCAGCGGAACGGTCGACGGGTGGGACGACCCACGGATGCCCACGGTCGCCGGAATGCGTCGACGCGGCTACCCGGCCAAGTCCATCCGCGACTTCTGCGCCTACGTCGGGTTGACCAAGACCAACAGTAGACATGACATCGAACTACTCGAATCCTTCGTCCGTCGCGAACTCAACCTGGCCAGCCAGCGGCGGATGGCCGTGCTCCGCCCACTCAAACTGGTCATCGACGGATGGCCCACCGACGCCGAAGGCGCGCCTGTCGTCGAATGGTTCGAGGTCGCCAACAACCCCGAGAACGAAGCCGACGGCACCCGCAAGGTTCCCTTCACCGGTGAGCTGTGGATCGAACAGGACGACTTCGCCGAAACTCCCCCACCGAAGTTCTTCCGACTCAGCCCTGGTCGCGAGGTCCGGCTTCGGGGCGCCTACCTGGTGACCTGCACCGATGTGGTCAAGGACGACCAAGGGCAGATTCTTGAGGTCCACGCCTCCTACGACCCTGATTCCCGGGGTGGCACCGCACCCGACGGACGCAAGGTCAAATCGACCATGCACTGGGTCTCCGCCCAGCATTCCGTAGAAACCACGGTGTCCCTCTACGACCGGCTCTTCACCCACCCCGTTCCTGGGGAAGTCACGGGAGAGGTGATGGACGACGTCAACCCGGACAGTAAAGAGACCCTCCTCCGCTGCCAGACCGAGCCGATGCTCGCCGACACCCCCCTGGGAGCAGTGGTCCAGTTCGAACGACTGGGCTATTTCGCCCATGACCCTCAGACCCCGATGCACTTCCACCGCACCGTCGGGCTGAAGGACGAATGGGCCGCGATTCAGAAACGAGCAAGCCGAAGCTGACCTGGGCCTCGGTCACGGTGGGGTCCTGCCCCGGAGAGTACTCTCCGGGGCAGGACCCCACCGTCAAAGAGATGAAGAAAACGAATACTCCTGCTTGACCCGAAGAGATCAGAGCACGTCGAGGACCTCGTCCAAGGTCGAGATGACACGAACACCGGGGTCACACACCGGCTCATTCCAGCCTGCATCCCGCGGTTCAGGTGAGTCTCGACGCTGCAACCAGAGCACCCGGATGCCGGAACGCCGCGCGCCGACGACATCGGTGCCGATCGTGTCTCCCACACAGAGCACGTCCTCAGGTGGCACACCCACCGCTGCGCAGGCATAGGCGAAGACCCTGGGATCAGGTTTACCGAAACCGAGTGTGTCTGTGGTCACTACTGAGGCGATACGACTGGTCAGGCCCACCACAGCCATTTTCTCCCGGGTCACCTCACCACTGGAATTGGTGAGCAGAACCACCGGCACCCCTGCAGACTCCGCACGGTCCAGCAGCCGGTCGACATCAACGAAGAGTCTCTGTGCTGCCAACAGGTCTGCCCGATATCCGTTCTCGAAGGACTCGTAAGTCACCTCGTCAACCGGGTCCAGCCTCGTCGCAGAGACGGCGTCGTCGAAACGAGCCCGCCGCATCTGTGCGAAGGTTCTCTCCCCACGGGTGTACTCATCAAAGAAACCGCCCGGATCGGTGTAATACCTCCGGGCGAAAGCGGAGAGAACCTCTTCGTCGCACCCCGACCAGACCCGGGAAGCCGACTGGACCAACGCCCGGTGCATCGCCCCGAGCGTATCGACCAAGGTGTCATCGACGTCGAGCAGCAGTGCACGCACCGGACGTGACCACCCAGCCACGTCCGTGCCCGGTGCACCGAGATCCTCGGCAGGCCCCAGCGCACCGGCGGAGCTCACAGTGACGCCCGCAAGGACCGCAGACGTGTCAAGGTCGAGTGTCGTCCCAACACCTCAGCGGACTCGAAAAGGGGCGGAGACACCCTGCGGCCGGACAAAGCCACCCGGACCGGACCGAAAGCAACCCGTGGTTTCAATCCGAGCTCGTCGATCAGCGCAACCCTCAACGACTCCTCGATCCGTCCGGCCGTCCAGCTGCCGGCGACCTGAGACAAGTCCTCACCAGCGTCGTCAGGGATGTCCTCCAAAGCGGCGATCGCTGCGTCGAGAACCGCAGAGACCTCGCCCTTGAGCGAAGCCCGGGCATCATCCGCCACGACTAATTCGTCATCAGCGGTGAAGAACGGACGCAGCTGTTCCGCGGCCTCGGTGAGCTTGACCAGCCGTGGCTGGATCAACTCGGCCAAGCTCCGCACCCGCACGATCTCACCCAAAGTGGGGTTCTCCCCCAACAGCCCGTCGGACTGCAGATATGGGATCAACCGCGCGGTCAGATCCTCGACCGACAACTCACGGATGTACACCCCGTTGAGCCAGTCCAACTTGGTCAGGTCGAAGATGGGGCCAGCCGGATTCACCTTCGCCCAGTCGAATTCCTCGGCGAAACGCTCCAGCGTGAACACCTCGACGTCCTTGCCTTCGGCATCCTTAGCCGGCGGATAGGCCAAGAGCGCGAGAAAGTTCACCAAGGCCTCTGGCAGGTAACCCTGTTCACGGAACCAGGTGAGGCGGGCAGCGGGATTTTTCCGCTTCGAGATCTTCGACTTATCGGTATTCCGCAGCAATGGCATGTGCGCGAAAGTCGGTGGAGTCAGCCCCAGCCAGCGGTACAGCAGAAGATGCTTCGGCGTCGAACTAATCCATTCCTCCCCACGCACCACATGCGTGATCCCCATCTCGTGGTCGTCCACCACCACAGCCATGTGATAGGTGGGAAAACCATCCGCCTTGAGGATCACCTGATCATCCGGGTACGGCGCGCGCACCCGTCCCCGAATGAGGTCATCGAACTCGATGGGCGCATCCGAGGGCACCAGCATGCGGACCACCGGGGTCTCCTGGAAACCAGGAATCTCGGCCCTCTCCTCACGGGTCATCCCCTGACAGAGACGGTCGTAACCGGTGACCGAGGACTTCGAACGTTGTTGTTCCTCCCGCATCTGCGCCAGACGCTCCGGAGAACACCAGCACCGGTAGGCGTGCCCATCGGCGATCAATTGCTCGACATAAGGACGGTAGGTCTCGAGCCGTTCGCTCTGCCGATACGGGGCGAAGGGGCCGCCCTTGTCCGGCCCCTCGTCCCACCCGAGGCCGAGCCAGTCCAGGGTGTCGTACAGCTGCTGCTCGGAATCAGCTCGGAAACGGGAACGATCGGTGTCCTCCACCCGCAGGACGAACCGTCCCCCTTGTTGGCGCGCATAGGCCAGATTGAACAAAGCCATGTATGCGGTACCGACATGAGGATCGCCTGTCGGAGAAGGAGCGACACGGAGCCTGGGTGCGCCGGAGAAGCCGGCCGGGATGCTGGATGTGCTCATGATGGCTCCAGCCTACGACGCCCTTGAACGGCGCACCTCGGCATCCGAGGGTCTCAGCGGCGCACGAAGGGATTCGACAAGGCGCCGATCCCTTCGATCTCCACCTCCACGCGTTGTCCGGACTCCACCGCACCCACCCCAGCAGGGGTGCCCGTCAAGATGACATCTCCAGGCAGCAAGGTGAAGATCCTCGAGACATAGGACACCAACTCTGCCACCGGGTAGATCATCAACGAGGTCGAGGCCTCTTGCACCGTACGTCCGTCCAACCTGGTCCGCACTTCCACGTCGATGGGATCAAGCTCGGTCTCGATCCAGGGACCCAACGGACAGAAGGTGTCCGCACCCTTGGCCCGCGACCACTGGTCGTCACTGCGCTGGATGTCCCGTGCGGTGACATCGTTCGCGCAGGTGTACCCCAACACTGCATCGGCGACCTGGTCCACCGGGACGTCCTTGCACATCCGGCCGATGATCACAGCCAGTTCGCCCTCGTAATGCACCTCGGCGCTGAAATCCGGCATCACCACCGGATCGTCCGGCCCACACACCGAGGTGTTCGGCTTGAGGAAGACCAAAGGCTCGGCAGGCACGTCATGCCCCAGCTCGGCGGCGTGAGCGGCATAGTTGCGCCCGATGCCGATGACCTTGCTCCGCGGGATCACCGGTGCGAGCAGTCGCACATCGCCCAGCTCGTGCCGGGCCCCGGTCGGGGCCACCCTCGAATACAACGGGTCGCCGTTCACCTGGGCCAGCCAAGCGGGCACGCCGTCCTCGCTCATGACGACGCCATAGGTCGGCTCGTCGTCGACGACATAACGGGCGATTTTCATGGGTGCTCCTGACAAACACGGGATATGGCTCTGCGATCACGCTATCCGAATCGGGCTGCACCTCGCCCTCGGCGTAGGACCGGCACCTCCTGGGAGTGAGCACTCTGTCCCTCGGCAGCGTGTCCTTCTCCCGAGGTGCGCTCGCCCCAGCAGGGGTTCCCCGGCTCCGCGGCGCCCGAGACCTCGGATGCTGCCCGTGCCTCCTGAATCGCCCAGAAGGTGGCCTCCGGAGTAGCAGGAAGAGCCAATGTTTGTTCCCGATCAGCAGGGCCGAAGGAAGCGCAGGCCTGGCGCAGCGCTTCACGGAGGCTGATCGCCAAGGTCAACGGGGGCTCACCGATCGCCTTGGATCCATAAATCACCTCGGTCTCGGTGGCCCGTTCCAGGAAATCGACCCGGAAGACCTCGGGGAGTTCACCCATCGAAGGGATCTTGTAGGTGCTCGCGCCCGACGTGAGCAGCCGACCTCGTCCTGGACCAGGTGCGCTGTCCCAGAGCAGTTCTTCCATGGTCATCCAGCCCATTCCCTGGACGAAACCGCCTTCGATCTGCCCACGGTCGATCAAGGGGGACAGGCTGTCCCCCACATCGTGCAGGATGTCGACCCTGAGTACCCGGTGCGCGCCGGTGAAGGCGTCCACCTCGACCTCGGTGCAGGCTGCGGCATAGCTGAAGTACTTGAAGGGCTCGCCTGTCATCGTCGTCTTGTCCCAGTGCAGTCCCGGAGTCCGGTAGAAACCGGCAGCCCACAGCTTCGTCCGCCGAAGATACGCGTCCCCGGCCACGGTAGCGAAAGGCACCGCCAGCTCCGGATGCCCGGCGGGAAAGACCTCACCGTTCTCGAAACGGATGTCTCCTGCCTTCATTCCCCGTGCTCCAGCAGGTCCTATCCGGGCCCGTAGGCTCTCCACAGCGACCTCGGCCATCCGGGCCCGGATCTGGTCACAGGCGTCCTTCACCGCAGCACCATTGAGGTCGGCGCCGCTGCTCGCCGCAGTCGCAGAGGTATTGGGCACCTTGTCGGTTCGGGTCGAGGCCAAACGGATCGCCGATGTAGGGAGACCCAACGCTGTTGCAGCGACCTGAACCATCTTCGTGTGCAGGCCCTGCCCCATCTCGGTGCCGCCGTGGGCCACGGTCACCGATCCGTCCCGATACACATGGACGAGGGCACCGGCCTGGTTGAAGGGGGTGAAGTTGAACGAGATCCCGAACTTCTGCGGCGTGATCGCGATCCCACGCCTACGGTGCCGATGGGTTCGGTTGAACTCCTCGACCGCAGCCGAGCGCATCTCGAAGTCCGCGCTGTCCAGCAGCTGCTCCCAGATCATGGCCATCCGGTCGGGGTGACGCACTGTCTGCCGGTAAGGGGTCTGCTCGCCGGTCCGATAGAAATTACGTCTGCGCAGGTCGACTGGGGACATGCCCAACAGCGGCGCACACCGACCGAGGATGTCCTCGATCACCACCATCCCCTGAGGCCCTCCGAAACCGCGGAAGGCGGTCTGCGAAGTCTTGTTCGTTCTGACGATACGGCCCACGACTCGGATGTCCGGAATGAAATAGGCATTGTCGACATGACAGAGCGCTCTGGCCAGAACGGGTTCGGACAGGTCCAGACTCCACCCCCCGTCCGCGACGAGGGTGGCTGACACCGCCGTGATCCGGCCGTCCTCGTCGAAGCCGGCCTCCCACTCGGCGAGGAAGGGATGTCTCTTACCGGTCATCGACAGATCCTGACTGCGATCGAGCCGGAGCTCGACCGGGCGTCCGGTGAGAGTCGCACCCAGAGCCGCCACAGCGGCATAGCCATGAGGCTGAAACTCCTTGCCGCCGAACCCTCCACCCATACGTACACATTCAACGGTGACCGCATGGCTGGGAAGGTCGAGGACATGAGCTGTGATCTCTTGTGTCTCCGTAGGATGCTGCGTGCTGGAGATCAGATGCAGCTGTCCGCTCTCGTCTACCCGGGCGAGCGTGACATGGGTCTCCAAGTAGAAATGCTCCTGCCCTCCCAGTTCGGTGATCCCCCGGAAACAGCACGCGGAACGGCGGAGCCCGCGCTCAGCGTCGCCCCGGGCCAAGGTCAGCTCTCCGCCCTGGAAACTCTCCTGGGCAAGGGCTTCCTCGAGGGTGACCACCGCGCGCAGCGGCTCGTAGTCGACCTGGACAGCCTCCGCACCACGACGAGCAATCTCCCGGCTCTCCCCCAAAACCCAGGCCACCGCCTGCCCGTGGAACATCACCTCGCTGGGAAACAGGGGTTCGTCGTGCCACACCCCGGAGTCGTTGACCCCCGGTACGTCCTGGCCGGTGAGAACCTTCACCACCCCCTGGACAGCGAACGCAGGAGAGCAGTCCATCGCGACGATCCGGGCGCGGGCATGCGGAGCACGTACCGGGTAGGCATGGAGGACACCGGTGTAACGACCAACCATGTCGTCGGTGAACAGTGCAGCCCCGGTGACATGGGCCTGCGCATCGACATGGATGAGGGCATCACCGACGGCGGCCCGTGACGGACGTCGGGAGAGCGAGGTCATGAAGCCATCTCCTGGGTCGTGAGCTCCGTGTAGAAGCGGCGGAGAGACTGTTCGAGCATGGCGATGCGGTAGGCCGCGCTCGCTCGCGCATCGGTCAACGGAGTTCCTTCCTTCGCCAATGCTGCGCCCGCGAGGTCGACGGTCTCCTGAGTCCAGGGGCGTCCGACGAGGATTTCCTCGGTGGCGCGCGCGCGAATGGGCGTAGCTGCCACTCCGCCCAGACCGATCCGCGCTGCAGTGACGACTTCCCGTTCGATGTGGAAGGCGAAGGCGACGGACACACTGGAGATGTCGTCCAAGGGACGTTTGGTGATCTTCTGGAATCCCACCTGTGGCGCGAACGGACGTGGGATCCGAATGGTGGTGATGATCTCGTCGGGACGACGGACGGTCCGGCGGTACCCGAGGAAGAAATCTCCCAGGGGGATCTCTCGTCGCTCCTTCTGGGAGACCAGGACGAGGCGGGCGTCAAGAGCCAGGAGGCAAGGGGCGCTGTCACCGACCGCTGAGGCAGTGCCGAGATTGCCCCCGAGGGTGGCAGCATGTCTGATGAGCGGGCTGGCGAAGTGGGGGAACATGGCGTCGAGGAGCGGGATCGCCCCGTCGAGTGCGTCCTGGACCTCGCTGAGGGGCAGCCCCGCTCCGATGTCGATATGGTCCTCCTCGATCTGGATCATTCGCAGCTCGGGCAAGGCATCGACGGCGACGACCAGGCCAGGTCGACGGTGACGGAGGTTCTGTTCCACTCCCAGGTCAGTACCCCCTGCGCGGAGAACCGCTTCGGGGTGCCGGCTGATCAGGTAGAGAGCTTCTTCGAGGTTCGCCGGGCGGATGAAGGCCCCCTCCTCGTCCGCGAGGTGCACCGGCGCCGGGGGCGACACCTGACGGCTCAGACGTTCACTGACCGGATCGTCCATCTCGGGGAAACCGATCCGCTCGGCCGCATCACGGATGGCCCGGTAGCCGGTGCAACGGCAGAGGTTCCCGCCCAAGGCGTGCAGATCGACGCCGTTCTCCTGCCCGTATTGCCCCGGGATCCGATCGGACCGGTAGTACTCGCCCGCAAGGCTGGCAATGAATCCCGGAGTGCAGAAACCACATTGGCTGGCTCCTGCCTGAGCGAAGACCCGTTGGACGGGATGTTCCCAGCGTCCGTCGGTGAGCCCCTCGACGGTCATGATCTCGGCCCCGTGGAGAGCGCCCATGGCGATCAGACAGGAGTTGATGCTGTCCAGCCTGACTTTGCCGGATGCCGACTCACGGACGAGGAGAACTGCGCAGGAACCACATTCTCCTTCGGCGCAGCCCTCCTTGGCTCCAGTGAGCCCCTGCGCCCTCAACCAGGAGAGAAGCGTGGTGTGGGGTCCGACGTCGGTCACTTCATGAACGGTGCCATTGACCGTGATGCGCAGGTCTTCCATGCTTCCTCCGCTGTGGCGCGCGATTTCCTCGCGGCGGCCTCAGCAGCGAGGAGCGGCGTCGGACAGCCCCCGCAGAAGAGACGACAGGACTGTCTCTCCCACGGATCATCGCGACGACTCTTAGGAGAGTAGATCTGACTCCGGATATTGTTCAACCAATTTCGCGAGGTTGGTCGGGTCGATCCTTCCCACGAGCGGTAGGGTCCTGCTCCGTGGAAGAGCTGTCGTACGCCGAATGGCGTCATCGCGAGGAGACCCATACTGGACGGGTCGAGAAGCTGGTGAACGGCCACTTGCACCGCCGCAGCCGCGGGCTGAGCCACCCCGTCGAAGACTTCCTCTGGGTCTACTACCGCCATCGGCCGGGCAAACTCCGACGCTGGCACCCAGGACCAGGCGTGCTCCTCCAGGACGGGGCCGGCCCCTCTGAGCGTCGGCACTGGCCCCACTACACAGCACACGGCGACGGATACCTCCTGGACGTGCCGGCCTTCCTCGAAGCCCGCCGCAGGCTGGTCGAAGAGATCCATCAGCTACTGGCCGCCACGGCCTCACGCCCCGCAGTCTTCTCCTGTTTCGGACTCCACGAATGGGCCATGGTCTATGGGCTGTCCGACAACGAACGACGTCACGAACAGTTGCCCCTGCGCCTCAGCCAGGCACACACCGACCAGGTCGTCGAACAGTCCACGATCCGGTGCAGCCACTTCGACGCCTACCGTTTCTTCACCGAGCAGGCGCGTCCGCTCAACCAGCTACACCCCACCCGGAAGAATCGCGACGACCAGGAACAACCCGGCTGCCTCCACGCCTCGATGGACCTCTATCACTGGGCTGCCCGACTCTCCCCGGCCGTACCCAGCGAGCTGCTCATGGACTGTCTGGAGATGGCATTACGAGCCCGGCAGCTCGACATGCAGGCCAGCCCCTACGATGTGACCGGCTTCGGCCTGGAGGCGATTCCTGTCGAAACGGCCGCCGGACGCTCCACCTATGTCGCCCGCCAGCGGGAGATCGCCGAGGAGGCCAGCATGCTGAGGTCACGATTGATCACCACGTGCGAGCGCATCCTGAACGACCCTGCGGCGTCCTGACCCTGCCCGCCGGAGAACCACACGTCGAGAGGGCCAGGACGGCACCGCTCAGAACAAACGGGTCATCCACCCGCGGGTGTCCTCCACCCGCCCGTACTGGATGTCCAGCAGAGCCGTACGCAGCTGCTGGGTCACATCCCCCACCTGACCGGGGTCGACCGAACGACGGTGGTCGCAAGTGCCGCCGTCCCAGCGGAGTTCGCCCACCGGAGTAATGACCGCAGCGGTGCCACAAGCAAAGATCTCGGTGATCTCACCACTGGCGGCTCCGTCCTTCCACTCCTGGATAGGAATACGCCGCTCTTCGGGAGACAGGCCCATCTCACTCGCCAGCTGCAGGATCGACCTGCGGGTGACGCCGGGCAGGATGCTCCCGGTCAACTCCGGGGTAACGATCCGACCGTCGCGGTACACCAGGAAGAGGTTCATCCCGCCGAGTTCCTCGATGTAGCGGTGAGTCCCCGAGTCGAGGAAGACAGCCTGGTCGCAGCCGTGCTGAGCGCCTTCCAACTGTCCGGCCAACGAACTGGCGTAGTTGCCACCGCACTTCGCCGCTCCGGTGCCGCCTGCTCCTGCACGCGCATACTGGGTGGACACCCACAGGTTCACTGGTGCCAGCCCCCTGGAGAAGTACGCGCCGGCGGGCGAAGCGATACAGCAGTAGGTCACCTCACGAGAAGGACGCACCCCCAGGAAGGCCTCAGAGGCGTACATGAACGGGCGTAGGTACAGGCTGGTCTCCCCCGTTCCTACTGCAGGAACCCACTCATGGTCGACAGCCACCAGCGCACGCAAGGACTCGATGAAGTCCTGCGTGGGCAGCTGAGGCAGGGCAAGACGGAGTGCGCTCTGCTGCATCCGCTCAGCGTTCGCTTCCGGCCGGAAGGTCCAGATCGACCCGTCTGCATGTCGGTAGGCCTTCAGACCCTCGAAGATCTCCTGGGCGTAGTGCAGGACCGCTGCGGCCGGGTCGATGGCCAACGGCCCGTAGGGCACCACTGCGCCTTCATGCCATCCTTCGTCGCTGGTCCAGCGGGCCAGGGCCATGTGGTCGGTGAAGTTCTGCCCGAATCCGGGATTGCCCAATACGTAGGCGCGCTGTTCAGCCGTGGCCCGTTGGGGGTGGTCCTGGGTGGTGAAGGCGAGAGTCATAGCCGGGTCCTTGTCGTCATCGGGACGGTGAGGGGCAGGGGTGCCGCCGTTGATCAGGTTGCGCACCTTCGCTCCTGGGCAGGTTAACGCTTAGCGCAGTCCCACGCCCGGTCTGGTTCCTCCTGCGCTGGGCGCAGTGGAGCTGTCCGGGTCGGCGACGAGGGGATTCTGGGTGGTTCAGGTCAGGAGTCGTACGACTGACTCTCCGATGTCGGAGGTACAGCGTGTTCCCAGTCGAGGCCGCGCGGCCAGGTCGGCTGCAACGGCTGTTTCGATGGCAGCAGAGGCTTCTGGATACCCCAGGTGGGTCAGCATCATCGCTGCAGACAGGATCGTGGCGGTCGGATCAGCCTTGCCCTGTCCGGCGATATCGGGCGCCGAACCGTGGACTGGTTCGAACATGCTCGGGGTGCTTCGCGTCGGGTTGATATTTCCGCTGGCCGCCAATCCGATACCTCCGGCGGTGGCGCCTGCGAGGTCAGTGATGATGTCGCCGAAGAGGTTGTCCGTCACGATGACGTCGAAACGTCCGGGGTCGGTCACCATGAAGATCGTTGCCGCGTCGACATGCTGGTATCCCCACTCGACCTCGGGATAATCGGCGGCGACCTCTTCGACGGTACGTCGCCACAGCTGCCCGGCGTGGGTGAGCACATTGTGCTTATGCACCAAGGTGAGATGGCGGCGTGATCGACCACGAGCGGTATCGAAGGCATAGCGCACCACGCGTTCGACGCCATGCCGCGTATTGATGCTGGTCTCGGTGGCGATCTCGGCCGGGGTCCCGACACGCAGGGCACCTCCGTTGCCGACATAAGGCCCTTCGGTACCTTCCCGGACGACGACGTAGTCGATGCCTTCGGGTGCGACCTGGGCAAGGTCAAGGGGGGTCGTGCCGCCGGGCAGGAGCTTGACCGGGCGAAGGTTCACATAGTGGTCGAGTGCGAAACGGAGCGCCAGCAGGAGCTGGCGTTCGAGCAGTCCGCTGGGCACAGAAGGGTCCCCGATAGCTCCCAGGAGAATGGCGTCGTGGTCGCGCAGTTCTCGGAGCACTCCGGCCGGCAAGGCCTCGCCGGTCTCCTTCCAACGGCGCGCTCCGAGGTCGTACTCGGTCACATCAATGCGGGGTCCGATGCCACTCCCGGCAAGGGCGTCGAGGACCGACCGGGCTTCACGGACGACTTCGGGGCCAATACCATCACCGGGGATGCAGGCCAGCTCGATGGTGTCCTGTGCGACATCCTTCATAGAGAAGGACGCTAGCGGCTCGTCTTGCATAATAGGACCTCCATCTCATTAAATGAGAAGAATGGGGCAGTCGTCCTGTAGGACAGTTCAAGAGGCCACCCCCACCCATCGGCTGTCATGCGCCGAGACCGAGCCCGCCGAGGGACTCATCCCTCGTCCCATCCGACTGAGCCAGAGGAGATAAGCCACCGCGGGGAGAGATATCATCACGACTGGAACAAGGGGAGCCCTCCGTGCCTACACGACGCAACATCACACCTCAGGTGACAGCCTGCCGATCCAGTGCCCTACCTTTCACTGACACGGCAGACCCCCGGACGCGAGAGCGCCGAGCCAGCCACGACCGCGCACCTCTCCCCGCCCTTCCTCGCATAGGCGCCGGCGCTCACTTCCCTACACCAGCCGACGACACCGGGCCAGTCACACTGCGCACCGTGACCGGCCCGGCACACCGTTCCCCCGATGAACGATGAACAAACCGAGGCCTCCCAGGCGCCTTATGATCTCGCCCAACTCGACGAGCTGTACCTACAGGGAGAGATCTCGCCCACCCAGTACTGGTCGTTACAGCGCAAGCTCCTCCATGACGCGACATTGTCCCAACGCTTCAACGCACCACCGCCTTACCTCGCGGCCTACCCACCACCGGTAGAAACCCACTATCAGGACCCCTACTACCAAGAAGAGTCACCCGAAGGACGCTACTATCCGTCCGCCGAGGCGTATCCCGGCCCTTATTCGTCGGCCCATCTACCCCCGCATGGCGACATTCACGACCTGCCCCAGTCGGACCCTTACCAGAGCTCCTACCAAGACTCTTGGTACGACCCCTATCCCGACCGCTCCTCCTACCAGGAAACCCAGAGAAGTCCCATCCCCTCGGACTACCAGGAGCGCTACCCCGACCCCTGGCATGAACCTCTCCAGGATCACCAAAGATTTCAGGATCCCCCCGACCTGTATCACCAGACCTATTCGGATCCTTGGGAAGAAGAGCAGCCACGCTATCCGGACCTGAACAGCACCGACTCATACGCAGACCACGTCACACGACCCGAAGCCTTCGCCCCGAAGACCGACTACTTCGATCACGAACATCATGGGTTCCTTCCCCCAGCACCCTTCCCTCTGCCCGAGGAACCGATCGAACACGCGCCTCAGCTCCTCCCCGGCCTCGGCAGGGAACCTGTCTACAGCCCGCCCCCGGTCATGGAATCACCGGCCACCCGCGCAACACGTCGAGCAGCCCGCGGCGGGGAGGCCCCGACCCGGGCCACTCGACGCGAACGTCGGACCAGCGCCACCGAAAGCGTCTACGCACCCGCCATGGGAGCCGTTGACCTCTTCGACACCGAAGTACCCCAAGGCGGCCTACGCCGTCATCGTCGGAAAAAACGCCCCTGGTGGTGGTGGCTCTGGCCCTTCGGACGCCACTAATTCTGGATCTGCACGAAATACACCGAAGAAGGCCGTAGCCCCTCAGCGCCCTCGCGAGTACGCCAGCCGGGCAGCAACGAACGCAAGCTGCCCGCAACGAGGAGCCGTCGCCACCAGGGAAGGTTCGCAGCCAGTAGCCTGTGCTGCTCCATCACCTCACGCCAGACCGCAGCCACCTCTTCCTCACCAACTGACTGCGGACCGTAATGAACCGCATCGATCCGCGAAGCCAACCCCAAGAGGGAAGGGTCCCCTGACAGCCGGGCCAACTCACGACGGCTCACACCCGACGGCGGAGACATACCCCGGTCGATGAGCCGGTCGACCACCTCATCCCAACCTGCGCAGACCGCAGCTGTCGGAGCACGCTTCTGCCGAGCCGACCGACGCCCACCCTTCACCGCCATCACGGCACCGACGAAAGCCAGCCACAACAGCGGCGGCCCCAACACGATCGCACCGGTCAGCCGAGCCCACAACGGCATGGTGACCCACCACTCGCTCACCGGCGTCGAGCGTCGATCATGTCCACCCAAGGACGTATCGGAGGCGAACGGATCTTCCGAGCTCGGCCGACGCGCAGTATTAGGAGGCGGAACCACTGCCGCCGAAGCACCTTGCACATCCTCCTCCGGGATGGGCTTAGGTTTTTTGTCCCGAGGCGGCACGATCTGGTCAGGTCCCAGCTGCACCCAGGCATTCTCGACAGCTACTTCGATCCAGGCCCGGACCTCCCGGCCCCGCAGCACCCCGGAGGAGTCAGGCACCCCGCCCACGACGACCCGCGCCGGTAACCCGAGGCTGTTCGCCATCAACGCAGCCGCGCTGGCGTACTGTTCGTCGTCCCCAGCCGGCTCAGTGGCCCCCAGAAGAGCCTCGATCCGCCCGACCCCGTGCCCAGGCAGAACCGGACGCTCCGAACCGGTGTCGCCATCGGAGTAAGCACCGGTGGAACGCAGGTGCTGGGCCGCAGCACGCAAGCGCTGCCATGGATCCGAGGAGGGGCCTCCCCACCGAGCCACATAGGACGACACGGCCTGGAGACGGGAGACATCGGTCAACGCACCTTGAGTAGCAGGCAAGGTGTCCGGCAAGGCAGCCCCCGGCAAACGGGCAGCCTGCACCGTCTCCTCACCTCCCCGGACACCCCCGGAGACCAGCACAGCCCCCGTCGAGACGTTCACCCGGCTTGCTTCGCTCAAGGCTTCTCTGCGGTCGCCTGCATAGTCCAAAGAAGTCAGGGAACCCGCTGAAGGAACCCAATCCCGCAGATAAGGATCTTGGGCATAAGCGTCCTCCACCCGAATGCGATACTCCGCCGTCTTTCCCTCGATCTGCGCAGGGATGGCGGTACCGACCTTCCAGAACGCCCCCGCACCCGGTCTGGCCACACCGGGCAGACCGCAGGCGTCCCATACCGTCCCGGTGAAACAATCCAGGACAGCAAATCGAACCGGCGCATCCTTGGGCAGCCCCGACACCTGTACCAGAGCCTTGTCCGCCAAAGCCTCGCCCACCGGGCGAAAACGGCGGAAACCAGCAAGAACACTGGCCTTCGTATGATCGGTCACCGGAGGCATCATGCGTTCGCGCAAGGTCTCGCGCGGCCCACCTGAAGAAGTCATCGCCTGAGCAGCTGGCGCCGCGATGACCCCGGTCACCATCAACAACGCAGCGCCTGCAGCGAACTGAGCCGCACCTACTGGCCTGTTCGATGCCACCAAACGAGAAGAACGGATCCCCGCCCACAACGCCGCGCCCAGGATCAGCACCAGCCCACGCAGAACCGCTCCTGAGGAGGACGAAGTACCCAAAAGCGCGGTCAAAGCCGCTGTCGCCCCGACCAACCCCAGAACTGGTCCTGAGCGCAGCCACGTCCGAGCAGCCGCAAAAGTCAATAATCCTGCTACCAGGCCCATCAGCCATGGCAATGCCGCCATCGGCCCACTCTGCGCCACCGGCGGCAAGGTGGTCAGCAAATCACGCCATCCACCAAAAGCCACCTGGGCGGCCCGCATCCAGGCATCAGGGGACAAGGGCCCGTCATCAGCGCTCCTCGCACCGAGGAACGGAGCCACAGCGAGATAGACCAGTGAAGTCCCTAGTACACGCGCCGCGATACGTGCCCATCGAGGAACCGCCAACGAGCGACACACCGTGTCCAGGCTGACGCCGATCAACACCCCGGCCCATCCTGCCAACAGAGCCAACGGGCCGTCGAAAGTCCCAGCGAAGCCGCCCAGCGCGCAGCACAACAACAGCACGACCATCACTGCGTCGACTACAGCCTCGCGCTCGGACAGCGCCATGGCCAGACGATCCAGAGCAGACTTCACAAAGTTCCCTCTCGCACCAACATCGGCAGGTCCTCGACCCGGCCGATCACCATTGCCGAAGCACCCGGAAAAGTCGACAGACCCGGCTGATGCCCGGGATGGACCCGTAAGATCACCGGCCGCACCGAGGCCGGCAGCAGAGAGACTCCCAGCCGCAGATCATCGTGATCAGTCTGCGGACCGACCACGAAGACCACCAAGCTCATCTGTGGCGCCGCCGTCATCAGACGGACCACCGATTCGGACAAATGCTCTGAACCAACCTCGACCTGCGCAAACCCATCCAACAGGACCGGTAGGGGCGCAGCATGGATCAGCCGATCTCCCGCCGCCACGCTGACGTCCAACTCGTCTCGACAGGCGCGCACAGCCAAAGAAGCTGCGGCCTCCAGGGCCATCTCCACGTCATCAGGGTCGGGATAATGCCCGGCATCGACATCGACGACCAATCCCAGGTGGGAGCGCCTCGTGTCGTAGTACTGCTTGACCAGCAAGGACTGCGTTTCGGAGGGACCGACCGAGCCAGATCTCGCTGTCGCCTTCCAATGCACATGGCGCCGATCATCGGCTGGCACATACGGCCTCACCGTATGAAAGTCGAGGTCGGAGGGCGAGGGGTCCGTCGTTGAACGACCCTCGAGATCGCGGATCATGCCAGCGTCCAAAGCCGGCAGATGGACCGTGTGCGGATGCACGAAGAGCTCGCAGATCCCCGTCCAGGTCTGTTCCCTGCGCACCAGGCCAAAAGGATCCCCCGAGATCGACCGTGCCGGCCCGACCCGGACCACTCCACGCTTCTCCGTGAAGACCGAATACTGCTCGACCTGGACCGAACCCACAGACCCGCCGACATAAAAACGCCCACGTCCCATACCGACCGGGAGCTCCACCACAGCCGGAAGACGGCGACGTCGGCCTACTCTGCGCAGAACCACCTCACCTCCTGCGCTCTCCCCCGCCGTCACCCGGGTCGGCGACAAGGACAAGGAGACCTCCATCCCCCCCTGCAACAACGACCAGGCCACTGAAAGAAAGACCAGCACGAAACCCGCCATGCACATCGCCCCAGCCTCTGCCCAGCCGGTGGACAACCAGACCACCCAGGACAGGAAGGCAGCAGCCACCACCGACCAGCCCAAAGGAGTCACCGGGCCCAAGACCCGGACTGCCGGGGCTGCCCACCGACGAGCAGTCCTGCCATACGGTCCGTCCAAGGCTGCGGACCAGGTCGACACCACCTGCGTACGAATCCGGCCGACCGAGGCAGGAAAGCGGGGAAAAGCCATGTCAGCTCCGATCGGACCCGCGAGAACCGCCGTCGGGAACCGGCACCATCTCGAAGACCTGATCGATGACGGCCTCCACTGAAACCCCCTCGAACTGCGCCTCGGCGTCCAACAGCAGACGATGGCTCAGCACCGGGACCGCCAGCTCCTTGATGTCGTCCGGAATGACGAAATTCCGGCCCTGCGAAGCCGCCCAAGCCTTGGCGCAGTGCACGTACGACAACGCTCCGCGTACCGACATCCCGACCCGAACATGCGGAGTCACCCTCGACTCCTCAGCCAGGTTCGTGACGTAATCGATGATTTCGTCGGCGACATAGACCCGTTGAGCGACATCGACCAACTGCCCGACCACCTCGCCGGTGATCACCGGACGCACAGACTTGGCCCGGTCACGTTCCGCACGCCCGCCCAATACCTGCCGCATCGCCGCCCGGTCGGGATAACCGACCGATGTCTTCATGAGGAAGCGGTCCAACTGCGCTTCAGGAAGCCGGTAGGTCCCAGCCTGCTCGATAGGGTTCTGGGTGGCGATCACCATGAAAGGGGTCGCCATCTCATGGGTGACCCCGTCCACTGTGACGCGGCCCTCACCCATCGCCTCCAACAAAGCGGACTGGGTCTTCGGGCTGGCCCGGTTGATCTCGTCGGCCAGGACGATGTTCGAGAACACCGGCCCCTGGTGGAACTCGAAGACCTGCTTAGCCGGGTCGAAGATCGACACCCCTGTGACATCGCCAGGGAGCAGGTCGGCAGTGAACTGGATGCGGTGATGCTCGCCCTGGACGCTCTGTGCCAGGGCCCGGGCCAAGCTGGTCTTCCCCGTACCAGGAAGATCCTCCAGGAGGAGATGTCCCCGGGCAGCCAAGCAGGTCAGGGTCAGGTCGACCACATGGCGTTTACCCAAAACCGCTTCAGCGACATTGGTCGCCAAAGCGTCGAAGGTCTTCTGGAACCAGCTGATCTCGTGGGACTGTGCCACCGTTTTGCCCTGATCGGCTGAGCTTTTCCTGTTCATCACGTGTTCCGTCTCCTCACGGCGGTGATCTGGCCCGTCAGGGCTTGGTGGGAAGGGTGGTCGGCGGGGAGCTGACTCCCCCGTCGTTACCGCCACGGTCACACGTAGCGATGACGACATCACGCGCCTGGGCCTTCAACCGGTCTGGCGGGGCTACCGCCGTCCCTCTCCCTGACGCATCTGTCGCCACATTCACATCGGCCGAGGCCGACCTAGTCCGATTGGTCACCGTGCAGACCACCGTCGCGCTGGGGGCCATCCCACTCACTTCGATCGTGACCGGGATCGGTGAACTCACGCCGGTTCCGGTCAGAGCCACCTTCGCCAGGCTGGTCTCCACCGAACCTTTGGCAGTTCGGCTGCCTTGCGCGGTGGTCAGCACAGCCGTGACAGCGACCTTCTGTCCGTAGCCCACCCGTACCGTCTGCTTCGCGGCCCAGGCCTCGCCTGCTCCTGTGGTGAACTGCTGACTGCTCACTGTGCGTCCACCGGCGGACACCGTTACCGACAAGGAACTACCTGGAGGCGCTCCGGGTGTCGACACCTCATAGCCGATCGACGGCCCACTGGCCCCGACCTTGACCTTGACATCCGAGTTCTGTTCGCCCTTGATCGGCACCGTCAAAGGCGCCGAGCATTGTGTCCTCGAGCCCTGATTACACGCCCTCAACGTGATGGTGAGCGCCCCGGAGACCGGCTCCAGTGTCCGAGTGACCCGTTCCGATGTGGCGAAATCCCAGGGTGCGCCCGAGCAGGGAGAGGCCCCCAGCGCGCACTGCACCGTGACCGGCTTGGTGCTACGCGGCGAAGTGAAGGTCAACAGGATCTTGCCCTGCGGGGTGCGCTCGGCGCTGACATCGGTCGGCTGCCCCGGGATGCCCTCTGCCGTGATCGATGCCGACGGCCCAGGGTCGGAGGAAAGTCCTGCTCCATTGGTCGCAGTCACCGAATAGAAGTACTGCCCGCCATCGGAGGGAACCGTGTCCTTACAGGAGACCATCCCGGTAGAACAGACCGTGGTCGACCCTGAGGCACTGGTCCGGGTGACCGTGTAGGTCAGCGGCAACGGACCGTTCGGCAGCACTGGGGTCCACGAGATCGCCACCTGCGCGTTGCCCTTCCCATCGGCGATCGCTGACAGCAAGGGAGCACCCGGTGTCCTCGGCCGTCCTGCCGCCTGGCCGGTGACCGTCACGGGCTCACCTGGACCGACCTGGTTGACCGCCACGATCGTCAATGACACCGGACCAGTGGCATCCAGCCCTCGTACCAGTACCTGTGTCGCCGCAGTGACCATCCGGCCGCCCGGCCACGTGATCACATACGAGGTCACCGGTGACCCGACGGACTCCGGTGGCGACCAGGCCACGACCAAAGAGCCGGCCTCGCCCTGAGCCACCCGGGCATCACGCACCGGGCCGGGACGTGCGTCGACCAGAACCGGTGCCGAGACCGGGCTTTCCGGCCCCCAGCCCACAGAGTTGTGTGCCTTGACCCGGAAGGGAAAGGTCGCCCCGTTCCGCAGGCCTGAGATCGTGCAAGGCACTGTTGCGCATTCTTGCGTGCCACCAGGCCAGGAGACCTGGTAACGATCGATCGGAGCACCGTTGTGATTCGGCACGGCCCAGTTAAGGACCACGGCACCGCTCTGCGGCGGACCGGCCGGTGCCGGAGTTCCTGGCGCATCTGGGGTACCGATCACCCTGACGGTGATAGTGCCCCTGCCCTGACGGTCGGTCCGTGAACGGTCCGGGACATCAGAGACAACGACCGAGAAGGTCAGTACACCCTTTGCTCCAGCATCTGGAGTGATCGACACGTTGAGACCGTTTGCGTCACGTCGCGCATGGGCTCCCCCGGTCTGTTCCAGAGAGACGACCGACAATCTGGGCGAGCTCAACGGCGAAGAAACATAACCTGCCAGGTTCACCGATGCTGTCTGTCCAGCCGCGACACCGTCCAAGGTGATCGGGGCAAGAGTCGGCGGATGCGGGCTCCGAACGGTCACGGCAACCGTGGCAGGCTTCGCCTCGGTACCAGGAACGCTGATCGACAGTGTTGCCCGTTGGCCTTCCCTGGCGTTCCCGTTCGCCGACAAAGCCACC
Organism: Austwickia chelonae; assembly: GCF_003391095.1. NCBI lineage: Bacteria > Bacillati > Actinomycetota > Actinomycetes > Micrococcales > Dermatophilaceae > Austwickia > Austwickia chelonae. Next base: position 956,407 of record NZ_CP031447.1, on the reverse strand, counting down.
GTGTGGTTGTCGGGGTTCGAGAGTTGCAGACCTGAGGTCTCGCCCGAGAGCTGCCCGCGGAAACGCAACTTCTCCGCCCCACCAGGTTTGGCCGTCCATACGTGGCACAGCGCCATGACGTCGAACCGCTGTTCAGGACCGCCGACGACCACGCCCAAAGTAGAGGACGGGCACCTCAGCACCGGGGTCTCCGGGCCGACCTGAACGGGGATGGAGATCAAAGCAGCCTTGTTCTGGGAATCCGAACCGTCTGCGTTCTCGCTCACCTGCAAGGCGATCGCAGCCGGGCCTACGTAATCGGTCTTCGCACTCACCTGGATCTGGGTAGGCTCCACCGCCTTCACGTCCAGCATCCCTTCCGGCGAAGAGGAGAGCGCGGAGCCCGGCACGACCGAGACCTTCTTACCTGCGGGATGACGCACGTAATCGGAGAGGTCGACCTTGATGTTCCCCTTCTTGGGGACTTCGATCACCTTGTCCGGCGCGGGGAATGGCAGGCCTTCTCCCGTGGCAGGGACAGTCAACACCGCCATCGTCGAGGCACCTTCACGGTCGGTGACCTCGTAAGCCACGAAACGCGGGTGCGTGCTGAGCGGAACCGTCACCTGGCTGCCTTGCACCGTGGCGTCGCGGGAGAAGACCTGGCTGACGCGCAAGCCAGTCCCGTCACCATCTGGATCACGGACCTTGTCCAGGACGTCGACGGTGACCGAGGTCTCCCCGTCCTTCACCGTGGCCTGAGTGTTCGCCGCCACTGGCGCCATCCGGTATCCGGCACGTGCGCGCAGGGTGATGGTGGCCACGCTCGGCGTCCCCAGACCGTTCGTCAAGGAATAGCGGAAAGTCACCGGCTGGGTTCCGGTGCCGACCGTCGCTTCGATGGGGCCTCGCGGAGAATTGAGTTTGACGCCTTCGACCTCGGCGCCATTGGTCTCTTTCAGGTCGTTGATCCGGACCTTGTCCCCGCTGGCGACCAGATCGTTCGTCAAAGGATCAAAACGGACGACGGCTCCGGGCTGAGCCACGATCGTGTCGTCCACCGCCATCGGTGGCTGTGGATCTCCGGGAGGGACCACGGCCAATCGAACTGTACCGGTGCCACGTTTACCGTACTTGTCCTGAACGACATAGGAGAAGGAATCCGTGCCACCTGACATCGGATACGCCTGATAGGTCAAGGTCCCGGGGGTGAAACCCATGACCCTTCCCAAAATTGGCGCGCTGGAAATGCCTATGAGGGCAACGGAGTCGCCGTCCGGGTCGACACCGGTCGCAGAGATCTGGAGCGTCGTCGTGTCACCGGCGACGATACGACCCTCGATCTCCGGCGGCTCCGGCTCACGGTTGGGATTTCCCTGTCCGGGCTCCGGCTCGATCACCACGTGCGCCTGCCCCTTGGCTTCCAAGCCGGAAGAGTTCTGCGCCAGGTAGGCGATCTGGACGGTCGTCCGATTCTGCACCGACTGAGGAGCTTGGAAGCGGACCACGCGACCAGAGACATAAGCCGAACCGTGATCGGTCGTTTCTTTGCCGTCCACGGTGACGACCAAGCGGCCTGGCGCCGGCGCGCCGGGGGCGTCCTGCACGATCTCGAGTTGGGAGCCTCCGGGATCTTCGTCGTTGTCGAGCACAGGAATAGTGACATTGTCACCGACACGCACCGTGGCATGGTCCTCGGAGGTCACCGGCACCGACTGCGGCAGAGCAGGCAGCTGAGTGACGATGACCGTCCCTGTCACTGCGCTGTTGGCACCGTCCTCAGCTGTGTAACGCACCACCTGCTGGGCCGGCGAGAGTTGAGGCTTCTTCGGCTGGATACGCAACCATCGCCCACGAACCACACCTACCTGCAGCTGGTTCGGGTCTGCGGCTTCAACTTTAGAGACTGCCAGGATGCGCCCGGAGGGGCTGATGTCATTGGCCAGGACGTCGACGGTGACAGCACCTTGGCCGCGAACCACTGCGGTATCCATGACAGCGATCGGCGAGGCGTCTTTCACGACTGGAGCGATGTCCACCCGGATAGTGGACTTGGCCATCGGCGCGCCACCATAGATCACCCCGTAGGGAAGGAAGAAGGTACCCGGGCGTGCCGCTGTCACGGTGACCGTGCCCTCGTTGCGATTGGTCGTGACAGCCAGGCCTTCAGCCGAGGAGACGTCTCCGGCCAAACGGAGACGCGCCGCAGGAGTAGCTGGGTCTGCGCCGGGCAGGTCGTTGTCCAAGGGCCGGATCACGACGGGACGACCCACTTGGCCAGAAACGAAGTCCGGCATAGCGGTGGGTGGGCTGGTCGTTGTCGCCCCAGGGGCGAGTACTTCGAGGTCGATAGTGCCCTTGGCAGTGCTCTGCCCGTCGCTGACCTCGTAGGAAACCTGTCGATGACCCTTTCCTGCGGCAGCCGAGATATCGACGTTGCCATCCTTGGAGACCGAGACCTGCATTCCTTGTGCAGAAGCGGAGACCACGGACACCGGATCGTTGTCCTTGTCGTCCCGCCAGTCGGCCAGGACGGGGACAGCCACGTGCCCACCGCTAGGTACGGCGTAAGAACGTGGTTTGTGCCCGGCACGCAGATGAGGGGGCGCGTTGTCTTTCGGTGTGCGAGCTTTCAGCGACACCGGAGCCGACGAGGAGAGCCCCCGCCCGTCAGTGATGGTGTAACTGAAGTTCACCGAACCCACATTGTCCGGGACCACAACCTGCACACTCTGGCCGTCTGCAGAGATGGTCGGCCGGACGCGGGGGTCGCTGGGCGAGGACACCTCGGAGATCGCGATGACTGCACCACCAGGGTTTGAGTCGTTGTCGAGCAGATGGAGCACGCTGGCCCGTCCAGGCCGGACTCCATATTCATCGGCAACAGCTTTGGGTGCCTTCGGCTGGTTCGACGTTCGATCTTTATCGTCTTTACCGGTCTTGCCTTCCTTGGTGGGAGGCTTCACCGTGGACCAGTTGTCAAGACGCTTACCGGTGGAGAGGTCCCACACCGAGCCTCGGGCGACGTCGTTCAACACCACGGAAGTGCCTCTGGCCCGCAGATCGGGGGTCTGCAGCCCGCCCTCGTCACGCGAAAGGTTCACTCTGCGGGGCGCTTCTTCCCCGCATCCGCGGACCGCTACCGCCTGCGCCCCAGCCCAAGCAGCAGCGATGCATTCACCCTGACGTACTGGGCGAGCCGGGTATCCGATGCCTTCGGAGGACAACGTCCGAATCGCGCCATCGTCCAGGGAGATGGCGAAAAGCTCTTTGGAGCCGGCGACGAGGACCTCGTCTGCAGCCGGACCAGGACGTTGGAGTACGGAGTCGCCCAGCGAAGAGGGAAGGGAGACCCGTTGCTCGCCGGGGAGAACGACAAGACGCTCCTTGGGATCGAGGACGACCGGACGGTCTCCGACCGCAGTGACCCGGACATCCTGCAGGCGTCCACCGAGTTCAGTTTTCCTCACCTCGATGTCCACCCCAGGACGACGGGTCGACACCTGTCCTGAGGTCGAAGCGACATGGACCTGCCCGTCCAGGCCCACTGCCAGGTCCGACCGCCGGCCGGACTGAGAACCGCCTGCATCCGACCCTACCGAGAAGGACGGCTTGGTGGCGGAAGTCAGCCCTGAGACCGACGCTCTGCCGTCGTGGTCAGTTTGCGCCATACGCACATCGCCAGAGACGGGGTCGAGCGCCGCGACCGTCGAGCCGCCAGAGTCCATCGTCCAGGAACTTGGGACTGCTACACCCTCGTCTTCAAGCGCTTTACCCCGGGCAAGGTCCACGGGATAAGCGCGCCCGGAAGTCCGGTCACGAGCGACGACAGCCGGACCGGCTTGAAAAAGGTCGAGTTGGTATGCAGCTTGACGTTCGCCAGGCGGCGGGAAAGCCGCGTCCAGGGCCCCGTCGGGCAGACTCACCCGCCCGAACATGCCCAAGGAGTCGGCGGAGACCCAGACCGTACCGTCGTCGGGGGTCACCCTGGTCTGGTCGTATCCTCGCGAGCGAACCACCAGCAACACCGTCGCGGCCACAATGGCGACCACGCACACGGCTGCTAGGGCGCGCAGTCCCTTCGACCAGCGCGTCATTCTGTAAAACCCCCGATCAATACGGTGCAGACCAGAATATAAGGCCAAGGTCGCACTCCTGTTCGGGGAGGTGCCCCTCATGAGACCGAGCGAGCAACAGCTCCCTGATCTGCCATCCGAAGGTTCAGACGCCTCAGAAGAATCCCGCGTGGACCTGCATCACAGATGCTTCTCGACGGAGCTCTCGACATATGGACGAGCTTGGACCAGTAGGGCATCGGAGAGCTCGATGGCCTTGGCGCCGACACCCCATCCCCACTGACTCATTTCCCGGAGAAGCGCACCACACCCCTTGCCCGGCAAGGTCAATGGCATCTTTCTTCAACCATGCCAGCATGCCTTCTTCCAGCTTTTACAGGAATAAGAAGCGAAACGAGCGCTGGCGACAAAGAAGAAGTAACGCCCGCCATGGTTTCGCGATATTTGCGAGGATGAACAGCGTTCTTGCACAACAAGGCAAAAAGTTGATCAATGAATTACCAACCCAGAAGACCGCAGCCCCAATCACCGCCCCTCCGAGGCAATGACAGGCATCCGCCCGTCGAGCGCGAATCTCCTCGACACCGAGAGATCCGATCGAATGCCAATATGGTTACAGGAGATCACTTGCCTTAACGCCAGCGGCGCATCCCCCAGGCTGTTCCCAGCCAGGCCCCTTCCGCCACCCCCGCGGGCCGGAAGCTCCATAACAGGCGTCCACATGATGGACACTTTTTGGGGGGCGGCCACTCCAGCCCCTCCCCCTCCTCGGAAGCTTGGCATTACTTCACCTGGAGAATCTCCTCACCGCAGGCGTTACCCATCGAACCTCGCAAACAGCTGAGGGCTGATATCACCAGAGTGATATCAGCCCTCAGTTTTGGCGACCCGCACTCAGGAATGACCCTGATCCCGCAGATCCAGCGACTCCTGTATCGCCCGCCTAAATTCACGCACTTCTTCGCTCATGGCCTTCATCTCCCTCACCCTTTCTTAAACGCAAGAAGGGCACAAAACAATCACGGACCATCAGAATGCAGACGGGGCAAACCCCATCTGTTCTTCCCAGCGACAGAGGGTGATCCGTACCAGCCGGGGCATACCGCGAAGAGCATTGGTGAGCTCATATCCGCATGCAGAGAACTTCCCCTGCACAAGGACTATCGTAAGAAAAATCGCCCACCTGAGAAGATCGCCCTCCTCGTGAGACACAGCACCCACAGAGTCGAACTGGCGCCCGAGCAGACGCCACGAGCACAATCGCGCCCCTAAAAGTGGCAGGTCACAAGCTTATTGGGCGCCGCGGCCAGTCATCGGTCGTTGTCGGACAACCGTATGATCGGCGGCTCCGCGGACCAGGGGAAGGTGATCCATCTCTCAGTCCGCTTCCAGACGTAGTCCGATTTCACCAACGACTGCGGCTTCTCGAAGAGCACTGCCACGCGTACCTCGGCCACATGGGGACCGCAAAAATCTCTGACTTGCTTGAGGGTCCGTCCAGTATCCGCCACATCATCCACGATGAGGACTCTCTGTCCCGATAGATCCTGGGTCGCCGGAAGTGGAGGAAGGAATACTGGCTCAAGTAATCTCGAATCGACTCCCGTATAAAATTCAACATTGATGATATGGAGCGCCTTGATATCCAAGGCATAACTAATAGCTCCTGTCGGAAGAAGCCCTCCGCGAGTGATCGAAAGGATGATATCCGGGATAAATCCGGAATCCACTACGTTCTGGGCGAGTTCACGCGCTGCGGCGCCGAAGGCATCCCAGGTCAAAATTTCGCGTTCTTGGTTCACCTGTCCATTCTGCCGCATTGATCTCCACCATCTCTTGACGAGACGACTCCTATGGGTACAGGCTGCCTTCGCAACATATGTCGACATGCGGGCGTGGCTCTGGCCCTTCAGAAGCCAGGCCCGAACCGCGGTGCCTCGGGGGAGGTACACCGATACCTGCGACTACGAAGGAGTCGGCATCGTGAGACACGGTCTTCCCGCAGATCACGCCGTCGCCTCCGGCCTGCGTGCCAACGCACGCTCCGCCGTGTCCTCGTGTCCTCCCGTGGATCGTCCTGACCGTCATTCGCCAGTGACAGGGACACCCCACACCGGCCCAGGCCATCCTCGCCAAGGAAGACCTGCCTCCCCGAGATGTCGCCTCCCGCATGATTCGGGCCCTCACGGCCCGGACGGGCTCATCCCGACAGATCTGCCCGCGACGTTCATCTCGCATTAGAAAGGCAGGGGCTATGCCTGCTCCCCTCCGCACCATCGCCGTCGTCGCCGTCGCCTCCACCACCATCGCCTTCGGTGGGTCGGCTGCCTACGCCGCGCCCTTCGAGAACAAGCCGCAGGACTCGGCCGTCAAGGAAATGGAACAGCAGGGCGTTGTCCCTGTCCACGACGAGTCCGGAAAGCTCGTCGGATACTCCGTGAAGCAAGACGCCCGCGAAACCCTCGACCAGCTGTCCGAGGAGATCAAGCGCGAGGAGAAACCGAAGGAGATCGTCAAGGACCTGGACGACAACTCGAAGAAGGCCTTGGAGAAGGTCGTCGAGGAGGTCAAGACCCAGGACGCGAAGAAGAACCCGGCCAAGGACATCCGTCACGAGAGCGCCGACCAGCGTAAGGAACGCCTCGAGAAGGACAAGGAACAACAGCAGAAGGCCCTCAAGGAGTTCGAGGAGAAGGACAAGGACGTCGAGAACAAGGACGTCAAAGAGGTCCTGAAGGCGGAGAGCACCGCCGATATCCCCGAGGCGACCTTCGAAACCCAGGCCAGCAAGAAGGGCTCCAACTGGTGGCGTGTCGCCAAGTGCACCGCTGCGGTGGGCACCTTCCTGGCCGTGACGGTTTTCACCACGGCCAAAGTCGCCGGAATGGTGGCCAAGATCGCGTCCCTGGTCAAGACTCACGGCATCAAGGCCGTTGCCAAGCTGTTCACCGGAGGTGACGGTGCGGGCATGGGCCAGATCGGAGCCGAGATCCGCGACGCCGTCGCCAAGGAGAAGGCTGCCTTCCAGACCATGAAGAGCTGCTTCCAGAAGAAGTAAGCCCTTCCCCAACGGACCCCTGTCGGTGTCGAGGAGATCTGTCGGTCTCCTCGACGCCGTGTCGTCCAGGGAGCTCAAGTGGGAAAGACCTGAGCCCAAACTTGGACTAACGTCCAATTTTCTTGAGAAAACTCTGCGTATATCCCTGCCGCACTTTCCTATTCGGCGTACGATCAGGCCATTCGCAGCACCGTCCCGACGTTGGGACTGCCGACACCTCTTTACCAGAGGCCGTGCCGTCCCCACGGCAGATGCCTTTGGAAGCCACCCCTGCAAGGTGGCCCTCACACATGACACGGCTCCCGGGGCGGGCCACGAGTCTGCATGTCCACGAGCTCGCCTCATGTTCTCAGGAGCCTCCATGCAACGGCCGCGTCTGGTCACCGCCCTTCTTGCTGTCGTCGGGGTCATCCCGGCTTCCTGTCTCACGGTCTTGCCCGCTCATGCCCAGCAGGGCGCATCCGTCACCCAGGCAGCGCTTCCTTCTGCTCCCGGAGGAGCCGCGCCCTGTCCCTGGGTCAGATCCTCCGCAGAGCCTGCCGACCGTGCCCGACTACTGCTGTCCAAGATGACCCTGGACGACAAGATCGGGATGATCCACGGAACTGCTCGGCCGCTGCAGGCCTATGGCCCCGTCCACGCCGGACAAGTCGCCGCGAATCCCCGCCTGTGCATCCCCGCCTTGAGCCCGACCGACGGCCCGGCAGGCGTAGGCAACAACAAGACCGGGGTCACCCAACTCCCAGCACCTGTCGCATTGGGCGCCACCTTCGACCGGACTCTGGCCACTCGATACGGTCAGGTCATCGGAGCCGAGACCCGAGGCAAAGGCGCGAACTACGCGCTCGGCCCCGGCATCGACCTGACCCGCGACCCTCGCGCTGGACGCGCCTTCGAGAACTTCGGCGAAGATCCTGTCCACGTCGGCCAGATGGGCGCGGCAGAAGCCAAAGGCATCCAGAGCCAGGGTGTGCTCGCCGTCGCCAAGCATCTCGGCGCCTACACCCAGGAAACCGGACGCAACACCTCCCATGCCAGCGCCACGGTCGACGAACGCACCCTCAACGAGCTCTACATCGCGCCCTTCGAAGCACTCGTGGAGGCCAAGGTCGCCTCAGTGATGTGCAGCTACAACCAGGTCAACAATGTGCACGCCTGCAACAACGGCTACCTGATGAATCAGGTTCTCAAGGGGCGGATCGGATTCTCCGGTTTCGTGATCTCCGACTGGTTCGGGATGCATGCCTCAACGGCCTCGGCCAATGCCGGACTCGACCTGCAGATGCCTGACTCCTGTTACTACGACAAGCGCCTGCGCCAGGGGCTGGCCGAAGGCAAGGTCAGTGTGCAGCGCCTCGACGACATGGTGACCCGGATCCTCACCCCCATGTTCGCCCACGGCCTGTTCGACAGAGCTCCCAGCGGATCACCCACGGCGAAGGTCACCAACCCGCAGCACGCAGCCATCGCGCGCAGAGTCGCTGCCGACAGCATGGTTCTGATGAAGAACGACGGCGTGCTTCCGCTGAAGCCCTCCACCCATCGAATCGCCGTGATCGGTTCTGCCGCCGGCCGGAATGTCCTCGCTTCCGGCGGTGGCAGTGCACATGTCATCGCCGACAGCATCACCACTCCTCTGCAGGGCATCTCCCGCCGAGCAGCGAAGAACAACGCCCAGGTCACCTACTACGGAGGGATCCTTCCTGCTCAAGCGGCAAAGCAGGCCGCGAACGCCGATGTGGCCGTCGTCGTGGTCAAGTCCTACTCCTCGGAGAACAAGGACCAACGTCACACCAAGCTCAGCCTGGTCGACCGCAACCTCATCGAAGCGACCCGGAAGGCCAATCCCCGCACCGTCGTCGTCCTGAACACCGGAAGCGCCGTCGACCTGCCCTTCGCCGACCGGGTCCCGGCGCTGATCTCCGCCTGGTACCCCGGTCAGGAGTACGGAACAGCGCTGGCCTCAGTGCTCTTCGGAGATGTCAACCCCTCAGGTCGACTCCCGGTCACCTTCGCAGCTTCCCCGGCTCATCTCCCAGCGGCCGCCAAAGAACGTTTCCCCGGCGGGCGCCACGACGAAGGCCTCGCCATCGGCTACCGCTGGTACGACAAGCAGAAGATCACACCAGCCTTCCCCTTCGGGCACGGCCTGTCCTACACGAAGTTCACCTATTCCGGATTGTCCGTGGGAAGCGCATCCGCCGACGGCTCGATCCCGGTGAGCGTCGAGGTGTCCAACGCCGGAAACCGACCTGGAGCCGTCGTCCCCCAGGTGTATGTCAGCCAGCCGGCCCGGGTAGCCGGCCCGCCGAAGGCTCTGGCCGATTTCACGAAGATCAGCTTGGCCCCCGGGGAGAAGAAGCGGGTCACGATGAAGATCTCTGCACGTGCCTTGTCTGTCTTCGACACCGCGAAACACCAATTCGTGAACCTGGCCGGTGAACGCACCATCTTCGTCGGAGACTCCGCGGCCCACCTCCCTCTCACCGGTAAGGTCGTGGTGACCCGCACCACCGCCACCAGCCGTCCGACCCCCGCGCCTTACCCCGGTCAGCCGACAGGTAACGAGACCCGGCAGGAAGCAGCCAAGGACCGCAGGGTGTGCGGCGCAGCCGGGTTCATGGGGGGCGGCATCGGATTCATCTCCTACTTCGGGCTTCCTCCGTTCAAGCAGGCAGTGGAGAAGCCCACTGACGCCATGATGTGACGTGCTGGTCCGTCACGACAGACGGCAACACCCCTTCTCTTCCGACACACGAACTCTTCCAGGAGCTCTGTATGACTCATAGGGCGACTTCGCTCTGGCCGCGGCGTCTGCTCGCGGCGACACTCGGCCTGATCATGGCCTCATCCGCCGTCCCCGCGCACGCAGCCGACGCAGGTTCTTCCCCGATACCGACCCCGGCGAGCGCGTCAACGACCGTCGATCAGGCTGCGCTGCGGTCCACGCTCACCACGATTCAGCGGGAAAATCCGGGGTGGCATGCCGATGCGGCAGCCGCCGGTATGGTGGCGGTGCCGGCGACCACGCCGCTGCCGAACAAGCCGGTTTCATCCATCTCGTCCACCCGTGCCGCCCTGCGGACAAATGGTCCATTGGCGATCAAGACGCTCCACGTCCCGTCGAAGCAGACTCCCAAAGGGATGGGTGAGGCCTTGTTCGCGTATCCCGCGGACAAGGTTCCGGCGCCCCGGCCGACGGTGTTGATGATCGCCGGGTGGGGAAGCGAGTTCAAGACTCTTCAATGGTTGGGGCAGCGTCTGGCCACCCACGGCTATGTCGCCGTGATGATTCACCCTCCGATCAAGCTGGACTGGCCTCCGCGACGGGCGACGGCGCTGAAGGTGGCAGCTCAGTGGATGAGCACATCGAGCCCGATCGCTCAGCGAATCGACCCGAAGCGGGTGGCGTTGTATGGCTATTCGATGGGTGGAGGCGCGGTGTTACGTGCGTCGACGATGATCCCCGGACTGAAGGCTGTGGTCTCGGTCTACCCGTGGGACACCAAAGTCGATTTCCCGGAAAATCGCGTGCCGACGGTGTTGATGTCCTCCGCGGACGACCCGACTGCGCCACCTCGTAAGTTCTCGGACTTCATGTATGCGTCGATCACCAAGGCCCCGAAGTCGTATGTCGAGGTACCAACCGGTGGCCATCACGCACCATCCAGCACGAACCCGCATGTCAGCGAGACGACATTGATATGGCTGGGCCGCCATCTCCTGGGCGACAGGCGGTATTCGTCACTGATCTGTCCTGGACCTGGCCAGGCTGAAGGCTATTCGACCTATGGAGCGACCTGCCCGATGTGATCGGGCTGCCCGGATGAATGCGGCGGGGGTGGACCAGGGTTTCCCCTGGTCCACCCCCGCCGCGGCGCGTCGGCCGTCGCTGATGCTCTGCAGGTCAGCGGGCTGCTGAGCCCTCGGTGTAGTCGCTGTCGAGCCCGCCGGTTCGGATCCAGGCCATCATGCTGCGCAGCTCCTTGCCGGTCTGTTCGATGGGGTGCTGGGTGCCCTTCTCACGCAGCGCGGTGAATTCCGGTGCGCCGGCGTCCTGATCATCGATGAATCGTTTCGCGAAGACTCCGTTACGGATGTCTTCGAGGACTGCCTGCATGTTCTCCTTGACATGCGGATCGATGACCCGCGGTCCTGAGACGTAGTCGCCGAACTCGGCGGTGTCAGAGATCGACCAGCGTTGTTTGGCGATCCCTCCTTCGATCATCAGGTCGACGATCAGCTTGAGTTCGTGCAAGCACTCGAAATAGGCCACCTCGGGCTGGTATCCGGCCTCCACGAGCGTTTCGAAACCGTACTGGACCAGTTGCGAGGCACCACCACACAGAACTGCCTGCTCACCGAAGAGGTCGGTCTCGGTCTCTTCGGTGAAGGTGGTGCGGATACCTCCTGCGCGCAGCCCACCGATGGCTTTGGCATAGGACTTGGCCAGATCCCAAGCTTTTCCGCTCTCGTCCTTCTCCACGGCCAGAAGAACCGGGACTCCCCGTCCGTCGGTGTATTCACGGCGCACCAGATGACCGGGGCCCTTCGGCGCGACCATGAAGACGTCGATACCAGCAGACGGCTGGATGTAGCCGAAGCGGATGTTGAACCCGTGGGCGAACATCAGCGCTGACCCCGCTGCCAGGTTCGGCTCGATCTCGTCGGCGTAGACCTTACGCTGCACCTGGTCAGGGGTCAGCACGACCACGAGGTCAGCCTCGGTGACGGCGTCGGCGACGGTCTGAACCCGGAGGCCCTCTGCTTCAGCTTTTGCTCGGGAAGCGCTGCCCTCGGCAAGCCCGATCCGCACGTCGACCCCGGAGTCACGCAGGTTGAGTGCGTGTGCATGTCCTTGGCTTCCGTAGCCGATGACAGCGACCTTACGGCCTTGGATCACGCTCAGGTCAGCGTCTTCGTCGTGGAACATTGTCGCCATGGTGGCTCCTTCAGATATCTGTCTTGGGTCGGGAGGATAGATGGCGGGAGTCGTCCAGGGGTTCTTTTCCCGCCGTGGTCTTCGGGTTCAGTGTCGTCCGGTGCGATCGGTGATGGATCTGGATCCTCGTCCGATCGCGACCAGCCCGGACTGCACCAGCTCCTTGACCCCGTAGGGCCGGAGCATCGTCAGCAAGGCTTCGAGTTTCTCCACCCGCCCGGTGGCTTCGATGGTCAACGAGTCCTGTGCGACATCGACGACATTGGCGCGGAACAGGTGGACGGTCTCGATCACGTGGCTACGGGTGTTCGCATCGACTCGAACTTTCACCAGCAGAATCCGGCGTTCGACAGTCTGGGATTGATCGAGCTCGACCACCTTGATCACTTCGACGAGCTTGTTGAGTTGTTTGGTGACCTGCTCCAGGGGAAGCTGTTCGGCGTCCACCAGGACCGTCATCCGAGAGATCTCTGGGTTCTCCGTCTCGCCGACGGCCAGCGAACTGATGTTGAACCCTCTACGGCTGAAGAGCGCCGCGATCCGCGTCAACACGCCGGGCTTGTTCTCCACCAGAACGGAGAGTGTGTGTCTGCTCACCGGTCACTCCTCGCGATCCCACACGGGCGAGAGCCCGCGTGCGTACATGATCTCGTCGTTGCTGACCCCGGCCGGAACCATCGGCCAGACCTGGGCGTCACGGCAGACCACGAAATCAACGACGACCGGGCGGTCGTCCACCTGCATCGCCGCGACGATGGTGGCGTCGACGTCCTCGGCGCGTTCGCAGCGCAGCCCCAGGCACCCATAGGCCTCGGCAAGTTTCACGAAGTCGGGGACACGTCGGGTTTCGTGGCCGGTGTGTAGGTCGGTGTTGCTGTAGCGCTGGTCGTAGAACAAGGTCTGCCACTGGCGCACCATGCCGAGGCTGGAGTTGTTGATGACGGCTACTTTGATCGGGATGTTCTCGATGACACAGGTGGCGAGTTCCTGGTTGGTCATCTGGAAACAGCCGTCGCCGTCGATCGCCCAGACCGTGCGCCCCGGCTCGGCGACCTTGGCACCCATCGCAGCAGGAACGCTGTACCCCATGGTGCCCAGCCCGCCGGAATTCAGCCAGCTTCGGGGTCTGCTGTATCTGACGAACTGGGCTGCCCACATCTGATGTTGGCCGACCCCGGAGACATAAGTGGCCTCGGGTCCTGCCAGCGCTCCGATCCGTTCGATGACGTATTGCGGCGCCATCAAACCTGATTCAGGTTCTGAATAGCCGAGTGGGTAGGTCCGTCGGATGGCATCCATCTCCTGGACCCAGGCGCTGTAGTCGCTGAGGGGCTCTGCGTGGTCGATCTCCTCCAACAGGGCGCGAACGACTTCACGACAGTCTCCGACGATCGGCACATCGACCGATCGGTTCTTACCGATCTCCGCAGGGTCGATGTCGGCATGCACAACCTTGGCCAGCGGGGCAAAGGTCGAGAGCTTCCCGGTGACCCGGTCGTCGAAACGGGCACCGAGCGCGATGATCAGGTCCGCCCGCTGGAGCGCGGTGACAGCGGAAACGGATCCGTGCATGCCTGGCATCCCGTAGTGCAGGGGGTGTTCGTCAGGGACCGCTCCGCGGGCCATCAAGGTGGTGACCAGTGGAATACCGGTGGTTTCCACCAGCTGACCCAGTGCTTCGGTGGCCCCTGCTTTGAGGATTCCACCGCCGATGTAGAGCACGGGCCGGTGCGCCTCGCGGATGAGACGTACGGCTTCTCTGATCTGTTTGCTGTGCGGGCGTGTAGTGGGCCGGTAACCGGGGAGTGCCATCCGGGGTGGCCAGGAGAAGGTGGTCTGGGCCTGGAGCGCGTCTTTGGTGATATCGACGAGAACTGGACCAGGGCGTCCGGTGGCCGCGATGTGGAAGGCTTCAGCGATGGCCTGGGGAATCTTCTCCGGGTCGGTGACCAGGTAGTTGTGCTTGGTGATGGGCATGGTGATGCCGCGAATATCGGCTTCTTGGAAAGCATCGGTGCCGATGGATTGGCTGCCGACCTGGCCGGTGATGGCGACGAGGGGAACCGAGTCCATGTAGGCATCGGCAATCGGCGTGACCAAGTTGGTCGCGCCGGGTCCGGATGTGGCCATGCAGACTCCGGTCTTGCCGGTGGCAGTGGCATATCCCTGAGCTGCGTGGCCGGCACCCTGCTCGTGACGGACCAGGATGTGCCGCACCTTGGTGCTGTCCATCAGTGGATCGTAGGCAGGGAGGATGGCACCTCCAGGAAGCCCGAAAACGACCTCGCAACCAATCTCCTCGAGGGCGCGTACAAGGCTTTGCGCGCCGCTGACGTGCTCAATCGACCGCTTTTCTGCCCGGTTCGCGATGTCCTGGGGGGTGGGGGTTCTGACGCTCCGGGTGGCCTTCGTGCCTGGTGGGCTCGTGGGGCCGGTGGCTGGGGCCGATGGCCTCGCCTGACGATCCTTCACTGTTGTCACCGCTTTCACGTGCGAGCTTTGTCCCGGGCTCGGGCCCGGGAGGGGGATGTCGACCGCGGGTGTCTCCGGTCAACAAAAAACCCCTCGGCCCGGTTGGGCTGGAGGGGTTGCGCAACGAGCCGTAGGTGCGGCCGGTCGCGCTCAAGTAATTACGAGGAGGGTGCTCACTCGTTCAGCTTCCCCGAAGCTCGCTGGACCGTCAACGAATCCCGAAGGGCATTTCACATTGTGAAACGCATTGCTCACTAAACGGACGGCTTCTGTCCCTCCCAAGGACTCGCTGACTACCGGGAAAACAGGCCGCTGAAGGCCTAGCGGCAGGACGTGGCCAACCACTTCGTCGCCGCCGACAGAGCATCAGCAGCTTTCTCCTGCGGCTCGACCGGCCCCCCGTAGCGCACCCCGGACCGGTCAGTGTCCACCCCGATGGTCAGCTGCAGAGTCCGACCGTCGTAGAGAGGCACCGACTGTCGCACTGCAGAGTTACCGGTCGTGGGCATCCCGAAGGAGCGGACACCCGGCTGCCCACGGAAAGCCACCACCACCAGCTCGGCAGAGTGCGAAGTGCGGCCGTCCTGCAGGATCGCCACCTGCCCACGAACCTTGCCGCCGTGGTCGGTCTCGAGGCTCCGCCTCCCCACCTTGACCTTGTCACCGGACACCACGACCTCGCCGCTCTTTCCGTTGCGTTTCTCCCACCCAGCCACCACCCCATCGGTCAGGAGCGGACTCAGACCCGAGAGCATTGCCAGAGCGTCCCCACCCGTATTACCTCGAAGATCGACGATCCAGCCGCAGGTCCCCGACTTGGCCGAGTGGATTCCTGTGGACATGCTGCGGGCATACTTCTCGTGATAATCCGCATCCGACGACTCGATCTTGGGCACCGTGATCGTCGTAATCCGCGCTTTTGTACCGATCCCAGGCAGAGGAAGCTGTCCCTTCTCCCCCTTGGTCTTGTCCTTCTTCTCGGCCAGCTGGGACGACGGACCCCCTGCCACCGCGAGCGCCTCCTTCAAGGCAGGCAATGTCGCCTCGTACGAGTTCGCAGCGGAAACCTGCCGAAGCGCTTTCGCTCTGGCCTCCGCCCAGAGGTCCCCCTCGGCGAAGTAACCCTGCCCCATCTTGGAGATCGCCTGTTCCGCGTAGGCCGCCGGTGACGGAGGGAAGAGGTAGATGCCGTAACGCGGCCCCCACCGCCAGACCAGGGCGCCGCCGGCCACGATCACTGCCAGCACCATGACTCCGAAAACCCGTAGGAGACGACGGGCTGAGAACCGTGATTTCAGCGAACTGGCCATGAGGCATGACCTTAGTCGCGAGGCCAAGTGGCCCTTCG
Source organism: Austwickia chelonae (assembly GCF_003391095.1). Lineage (NCBI taxonomy): Bacteria > Bacillati > Actinomycetota > Actinomycetes > Micrococcales > Dermatophilaceae > Austwickia > Austwickia chelonae. The sequence goes on along the minus strand of NZ_CP031447.1, from coordinate 940,532 downwards.
CTCACCCCCGCCCATCAGGGATGCAGCCTGTCAGCACGAAGGGGGAAATGAAAACTTCAGCGCTGCAATCAATATCCCGTGAGGCTATTCGGACTTCAAGAAATCATGCACTCTCAGCTCGACGCACATCAACAAATTAGGTTAGCCTTCCCTTATGATCATTTGTCACTGCGCCGTCGTCACCGACGAACAACTACGCGTAGCGGCACTGCATGAATCACGTCTAGGACGTATCTGTCAGGCCACCGGCGCAGGCCAGAACTGCGGTAGATGCATTCCATCTGTGCGAAAATTGCTTGAGGACTTACTATTTCATCGAGATAGCAAGTCCTTGACATATGCCACGGAGAAGAATCATGAAACCCCGGAGCCCCCGCGTCGTCGAGCTGCTTAATGAAGCGTTGACGATTGAGCTGACCGTCGTCAACACCTACTTCCTCCACGCTCGAATGCTCGACAACTGGGGATTATCCAAGCTCGGGCAGGTCTTCTACGACCTCTCCATCGGTGAGATGAAAGATGCGGACAAGCTCATGAACCGCATCCTCATGTATGACGGTCACCCCAACGTCCAGCGACTCAACCCCATCACCATCGGCGAATCGGTCGAAGAGATGCTCCGCCTTGCCCTAGCCAGCGAACTCGAGGCCGTCAGCGCCTTCAACTCCGCCGCCGACGAGTGCCATGACCTGGGTGACCATGCCACCGCTTCCATCTTCCAGGAGATGGCACGCGAAGAAGAGGAGCACGCCGACTGGTTCGAAGGGCAGCTCGACGCGGTGCATCGTGTCGGCATCGAGAACTACAGCGCCATGCAGCTCGCTCCCGGCGAAGGCCCCGCAGACTGAGCCCGGTCGGCAAGCCCCCGGGTCGGGGACGTCCTCACTGTCAGGACGTCCCCGACCTTATTCCGCTGGGATGACGCCGGCCTCGGGCCGGGCGGATCAATCGCAGACCGCGCCCAGGCTCGCCGAGCGCACAAGGCGCCGATACTTGGCCAACACTCCACGCGTGTATCGAGGTTCAGGCGCGGAAACCGCCTGCTGCCGGCGAGCAGCCATCTCTTCCTCACCGACCAGTAGGTCCAGCGTGCCCTGTGCCACATCCAGTCGGATGCGATCTCCGTCCTGCACGTAGGCGATCGGCCCGAAGTCGACCGCTTCCGGCGCGACATGTCCCACGCACAACCCGGTGGTGCCCCCGGAGAAACGACCGTCGGTGAGCAGGAGGACGTCCTTACCCAACCCTGCACCCTTGATGGCACCGGTCACCGCCAGCATCTCCCGCATCCCCGGTCCGCCCTTCGGCCCCTCGTAACGAATCACCACCACGTCACCGGCCTGGAGCGTGCCGTCCTCGACCGCATCCATCGCGCCACGTTCTCCGTCGAACACCCGCGCAGTACCCTCGAAGACCTCTGAATCAAAGCCTGCCGATTTCACCACGGCACCTTCCGGAGCCAGCGACCCGGACAGAACTGTGATCCCGCCTGTGGGGTGGATCGGCTGGCCCAAAGCCCGCAGAACGAGGCCGTCCGGGTCGGGAGGCGCGATATCCGCGAGGTTCTCGGCCACCGTACGTCCGGTCACCGTGAGGCAATCACCATGCAACAGGCCTGCATCGAGCAGAGCTTTCATCACGACAGGGACCCCACCGACCCGGTCGACATCGGTCATCACGTGTGCACCGAATGGCTTCACATCTGCCAGATGAGGAACCGTCGCACCGATCCGCCGGAAATCGTCCAGGGTCAAATCGACCTGTGCCTCGTGTGCGATCGCCAGCAGATGGAGGACGGCATTGGTCGACCCTCCGAAGGCCATCACCACGCTGATGGCGTTCTCGAACGCTTCCTTGGTCATGATGTCGCGCGCGCTGATCCCGCGACGGAGCAGCTCGACGACCGCCTCTCCGGATTTGCGGGCAGCGACATCGCGTCTCCGGTCGACACTCGGCGGAGCTGCGCTGCCCGGGAGTGACATGCCGATGGCCTCAGCTACCGATGCCATGGTGTTTGCCGTGTACATGCCGCCGCAGGCGCCTTCTCCGGGGCAGATGGCCCGTTCGATCGCGTCAACATCCTCAGCCTTCATCAGCCCTCGGGCACAAGCCCCCACTGCCTCGAAGGCGTCGATGATGGTGACTTGTTTCTCGGTGCCATCGGAGAGTTTGGCAATGCCGGGCAAGATCGATCCGGCATAGAGGAAAACAGCAGCCAGGTCGAGCCTGGCCGCAGCCATGAGCATGCCGGGTAACGATTTGTCGCACCCGGCGAGGAGTACCGACCCGTCGAGTCGCTCGGCCATCATGACTGTCTCCACGGAGTCTGCGATGATCTCCCTGCTGACCAGGGAGAAGTGCATGCCCTCGTGCCCCATGGAGATGCCGTCGGAGACCGAGATCGTGCCGAACTCGAGCGGGTATCCGCCTGCGGCGTGGACACCTTCCTTGACAGCTCGAGCGAGCCGGTCCAAGGAGAGATTGCAAGGGGTGATCTCGTTCCAGCTGCTGGCCACACCGATCTGCGGTTTGGCGAAATCTTCGTCGCTCAGACCTACAGCGCGGAGCATCCCTCGGCTGGCTGAGGATTCGATGCCGTCGGTGACCTCGCGGCTACGGGGCTTGATGTCCGGTCCGTTGGCGGAAGAGATGGCGGTCATACCTTCGCATGGTAGACCTGGTCATCCACAGATCGGGACGACTGTCTTGAGTGCTGACATCGTCTTGTGTGCATCGGTGTCGTGGAACGTGCCCCGCGCACATCCCACGACACCGAATCAGTGCACCTCACCCCGAAGGGTGATACCCCTGCCCGACGCACCCGTGGTGCATACCCCGGTGGGCAGAGGAGCTGCGGGCACCGTCGGCTCCGTCCCACGTGGAGCCGCCGAGTCCGATCAACGGATCCATCGTAATGAAATCCATTCTCATTTTCCACTTTGGGCCCCGACACCATCACCACCTGTAGGAAAAACACGGAGGGCCGGGGATCGACGTCCCCGGCCCTTCCTCGCCCCCCCTCATCAGCGCAGACGATAAGCATCCAAGGCCAAGGTCCCCCGGCCAGCCGACGGCAAGGCCACGATCGTCACGGTGTGCCGCCCCGCCGGAATATTCACCGTCCGCAGAACCTGCTTGTACGGGTCCGTCGAGGTGGCACGGTAACTGTCGAAATCAGCCCAGGCCACGCCATCCACCAGAACCCGTCCACGGGCGCCACCAGGGAAAGCCGTCCCGATGATGTCCATCGATCGCCCACCGTCCACCGTCGTCGACCATGACGCACCGGAGGTGTACGTCACCAGAGCACTGTTGAACATATAGGCCGACGAAGGCACCGCATACCATCCTCCGTTACCCAGACGTGAAACCTTCCCGGTGCTCGGTGACAGATCGTAAGTCGCCGCAGGCTTTGTCACCGATACCGGCGACGGCGCAGGCGCCGGGCTCTGAACCGGTGACGGATTCACCGCGCCTGCAGTCACCTTCACCTGCGCCGAAGAAGCGTCCTGCGAAATCACTTGGACCGTCACCCCGCCGCCGTACGACGTGAACGAACCACCCACCGGGATGCCCCAGTTCACATCTGCGGAGGAGCCACTCGGCGAAGCGTCCAATGCCAGGGACGGCTTGGCCTGCCCCGACTTCGACGAGTCCTCCCGTACGATCCGGACCCCGCCAACCATGTTCGAGTACAACAAGTAGTCCCGACCGCTCCGGGTCCGGTACTCCACGAAGTACACCGCGCCCGACTTCGGGTCGACCACACGCACCGCCCGAGTACCGGTGAAAGAAGAGACCGGGTTCAAGGACACCGAGGCCGACCCCGAGGACAGCTCCGTCACCGCCGAGGACGGCCACATCCCCAACCGATGGGCCTGAGGCGCCGACAACGAACCAGCATTGTTCGGTGCCGACGCAGCCATCACGTCCCACGGGTCGCCGTACTCATCGATCCGACAGCCCTTCGCCGCCGCCTCACTCAGCGCGACATCAGCCACACCCGGGCAGGTCAGCCGCTGCGCATGCGCCAGTCCCAGGTTGTGCCCCAGCTCGTGAGACATCACTGGCCAAGCCGTGTCGGACACATAGGCGTAGCCTCCCGCGCTGACACCCGAGCCCACACTGGCCAAGCCGTAACCGCAGCCCGCGCTCGCCGCCTCCCGAGGCAAGACCAGCACCAAGTGCTTGTTGGGGCCAGCGCTGAAGCCAGCCCGTGACGCCGCCTCCTCCCACATCGACCAGACATCGCTACAGGACGCCGACAGGTTGACCGGTCCGGTCACCGAAGTGGCCGAGAAGGTCAAAGCACCACCGGTCTGCTCCGACCAGTACTGGGATACCGAAGCAATCTGCGCGCGCACCGCATCCGAGCTGGGGGCAGTGCCGGACACACCTCGGGGTACGGCAACAACCGCAGTGATCTGGTGGACTGCTGGGCTCATCTGGGCAGAGGACACCGGCGGCTGAACTGATGTGACCGGTGCCACCGCGTCAGGGACGGGGGTGAAGGAGGTTCCGGAACGTTCCATCGTCCGGCGCGGCACCGTGACCGAGATCTTCGCTCCCGGCTCGACATCCTTCACCGCAGCCGCAGCAACTGGAACGAAAGCGCCTCCAGGAACCCGGACCCTGCTCTCCTTGGTCGGACCGTCGACGACCGTGACCAACTCGCCCTGCACGGTCACCTGCGGACCGTCTGCGGCCGAAGCCTGTTGAACCCCGGATCCTGAGGCGATCAGAGCCGCCATCGTGCAGGCCAATGCCACAGATCGCCCTCGTCCGACATTCATCCCGATGCCCTCCCCATCCATGGGTGACAGGCCTCGTTATCGAGCGCCTGCGCGTCCGACTTGGACGCATTCCCGAACCGTTGGAGTCATCGGCGGAAAGGGCAGCCGCTTAAACGAACGAACGTCTTAGCAGAGCTGAGGACAGTCGGAAAATAGAACGTCTGTCCAGCGAATCACCATGGAAAGAAACGCAATATCCAGACTCAAGGACGGACGTCTGTGGGAAAGGTCACACCTTTTCCGGTGGGCTCTGCAACATCACCACAGCTGAGGAGTCATCGGGGAAGGTCGACCAAGGACCCGCGTGGACGACGACCCCCACCCCCGCAGGAGGCCACCCCTCGACCCTTCGGTGCACCGGTTCCTCGTCCTGCTCACGATGATCAGCCACCACAGCGATCACACCAGGCACTCCAGGAGCATGTCCCAGCACCACCAACGTACGAATGTCCTCGGGAACCTCACGAATCGAGTCCACGACATCTTCGACCGCAGCGTCGTACAACGACGGCTCCCCCCACAGTTCCTGCACCTGGAGACCGCCGCTACGCAATTCCTCGTAGGTCTGCACTGTGCGTACAGCCGGCGAGCAGATCAGTAGATCAGGGCGTACACCTTCACCAGCCAGCCGTGCACCCACCTCTCGAGCCACTTCACGGCCAGACTCAGTCAAAGCTCGCTGTGCGTCCCCTCCCGGCGAGAAGGACACCGCCTCGGCATGTCGTACCAACACCAACACGCGTGGGATCTCCGTCATAGCTCCATCATCCCAAGCCATGCGGCGCACTCGGGGAGGATCAGCCTTCGACCCCCAGCGTCTCCAGAATCAATGCCCGTACCTTGGCAGCATCGGCCTGCCCCTTCATCTCCTTCATGACCTGACCGATCAAGGCACCCACGGCCTGTACCCGACCGCCACGGATCTTCTCGACCACCGCGCCGTTCCGCGCGATCACGGCCTCGACCGCGGACTGAAGCGCACCCGAGTCGGAGACCATCTGCAGGCCTCGGGCATCGGCGACCTGGGTCGGCCCGCCCTCTTCTGCCAACACACCGTCCAGGACCTGCTTGGCCATCGTGTCGTTCAAACGCCCACCGGTCACCAGCGAGTCCAGCTCCACCACCTGTTCAGCGGAGATCGACATCTGCGCCAGTTCCATCCCCTGCGCATTGGCACGGCGGGAGATCTCCCCGACCCACCACTTCTTGGCGGCCGACGCCGAGCCTCCGGCCCGAACCGTGGCCTCAACCAGGTCCAAGGCCCCGGAGCCCAAGATGTCCCGCATCTCGAGGTCGGTGAAGACCCATTCCGCCTGGAGTCGTTTGAGTCGTTGCCCAGGAGGTTCCGGAAGAGTCCCCCGTAGCTTCTCGACATGTTCCGGCGTGGGAGCCACCGGGACCAGATCAGGTTCGGGGAAGTAGCGGTAATCGTCAGCATCCGATTTCGGACGCCCCGCTGTGGTCTCACCCGTGTCCTCGTGCCAGTGTCGTGTCTCTTGGACGATCGCTCCCCCTGAGGCGAGAACCGCCGCATGACGGCGGATCTCAAAACGGCAGGCTGCTTCGACGCTACGCAGGGAATTCACGTTCTTCGTCTCGGTACGCGTGCCGAAGGGGACCGCCGACTGATCCGCACCGCGCCGGTCGTGGCCAGCTCTCGGACGCAACGACAGGTTGACATCACAACGCATCGACCCTTGTTCCATCCGCGCGTCGGAGACCTTCAACGCCCGCATCAGTTCACGTAGCGCGCTCACATAAGCCCGGGCCACCTCGGGAGCTCGCCCCCCCGCCCCCACCAGAGGACGGGTGACAATCTCGATGAGCGGAATTCCCGCGCGGTTGTAGTCGATCAGCGAATAGTCGGCGCCATGGATGCGCCCGGTCGCGCCACCTACGTGGATGAGTTTGCCCGCATCCTCCTCCATATGAGCTCGCTCGATCTCCACCCGATAGATCTCGCCGTCGTCGAGTTCGACGTCCAGATACCCGTCGAAAGCGATCGGCTCGTCGTACTGACTCGTCTGGAAGTTCTTCGTCATGTCCGGGTAGAAGTAGTTCTTCCGGGCAAAGCGGCAAGTCGTCGCGATCGAACAGTTCAAGGCCAATCCGATCCGGATGGCTGAGTCGATCGCGGCCCGGTTGACCACAGGAAGGGCTCCTGGCAGGCCCAGACAGACCGGGCACACCTGCGAGTTCGGAGCTGCGCCGAACTCGGTCAGGCAAGCACAGAACATCTTCGTCCGCGTGTTCAACTCGACATGCACCTCCAGGCCCATCACCGGGTCGAAGGAAGCCAAGGCCTCGTCGATATCGAGCAGTTCCACCATCTGAGGGTTGTGCACGGCTCAGGCCTCCTCGCCGTTCGGTGCGGACATCAGCTCAGGGATCCGGTCGAGCAGCTTGCCGCCCCATCGCTGACTCAACGAGTTCTCAAGCGCCGCGGCGACATTGTAGAGACGGTCATCAGCCATCGCCGGTGCGAGCACCTGGAGACCGACCGGCATACCGTCCTCGTCGGCCAATCCCACCGGAACGGAGATCCCGGGGATACCTGCCAGGTTGCTGGGGATCGTCGCCACATCGCCCAGGTACATCGCCAAAGGGTCGTCGAGCTTGACGCCCAGATGCCAGGCCGTGGTCGGCGCGGTCGGGCTGATCACGACGTCGACCTGCGCGAAAGCAGCCGCGAAATCACGGGCGATCAAGGTACGCACCTTCTGTGCCTGCCCGTAGAAGGCGTCGTAGTACCCCGAGGACAGCGCGTACGTTCCGAGGATGACCCGGCGTTTGACCTCCGGGCCGAACCCCTGTCCCCGCGAAGCGGCGGTAACCTGCTCGGTACTCGGCTGCGACACACCGTCCGGGCCCACCCGCAAGCCGTAACGCATCGCGTCGTACCTGGCCAGGTTGCTACTCGCCTCGCTGGGCATGATCAGGTAGTAAGCGCCAAGGGCGTAGCCCAGGTGAGGGCAATCGACCTCGAGCACATCCGCCCCAGCTGCGGTCAACAAGGCCACCGCTTCGTCGAAGCGAGCCCGCACCCCCGCTTGGTAGCCTTCACCGCCGAGCTGACGGATGACGCCGATCCGCATGCCTGAAACATCGGCCCGACGCGCAGCATCGACCACGGCAGGGACCGGCGCCTCGATACTGGTGGAATCACGGGGGTCGTGTCCCGCCAGCACCTCGTGCAGAAGAGCAGTGTCCGACACCGTCCGAGCACAAGGGCCGATCTGGTCCAGGCTGCTGGCCATCGCGATCACGCCATAACGGGAGACGCCTCCATACGTCGGTTTCGCCCCGACCGTCCCGGTGAAGGCAGCTGGCTGACGAATCGAACCACCCGTATCGGAACCGACTGCGAGCGGCGCCATGAAGGCGGCCAGAACGGCTGCCGAACCACCGCCCGATCCACCGGGCACCCGGCGAAGATCCCAGGGATTAGCCGTCGGCCCATAAGCAGAATGCTCGGTGGAGGAGCCCATCGCGAACTCGTCCATATTGGTCTTGCCCAGAATCGGCATGCGAGCTGCTCGCAGCCTGGAGACCACCGTCGCGTCATAAGGCGGCATCCACCCCTGCAGAATCCGACTTCCTGCGGTGGTGGGCTGCCCCACCGTGCAGGCCACGTCTTTCACCGCGACCGGGACCCCGGCCAAAAAGCCCAGCTCTTTCCCCCCGGCTCGATCCCGGTCGACCTGTGCCGCCGCCTCGAGCGCCTCGTCGTCATTACGATGCAGATAGGCGTTGACCTGACCCTCAACAGCGTCGATCCGGTCGAGATAGGCCTGGGTCACCTCGACAGAAGAGACCTCTCTGCGGGTCAACAGGTCAGCGAGCGCCTCGGCGCTGAGCCGGGTCAGGTCGGTGGGGGTGGTCACGGCTGATCCCTCGGTTCGATGGTTCGCAGGAAGCTGGGCAGGTCGTCCTCCCGGAGATGGGCCGGGCCCGACGACCATGATGGTCTGGTCAGTCCTCGCCGAGGATCCGTGGGACGACGAACCGGTCGTCCTCCGACTCGGGTGCACCGGACAGGGCCTCATCGGGGCTCAGGCCGGGTGCGACCTCGTCCTCCCGACAGACATTGGTCAATGGCAGAGGATGGGACATACCCGGCACATCGACATCGGCGAGTTCGCCGACCTTGGCAAAAGCGGCGAGGATCACGGCGAGTTCACCGGACATCTCGTCGAGTTCTCGCTCGGACAGGTCTATCCGAGCCAGTGTCGCCAGGTGTGCGACCTGCTCACGGGAGATCGTGGACATGGCCGCCATTCTAGGCTGCTCGGCCGAACAGATCACGAGGCGCTGGTCTCCGCACTCCGCTCCAGCACCGGGTCGACGTGAAAAGCGCACCAGGCGAGCGTCGCCGCTCCCAAGCCCGTGTACACCGAGGTGAACACCAGCTGCCAGATCGGCAGAGACGACCATGTACCCCTCGCGGGAAAGGCCCACCACAACAGGTGGCTGATGGTGACTATCGCCCAGGTGAAGGCAAGGGCACGAGCCACACGGTCGGAGGAGGACCGGTTGACTGCGGAACACATCCGTTTCACCAGGGAGATCGCCTCGCTGGCATGTTCGGTGAACGTACGGCTCTTCGACGTATCGCTGTGGAGATGTTCGCTCGGCCACGGCTGCACTTGTTCCACCGATGCGGCGGTCACCCGGGACAGCGCACCTGAACACCACAACAGCAGCATCGGCCAGACCCACACCCAGTGGTGGCTCCACGAGATCGGGGAGATCAACAGCGCGCAGAAAGCTGCGGCTAGCACGGCGTGCCGGTCTCTGTCGTCCTGGACAGCACGGCGCACGGCGATGGTGGCCATCGTGACCACGACGAAGCAGAGCAATGCCCATACCGGTCCAGTCCCGGTCTGTGTTCCGATCCCGGCACGGGCCATGGCCCCGGCCAGGGACTGGTTCGCGATGTAGTCTGGGCCACCGACCCGAGCCGAAGCTCCGAGAAGGCCGACCCAGTAAGTCGCGGAGGAGGCCGGAAGAAGCAGGAACCCGGCTGCGACTCCCGCACAGACGGTGAGGAAGGAACGAGCCAAGGCCGCCAGATCCCGCCGGACCAAAGGAAGCAGCAGGAAGGCGGCAGGGGTCAGTTTCACCAGGATCGCCAAGCCGAGCAGGATTCCCGCCCATCGTCGCCGCCGACCGTTGAGCAGGTCCTCGGCGATCAGCCAGGCCAGGAGAAGGTTGACCTGACCGAACGAAAAGGTCTGCCAGATGGGCTCGACCAGGCGGGCCAGCGGCAGCAGAAGCACCGCTACGGCGGGGCCCGTACCGAGGAAGATCCAGGTGATCCTCCAGAGGAAGAGCAGATTCAACAAGATGACCAGCACTGCGGCCATCGGGGCAGGCAGCAGTGTGACCGGGGCCAGAAGATAGGCCGCGATCGGCGGATAGGTGTAGGGCAGGACGTCAGAACCGGTGTCATAGAGCCGGTCCTGCCCGTTCAGCGCCAACGCGGAGGCCGAGCGGTAGACCCCGAGATCTTCCGGCTGTCCGAAGAGCCACAGCAGGAAGAAGGAAAGAACCAACGTCATTCCGCCGGTCGCCCAGACCGCGGCCAAGGGCACACGATGGGTGGGTCTCTTCCTCGGGCCGGCCCCGCTTCGTGTGTCGAGTCCTCTCACGTCACTCCGTCCCGACGACCTGGCCTGGGCCGATGGCCGTCCCCTGGGCCCGCAACCGGAAAGCCTCCACCGTGAGCATCACCAAGGTGAAGGCTCCCACGACCATATAGGTGTCGGAGATCACCAACTGCCACCAGGACACCTCATGCCACGGACCATGGTGAGGGATCGCCCACCAGAAAGGCCTCACGAGGACGGCGAAGGCCCAGGAGAACCCCAGGAACAGCAAACCCTTCCCCAGAGGAGGGCGATGATCGATCACAGCCCAGAGCATCAACGGCCACGTCCACACCCAGTGATGGCTCCAGGAAACCGGGGAGATCAGCAGCGCGCAGAAGGCCGTGACGAGTACCGCAGGCAGGTCTCGCCCAGATCGCAACAGCAGATGGGCTGCTAGACAGGTGGCGGCGAGGATCAGCAGGCAAGCCAGGATCCACGGCCAGGAAGCGGTGATTCCACTGCGAGCGAAAGCGCCTTTGGTGGACTGGTTGAGGAAGTAGGCGACGTCGCCGACCCGCTGGGCTGCCCCGGTCAGCCCGCTCCAGAAGATGCGTGACGAGGACGGCATCAGCAGGAAGCCCAACACCACTCCGGCGATGATGGTGCCGATACCACGCAAGAAGGAAGCGACATCCCGGCGCAGGACGATGATCAGGAAGAAAGCAGCCGGGGTCAATTTGATGAGGGTGGCCAGACCCACGAGGATCCCGCCGAACCTCCCACGGTGTCTCCCCAGCAGATCCTCGGTGACGAGCCACGCCAGAACCAGATTGATCTGGCCGTAGGAGAAAGTCTTGAAGATCGGTTCGGTCAGAACGGCCAAGGGCAGCAGCGCAGCCGCCGCCATCGCATGACCGTGTTCCTCCGGACGTAGGTAGTCCAGCACCAACCAGGTCATCCGCCAGACCGAGGCCAGGCCTGCGACGATGACGATCAGAGCTGCCAGCGGCTCGGCCACCAGAAGAGGCGTGAAGAAGAGCGCGGCCACCGGCGGATATGTGAAGGGCAGAGCTCCATCCGGCTGCTCGTACAGTCGATCTGTCCCGGAAAAGAGAACTTCAGCTCCGTAGCGGTAGACCAGGCTGTCGATCTGGAGACTGGTCACCGGCTGGGTCCACAAGATCCACAGGAAAGCGACCAGCACTGCTACCGACGACCAGGCGGGGGGTATCCGCAATACCCACGAGGTCACCTTGGTCCTGACCGTTGTCGTCCCTGGCGCGCCGTCGGGCGAAGCGCTCATCCCTGTCCTTCTGTCATCCCGGTGACTCCACCAGGCCCCTCCTGGAGCAATCTGATGAACTGCTCCTCGTTCAGCATAGGCACACCTAGCTGTTCAGCTTTGTCCGCCTTCGAGCCGGCATTCTCCCCCACGACGACGTAGTCGGTCTTCCGGCTCACCGAGCCAGCAGCCTTCCCTCCGCGAGAGACGATCGCTTCCTTGCTCTCGTCCCTGGAGAAACCCTCCAGGGAACCGGTGACGACGACGGTCAGACCGGCCAACGTCGGTGACACCGTGTCCTCGATCTCGTCGGCCATCCGTACCCCGGACTCGGCCCAGAAGTCCACGACCTGGACGTGCCAGGGCACGGTGAACCATTCCTGCACCGACTCGGCGATCACCTGGCCGATGCCTTCGACCGCGGCCAGTTCCTCCCGGGAGGCCGCACGGAGGGCCTCCATCGAGGTGAAGTGAGTGGCCAATGCTCGAGCCGCTGTCGGGCCCACGTGCCGGATCGACAGCGCGACGAGCACCCGCCAGAGCGGCTGCGACTTCGCCTTCTCCAATTCTTCGAACAGCCGGAAGGTGTTCTCCCGTGGCTTGCTCGGAGACTTCGCAGTCGGCTTCGTGAAGAAATAGGGCACGAGTTCGGGGCGCAGTGGTCCGAGGCGTTTACGGGTCAACGGCACCTCTCGCCATACCCGCACCTCGGCCAGGTCGTCCAGATCGAGGTCGAACAGTCCGGATTCGCTGTCGAGCACAGGTCTCCGTCGAGGGACCCCCCAGCTGTCCGCTTCCTGCGGACGTCCGTGCTCGGGGTCGGCCAAGGCGACGGCGGCCTCCCAGCCCAGCGCTTCGATGTCGAAGGCTCCCCGAGAGCCCAGCCCGAAAACCCGTTCGCGGAGCTGACTCGGACAGGATCGGGCATTGGGGCACCGGATGTCCTTATCGCCTTCTTTCTCGAAGGCCAGCTCGGTACCGCAGGCCGGGCAGTGCGTCGGCATGACGAACTCGGTCTCGTGACCATCCCGTAGCTCGACGACCGGCCCGACGATCTCGGGGATCACATCGCCCGCTTTACGGAGCACGATCGTGTCACCGATCAGCACACCCTTGCGTTTGACGTCGAACCCGTTGTGCAGCGTCGCCATGGACACGGTCGATCCGGCGACCTTCACCGGCTCCATCACTCCGTACGGGGTGACCCGTCCCGTGCGCCCGACGTTGACCTCGATCGCCAACAGCTTGGTCGTGACCTCTTCGGGGGGGTACTTGTAGGCGATGGCCCAGCGAGGTGCCCGTGAGGTGGCGCCGAGAGCTCGTTGTACGGCGATCTCGTCGATCTTGATCACGACACCGTCGAGCTCGTGTTCCACCGAGTGTCGGTGCTCACCGAAGTACTCGATCCGTTTCCGGACCGCTTGCGGGTCGTCGAGCACGACCACATGCGGACTGGTGGGAAGCCCCCATTCGGCCAGCGCAGCATAGGCCTGCGACTGTCGACGAACATCGAAGCCGACCCGGGCCCCGATACCGTGCACGAGCATCCGCAGCGGACGAGAGGCAGTCACCCGAGGGTCCTTCTGCCGCAAGGAACCTGCCGCAGCATTCCGCGGATTGGCGAAGGGCGCCTTGCCAGCGGCGACGAGGCCGGCATTGAGCGTGGTGAAAGCCTCCACCGGGAAGAAGACCTCGCCACGGATCTCGACCAGTTCCGGAACCGGATACTCCTCGCTTCCGGTCAACCGGTCCGGGATCCCCTCGATGGTGCGGACGTTCATGGTCACGTCCTCCCCGGTACGCCCATCCCCGCGGGTCAGTGCCCGGACCAACCGGCCGTTCTCATAGAGCAGGTTGACGGCCAGTCCGTCGATCTTCAGCTCGGTCAACCAATGGACCGAGGCGCCGGCCGAGCGCAGAACTCGCTCGAACCAGTCATCGAGCTCAACCGTATCGAAGACGTTGTCGAGGCTCAACATGCGTTCCCGGTGGTCCACCGGGGTGAACTCGGTGGAGAAGGTTCCGCCGACCTGTCGGGTAGGGCTGTCCGGGGTGCGCAGCTCGGGGTAATGCTCCTCAAGTTGTGTCAACCGACCTAGCAGACGGTCGAATTCACCGTCGGAGACGGTTGGCATGTCCTTGACGTAGTAGGCGAACTGGTGACGCCTGATCTCATCAGCGAGATCGGCCCACTCGTGACGGGCCTGCGCATCGACCGTAGGCACCTCGGTGGAGGGGAAGGACGGCAGGGCAGGCGATGTCTCAGGAGAGAAGCGAGTCACATTTCCTATCGTGCCGCACGGCGGCAGGGCTCCGGCTCCGCCAGGCAGTGCTCGGAGCGGCGCCCTCACGGACGGGAAAGCTGGAAAAGCAGCCGAACGCGATAAGGTGGCTCGGTCCGGCCGCCGGTCCGAGCCGACGGCTATGAGCGATCATCAGCGGGGTAGGCCTGAGAAATGTGCGGTATTTGCGGTTTTATCGACCCAACAACGACATATGACCGAGAGCAGGTCATCCGCGCCTCTGCCGGGCAGATCTCGCACCGCGGCCCTGACGACGACGGCTTCCACATCGACGGTGACGCCCACTTGGGGTTCCGTCGCCTCTCGATCATCGACCTCGAGGACGGCCACCAACCTCTGTTCAACGAGGACGGTACGAAGGTCATCACCTTCAACGGTGAGATCTACAACTACCGGAGCCTGCGTGACCAGCTCATCACGCGCGGACACAACTTCCGCACCAGGTCGGACACCGAAGTTCTCCTGCACGCCTACGACGAGTACGGCGACAAGATGTTCGACCACATCCGCGGAATGTTCGGTTTCGCGGTCTGGGACACCCGGGAACGTGAGCTCTTCCTTGCTCGCGACTTCTTCGGCATCAAGCCGCTCTACTACGCCCCGTTGCGCGATGGCATCGTCTGGGCGAGCGAGATCAAGTGCATCCTGGAGAACCCCCAGGTCAAGCGAGAGCTGAACCTCCAGGGGCTGGCGAGCTACCTGAGTTTCCAGTACAACCCGCTCGACGAAACGATGTTCGAGGGCATCCACAAGCTGCCCCCGGCACACTTCCTGCGCTGGAAGGACGGCAAGTTCCAGATCAAGCGGTACTGGTCTGCGGACTTCCAGCCGGAGACCGGCCGCCCCTTCGAGGACCATGTCGAGGAGCTCTCCGCGGTCCTGGAGGACTCGGTCAAGGCCCACATGATCGCCGATGTCGAAGTGGGCTCCTTCCTGTCCTCCGGTGTGGACTCCAGCTTCGTGGCGGCCAGCTTCGGTGGACAGCGCACCTTCACCGTCGGTTTCGCCAACGCCGGGTACAGCGAGATCGATGCGGCTCTGGCGCTGGCCAAGGACATCGGTGTCGAGTCCCACTCCAAGGTGATCACGCCGACCGAGTACTGGGACGCATTGTCCGACATCCAGTGGCACATGGACGAGCCTTTGGCCGACCCGGCCTGTGTGCCTCTCTACTTCGTGGCCAACCTGGCCCAGGAGCACGTCAAGGTCGTCCTCTCCGGTGAAGGCGCCGACGAACTCTTCGGGGGCTACCAGATCTACAACGAGCCCTACGGGCTGCGGCATCTGACCGGCGCTCCGACCCCGGTGCGTCGCGGTCTGGGCATGTTGGGCGACAAGATGCCCCGTCTACACGGGCACAACTACCTGCGTCGTGGGTCGCTCGACCTTCAGGACCGCTTCATCGGGAACGCCTATCATTTCCGGGCCCCGGAAGTCGCGGCCCTGATGAACGACGAGCTGCGCAACCCCTTGCTCCCCCAGGACATCACCGGTCCTCGGTACGCCTTGACCGTGGGCCAGGACGAGGTCACCCGGATGCAACATCTGGACATCAACCTGTGGATGGTCGGGGACATCCTGCTGAAGGCCGACAAGATGTCGATGGCCAACTCCCTCGAAGTCCGGGTGCCTTTCCTGGACAAGGAGGTCATGAAGGTTGCCGCGAAGATCCCGGCGGAGTACCGGGTCGACGGGCACCAGACGAAGATGGCCTTCCGGGCGGCGGCGAAGAACAAGCTGCCCAAGGAGTACTACGAGCGTCCGAAGCTCGGCTTCCCGGTGCCCATTCGGGTCTGGCTCAAGCAGCAGCCGTGGAACGGCCGGGTGCGCGATGCCTTCACCTCGCCGACGGCCCGCCATTTCTTCAACACGAAGATGCTCCGGCAGCTGCTCGACGACCACAGCGCAGGAAAGGTCGACAACAGCCGACTCATCTGGACGGTGTACATCTTCCTCGTGTGGCACGAGCGTTACTTCGGCTGATCGCCCTGATGAACAGCCCGGTGGCCGGGGACCTCGCACGAGGTCCCCGGCCACCGTCGTACCCAACTCGGATCAGCCAACGAGTTGACGCATCGCGTCTTTCTGACCCTCGTCGTCATACCCGGGGTTCATGATGGTCACCGGGTCGGCGATGAGGTTGAGCGGGTTACTTCCTTCATAGACCTTGATGGTGGCGGTCCGCCATCCGCTCTGCCAGCCGGAGAGGAAGAGCCCGGCTTCAAGATCGATCTGTCGCCTCTCGCCGCTGCCCATGGTCCATTCGATGAGCATCCGGTCTCCGCTGAGCGCATTCCTGGCCAGGAAGGCGAAGCTGTAACACAGGGCCACCTCGGACACTTTCACGGAGTAGGGGTTCTTCAGCTTGAGGGTGGCAACGACCTTTCCATCACGTTTGACCTCGACGTCAGCCGACGTCCATCCAGGCTGACGGCCGCTGTACCACCAGCCCTTTCCTGCCGCCGGATCCGTTCCTCGATACACATTGGTGCTGATGACATCGCGGGTGTGGACCACGGTGCGCCAACGGACAGTGACCTCGTCCTGAGGTTTGAGGCCGGCGAAGTCGAAGCCGAAGGCCCGCTTTTCACGCTGGACATAAGAGGCGATACTCGCGTGCTTTCCAACAGAGCGTTCCCGCGCTATCGCCCCGTTCTTCCAGGGTGCTTCACCTGGGGTGAGTTGCTGTGTAGGTAGTGCTTCACCGGTCGGTGCTTCTGCTACCGGGGCAGGAATACCAGGGTTGGGTGCCGCGGGCGCGGGGATGCCCGGTGCTGGCCGGTGCTCAAGAGAGGAGGCTTGTGCCGGCCCAGTGGTGAGAGCGAGCCCGAGGAGTGCTGCAGTACCGACGGTGATCAGGCGTTTCTTCGCCATGACTTACCCCTTTCCGACGCTTCTGCGCGCCGGTCGTGTGCCAGTGTCGGGCTCGTCGAGGCTGTCCGACCGACCGTGGTGACGTCCGGGCCGGTCTTTTCGCAG
This sequence comes from Austwickia chelonae, assembly GCF_003391095.1. Taxonomy (NCBI): domain Bacteria; kingdom Bacillati; phylum Actinomycetota; class Actinomycetes; order Micrococcales; family Dermatophilaceae; genus Austwickia; species Austwickia chelonae. The sequence goes on along the minus strand of NZ_CP031447.1, from coordinate 923,584 downwards.
AAATCGTCGATCCGTCTCTCCGAGCAGGAGCGTAGGTGGATACACCCTGTTCAGGGCACAGATCGACCATTGAAGGACAGCTCAGGAAGGAACCCGAATGCGCTTGGGAGGGCGCAGGACCCAGGCTACGTGAAGGTAGGCGGTATTAGAAGAAAAAGAATTTTGTTCCTTTTTGAGTTATTTTGCCTACCCTCAAGCGCCCTTTAACGTTCAGCCTCCTCGACGAGCTCAGCCGCAGCTTCGACCAGCCTTCGATGGACGAGGGTCGCCTCAGCGGGGCTGTGTCCGGCCAGCCCGCAGGACGGGGTGAGCACCACGTGATCGAGTAGCCACCGTTCCAGCCCGAGCTCATGCCAGGCAGTACGAACCGGCGCAGCCAAGGCATGAGCGGTGGGTATCGCACCTGATGGCACGGGCACTCCAGCCCACAGACCGATCCCACTCTCCACTGCCACAGCCACCGATTCCCATCCACGGACATCGAGCTTGGAGATGTCCACCGCCAGGGCGTCGGCACCGGTCTGCCGCAGGAGTGACACCGGAACCCGGTCTGCACAACAGTGGATCAGCACGCCCTCGCCAGCCGCACTCATCGGGCTGCGATCCGCTGAGTCCGCAGATTCTCCACCGGACAAAGACTGACGAACGGTCTCGACAACCTCGGAGAGCCGCCGACGAATCTCCTCAGGGTCGACGGCACGCAACCGTCCGAACCCGCTGCTCGTCGGAAGGCTCCCGGCCAGAACCGCAGGCAGGAGCGGCTCGTCCAGTTGGACGACGAGTTTCGCCTCGGGAAGAAGGCGACGCACGTCGGCCAGATGTTCCTTGACCCCCTCGGCCAAGGAGGCCGAGACATCCCTACAAGCCCCTAGGTCGACCAGGCTCCGTTCACCTCGATGTACCCGTAGCTCGGCAGCCATGGTCCAGGGCCCGGCCACCTGGAGCTTGAGGATGCCTCGATACCCTTCGAATGCTTCCGCGAGTTCATCCAGGTCGTTGCGCAGATAGCCTTGCGCCCTAGCCTGATCCCGACCGGGCCGGTCGACGATCCGCCATCCAGAGGGCTGCAGGTCAACCGGCATGTCGACGAGCATCCCTGCGGTCCGTCCGATCATGTCGGCACCGGGGCCTCTTCCCGGGGTCTCCGGCACATAGGGAATACCGGAGCGACCGGTACGAGTCTCGTCGGTCAGGAGATCTCGTATGACACGCATGGATTCCCGCACCATGCTGTCGTCGTGGCCGGGCCATGATCCAAGGGCGCTGCTTCTGCTCACCGAGTCAGCCTAGGCGGCACTGACAGCCAGCATCCGCAGCACTTCCACAGGACACGCACCCTCATCTATGTAAAGAGTCGCAACAAGTTTTTCCTCAGAAAACAAAACTTTGTCTGATCTTTTTCATACTCCGAGGAGTCGTGATCCGTGTGCTCCTCAGCACCCCCGAAACGAGTGTGTGATGTCCGAGCTTGCTCTGCGAGGCCCCTTCGCCGAGGCCTCGTCCCGCGCTGTTCACGACGAATCAGACGGCCTGAGCGTCCTCTCGACCGGGAAAATCATCAGCTGCGGACCTGCTGATCGGCTCCTGCCGACCCTCTCCCAGGAAACCGCCGTCCATCACTACCCCGACCACTTGATCCTGCCCGGATTCGTCGACACCCACGTCCATTTCCCCCAGAGCCGCATGATCGCCCCCTACGGAGCCCAACTCGTCGACTGGCTGAACACCTGCACCTTCCCCACCTCCTACAGCACCGTTTTCCCGGCTTCGGTCGACGTTCTCTTCGCTGCTGCCGAATCCCGCGGCGGCATGTGCGTCCGCACCGGAAAGGTCTGTATGGACCGGCACAGGCCGATCAGCTCGCGGATCTCCTCTTCGCGATGATCGTTCTCGGCGACGATCGCACCGTACACGCCACCTATGTCTCCGGTCAGCGGTGGCACGACCGGGAACAACCAAGAGCCCCAACCCGGTCGAGAAGAAAGGTCAGCGGCGAGATGTCCCGCAGATGGTCGCCGATCCGATGACCCGAGTGCCCTCGTAGAGCACCGCGGCCTGCCCCGCAGCCACTCCCCGGGTACGCCGGGACAAACGGATCACGACCTCGCCCTCTCCCTCGACGACGGCGACCGCTGGGATCTCCTCGCCATGGGCCCTCAGCTGCACTCCGCAGCTGAGCTCCCTGGAAGGCGGTTCACCGCACCATCGGGCCTGCATGCCGACGATGACGTCGATACCCAACATCTCCTCGGGGCCGATCACCACCCGGTTCGCCGGTACGTCGACCTCGGTGACATAGCGAGGCCGTCCGTCCGGTGCCGGCCTGCGCAGGGCCAGACCCCGACGCTGCCCCACCGTATAGGCGTAGGCACCAACATGTTCACCGACCACCGAGCCCGACTCATCGACGATCTCCCCCGGTTTCTCACCCAATCTCGCAGAGAGATATCCCCGGGTGTTCCCGTCCGCGATGAAGCAGATGTCGTGACTGTCGGGTTTGGCAGCCACCGCGAAGCCTCGGGCAGCGGCTTCGACACGGATCCGGTCCTTGGTCGAGTCACCCAGCGGGAAGAAGGAACGCGCCAGTTGGTCGGCGTCAAGCACCCCCAGCACGTAGGACTGGTCCTTCGCCGGATCGACTGCACGGTGCAGCTCTCTTCGACCGGTGGTGTTCATGCCGTCCCCCGGCATACTCACCTGTGCGTAATGGCCGGTGGCCACCCCGTCGAAGCCCAAGGCCAAAGCTTTGTCCAACAGCGCTGCGAACTTGATCCGCTCGTTGCAACGCAGGCACGGGTTGGGGGTACGCCCGGCGGCGTACTCGGTGAGGAAATCCTCGACGACGTCGCGGTGGAACTCCTCCGCCATATCCCAGACGTAGAACGGGATGCCGACCTTGTCGGCCACTCGTCTGGCATCCCCGGAGTCTTCGGCGGTGCAGCACCCGCGAGCTGAGGTGCGCAAGGTCGCCGCGCTACGGGAGAGCGCGAGATGCACCCCGACGACATCGTGTCCGGCCTCGACCATCCGTGAAGCGGCGACAGCCGAGTCGACCCCGCCACTCATCGCAGCCACGATCCTCATCAACGGCTCCCTTCCCGCGCCGCGGCCCGGGCCACGGTGGCCGCATGGGCCCGTTGCGCCCGTTCCACAGCCTCAGGCAACGCACTCAAAAACATGTCGACATCGCCCTGGGTGCTCGACCACCCGAGCGTGAGGCGTAAGGCGCCACGGGCTTCGTCCTCCGGGTAGCCCATCGCCAACAGGACATGGCTGGGTTGCGGAACCCCGGCGTGGCAGGCCGAACCGGTGGAACAGGCCACCCCTGCGGCATCCAGCAAGAAGAGCAGGGAATCACCCTCGCATCCAGGAATGAGGACATGCGCATGCGTGGGCACCCGCTGGACCACGTCACCTGGCTCCCACACACCGGTGACCCTCGAACCCTGAACCGTGTCGAGGACCCCTCTGACCAACCGGTCACGCAGCTCGGCCAAGCGCCCTGCTTCCTCAGCACTGCGATCCACCGCGAGGCGTACCGCGCGTGCCAGACCGACGATCAAAGGCATCGCCAAGGTGCCGCTGCGCAGGCGACGTTCCTGTCCCCCACCGTGGCTGATCGCCCGCATCGGCGCATCCCGTGTGGCCAACAGTATCCCGGTGCCTACCGGGCCACCGATCTTATGCCCGGTGGCGGCGAGGAGAGTCGCACCGCTCCCTGCGAAATCCACGGGGACCTTGCCGACGGCTTGGACGGCATCGGTGAATACGGGCAGGCCGTACTCGCCGGCGACCGTGCTGATCCCACCGATGGGCTGGACCACCCCGGTCTCGTTGTTGGCCCACATCCCGAGGACGCCAACGACATTGTCCGGTCCACCGAGTTCGTCGTCCTCGATCGCAGCACGGAAGGAATCTGCGCCGACGACCCCGTTCCGATCTGGATCGACCCAGGTGACTTCGGCACCTTCATGGGTGACGAGGTCCTCGACGCTGTCCAGCACCGCAGAGTGTTCAGCAGAGGAGACCACGAGTCGACAGCGGCGAGGGTCCGCTGCTCGGCGATGCCGGTACAGACCCTTGACCGCGAGATTGTCCGACTCGGTACCGCCGGAGGTGAAGAGAACTTCCGAGGGGCGTGCTCCCAGAGCATCGGCCAGATCCTCGCGTGCTTCCTCCACTCGCCGACGGGTGGCGCGGCCGCCGCTGTGCAGTGAGCTGGGGTTGCCCAGTTCGAGCATGGCCTCATGCACCACCTGCGCCACCTCCGGACGGATCGGCGAAGTGGCGGCATGGTCGAGGTAGACACTCACGTGGATCAATCTTAGGTGCCCCTGTACCCCCTCGGCGTCCTTTCTTCGACCAGGACGATCGTCCAACCAGCTCTCTTGGGCTCCACTCTTTCTGCCCGTTTTGCGCAACTGTCGGTGGATTCTGTCGCAAAACAAGGACCTTCGTTACCGGCTCGTCACCTTCCCGTCCAGTAACCTCGTGCTGTCGGCAATATCCGGAAACCTTCGGCTATTGCCCCTCGATCACCCGAGCCCCGACGCTGCCCCCCGAAGCCGTCGGGGCTCGGCGTTGTCCAGGCAGGCCCTCCACGCACGCCGAGCGCCGGCCCACCAGCGCAGACCGGCACTCGGCCACGACTCGACGCCCTCAGTCGCGAGCGGCTTTCACCTGCGCATCCGCCTGCGGAAGAATCTCGAAGAGATCCCCGACCACGCCGAAGTCGACCAGCTCGAAGATCGGAGCTTCTTCGTCCTTGTTGATCGCGATGATCGTCTTGGAGGTCTGCATGCCGGCCCGATGCTGGATCGCCCCGGAGATCCCACAAGCCACATACAACTGAGGGCTGACCTGCTTGCCCGTCTGACCGATCTGCGAGGTGTGGGGATACCAGCCCGCGTCGACCGCCGCCCGCGAAGCCCCCACTGCGGCACCCAGGGTGTCGGCGAAAGCCTCCACCGGGGAGAAGTCGCCGCCGGTTCCCCGCCCACCGGAGACCACGATGGCCGCCTCCGTCAACTCCGGACGACCAGTTTTCTGCTTCTCCTTACGCTCGGTGATCCGAGCCGCCTTGGCCGACTCCGACAAGGCCACATCCACCTGCTCGACCGCTGCCTCGACAGAGGCTTCTTGCGGCGCACACGAATTAGGTTTCACCGTGATGATCGGCGTCCCCTGGGTCACCGTCGCCTGCACGGTATAGGAGCCGGCGAAGACCGACTGAGTCGTCTCCACGCCCTCGCCACCGGCCCGTACATCCACTGCATCGGTGATCAAACCGGACGAGGTCTTGATCGACAGCCGGGCGGCGATCTCTTTGCCATGCGCACTACTCGACATGAGCACCGCCGCCGGCGACGTCTTCCCCACCAACTGCGCCAGGATCTCCGCCACCGGCGCCACCAGGTAGCCATCGGCCTCGCTGCCGACCGCATAGATCTTCGCTGCGCCGTACTTCCCCAGTGACTCGGCCGCAGCCTCGGCGCCATCGCCGACGAACACTGCAGAAGGCTCACCCAAGCGGGCCGCCAAGGTCAGCATCTCCGCCGTCGTCCTTCGCACGGACCCGTCGACGTGGTCGACCAGAACGAGAACCTCGGTCATCGTCTTCCTCTCCTCTCCGTAACCGGCTCAGACGAACTTCTGGATGGACAGGAACTGGGCCAGCACCGCGCCGCCCTGACCGTCATCAGTGACGATCAAACCCTGCTCACGCGGAGGACGCTTCGTCGTCGACAACACCTTGGTCCACGCGGCATCGAGCCCGACCTGCCCGGCATCGACGCCCAGATCGCCCAGCGACCAGGTCTCCACCGGCTTCTTCTTAGCGGCCATGATCCCCTTGAACGAGGGATACCGAGGCTCATTGATCTGGTCGGTCACGGACACCATCGCAGGCAACTCGGCCTCGACCACCTCTGTGGCGATGTCACCGTCACGACGGATCCGCACCCGTCCGCCGTCAACGCTCAGCTCCGAAGCGAAAGTCACCTGAGGCAGGCCCAACCGCTCAGCCAACATCGCAGGCACGACCGACATCGTGCCGTCGGTGGACGCCATACCGGTCAACACGAGATCCGGAGCACCGATCTTCTTGATCGCCTCGGCCAAGACCAATGAGGTCGCCGGCGCATCGGATCCGGCAATGGCCTCATCGCAGACGTGAACCGCTTTGTCCGCCCCCATCTGCAAGGCTTTCTTCACTGCGTCGACGGCTTTCTCCGGGCCGACGGTCACCACGGTGACCTCGCCCTCGCCAGCTTCCTTGATCTTGAGAGCTTCCTCGATGGCGTATTCGTCCAGCTCGGACAACAGGCCATCGGCGGACGCCCGATCCGTGGTCCCGTCCTCATCGAAGGAGCGATCGCTCTGGGCGTCCGGCACATATTTGACACAGACGACGATGTTCATGTCTCGCCCTCTTCTCCCTAGCCCGGCTGCAAGGACATCTCATCGCCAGTCCTGCAGCCGACGACGGACAGCGCGGCCGATGAGCAGCAACGCCAACCAGGAACGCCGCCTCCACAGGGAGATCACCCTCGCTGCAGCCAATCCCGTCCCGGTCGACAGCTGCCACCGACACTACGCAAAGTAGATACTCCCCTCGTGCTGAGCAGAAGTGATGCGGCACACACCCACCGCACGTAGCTCAGCGAGCCCGGCCCTCCCCCGGGAAGCGGAACGAGAATCCCCGACGGTCCGAGATCGCAAAATCCGAGAACGACGAGAAAGAAGGAACGAAACCGTTGACCCCGGGAAGTTCCACCGCCACCGGGAGTACCTCCGCAGAAGCCAGGCCGGCCGTCGCCGCCATCCGCATCTCCTCCTGCACCTGATCGCGATAACGCACCAGACGCGCCGGCGCCCCCACCACCACGGAGAAGGGCGAGAAATCCCCCCGCACCACTGACGACGCGCCCACCACGCAGCCATGTCCCAGCCGGGCGCCCCGCGTCACCACCGTCTTCGTTCCCAGCCAGACGTCGTCTCCCACCCTGACCGGAGACTTCACGATCCCCTGATCCTTGATGGGCACCTGCGTGCTCGTGGTGATGTGGTCGAAATCGCACAAGTAGACGTCGTCACCGAACAGGCACGCATCCCCGATCTCCACGTCCAACCACGTGTTCACCGTGCACCGCGCACCGAAAACCGTTTTGGCCCCCACACGGAGAGTCCCCTCATGACAGCGCAGTCGGGACCCCGGCCCAATGTGCGTCCACGGCCCGATAACGACCCGCCCGTACCCTCGCCGGGCCTCGATCACGACATCCTCGTAGATGAAACAGGGCCCCAAAAAGGTCACATCCGGACATCTCGCCGAGATCGCCGCCATGCGCGCGTAAGAGGCCAGGTCACGAGGGCGCACCGCCCCCCGCGTCACCGCCCATCGCGCGTGCGCCAGCAACTTCCTCATCGATCTCCCCCGGGCGTATTCCGAACTGGCCCGCGTGCCCCCTGGCACGCAGGGGCAAGGCACCCCGAGCGCGGGTGAGCCATGCCGTACAACCTATCGACACGAGCACAACCGACCTGCGCCGGTTACCGCCCTTCGAAAGCGGCTTTCCCCGGCCCCTTCTCGATGAAGGAGGTCATCCCTGCGCGCGCATCCTCCGTCGCGAAGATCCCGGCGAAAAGCATTGCCTCGATCGCGGTGCCTGTCTCGAGGTCGGTCTCCAGGCCTCGGTCGATGGCTTCCTTGGCGTGACGGATCGCCATCGCAGGACCGTCGGCGAAGCGGCGCATCCGTTCCTGGGCTGCCGTCCAGGCCTGTCCGGGAGCGCAGACCGCGTCGACCAGGCCCATCTCCAAGGCCTCCAACGCGCCGACCTGGCGACCGGTGAAGATCATGTCCTTGGCCTTCGCCGAACCGATCAGCCGTGGCAGTCGCTGTGAGCCGCCGGCACCGGGCATCAAGCCCAGCAGAACCTCGGGCTGGCCCAGTAACGCGTTCTCGGCAGCGATCCGAAAATCACAGGCCAGGGCCAGTTCACATCCGGCGCCTAAGGCATACCCCTCGATCGCGGCGACGGTGGGTTTCCCGATCCGGGCCACGGCAGTGGCGAAGCCGCCAACGTGCTTGGCCCGGGAAACCATGTCCGTGTAGGACATCCGAGACATTTCCTTGACATCGGCTCCAGCGGCGAAGACCTGCTCGCCGCCATACACGATGACCGCTCGGATGTCATCGCGAGCGTCCGCCTCGACGGCGTGAGCCGCTATCGCGTCCTGGACCGACGCATCCAGAGGGTTCATCCTCGGTCTGTCGATACGGATGGTGCCGACCCCGTCGGCGACCTCGAGGCGGACGTACTCGCTCATGTCAGGCCTGTTCTTGGCTGAACGGGTCTCGTCCCATCATCATCTCGTGCCACACGTGCACAGCCTGCAACACCAGCTGCGTCAGCAGGGAGGAAACCAGTTTGACGTCAGTGGCGGGCAGGCAGATCTGCTCACCGGCAACCAGCAGAGTGCCATTGACCAGGCCGGCCTTGACCAGGTTGAAACGCAAGGACAGTTCGTTGCAGTTGCGCAGCTGGACCGTCTCGTCACCCGGCAGGGTCTCGTCGATCTGCCACTGACCGAAAATACGCATCAGCGGCACCTCGCCTTCGAAGCAGTGCACGAAGAGCTGCTGGCCGTTCACCTTGAAGGCGATATCGCCGTCGGCGTCGATATCGGGGCGGAAACCCTCATCCTGCAACGCGTCGAGGACACGGCCACGCAGGGGCTGCTCGTCGGCTGGCGGCGGGAAGTTGGGCAGACTAGTGGGATCGCTCATGCCCCCAACGTAGTCGGGCGACATGCGATGACACCAGTAGAGGTCCCCCGCACCGTCGCAGAAAGCCCCCCGATCCGCTCTCGGCAGAGTTCTCCGCCCCGTCCCGAACAGCTTGGACAGGCCTCTGCACAGTCACCGCGCGCACGGGCCGGATATGGTGTCAGGGTGCGCCACAGCCCGGATCTGCCGCCCCTCCTCGGGGCTCGACCCACGCAGCAGGGCACGGACTTCGCGGTCTTCACCTCGACCGCCGAGGCCGTCGAGCTGTGTCTCTTCGACCCCGGAGACCGATCCGGCCACTCCGAACGACGCGTCGAGCTGACCGACCGTGTCCACGGCATCTGGTTCGGACATGTGCCCGACGTCGGACCGGGACAGCACTACGGATACCGCATCCACGGCGATTGGCGTCCCGAGCACGGGCGACGGCACAACCCTGCCAAACTGCTCCTCGACCCCTATACGAGAGCGATCAGCGGCGAGGTCGTGCTGTCCCCGGAGATCTTCGGCCACATGGTCGACGGCCAGTTGCAGGGTGCTGGCGATCTGATCGACGACCGGGACAGCGCCGCTTTCGTGCCCCGAGGAGTCGTCGTGGACGACCACTTCGACTGGGGTGACGAGTCGTCCCTCCGCCGGATCCCCTGGAGCGACTCGGTCGTCTACGAGGCCCATGTCCGCGGAGCCACCCAGACACACCCGGGGATCCCCGACGAACTCCGAGGCACTTACGCAGGGCTCGCCCACCCGACCTTCCTCGACCATCTGCACCGGATCGGGGTCACCACCGTCGAGCTGCTGCCGATCCATGCGTCCATGTCCGAACCCCGGCTCTCCCGGCTGGGGCTGACCAATTACTGGGGATACAACACTCTGGGCTTCTTCGCCCCGCACGGCGCCTATGCCGCAGCACCGGGCCCCCAAGGTTCCCTCGACGAATTCAAGTCGATGGTGCGCGCTCTGCACGCCCACGGCTTCGAGGTCCTGCTCGACGTGGTCTACAACCACACCTGCGAACAAGGCCGAAGCGGTCCCATGCTGAGCTGGCGCGGGTTCGACAACGAGAGCTACTACCGGATCGATGAACGCGGCCAGGACATCGATGTCACCGGATGCGGCAACACCGTGGACATGCGACACCCGATGGTGACCGGGATGGTACTCGACTCCCTGCGGTACTGGGTGACCGAATGCCATGTCGACGGATTCCGCTTCGATCTGGGAGTCGCGCTCGCCCGCGGCCGGAACCACGACTACGACCCGAACAACCCGTTCTTCGTGGCGATGCGCACCGACCCGGTCCTGTCCCGGGTGAAACTGGTCGCCGAGCCCTGGGACTGCGGGGTCCACGGCTGGCGTACCGGGCAGTTCCCGCCGCCCTTCGCCGAGTGGAACGACCGCTTCCGCGACACCGCTCGCACCTTCTGGCTGGTCGACATGGCAGCCACCGCCTATCGAGGCCACGGCGTCCGGGAACTGGCCACCCGGATGGCAGGCAGCCAGGACCTCTTCGACCACAGCGATCGTGGGCCTCTGGCGAGCGTCAACTACGTCGCCGCACACGACGGTTTCACCACCGCAGATGTCACCACCTACGCCGACAAGCACAACGAGGCCAACGGCGAACACAATCGGGACGGGCACGGGGACAACCGCTCCTACAACCACGGCATCGAAGGTGTCAGCACCGACCCGCAGATCCAGGCACTCCGACGACGCAGCATCCGCAACCTGCTGGCCACCACACTGCTGGCCACCGGAGTTCCCATGCTCTGCGCCGGCGACGAGATCGGACGCACCCAACAGGGCAATAACAACGCCTACTGCCAGGACAACGAGATCAGTTGGATCGATTGGCAGTTGGAGCAGTGGCAGGAGGACCTGGCCGACACGGTCGGCTTCCTGACCCGACTCCGTAAGGAGAACCAGGTCTTCCGCCAAGCCAGTTTCTTCAGCCGACACCCCCGCCCGGGCGACAGCCGGGTCGACGTGCTCTGGTTCGGCCGCTACGGCGAACCCATGACCAGTCAGTCCTGGGAGGACCCCCGCTGTCGGGTGCTGCAGATGCTCCTCCTCGGCGACGGGATCACCTGTGCTTCTTTCCTCCTGGTCTTCCAGGGGAAACATGCCGCCGAGGAGGTCACCATGCCCCCCTTGTCCGGCGGGCGCAGCTACCGGTTGATCTGGGATTCCGGGTGGGAGCGCCCGGGCGACGGCGGACGGATCGACCCCGGCCATGTGACCGAGGTCGGGGCTGCCACTTTGCAGGTGTACCAACTGATCTGATGTTGCTTCCCGGTCGTGTTCGGTTCCGGGAGCTCTCGATCGGGTCAGGTGGCCGAGGCTGGACGCGAAGGAGGCCGACCCCCCGTGGGGGTGGTCGGCCTCCTTCGCGCGTCCGGGACCGGTCAGGCGTTGACCGCCAGCCCGAATTCCGCCGGTGAGCTGAGATATCGATGGGTGGGGACGATCCGGACCGTGTAACCGAAGGCTCCGGTCTCGGTGACGCGGAGGTCTCCTTCGAATCGGTGCCTTCCACCTTCGTAGGACTCGGCCAGGGTCAGTTCCTGGGTAGAGGTCCCCGACAGCTGGTCATTGGCGTCGACATGGCCGTAGACGACCTGGACGGAGACGTCCTCGGGGCGCAGCGCGGCCAAGGAGACGAAAGCGCTGATCCGGAAGGTGTCACCCACCTGGGGTGCGTCCGGGACTCCCGCTGATTCGACGTGGTCGACGTGCAGGTGGGACCACTGGTCGGTGACCTTCTGCCGGTAGGTGGCCAGGTCCTTGGCGGCTTCGAAGCCACGGTCGGCCATCGTCCGGTTCGCCTGGGCGGCGGGGAGGTAGAGGTCCCGGGTGTAGTCCTGCACCTGGCGGGTCGCCAAGACCTTCGGGCCCAGGGTCGCCAGGGTGTGCCGCATCATGGCCACCCAGCGGCGCGGGACACCCTTCTCGTCGACATCGTAGAAGCGCGGAGCGACCCGGTTCTCGATCAGGTCGTACAGGGCTGCGGCTTCGATGTCGTCCCGGCGGTCGGGATCGGTGATGCCGTCGGCGGTCGGGATGTCCCATCCGTTCTCGCCGTCGAACCATTCGTCCCACCACCCGTCGAGGATCGACAGGTTCAGGCCGCCGTTCAGTGCGGCTTTCATCCCGGAGGTGCCGCAGGCTTCCAGCGGACGCAGGGGGTTGTTCAGCCAGACGTCGCAGCCCGGGTAGAGATGGCGGGCCATGCCGATGTCGTAGTTCGGCAGGAAGACGATCCGGTGACGGACCTGCGGGTCGTCGGCGAACTGCACCATCATCTGGATGAGTCGTTTGCCGTTGTCATCTGCGGGGTGACTCTTCCCGGCGATGACCAGCTGCACCGGACGTTCGGGGTCGAGCAGGATCCGCTTGAGTCGCTCGGGGTCACGCAGCATCAGGGTGAGCCGCTTGTACGTGGGGACTCGCCGGGCGAAGCCGATGGTGAGCACGTCCGGGTCGAGGATCGACTGGGTCCAGCCCAGCTCGGGCAGCGCTGCCCCGCGGTGGATCCAGCTGTCCTTCATCCGGGTACGCGCCATGTCGACCAGCGTCTGGCGCAGTTCACGTTTGACCGACCAGATCTGTTCGTCGGTGGCTCGCTCGGCGAACTGTGCGATCTTCGCGCTGGAGGACTCCAACGGACCGTAGGTGTCGGCCAGGTCGAAGATCCGTTGATCGACCCAGGTGGGGGCGTGCACACCGTTGGTGATCGAGGTGATCGGCACCTCGGAGTCGTCGAATCCGGGCCACAGGCCGTGGAACATGTCGCGGCTGACCAGGCCGTGCAGTTTCGACACACCGTTGGAGTGTTTGGCCATGCGCAGCCCCATCACGGCCATGTTGAATACGCCGCTCTCCCCGCCGGGGTAGGTTTCGGCGCCCAGGGCGAGCAGGCGGTCCGTCGGCACACCGTCGAGGGTGTTGTCCCCGCCGAAGTAGTGACGGATCTGGTCGGTGCCGAAGCGGTCGATACCTGCGGGCACCGGGGTGTGTGTCGTGAAGACGGTCGCGGCGCGGGTGGCTTCGACCGCTTCGTCGAAGGAAAGCCCCTTCTGGGTGACCAGTTCGTGAACGCGTTCGATGCCCAGGAAGCCGGCGTGGCCCTCGTTGCAGTGGTAGACGTCCGGCTCCGGGTCGCCGCTGAGTGCGCTCCACGCGCGCAGTGCCCGTACTCCACCCATGCCGAGCAGCATCTCCTGCAGCAGGCGCTGTTCGCCGCCGCCGCCGTAGAGCCGGTTGGTGACCGTACGCAGATCGGGGTCGTTCTCGTGGACGTCGGAGTCGAGCAGGAGCAGGGGGATGCGGCCGACCTGTGCCTTCCAGACGAAGGCGTGCAGGGTGCGACGGCCGGGCATCTGCAAGGTGATCAGGACCGGCTTGTCGTCCTGGTCACGCAGCAGGGAGAGGGGCAGACCGTCGGGGTCGAGCACCGGGTAGGTCTCCTGCTGCCAACCGTCCCGGTTCAGCGACTGCGCGAAGTACCCCGTCTGGTAGAACAGGCCGACGCCGACCAGCGGGATGCCCAGGTCGGAGGCCGATTTGAGGTGGTCTCCGGCGAGGATTCCGAGCCCGCCGGAGTATTGGGGCAGGACTTCGGTGATGCCGAACTCGGCGGAGAAGTAGGCGATCGACTGCGGCACCTGGCCCGGTGCTTCCTTCGCCCACCGCTGGTACCAGCGGTCCCCGGCGATATAGGCCGTCAGGTCGGCGTGAGCGGCCTTCACCCTGGCCACGTAGGCGGGGTCGGCGGCCAGACGGCCCAGTTCGTCCGCCGACAGATTCGACAACAGCGCGACTGGATCGTGTCCCACCTTCTCCCACAGTGCAGGAGCCGTCTCCGCGAAGAGGCTGCGACTTGCTGTGTGCCAGGACCAACGCAGGTTGGCGGCCAAGTCTCCCAACTCACTGATCGACTCGGGCAGGACAGAACGGACGTTGAAGCGACGAATAGCCTTCACACAGATCGATGTTACGGGACACGAGCACAGAAACCGAGCCCAGGATCTTCCATAAAAGTGCTGGTCAGTCCGGGTCGGACGACCAGATGACATGGCTGATCACCCGTCCTGCCAGAAGCTGGACGGGTGCGGCAGGCGGGTGCTGGGGCAAGCTCCTCACTGCCCTGATGGTCGGGATCGGCCGGTGCGTATCCGCCTCAGCGCGGCTGCACGAAGACCGCCACCGTACGGGCTGGGACATGGGCGGTTCCGGTGCGGGTGTCCCAGGTGGCCGTCCGGACGACCGGATCGGCTCCCTGTGCCTGCACCGGACTGAGGGTGGCTATTTGCCCGGCCATGCCGGGAATGGTCTGGCGGATCGGAGCGGGGGTGGCGTTGAAGACGACCACGAGTCCGCGCAGCCGAGGGTCGGTTGGCGTGCCCCGGGTGTCGTCCACGCGCATGGCGATCACACCGGGCAGAGCCGCGGAGGTACCGGAGGCGGGGAAGGTCAGTTTGTGGTTGATCGCTTGTGCATCGCCGAGACGGAACAGCGGGGTGGACTGTCGCAGTCGGAGGAGATCTTGAGCAGCGGCAGCGGCGGTACGGATGTCCTGCGGTGCGGGTTTGAGACGGCGGTCTGCAAGCAGCGGTTTCTGATAGGGCCATTTGGCCTTGTTGTCCTCGGCCGGCGGTAGGCCTCGTCCGAAACCGTTGTCCTGCATGGAGAAGTCGAGGAGGTTGAACCAGTCACCGCTGTTGTAGCTGTTGCGGTCCAGGCTCTTGCTACGCAGGAGGTCGGCTCCGGCATGCCAGAAGGGGATGCCTTGGGAGAGCACCGTCGTGGAGAGGGCGAGGGTGTTCATCCGGATCCGGTCGGACATGGTCGTGGCCGGTGGCAGCTTGAGGGTGAGCGTGTCGAAGAGCGTCTCGTTGTCGTGGGCGTCGACATAGGTCACGGTCTCGCCGGGCCGATCGGCATAGCCGGCGGGTTTTCCGTTGTAGTCGATCTTCGCCCCGGTGACGGGCCGTCCGCTGGCTTGGCTACGGAAGGTGTAATGGCGGAGATTTCCCGCTAGTCCGAGCTGGATCAGGTCGGTTTCGTGGCGGAGACGGGCACCTTGGGCTGCCGGGTCGCCGTTGGCGGGAGAGCCGTTGGGCGCACCGGCCAGTCCGGTGGCGAATCCTTGTCTGCGTGGGTCGGCGTCGAAGGGTCCGCCGCCGCGCACCGCGTCCCGGAGGCGGTCGTTGAAGGTGCCGATGTCGGTGCCGCCCAGCTGTCCTTGGGAGGCTTGGACGAAGCGGGCATTGTCGGCGACTTCGCCGAAGTTCCAGCCTTCGCCGTAGAGGGTGACGGCACGCCCGTCGACGCCGTCGGCGGCGGGGGTGAGACGGTTCAGTGCTGCGCGTACCGACTTCATCGTCTTCAGGGAGTGGTGGCCCATCAGGTCGAAGCGGAATCCGTCGACTTTGTAGTGCTTGGCCCAGCTCACGGTGGCGTCGACCATGAGTTTGTTCATCATGGCGTGTTCGGTGGCGGTGTTGGAGCAGCAGGTCGACGTGGTCACTTTTCCGGTGGCGTCGAGCCGGTGGTAGTAGCCGGGCACGATCCGGTCGAGGACGGAGTGAGTGTTCTGGCCGTGGGCGGCGGTGTGGTTGTACACCTGGTCGAGGACGACGCGCAGACCGGAGGCATGCAGCCCGCCGACCATGGTGCGGAATTCGTGGATGCGTCGGGCTCCGTCGGCATTCTTCGTCGATGAGGTGTAGGAGCCTTCGGGAGCGAAGAAGTGGTAAGGGTCGTATCCCCAGTTGAATCCGTCCTTCGCGGCGGTTTTTTGAATACAGCGTTGTTGTTCTTCGCTGTCGGCCGGGTAGCTGCTCAGGTCGCAGGGCGGGCGTTGTTGGTCGGCTTTGTTCTCCGGGACGGATGTCATGTCGAAGGAGGGCAGCAGGTGCACGGTGTTGAGCCCGGCGGCGGCGAGCCTGCGAAGGTGTCGTGTGCCGTGGCCTTGGTCGGCGAAAGCGAGATAGCTGCCGCGGTGTGCCGCAGGCACTGTGGCATCACTGATCGAGAAGTCCCGGATGTGTAGTTCGTAGATCGTCTGGTCGACGCTGCGGGTGAGTTTCGGGGGGCGGGCCTGTCGCCACTGCGGGGGTGCCAATGCGGAGTCGGTCAGGTCGACGACGACCGAGCGGGTCGAGTCGGGGGTGAGCGCGGCCGAGTAGGGGTCGGTGACCTGGTTGGTGCGGATCTTCCCGACGGCCGGGTCGAGGACGTCGATCTCGTAGAGATAGCGGGCATTCTTCCAGTTCGCGGGGCCACGGACCGCCCAGGATCCGTCGCTCTCCGGAGTCATGGGCGTACGTATTGCGGTGGCGACAGGCGCATCGGCCGCGCTGCCGGCCGGCCAGGTCAGCAGGGTGACCTTGTGGGCGGTGGGCGCCCATAGCCTCAGCTGCAATTGGCTCCCGGACCAGTTCACCCCGTAGGTGTTCCGGACCGCTTGTCTGGCGTAGAGGGTGTCGAGGACGGGAGCTGTCTGGGCTCCGGTTGCCGCGTGCAGCTGGGATCGGTTGTCGTGAAGGCTGAGGGCGACCTGTCCTTTGAGGATGTTCCCGGCCTGCGCGGCCAATGCGGCCGGGGCCCGCAACGCCAGGTACCCCTTTAAATGAGGGTGGTCGGCGAGTACTGATGCGGGGAGCCCCGTCTTCTGCCAGGTCAGTTCATAGCTGGTGTGCGCTCTCAGCGTGTTCCCGTCGCGGGTGATCCCGCCGTGCGGTGAGCTGTGCAGCCGCCAGGTGAGTGTGCCAGGAGCACTTCCGGCGGGGAGCGTCTTCGACGGCCAGGCGAGAAGGCCGGGCGCCACCCAGACAGCCTTGGCTGTGCCCAGGTCGATGTCACCGGCCGCGGTCGGTGCATCTGAGGCCACGACCGGCATGGGCCCGGCGGCAGCTGAAGGTGCCCCCGTGAGGACCAATGAAAAGGCAGCGAGGACGGCGATAGGTGCAGGACTCTTCATGGCGACTCCTGGGGCGGGTGTCGAGAAGGCTTCGGCTGACCAGCTGGCACAGGTCGAGAGCACCACGTGAGCAGGCCTCTCCCGGAAGACTATCCGGAGAGAACGGCGGTCGCCTCTCTTTTTGCAAGAAATTTCAGAATTTTATTGCAATGCCCGGAGTGGCGTTCACCGACCTGCCCACCAGGTGCATCTCGTCACAGCCTCACCCATCAGCGTCGGCCCGATCATGGCCGTCAATGCGCCCGCGTCGTCGCGAATGGGACCAGTCAGGCAGAACCCTTCAGACAGATCCTTGACAACCCTTAACCGCAAAAGCTCAGCGTTGAGGTGCCAAAAGATTCAGTTTATTAAACCTTTTCCTGATGTTAAATATTTTCCTAATTTAGAATGGTCACCCTGAGGGCAATCAAATTTAATTCCCACAAGTCCAGATCTCTCAATTTTTTTCCATATTCCATTTTCGTAGAAACCATCATGCCCTTCCAGTAACTCTTTTATTGTTTCAGTCTTATATATCAGCCTTCCATAATTATTCATTATATCAGGTCGCGCCCCATATAGAATTAATCGATCAGCCACATATCCCAAAGGGATTAATTGATGATCATGAAACACGTGTTCACCGCCGCCAATAATCAGACTGTATCCCCACAGGCTGGTTGATATTTCGATCCGATCAACGACAATGCCAACCCCAAAGCAGTCATCCCTACCGAGTGGCGTACGAGTAAGAACCACACTTAGAAGTGGAAGTGGATGCATCGAGTCTCTCCATGAAATAACCGAGGGGCGCCTCTAAGAGAGGCCATGCAGGAGCAATCAATCTTTTCTCACACCAGTGCAACTAATAACTGCCCTGTTGCTTGATGGATCGAGCTTAATCGTCCGGGGTCTCGACCAGCCTCCAAACTCCTTTTTCATAGTAGCCATCACTGCTCTTTGAATTCCCCTCGTCGCCAGACTCTGCAGACAAGGGAGAGTTGTAGATTAATTGCCCCGACATGCTCTCAATTTCACCATATTCACCATGTTGAATCACACCATCGACCACATGCCCTAATACGCAGAATTCATCCTCAAACAGCAACTGATCCCGCCCGCCATCTGAGATATAATATTGCCAGCGACCGTCATCGCAAAGAGCGCGCCCAATAATGTAACCGAGTTGAAACTTCCCTGTAAATCTTTTATTTGAGGGAACTTGAACTAGACTATAGAAAGGAAGGGGCGTCATCGGTGCGTCACCTCTCCAAGTGGAGAGACATTGACATGCCGACCATCACGAGACAACCATCCGATACTTGCCTTTCCTTCTGGCGAAAACTGAACATCCCATTCGAAAGGGCGACCTTGCGTCCTAGAGGGCCCAACCGTCCACTCATTACCAAACCTATCCCGATACCCTTTTTGGATTCCTCGAGGAAGCGCCTCTGCAGGATTGTAACCGGTCGGGGGAACATACCTGATACGCCCACTTTTTGGCAACCCGAATTCATACCCAGGACCAGCTTCTTTCATTCGACTAGAAATAGAGTGTTTTTTACGCTCACATCCGCCTGGTATTAGCCCATAGGGGTCGATCCGAGTGTACGGGTTGGGAAGATATCCATGGGGATTAGCGTACTACTCGGGGCAAGAGGGTCAGGACTGGTGAAGGAAACAATGATCGGGTCGTAATACCGGTAGCGATTATACGCCCAGCCAGTTTCAGAATCCCAGATCTGCCCAGGTGAACCCAGAAGACACTCTGGCAGGCCAACCAGACCCGCCCCAGAACGGGCCTTCGAAGGATTCCTCTCGCACTTCGAGGTCACCAGCCCCCACAAAGTGGTTGACGCAGACCACACCGGCCTTCCACTGACACGATCCACTAAAGACACCGGAGTACCGACCGGATCGGTCAAGATTGGCCACCAATCCTGCGCCGTTTCCTGGTCATGCTGAGTCAACGGTTCTCCGGTACTGGGATGATGAATCCACCACATGGCCTCAACCAGAACATCATTCGCTGAGACATGAGGACCACCCTCAGTAGTAGTAGCACTGAGCAGCTCGTTCCCCACCCAGACATATCGTGTACGGGAAGTAGCAGCCCCTTCAGACGTGTAATGAGTTTTCCCGATACGACGGCCAGCCAGGTCATAGTAGTAAACCCACCACGACCCATCAGGGGCTGTGACCTGCCGTAACCGGTCATCCCCATCCCAAGAAAACAACCAGCTCAACCAATGGCCTGATAAAGCCCGGCGACGACGACAGACCACACGCCCAACCACGTCGTAGTCGTAATGCCATGCACCGACCCGATGCACCAAGCTCCCAGCGAACTCCAGAGACCCGTGCCCGTCCCCAACCGAACGCAGACCATCCCCATCATCCAGGCCAGCCTGCCCGAACCAAGAATTATCCTCCGGAAGGACACAATCTGTGACCTGACCAGTCAGGTCATAGGTGTACGCCTCACTAGAGCTGCCCCTATTAGAAGCAGTCACCAACTCCACGACTCGCCCAGCCGAATCCAAACGGAACTGAATCGCCCCCTGAACGGCATCGATAATCCGGGTGAGCTGCCCGGCTAGGTCCCACTGATATTTCCGCCACGCACCGACCTGCCCCGCAGCGCCATGAGCCTCCCGGGATATCAGCAGTGACCCCGGAGTCCACACCGACGTCACCTCAGCACCCCCGGAAACACGCGACATCGCAGAAGCCGGTGACACCGTTGACGAGCCCGTCCCCATGTTCAGCCCCGATGCGAAAGACTCCAACGGATCATTGACACGACCAAACCGGTCAACAGAACCAGAATCCTGCGCCTCAGCACCGGTCAGCGCGGCACCCCGATCCGGAGCCGTAGCGAACCTGCGCGTAATCTCTCTCCCCGACGCGTCATACCCGAGGTCGATCTGGGCCTGCCCCGCAACCACAGTGGATAACAACCCCGACGCGTCATACTCGTACCTGATTGGACCTCCGCACGACCCCGATACCCCGGCCAGTCGCCCGGCCGAATCCAGATCCTGGGACACTCCCGCACCGTCCCAGGACTCCCCCACCACTCGGCCAGCAGCGTCATAGTCGATGACCAGATCAGTCTGATCCGACGCTGCTCGAACCACCCGCCCCGCGCTATCCCGCAGCAGACGAGTCACCCCGGCGGAAAGCCCAGCCCCCTCTGGAGGCATCCCCGCCCCGTCAGTCACGATCTGCGCCAGGTCCCCCGCCTGGTCATAGTCGTACCGCACGCGCTGTCCAGCTGCATTGACCCGCAAAATCAGCCGACCAGCCAGATCATAGGAAAACACTGTCCGAGCGCCGTTGACATCGGTCTGCGCGATCACCCGCCCCGCCGAATCACGCTCGAACACCCACTCCCTCCCCAACGCATCGACCACCCCGACCAGGCGCCGCTCCGAGTCATAACGAAATCGGGTCACCGCCCCATCAGGCGCCGTCGTCGACACCCTCGAATCGAACACCCCGTACTCATGCCGAGTGACCCGGCCGTTCGGATCAACCTCCTCGACCAGATTCCCCTCACCGTCATACACGAACCCCCACCGGCCGCCATCAGCATCGATCCGAGACGTCAACAGACCGTCGACATTCCACGCTGCTGAAGACTCGCCTGCCGCATCAATCACCCGCACTGGGCGACCCGCCACGTCATAGAACACCCGCGTAGCCCGACCCGCCCCGTCGACTATCTCCACCGGCAGCCCGGCCGCATCACACACCGCCCAAGTCGATACCCCGGACGCATCCACCGCGGAAACTAGTCCGCCCCGCTCGTCGTAGGAGAACACCGAACGGCCCCCGAGCGGATCAACTGACGCTATCAGCCGACCCGCCCTGTCGTACTCGAAACCCCACGACTGGCCGTCAGGGCCAGTCAACGACGTCGGTAACGACCGTCCCGGCAACCACTCGTAAGCTGTGACCCGCCCGCCCGGATCCTGCACCGAAGCGATATTCCCGTCATCGTCGTAAGTCCACGATGTCGCTTGTCCCGACGGATCCTTCACCGTCGACCTCCGGCCAGCCCGATCCCACACCGTGCTGGTCGATGCACCAGTCGGATCGGTCACCGACGTGATCTGAAACTCCTCATCGTACTTATACACCCACTTTTCACCGAGCGAGTCAAAGGCCGTCGTACAACGATCCAGACTGTCATACACGAAACGAGACGTGAGTATCCCGCCACAGCCCGCCCCGGCCACACACGCCCCCGTCTCGTCATAGGTGTAGTCATACCGCTCCCCACCACGATCCGCCCACCACAACAGCCGGCCCAGGTCGTCATACCCAAAACGCAATGCCTCACCCGAAGCATTGATCACCCGCGACAGCCGCCCCTGCCGGTCATACCCGAACGACCGCACCGCCATCGGACGTCCGCCATCCCGCGACAGCGACAACCCGACCACCCGGCCCTCCTCCGAAGAGACCTCGACCCGGAACCCCCCTGAATGCGACCAGCACACCGGCACCGCCCGCTCGTCGTACTCGACAGTGACCGCATTCCCACTCTCGTCGACAATCCCCGTCAATAAGAACGACCCGGCCGAAGCCCCGATCACCGACCCGAACCGACGTGTCCACCCCGACGCCGGATCGAACACCTCGAAAACATCCACCTTCGGACGAGACAAGATCCATCGGTCCCCCCCGCAGAGGCACCGCCCTCATCGAAGGATGCTCTGGCAACACATAAGACAGCGCCACACCGTCCTCAAGCAACAACACCCCCAAGCCCGTCTCGACGTCAATATCTAATCGTTGGTCCAAGGTCGACGCCCAGCATGCCCCGAACAACCGCCCCCCGTATACGAAGAGGAACACCGTCGGGAGAACCCCACCTTCAACACCCCCGGCAGGACCAGATCCATCTCCTCCAGGACTACAGCACCCGTAGCTATATCGACCGGATCTCCAAACAAAGCACATTTGGTCCTCGCCCGAGCCGACCGAGCCACATCACCCATATCCGCCACCGTGCGAGGCACACTCGCCAGCCTCGGCCGTGCCCCCTTAACCACGGCCTTCCCACCGACTTGAACAGCACCCTTCGCCGAAGCCAGCCCTGCCCGGCCACCCTTGACAGCAGCCCCAGCCCCTCCCGAAGCAATCGTCAAAGCTGCATCCGGCAACAACCGCCCCAACGCCCGCCCCGGATCGTCCTTCCACGTCTTGGCATCTACTACAGCCGCACCGACCTGCTTGGCGAAACCAACCGGATCTTCCCGAGCCGCCGCCAACATCGACAACCCGTCCTCGACCATGAGCTGCTTCTTCATTGCAGCTTCCTCCAAAGTCAGGTCCCCCGACGCCACTCCCAACATGTCCTTACCTAAGAACTCCCACCCCAGGCGAGACACATTCGTAAGCTTGTTGATTTCCTGAAGAGCCTCCCAAGTCCCACCGACCATCGAACCCATGAAATGATTAGCTTCCGCCAGCCAATTCCGTTCAGGTGAAGCAGCCGCACATCCCGAACGCACCTCCTGCGCACACGCCTGGGCAGACCGATCCAGCTGAGCCCGCGCCGCTGAGAACGAGCCCACCGCACCCGCCCGGATCGCGTCCCCCGGATCGACGAAGGGCGCCAACCTCAAAGTGAACGATCCCGGACCGTGCGCAGCCTCCCACTCCATCTTCTCCCCACGCGCCCGCGCCACATCCGCGTCGTACATAGCACGCGCATCCCGCGAAACCTGATCTCCCCGAACATGCTCCGCGGCACACGCCTTCGCCGTAGCCTGCGCCGACCTCAAAGACTCCGCATAGGCCTCCAAAGCTCCCGCCGCCGCACGAAAGCCCGCCGCCGCATCACGCCACCGGCCTGGCTCCGCCGTAAACCGCTCCCGGAAGCGATCCGCAGCCCGCCCTGTCCAGCCATCAGCTGAAATCCGCTCAAGATGATTCGCCACCGCGTCAAAGGTCGACGCCTCGGCACGCATCCGAACGCACCTGGTAAGAATCCCCTCCGGATTCCCCTCGATCTTGAAATCAGACACGCTCACGCACCAGGCCGTGGAACCACCGGTACATCACCCTTGCTGCCCTTCAACCGGGCTGCTCCCTCAGCATCGAACTGCGCATAAGTCGCCGCAACCTTACTCAGCCGCCCCGAGATCTCCGCGACATCATCGGTCATCGACACGATGCTGATCTCCCACCGATTCATAAACTCCGACAAGGCCTCCCACACCACGGGGTGACACACGTCCGAATCCATCGGTACCAGATCGACCACATCATTATTCCGCTGAGAATCCACCGCCTGACCTACTGCCTCAGCAGCCCCGACCAAGGCCTCCATATCCACCTCGAAATCATGCGAGCCCACCTCCAGCCGCACCCCCTTTGGCCAGCCCTGCCCTGGGCTCAATCCATGATCGCGACATTACGCACCTCGCATCGGTGCGCCGACGCCCTCACATCCACCAAAGCCGCCCGAATACGCCCCAAGGACTCTCCCATCTCCTTCACCGATTCAGCCAGACGCGCATCAAAAACATCACGGGCCCTCCTCGACTCCGTCTTCGTCGACCAACCCGGCATCCGATGTTCCGCGTTCTGACGCAACTCCTCAATCCGGGCCAGAAAATTCCGCTGGGTCTTCTCCAGATCCGAAATTATCGCGTCAACGTCATCGAACCTGACCACCAACGAACGCTCAGCCACAAGCCCACCTCACCACATGTTCAATTCGGACACGCTAGCCCCTGAAGAACCGGCCTCGATCACCCCGGTACGCGCTGCGATCTCCTGCTGAGCCGCGGCCCGGTCCACTGATTCCAAGGACGCCGCGTACTCGACCAACGCAGGAATGACATCAGCAGCCGCTGCTACCCACTCCGAAAGCTCGACCGACAAGGCAGCAGCCGCAGCACCCTTGAACCCACTCGCACAAGCTTCCACATCGTCCGCGAAAGTCTCCAACACCTTCACCAGATCTGGCAGGCTGGCACGAATCACCGCGCCCGCCGCACTCTGCTCCCCGACCACCAGCTCCAACGAACCCGACACGAGAGCTTCCCCCACCGACGACCGACAACAGCCACACGGGCAACCAGCCTACCTTCACGCCCCTTACGAAAACCACAGAATGCCAAGCCCGGACATCTTGCCGCTTCGTCCGCACCAGGCATGACACGCAGGTGCGCGCACCCCTGTCGAACCGATAGCGTCGAACTGTGACCGAGACATCGTCCGTGCCAGAAACGAACCGCCCCATCGTCCCGGCCCGTGTCGGACGCCCCATCGGGAGAATCCCCGTCATCGACGTCCAACCCACACTCGACGGCGGCGCCTGGCCCGTGATCTCCGTCGTCGACGAGGACTTCCTCGTCACCGCCACCGTCTTCCGAGAAGGCCATGACGCGGTCAATGCCACCATCGTGCTCACCGCCCCCGATGGATCCACCCAGCACATCCCGATGACCTGCACCAACCCCGGCCTGATGACCTGGGAAGGCACCGTCAACGCCCACCAGACCGGGCGCTGGACCTTCCGCGTCGAAGGCTGGAGCGACCCCTACGCCACCTGGGAGCACGACGCCACCATCAAGGTCGAGGCCGGCGTCGACGTCGACCTGATGCTCGAGGAAGGCGCCCGCCTGCTCGAACGCGCCCGCACCCAACCCCCGCGCCAGTCCTACGCCGTCGCCCTCCTCGACGCCGGTATCCGCCAGCTCCGCGACAGCAGCCGCAGCCCCGCCGAACGCCTCGCCGGGGCACTCAGCGACGGCATCCGCAGCGAACTCGGCCAACGACCCATGCGGGAGATGGTCTCTCCCTCCCCCGACTACCCGTGGCAGGTCGAACGCGAGCGCGCCCTCTACGGTGCCTGGTACGAGATCTTCCCCCGTTCCGAAGGCTGCCGGTACGACGAGGAGACCGGCACCTGGACCACGGGCACCCTGCGCACCGCTGCCGAACGGCTCCCCGCCATCGCCCGTATGGGCTTCGACGTCGTCTATCTCACCCCGGTGCACCCCATCGGCAGCATCAACCGCAAAGGGCCGAACAACACCCTGGTCGCCGGACCCCATGACCCCGGATCGCCCTACGCCATCGGTTCCAAGGACGGCGGTCACGACGCCATCGAACCCAGCCTGGGCACCTTCGAGGACTTCGACGCCTTTGTCGGGGAAGCTCGTCGTCTCGGGATGGAGGTCGCCCTCGACATCGCCCTGCAGTGCGCGCCCGACCACCCCTGGGTGCACGAGCACCCCGAGTGGTTCACCACCCGCGCCGATGGCACCATCGCCTACGCGGAGAACCCGCCGAAGAAGTACCAGGACATCTACCCGCTGAACTTCGACAACGATCCGGCAGGTATCTACGCCGAGATGCGGCGCGTCATCCAGGTCTGGATCGACCACGGCGTGAAGATATTCAGGGTGGACAACCCCCACACCAAGCCGGTCGAGTTCTGGCAGTGGATCATCGACGACGTCGCCCGGGAGCACCCGGACGTGATCTGGCTTGCCGAGGCCTTCACCAAACCTCCCATGATGAAGACCCTCGCCAAGGTGGGCTTCCAGCAGAGCTACACCTACTACACCTGGCGGAACGAACGGGCCGAACTCGAGGAGTACTGCACCGAACTCGCTGGAGAGTGCGCCTCATACATGCGGCCCAGCTTCTGGCCCACCACGCACGACATCCTCACCCCGTACATGCAGTACGGCGGGCCCACCGCGTGGAAGCTGCGCGCCGCACTGGCTGCTTTCCTCGTCCCCACCTACGGGATCTACGCCGGCTACGAGCTCCTCGAATCAGTGCCGCGTCCCGGCGTGGAGGAACAGATCGACAACGAGAAGTACCAGTTCAAGGACCGCCGGTGGCACGACTACGAACCCGGCGGGCCCAAGGCCGGTGAACTGTGGATGGCCGACTATCTGACCCGGATCAACGAGATCCGCCGCAACCATCCGGCGCTGCACCGACTGCGCAATCTGACCTTCCACAGTGCCGACGACCCCGAGGACATCCTCGTCTTCTCCAAACGTCGCCGGGAGAACGGCCGGGACGATGTCGTCATCGTCGTCGCGAACCTCAACCCCCACATGACCAGGGAGACCTGGCTGCAGCTGGACATGGCCGCACTCGGGCTGGGGCCCGACGACCGGTTCATCGCCGAAGACCTGATCAGCGAATGGTGCTGGCAGTGGGACTCCCATCCGTACGTGAAGCTCGGCCCGCATGACGAACCCGTCCACGTCATCACCGTCCGGAGGCTCTGACATGCACGGACTCAACCTCACCCAGCCCGGGCTGCGGCATGACCCGGACTGGTACAAGACGGCGGTCTTCTACGAGGTCCTCGTCCGGGCCTTCGCCGACTCCAAGGGCAGCGGGTCCGGGGATTTCACCGGGCTGATCGGCAAACTCGACTACCTGCAGTGGCTCGGCATCGACTGTCTGTGGCTCCCGCCGTTCTACGCCTCACCGCTCCGCGACGGCGGCTACGACATCAGCGACTACACCGCGGTGCTGCCCGAGTTCGGTACGCTCCCGGAGTTCACCGAGCTGGTCAGCCAGGCCCACGCCCGCGGCATCCGCATCATCACCGACCTGGTGATGAACCACACCAGCGACCAGCATCCCTGGTTCCAGGCCTCCAGGTCCGACCCCGAGGGCCCTTACGGGGACTTCTACGTCTGGTCCGACGACGACACCAAGTACGCCGAGGCCCGGATCATCTTCGTCGACACCGAGGTGTCCAACTGGACCTTCGACCCGGTACGTCGGCAGTTCTTCTGGCACCGGTTCTTCTCCCACCAGCCGGATCTCAACTTCGAGAACCTCGCGGTGCAGGAAGCCATGTTCGACGCCGTCCGTTTCTGGATGGACCTGGGTATCGACGGCTTCCGGCTCGACGCGGTCCCTTATCTGTTCGAGGAGGAAGGGCACAACGGGGAGAACCATCCCAAGACCCATGAGTTCCTCGCCCGGCTGCGGGCCATGGTCGACACCGAGTACCCCGGGCGAGTCCTGTTGGCCGAAGCCAATCAGATGCCCGACGAGGTGGTCGACTACTTCGGCAGCGACGACCGGCCCGAATGCCAGATGTGCTTCCACTTCCCGGTGATGCCACGGCTCTACTACGCCCTGCGCGCCGAGAAAGCCGCCCCCATCATCGATGTCCTCAACGACACTCCCCCGGTGCCGGCCGGTGGCCAGTGGGGCACTTTCCTGCGCAATCACGACGAGCTGACCTTGGAGATGGTCTCCCCGGAGGAACGCACCGCCATGTACGGCTGGTACGCGCCCGACCCCCGGATGAGAGCCAATGTGGGCATCCGGCGGCGGCTCTCTCCCCTGCTGGACAACAGCCGCGCCGAGATCGAACTGATCCATGCGCTGCTCCTCTCCCTGCCCGGCAGCCCCTGCCTGTACTACGGGGACGAGATCGGTATGGGGGACAACATCTGGTTGGACGACCGCGATGCGGTTCGTACCCCGATGCAGTGGACCCCTGACCGGAATGCCGGTTTCTCCAGCGCCGACCCCGGCAAGCTGTATCTGCCGGTGATCCAGTCGCTGGTCTACCACCACAACAATGTGAATGTGGAGGCTCAGGTCGCGTCGAGCAGCTCTCTGCTGCACTGGCTACGGGCCATGCTGCAGGTCAGGTCGCAGCATCCGGTCTTCGGCCTGGGTGTCTTCTCCTTACGTGAGTGCGACAACGAAGCTGTCCTGGCGTTCACCCGGACTTTGGAGGCAGACCCCTCTCAGGGCCGTGAGGAGAACACCTCCGTGTTGTGCCTGCACAATCTGTCCAGCCGACCCCAGGCGGGCACGGTACACCTTCCGGAGCGGCTTGCCGGGGCCAAGGCCCGTGACCTGTTCGGTGGTTCCGGCTTCCCCATGGTCGGCGAGGACGCGACCTACCGGTTCACGGTGGGTTCTCGGGACTTCTTCTGGCTGTCTCTACAGGAGCGTGAGCACGATGGCTGAGATCCACCACGACGCGGTCATCACCCCGAGCAAGCTCGACCTGCTCGCGGCCTGGTTACCGACGCAACGCTGGTACGCAGCGAAAGGCATCGTCCCGCGTCTACGCAGGGTCGGCGGTTTCCGCTTCGAGGACCCGGTCGGCCAGGTCGGCATGGAGACCCTGATCGTGGTGGACGAGTCGGCGACCCCCCCGGTCGTCTACCAGGTTCCGGTCACCTACCGCGATGCTCCACTGGCGGACGGTGCGGACGCCTTGATCGGTGTCTGCGAGCATTCCGTCCTCGGCACCCGGTATGTCTACGACGCCCCGAAGGATCCGGCCTATGTCACCGCGCTCGTCTCCCTGATCACCCGGGGCGGCACCGCGGACCGGGGTCATGCCGGGCCCGGCCTCGACGAAGCGGCCCAAGGGGCTCCTCAGCCGGGCGCTGCCCAGGTCGAGGTGACCGGTTCGCGGGTGCTCACCGGCGAACAGTCCAACACCTCGGTGATCTGTGACACCCGGATCGTCGATGTCCCCGACCATGATCGAGTGGGCGCGCCCTGCCCGTTGATCGTCAAGATCTTCCGGGTCCTGCAGGACGGGGAGAATCCCGATGTGGTGCTGCAGTCGGCGTTGGCCGGTGCCGGCTCCCGTTCGGTGCCGATGCCTTTCGGGTCGATGAGCGGACGTTGGTCGGGCGTGGACCGGACGGACAGCGTCGCGGAAGGCCATCTGGCCTTCGCCCAGGAGTTCTTCCCGGGGACCCGGGATGCGTGGCGGGTCGCGGTGGAGGCGGCGGCCTCGGGAACGGATTTCACCGAGCGGGCTTTCGCTCTTGGAGTAGCTACTGCTGCGGTGCATCTCGATCTGGCGGCGGCGATGCCGGTTGAAGCGGCCAGCCGGGCAGCCCGTCAGGGGCAGCTGCGTTCCTGGCAGGAACGTTGCGATCTTGCGTTGTCGACGGTCCCTGATCTGGCTGTCCATCGGGCGACGATCAATGAGGTCTTCACTGCGGCCGCTTATTCGGCTTGGCCTCGTCTGCAACGTGTCCATGGCGACTACCACCTCGGTCAGGTCCTCGAAGTTCCTGGTCGTGGCTGGGTGCTCCTGGACTTCGAAGGGGAGCCCTTGCGTCCGCTGATCGAACGGAATCGGGCTGATCTTCCTCTGCGCGACGTGGCCGGGATGTTGCGTTCCTTCGACTATGTCGCGGGGTCGGCGGGTCAGGAGGATCCGGACTCGGCCGTCCGGTTGGAGTCCTGGGCGACAGCCTGTCGACGTTCTTTCCTCGACGGCTATGCCAGCTGCGCGGACGATCCGCGGGAGAATGCCGACTCCACAGCGCTTCTTCGCGCCTTGGAGCTGGACAAAGCACTCTATGAAGTCGTCTACGAGGCCCGTCACCGGCCCCCGTGGTTGTCTATCCCAGCCGGTGCTGTCGCCCGGCTGTGTTCCCCGACTCCTTCCACAGAGCAAGAAGAGATGACTACCGACCCAGACCAGCCACAGCAGCCCGAAGACCGGACCGACCAGAAGTCGTCCCCGGTCGAGATACCTGCGGAGGAGTCGGCAGCTGCGCCGACCCCGATGCCCGAGATCAATCCGATCCTGCAACGCATTCTCGCCGGGGAGAAGATCACTCCCGAGAACACGGCAGCCTTGTTCGAACAGCTGCGCCAGCCTGCTGCGACGGTGAGCGAGCCGGTCGGGCCGGAGGCCCCCGAGGGGATGGTGCCACCAGCTGCGTCAGTTGAGCCCGTTGCACCGGTTGAACCCGAGGCTTCCCCTGACGTCGAAGAGAACAACGTCGAAGAGAGCCACGAGAAAGCTTTTTTCCCCTCTCCTTTCGGCGTTCTTCTCCACCGCTCGCCCGCCGGAGAGCCACCGAGCCCTGAGCCCCTGTCACCATTCGCCGAGGAATCGGCCCCGGCCGATGTCCCGGACGATCTCCCGTCCACGGAGAGCACTGCCGGTCCGGAGGACGTCGTCGTCGACCCGGTAGTTCCAGGAGACGCTCTGCCTCCGCCGGACCCCGAGGAGGACGCAGAGCCCTTCCCCGCCGCTGAAGACCAGGCATCGGACGAGACCGTCCGGATGACATCGCCCGAGACCGACGTGGAAGAGCCTGAGGTCTCGGCGGAACCTGCCGAGGTGATGGCCCCGATGGCGGAAGAAGAAGCTGCTCCGCTGGCCCCGGCACCGGCCACCGCCCCGGTGGACGAGGACGAGCTGACCTTGCTGGTCAACGGCGGGCATGGCAACCCGCACGGCGTCCTCGGCGCCCACCCGTGGAACGGCGGAGTCACGGTCAGGGCGCTGCGCCCGGGAGCCTCCTCGGTGGACATCGAGCTCCCGGACGGTTCACGTCGGCCGATGGCGCACCAGACCGGTGGCATCTGGCAGGTCCAGCTGGATATCCCGCAGACCGATGACTACCGGCTGATCGTGGACTACGGCGACGGCTTCGGACACCGCCAGGACGACCCCTACCGTTTCCTGCCGACGGTGGGTGAGCTCGATCTGCACCTCATCGGCGAAGGACGCCACGAGGAGCTGTGGAAGGTCCTGGGCTCCCAGATACGCACGTATTCCGGCCCCATGGGCGAGGTCACCGGTACCTCCTTCGCCGTGTGGGCCCCCAATGCCCGCGCGATCCGTGTGGTCGGCGACTTCAACACCTGGGATGGCACCGCCCATCCGATGCGTGCGCTGGGCAGCACCGGCGTGTGGGAGCTCTTCGTTCCCGGCGTCGGAGAGGGCACCGTCTACAAGTACGAGATCCTCGGGGCGGACGGTTACCGACGGACCAAGGCCGATCCCCTGGCCCGGGCCACCGAATGCCCGCCCGCGACAGCATCGGTGGTCACCGCCTCCCGTTACGAGTGGAATGACGCCGAATGGATGCAGCGCCGAGCTGAGGCGGGGGAGGCCCACCTGCAGCCGATGAGCGTGTACGAAGTCCACCTGGGCAGTTGGCGTCAGGGGTTGTCGTACACCCGGTTGGCCGAAGAGCTGGTCGAGTACGTCAGCGAGATGGGCTTCACCCATGTGGAGCTGATGCCGGTGATGGAGCACCCCTACGGTCCGAGCTGGGGTTACCAGGTCAGCGGCTATTACGCACCGTCGAGTCGCTTCGGTGACCCCGATGAGTTCCGTTATCTGGTGGACCGGCTGCACCAGGCCGGTATCGGGGTCATCCTCGACTGGGTTCCGGCGCATTTCCCGAAGGACGGTTTCGCGCTGGGTCGGTTCGACGGCCAGGCGTTGTACGAGCACCCGGATCCCCGGCGCGGTGAGCACACCGAGTGGGGTACCTACATCTTCGACTTCGGCCGTCCGCAGGTGCGTAACTTCCTGGTGGCGAACGCGGTGTACTGGCTGGAGGAGTTCCACGCCGACGGTCTTCGAGTCGATGCGGTCGCGTCGATGCTGTACCTGGACTACTCCCGCGATGAGGGCGAGTGGTTGCCCAACCAGTTCGGTGGGCGGGAGAACCTGGAAGCGGTACAGCTGCTCCAGGAGACCAATGCGACGGTGTACCGGCGTTGTCCCGGAGCGGTGACCATCGCCGAGGAGTCGACCAGCTGGAGTGGGGTGACCTCACCGACCTACATGGGCGGGCTCGGTTTCGGGCTGAAGTGGAACATGGGCTGGATGCACGACACCCTCGGGTATGCCCAGCTGGCGCCGATCTACCGGCAGTACCACCACCATGAGATGACTTTCGCGATGGTGTACGCCTACAACGAGAACTTCGCCTTGCCGATCAGCCACGACGAGGTCGTGCACGGCAAAGGGTCCATGTTGGGCAAAATGCCTGGCAGTCCGTGGGAGCAGTTGAGCAATCTGCGGGCATACTACGCCTGGCAGTGGAGTTTCCCCGGCAAACAGTTGTTGTTCATGGGCAGTGAGTTCGCGCAGATCGCGGAGTGGGCGGACGGCCGGAGCCTCGACTGGTGGCTGTTGGATCAAGAACCTCACGAGCAGACCCGTCGCCTGGTACGAGACCTGAACCGGTTGTACGTCGATCACCCGGCTTTGTGGCAGTTGGATTCTTCACCTGAGGGATTCGCCTGGATCGATGCCAATGACAGTTATGGCAACGCTTACAGTTTCCTCCGCTTCGGCGCCCAGAACGCCGCCGGCGAGCGGCCAGTGGTGGCGTGTGTGGCGAACTTCTCCGGCGTCGAACATCACAGTTACCGGATCGGGCTACCGCACGGCGGCATGTGGCGGGAGATCCTGAACACCGACGCCGGCGAGTACGGCGGAGCAGGCATCGGCAACATGGGGCAGATCGAGGCCGAGGAGATCCCTTGGCACGGCCAGCCCTATTCCGCGACGGTGTCCATGCAGAAGCTGTCGGCAGTGTGGTTCGAGCCGGCCGGCCTGCCCTCGGAGGTCGTCATCCCCGAAGCGGTCCATCCTGCTGCCGAAGAACGGCCGACCTTGGGCACCCCTCGCCCGGAGCTGTCGAATTCACCGGTGCAGGCCGACGTGGCCGTGGATTCCGGACTGGGCTCGCTTCCGCCGGTGCATGGCGGCGAGATCCCTCCCGGCGACGGTAATCGCTGACACCGTAGGCGGTGAAGGGTCGGGCCTCCTGGACTGGAGGCCCAACCCGACCCTCGTACGGCCAGCGTGAGGTCCGGGTCAGACGTAGGGTTTCGTCGGCTGGGTGGTGGGCGTGATCGAAGAGACCTGTAGACGAGGAACCGCCTCCCCTGCGGTGGGTGCATCGGGGTGCGGCGCTGAGGGGTCTGGCTCCCACATGCCCTCGACCACGACCCACTGACCGTCAGCAGGGCGTTGCCCTACCCCCAGCGGGAGAACCTTGACAGGGAAGGCGTCGGCGGCACAACACAGAACTGCCATCCGGGCGAGCACCCATCCTCCTTCGACGCTGTCTTCCGGGGAGGCGAAGACGGTCATCCGCACTTGACGACCGGCAAGGCTCCGGCTGTTGTCGAAGCTGGCACGTTCCCAGAATTCACGGACCGACATCTCGAGCACCTCGGATTGGGGGTCCAAGGGATCGAATTCCTTCGCGGGGGTCAGCGTGACAGAGGCGTCCCGGT
Organism: Austwickia chelonae; assembly: GCF_003391095.1. Lineage (NCBI taxonomy): Bacteria > Bacillati > Actinomycetota > Actinomycetes > Micrococcales > Dermatophilaceae > Austwickia > Austwickia chelonae. The sequence goes on along the minus strand of NZ_CP031447.1, from coordinate 890,771 downwards.
TCGCCTGGATACGTTGGGCGGTGTAGGCGCCTACCGGCGTGGGCGGGACCGCCGCTAGAACGGCGAAGGGCACCAGCATCGCCCAGCCGATCCGGGGTGCGATCTGTCCTGCCTTGTGCCGGTGTCCACCAGCGGCACAAGCCTCGTCCTCGTCGTGGGAGTGGGCATGATCGTCGTGGCGTCGTCCGATGCGGAGATGACGCACGGCCTGCCACCATTCGAAGGCTCCCACGCAGAAGACCACCACCGCGGCGACCAGTAGCGGAATGGTCAGCCCTTCCTTGACATAGGCCAGGTGATCGCCCAGCCAGACGGCACGGATCGCGACGACCGAGCAGGTCAGGGTCGCCAGCGCAGCCAGAAGTCTGTTCATCGCGGGTCGCTCCTGTTCTCCAGGGACCGAGTATCACGGCGGTTCACAAGAGCACCTGCCCGATCACGACGGCACTGGTGACCGCGACCAGCAGGGTCATCGGTGCGAAACGGATGGCGAAGGCGCGTCCGAAGGTGCCGACCTGCATGGCGAACAGCTTCACGTCGAGCGCCGGCCCGACGACCATGAAGACGAGTCGTGCGGTCAGGGGGAAAGCTGTCAGGCTCGCCGCCACGAAGGCGTCCGCCTCGGAGCAGACCGCGACGATGACGGCGAAGAGCGCGAGGGTGATCACGGCCAGGGCCAGGTTGCTGCTCAACGCCTCCAGGATGCTGCGAGGGACGAAGACGGCGACGACGGCGGCGATGGCCGCGCCGACGACGAGGAAGCCCCCGGCGTGCAGCAGGTCGTGGGTGATAGCGGTGGTGAAGCGGTTGAACTTGCTGCCTCCGCTCCGCCCTCGCTGAGGCAGCCGGATCAAGTCGTCCCGTCCCATCCGGAGCCACCACCAGCCCATCACCACGGAGGTGATCAGCGAAGCCAGGTAGCGGGCCAGCACGATCCGCCAGTCGCCACCGAAGGCCACTGAGGTCGACACGAGGACGACCGGGTTGATGGCCGGCGCAGCGAGCAGGAAGGTCAATGCGGCAGCCGGCGCGACACCGCGAGCCACCAGGGAGCCGGCGATGGGCACGGAAGCACATTCGCATCCGGGCAGGAGAGCGCCGGAGATGCCGGCTACCGGGACCGCTGCAGCAGCATTTTCCGGCAGGTAGCTGCGCAGGGTGTCAGCGGGGATGTAGACCGCGATCACGGCCGAGAGCGCAACGCCCAGCACCAGGAAGGGGAAGGCTTGCAGGGCGATCGCGATGAAGACTGCGACCCAGGTGGCCGCAGCAGGATTTCCGTTCAGCCATTGGCCCCACAGGTCACGCCCGAGGATGCCGACGGTGAGCACGGTGATCAGTGCGAAGACGGTCAGTACCGTCCCCAGCCCAGCGGTCCGCGAGGCGGCCGGAGGGCTTGGCCGCAGCGAGTTTCCTTCTCGCGCAGGCGTGTCAGGTGTGGTCGCCATCGGTCCAGAATAGATCGAAGTCACCGCGAAGGAATGTCGTAAATGCCCGGAATAATCTGGGGCGGTTGTCCATCCTGGAAGGAAGGACAACCGCCCCGGAGCACACACATGAGGTCGGATCAGCGACTTCTGCGCACTGTTCAGACGTCGTGCGCCAGAACCTTCTCGGTGATCAGGGCAGCAATCGGCATCGCCGACGTCGCTGCAGGAGAAGGCGCATTGCACACATGGACCATGCGCGGCGTGTCGTAGAAGAGGAAGTCCTCGATCATCGACCCGTCCTTGCGCACAGCCTGCGCGCGAATCCCGCAGGGCTCCGGAGTGAGGTCCTCCGTCGTCAAGCTCGGGCAGTACTTACGAACCAGCTCCAGGTAGCCCGGCTTGTACATCGAATTCCACTGCTCCACCAGCCCGGTCTTCAGCTGGGTTTTCGCGACCTTCCAGAACCCGGGGAAACGCATGAAGGACGCCATGTCCCGCGGGTTCATCGAGTACTTCTCGTAGCCCTCCCTGCTGAAACCCATGACCGCATTCGGCCCGACGGTGACCCCGCCGTCCATCATCAGCGTCAGATGCACACCCAGGAACGGCAGGTCAGGATCGGGCACCGGATAGATGAGGGTGTCGACGATGTCATTGTGCTTGGGGTCCAACCGGTAGTACTCACCCCGGAAGGGCATCATCTGGAAATCGACATCGATCCCGGCCATCTTTGCGAGACGATCGGCCTGGATTCCACCGCAGACGACCAGCTGTCGGCAGTAGAGACGCTCAGCCTCTTCCTCACCGACCTGCACGTCCAAGGAGACCTCGGACAGGGACTCGTGGATCCCTACCACCTTGGCCCCCAGACGTAGCTGGCCGCCCTGGGCTCCGATGACGTCTGCCATCTGGCGGCAGACCTCCCGGTAGTCCACGATCCCGGTGCTCTTGAGGAAGATGGCGCCGATCCCGGTGATCTCCGGCTCACGACGACGTAGCTCAGCTGCGTCTACCAGCTCGACGTCGAGCTCGTTGATGAGCGCCCGCTCGTACAGGGCGTGCATCCGAGCGAGTTCTTCGTCGTCGGTGGCCACGATGAGCTTGCCGGTGTTGCGGTACGGGATGCCGTAGTGGTCGCAGAAGTCACGGGTCCACTGCGCACCCTGTTTACACAACTTCGCCTTCAAACTGCCCGGGGTGTAGTAGATCCCCGCGTGGATGACGCCGCTGTTGTGCCCGGTCTGGTGGCCAGCGACCACGTCTTCTTTCTCCAGGACCAGGACATCAGCGTGCGGGCGTTCCTGAAGAAGGGTCATCGCCGTGGACAGGCCGACGATCCCACCGCCGATCACGACGTAGTCGTAGACCCGGGTAGCGTTCAGGCTCGGCTCCGGCGGGTAGTTCAACGGTGGGGTCACTGTGCTCCTCCGAAGGCCTGTTCCTGCTCGGCACGCAGTTCATCGCAGAGACGCCCCTCGGGCACCACCACGTCGGCGTACGAGATGGCTTCGTCCTTGGCGATATCGCGCTTCAGCACACAGCCTTCGGCCAGGCCGACCGGCAGCAGCTGTTCGGCTACGGCGACCTCGGCTTTCTCGCACTCGCCGTAGTAGGTGTAGCCGCCGAGAGCGTCGAGCGCCTCCCCCGCTTTAAGGTCCTTCTTCGCGATGGTGACGACCTCGACGCGCGGGGCCTGACGCAACGGCTTGATCGTCGCGTCACCGAGCAGGACAGCGCGGGCGGCGGTGTCCGGCACTTCGAAGTGACACAAGTGGTAAGGCGTGTAGAAGGAGTACAGCGGTCCCTGACCGAGTTTGTAGAGGTTCAGGTAGTGCTGCTGCTTCGGGTCGTCGTGCGTGGCGAGCACGTACACCCCGGGACCGGGCTGGCTGCCGACCACATAGTCGACCGCTCCACCGAGTTCCTTGAGCTCGTCCACGTCGTACATCTGCGTGAGCTCATCGACGTGGCCGCGGTGGTCACGCTGCAGGCAACCACGCTGGTGCACCGAGAAGCCAGCCGCATTGGCGACGAGGGCCTGCTCCACCGACACCTTCGTGCCATCGGCGAAGGAGGTCACCATGTGCGGGTCCTGGCCCCATTGCTTGGCGAATCCCTCCTGCGTGGTCGGGTTGCGGTACGGGTCCTGCAGCCCCTTGATGTTTCCGGCCACCAACGGGGTGAGCCCCAGCCCGCGGACGAAGCGGATGAGGTTCATCTGTACGCCCGGCTGGTCGCCGTCGCATCCGGTGTAGACCAGGCCGGCGTCCTCGAACTTGGCGTTGAGGATCGGACCGACCGTGGCGTCGACCTCCGCGTTCATCAGGACGAGGTGTTTACCTCCGGCCAAGGTGGCCAACGCGAGATGACAGCCGAATTCGACCGAGCCGGTGCAGTCGATGACGACGTCGACGCTGGCGGCCTGGGTCATCGCCTCGTAGTTGTCCGTGACCGCGGTGCCACCTCGAGCCACCGCTGCCTCGATACCGGCGATGTCGTCGGCGACGGCGACGAGTTCGCCTTCCCGGCCGGCGTTGGCAAGCGCAGCTACACCCTTGTCGATGTTCCGCGCGTAGACGCAGGCCACCTCCATGCCGGGTGTGGTGTTGATGATGTGGTTCATCAGGCCCTTGGCCATGAAGCCGGGACCGGCGATCCCGACGCGGACCGGGCGCCCCTCGGCTGCCCGCTGCGCCAGCAGCGTGTCGACGACGATCACTTGATCTTCTTCCCGTCCCAGTCCGGCCAGCTCTGGTCCTTGTCGGAGATGACCATGATCTCGGCGGGCCATTCCAGACCGAAGGCCGGGTCGTCGTGCCGGTTGCCGCGCTCGTGTTCGGGGCTGTACTTCCCGGAGACCTGGTAGGTCACCTCGGTGTCATCGGTGAGCGTCAGGTACCCGTGGCCGCAGTACGGCGGGATCCACAGCGCACGGTGGTTGTCCGCGGAGAGTTCGACCATGACGTGCTCGCCGAAGGTCGGCGAGTCCTCGCGCAGGTCGAGGCAGCAGTCCACGATCGTCCCGCGGATACAGCGCACGAGCTTGCCTTCAGCAGCTGGGGCGATCTGTCGGTGCATGCCGCGCATCGTCCCGGCCTTGTGGTTCCAGCTCATGTTGGCCTGGACCACGTCGGTGGGGATGCCGTGCTCGGCGAACTCCTCGGTGCAGAACGTCCGCGCGAAGCCACCTCGAGCATCCTCGAAGGGCTTGAGGTCGATGATCCAGCAGCCGTCAACGGCCGTCTTCGTGAACTCCATGCTCACCACTCCCGATTCCAGAACAGCTTCTCGTCGACCTGGCCCGTCTTCAGGAGCCATTCGATCTGCTTGAGCCGCGTGTGCCCGCGGCCGGTGAAGGTCTCCTCGTCCAGCTGGATCGCGTCGAAGACCTCGTGGAGCTGCCGCGCACCCTTGGCAAGGTCCCAGTCGCAGACCAGACCAAGATCGGCGATCTTGTCGAAATTGACCTTGTACGAACGGTTGTCCGCCCCCGGAGCACCGAAGGACAGCTGACATCCAGTGAACTCGGCGGCCACGGTCTCGGCGATCTCACGAACCGTGTAGTTGTTGTCATTGCTGCCGGAGTTGAAGGCCTGGCCGTGAATCTTCTCTACCGGGGCCTCGAGCATGAGCATGATGCCCTTGCACAGGTCGAGCGCATGCGCCATCGGCCGCCAAGGTGTGCCATCACTGGTCATGGCGATAACGCCGGTCGTATAGGCCAGGCCGGAGAGGTTGTTGAGCACGATGTCGAAGCGCTGACGCGGGCTGGCTCCGAAAGCGGTGGCATTGCGCAGGGCCACCGGGTGGAAGTTGTCATCGGCCAGCGCCCACAGGTCCTGCTCGGTGAGGTATTTGCACTTGCCATAGGCCGTCTGCGGGTTGACTGCGCTGGTTTCGTCGACGGTGCCCTCGGCGACGCCGTAGACGGAACAGGAACTCATGTAGACGAAGCGTTCGACGCCTGCGGCCTTGGCCGTCCTGGCGACATGAGCCGAGCCGAGGTGGTTGATCTCGTAAGTGATCGGACCGACCAGATCACCGACCGGGTCATTGGACAGCTCGGCCAGGGCGACAACGGCGTCAACGCCGTCGAAGTCGGCCTCGGTCAGGTTCCGCATGTCCTTGTTCAGGGTCAGCGGGGCACTGGCCAACCCGTTGTAGAGCCAGCCGTTCTTGTAGTAGCCCGTGTCGACGGCGACGACATCGTGTCCGGCCTCGACGAGCATCGGAGCCAGGAGGCATCCGATGTAACCATCGGTACCGGTAACCAGGATCTTCATGTCAGTTCCACACCTTCCAGGGAGCGTTGCCTGATTCCCAGAGCTTCTCGAGCTTGGTCCTGTCGTTCAGCGTGTCCATCGGCTGCCAGAAACCGGGATGTTTGTACGCATTGAGCTGACCGGCATGGGCCAGTTCGCGCAGCGGTTCCTGCTCCCAGACGGTGTCGTCACCGCTGATGTAGTCGATGACACCGGGCTCGCACACGAAGTACCCGCCGTTGACCCAAGCGCCATCGCCGTCGGGTTTCTCCTGGAAATGCTCGATGGTGGTCTCGCAGGCCCCCAAGGAGATCGCGCCGAAGCGTCCGGGTGGTTGCACCACGGTCATCGTGGCAAGTCGACCAGACTTCTTGTGGAAGTCGACCGTCGCGGTGATATCGGTATCGCTGACCCCATCGCCGTAGGTAAAGCAGAAGGTCTCGTCCCCGAGGTATTCCTTGACCCGTTTGAGCCGGCCGCCCGTCATCGAATGCAGGCCGGTGTCGACGAGGGTGACCCGCCAGTCCTCGACCTCACGTTTGTGGATGACGACCTCGCCGGTGGCCAGGTCGAAGGTCATGTCCGACTGCCTCATGGCATAGGTGGAGAACCACTCCTTGATGTACTCCGCCTTGTAACCACAACACACCACGAAATCCTTGATGCCGTGGGCGGCATACTCGTTCATGATGTGCCAGAGGATCGGACGTCCGCCGACCTCCACCATGGGTTTGGGTTTGAGCGCGGTCTCCTCGCTCAGCCTGGTGCCCAGGCCTCCAGCCAGAATGACGGCCTTCACAAACGACTTCCTTCCCTGTTCCGCGCCGGCGCCGGCGCTTCCGTCCATGCAAGGACGAGGCATCTCCCTCGTCCGCTCCTGTCACCTGTATCCGTCACGCTCCGGCATGACGGAAAGGCTTCCGTCCCGGAGCGGGCCGCGCTCGGCAGCCAACGCGACGGACCGGGTGGGGGACGAGATGTCGCGACCTCAGTGGACCGCACCGCAGAAAAAATCCGGGCGGACGAGTTCGGGGACCATCCGACGAATTCGCCGTCAAGGGGCAAAGAGGAGAAATCGCCGTCGATACCCAAGGAATAGCGGTGAGCACCATTGTCATGGGCGGCAGTTCCCCCCTAGAACCCCAATTGTCGAGCCGAAACCTATTCACAGAACACACTGTTGGACGCCCGACCCACATTATGGTAACACCGTCGACAACTCCAATCGCAGGACATCTAAAAACCCCTTGATCAGGCATTTCGCTATTCCAGCACGGCGTTTCGGCGAGCTCTGGTAGCTTCTGAGCCACTCCCGGTAGGCTCACGAAAAAAGGCGCACGCACAAAACCAGCCAGGATAGGACAGCACTCGCTGAAGAAGTCGCCTCCAATGAAGCGATCCGTCCGACTCAGATCATCAGAACCGTCGGCCGCCGACCTGGTCTTGCGCCCACACCGCGAACACCGATGCGAGGATGGACACATGACCGTTACGCGCGCTGGAAGTCCCGCACAGCCCCATGATCTCGTGGACGTCGCGCACCTCGTCACGGCGTACTACACCCAACGGCCCGACCCTGAACAGGTCGACCAACGGGTCGCTTTCGGAACCTCCGGTCACCGCGGATCCAGCCTGCGCACGTCCTTCAACGAGGACCACATCCTGGCCACGACCCAGGCCATCGTCGACTACCGCCAGGCGCAGGGATTCGACGGCCCCCTCTTCATCGGACGAGACACCCACGGCCTGTCCGAGCCCGCCTGGGCCAGCGCCTTGGAGGTCCTGGCCGGTAACGAGATCACCGTCCTGGTCGACGACCGCGACCGGTTCACCCCGACTCCCGCGATCAGTCACGCGATCCTGCGAGCCAACCGCGGCAAGATCCGAGGAGTGTCCGATCTGCCCGCCCATGTCGGTCTGGCCGACGGCATCGTCGTCACCCCCAGCCACAACCCCCCGGGGGACGGTGGATTCAAGTACAACCCCCCACACGGCGGCCCCGCCGACAGCGATGCCACGGCATGGATCGCTGAACGCGCCAATACGTACATCAAAAGCGGCCTCAAGGACGTCCGGCGAGTTCCCTTCTCCCGCGCTCGGGCCGAGGCAACACCCTATGACTTTCTGAGCAGCTACGTCGATGACCTCCCCCATGTCGTCGATATCGACGCGATCCGGAATGCCGGGCTGCATATCGGCGCTGATCCGCTCGGCGGCGCCAGCGTCGACTACTGGGCAGCGATCGCCGATCGACATCGCATCGACCTGACCGTGATCAATCCCCTGGTCGATCCGACCTGGCACTTCATGACGCTGGACTGGGACGAAAAGATCCGCATGGACTGTTCTTCTCCCTCCGCCATGGCCGGGCTCATCGCGAATCGCAGCGAGTACCGGATCAGCACCGGGAACGACGCTGATGCCGACCGGCACGGGATCGTCACCCCGGACGGCGGGCTGATGAACCCCAACCATTTCCTCGCCGTGGCGATCGACTACCTCTTCGGCGGGGCCAGGCCTGACTGGTCCGCGGACGGTTTCATCGGCAAGACCTTGGTCAGTTCCTCCATGATCGACCGGGTCGCTGCTGATCTGGGCCGCAAACTCGTCGAGGTGCCTGTCGGCTTCAAATGGTTCGTCCCCGGCCTGCTCGACGGGTCCGGCCCCTTCGGCGGCGAGGAGTCAGCCGGTGCAAGCTTCCTCCGCTTCGACGGCAGCGTCTGGAGTACCGATAAGGACGGTATTCTTCTGGCATTGTTGGCCAGCGAAATCCTTGCCGTAACAGGGCGTTCCCCCAGTGAGCATTATGCAGACCTCGTCGCCAGACATGGCGAGCCCGCCTATGCTCGAGTAGACGCACCCGCTGACCGCGAAGAGAAGTCCAGGCTCGCCGCACTGACCCCTGAGGATGTCACTGCCGATGTCCTCGCCGGTGAGACGATCACTGCGAAACTGACAACGGCGCCCGGAAACGGAGCAGCCATCGGTGGTTTGAAGGTCGTCACCGAAAATGCCTGGTTCGCAGCCCGTCCCTCGGGAACCGAAGATGTCTACAAGATCTACGCCGAATCATTCAGAGGTGCCGAGCACCTCACACAGGTCCAAGAACAAGCCCGTCTCGTGGTCTCTGCCGCATTGAACGACTGAGTCGAGAGGAACCGACGAACCGCCCCCATGGAGACGCTATGACCGACCAGAACAACCCTTTTTCCGACGCCGTCCCCGGAGAGCCCGTCGCGCCCAGGGCACCGATGGGACGTCTCATCGTCATCTCCGGTCCCCTGAGCTCGGGTTGTCATCATCTCGCTTGGGCCATCGGACGCCATCTCGACCAGTCCATGGTGATCGACGGCCCCGTCCTGGCAGGCATGGTCGCCTCCGAACATGCTTCAGCAGCGGATGAACTGGGCACCATTCGAACGCTCCTCCTGCGCTACTGCGCCGAGATCGCGCTCGCCGAGACGTACCGCAGAGGCGGCTACGACGTGGTGATCGTCGAAGATCTTCCCGGCCACCGTCTCAACGACTTCCGCGACCTGTGCACCCCCGACGACATCCACCTGATCATCCTCGACGGCACGGTGAAGAACTACCCGCTCGGCCTGCACGTGATGTCTCGGCCCGACATCGAAGCGCTTGCCGCCGGCGTACTCTCCCGGCTGGGGGAATCACTGCTCAAGAAATCCCCTGCGCCCTATCCTTCATCAGGGATCACCGACCCTGCCGTCGAATGGCAGGAACGGGGCGGTCCCTCCCCCTGGGACTGAACCAGCTCAGCGCGGAGGTGGGGTCTCAGCCACCAAGGACACGACCCCACCCCGCCTCCGAGCTCTTGCGAACAGGTCTCCGCTCAGAAGAGCGCACTCATCAACGCACGGCGTGCCTTGGCAACCCGTTCATCAGCGGAACCAACCACCTCGAACAAGTCGAGCAGGTGCTGGCGAGCCCGCTCCCGATCGTCCTCAGATGTGGCTTTGACCAGGTCGACCAGCCGAGCGAAGGCGTCCTCGACATGGCCTCCCGACAGGTCCAGATCGGCGACCAGTAGTTGCGCGTCGACGTCCTGAGGGTTCTGAGCGGCAGCCGCTCGTGCCGCGGCCACGTCGACCCCGTCGAGTCGACACAGCAAGGAGACCTGCGCCAAGCCCGCCTTGGCGTCCGCGTCCCCAGGGTTCTCTTTCAGCGCCTGTTCATATGCCGCCACCGCAGCTGTGTAATCACCGGACTCGATAGCCTCGTAAGCCTTCGCGTGAGCTGCCGGCAGCGGGGATTCCACAGGCTCGGCTTCCGGAGTTCCTGGCTCGAAGCGGCCGGTGACTCCGTTCTGCGCAGCCAGTTGCAGAACCTGGTCACAGATCTGGCGCAGCTGATCTGCGGCTTGGACCCCGGCGAAGAGAGGAACCGGCTGACCGGCGATGATCGCCATCGTCACCGGGATCTGCTGGACTCCGAAGGCTTGCGCCATCTTCGGAGCTGTCCGGACGTCGACCGCGCACACTCGCAGCCGTCCCGGATAGGACTGGGCCGCGGACACCGCCGCATCGACTGCCCCCCTGGTCTGGTCAGCTTGCCCGTCCCAGAGCACGAACAGCGCAGGAACCTCACGGGTCGCCAGGAAGGCCTCTTCGAAAGTGGCGTCGGTCACCTCCTGAAGGAGCGTCGGTGCTCCTGCGGAGGCAGCCGGTGACGGCGCCGGGGCCGGCCGACCGAGAGAGGACAGGTCAACGGCGCCGCGCAGGGCGCCCGTGGAAGAACCGGGCAGAGTCATGTGCCCCATTCTTACGGACAGCACAGACCTGGAGCGAACTCGCACTCGCGAATTCCTCCACGTCTACGGGTGTCACAGGCCTGACGCGCCTGCCACCTGCTCCGTGGCCGCAACCAAACGAGCTTTACCCGACTTGGGAACGGTGAAGACGAGGAACTGCACGACCTGGATGCGAGCCTGCTGCACAAGAACGGTGCGGCCAGGGACGAAAGCCTTGAACATCGGCGGTGCTTTCAGCTGCTGGCCGCTCTTGATGGTGTATTCGCTGGTCCGCTCGATGGCGCCGAGCACCAGGGTGTCACCGTTCAACTCACGGAAAGCGGCGACTGGGTCCGGCATGAGCTGGTTGGTCTGGACGAGATCGGCCTGATTGCTGGAGGCCTTCTTCTGCTCCTCCATCTTGTTGACGATCTGCTCGAGGAAGGTGTCGTTCTGGTAGAGCGCGTTCTCCTTCTTCCCCGACAGCCCATCCGCATAGGACTTGAGCACGTCGACCGGCTTGACATCCATGTCTTCGCCAGTGGTGACGATCTGGGTCCCCTCGTCTCGGGTGGGGAAGGCATTGATCGTCGCGCCTGGCAGCATCTGTGCGCTCATGGCCAGGCGGTAAGGGGTACGAGCATTCGTGGCCACCAGCAGGTGCACGTGGGGAAGCTGGGCGCCCGCAGGGGTCGAGGCACCCAAGATGTACCGGGGGTACTGCGCCCCACGGGAATTCGCGAGCACCTTCAGGTCACTGGGACCCTGAGCGATCTTTCCTTGAGCTCCTGCGCCGATCAGCTTGGTCAAAGCGTCCGCAGCTCGAGCGCCCTCCGCCGCATAAGTGACCGGGATCTGAGCAGTGGCCTCCGGCTTACCCGAGCGCACTGCAGTGTCGGCATCCATCACACGCTGCAGGATGCGGCCCGCTTGCTGGTCGGTGACGGTGGAGCCCGGGTCGCCATAGCCGGTCCCCGACCCAGGGACACCCGGCGCACCGCAACCGGCCAGGGCCACGGCCGCGATCACGGCTGCGACAGCCGCACGTCGAGTCGGTCGTGGGCGATTCACTGATACAGCTCCTCGTGATGATGTCGAACTCATGAACGGCGTCCTCGACGCGGGGAGTCGGGTCCCTTGCCAGGCCCGTCCTTACGGGCATCGCCCTTCTTCTTCAACTTTCCTGCGAAGGGGTTCTTCCCGGAGAGCGCCTTCTTCATCCCGGAACCACGGGAGGAGGGAAGAGCACCGGCTCCGCGAGCAGGCGGAGGCACCGGACGCGGGAAGGGTTTCTTCGGATCGACGTACAGGTCGGTGTCTGCCACGGTGTCCTCATCGACGGCAGGCATCCGCGAGGTCGACGGCCCCTGACCGCCAGGGCTCTTCCGCTTCAGGAGATTACGCCCGCGCCCACCTCGCGGGGCCGCAGACGCCCCCCGTCCAGACCGCCCGCCGCGGCCGGGTGCCGGCCGACGGCCGCCCAGCGGCCAGCTCTTCCGGAGTCGCAGACCGCCGAAGGCCAACAGACCGCCACCGAACACGGTCACGACGGCTGCTTGCCAGAACCAAGCGGCATTGCTCCAGGTCATGGTCACGTCGAGGGTCTGCGAGCGTGGCTCTCCAGGGGTACCGGCGAAGATGAGCACCGCCTGAGGAAGCGCGCTGGGCGTGACCTCGAGGTCCACCCCCCGGGCGGTCGTCGGATCAGCCATGAAGGTGTCGGTGTTCAACGTCTTGCTGAGCTGGTCACCGTTGCGTTCGACCGCACTCAGCCCTCGGGGCAGGAAATCGACCCCGTCGATGACGGTGTGCCGGGCAGGCTCCGCGGCGGCCCGCGCGTCCTCGTCGAGCATCCGGATCATGGTGAGGTCGCCCTCGCCTTTGCCGGAGACCTTGATCTTGACCGGTACGGACGAGGCACGGACCGCGTCCTTGCCGATCACGACAACGCCGGGTTCACCGACGTGGGTGGTGACTTCGAACCGTCCGGAAGGTCCGATGGTGATGGCGAAGATCAGACCCACCACCAGCAGGACGACACCCGCCACGAGCGCGGCGAAGGTGAGCACCTCTGGGAGGCGGCGTTGCGGAGCTGCTGGCACGAGCTATTCCTTCGGGTAACGACCAAGGGTCGCCCTGCGGCATACGGCGGCCACCGGGACTTCGGTACGTAGCCGATCACGCAGCGGAGTATTCAGGTCTCCGATGGCAAGGGCACGTCAACCACCCAGCTTAACCAGTCGGACTGTCAGGTCACAAAAAGACAACGCTTCCGGGTGTCGGACGACCGTCTTCCGCAGGCTGCTGGAGCCGTGGACGGAGGCCGTCGCGCCTGAGGCCGTCCCCCGTCCCGGGTATCGCGCTAGGAGATCGACTGCCGTCAGAACCGTGCCGGTTCGCGATAGGTGCCCCATTCGTCACGGAGGGCGTGGCAGATCTCCCCCAGGGTGGCCTCGGCCCGAACAGCATCGAGCATGGCCGGGATCAGGTTCTCCTCGGTGCGAGCGATCGCAACCATCCGGGCGAGCGATCTCTCGACCGCAGGCAGATCCCGGTCGGCCTTGCGGGTGGTGAGGGTCCGAACCTGTTCCCGCTCGACTTCGTGACTGACCCGGAGGATCTCCAGGTCGTGGCTGACCGAGTCGGTGAGGCAGTTGACGCCGACGATCTTCTTGGCACCTTGTTCGAGTGCGATTTGATGGTGGAAGGCTGCGTCGCCGATCTCGGACATGAACCAGCCGTCCTCGATGCCCTGCAGCAGGCCTGAGGTGATGGGTCCGACCTCGTGCTGAACCGCGCCGTCGACACCACGCTGCTGGTCCAGCTCCCCGAGTTCACGGATCTTGGCGAAGATACGTTCCGTTTCGGCCTCGATCTTGTCGGTGAGCGCCTCGATGTACCAGGAACCGCCGAGCGGGTCGGCGACATTGGTGATGCCCGTCTCCTCCATGAGCACCTGTTGGGTGCGCAGAGCCACCTCGGCTGATTGTTCGGTCGGCAGGGCGAGTGTCTCGTCGAGAGCATTGGTATGGAGGGAGTTGGTGCCACCGAGAACGGCGGAGAGCGCCTCGACCGCTGTACGGACGACGTTGTTGAGTGGCTGCTGCGCGGTCAGGGAGACACCGGCCGTCTGGGTGTGGAAGCGCAGCTGCTGTGCTTTCTCGGTCTTGGCGCCGTAGACGTCGCGCAGCCAGCGAGCCCAGATGCGCCGGGCGGCCCGGAACTTCGCGATCTCTTCGAAGAAGTCGACATGGGCGTCGAAGAAGAAGCTCAGGCCTGGTGCGAAGGAGTCGACGTCCAGGCCGCGGGAGAGACCCAGCTCGACGTATCCGAAGCCGTCGGCGAGCGTGAAAGCCAGCTCCTGCGCAGCCGTCGCCCCCGCCTCGCGGATGTGATAGCCGGAGACCGAGAGTGGCTTGTACGCGCGGAGGTCGGCGTCGCAGTACTCCATCAGGTCGCCGATCAGCCGCAGGTGGGGTTCGGGAGCGAAGAGCCACTCCTTCTGGGCGATGTACTCCTTGAAGATGTCGGTCTGCAGCGTCCCGTTGAGCGCGGAGATGTCGCAGCCCTGGCGCTCAGCGGCGACGAGGTACATGCAGAAGACCGGGACAGCAGGGCCGGAGATCGTCATCGAGGTCGTGACACCGTCCAACTTGATGTCGGAGAAGAGGACCTCCATGTCGGCGGCGGAGTCGACGGCGACGCCACAGTGTCCGACCTCACCGAGGCTCATCTGGTCGTCGGAGTCGCGGCCCATGAGGGTCGGCATGTCGAAGGCCACCGAGAGACCGCCGCCGCCACGACCCAGGATCATCTTGTACCGCTCGTTGGTCTGCGCGGCATTGCCGAAGCCCGCGAACTGGCGGATGGTCCAGGTGCGTCCGCGGTACCCAGTGGCGTGCAGACCACGGGTGAAGGGGAATTCGCCCGGCCAACCGATGCGCTCGAAGTGTTCGTCTGCTGCAGCTTGCGCATCGCTGGGCCCGTAGACCGGATCGACCTCCATCCCGGACAGGGTGGTGAAGTCGGCATCCCGGACCTTGCCTGCGGCCAGGGCAGCGCTGTAACGCTGTTGCCAACGTTGACGCCCGGTGGCGCCTTCGGCTGCGGTCAGACGGTAGAGCGGGAGTGCGTCGTCACCGCGTCCGGGGACGGCGGCCAATGTTGCTTCGGAGCCGGTCATGTCCGTCGTCGTCATATTCCACATCTACTCGGCACGACAACGGACCGCCAGTGCAGAGGGAAAGCATTCCGTCAGCGGCGCTCCGGTCCCCCCGAGACACGGAGCACGGGCCGTTCACCCCCTCCGATCGGCGGCAGACGGCCCGGCGACTGGCCGTCGATCTCAGCCTCTTTCGTGCGCTCTCCGGGCGAGAGCTGTCTCCAACCGGTCGAGCTTGCCCTGCATCTCACCCGTATGTCCCGGGCGGATATCGGCCTTCAGGACCAGAGAAACCCGTGGGCTCACCTCGGCCACCGCATCACAGCAGCGTTTCACCACCGCCAGGCATTCGTCCCATTCACCTTCGATCGTGGTGAACATCGAATCGGTCCGATGGGGCAGTCCCGAGGCGCGCACCTGTTCGATGGCTGCAGCCACGGCCTCGTGCACCGAACCGGTCTCGTCGGCGGCCACCGCAGGGGCGACCGAAAAGGCGATCAGCATGGTGCCCACAGTAATCCAGCAGGAACCAGCTGCCTCACCCCTGGGTGCGCCCCCACTCACGAACCGTGGGCCAACCCCTAGGACGTCCCCGCGGGCATCAGACGCCGCATGACCCTCAGCATCGTCTCGATCGGTCGATAGCCCACCGCTCTGCTGAGCGAAGCCATTCGGCGGTCGATCTCCACCGTCGTCGTCTGGACATGGATCCGTTCAGGGTGATGCCGACTGAGCCATATCGAGGTCGCCGACAGCAGCGTCGGCGCGATCCGCTTCCGGCGATGGTGATCAGCGACGTAGGTGAATCCCTGGATGGAGGCCGCGAACTCCGGTTTCGGTGGAACTCGTAGCGTGGAATAACCAGCCAGTTCACCATCGGGGGCCACTGCCACCGCCGTGACCACGTGGTGGCCTTGCCCTGTCCACATCCGTGTGGTGAGTTCGTAGTCACCGTGCATCTGTTCAGGTTGGACTGCCATCCCCTTGGCCAGATCGGCCTCCTCCGAGGCTGCACGCAGCGCAAGGAACTGATCACGCCAGCCCGGTGGAGGCAGGCCCTGGTAGAGGGCGTAGCGATATCCCTCAGCCCGCTGACAGGCAGCCTGGGCGAAAGCGTCAACGGTGGTCTCCGGAACGGGCAGAGTCAGCTCCCATCGGATCATCCGCCGACCGACCTCGAAACCGTGGCGACGGGCGAAGTGGACATACGGATGACGCGCTGCCTCGGCCAGAGAGTCCCCGGCGAATTCGATGCCGGAAAGCATCCGGCTACGCCCCTGAGCCCGGGCATGAGCGATCAGCTCTTCGAGAAGCATCGAGCCGATCCCGTCTCCGCGGTAATGCGGCGGGACATAGGGGAAGATCCACACATCCTGCGACTGCGGGTCCTTCGGGGTCAGTTCCATAGCCGCACCCAACATGGCACCCCGGGCATAGACCCCGACCACACGACGGTTGTGGATCTCGTCGGGCAAGCCCATCAATTCGATGAAGTCCTCGAGCGTCGTCGGCTGAAAACGCGGACGACCAGCGCTCAACGCCGTCTCACGAACCCGCCAATAATGTTCTATATGCTCATGATTCGATAGATCAAGGCTGACCAGATCCATATTCTCACCGTACGGAAACGACAGCACCTGACGACGGCGGCGCGCGGCCCTGGGTCAGCCTCGTTCCAACTGCTCCACGACGCGATCCGCCGCCGTGTACGGATCACTGGCCCCGTCTACGACCTGCCGCGCATAGGAGGCCAAACCATCTCCCGCGCGGAGGTCGCCCATCCTCCCCCGCAAGGTGGCCAAGGCGATCGTTTCGATCTCACCGGCGGCCCGGGCCAACCTGCGCCGAGCCAGCTCACCGTGCTCATCGGCCCACGCACGATGCTCGGTCACCGCCGCCGCCAACTCGTCGATCCCCTCGCCCAGGGAGGCCACCGCCCTCAGCACCGGTTGCCGCCATGACGGCCCTTCTCCGCGTGCGCCCAACCGGATCATGTGGCGCAGATCCCGCACCGTCGCGTCGGCCCCCGGACGATCCGCTTTGTTCACCACGAAGATGTCGCCGATCTCCAGGATCCCGGCCTTCGCCGCCTGAATACCGTCACCCATCCCCGGTGCCAACATCACCACGGTCGTATCGGCCAGCCCGACGACCTCGACCTCCGACTGTCCCACGCCGACGGTCTCGACGAGGACGACCTCGCACCCCGCAGCGTCCAGGACCCGCACTGCCTGCGGTGTCGCCCAGGACAGCCCACCCAGATGACCTCGGCTCGCCATCGAGCGGATGTACACCTCCTTGTCCAATGCATGGTCCTGCATCCGGACCCGATCACCGAGCAGCGCACCTCCGGAGAAAGGAGAGCTGGGATCCACCGCCAGCACGCCGACTCTTCGCCCTTGTGCTCGTAATGCCCCGACGAGAGCACTCGTGCAGGTCGATTTGCCCACTCCTGGGCTTCCGGTCAGACCGATGACATGGGCCCGTCCGGTATGCGGGGCCAGCGCCGCCATCACCTCACGCAAGGCCGGGGAGGCCTCCTCCACCAAGGAGATCAATCGGGCCACCGCACGGGGCGACCCCTCCTGCGCCTGGGTGACCAGCGAGGAGACATCGGTCTCACGACGAGACATCAGATGCTCTCATCTCCGGTGTGGCGGGAGACGCTCATCCGCGGGGCACCCGGATCACCAGCGCATCCCCCTGCCCACCGCCGCCGCACAGTCCGGCGGCGCCGACCCCGCCTCCTCGTCGGCGCAGTTCAAGGGCCAGGCTGAGGACGATGCGTGCGCCGGACATACCCAGCGGGTGGCCCAGCGCGATGGCCCCGCCGTTCGGGTTGACCTTCTCCGGGTCGAGGCCGAGCAGTCGCTGGGCGGCGATCCCGACCGCGGCGAAGGCTTCGTTGATCTCGACCACGTCGAGCTCGCTCGGGTCGAGCCCTTCCCTGCGGCAGGCGGCGTCGATCGCCCGCGCAGGCTGGGACTGCAAGGTCGAGTCGGGTCCAGCGACCGTGCCATAGGCGCCGATCTCTGCCAGCCAGGTGAGCCCTTGTTCCTGCGCCGTGGAGCGCCGGGTCACCACGACAGCACAGGCTCCGTCACTGATCTGGCTGGCGGATCCTGCGGTGATGGTGCCGGTGGGGCGAAAGGCCGGTCGGAGCCTGGCAAGCCCGTCGACGGTGGTGTCTGCCCGGATTCCCTCGTCCCGGTCGACGACGGTGGCCTCACCACGGCGTCGGGGGATCCGCACCGGGACGACTTCTTCGGCGAAGATCCCCTCGGCCCAGGCCCGAGCGGCGAGCCGGTGGCTGCGAGCGGCGAAGGCGTCCTGCTCCTCGCGAGTGACATCGCCCTGGTTGGCCGACTCGGTCAGCTCGCCCATGCCTTGGTCCGTGAAGGCGTCCCAGAGCCCGTCGTACTCCATGCTGTCCCGCAACACCCGGTCCCCGTATCGATGTTCCGGCCGACTCTTCTCCAACAGATGGGGGGCCTGGCTCATCGACTCCATCCCGCCGGCGACGACGGCGGTGGCCTCGCCGGCTCGGATCATCTGGTCGGCCTGGGCGATGGCGGCCAGCCCGGACAGACAGACCTTGTTGATGGTGATCGCCGGCACGGTCATCGGTAACCCACCGGCCACTGCAGCCTGGCGGGCGGTGATCTGCCCGCAACCGGCTTGGAGAACGTGGCCCATGATCACGTGGTCGATCTGCGTGGCGGCCAGCCCGGAGCGTTCCAGTGCACCGGCGATCGCCATGCCGCCCAGTGCGGTCGCCGGAAGTTCCTTCAGCGATCCGAGTAGGCGTCCCATCGGGGTACGCGCCCCGGAGATGATCACGGTCGGGTCATCAGTTCGATTCTGGGACATCGGGTCTCCAACTTCATCGTCGAGCCGGTCCTCGCCACTCTAACCAGGAGGAGGTGGGCCATCGGCCTTCCGAAAGGGCCGACCTCGGCCGCACAAGGCGCCGCCAGTGGCCACCCCGCCCCACCCTCGCCCCGAAAGAGGCGGTGCTCGGAGCCTCCATCGCATTCCGCTCTGCGAGAATTTATCCTCGTCGAATTCAACATCCCGACAAGGTCAGGGGATATTTCCCCGGAGCAAGGGAAGGAGTGCGGAATATACCCGGCCAAGGGAACATCGCGACCCGATGGTCGGAAGTTTCACAAAAGAGTCATTTCATCCCTTATCAACCGATATTGATCGATATTCGTAGACGCGCACGCCTTACCCCCTGGCATTTTTCGTGACGCACATCACATGTTTGGAAGCGACAAGGGGCTGCATATATTCGCCCTCGCGACCACCAGAAGCACCAACGCACCTGTTTTTCTATTCATTTCCCGCTCCTTTCATGTACCGAACCCCTGTTTTCAGCCCCCAGACATGTCTAAAGTCGCCATCACCTCCCCGGGTGCCCCCAAGGGACATCCCGACGACGCGGTCCACGAAAGGAAATGGCCCATGCCCAAGGCCTACGTAGGTTCCGAGGTCGGGCAGTTGAAGAGAGTGATTCTTCACCGCCCCGGCCAGGAACTCGCCCGCCTCACTCCCGGCAATAAGGACGAACTTCTCTTCGACGAGATTCCCTGGGTGGAAAAGGCCCAGGAAGAGCACGACCAGTTCGCCGAGACCCTGCGCAAACTCGACGTCGAAGTGCTCTATCTCCACGAGCTGCTCGCCGAGACCCTGGAGATCCCCGAGGCCCGGGAACACCTGCTCAAACAGCTCCTCGACATCGAGGTCTTCGGACCCGCAGCGATCGACCCGCTGACCCGCCTGCTGACCTCGGTCACCGCAGACGAACTCGCCTCCTTCCTGATCGGCGGGCTCACCAAGGACGAGGCACTCGAACACGACGCCGATGTCACCAACTCCCTGGTGTTCTCCACCATGGACACCGACCGGTTCATCCTCGCGCCACTGCCCAACCACCTGTTCACCCGGGACACCTCCTGTTGGGTGTACGGCGGCGTGGCCGTCAACTCGATGCGCTGGGGGGCTCGTATCCGCGAGTCGATGAACTACGACACCATCTACCGCTACCACCCGACCTTGTCCGTCTGCGCACCCTTCGAACGGTGGGGCAGCGGGCTCGGCGTCGGTCACGCCACCATGGAAGGCGGGGACGTCCACGTCCTCGGCCACGGTGCAGTGATGATCGGCATCAGCGAACGAACCTCGCCTCAAGGCATCGAACGTCTCGCCAGCCAGCTCTTCGCCAAGAAAGCCGCGGACAAGCTGATCGGCATCCAGCTGCCCTCCAGCCGCGCCACCATGCACCTGGACACGGTCATGTCGATGGTCGACGACCACAGCTTCACCAAGTTCGCCGGGCTGGGCATGCTGCCCTCCTTCACCCTCGAACCCGGCGACAGCGATGACGACCTCAAGGTCACCCGGCACGCCCCCGAGAAGATGCATGACGCGATCGCCGACGCCCTGGGGGTCGACGCCATCCGTACCCTGACCGCGCCGCAGAGCTTAGGCGCGGCCGAACGCGAGCAATGGGACGACGGCTGCAATGTGCTTGCCGTACGCCCCGGAGTCGTCGTCGCCTACGAACGTAATGTCACCTCCAACCAGTTCCTGGAGGAGAACGGCATCGAGGTCCACACCATTGCCGGATCCGAACTGGGCCGCGGCCGTGGTGGCCCGCGTTGCATGAGCTGCCCCATCGAACGAGAGGACATCTGAAGACATGGCGTTCAACCTTCGACACCGCAACTTCCTCAAGGAGATCGACTTCACCCCCGCGGAGTGGCGTCACCTGCTCACCCTGTCCGCAGACCTCAAACGGGCCAAGTACAGCGGCACCGAACGTCCTCGCCTGAAGGGCAAGAATGTCGCCCTGATCTTCGAGAAGACCTCCACCCGCACCCGGTGCGCCTTCGAGGTCGCGGCCTACGACCAGGGCGCCGGCGTGACCTACCTGGACCCCAGCGGCTCCCAGATCGGCCACAAGGAGTCCATGAAGGACACCGCACGAGTACTCGGCCGGATGTACGACGGCATCGAATACCGCGGCTCCTCACAGGAACTCGTGGAGACCCTCGGTGAATTCGCTGGAGTACCGGTCTGGAACGGGCTCACCGACGAATGGCATCCCACCCAGATGCTCGCCGACCAGCTGACCATGATCGAGCACTGCGACAAGCCGCTCTCCGAGATCACCTTCGCCTACCTCGGCGACGCCCGGAACAATGTCGGCAACTCCCTGCTGATCTCCGGCGCCATGGCCGGCATGGACGTCCGCATGGTCGCCCCTGAAGAACTCCAGAACGCACCCGAGGTCATCGCCAAGGCGAAGGAGATCGCCGAGAAGACCGGGGCCCGCATCACCGTCACCGACGATGTCAAGGCCGGGGTCGCCGGCTGTGACTTCCTCTACACCGACGTGTGGGTGTCCATGGGAGAGCCCAAGGAAGTCTGGAACGAGCGCATCGCGCTGCTCAAGGACTACCAGGTCAACGCCGAGTCCATGGCAGCCACCGGCAACCCGCAGGTCAAGTTCATGCACTGTCTGCCGGCCTTCCACGACCGCAACACCACCGTCGGCGAAGACATCTACCAGGCCACCGGCATGGAGTCCCTCGAAGTCACCGACGAGGTCTTCGAGTCCGAGGCCTCGATCGTCTTCGACCAGGCGGAGAACCGCATGCACACCATCAAGGCCGTCATGGTCGCCACCTTGGGAGACTGATCAACCACCATGCGAATCGTCGTAGCGCTGGGCGGCAACGCCCTCCTGCAGCGTGGCCAGAAGCCGGATGCGGCGACCCAGATCGCCAACGCCGAACGGGCCATCGCTTCACTCGTGCCTCTGGCCCAGGAGCACGAACTCGTCATCACCCACGGCAACGGCCCACAGGTCGGAGTGCTCGCCCTGGAATCGGCACAGGATCCGCGCCTGTCGCAGCCGTACCCGCTGGACACCCTGGGTGCCGAGACCCAAGGCATGATCGGCTACTGGATCCTGCAATCCCTGCAGAACCATCTGCCCGGATGCCAGGTCGCCGCCATGGTCAACCAAACTCTCGTTCTCGCCGACGACCCCGCTTTCGCGGATCCCACCAAGTTCGTCGGTGAGGTCTACGACGAAGCCACCGCCAAGGCCAAGGCCGAGGAGATGAGCTGGGTCGTGAAACCCGATGGCGAGTACTGGCGCCGGGTCGTCCCCTCGCCCACACCTCAACGGGTGGTCGAGACCCGGATCATCCGTCAGCTGCTGAACAGCGGCGTACTCGTGGTGTGCAGCGGTGGCGGCGGCATTCCGGTGGTCCGCAACGAGGAAGGCAAGCTGCGCGGTATCGAAGCCGTCATCGACAAGGACCTCAGCGCAGCAGTACTCGCCGAACATCTCGAAGCGGACGCCCTGCTGATCCTCACCGACGTCCCCCACGTCATCCGGAACTTCGGCACCGATGACGCCGAGCCCATCCACCGGGCCACGCCCAAAGCCCTGCGTGACCTCGGCGCCCCCGCCGGGTCGATGGGACCGAAGATCGAGGCTGCCTGTCAGTTCGTCGAACTCACCGGCGACATGGCTGCCATCGGCAGCCTGGAGGATGCTGCCGGCATGCTCGACGGCACCGCAGGAACGATCATCACCCCTGGTGGGGCCTACGGGTCGGTGGACGACCTCGGACCGCGCCGCCGCCCGATCGGCTGAGGCACGCCCGCCCTCAACCGATGTACGACCCCAGCTTGCGGGGTGTGTTGCGCCACGCCCCGCAAGCTGGTTCTTCCACCACGCTGTGTCCGGTTTCCCACCGTGGGCCGGATGCCCCTGTGCCTTCTGCCCCCAGCACAGGCACCGCCTTTCTGCGAATGTGCGTCGGCGTTGTCCCACGACCGTCGGCATCGGACGACGATGAACGTCTCCGTGCGGCACTGGTGCAGGAACAGCTGAGAAACGCTTAAAAATGTCATGGACGCGTCACCAATAAAAGTCGTCACGGGACTCCCCTCCGGGTTCACCTGCGGGGTAAAGGCCTTTCCCGAAAATCACCCGTCTTCCGCGAGATTATCTGCGCAAGGAAATACTTCGGCGTGGTGGTCCTCTTTGGGCATCCTCGACCCGCCAAGCTGAGACCAGTCATATAGTTCTGACCCTCGTACTGTCCACAATCTCAGGTGAGCGACGAGCACCTGAACGTTGTCATCGGCCCGCAACCGGCGGCGGCGTCTCCCTCCTACCTCGTCACCTTAGTTATCGAGAACGGCGACTCCCATGACCAGCAGCACGCCTCAATCGACTGTCTCGGACAGCCTGCCCACCGGATCCGACGCCCGCCTGAAGCTCGGCGCTCTCATCGCGTTGGTGGTCGGTTCCATGATCGGCGGCGGTATCTTCGCGATGCCCCGTCAGATGGCGCAGAGCGCCTCACCGATTCCCTTGATCATCGGCTGGATGATCACCGGCGTCGGCATGCTGACACTCGCTTTCGTTTTCCAGAATCTGGCGAGCAGAAAGCCTGATGTCGATGGAGGAGTCTACGGTTATGCCAGAGCAGGCTTCGGTTCCTACATCGGCTTCAACTCGGCCTGGGGATACTGGATCAGCGCTTGGTTGGGCAATGTCGGCTACTTGGTCTTCCTCTTCACCGCAGTCGGAGAACTGATCCCCTTCTTCGGCGGCGAGAACAAAGTTCCCTCGGTCATCGGCGCTTCGGTCGTCCTGTGGGCCACCACCTGGCTGTGCATCCGCGGTGTCCAGGAAGCAGCTTTCGTCAACACCGTCGTCACCGTCGCCAAGATCGTCCCCTTGCTGATGTTCATCGTGATCGGTGCGGTCGCCTTCAAGGCCGGGATCTTCACCGCCGACATCTGGGGCACCAACACCAGCGTCCCCTCCGGCGCTGACAACGAGATCGTCCCGCTCGGGTCCGTCCTGGATCAGGTCAAAGGCATGATGCTGGTCACTGTCTGGGTCTTCATCGGCATCGAAGGAGCCAGCGTCTTCTCCGCGCGGGCCAGTAAACGCTCCGACGTCGGCAAGGCCACGGTCATCGGCTTCCTCGGCGTGCTGGCCCTGCTGATCCTGGTCAACATCATCTCCTACGGTCTGATGGCCCAAGCTCAGTTGGCCGGCGTCAAGGACCCTGCCCTGGGCCAACTGCTCGCTTCCGTGGTCGGCCCCTGGGGAGGAACGCTGATCGCGCTCGGCCTGGCGATCTCCCTGCTCGGCGCGCTGCTGAGCTGGACCCTGCTGTGCGCCGAGATCCTCGCTCTCCCGGCTCAGGACAAAGTGATGCCGCAGATCCTGGGCAAGTTGAACTCCAAGGGCGCCCCAGCAGGTGCTCTGGTGATCACCGCCGTCTGCGAACAGATCTTCCTCATCTGGTCGACCACCAACAAGGACGCCTACGACGCGCTGATCCTGCTCGCGTCCTCGCTCATCCTCATCCCCTACCTGTTGTCCACCGTCTACCAGCTGAAACTGGCCATCAGCGGCGAGACCTACGAGCAGGAACAGTCCGTCCGGGTCAAAGCGATGATCATCGGCGGGATCTCCACGATCTACGCCATCTGGCTGCTCTACGCCGCAGGACCGAAGTACCTGTTGTTGTCCGCGCTCTTCTACGTGATCGGTGCCGCCGTCTACATCCCGTCGCGTCGGGCAGCTGGAGAGAAGCCGTTCACCACCGTAGAAACCGCCCTCTTCGCCGCCATCACCGCAGCAGCAGTTCTCGGAGCCTTCTTCTTGGCGACCGGTCACATCTCCTTGTGACCCGGAAATGATGTGGCGGACCTGAGGTGTTCAGGTCCGCCACATCGGTATTCCAGGTCGGGGAAAGTCAACTCCGCGGACGCCCGGAACTGTCCAGAAGGAGCTCACTCACTTCCGCAGCAGTTTCGTCGTCCTGGAAGACCAATAACGTCGTGTCGTCCCCGGCGATAGTGCCCAGGGCCCCCAGGCCCCCGTTCTGGTCGAGAACCGAGGCCACGTAGTCCGCCGCGCCCGGCGGGGTCCGTACCACCACGAAATTCTTCACGGGGACCGCAGAGACGATGAACTCCTCGCAGACATGCCGAAGCCGATGATCAAGGGTGCCTTCATCCGGGGCCGGACGCGGAGTGGTGTCCCCACCGAGGCCGGGGAGCGCGTACACAAGTTTGCGCCCCTTACGTACCTTGACCGCCCGGAGAGCTACCAGATCACGAGAAAGTGTGGCCTGAGTGACCACGACACCGTGTTCGGCAAGTCGTTCGAGGAGCTCCGACTGGGAATGCACGCAGTAGCGCGCCAATATGTCGGCGATCAGCTGGTGACGTGCACTTTTGGTGTTGGCGAGCATCTCCACTCCTACGCACCAGGGGCCACCACGGCCAGGTCCCATGGCCTGCCGCTCCACCTCGGCCGGATGCCCCGTTCCCCTGCCGAGTCCTTGTGAGCGGGCCCGCTCATTGTCTCACCACCCAGTTATCGGCGTTCGCCCGGTAGGGGCACAACCGTCCAGGTCGCCCTCACGAGGCTACCTCCGATGCCGTCAGGACCGAGGCTCCGGCCCCACGGACACTCCGAGAGCCGATCTGCCCTGCCGTATCCGACATGCCGACAAGGGCCTTCGTCCCTCCCGACCCTGCACTGCTTCGGCCTAGGCTGGCTCCATGACCGACACCATGGCAGGACTGTTCACCCACATCGACCACGTCGGCATCGCCGTACACGACCTCGACGAAGCAATCCGCTTCTACGAGGAGAAGTACGGCATGACGATGGCCCACCGTGAGGTCAACGAAGAGCAGGGCGTCGCCGAAGCCATGATGGCCGTCGGAGACTCCACCTCCTGCATCCAGCTGCTCGCGCCCCTGAACGAGAACTCCACAATCGCGAAGTTCATCGACAAGAACGGCATCGGCATCCAGCAGATGGCCTACCGGGTCGAGGACATCGACGCGGTCTGTACGACTCTGCGCGAACGTGGCCTGCGTCTGCTGTACGCCGAGCCGAAGCGGGGCACCGCGGGCAGCCGCATCAACTTCATCCACCCCAAGGACGCCGGCGGCGTGCTGGTCGAGCTGGTCGAGCCAGGCCAGGGTCACTGATCCCCAGACCTCGTGGTCACCCAGGCCGGGACGGCAGCCAAGCCGCCCCGGCTTCGTCATGTCCGAAAAAAGCGACTCGTGACGAAGCTCACCGGGCGCCTCGGCTTCACAATCCCTCCAGCTCGGGAATCCTGACCGGTGAGGAGAGCCCCACCGACCCGAGGAGTTCCCGTGGCCACCACCCAGGAGATCCGCGACGCCATCCTGGCGGGCGACCGGACACCAGGCACATACGAATCCATGACGCCGGAAAGCTTCCGGGCCGTGACCGTGCACAAGGACGAAGCGGACATGTTCGCCGACACCCCCAGCCGGGAGAAGGACCCCCGTCGGAGCCTGCACATCGACGAAGTGCCCCTTCCAGAACTGGCCCCAGGAGAAGCTCTGGTCGCCGTCATGGCCAGCGCCATCAACTACAACACCGTCTGGTCGAGCATCTTCGAACCTCTGCCGACCTTCGGTTTCCTGGAGCGTTACGGTCGGCTCTCCCCCAGCGCGCGCCGACATGATCTGCCCTATCACATCGTCGGCTCCGACCTGGCCGGTGTGGTGCTGGCCACCGGGCCGGGGGTGCACCTGTGGAAGCCCGGGCAGGAGTGCGTGGCGCACTGCCTCTCAGTGGAGTTGGAACATCACGACGGCCATGACGACACCATGCTGGATCCTGAGCAGCGGATCTGGGGGTTCGAGACGAACTTCGGTGGGCTCGCCGAGCTGGCCATCGTCAAGGCCAACCAACTGATGCCGAAGCCCGAACACCTGACCTGGGAGGAGTCGGCGAGCCCCGGGCTGGTCAATTCCACCGCCTACCGACAGCTGATCTCCCGGAATGGCGCAGGCATGAAGTTGGGTGACCGGGTGCTGATCTGGGGCGCCAGCGGCGGTTTGGGCAGCTATGCCACCCAATTGGCGGTCGCCGGCGGTGCCACTCCGATCTGCGTGGTCTCCTCCCCCGACAAGGCCGAGATCTGCCGGGCGATGGGAGCTGAGCTGGTCATCGACCGCCGTGCCCGAGGGTACGCCTTCTGGGACGAGGAGGGGACGAAGCAGAACCCGAAGGAATGGAAACGGTTAGGCGCCGACATCCGCGAGCTCACCCACGGCCACGACGTCGACATCGTCTTCGAACATCCCGGCCGGGAGACCTTCGGCGCTTCGGTCTACGTGACTCGCAAGGGAGGGACCATCGTGACTTGTGCCTCCACCTCCGGTTATCTCCACGAGTACGACAACCGTTACCTGTGGATGAACCTGAAACGGATCGTGTCCAGCCATTTCGCGAACTACCGCGAGGCCTGGGAGGCCAACAGCCTCATCCGCCGTGGCTTGATCCACCCGACCCTGAGCCGGACCTATCCGATGGCCGAGGTCGGGCAGGCCGCGCTGGATGTGCATCGCAACACCCACCAGGGCAAGGTCGGTGTGCTCTGCTTGGCACCTGAGGAGGGGATGGGCGTGACCGACCCCGAGAAACGAGAACGGCACCTGGCCGGGATCAACCGTTTCCGCAGTCGGTAGACGTCCATGCCGGAGATCGTTCGGTGCTGGGTGCCCCGCGACGTCACCCGTCGGAGTCAGCGCTCTCGGCGGTGTCCATCGGGCCCAGCCAGGTCGTCGGGAGATCTCCGTGGCCGGGCGCCACGACGTCCACGATCTCCTGCAAGGCGCGACGGACGAAGGTCTCGCCGACCCATAGGTGCTTGCCGCCTTCGATCGGAACCACTGTGGCCTGGGGAATGGTGCTGAAGCGTTCCACGGCCTCGGCCGGTTGCAGGTAGTCGTCATGTTCCGGGACGAGTGCCACCACGGGCTTTCCGAAATCGGCCCATTCCTGTAGATCGGACTCGTGGCTGTAGCGCAGCGGTGGAGACAGCAGGATGGCGCCCTCGATCGAGGGGTCGTGCCCGTGCATCAGAGCCAGGTCGGTGCCGAAACTCCATCCGACGAGCCACCGGTGGGGCAGGTCGTGGAACTCGGCGAATTCGATGGCTGCGGCGACGTCGTACTTCTCGCTCTGGGCGTAGTCGAACTCGCCCTCTGAGGTGCCCCGTGCCGAAGAGGTCCCTCGCGTGTTGAAACGGAGAACGGCGACATCGGCCAATGCAGGCAGCCGGTAGGCGGCCTTACGGTAGACGTGGCTGTCCATGAAACCGCCGTGGGTGGGCAGCGGGTGCAAGGTGATCAGCGTCGCGACCGGGGGCTTCCCGATCGGGGTCGCCAGCTCCCCGACGAGGGTCAGTCCGTCTGCGGTGTGCAGTTCGATGTCCTCCCGTTGAGCCGGTAGGACGCTGTTCGCGCGGATCTCCCGCGGGGTGATGGTGCGCAATGACCCGGTGGTGGGGTCCGTGGGTGGGGGCGTCGATGTCATCTCCAGGAACCTCTCGGTGGGCGTCGGCTGCGATTCTGCCAGCAGCGGGCATGCCAGTGACGGCGATCGTCCAGCCCGCCGAGACCATCGGCCGGCCAAGCGACGATGTGGGCGATGTCGCCGGTCAGGGTCTGTTGGCATCCGGGACACAGGTAGCGGCGGCTCGGGTCCCGGCCGGCCACCCGGCGCACGAACCATTCACCGTCGGAGTGGCTCTCCCTGCGCTCCAGGCCGCCCAGGGCTCGCCCGAGATCGAGTTCGCGGTCGTCGCGTCGGCGGCGGTTGGCCCGGGGCATGGATCCATCATCGCAAGTCGGCCGAAGACCCGGTCTACCACCCGGCCCCTGGGTCGGCGCTGATCAGGCGGCGTGGATCCGGAAGCCCCGACCGGTCTTCCGTCCCAGATAGCCACCCTTGGTGAGATGTTCCAGCAAGGGCGCCGGGGCGAAGCCTCGTTCCCGGAACTCCAGGTACAGCTCACGTTGAATGGCGTAGGAGACGTCCAGGCCGACGACGTCGAGCAGTTCGAAGGGGCCCATCGGAAGCCCACAACCTGCGGTCATGGCCAGATCGATGTCATCGGCGCTGGCGTAGTGCGCTTCCAACAGTTTCACGGCGTCATTGAGATAGGGGAAGAGAAGGGCGTTGACGATGAAACCAGCGCGGTCACCGCAGTGGACAGCATGCTTGCCGATACGTCCACACAGGTCGTGGACGGTCTGCCGGACGTCGTCGGCGGTGGTCACCGTGGAGACGACTTCGACGAGTTTCATCACGTGGGCCGGGTTGAAGAAGTGCATGCCGATGACCTCTCCCGGACGGGAGGTCGCTGCGGCGACCTGAATGACCGGCAACGAGCTGGTCGTCGTCGCCAGAACACACCCGGGGCGGCAGATCTCGTCGAGTCGACGAAAAACTTCCTGCTTGACCTGAAGATCCTCGGCGATGGCCTCGACCACGAGGTCGACCTGAGCGAGTTCGTCGAGCTGGTCGGTCCCGGTCACTCTGGCCAGCGCAGCGTCCCGATCCTGCTGGTCCAACCGACCGCGAGACACCGCTCGGTCGAGGCTCTTCGTCAGCGCGGCGACGGACCGGTCCGCCTTGTCCTGGCTTCGGGCGACGAAGACGACCGGGTATCCGGCCTTGGTGAAGACCTCCACGATGCCCATCGCCATCGTCCCGTTGCCGACCACCCCGATCGTCCGAATCGGTCGCAGCTCGATCACGCCATCCTGCCCGCCACTGCCGGGGGTCTCCCGGTCCGGGACCACAGTGCTGGAACCCACCCGTTCGTAGGTGTAGAAACCGCGCCCGCTCTTCCGGCCGAGCCGACCTGCCGCGATCATCTGTTTCAGCAAAGGCGTGGGGGCGTGGAGCCGGTCTCGCCCCTGCCGGTACATGGTGTCGAGCACGGCATAGCAGACGTCGAGGCCGATCAGGTCGGCGAGCGCAAGCGGGCCCATGGGGTACCCGCAGCCCAATTGCATCGCGGCGTCGATGTCTTCCCTTGAGGCATAGCGGTTCTCGTACATCGATATGGCGTGGTTGAGATAGCCCAGGAGTAAGGCGTTGGCGATGAACCCGGCTCGGTCCCCGACGACGACCGGTTCTTTGCCGAGCTGTTCGACGAGGGCCTTGGCCCGGGTGAGGACGGCGTCGTCGGTGACGACTGTCCCGATGACCTCGACGAGGCTCTGGACGGGGGCGGGGTTGAAGAAGTGCAGTCCGACGACTCGGTTGGGGTGGGCGGTGGAGACCGCGATGTCGGTGACGGACAGGGCGGAGGTATTGGTCGCCAGCAGAGTGTCCTCGTGAACGACGGCGTCCAATTGGGCGAAGACGATGCGTTTGCGTTCGATGTCCTCGGTGACGGCCTCGATGACGAAGTCGCAGTCGGCGACGGCGGCTGGGTCGGTGCTGACGGTGATGCGCCCGAGGATCTGTTCGCGTTCGTCGGCGGTCATCTTGTCCCTGGCGACGGCGCGGGAGGTCGAGTCGACGAGGCGTCGGTAGCCGTTCTGGGCTGCGTCGTCGTCGATCTCGACGGCGTGGACGGTCAGGCCGTTGCGGGCGAAGACTTCGGCGATGCCGGCACCCATGGTTCCCAGGCCGATCACACCGATCGTGTTGATCTGTCGCGTCATAGCGAGAGTGTGCCAAGACATTTCCGACGAAAAGGCTTGTGTTTAAAGCGATGACGGTCACACCTCTCCGAGGGCCCCAAGGATGGGATGTTGCCTTCCTCCCCTGCTGTCCGCCCCGCCCGGGGAGATCGTCGGATCTGTATCCGGCTCGGCCGGCAGGCGGTGGTTGTGAGATGGTGAGCCGCGTGCGTCTGGTGATCGCGAAATGCAGTGTCGACTACATGGGCCGTCTGTCGGCTCATCTCCCTTTGGCGACCCGTCTGTTGCTGGTGAAGGCGGACGGTTCCGTCCTGGTCCACAGCGACGGCGGTTCGTACAAGCCGTTGAACTGGATGTCTCCGCCCTGCGCCATGGCGGAGATCGCTCCGGAGCCGACGGAGGCCGAGCTGGGCGTATGCACGGTCTGGGTGGTGCGTCATGCCAAGTCCGGCGACAGCTTGCGGATCAGGTTGTACGAGGTGTTGCATGACTCGGCCCATGAGCTGGGTGTGGATCCTGGTCTGGTGAAGGACGGCGTCGAAGCTCATCTCCAGGCCTTGTTGGCTCAACACATCACGACCTTGGGCGCGGGTTATCGCTTGGTCCGTCGGGAGTACATGACGGCGATCGGCCCGGTGGACATCCTGGCCAAGGATGCCGAAGGACGCAGCGTGGCGGTCGAGATCAAGCGCCGAGGAGAGATCGACGGCGTCGAGCAGCTGACCCGATACCTCGAGCTGATGAACCGTGATCCACATCTGGTCGCGGCGGGCCCGGTCATCGGGGTCTTCGCCGCTCAGGAGATCCGGCCGCAGGCCAGAACCCTTGCTGAGGACCGCGGGATCCGGTGTCTCACTTTGGACTACGACGCTCTGAAAGGTACCGACGACCGCGAGTCGCGGCTTTTCTGATCGATCTTGCTGCCTGGGAGGCCACCCGGGCCGTGCCATGTCAGGCTGACCCCATGACTGTGCGTATCGCCGTGGCTGCTCCCGGCGAAGGCGCCGCCGAGGCTGCCGAAGCAGTGGCTCGTGCCGGCGGCAATGCTGTGGATGCTGCTGTCGCCGCCGTCGTGATGGCCTCCTGCACCGAGCCGGGCATCATGAGCCCGATGGGCGGGGCGTTCGTGAACGTCTGGGAGCCAGGATCCCCGCCGGTCGTCCTCGACGGCAACTGCGAGATGCCCGGTCGCAGCCGCCCCCAGGAGCAGTTCGGTTCGGGAATGTGGTCAGCCGCCATGGATTACGCCGGTGGGTTGACCGTCTTCGGTGGCCCCGGATCGGTGGCCACCCCTGGGATGTTCGCTGCCTTGGGTGAGGCTTCTCAGCGCTGGGGCGTGTTGCCCTGGTCAGAGCTGATGTCACCGACGGTCGACGTCCTGCAGCGCGGGTACCGGTTGGGTGCGACATCTGCGTACTACCTCGGCTATGCCACAGCTGAACTCTTTGCTCAGGACGAGTGCACCGCAGCGTTCTTGGGGCAAGCCGGCACACCGCCGACAACCGGGGCACTGCTGCGTGACCCCGATTTGGCAGCCACCTTGGAGCGGATAGGACGCCATGGTGCCGCAGACCTCTACACCGGTGAACTCGGCCGGGCTCTCGCCGAGGAGATGACGGCCCGGGGCGGGTTGCTGTCGATGGAAGACCTGTCCGCTTATCGCACGGTGACCCGAGCGGCATTACGTTCCCGATTGGGCCGCTGGGATGTGGCGGTGAATCCGCCCCCCTCGATCGGCGGGCCGGTACTGACGGCGATGCTGCGGCTGCTGCAACAGCATCGGACGAGACAGGGCACGACCGATGCCGGTGATGTCATCGAGATCCAGCGCCTGGTCCTGGCCTATCGACACCGACTGATCGATGTCTCCGAGGACCTGGAGAGCGCCGGTCGTGAACTCGTACGGGTGGTGGACGACCTCGGGCCGGAAGGTCTGGCGACGGTAGCTTCTTCGCAGGACACCATCCATGTCTCAGCGGTGGATGCGAACGGGCTGGCTTGTTCGATCACCGCTTCTGCGGGCTATGGGTCGGGAGTGACGCTGCCCGGCACCGGGCTGGCCCTGAACAATGCTCTGGGCGAGCCTGAACTGAACCGTCGAGGCCTGCACGCCCTTCCGCCAGGCACCCGGTTGGCCTCCAACATGGCCCCGACGACCGCACGACGCGACGACGGTGCGATGACGGCGATCGGTTCGCCGGGCGCTGACCGCATCACCACCGCACTCTTCCAGGTATTGGGTGGATTGTGCCTGGACGAGCTGCCCCTCCAAGCGGCCGTCGACCAGCCTCGCCTGCACGTCGACCTGGGCAACGGTGGTCTGTGTGTCAGATATGAACGTTCGGAGCCGCTGGCCGAGGCCGTGGCAGGGCTAGCCCTGCCGGTGACCCCCCACGAGCCGTTGACGATGTATTTCGGCGGGGTAGGCGCTGCACTGTACGACGCCGACGGGGCCCTTTCGGCTGCGGCTGACCCACGCCGGGTCTCGGCTGCGGTGGTCGTGCCGACCGAGGAATGAGTGGAGATATTTGAGACGACCACGCAAGGCCCTGACCAGTAAAAACGGCGGGTTGCATTCTTCCGAAAGGCGATTGGCGAGGTTTGTACATTCTCGTCGATAGCATTGCGGTGTCCTGGCCGCATACGAGCCGCTTCGGAGGTCCGATGCCAACCAGTCCGCTGATCAGCGTG
The DNA here is from genome assembly GCF_003391095.1 of Austwickia chelonae. NCBI lineage: Bacteria > Bacillati > Actinomycetota > Actinomycetes > Micrococcales > Dermatophilaceae > Austwickia > Austwickia chelonae. The sequence goes on along the minus strand of NZ_CP031447.1, from coordinate 857,933 downwards.
ATCATCCCCGCCTATCAAGCCGAGAACACCTTGGGTGCCGCCATCAGCAGCGCGCTGACCCAGACCTACCCGAACACCCAGATCATCGTGTGCAGCGACGGCTCCACCGATGCCACCGAGGACATCGCCCGCGCGTACGGCGACCGGGTCCGTCTCGTCGTCCAGCCGAACAGCGGATGCGGGGCCGCACGCAATACCGCTTTGCAGCATGCCGACGGCGAGCTCGTAGCGCTCCTCGACTCCGACGACATCTGGATGCCGCACCACCTGGAAAAAGCCCTGTCGACCTGGCGAGCCGCCGGAGGAGGTCGACGGATCGTCACCACAAGCGCGTATTTCCTGACCGGTGAGGGGATCGCTCCGCATCGACGGCTGATCCACGAAGAGGTACCGCCTGCTCGACAGCGGATGCGCCTGCTGGAGAGCCCCTTCATCTCGATCTTCTCCGTCTTCCCCCGAGCTCTGCACGAGGAGGTCGGCGGTTTCGACGGCGAACTGCGCGCCGCCGAGGACTACGACTACTGGTTGCGAGCGGTCTTCCGCGGATGGCAGGTCGTCTTCCAGATGGAGCCCTCGGCGCTGTACCGACGCACCAATTCATCCTTGTCAGCTGACATCGCCCAGATGGGTGAACACGAACAAGCCGTGATGCGGAAACTCCTGAGCTCTTCCGAAGTCAAGCTCAGCGCGCAGGAGCGTGCTGTGGTGGAGAGAAAAGTCGCACTGGGACCACCGATCGTCCATATCCGTCGAGGAGAGCAGGCCTTGGCTCGACGAGACAGCCGTACCGCTGCCACATCCTTCGCCGTGGCTTCGGAGCTGCTTCCCAGCAACCGTGGCCTACGCCGCAAGGCGCTTCTGTCCCGACTACCGATGACCGCACCGTTGTTGAGGCACGTCCAGGACCGTCGGCTCCGCGAGACCTGAGCCGACGCATTCTCCGGCGACTTTCCTTGTCCCCGTAACGATATGAGGCTCTGGTGTCATCTTCTTCCCCCCTGGTTTCGGTGATCGTCCCGGCGTATCGACGAGCCGGAACCATCCGCCGGGCCGTCGAGAGCGCACTGACGCAGACAGTCACCGACCTGGAGGTCATCGTCGTCGACGACGGCAGCCGGGATGGCACGGACGAGGTCGTCCGCAGTATCGGCGATGACCGGGTCCGACTGTTCACCCACGAGACCAACCGAGGTGGTAACGCCGCCCGCCAGACCGGGATGGACCAGGCCCGCGGCACGTGGCTCGCCTTCCTGGACAGCGACGACCTCTGGCTTCCGGAGAAACTCGAGAAACAGTTACAACGTCTGGCGGAGCACGGGCCACAGTACGGCTTCTGCTACACCTGGTACGACATCGAACTGAACGACGGCAGCTTCCTCCCGCCGCGTGAGGTCCGGGTCGAGGGCTTGCACCGCCCGGAGCTGATCGCCGAGCCCTTGGTGGGCACCTTCTCCACCATGATGGTTTCTCGCGCCGTGGCCGAACAGGTCGGCGGGGTGGACCTGACACTTCCGGCCTGTCAGGACTGGGAGTTCGTGGTACGGGTCAGCCAAGCCACTGGGGTCTGCGTAGTGCCCCAGGTCTTGGTGCACTACTGGCACGGAGCCGGCGACCCGCACCGGATCACCACCCGGAAGCAGTCGGTCGTCGACGGGCACCGACAGATCTACCGAAAGTTGCGCGCCGAGTATCCGACGATGCCGACGAAGAATGTCCGGGACTCGCTCCACTACCTGATGAAGATCTTCGCCGAACAGGGGGCACTGCCCGAACTGTTGACAGTCACTCGGGGCCTGGGTCGGCACACCCTCGACGCGGGCATGGCAGCGCACACCGGGCGGATGTTCCTGCGTGCCGGACGTCGACGAGCGGCGTCCTTGCGCAGGCCCATGAGACCCGCGCGCACCGCCCCCTGAAGCTCCACGGGACGTCCTACCCCGGCAAGGGCGCCAGCCCGTGGGAACGGCGGATCGCAGCGACGATCTGTCCCATGGACTCGGTCAGGTCATGGTGACGTGGCGTGAATACGGCGGCGACACCGGCATCGATCAGCCGTCGAGCATCGCTGTCCGGGATGATGCCACCGACGATCAAGGGCACATCAGCGGCGCCTGACTCCTGAAGACCCCGCAGAATCTGCGGAATCAGCTCCATGTGGGAGCCGGACAGGATCGACACGCCCACGGCGTGGACGTCCTCGGCGACAGCCGCAGCGACGATCTGATCCGGGGTCAGCCGGATGCCCTGATAGACGACCTCGAAACCGCAGTCCCGGGCACGGACCGCGACCTGTTCAGCCCCATTGGAATGCCCGTCCAGCCCAGGTTTACCCACGAGGAAACGCAAGGTCATACCGAGGTCGTCGGCCGTCTGCGTCACCTGTGCACGAACCTTGGCCAGTGCGGACCCCTCGGGCGCCTCGCCGACGCCTATGGATCCGGTGACCCCGGTCGGTGCCCGGTACTCCCCGAAGACTTCACGCAAGGTGGCTGCCCATTCTCCGGTGGTGACCCCGGCACGGGCGCATTCCACCGAGGCATCCATCAGGTTGGTCGACTCCTCGGCCGCTTCAGCACGCAGCCGGTCCAGCGCAACCTCCTGACGTGCTCGCCGCGCCTCGTCCCGATCACGATCGCGACGCCAGGCACGGACGGCCTCGGCCGCAGCGGCTTCGACCTTCGGATCGACGGTCTGGATGGCGGCATCCAGGTCGGCGGTCAGCGGGTTGGGTTCGGTGGTGGTGAATTTGTTGACCCCCACCACGATGTCCTCCCCGGCTTCGATCCGTTGCCGACGAGCTGCATGGCTGGCCACGAGTTCCTGCTTCATATAACCGCTCTCAACGGCAGCGACAGCTCCGCCCATGTGTTCGATACGGGCCAGTTCTTCCTTCGCCCCGGCCACGATCTGCTCGACCTTCGCCTCGATGACCGGCGACCCGGTGAAGATGTCGTCGTACTCGAGCAGATCGGACTCGTAGGCCAAGACCTGCTGTAGACGTAGGCTCCACTGCTGGTCCCACGGCCGGGGCAGCCCCAAGGCCTCGTTCCACGCCGGTAGTTGCACGGCCCGGGCACGAGCGTCCTTCGACAAGGTGACCGCCAACATCTCCAGCACGATCCGCTGGACATTGTTCTCCGGCTGGCTCTCGGTCAGTCCCAAACTGTTGACCTGCACTCCGTAGCGGAAACGACGCTGTGTGGGGTCTGCGACGCCGTACCGTTCGAGGGTGAGTTCGTCCCACATCCGGACGAAGGCGCGCATCTTGCACATCTCCTCGACGAAACGCACCCCGGCATTCACGAAGAAACTGATCCTGGCCACGACGTCGCCGAAACGATCCTCGGGAACCTGCCCGGAGGCACGCACCGCATCCAACACCTGGATGGCGGTGGCCATCGCGAAGGCGACCTCCTGCACCGGAGTGGCTCCGGCTTCTTGAAGGTGGTAGCTACAGATGTTGACCGGATTCCACTTGGGCATGCGGGCAACCGTGTAGGCGATGGTGTCGACGGTCAGCCGAAGGCTGGGCCCGGGCGGAAAAGCGTGGGTACCCCGGGAGAGATACTCCTTGATGATGTCGTTCTGCGTCGTTCCGGCCAGTTTCGCGATGGTCGAGGAAAGCCCCTCGCTGTCCGTACCATCGGCCAAGGCCTGTTCCTCGGCGACCACCTCGTACAAGGCGAGCATCCACATCGCCGTGGCATTGATCGTCATGGAGGTATTCATCTCCGCCAACGGGATCCCGGCGAAGAGCGCCCGCATGTCCCCGAGGTGGCTGATCGGCACGCCGACCTTGCCGACCTCACCCCGGGCCAGCTCGTGATCAGGGTCGTAACCGGTCTGGGTGGGCAGATCGAAAGCAACTGACAGACCGGTCTGCCCCTTGGCAAGATTACGGCGGTACAGCTCATTGCTGGCGGCGGCGCTGGAGTGCCCCGCATAGGTTCGCATCACCCAGGGCCTGCTTCGCATCTCCATGGGGCGAAAGTAGCGACCGCAAGGGCCATTTCGGGCCTTAGGGCCTGGGTGAGTGTGCTCACAGCACAGGCCTGCGCCGAACGGGCCTCAGACCCGTTCGAGACGGCTCGCCACGTGAAAGGATCAACGCATGGTCAACATCACCCGTGTCTACACCCGCACCGGAGACGACGGTACGACCGCCCTGGGCGATTTCTCCCGTACCTCCAAGACCGACGAACGGCTCGAGGCCTACGCGGATGTCAATGAAGCCAATGCTGCGATCGGGGTCGCCATCACCTGCGGAGGGCTCAGGGATGATGTCGTCGCCACGTTGACCCGCATCCAGAACGATCTCTTCGACGTCGGTGCCGACCTGTGCAACCCACTCGCCCAGAACTACACCTATCCGCCGTTACGGGTCGACCCAGCCTGGACCAGCGAACTGGAAACCGACTGCGACCACTACAACGACATGGTGGAGAAGCTCCGCAGCTTCATCCTTCCCGGAGGCAGCCCCGGGTCGGCTTATCTCCACTTGGCCTGCACCATCACCCGCCGCGCTGAACGTTCGGCCTGGCGCGCCATCGACAAGTACGGCCAGGAACCGGCTGATGAGCAGGGCGCTGCTCCCGGAGGAGTCAATGCGGAGACCTGCCGTTATCTGAACCGGCTCTCCGACCTGCTCTTCGTCCTGGCCAGGGTGGCGAACCTCAGCGACGACGGCGACATCCTCTGGCAGCCAGGCGGAGGCCGCGCGCAGAATCCCCGGGACAAGGCTCGGGCACCACAGTCACCGGAATCGACCGACCCGAAGCAGGCCTGATCCGCGGAGATCTCCTGGGCTGACGCCGAGGCGTGCTCACCATTCCACGGGACGATGCCTCGGCGGGGAGGCCTCCACCCAGGAACGCAGCGCGGTGTAGGTGTCCCGCCCCATGGAGAGCTCGACGGTCTCGCTGTCCCCGCCCGGGGACGACAGCGGCTGGCCCCGTAGAACCGTACGAACCGAATTCGCATCCAGCCCGTCACCGGGCGGAAGCTCCTCGAAACCACCGATGTCCAGGCCGGTCCGCTGCCAGCAGTGCTCCGGCCACAGCGAGACCCCCAACAGCGGCAGCCACGCCAGGGAAAGCCCGTCGAAACGCAGAAGGCCCGCCTTCCAGCGGGCCTGAGGGTCGGTGCGCAGTCCGCACAACAGAAGGTCGCCCCCTCGAGCGAGCACAGAGCGTCGAACCGCCACGAAAAGCAGGAGCAGAATGACCGCTCCCAGACAGACACCGACCACGATCTCCGCCGCGACCAGTGCATCCACCGTGATCAGCCCTGAGTCGGTTCGCTGACCGTCTCGGCAACGATGCGCACGATATTCTCGTCCACCGACAGGAATCCGCTGTCGATGTGGACCCGCTGGGAACTTTCGACTCCCTTGATCTGGATGTCGCCATCGGCAAGAACCGTCATGAGGGGCGCGTGACCCGGAAGGATGCCCAGTTCGCCCTCGGTCCCGCGTGCGCTCACCGAACGAGCCTCACCCTCCCAGACCTTACGGTCGGCCGCGACCAGCTCTACGTGCAAAGTTGCCACGGAGTTCCTCCACTTCAGCGACGGGTACGGGCAGTCTAACCGAGCCGACCGGCCGGAAAGTTCCGCACCGCCCACCTTCTGTCGACGGCTACTGGACCGGCGTCCACAAAAAGCCGGCCACGCGCCGTCGTGGCCCCGGAGTCGAAGCCCCCTGCGCCGCTATGCTGAACCCCGCGAACGCAATTCGCCCAAACGGTGAATAAGGACATGTCCGCTGTGCGGCCCCTACGACCGCGACCCCTCCCGATCAGAAGGAGTCTTGTGTCCACCCTCACCGCCGACCACGGGTCCTCGGCGCTCACCTCACTGCGACGACATTGGATTCCGGCGATCCTCCTCACCTTCCTCACCACCTTGATCGGCGGAGGAACTGCTCTCGTCCGGCCGACCACCTACACCGGCGAGACCCGTCTGGCCATCGGCCACGGCGAGATGAGCGCGCTCAACATTCCCGGATATCCCACTGCAGCCAAGGAGATGGCCTCCAATTACTCCCGCTGGGTCACCGACCAGGGAGTGGCCGGGCTGAAGACGCCCCCCGAAGTCAGCTCGTTGTCCGCCTCCCCCATCCCGGAGTCGTCGATCATCCGTATCGAGGCCAAGGGGCGAGACGCCGATGCCGCGGTACGCGCCAGCCAGCAAGCTGCCGACGCCCTGACCGCCGAAGTGAACAAGTCACGCGCCGAGAACGACCCGGCCGAGGTGATGAAGGAGATCGTGGCCAAGGCTCCGGCGCTGTCCAAGGCTCAGGCCGGGGCGGCCGGGAGCCTGGCCAAGTACAACCGCGATCTCGGCGCAGAACGACCTGCCGCCGTCATCCAGGCCGATCTGGAAGTTTTCGCGCAGGTAGACACCGTCCGCGCTCAGCTTCAAGCCGAACAGGACGCCCGCCTGGACAAATACCGCCGACTCGTCAGCCAACGATCGACCTCGGCGGACCTCAGGCCGATCGGTCAGGGCGCACGACTCGTCGGCAACGACCGCAGCAGTCGCCTCCAACGCGGCGCGCTGCTGGGCGCCGGTGTCGGCATGGTCCTGGCCCTGGGCGTCGCCGTCCTGCTCGACCGACGAAGCCATCGGCAGCAGACCCGGGCATGACCGCCTTGACAGCCGGAGCACGCAAGACGAGCCACGTCCGAGAACGTCCACCCGCCTATCTGTGGTGCCTGCTGCTAGGCCTGGTGACCAATCTGGTCAGCGGAAACAGCCAGTACATGCGTCTGCCCATCGGCCCTGACCGGCTGCTCATTCCGCTGGCCATCGTCCTGCTCCTCCTCGACGGGCGTCGACGTCACCTACGGCTGCGCGATGTCCACCTCCTCATGGCTGCCCTGGTGGCATGGACTCTCTTCTCCATGGCTTGGTACGACAATCTCTTCAATGTCGTCGCGGTCTTCGCTTTCGCCGACCGGATGGTCCTGCCACTGGTGCTCTTCGCCACGGCGCCCCTGTTCTTCGACCGGCCCGCCCATCGTGACCTGCTGTTGAAGACCCTGACCCTGATCGGCCTCTACCTGGGCATTACCGGGATCATCGAGATGATCGACGTCAGGCTGGCTTTTCCCCGCTATATCGCCGACCCCACTCTCGGCATGATGTTCGGCCGGGCCCGCGGGCCCTTCCTCGCCGGTGACGCGATGGGCTTCTCCTCCGCTGCTTGCGGATTCGCCGGGGCCTTCCTGGCCTACCGGGTCCGACGTGGCCTCTGGCGATTCGCCGGCCTGACGGCCCTGGCCACTGGACTGATCACCACTGTGCTCAGTCTGACCCGCGCCACCTGGGTGGGAGTGTCCCTGGGCCTTCTTCTTGCTGGGGCGCTGGTCCCGGCCCTGCGCAAATGGGTGCCGCTGGCGGTCGGTGGAGCCTTGGCCGTGGTTGCTCTCGCGCTGGCCGTGATCCCAGGACTTCAGGAGTCCTTCGACGGACGGCTCAACGAGAAATCATCGGTCGACGACCGGTTAGGCAGCAATGACGCCGCCTTAGCGCTGCTGACAGATCTGCCCTGGACAGGTATCGGCTGGCGCCGCTTCTACCCCGAGGGTGCCGACTGGTTCCGGATCTCCGACGGATACGCGATGAACAATGTGGTCGTGGAGGTGCACAACGTCCTGCTCTCCCGAGCCGTCGAGCTGGGCCTTCCGGCCGCCCTCGTCTTCCTGGCGATCTGGGCGCTCGGCCCCGGTCGACTCCTGGTCCGTCCCGTTCATGAGGACCTCCAGGGATGGCGCATCCTGGGCCTGGTCGTTTTCACCGCCTGGGTCGGCACCGGCATGGCCGGGCCGATGGGCATTCCCTTCCCGAATTACGTCGCCTGGCTGGTCACCGGCGTCGCAACCGCCCCGTGGATGCTTCGGGAACAGCCCGAGACCTCCGATGTCACGAACGCCATGACGGAAGAGAACGGTCTGGCCGAGACGGCGTCGTCACCGAAAGCCGGCGCTCCGATTCAGCCCGGCGAACCCCATCCAGGTTCCACGACCTGAAGCCGGTCCCACGGAAAGCCCCGCAACAGCTGATACGCGGGGGTTCCCCGCCCCAGTTCCGCCCACGGATCACGCCCGGTCGCCTTCTGGTGGCGGCCACCGCTCTCCGCCATCACTGCCACCGCTCCCCCTTTGTCCACCACGATGAAGCCGTACTTCTGTGCAGCTCGAGCAATGGCTTTCCCCAAAGGGGTCATCGACGATGCGTCGACATCGACCGACGGATCCAGGCGCAACCGGGTCCCTTGTTTGACCGCTTCAGGGCGAGTACTCGTCCCGTCATCTCGATTCGCCGGATAATGGTGTCCCTGACCAGCTTCCATGACCACTAAGCCCATGGCGTGCTCAATCTTCAGCCGCCGGGCATCCTCCAGGGTCACCATGTATCCACTCGCGGCCAGCCCCGCAGCGGAGGCACCGAAGGGCGCGGGGAAACGCCCGTCAGCTTGAGAGACTCGATCGATCCGCCCGCCCCAGCACGCCTGCCACCGACCATCGGGACGTCGCGAAGCCACCCAGAACTCCCAGAGAACATCCCCCTCCCGATCCCAGACCGCCAAATGACCGTCCGAAGCCGAAGCTGGGACAGCATCGTCCGGGATCGGCACCCCCACAAAATGTTTCGCCTCGTCATACAGCCCGGTCGGGGTCTCCCCCTTGCGCTGACAGTCATGGAAAAGCACATCGGTTCGGGGGGTCTTCGACGAGGCCACCGCGAAACCAGCCGCGTAGTCGTCCACGTTCAAGGCAGCCACCCCACCCCAGTTGTCCCGTACATGCCGGGCGATCAGCTCGACCTGGGGACGTCTGCTCCGGTCCAAGGGAGCCGAGGACAGTTCCCGGGCAAACACTGAATCCGAGGCGAAACGGGGATACGGGCCGAACGGCTGCCCTGAGCCCGGGTCGGAGGAAGACGGCGAAGGCGCAGGTGAGCGCGCGGAGGACAGCGAAGGCGCAGGCACCGGGCGGGTCGTCCTCTCCACGTACCAGACCACACCCCCCATGATCACGATCGCCACCAGCAGCATGATCGTTACCCGCCGGGATGGGTTCATCGGCCTCTCCTCTGGATCAATTGCCAGGCCCGGCGCAGACCGAGCGTCGCCCCTACATAGGTCGCCATTGCCGGAGCCGCCGCCACCCCGCAGAGCACCAACCCGAGCCCACGACCGGGCAAGACGCCGCGTTCGATCAGGACCGTTGTGCCCCAGACGCACGCGAAGCTGAGCAGCGCGGCCAACACCATCCACGCCCACGGGACCGATCGCAATGGCCCAGGAACCGGGACCGGCAGTCTGGAAACCATCAGCAGGCGATACGCAAAGGACGACATCTGCGCGACGATCGTGGCCGCTGCCACCCCCACCGCGCCGACCGCAGGGACCAGCAGCGCCGACAGCGACAACATCAAGAACACGGTGATCGCCCCAGCTCGCATCTCGAACTCCGGGCGTTCCAACAACATGCACCACAGCCCCAAGGGCTCAGGCAGCAACGCGAACAGATGCGCCACCAGCATCAAGGAGGCGACCAACCCTGCCTCCTCGCCCGGCAGCGGCAGCCAGACGTTCACCCCGAAATAGGCGGCAGGTGCCCCCACGGCCACCCATCCGCCGACGGCGATCGCCCAGATCCGCTGAGCTCTGACGAAGGTCCCCACCGTGTCCGCCGCGCCCCGGCTACCGATCGACTGTCCGAGCACCGACTGCAAGGGAGCAATGGCATTCAAGGGCATCATCCGCAGCTGGTACGCAAAGGTGCTTCCCGGGCCGAAGACCGGGACGTCATGCGGCGCCATCCGTCCGACGATGAGAGTCGCCCCCTGCAGGCCGGTCATGTTCAACAGGCCGGCCAGCTGAACTTTCCAGGCGAAGGCGAAGAACTCTTTCAGCTCGGCGCGGGTGATGAAGCCGACACCGTCGGCGCTGAGCAACGGTAGCGCCGACGGAACCAGGGTCACCGTGGCCAGGATCTGCTGGGCCACGAAAATCCAGGCGACCCCCCACAGCCCGTAACCTTTTTCCAGAACGATCAGCATCCCGACCGCGTAGACGACATAGCCGAGCAAGATCGTCGAAGCGGTCAAACGGAACCGATGATGCGCATTGAGCACCCCGGCGAAGAGATTCCGGGCCAGAGCGACACCGACCGTGATCGTCAGCACCCGGATCAGAAAGATCGTGTCCTGCTCCAGTGCAGGCGGTGCATGGAAGAAATCCACCACCTTGGGTGCCAGGACGAAAACGGTACCCAAGGTCACCGAGGTGAGTCCGACGACGCAGACCAGCAGCGAGGTCAACAGCCGGGTCGCAGCCCGACTGTCGCCCTGCCCCGCGTACACGGCGAAATAGCGGGTCGCACTACGCCCGATTCCGCCGTCGAACTGTCCCAGGAACTGGGTCAAGGTGCTGGCGATGAGGAACAGCCCGTAGGCCACCACTCCCAGCTTGGTGATGACATACGGAGTCAGCGTCAGATTGACCACCAAAGGCGCGAGTTGAGCCAGCAGCTGCCAACCGGCGCTGCGCACCACAACCGTGGCCCGACCACGACGCGGGCCCCCTGCACCTGTCCCGTCGGGCGGCGGCTCCTGGTCACTCTTCCTGCGATCGCCGGCATCGGTGTCGTCAGTGGTCACAGCAACCTTTCGCGTCGTCCCGTGGTTCTGTCCGTACCTGATCACACCTTCGAGGCCAGGGGGGCGCGACGCGCCCAGACCGGTGTCCTCCCCGACGTATGTCGGACGTTGGACCAGAGTTTCTCTCATCGCCCCACGACAGACGGGCGGACAAATCGCCCGAAGTTCATAATAGACAAGGTCTTTCATCGCATCGTGGAAGAAGGTTCGCTGTGCCGAAGGTCTCCGCCCGTCCTGTCCTGCGCGGCTTCGCCTACATGGCCTATTACGCGATCGGGGCACATCTCCCCCGCAGCTACGCGCCGCTGGGACAACTCGGCGCCGTTCTGCGCACAGCCACCGCCAGATGTCTGTTCGATCACACCGGCAGATCCGTCAACGTCGAACACGGGGCACATTTCGGCTCCGGCCGGGGCATTCAGATCGGGCACCGTTCCGGCATCGGCATCGACGCCGAGATCCTGGGGCCGGTCACCATCGGTGACGATGTCATGATGGGCCCCCGCTGCATCATCATCAGCACCGATCATCGTTTCGACGACCTCACCGTCCCGATGAACCAGCAGGGTTGGTCACACAGCAATGGGCCGGTGGTCATCGAGGACGACGTGTGGATCGGAGCCAATGTCACCATCACCGCCGGGATCACGATCGGCCGGGGCTCCGTCCTGGCGGCGGGCGCGGTCGTCACCAAGGACGTCCCGCCCTTCAGCATCATGGGGGGCGTACCGGCCCGACGGCTGAGGAGCCGCCTCCCCGGCGAGGGTGAACCCATCCAGACGCCGACGGAGCGCATCTCGTGAACGGCCCGATCGCCTCGGTGATCATCCCGGCCTACAACGAGGGCGCGGTCATCGAACGCTGCCTGCGCTCGCTGACCGCAGAAATGCTGCCGGGCCCGGTGGAGATCGTCGTCGCCGCCAACGGCTGCACGGATGACACCGTCGCCCGGGCACAGGCCTTCGACGGGGTGGTCGTCCTCGATCTGCCGACCCCAGGAAAAGTCGGCGCCTTGAATGCCGCCGACGACGTGGCCACGGTCTTCCCCCGGATCTACCTCGATGCCGATGTCGAGCTGTCCCCCGGCACGCTGGGCGAACTCATCGGTGCCTTGACCTTCCCCGAAGCACGTTGCGCAGCCCCGCAGCTGACCTTCGATCTGACGGCTTGCAGTTGGCCGGTACGTGCTTTCCACCAAGTGTTCTCACGGCTGCCGTCTGCCCAAGACACCTTGGTGGGTCGCGGCGTCTACGGGCTGTCCCGGAGCGGCCGGGAACGTTTCGGGGTCTTCCCCCAGGTCCAGGGCGACGACTTGTTCGTCGGTCGGCTCTTCGCCCCCGAGGAACATCTTTGTGTCCCGGGCAGTTCGGTGATACGCCCTCCGCAGGATCTCCGTAGCCTCCTCCAGGTCAGGACGAGGGTGGCCCGCGGAAACGAGCAGCTCGCGCAAGCGACCCCTGCAGGCCTGTCCGTAGCGGAGCAGGCACCGGCAGATTTCTCGTCCTCGACGGCCCGGACCGGGCGGGCCCTGGCCGGTCTGGCCTACACCGAGCCCCGAACGTGGCCAGCGCTAGGGGTCTACGTGACGGTCACGGCTGTCGCCCGCTGGCGCGCCCACCGGACCCGGCAGTCCACCAGCACCTGGAACCGCGATCACTCCACCCGGTAGACCCGAGCAGGGTGTATAGCTAAGGAGCCCTGAGATGCCAGTCGTCGAGAAGCTGACGTCCTCCCGACGGATCGCCTATCTGAACAGCCAGTACCCAGCGTTGTCCCACACTTTCATCGAGCGGGAGATCGCTGCGGTGCGCAGGCAGGGCTGGGAGGTACACACGTACAGCGTGCGTCCGTGTCCACCGGACCAACTCGCCTCAGGGACCATGCGGTCCGAGGCCGCGTCGACCCGGGTCATCCTGCAGGACAAGGCCCAGGTGGCAGCAGCCTCGGCCCGGCTGATCCGAAACCACCCGACAGCCTGGGCGGCAGCGGCACGGTGCGCGGTACGAGCCGGTTATGGCACTGTCCGGGGACGGGTCTGGCAAGGCTTCTACCTGGCTGAGGCGGTGCTCTTGCACGAGTGGATGCGGGAGAAGGGGCTGCGACATGTCCACGTCCATATGGCGAATGTGTCAGCGGACGTGGCGCGCCTGGTCACGGTCATCGGAGAGGCAGTGGACGGCCCCGGAACATGGTCATGGTCCTTGACGGTGCACGGTTACGCCGAGTTCCAGTATGTCGACCAGTGGGACATTCCGGCGAAGATCCGCTCAGCTCGGGGCATCTGCGCAATCAGCGATTTCACCCGCAGCCAGTTGATGCGCCTGACCACCCGCGATCAGTGGTCGAAGATCGAAGTCGTCCGGATGAGCGTAGACGCAGACATCTATTCCTTGCCTCCGCGGCCACGGAACCGGAGCGAAGGTCCGCTGCGGCTGGTGGCGGTGGGCCGTCTGGTGGCCCTGAAGGGCTTCCCGACCTTGATAGAAGCGGTACGGATCCTGGCCGATCGGGGGATCCCCACGACGGCGCGGGTGATCGGTGGCGGTGAGGACATGGCCGCTTTGCAGGAACAGATCGAGCAGGCAGGTCTGGCTGATTCCTTCCTGCTGTGCGGACCGGTCGGCCAGGACGACCTACCGGCGCATTACCACTGGGCGGATGTGTACGTGTCGCCGTCGTTCATGGAAGGGCTACCTGTCGTCCTGATGGAGGGAATGGCTACCGGCCTCCCAGCGGTGGCGACCAGTATCGCGGGGGTCCCCGAGCTGGTCGTCGACGGGGTGAACGGCCTATTGGTCCGCCCCGGACGGGCGGACCTTCTGGCCGACGCCTTGACTCAACTGGCCGGGGCTCCACAGCTCAGGGAGGAGCTGGGCGCTCAGGGACGCCGAACCGTCCTGGAGGAGTTCGTACCGCAGGTCACCGGGCCGGCGATGGCGTCCTTCCTGGAGCGCATGCATCCGGCCCGGTGACCTGTTCGTCAAGGGTTCGTACGATCAGCTGGGTGCCCCCCAGTCCTTGGCGACCACCTGGATGGCCTCCCAGGGGAAATTCCGCATCACTTCGTAGGAGGGCATCCCGCCGAGCAGCCCGGGCCACGGGTTGGTTCCGGTGAGGGTCTCCTCGCGCAGGCCTGCTTCACCGATGACGGCGACGGAACCGGACCGGTCACTGACGATGAAACCGTATTTCTTCGCGGCTTCGGCCACCATGCGTCCGACAGGGGTCAGATTGTACCGGTCGAGGTCAAGGTTCGGGTCGAGGCGCAGACGCTGCCCTTCGCGCACGACATTGGGGTCGACCAGGTTGCCGTCACCCCGCAGGGCCGGCCAGGAGATCTCCGGGTACTGCTGGATGTTCATCGCGGCGAGGTACATGGCATGGTCGATCCTGCCCTCGCGGACCTCATCGAGGGAGATCATGCCTGCGGCCATGGCCACACCGGTTCCGGTCGCTCCGTACCACTGGGGGAAGATCCCTTGGCTGCTGGAGACATTGTCGATGCGTCCGCCCCAGCAGGCCTCCCACCGTCCGCTGGTGGCATTGCGGCGCATCTGCCAGAACTCCCAGAGCTGGTCGGTGTGCGGATCGTAGATACTCATCTCACCGTCGGTGCCGACTGCTGCGCGGGCGTAGTCCGGGACGGGAACCTGCCGGAAGTAGGCCGGACCGGTGGTCAGGTTCGGGTCGATCCAGGTCTTGCGCTGACAGTTCCAGAAGTCGACGTCGATGCGAGGTTGATCAGCAGGAACGGGGTAGAAGGAGGCGTTGTAGTGAGTGTTGTTGAAAGCTGCGATACCGCCCCAGTTCTCGATGACGTCCTTGTGAAGGTTCGCCGCCATCTCTGCGGATTTGGGGTCCAGCGGCGCATTCTCGATGCGGCTGGTCCAAGGGCTGTCTGAGGCCAGCGGGATCGGGGCGCGGCCGGGCGGGTTGTTCACCGGGGTAGGAGTGACGGTCTCCGGAGCAGGAGTCGGTGTGGGCTCCGGGATCGGGGTGGTGGTCGGGGTCGATGTCGGCGCAGACACCTTGGTCACTTCGATCGCGCTGAACTGAGGGTTGTCCACGACTTTGGTGAAGGACAGATCGAGCGACCCGTCGGTGACATCGGTCTCGAAGGTCCGGTCGTAGGCGGTACGTGCGCCGACTGCGCCGGCGATATCGACCTTCTCCAAGGCAGGCTTGCCTTCAGCGGAGACGTCGAAGACCCGCTGTCCGGCCTTCGTCCAGTAGTTCTCCACCATCAGTAGACGAACGCGGTATCGACCGGAGGTGACCGGCAAGGTGTAGCCGGTCGTTCCGAAAGTCGTCTCCTGGTAGAGGACGTCGTCATTGGTCCCGAGGATGTCGGTGCCGACGAGTGAGCGGGAGTTCCGGTCGGTGCCGATGAAGCCGGTGCGAGGTTTCCAGGTCTTCCCTGAGCTGTCGACGACCGGGGAGTATCGGGCGACGACCCGGGCGACGGTCTCTTCCGTGGTGGTTTCGGCCGCGGTGGAGGCGGTGACGAGCGCGAAGGGAAGCAGCACCGCCGGGGGCAGCCCCCAAGCGGCGAGTGCGGTGAGACGACGAGACATGACCACTCCTGGCATGGGTAGGAAGCCCAGCACGGCGTGCCAGGCGGGGTGAACGGGAGGAGGGGCGCAGCCTCACCCCGGCAGGGGCGGGCTCGGACGCGAGACGTCCGGCAGTTCAGATCGCGATGAAGTGCACGTACGAGAGGGGTGCGTGGCGGATCCCAGCTGGTTGAGCGGGGTACCGAGTTCTTCGATGGAACTCAGCGTTTGCCGTAGTCCTTGGGCAGCGCTTGCAACCTGTTCCAGGGGAAGCCTCGTAGGGCTTCATGGTCCGTGCCGCCGAGGAGTTGCGGCCAGGGATCGGTCCCGGTGGTGGCTTTCAGCGATTGACCGGCTTCTCCGATCAGGGCTACGGCTCCGCCTTTGTCGGAGACGATGAATCCGTATTTCTGAGCGGCCCGGGCCACAGTTTTGGCGAAGGGGGAGATGTCCAGGGCCTCTACGTCGAGGGCGGGGTCCAGACGAAGCCGTTGCCCTTCGAGCGGAAGATTGGGGTCCTTGGTGTAGCCATCGGATCGGACAGCCGGCCAGCTGTACTCGGAGAAATGACGTGCTTCGATGACGGCGAGGTACATGGCGTGGTCGATGCGGCCGCGGCGGATTTCTTCAGCGGAGATCATTCCGCCGGTCATGGAGATTCCGGCTGCGCTGACTCCGAATCCCAGGGGGTACTGGCCCATGGCTGTACTCACCTGGTCGATGCGGCCGCCCTGGCAGGACTGCCATTCGCCGGAGCTGTCCTTCTTCATCTGCCAGAACTCCCAGGAGGTGTCGGTCGCCGGGTCGTAGATCGACATGGCGCCGTCGCTCCCTGGTGCAGGGGTGGCGTAAGTAGGGATGGGGACGTCGACGAAAACCTTACGTCCGTCGTAGAGGTTCTTCGGGGTCCAGTTCCATTTGAAACAGTTCGACCAGTTCACCCGTACGCGGGGTGTGTTGGCGTCCACCCGGTAGAAGGTGCTGTTCCAGGCGTGAGCGTTGAAGGCGGCGGTACCACCCCAGTTGTCGGCAACCTGTTTGGCGACGGAGGCACCGATGGCTGCGCTGTTGGCGTCCAGGGGTGCTTTGCTGATGTCGTCGTAGAAGAAGCTGTTGGGTGAGAAGTTGAGGAGTCGGCCCTGGGCCGGTGCTGGCTTCTCCGGTGCCGGGGTGGGAGTGCGCGGCGGGAGTTGGCGGCGTGCCATGGACCGTCCCGCGTCTTTGTTGGTGTGGAAGTCGACGCCTTGTCCGGTGGTCGGTCGCGGTGCCTCGGAGTTACCGGGCGCGGCGGTCGCGGGTGCTGCCAGAGCGATGGTGAGCGGAGCCATCAGGGCGATGGCCAGCATGCTCTTGGTGTGGCGGTGCGGAGCGAGGCGCATGATTGCCTTCCGTGGCCTTGTCGTGGTATCAGGTCGCAAGCCCCATCGGCCCGGGACCAAAGGACATGAATTCGGTCGATTGACACGCTCGCAGCTCACCTCATTTGAAAACTCCTGCGCGAGAATAGATCCGCCCAAGATTTCTTACCCGGACCCGACATCGACGCATGCAATGTGACCTGTTTCACATCAAGGGGTGACTTGAAGGTGTCCTCGATCCGACCGCCAGCTCTCCAACTGCACAAACCATTCCGCACCCAGAATCACACTCCTGTCGGGGAGAGGGCCATCGCCTCCTTGACCCTGCTCGCCATCTCCCCGATCATTCTGATCCGAGCCGCCGCCGGCTACGCCCGCACCGGGAAAACCGTCGACATCGTCGATGCCGTCGGGCCAGCCGAACGGACCTTCCGCCTACGCACCCTCGCCGGTGAGGCCCGGGGTGCGACGATCCTGCACCTGTGGTCCGTCGTCCGCGGCGACATGCGCATCATCGGGCCGTTCCCCTTGAGCACCGCAGAAGCCCGCGCACTACCCGACCGCCAGCTCTGGCGGGTCGAGGGCATGCCAGGAATCTTCTCCGTGCACCGACTCCGCGAGTACACCGGAATCACCTACGAAGGTGACGAGCCCGCCGACCGGGCACTCATGTCCGAACCAGGACTGTCCCGCGCCAGAAACCTTGGGTTGATCGTCCGCTCACTGCTCGCGTCGGCCCTACGCACCCCACCTGGACGGGAAGAACCTTCCGAGCTCAATCTGTTCGATATCCCCATCGCCAACACCACCATGGAAGAAGCGCTGTCCGCAGTGACCAGCCGAGCTCGGGAAGAACCCCGCGTCGGCCAGGCCGACCTCATCTACTTCGTCAACCCCGGCTGCTTGAATATCGCCGCCACAGACCCCTCCTACCACCGGGTGTTACATCGGGCCACCATGATCCTGCCCGATGGCATCGGCCTGAAGGTCGCCTCTCGGATGAAGGGCGTCGCGCTGCGGGAGAATGTCAACGGCACCGACTTGTTTCCCAGACTCTGCAAGATGGCCGCCGACCAAGGCCTCCCCCTCTTCCTGCTGGGAGCACGGCCCGGCGTCGCCGAATCTGCAGCCCAGGCCATGCAGCATGTCTACCCCGAGCTGAAGATCGTCGGCACCCATCACGGGTACATCTCCAATGACGACGACGAAGTGGTCAGCCTGATCAACCGCTCTGGAGCCCGAATCCTCCTGGTCGCCATGGGGGTCCCCCAACAGGAGATGTGGTGCGACCGGATGCACCCACGGCTGGCTCCCGGCGTCGTCATGGGAGTCGGCGGGCTCTTCGACTTCTACTCCGGACGTATCCCCCGGGCGCCTGTGTGGATCCGGGAACTCGGCATGGAATGGATCTGGCGACTCAAACAAGAGCCACGCCGGATGTGGCGTCGCTATGTCATCGGCAATCCGCTCTTCCTCTTCCGGGTCTGGCAGGAGCATGGGAGCGAACAGAAATCAGCAACGAACCTCGCTGTACGCCAGGGCGACAGCAATGCGCGGAGATGCTGAACCTACGGCTGGGAGCGAAGTCCTGCGACTCCCTGGGGCGTCGAAAATCATCGTCGATTCGTGAGGCCTACGCCGAAGCCCGATCACTGCTCCAAGCCGACTGGCCGAAGAATCCTTTTCCTATGCAACGCCTCACCCT
Organism: Austwickia chelonae; assembly: GCF_003391095.1. Lineage (NCBI taxonomy): Bacteria > Bacillati > Actinomycetota > Actinomycetes > Micrococcales > Dermatophilaceae > Austwickia > Austwickia chelonae. Next base: position 839,649 of record NZ_CP031447.1, on the reverse strand, counting down.
GGTGATCTGGCGCTCAGGACAGGCCTTGTGCGGACGCCCCGGGCTTGCAGCCTTCATTCTGCGCAGGGTCGTCCGGGTCGGAGACATCCTCTGGATCAGAGGGCTCCTCGGAGCTGAACTCCCTTCACAGGTGGTCTGTGGCCCAGGTATCCGGATCCCGCACTCCGCCCGCGGGGTGATACTCCACCCCTCGTGCGTCCTGGGCTCAGATCTGGTTCTCTACCACCACGTCACCATCGGCATGAATCAGGTCTTGCCCGCCCCCCGCATCGAGGACGACGTCTTCATCGGCGCCGGCGCCCGGGTCCTCGGGCCGATCATCGTGGCCGCGGAGACCAAGATCGGCGCCAATGCAGTAGTGGTCCGGAGCACTCTGCCGGGACATACCTACGTAGGCGTACCGGCCTCCCCCGTCCGACGCCAACCATGAGAAGTGCCGGACGGGAAACTCCCGTCCGGCACTTCGCTGAGAGCAGTAACACTCAGCTGTTCTTCTCGATCTCCCGCGCCTGACGCTCGACGTCGTCGAGGCCACCACACATGAAGAAGGCCTGCTCGGGAACGGTGTCGTAGTCACCGTCGGCGATCTTGGTGAAGGCCTCGATCGTGTCGGCCAGCGGCACCGTCGAACCCTCGATGCCGGTGAACTGCTTGGCGACATAGGTGTTCTGCGACAGGAAGCGCTGGATACGACGGGCCCGGTTGACGAGGATCTTGTCCTCTTCGGAGAGCTCGTCGATACCGAGGATGGCGATGATGTCCTGCAGTTCCTTGTTGCGCTGCAGGATCTGACGCACGCGGACCGCGGTCTCGTAGTGCTCCTTGCTGACATACCGCGGGTCGAGGATGCGGCTCGTGGAGGTCAGCGGGTCCACCGCGGGATAGATCCCGAGCGACGCGATCTCACGGGAGAGCTCGGTCGTGGCGTCGAGGTGGGCGAAGGTCGTCGCCGGTGCCGGGTCGGTGTAGTCGTCCGCAGGGACGTAGATCGCCTGCATCGAGGTGATCGAGTGCCCACGGGTCGAGGTGATCCGCTCCTGGAGGACGCCCATCTCGTCGGCAAGGGTCGGCTGGTAACCCACGGCCGACGGCATCCGGCCGAGCAGCGTGGACACCTCGGAGCCGGCCTGGGTGAACCGGAAGATGTTGTCGATGAAGAGGAGCACGTCCTGCTTCTGCACGTCACGGAAGTACTCCGCCATCGTCAGCGCGGACAGCGCAACCCGCAGACGGGTGCCCGGCGGCTCGTCCATCTGACCGAAGACCAGGGCGGTCTGGCCGAGAACCCCGGCCTCCTCCATCTCGACGATGAGGTCGTTGCCCTCACGGGTACGCTCACCGACACCGGCGAACACCGACACACCACCGTGGTCGCGCGCCACACGGGCGATCATCTCCTGGATGAGGACGGTCTTGCCGACGCCCGCACCACCGAAGAGACCGATCTTGCCACCCTGGACGTACGGGGTGAGCAGGTCGATGACCTTGATGCCCGTCTCGAACATCTGAGTCTTCGACTCGAGCTGGTCGAAGGGCGGTGCCTGCCGGTGGATGCCCCAACGCTCGTGGGTCTCCAGCTGCCCGTCCCCCTCGAGGTTGAGGCAGTCGCCGGTGGCATTGAAGACCTTGCCGAGGGTGACATCCCCGACCGGCACCGAGATCGGGCCGCCGGTGTCCTGCACGGTGGTGCCACGGACCAGACCATCGGTGGGCTGCAGCGAGATCGCGCGCACCATGTTGTCACCGATGTGCTGGGCGACCTCGAGGTTCAGCTTCTTGCGTTCGCCGGACACCTCGACCTCGACGGTGAGGAGGTTGTAGATATCAGGCATCTGGTCTGCGGGGAATTCCACGTCGACGACCGGGCCGATGATGCGAGACAGGCGCCCCTGTCCGCCGTGGGCAGGCTGAGCCGACTGGGGCTCGGCAAAGGCAGTGCTCATGGGAGATGCTCCTCGTGTCTTTACTTTGCGTCCGCGAGGGCGTTGGCGCCGCCCACGATCTCGCTGATCTCTTGAGTGATCTGGGCCTGGCGGGCCTGGTTGGCCAACCGGGTGTACGTCTTGATGAGTTCGTCGGCGTTGTCGGTGGCCGATTTCATCGCTCGCTGCCGGGCAGCCAGCTCGGAGGCGGCAGACTGCAGCAGACAGTTGAAGACCCGGTGGGTCACGTACTGCGGCAGGATCGCGTCGAGAACGTCCTCGGTGGAAGGCTCGAATTCATAGAGCGGGAGCATCCTGCGCTGGCCGGAATCTTCGACCTGCTCGTCGACCACCTCGATCGGCAGCAAACGCAAGGCACGAGGAAGCTGGGTGACCATCGTGCGGAACTGCGTGTAGACGATATGAACCTCGTCGACCCGGCTGTCCTCGGATGCCAAGAACTCCTGGAGGATGCGGTCGCTGATCTCCTTGGCCGTCTCGAAGGTCGGGTTGTCCGTCGAACCTTCCCAGCTGGCTGCGTACTCACGCTGCCGGAAACGGTAGAAGGAGATCGTCTTCCGCCCGACGAGGAGCGGCACGACCTCTTTACCTTCGCTGCGGAGCCTCGTGACGAGCCGTTCGCTCTCCTTCAACACCGAGGAGATGTACCCACCGGCCAGGCCCTGATTGCTCGCGATGATGAGCACTGCGGCACGGCGCGGGTTCTCGGCCTCGGTGGTCAACGGATGTTCTGCATCCGAGTGGCTGGCGACGGCACCGAGAGCTTCGGTGATCGCCACGGCGTACGGCGTCGTTTCCTCCACCCGCTGACGTGCTTTGATCACCCGCGAGGCAGCCATGAGTTCCATGGCTTTCGTGATTTTCTGCGTCGCCTTGACGGAGCGGATGCGCTGCCGGTATTCCCGGATCTGCGCTCCCATATCTTTCCGCCTCTCCTTGATCGAACGGTAGTCGTGGGTGAAGTTGGCCCCGCCGCTTCGGGTCGATGCCGCTGACTCGGCGGCATCGACCCGAAGTCGGTCAGCGCTTGCGGACGATCCGCTCCTGGTCCTGGGCGTCCTGCTCGAGTGCCTCGACAGACTCTTCTGCGATCGAGGTGCCCTTGCCGGTGCGGAAGTCCCGCTTGAAGGAGGTCATCGCCGTCTCAAGACTCTGTTTGGCGTCGTCCCCGAGCTTCTTGGTCTCTCGGATCGACTGCAGGATCCCGGCGTTCTCCCGGCGCATGAACTCCAGGAATTCGCTCTCGAATCGGCGAACGTCCTCGACCTCGACATCGTCGAGTTTGCCGGTGGTACCGGCCCACACGGAGACGACCTGTTCCTCCACCGGGTAGGGCGAGGACTGCGGCTGCTTGAGCAGCTCGACCAATCGCGCGCCGCGCGCCAGCTGCGCCTTCGACGCGGAGTCGAGGTCAGAGGCGAACATGGCGAAGGCTTCCATCGCACGGAACTGCGCCAGGTCGAGCTTGAGTCGTCCGGCGACCTCCTTCATCGCCTTGATCTGCGCGGAGCCACCGACTCGGGAGACAGACACACCCACATCGATCGCCGGACGGACGTTGGCGTTGAACAGATCGGCCTGCAGGTAGATCTGGCCGTCGGTGATCGAGATGACGTTCGTCGGGATGTACGCCGAGACGTCGCCTGCCTTGGTCTCGATGATCGGCAGACCGGTCATCGAGCCGGAGCCCATCTCGTCGGACAGTTTCGCGCAGCGTTCGAGCAGCCGGCTGTGCAGGTAGAAGACGTCACCGGGGTAGGCCTCACGGCCCGGCGGGCGACGCAGCAGCAGTGAGACCGCACGGTAGGCCTCGGCCTGCTTGGACAGGTCGTCGAAGATGATCAGGACGTGCTTGCCCTGGTACATCCAGTGCTGGCCGATGGCCGATCCGGTGTAGGGGGCGAGGTACTTGAAGCCGGCCGCATCGGAGGCCGGGGCAGCGACGATGGTGGTGTACTCCATCGCGCCGGCTTCCTCGAGGGTGCCCTTGACGGACGCGATCGTGGAGCCCTTCTGGCCGATGGCGACGTAGATGCAACGCACCTGCTTGTCGATATCGCCGCTCTCCCAGTTGGCCTTCTGGTTGATGATCGTGTCGACGGCGACCGTGGTCTTCCCGGTCTGCCGGTCACCGATGATCAGCTGACGCTGTCCACGGCCGATCGGGATCATCGAGTCGACGGCCTTGATCCCGGTCTGCAGCGGCTCGTGGACCGACTTGCGCTGCATGACGTTCGGAGCCTGGAGCTCTAGCTCACGGCGACCTTCGGCCTTGATCTCGCCCAGGCCGTCGATCGGCTTGCCCAGCGGGTCGACCACACGGCCGAGGTAGCTGTCGCCGACCGGCACGGAGAGGACCTCTCCGGTGCGCTTGACGCTCTGGCCCTCCTCGATACCGGAGAAGTCACCGAGGATGACGACACCGATCTCGTGGACGTCGAGGTTCAGAGCGAGGCCGAGGGTTCCGTCCTCGAACTGGAGCAGCTCGTTGGTCATCGCGGAGGGCAGGCCCTCGACGTGGGCGATACCGTCACCGGCATCGGTGACCCGACCGACCTCTTCACGTGTGGCCGCGTCGGGCTCGTAGGACTGAACAAAGGAGTTCAGTGCGTCCCGGATCTTCTCCGGACGGATGGTGAGCTCCGCCATCGTCTCTCTCTTCTTCCTCGTCTGCAGCCCGGCCTGTTCGAAAGGGGCCGAGTGTCGGGATGCTTCGGTGCCGACTCGCGGCGTGGTGCTGTGGTCCGGTCCGGAGGGCATACAGCGGCCGGACCGGCGGAATTATGTGGTGCTCACAGCCCGACGGACGTCGTCGAGCCTTCTCAGGATGCTTCCGTCGATGACATCGTCGCCGACTCGGATGTGCACGCCTCCCAGAACATCTGGGTCGACGACCATGTTGGCATTGACGGCGCGCCCATAGGTGCGGGCCAACGCCGATTCGATCCGCTTCTTCTGTTCTTTGTCGAGCGGTATTGCCGAGGTCACGATCGCGGTGATCTGACGCCGACGCTCCGCCGCGATGGCGAGCTGCCGCCAGATCGCCGCGGAATACTTACGCCCTCGCGGGTTGAGGACCGGACGGGTCGACAGCCACAGGGCATCGCGCGAGACATGACCGGCAAGCAGCCTCTCAAGCAGTTCGGCCTTGGGCGCTTTCTCGACATCCCTACGGCCGAGGAAGTCCCCGAGATCACGTTCACGCTGCACCAGTTGGTCGACCTCGAAGAGCTCGTCCTCCAACTGCGGAAGACGCCCTTCGCTCTCTACCGCGGCGAAGACCATGTCGACACCGATGCGTTCGAGCGCGTCGACCATGTCCTGGTCGGAGTTCCACCGTCCGCTGACGACGCCGTTCACGATGTTCAGCGCCTCAGTGGAGACCTGACCACCGAGGATCTGTGTCGCCAGCTCACGCTTGGGCCAGGCGTCCCGGGAGGGATCGGCGAAGGCCCTGCGGAGACGCGCTTCACCGGAGAGGGTCTCGCTGACCGCGAAGAGGTCTCCCGCCAACACCCGTAGATCTACGGTGCGTCGACGCTCGATCTCGTGCGCGATCTCGAGTGCGGCTTTCCAAGCGCCGCGGGAGGACCCTTCCATCAGGAATCCCGCGGTGCGTGGCCGTCGCCGGAGGACGCTGTGGTCGGCTCGATCCGACCGGCTTCGAGCTCGCTGATGAACCGCTCGACGATCCCCCGCTGACGGATCTCGTCGTGCAGGGATTCACCGACGATTCGGCTGGCCAGGTCGGTGGAGAGCTGTCCGACGTCGCCTCGGAGCTGCTGCATGGCCTGGTTGCGCTCGGCCTCGATCTGGCGCTGGGCGTTCTCGAGGATGCGCGCTGCCTCGACCTGGGCCTGGTCGCGCATTTCCGCGATGATGGAAGCGCCTTGTTCTCGTGCTTCCTCCCGGACCCGGGCCGCTTCGGTCCGAGCCTCGGACAACTGCTGTTCGTACTGGGACTTCAAGGCCTCGGCCTCGGCCAGCGCCTTCTCGGCGCGTCCCATGTCACCTTCGATGGCTTCCGACCGCTGCTGGTAGATGCCTTCGATGGTCGGCACGACCTTCTTCCAGATGTAGACCAGGAAGATCAGGAAGAGGATGGAACCGAAGATGAGTTCGCCGGGGTGCGGGACGATCGACGAACCTTGCCCGTCGTTGCCGCCGCCCCCACCTTCCATGGGCACGAGGGCAGCGACCTGATGTATCAGGCTGAGTTGCACGGAAATCTCCTATGACCAGGCTGTACCCCGACGCGTGGCTGCTGTCGGGGCGGAGTGTGACCGCGAGTGGGTCAGGACCTGAAGATGAACAGCGCGACGAAGCCCAGGATGGCCAGGGCCTCGGCGACCGCGAAACCGATGATCGCGACGGGCATGAGGGCGCTCTTGGCCTCCGGCTGGCGAGCGATCCCGTTGATCAGCGCGGCGAAGATGAGACCGATGGCCAGGGCCGGGCCGATGGTGGAGATGCCGTAGCCAACGAGGTTCATGGTGCCGGTCATGATGATGCGTGTCCTTTTCTGAGCGTGAACCGGGGAGCGACTGCCCCCGGCGTTCGAGGGGTATGTTCAGTTGTTTACCGACAGCGCTGCGATCAGTGTTCGTCCGCGAGGGAAGAACCGATGTACGACGCTGCGAGCAGAGCGAAGACATAGGCTTGCAGGAATTGCACCAGCAGCTCGAAGAGTGTCATCAGGACACCCATTCCGAAAGAAGCGACACCGGCGAGTTTCATGAGCCCCTCGCCGTGGAAGAGAAGTACTTCGCCCCCGAGGATGAAGAGCACCAGAACCATGTGACCAGCCATCATGTTGCCGAAGAGTCGCAAAGTCAGCGTCAACGGGCGAACGATGAAGTTGGAAATGAATTCCAGCGGAGCAATCAAGAACCGCATCACGACGGGAAGACCCGGCGGAATGAGCAGACCGAAATATCCCATCAGACCGTGCTTCTTGATACCCGCGTAGTGATACGCGATGTACACGATAGCGACCAGGCTGATCGGAAAAGCGATCCGCGCCATCGGCGGATTCTGAAAGAACGGGATGACCGCCATGAAGTTGTTCAAAGCGATGAAGGTGAACAACGCGAAGATCAAGGGCATGAACCGGATCAGGTCCTTGCTCCCGATCATGTCCTTGGCGATGTCATGACGCACGAAGTCGTAGACCATCTCGAACAGATGCTGCCTGCGCGTCGGCACTGTCTGAGCGCCCTTCAAGGCATAGGACATCCAGCCGACGAGCATGAGGAAGGCTACGGACATCACCAACATGGGTCGGGTGATGGTCACACCACCGACGGTCCACAGCGGCTGCCAGAAGTCGTAGGGCGAGGGGGGCGTAAACGTGCCACCTTCCGCAGCGACACGCCCGGCGAGGGGGATCATGGCGCTCAGGACCACTTCATCTCCTTGAGGATCACACGTGCTTCGACTCGCGCGGGAGTGTGCACGCCCAGGGAACGGCAAAGGCAGACGCGGCCGGAGGACCGCACATCATTCAGTGCAGTCAACTGCCACCGTACCGGAGCCAGATGACGTAAATGCTCATAGCGATACCCAGAAGAATCCCGATCGCTACAACGAAAGTCGTACCCAGCCAGTAGTCGAGGCCGTAGCCGATCCCCCCGAAGGTGAGCGGGCCGGAGAAGAGGTAGGAGAGGATCGAGGAGGCATCGTCCCGGAAGGGTGGGATCTCGGCCGAAGTCGTTTTCGCGTTGCTGCCGCCAGCTTGCCGCTGCTCCATACTCGTCTTCCTCCCCTCAACGCGACTCGACGGTGGGCAATGGCACGGAGTAGATCAGGGTCCGTGTCTTCACCACAGCAAGGACGTGCACGCACTGCCACACGACAACTTCTACCAGAGCGGCTGCGGCGAACCACTTCCCCCTCAACCACCAGGAGTGGTCGAGTGTGTCATAGAGGCTGTAGAGCACAGTCACCTGCGTGCCGTAAACAGCCAAAGCCCCCATGAGCGCAAGGGATTCCGCATACTTGAGAATGACTCCCAGGGCAAGGGCTCCGCTGGCGAAGAAGACCGCCACCAGCAGGGATCCCGCCGCCGCACTGATCGCCTCCTCGACACCCGACGAGAGGAACCCGATGGCGGCACCGAGCAGACTCACCAGACACGAGGCAAGCACCCCCCAGATGAGCACGGCACGGCCCGGCGTGAGCACCGATCGTGCGATGCGCGCTGCGGTCATGAAGCCTGCTAGTCCTCACTCATGGGCGACGATGCCATCCTGCCACAGGCAGGAACAGGGGAAGGGCGATGCGGGAGCACCTTACCCCCCCATGCTTGTGAAAACCGTCACAAGCGTTTGCGCTCCAACCACTTCGGAAAACGCCCGGTGAGCCACAACGCTCCTGCCATGGCCCCCGCGATGAGGAACAAGGGAACCGGCCCTTCCACATACGCCAGAGCCACCGCGCCGAAGGCCACGATCCCAGCCCACAAGTAGAGCAGGAGCACCGCTCCCATATGGCTGTGCCCCAGCCCCAGGAGCTGATGCTGCAGGTGCTGGGCATCCGGCGACCACGGGCTCTGCCCCCGCCTGGTACGCCGGATCACCGCCAAAGTCATGTCGAGCAGCGGGATGACGATCACGGCCAGGGGCAGCACGATCGGCAGGTACATCGCCAACTGTTCGTTCCCCGAGGTCGGAACCGCCGGATCGACATTACCGATGAAGGTGATGGTGGTCGCCGCCATCAACAGACCTAACAACAAGGAACCCGCATCGCCCATGAACAACCGCGCGGGATGGAAATTGTGCGGAAGGAAACCTGCGCAACAACCCACCGTGGCAGCACTGACAAAAGTCGCCGTGGAGAACACATTCGGCGGGTTGTAGCGGTAGGAAACCCCGTAGACGTACAGGAAGAAGGAGAAGGCTGCGACCGCCACGATCCCGGCAGCGAGCCCGTCCAGACCGTCGACGAAGTTCACCGCATTAGTGGTGACCAGAACGATCCCGATGGTCAGGACGACAAGCACCGGTGAAGGCAGAACAGTCACTCCCAGGATGGGCAAGGACAGCAGCTGCACTCCCGAGTAGGCCATCACCCCGCCGGCGATGATCTGACCGGACAGTTTGGTCAGCCAGTCCAGCTCACGAACATCATCGATAGCTCCTACGAGAGCCACGAGGATCGCACCGATCACGATGCCTTTGATCTCGCCACCACCGCCCGGACCACAAGCAACCGGGTCAGTGCGAATGATGCAGTGCAAATGCGGGAGCTGACTCCCTACTGCGACGGCAGCGAGGAACCCGATGAGGATGGCGACCCCGCCCATCCGGGGAATCGGGGTCTTGTGCACATCTCGATCACGCACCGGGGTGATCGCGCCGAGGCGGATGGCCGACCAACGCACTGCTGGTGTCACCGCGAAGGTCACCACCAGCGCCACGGCGAACACCAGGAAGTATTCGCGCACGCCCTCCGCCCTTCAGTCATGACAGTACTTTCGATCAACTTTAGGCGGCACGGGACATGAAAAGCACACCGGCCGACCTCCAGCACGAGAGCTCTTGCAGAACAAGAGGACCGGAGCCTCGCAGCGCTTCCACGCTACAAGACCCCGGTCCATGCACCCAGCAGGTCAGCCCTCCTGCAGGATGACGTAAAGGGTCCGCGGACCGTGTACACCCTCGACCCGAGACAGCTCGATGTCGCTGGTCGCACTCGGACCACTGATCCAGGTCGCCGGACGTCCCGCCCGCACGGAGTCGCCCAAGCGCTCGACGGCCTCGGGAACATCAGAGACGACCTGATCTGCGCGGACCACGCAGATGTGGATGTCAGGCACCAGTGAAAGCGCACGACGCCCTTGATCGGTGCCATGGTCAAGCATGATCGTCCCGGTTTCCGCAACCCCGACGGCTGCCGCAGTGACCACGGCATCCGTCTCGTCCAGCTGACGCTGGGTGAGCGGTGGTTCGTCCGAGAGGATGTGCATGCCTGCGCCGACGACAGCCAGCCGCCAAGCCGGGTCCAGACCGGAAGGCAGCACAACCGACTCAGCTCCCAGCTTGGTGAGCGCACGTGCGATCTCACGAGAAACGCCGGCAGCGTCGGTCCGCACGACCTCTGCCTTGTAGTCCTCGACCCGCTCCACGAAGCGATCCAGGACATCGGGCATGCTGGTCACCTGGTGGTATCGCCAGTCGACCGGGCTGTCGATCTTCTGCTCCACGGGCGGAACATCGGCCAGCGCAGTACGGATACGACCGAGAATCTCTTCCTTGGCAGACATCGAACCCATCCCGCTCATCGCCCTTGTCCTTCACGTTCGCGCTTCCACCAGCTCCGGAAGGATTCCTTCGGCGGCGCCGGGACATTCCGCGCGTTGGTCCACTTCGACAACGGATAGGGCAACGGGCCGAGGTGATCGACACCCTTGCCGATGCCCATCACCTTGCCGGACAAGCCAACCCCTGCAGTGGCAGCAGCCCATCTACGGGAATCGGCCATCATCCACGCCCCGGCCTTCATCATCGCCGGCTCGGCGTGCGGATGTGCCATCCGTTTGAAGACACTGGACTGCTTCGATTCGGCCTTCTTCGCCTCGACGACCTTGTTGCGCATGTGCACCAGCAGGTCCGGGATCGGAATCCGGACCGGACAGACGTCGAAGCAGGCCCCACACAGGGTGGAGGCGAAGGGCAGCGACTTGTCCACAGCGCTCCCCGTCCCCCGCAGCTGCGGGGTCAGGATTGAACCGATCGGCCCTGGGTAGACCGACCCGTAGGCGTGTCCACCCACTTTTTCGTAGACCGGGCAGACGTTGATGCAGGCCGAGCAACGGATACACCGCAGTGCCTGACGGCCCTCGGGGTCGGAGAGCACCTTGGTCCGGCCGTTGTCGATCAGGACGACGTGCATCTCCTGGGGGCCGTCGCCCTCGGTGGGACCGGTCCACAGTGAGGTGTACGGGTTCATCCGCTCACCGGTGGAGCTACGCGGCAACAGCTGGAGGAAGACCTCCAGGTCGTCGAAGGTCGGGACGACCTTCTCGATCCCGACCACGGAGATCAGGGTCTCCGGAAGGGTCAGGCACATCCGCCCGTTACCCTCCGACTCGACCACGGTCAGTGTGCCGGTCTCGGCCACGGCGAAGTTCGCACCTGAGATGGCCACCTTGGCGCGCAGGAACTTCTCCCGCAGGTGCAGGCGAGCGGCCCCGGCGAGCTGAGGCGGTTCGGCCGGGAGGTCAGCAGGCGCAGCTTTGCCGTAACGCCCCATCTCCTCCAGGAAGATCTCCCGGACCTCTGCCCGGTTCCGGTGGATGGCCGGAACCAGGATGTGGCTGGGCCGGTCGTGGCCCAGCTGGACGATCAGTTCGGCCAGGTCGGTCTCCCACGCGGCGACACCGGCTTCCTCCAAGGCCTCGTTCATGTCGATTTCCTGGGTGGCCATCGACTTGACCTTGACGACCTCGGAGACCTCGTCCGCCACCCCGTGACGGGCCAGCGCAGCCTTCGTCAGGCGAACGATGATCTCGTTGGCCTCTTTGGCATCCCGGGCCCAGTGGACCTGAGTTCCGGCCCTGGTCAACGACTCCTCAAGTTGCAGGAGATAGGTGTCGAGATGACGCAACGTCCGGTTCTTGATCGCCTCACCGGCCTTACGGAGCTCTTCCCAGTTGTCGAGCTCGCCCACGACCCGTCCACGCTTGGCGCGGATCGTGGTCATCGCGTGATGCAAGTTGCCACGCTGGACCGGGTTCGACAACTCGCGGCGAGCAGCGACCGGGAACCGCGGCGAGTCGATCAAGTCACCCGAAGGCGGTGCAGGGGTACGGCGCTCGCTCATGCCGGCACTCCTTCGGTCTGCGCCAAGATCTCGATCAAGTGGATGGGCTTGATCCCTGAGTGCTGACGACCGAGCACACCCGAGATGTTCAGCAGGCAGAGGTTGTCACCGGTCACGAGGTACTCGGCACCCGTCGAGGCCACATGGCGGGCCTTGTCGGAGGCCATGGCCACGGAGACGTCAGGGTTCTTCATGGAGAAAGTGCCTCCGAAACCACAACAGCGGTCCTCGTCGGGCAGCTCCAACAGAGTCAACCCCTTGACCGCCTTGAGCAACCGGTAGGGCTTGTCCCCCACCTTGGCCACCCGGGTGGAGTGACAGGTGGGGTGATAGGTCACCTTGTGCGGGAAATACGCCCCCACGTCCTCGACCCCGAGGACATCGATGATGAATTCGCTGACGTCATAGGTGCGCCGCACGATGTCGGCGACCTCGGCCCGCAAACCCGAGTCATCGGCGTGCTCGGCCAGCATCGGATGCTGCTCGCGGACCGATCCGACGCATGACCCGGAAGGCGCCACGATGTAGTCGTACTTTCCGAAGGTCTCGACGAAGTTGCGGACGACCGGAATGGTCTCGTCGAAGTATCCGGTGTTGGTGAAGGCCTGCCCGCAGCAGGTCTGCTTCTCCGGAAACTCGACCTCACAGCCGAGACGCTCCAGGACGGAGAGCACGGCTTTCGGCGTGGCTGGGAACATGGCATCCCCAGCACAGGTGGCGAACAGGGCTACCTTTTTGCCCTCGCCCGGCTTGCTGTTCATAGCGACTCCTTGCGATCAACGGCCGAGAACCGGCCAGTGAAAAATCAGGGGAGGACCCAGGCCAAAACTGGCGTTGACATGAGACCAGAGACCAGACAGAGCACGACGAGGAGCCCCAGGCTCCACCCGATGACTTTGCGGAGCACCGTCGACTCGGCGCCGGCCAGGCTCATCGCGGTCGCGGCGATGGCGAGGCTCTGCGGGGAGATCATCTTTCCGACGACGCCACCGGCAGCGTTCGACCCCACGAGGAGTGCCTTGTGGCCGATCTGGTCGCCGACCCCGGCCTGCAGACCGGAGAACAGGATGTTGGCGCTCGTGTCGGAGCCGGTCACGTAGGTACCGATCCAACCCAGGATCGGCGCGAGGAAGGGGTAGATCACGCCGGCACCGGCGATCCACATACCCAGGGCCAAGGTCTGTCCCGAGTCACCCATCACATAGGCCAGTGCCACCACGGAGCCGATGGTCAGCACGGTGAACTTCATCTTCTTGGCGTTGACGACCAACTCACCGAAGAGGTCCTTCATGGACACCTTGTAGATCAGGCCGACCAGGATGGCCACGAAAGCCAGCAGGATGCCGGGGGTCGAAGCCCACGAGAAGGTGTAGGTCTGGTGCGAAGACGCCTTGCCCGCACTGTCCAGCAGCTCTCCGGTCAGGACGGGCCAGGGGATCTTCACATCGAGGGACTTGGCGAACTTGGCGACAGGCGCGAGGTTCGCGATGGCGAAGACCACGATGACCAGGACGTAGGGAACTACGGCCATGAAGATGCGCTGACGGGTCAGGTCGGAGGCGTCGGTGGACTGTGCTTCGACCGGCCCGCCCTCGACCTCGGGCACGAGGGGCGCGCCGACGCGCGGGCGGGCCTCGGCGGAACCGGCCGGCTTCCAGACGCGGGTGAAGGCGATGGCCACCACGACGGAGACGACTGCGGAGAAGACCTCGGTCAGGTTGTAGAGAGCCGAACCGGAGATGATCCACTTGGTGATGCCGAAGGTCAGGCCGACGACCAGCCCGAAAGGCCAGCACTGCTTGACGCCGTGCTTACCGTCCATCACCGCGAGCAGGAGGAAAGGAACGACGAGACACAGGATGGCGGTGATCCGACCGGTGATCGGCGCGATCGCATAGACGTCCATGTCTGCGGTCTTCGCCGCCATGAGAACCGGAAGACCCACCGCGCCGAATGCCACCGGGACGGTGTTCGCCAACAGGGCCACGATCGCCGCACGCAGTTTGGAGAAACCGATAGCGATCAACATGACCGTGGTGATCGCCACCGGCGCACCGAATCCGGCCAAGGCCTCCAGCAGCCCACCGAAGCAGAAAGCGATCAGCAGACCCAGGACACGAGTGTCATCACTAATCAGGTAGAAAGTGCGACGCAGGTCGTCGAAACGCCCGGAGATCACGGTGACCTGGTACATCCAGATCGCGGCCAACAGGATCCAGACGATGGGGAAGATGCCGTAAAGGAAACCCTCGGCGCTGGTCGCCGCGACCATGGCGATCGGCATCTTGAAGACAGCCACGGCGACGATGCAGGCCAGTCCCCAAGAGAACAGACCGGCGTAATGAGCCCGCCAACGCAGACCACCCAAAGTGATCAGCATCGCCAGGATAGGGATCATGGCGACCAGTGCAGAAAGGAACTGGTTACCTGTCGGGTCAGTACTCGGCTGAAAGCCGGTGAGCACGGTCATGAGAACTCCGTTGTCCTTCGAGGGCGCCCTGAATTGCGACCCGCTGACTGCGGTCCGACCTCCAATTGGTCTGACCATATGAGACTAAGGTCAAATTCTGACATGTAAACAGTCCGAAGGTCACCTTCCGCCACCATCATGTTCCATGAAGTGGACATCGACGCCCTGTGAAATTCTTTGAGCGTTCCAGCGTTCCAGTTCCGAAGAGCGGTACGGTCGCAGGTGATATCTCCATAGCCGTCGCGCTCGGAGGAACGGAAGAGACGACCATGAACGACGGACCTGCGGGCGATGCCCAGACTTGGCGCAGGATCACGAAGACCCGCGCTTACGAAGAAGTCATCGGCCGTATCGAAGAACAGATCCTGAACGACACACTCAACGTCGGCGATCGGCTCCCACCGGAACGCGATCTGGCTGCCAAGCTGGGAGTCAGCAGAGCTGCTGTCCGAGAAGCGCTCCGAGTCCTGGAATCACAAGGAGTACTGAAAGCCTCGGTCGGAGTCGGGCGCGACGGCGGAACGATCGTGTGCGCCATGCCCACCGAGGCGCTCTCCCGGGTACTCCGACTGCATGTGGCCCTGTCCAACTTCCCGATGTCCGATGTCATCGAAGCGCGGGTCATGCTGGAACGTTGGAGTGCCCGGTTGGCGGCCCGCTCCCGTCAGGACAAGCATGTCGAAGAACTTCGTCGACTCGTCGAAGCGATGGAGGACCCTGCCACTGACCGATCGGCTTTCAACGACCTCGACACCGAATTCCATGTCGCTTTGGCCGCCGCCGGTGAGAACGTCCTCGTGGCCGACATGACCATCGCCATCCGTGAGTCGATGCGGATTCCGATCTTGACGTCCTTCCACGAGCTGGAGGACTGGGACACCTTCGTCGCCCATCTTCGTGACGGACATCGGCGGATCTACCTGGCGGTGGCCGAACGGGACGAAGACGCGGCAGCAGCCGTGGTCGAGGAACACATCAGGTTCGCCTATTCCGCTCTGGGTTGGCGCAGGCCCCGAGGGCTCTGAGAGTCCCTCAGCTCTCGGTGGCCGGCATCGATTCGGAGGAAGGATGCTCCAGACCCGCTGCACGCCGGATCTCCGACTCCGGAAGGACCCCTTGCCGCAAGATGACAGGCTCGTCCTTGGTGCAGTCGACAATGGTCGAAGCCACCGCACCCCGAGCAGGCCCTGCGTCGAGGTAGACCTCCACCGCTGGACCGAACATGGTCGCGGCGTCGAGAACCGAGGCGGCCGGAGGCGCCCCCGTCCGGTTCGCGCTGCTGACCGCCATCGGTCCGGTCTGAGCGAGCAGTGCCAGAGCGACGGCGTCATCGGGCATCCGTAGCCCCACCGTCCCATTCGTCTCCCCCAGATCCCACATCAAGGAAGCATGAGCTCGCAGGATCAGGGTCAACGGGCCAGGCCAGAAAGCCTTCATCAGCTGACGGGCGTAACCGGGCACCTCAGCGGCCAGTCCGTCCACAGTATGCGGTGAGGACACCAGGACCGCCGGTGGCATCTCCCGCCCACGCCCCTTCGCAGCCAGGACCGCAGTCACCGCAGCGGCGTTGAAAGCATCAGCACCGATTCCATAGACCGTGTCGGTGGGCATGACGACCAGACGCCCGTCGCGGACGGCCGCCGCTGCTCGAGCGACGGCCTCCGCCCGGGCGTCTTCGGTGGTGCAATCGATGACGGGGCTCATGGCCTCAGTCTAGAAGTCGTCGAAGAACCCGCCCTCGGAGTCGTCACCGAAGCCGAAGAAATCTCCGACCTCAGGCATCTCCACATCGGGGATGAGCCCCTCAGCAGCAGCATCCCACTGCTGGAAAGTGTTCTCGTCGAAGAGCGAGCTGAAGACCGCCGTTCCGATGACGCCGGCGGCGACACCTCCGAGGAGGGCAGCGCCCATACCCAGAGCGGCGCCTCCCCTGCTCATTCCGCCCGCTTCGTTTCCCATCACCTTCTGCAAGGACCCAGGCTCGCGCATCTCGGTCCGGGTCGCCGAACGCGCCAGAGCCTGCGGGCTGTCATCCGCCGGCTTATCTGCGGGATTGCCTTGCGAAAGGCGGGCAAGAAGCTCTTTGCGCTGTTCGGGGTTCAGCTTGGCAAAAGCCTCTTCATGAGCTTTTTCGATCTGGTCAGGCGGAGCCGTCTGCAACATGTACTGGTAACGCTTGATGGCCTGTTCATCAGCAGCGGAGATCGCTTGTCCTTCTGGTGCCGACGCAGCCGGAGCTGCTGCCGGTGCTGGGGCTGGCATGGCAGGAGCTGCTGCCTGAGCCGGAGCAGGCGGCGCTGCCGGTGCCGGTGCCGGCGCAGGTGCGGGCTGCGCCGCTGGCGCTTCACCCTGCCCCTGGTCCTTTCGGCCACCACCGAACAGGCGGTCAAAGAAACCCATGGTCGTCCCTTCACGTCGGATCGGGCCCGGAATGCCCGTCGCTTACGGGTTGTCAACGTGTAAGAATCAACTGACGTTCCCCGAATACGACATTAAAAGGCTTAATCCAGGCCGAAATTCGTCAACTTTTGACAGCTCTGGTGACTCGCGGCCGATCAGTCAGGTCGCTCAGGTCCTCAACCTCCGTCCAACCGCCCCGCGCATCTATCGCCGCGGGCAGGCTCTCCCCCTGCGCCTCAGCATGCTCCATGAACAGCACCCCGCCCGGGACCAGGAGTCGAAGAGCCTGATCGACCATGCGCAGCGGAATCGCCAGACCGTCGGCGCTTCCTCCGTAGAGCGCCATGCGCGGATCGTGTCGACGGACTTCCAGGTCCACCGGGACCATGCCATCCGGAATGTACGGCGGATTACAGGTGACCACATCCACCTGGCCACCGACCCCGGCCAGAGCCGACAGCGACAGATCACCGGCGTCGCCCTCGATCAGCACGATTCCTTCGCCGTGCTCGGCCACATTGCGAGCGGCATAGACCAAAGCCTCTGAAGAGAGTTCCACCGCGTGAACTTCAACACCGCGTGTCTCGTCCGCCACGGCGAGGGCAACCGCTCCGGATCCGGTGCACAGATCGACCATCACCTGAGACCGGCCGGTCTCCTGCTCCCGAGAGATCAGCTCCCGGATCGCCAACCCGGCGAGGAGTTCGGTCTCCGGCCGAGGGATGAAGACCCCCGGTCCCACGCTCAGTTCCAGGCGGCGGAAAGCCACTTTCCCCGTCAGATGTTGCAGCGGGATCCGTCCAGCACGTCGGCGGACCAGGGCTCCGTAGCCCTCCGGGGTCGGCGTACCGAGGATGGCACGGCTGTGTACCTCGCCCGGTGAGATCCCCGCCAGATGAGCCGCCAGCAGCACGGCGTCCGTCTGCGGGCTTGACACACCCGCAGTCGAGAGCACTGAGGTGGCCCATCGCAGCGCTCTCGAAAGATCTTCCGGCACTTGATCCGTCACCGCTTCCTCCTCCGGCGCTGCGCTCATGGGCGATCGACCATCCGCGCCAGCCGAGCTGCCTCGTCCGCGTCGACGGCAGATTGCACGACCGGATCCAGCTCTCCGTCCAGAACCGTGTCGAGGTTGTACGCCTTGAAGCCGGTGCGGTGATCGGCGATGCGGTTCTCCGGAAAGTTGTACGTCCGGATACGTTCGCTACGGTCGACCGTACGGACCTGGCTACGACGAGCATCTGCTGCCTGCGCATCCTGCTCGTCCACCCGCATCTGGTGGAGTCGTGCGCGCAGCACCCGCAGCGCCGATTCCTTGTTCTGCAACTGCGACTTCTCGTTCTGACAACTGACGACAAGGCCCGTGGGCAGATGTGTGATCCGCACTGCGGAGTCGGTGGTGTTGACGCTCTGCCCGCCGGGGCCGGAAGAACGATAGACGTCGATGCGTAGGTCGGCCGGAAAGATCTCGACCTCTTCGGGGTCGTCGAGATCCGGCATCACCAAGACCCCTGCCGCTGAAGTGTGGATCCGGCCTTGGCTCTCGGTCACCGGGACCCGCTGCACCCGATGAACTCCGCCCTCGTACTTCAGCCGCGCCCATGGCGCCTCGCCCGGGCCGGGGACACCTCGCGCCGACACCGCCAGCCGCACATCTTTGTACCCGCCCAGATCGGATTCCATCAGATCCAGGATCTGCGTCGACCAACCACGACGTTCGGCATAGCGCAGGTACATCCGGAGCAGGTCACCGGCGAAGAGCGCAGATTCTTCACCACCCTCACCTGCCTTGATCTCCACGATCGCATCTCGATCGTCATCGGGATCCCGGGGGACGAGGAGCGCACGCAGATGGCTGCGCGCAGCATCGAGTCGTTCCTGCATTGCAGGGATCTCCTCGGCGAACGAAGCATCCTCCACGGCAAGCTCACGCGCAGCAGACAGATCTTCGGTGAGAACCTTGACCTCGCTGTAGGAGCGCACGACCGGTGCCAGCGCGGCGTATCGCTTGTTGAGTTTCTTCACCAAGGCCTGGTCCGCGAAAACGGATGGATCGGCCAACCGCGCCTCGATCTCGGCGTATTCCTGAGCCTGTGCTGCTGCGGACTCCAACATCTCGCTTCTCCTCATCGGCATGAAGGACGACTCTGTGCCTGACATGCGCCGACGCCGACCCGACATGCCATGGAGCATGCGGGTCGGCGTCGGACAGGGAAGCTACTTGGCAGCCTTCTTGCCGTAGCGCGCCTGGAAGCGGGCCACACGACCACCGGTGTCGAGGATCTTCTGCTTGCCCGTGTAGAACGGGTGGCACTGGCTGCAGACATCGGCGCTGATCGCACCGTTCTTGGCCGTGCTGCGGGTGGTGAAGGTGTTCCCGCAGGTACAGGTCACCGTGGTCTCCACGTAAGTGGGGTGGATGTCTTTCTGCACGATCTCTCCTCAGGGGGTGGTCGCCCTGCCGGGTCGCGCACCTCGGATGGTGCGACGTGAACCGGCAGCCAACACCCCAGTTTGCCAGAGATCGCCGAGCACCGAGAAATCCTGACGAAACATCCCAGCCTTGAGAGATCGACGCGGGCCCGGCCAGAAAGACCGAGCCCGCGCTACTGAAAGCCAGGCCCCCTCAGAAGATCACTTCCGAAGGAAGGAACCGGTTCAGTCCTCGTCGTCCAATTTGATGCTGCTGTTGCGCTGGACCATCATCAGGAACTCTGCGTTCTGCTTGGTCTTCTTCATCTGAGCGAGCAGGAGCTCCAAAGCAGCCTGGGACTCCAGAGCGGACAGGATCCGCCGCAGCTTCCACATGAGCTTCAGCTCGTCCGCGCTCATCAGGATCTCCTCCCGACGCGTTCCCGAAGGATTCACGTCGACAGCAGGGAAGATCCGGCGGTCGGCAAGCTGGCGAGACAACCGCAGCTCCATGTTTCCGGTGCCCTTGAACTCCTCGAAGATGACCTCGTCCATCTTGGAACCGGTCTCTACCAGCGCCGTGGCCAGGATGGTCAGCGACCCACCGTTCTCGATATTGCGCGCAGCACCGAAGAAACGCTTCGGCGGGTAGAGCGCCGAGGAGTCGACACCACCGGAAAGGATCCGACCGGAGGCTGGGGCCGCCAGGTTGTAAGCACGCCCCAGGCGAGTGATGGAGTCGAGCAGAACCACGACATCATGCCCCATTTCGACGAGCCGCTTCGCCCGCTCGATCGCCAGCTCGGCCACGGTGGTGTGGTCGTCTGCAGGCCGGTCGAAGGTCGAGGCGATGACCTCGCCCTTCACGGTGCGCTGCATATCGGTGACCTCTTCGGGGCGCTCGTCGACGAGCACCACCATCAAGTGGGCCTCCGGGTTGTTCTTCGTGATCGCATTGGCGATGGCCTGCAGGATCAGGGTCTTACCGGCCTTGGGCGGGGAGACGATCAGACCACGTTGGCCCTTACCGATCGGCGACACGAGGTCGATGATCCGGGTCGTGTAGATATTCGGTTCGGTCTCCAAGCGCAGACGTTCCTGCGGGTAGAGCGGCGTGAGCTTGTTGAACTCGACCCGCCCCCTGGCCGAGTCCGGAGAGCCACCGTTGACCGTGTCCAAGCGCACCAAAGCGTTGAACTTCTGGCGCGCGGGGAGCTGCTCGCCCTCCCGGAGGGCCTTGACCGCTCCGGTCACGGCGTCGCCCTTACGCAGCCCGTTCTTCTTGACGATGCCCAAGGGGACGTAGACGTCATTGGGGCCAGGCAGGTATCCGCTGGTCCGCACGAAAGCGTAGTTGTCCAGGACGTCGAGGATCCCGGCGATCGGCACCAGGACGTCGTCCTCGGTGAAGGTCTCCATCTGATCGCTGTAGTCGTCTCCCATGCCGCGGTTGCCCCGGCGCTTACGGTCACGGCTGCGCTGGCGGTTACGACGGCGGCCGCCACGGCTGTCGTCGTCCTCGCCGAAGCGTCGGCTCTCGCCCTGACGCCCGCTGCCCTGTGAGGACTCACCGCGAGAGTCACCGCGCGACTCACCGCGTGACTGGCCCGAGTCAGCGCCCTGATCCCCGCTCTGTCGGGAGTCACGCTGCCGCTCACGGCGGGATCGGCGACGCCCCTGTCCTTCGTCGTTGTTCTGTGTGCTCTCGTTGTTACCAGAGCTTTGCTGCCGGTCATCGGCCTGCTCGGTCCGCGAAGTGGTTTTCTCCTGCTCCGCCGGAGCCGGTGCGCCCTCCTCGCGTCGTTCCGGCGCGGCGACCGGCGCGGTGGCCCGACGAGAACGACGCTGACGACCGGTGCCGACCGAGTTCGTCTCGTCCTGCGCGCTCGGCGCGGAGCGTTCTTCTCCTGCTGACCTCTTCACCACAGGCTCCGCATCTTTCGTGGTCTTCTCCGAGGGAGTGGAGCGTTGTTCTCCCTCCTGCGAGGCGCTCTTCCTCTCCGGGACAGAGCTGGACTGAACCTTGCCTGCCCTTCGAGGCGCAGCAACCTGGACGTCGATAGTGGACGCGCCTCCCTGGCGCTCCTTGATGGCGAGGATCAAATCACCCTTGCGCATGCCGGACGTACCGGAGATACCCATGGCCTGCGCAAGGTTCTGGAGCTCGGCCAGCCGCAGCGTCGTCAGGCCGCGACGTTTCGGAGCCTCATCCGCAGGCGTGGAGAGCTCGGTGGTGTCAGTCACGAAGGTCCTTCCCTCGTCGTACGAAGCCGGTCAGCTACCGGACCTCGACCTCGGTCGGCGGACCGTCACGCAGGGACGACGGCAGCGCCAATGTAGAATTTCCGCCCGGACCTGCATATTTTCAGGCCCCCTTGTCGCGATCTGCGGCAAAGGAAATTGGCGGCGATGGTTGGGGAGGTCGGCCAGCAACGGGATTGCATCAACCGTTGGTGACGATCTGCTCCGGTGTGCTATCGGATCCGATCAGGGCTGGCCGATATGGCGCACGGTTCCCCGTGGAGCAAGTCGAATGTAGCACGATTAGTTCCGCTGGATCGAACGCGCCACCGCTTTCACCCAGCTGGACGTACTCGCCATAGACGCTGACGGATTCACTCCTCAGCCGAGCGCTCCGATCGGAGCAGTGCTGCCTCGACCCCGCGCCCTGGGACACCCGGCGTCAGAACCTGCCACCGGTCAGGCTCCGCACCGCAAATCACCTTGGCGCGCTCGACGACCTCAGCCGCACGATCCTGAGTGGTCAACACCATTGCCGTCGGGCCTGCGCCGGAGACCACCGCAGCGAAATGCGATGAGCGGAGCTCGTCGACGACCCGCATCGTCGCGGGATACGCGATGCGACGCTGCTCCTGGTGCAGCCATTCGCAGGTCGCAGCCATGAGCAGCTCCGGGCTTCGACTCATCGCCTCTACCAGCAGCGCAGCCCGGCCCGCCGTCGCTGAAGCCGCTTTCAAGGACACCTCTGTGGGCAATGCGGCCCGGGCCGATGCCGTCGACAGTTCCGCATCAGGTACCAGCACCACAGGCACGATGTCCTCGTGCACCGCGATCTGCGCAGTGCGGAACCCGACCCCGGAGCCCCCTTCGGACCAGGAGACCGTCATCCCGCCGAAAACACTCGCCGAGCTGTTGTCCGGATGCCCCTCCACCCGAGCCGCCATCTCATTGACGAAATCCCGGTCGATCGCGATCTCTCCGGCCGAGGCCGATCCTGCCGAAGCCGCCTCCAGCGCGCTCGCCAAGGCGAATCCGGCCACTGCGGCTGTCGCCGAACTCCCCATTCCCCTGCTGTGCGGAATCCGGTTGACGCAGATCAGCTCCAGCCCCGAGGTCAGCGGGCTCCCCAACTCGACAAGCCCTTGAGCGAGGCATCGATACAGTAGGTGCCTTTCGTCGGTCGGGACTTGACCAGCACCTTCGCCCTCGATACGGATCCGAAGCCCTTCGCCGCCCACCGCGACCTCTGCCTCGTCCCACACTCCCAGGGCAAGCCCGACGGAGTCGAAACCCGGCCCAAGGTTCGCGCTACTCGCCGGCACCCGTACCCGGAGCCGCAGCCCTTCCACGGAGTGCATCACCGGATCAGAACTCGAGTCCCAGGGCGCGGGCAGCGCTCACTGCATCCGCACCGATCTTGGTCGGAGTCATCTCCCTGCCGTCTGTTCCACGCAAGGCCCAGGCCGGATCCTTCAAACCGTGTCCGGTCACCGTGCACACGATCGTCGCGCCGGAAGGCACCAGCCCTGCAGTATGCATCTTGAGCAGTCCGGCCACACTCGCTGCCGAAGCCGGTTCCACGAAGATGCCCTCCGTGGAGGAGAGCAGCCGATGGGCTTCGAGGATCTCGGTGTCTGTCACCGCATCGATCAGGCCGCCGGAGCTGTCCCTGGCCTCCTCGGCCTGCTGCCAACTAGCCGGGTTACCGATCCGGATGGCGGTAGCGATGGTCTCCGGCTCGTCGACTGGATGTCCGAGCACGATCGGGGCGGCTCCCGCGGCTTGGAATCCCCACATCTTGGGCATCCGCGTCGCAGGCCCGCCGGTGCCTGCCTCCCCCTGGGCGCCTGGAGTCCCGCCGACATATTCCTGGTAGCCGCGCCAGTAGGCCGTGATGTTTCCCGCATTACCCACCGGGAGGCAGTGGATGTCCGGGGCATCGCCCAGCGCGTCGACGATCTCGAAGGAGGCGGTCTTCTGCCCTTCGATCCGTGCGGGGTTGACCGAGTTCACCAGTTCGACCGGGTAGGCCTCTGACAGTTTTCGAGCCACCATCAGGCAGTCGTCGAAGTTGCCTTCCACCTGCAACAATGTGGCGCCATGGGCGATGGCCTGAGAGAGCTTCCCCATCGCGATCTTGCCCTCGGGAACGAGCACCCCACACGTCATCCCGGCCTTCATCGCGTAAGCAGCCGCCGAGGCGCTCGTGTTACCGGTAGAGGCGCAGATGACAGCCTCCGCCCCGTGTGCCGCGGCCATCGACATCGCCGTGGTCATCCCCCGGTCCTTGAAGGATCCGGTGGGGTTCATCCCCTCGAATTTCACCCACACCTTCGCGTTCACCTGGGCGGAAAGCCTCTCCGCCTCGATGAGCGGGGTTCCGCCTTCGCAGAGCGAAACGACCGGCGCCCCGTCGAGCATCGGCAGCCGATCCGTGTACTCCCGAATCACGCCACGCCACTGGTGTGCCATGTCACTCTCCTTCCACACGCATGACGCTCGTCACGCCGCGCACGATCTCCAGATCCGCCAGATCGTCGACGGTCGCAGCCAGGGCTGAATCCGCAGCAGTATGGGTCACGACCACGAGCTGTGCCACAGATCCGGGCAACTCCCGTTCCGCCTCGTCGAGGTCGTGCGGCGGGCAGGCCTCTTGACGGACCTGTTGAATGGACACCCCGTGAGTGGCGAACACCGAAGCGACCTGTGCCAGAACACCAGGAAGGTCCGCGACCTCAAGGTTGATGTAATAACGCGTGGCGGCGCTGCCCATCGGCAGGACGGCCAGATCGGCGTAGGCGGATTCCTTGGGTCCCAGTCCACCACCCACACGATGCCGAGCGACGGCCACCACGTCGCCGAGGACGGCTGAGGCTGTCGGATCCCCGCCCGCGCCCGGGCCGTAGAACATGAGCTGTCCGGCTGCCGAGGCCTCGACGAAGACCGCGTTGAAAGCCTCGCGGACACCGGCGAGCGGATGGCTTCGGGGAACCATGGCCGGGTGCACGCGGACACTCACCCCCTGCACGCCCTGCGCATCGGAGACGCGCTCACAGATCGCCAGCAGCTTGACGACACAATCCATCTCCGCTGCGGCGACCACATCAGCAGCGGACACCTCCGTGATGCCCTCACGGTAAACGTCTCGGCTGCTGACCCGGGTGTGGAAGGCCAGCGAGGCCAAGATCGCTGCTTTGGCCGCAGCATCGAAGCCTTCGACATCGGCGGTGGGGTCGGCCTCCGCATAGCCCAATGCCTGAGCCTGTTCCACCGCTTCGGAGAAACCGGCTCCGGTGGCATCCATCTTGTCCAGGACGTAGTTGGTGGTGCCGTTGACGATGCCGATGATGCGGGAGACGTCGTCCCCGGCGAGGGACTCCCGCAAGGGACGCAACAGGGGGATCGCGCCGGCGACAGCGGCTTCGAAGTACAGGTCGACGCCATGTCTGGCAGCCGCTTCGTACAAGGCTGGGCCGTCTTCGGCGAGCAGGGCCTTGTTCGCGGTGACGACGCTGGCCCCATGCTCCATCGCGCGCAAGATGAGACCACGCGCCGGCTCGATCCCTCCGATGACCTCGACGACGATATCTGCCCTGGTCACCAGCTCTTCAGCGTCCGTGGTGAAGACGTCATCGGGAAGAAGTGTGTCACTGCGATCGCGCCCGAGACGACGCACCGCGACCCCTTCGATCCGGATCGGTCGACCGATCCGGGCAGTCAAGTCGTCAGCATTCTGCGTGAGCAGACGCGCCACGGACGAACCGACTACCCCGCACCCGAGCAGGGCGACGCGCAGAGGGACAACAGCGTTGTCGCTCAAGGGAACTCTCCTTACTGCTCTGATGAATGAAGCTAGACCGCCCAGCGCTCCGACCTCAGGATTTCCCGAGAAGGACGAATTCGAGTCAGCCCTTCCGAAGAAGGATCAGACGTCGACGTCCAAGCCCAGAATGTCCTCGATCGTCTCCCTACGGATGATCACCCGGGCCTCGGTCACACCTTCGTCAGTACGCCGGACCGCGAGTACCGGAGGACGCGGCACATGGTTGTACTGGCTGGACAACGCCCGGCAGTAGGCCCCGGTGCCAGGCACCGCCACCAGATCCCCCGGTCGCACATCCTGCGGAAGATACTCGTCCATCACGACGATATCGCCCGATTCACAATGTTTCCCGACCACACGACTGATCATCGGCGGAGCATCGCTACGCCGATTCGCCAAGGTCACCGAGTAGTCCGCCCCGTAGAGCGCGGTGCGGGCGTTATCACTCATCCCGCCATCGACCGAGACATAGGCCCGACGGGCCCCGTGGTCGAGGTGGACCTCCTTGACCGTGCCGACCTCGTACACGGTCAAGGCCGACGGACCGGCGATGGCCCGCCCGGGCTCGATCGAGACCGCAGGCACCTCGATCCCCTCGACTGCGCATTCCCGGGTGATGATCCCGGCCAGCTGGGTACCCAGCTCAGCGGCCGACAGCGGGGTGTTCTCCGAGGTGTAGGCAATACCGAAGCCACCTCCGAGATCCAGCTCGGGCATGGTGTGCCCCAGGTCTCGGGCGATCTGCGCGTGCAAGGCCAGCACTCGACGGGCCGCCACCTCGAAACCCGAGGTGTCGAAGATCTGCGAGCCGATGTGGCTGTGCAGCCCGAGCAGGTCGAGTTCCGAGCGTGCCAGGACCGCCTCGGCCGCTTTCAGTGCCTGGCCACCGGCGATGGAGAAACCGAACTTCTGGTCCTCGTGCGCGGTAGCGATGAACTCGTGGGTGTGGGCCTCGACGCCCGCGGTCACCCGCAGCATCACCGGAGCCACAACACCGAGGCGCGCTGCGATCCCTGCGACCCGTTCGATCTCGTCGAAGCTGTCCATCACGATGCGGCCGATGCCGTAACGCAGACCCGCCTCGATCTCGGCGACAGACTTGTTGTTGCCGTGCATCTCCAGGCGTTCCCCGGGGAAGCCCACCCGTTGGGCTACCGCCAGTTCGCCCCCGGAGCAGACGTCCAGGCCCAGCCCCTCGTCCATGATCCAACGAGCCACCTGGGTACACAGGAAGGCCTTACCCGCGTAGTAGACCTTCAGCCCGCCGCAGTCGGCGAACGGGGCCGCGAAATCGTCGCGGAACGATCTCGCCCGCGCCCGGAAATCGGCCTCGTCCACGACATAGGCCGGGGTACCGTGTTCCGCCACGATGTCGGTGATCCGGAGCCCCGCCACCGTGAGAACACCATCGGGATCCTTGCCGACACCGGAGGACCAGAGCTGGGGCAACAAACCGTTGACATCCGTCGGATGCGGGAGCCACTGCGGAGCAGCCCCATAACCATCCGAGTGGAGAGCGCCTGCCTCGTGCGCGCGCATCACACCGCCCTTCAGAGCTGCTCAGGCGCAGAGACGCCGAGCAGGTCGAGTCCGTTGGCCAACACCTGGCGAGTGGCATCGTTGAGCCACAACCGGGTGCGGTGCAGATCGGTGACCTCTTCGAGGACGCCATCACGCTGCGCAGGGCGTACCCGGCACTCGTCGTACCACTTGTGGTACTTCGCAGCGAGATCTTCCAGGTAACGAGCGACCCGGTGTGGTTCCCGCAGGGCAGCTGCCTGAGCCACGATTCGAGGGTAGTCGCCGAGGATCGCCAGGAGCGCCGACTCGGTCTCGTGGGTGAGCATCTCGGGTGAGAACGCGTCCTCGCGGTGCACTCCGTCCAGCGCGGCGAGCCTGGCGACATTGCAGGTGCGGGCGTGCGCGTACTGGACGTAGAAGACCGGGTTGTCATTCGACCGTTGCACCAGCAGGTCGAGGTCGATGTCGATATTGGAATCCATCGAGTACCGGGAGATCTGGTACCGCGCGGCGTCGACGCCCACGGCTTCGACCAGGTCTTCCATGACCACGACGGTGCCGGCACGTTTGCTCATCCGGACCGGTTGTCCGTCCTTGACCAGGTTCACCATCTGTCCGATCAGGATGACCAGGTTCTCCCAGGGGGTGTCCCCGAAGGCTGCACACATCGCCATCATCCGGCCCACGTAGCCGTGGTGATCGGCTCCGAGGATCAGGATCTCCATGTCGGCGCCGCGTTCGCGCTTGTCCAGGTAGTACGCGATGTCTCCGGCCAGGTAAGCGGCTTCACCGTCGGACTTGATGATGACGCGGTCCTTGTCGTCACCGAAGTCCGTGGTCTTCAGCCAGAGCGCACCATCACGCTGCTCGGTACGGCCCAACTCCGTCAGCCGGCCGATCGCACGCTCGACGGAGCCGTTCTCGTGCAGAGAATTCTCGTGGAAGTAGACGTCGAAGTCGACACCGAAGTTGTGCAGGCTCTTCTTGATCTGGCCGAACATCATGTCGACGCCACGTGACCGGAAGATCTCCTGCGCCTGGGCGTCGTCCTTCTCCAGGACATCGGGCTCCTGAGCGACGACTGCCGCGGCGATGTCGGAGATGTACGCGCCGGCGTACCCGTCCTCGGGGGCGTCCTCGCCTCGGGCCGCAGCCAACAGGCTGCGTGCGAAGCGATCGATCTGTGCTCCGTGGTCGTTGAAGTAGTACTCGCGGGTCACGGTGGCGCCGGCGGCCTCCAACATCCGGGCCAGCGCGTCGCCCACGGCCGCCCACCGTGTTCCGCCCAGGTGGATCGGCCCGGTCGGGTTCGCAGAGACGAATTCGAGGTTGACATTCTTCCCGGCCAGGGCGTCTCCTCGCCCGTACGACCTTCCCGCATCGACGATGGCGTGAGCCAGTTCACCCGCACTAGCTGCGTCCAGGACGATGTTCAGGAATCCAGGTCCGGCGATGTCCACTCGGGAGATACCAGGCTGCTCCTGGAGCCGGGTGGCCAGGGCAGAGGCCAGCTCGCGAGGGTTCCGGCCTGCTTTCTTGGCCAATTGCATCGCGATATTCGTCGACCAGTCCCCGTGTTCTCTGCTCCGGGGTCGCTCGACACGGACAGAGGCGGGTACAGCCTCGGCCTCCAGAGGGATGTCGCCTGCGGCGACGGCGTCGCGCAAGCAGCTGGTGATGGTCTGGGCGAGCTCGTCGGGTGTCACCCCGACATACTACGAAGTCGGCACGCCTCACAAGTTTTCCGTCCGTACTGCGGGAGTCCGCGCCCCTGCACGGCAGCCTCGCCCTTCACCGGAGCGGATCTCGCAATGCGCCCACGAGAAAGCCCTCACCAGGCGGTTCCCTTCTTGGGCGTTCGAGCTGGTAACGTTCTCCTGTCACTCGTCACTACGGACGGTGACACGTGAGTGCGCCCCCGTAGCTCAGGGGATAGAGCACCGCCCTCCGGAGGCGGGAGCGCAGGTTCGAATCCTGCCGGGGGCACTCGATGCAGCTGAGGGGCGAGACCACACCGGTCTCGCCCCTTGCTTGTGCCCTGACCATCTCGCCTTCCGCAGTCGCCGCGAAGTCCCCTTTATCTCCTGTCCCGGAACGACGATGAGCCAGGTGGCTACATGAAGGATCAGACACCCGTGCGACTCTGTGACAGCACGTAAGCCGGGAAGGACGGTAAATGACCACGCCAGTACGCAAGCCTGTCTACGACCATGTGCCTGAAAAGGTCGAGACCTACGCCTTGCGACGATTCTTCACCCTGGACCTCGTTGAGAACCTGTTCTTCGGGGTCACCACATTCCTGACCTTCGTCTTCGCCTTCCTCATGCTCAGGCAAGGTGTGACGCGCTTTGTGTCCATCGCCTATCTCCTGGTCTTCTGGGCGGTGCTCGCCTATCTCGCGCTGCCACGCCTGCACCGCGTCCTGACCTCCCTCTACGTCCCCGACTACTTCATCGGGCGCAGCCGTACCAGCGACGGCCTCCTGGGAGACCCGGTCAACCTGGCCCTCCGCGGCAGCGCAGAGCAGATTCACGAGGCGATGACCCGCGCCGGCTGGGTACTGGCCGACCCGGTCAACATGGCCTCCAGCATCCGCATCGTCACCGCCTCAATCACCCGTAAGAGCTATCCCGAAGCTCCGGTCAGCCCACTGATGCTCTTCGGTTCCATGCAGGAGTTCGCCTACCAACAAGAAGTCGAGGGGAACCCCGCGCAACGTCACCACGTGCGCTTCTGGCGCGCTCCCGAAGGCTGGCTCTTGCCCGGCGGGCACCACGTCGACTGGCTCGCCGCAGGAACCTACGACCGCTCCGTCGGTTTCTCGTTGTTCACCCTGCAGGTCACCCACAAGATCGACCGCGACATCGACATCGAACGCGACTACATCGTCGACTCCATCGTCTACGCCGTCCCCGAGGCCACCGTCGATGTGATCGAGGACTTCTCCACCGGTTACCACTGCCGTAATGGCGGTGGCGACGCCGTCGCCACCGACGGTGACCTGCCGATCGTGCAACTCGGCGAACTCGTCGTCCCCAGCACCGATCAGAACGTCGACCTCAACACCGAGTACGGCTACACCACGGCCATCCCGACCAAGACGACCCGAGCAGAAGTCAAACAGGCCCGTCAGGAACGTCTACTGAACGAAGTAGGTCGGCGTCCATTCTCCATCGTCGTCGCCGGAGTCATGACATTGCTCTCCCTCCTGGGATCGGTCATCGCTGCGCTACGAAGCATCATCGACGTCGATATCATCAGCGAAGGCATATCCCCCGACGACAAAGCCCTCACCCAGATCATCCTGGCCGTCATCGTCATCGTGACTTACCTAATCATGGGCGCTTTGGCCTGGTCGACCTTCCGCGGAAGCAAGACTGCTCGGCTCTTCATGCTCGCATTGCTCTGCTTCTCCCTGATCGGGCAGCTTCTGCAGGCCTTCTACGGCGAACGACCGAACTGGGTCACCTTCTCGCCGATGAGTCTGGATCTGGCCACCATCTACGCCTTGACCAGCCTGTCCGCTCGTCAATGGACGAGCAAACCCGGAGCGGCGAGACTCTCCGCGAATCCCCGCTGACCGTTTCCAGACAAGCGTGGGGCCGACCGGACGATCGTCCGGTCGGCCCCACGCTTGTCTGGAAGATCAGATCGAATCCAACGACCGCCCCTTCGTCTCCTTCGCACACAGGTAGATGCACGAACCCACCACCAGCAGTACCGCGAAGAGGAAGAACGCCGGAGGCACCGCGTCCACGGTGACATTCTGCTTGTTCATGTCGCCTCCCACGATCACTCCCATCAGGCCCGGGCCCACCACCTTCGCCATCGCACCCAGCCCGTAGCCGAGCCCCAACCCCGTCGAGCGAGCTTCATTCGGGAATTGCTCGGCACCGAAGGCGTTCAGGATGCCGAAGGCTCCGTCACCGAAGCCCATGATGATCAGGACACCGATGAAAAAAGTCGTCCCGGAGGTAGACGTCGCCGCGACCACCGCGCCCGCTGCACCCAGCATCCCGAAGGAGAACATCGTCCAGCGACGGCCGATCCTGTCGGCCAGCCACGCCGAAGCCAATCGGCCCAACAAGTCGGCCAGGGAGACCCCCATGAACAGGTATCCCACCGTCGCAGCAGCGTAACCGTAGCCCTCCTTCAGCAAGGTCTGCCCCCAGGACTGCACCGTGAAGGAACCCAGGATGAAGCAGAACGACCCCAGCGTGACGATGATCAACGGGCGAAGATGCTTGCTGATCACCTGTCCGTAGGACATCCCCTTGTCGACCTTGGCCTCCGGAAGGGCACCGACCTGGTCCACCGGGATCTCCAGGGCCCAGGCCAACGACTGACGTGCTTCCTCGGTGCGCCCCTGCAACTGGAGATAACGCGGAGACTCCGGAACCTTCGCCAACCACAGGAGCAGGAAGATCGGGACAGCACCCAGGGCGATCAGCCCACGCCAGCCAATGATGTCCCCCAGCCAGGCCTGTGCCATCGAGCCCAGGAAGAGCCCCAAGGGGATGAACACCGAAGCAAGACCGGAAAGCAGTCCACGCTGAGCTGCGGGAACGAACTCCTGCACGTACGGGATCGAGGTGATGTTCAAGCCTCCGACGCCGATACCCACACCGATTCGCAGGATTGCCAATAGGATCCAGCCGCGCTCCGGGGTGAACACCGACAGCGCGGTGAAACCTACGAAAAGAATCACGCACCACTTGAAGGACTGCTTACGACCGACCATGTCGGCCAGACGGCCCCACATAATTGCGCCCACCACAGTTCCCAGACCGGAACAGGCCAGGATCACCCCGGATTCCAAACCGGTCAGTTGCCAAGGCTTGACCAGATAAGAAATGACGAACCCGATGAGGAACATGTCGAAGAACTCGGCGATATTGCCGGTGATGGCCAGACCGATCAAAGATCGCTGGTTACGCGTCAGTGGATGAGCATCTATCTGTTCCAGCGCCGTCATCGGCGTCGGCTGGGTAGCCGTCATGACAGGGTCACTTTCTTCACATCGTTGTGGAAAATAGCGCGGCCACATGACCCGGAGCCGCGTGAAGGCGAATCGATACGGCCGACCTCGGAGCCAGCACAGGAACAGGACCCGTCACTGGCTCCGAGGTGACGGCGGCGCCCGGACAACGCCGGCCGTCCCACCGCAAAAGACTTCGCCTCGAGAGGACACCCCGTGCTGCAGGGTCAGCGCACGATGTCCGTGGTCGTCGGGATCGCCAACTCGGTCGCCGAGACATGGGTGAGATCACCGTGATGGGTCAGCGCGAACTTCGAGGTCCGCAGGCCATAACCGATCCCGGCCTTCACCTCTCCGTCCAGATAGCCGTGCAGACAACCCGCCACGAAGGAATCTCCCGCTCCAGGACGGTCGATCACCGGCACCGGCTGCACCTCGTAGATCTCCTGGCCCTCGACACCGCAGTAGTAGACGCCCGCAGTGGCATCGGTCGACACCACATGGCGCACTCCGCTCCACTCGTACAGGAGGCGGTTCACCGTGGGCCCGTCCCCATCGATCCCGAAGACCTTCGTACCGTCGGCCCGAGAGCAGAAGAGGATCGACACCTTGTCCAGCAGCGGTTCCAACACCGAACGCGCCTGTTCAGGACTCCACAGCAAGCTGCGATAGTTGACATCCAGAGCCACATCGACCCCCCGAGCTGCCGCCTGCTCCACCGCATGGGTGACCACGGCTGCAGTCTGCTCGGTCAGCGAGGCCGTGATACCGGTGACGAAGAGCACCCGGGTATCCAGCAATCCGTCCCAGTCGAAAGTCTCCGGAGTGATCTCCCGGAACTTGGTGTGCAACCGGTCGTAGGTCACCCGAGCCGGCATGGGCGGATCACCGGGCTCCATGAAGTACAGAGCGATCCGCTCATCACCGGTCCGGATGACATGGGACAGGTCGACTCCGACGGATCGGTACTCCCCCATCACCCGAGTACCCAGATCAGTCGTCGGGATCACCGACGCCCAGGTCGTACGCCGGGAAAGCTGGGCCAGCAAGCCGGCGACATTGGCCTCGGAACCCGCCGCAGTCATCCGTAGCTGGGTCGCTGTGCTCAACCGGTCGCCTTTGCCGACGGTCAGCCTGATCTGTCCCTCACCGAAAGTGGCCAGGTCGTAGGTCGTCATCGTGTCACGCCCTTGCTCGCGTTCGCGGTGCCATAGCGGTTCTGGTAGCGGTCCCAGTTCGCTTCGATCTCTTCCTCGGGCAGCCGGGTGACCGCGCCAAGACCACGCGCGATCGCCACGGTCGCCGCGACGTCCTCGACCATGACGGCAGCTTGCAGGGCCTTGTCGATGTTACGTCCGACCGTGAAGACGCCGTGCTGGCGCATCACGATGGCCGGGGAACGTCCGATGGAACGGACGATCTCGGCGCCGATCTCGTCCCCGCCGATGGAGGCATATCCTCCGCAGGGGATGTCACCGCCGAACTCGTCGGCGATGGCGGTCAGACAGCACGGGATCGGCTCTCCCACGGCAGCGAAGGCCGTGGCATACCGCGAATGGGTGTGCACGATCGACATCACGTCCGGTCGTTCCCGGTACACCGCGAGATGGGATGCGGTGTCCGAGCTGGGACCGCGATCCCCAGCGACCACCTTGCCGTCGAGATCGACCACCACCATGTCGGTGGGTTTCATGTCGTCGTAGAGCATCCCCGAAGGTTTGATCGCGATCAGACCGGTCTGTGGGTCACGCGCCGACAGATTGCCCCCGGTCCAGGCCACCAGACCGTGCTTGGGCAGTTCCAGGTTGCCCCGGCAGACCTCTTCACGAAGGCGTACGACCGAAGCCGGGAGTTCCTGGCCCGCAGGTACCCGCGTGGTGGAGACGACGACCCCGGCATGAGCAAGCCGACCCTCGATGAACTCCCGCGCGCAGACCGCCCGCTCGAGGCCACCTTCGGCGTCGTCATTCCACATCTCGATCATCATCCGACCGGACCAGCCCTGCCGTGCCAACTCGGCGAAGGCGACATCCCAGTCGACGATCCCGCCGCCCATCGGCACTCGACGCGGCTCGCCACGGCGAACGTCCTTGACATGGATCGCCAGCATCCGGCCTTCGCCCCGGGCGAGCTCGGCCTCCATCGGCAGCCCCTGCTCGGCGATATTGCCGACATCCGGGTACAACTGCAACCACGGCGAATCGATCTGTTCGACCACGGCCAGCGCCTCGGAGACCGAGTCGATGTCGTGACCGTCGACATTCTCGATACCCAGGAGGATCCCGCGACGGGCTGCGTGCTCGGCCCCTTTGCGGAGACAGTCGACGTAGAACTCGCGTGCCTGAGGATGCGCCTTCTCGTAATAGTTGTAGTAACCGGCGAGTTGCACCACGGGGATGCCCAGGTCCGCAGCCAGGTCGATCCCTTGGAAGAGCACCGTACGGGCTTCCTCGCGAACCACCGGGTCACTACTACCTGGTCCGACCCTGCGGTGCAGGGACAGGCACAGACCGCCCAAGGCGATACCGGCGCGGGCTGCTGCCTGACGGACGGCCACACGCTCGGCCATCGTCCAGTTCAGCCGGGCCGCGCGCTCGGCGCTCTCGTCGACGGACAGGTCGATGAAGGCGAAACCTCCCCTCGCCACCTGGGCGAAGAGGTCGTCGTAGGAGCCGTTGAAGCACAGCGCCTTCTCGTAGATACCGAGCTCGACGCAGGGAACCGCGGCAGAGCCTGCGTCCTCCGGAAGATCGGTGACAGCTGCGAGTGCGCTCATCCGGCCCACACCCTGGTCATCTCGTCCTTGAGCGTGCGGGCGGCTGCAAGTGGATCGGCGGCGCCGACGACAGAGCGTCCGGCGATGACGATACCGACCGGATGCCCGGCGAAGGTGGCCAGATCAGCGGCGGTGATCCCGCCGGTGATGGTGACGGTGAAACCCATCTGGGCCAGTTCGTCGACCCGGGCGAGATCCTCCGCTCCCCAGGAGAGGTCGCCGGAGGCTTCCCGGTCCCGGGAACGTTTGACGATGACATGCTCGACACCGAGTTCCCGCCAGGTGCGGGCCCGCTCGGGGTCGTACCACTCATCGGCGAGCTCAACCTGCACCTCACCGCCGTGCGTCCGGGCCACGGCGACGACCTGGCGGACCGTCTCCAGGCTGGCTCCGGCGACGACCGACACCAGGGAAGCACCGGCCTCGAAAGCCATCGTGGAGAGGATCTTCCCGGCCTCCGCGATCCGGATGTCCGCCAGGACGGGGGTCTCGGGGAAGGCTGCTCGGACGGCACGCACTGCGGACATCCCTTCGGCCAGGCAGAGCACCGTCCCGACCTCGATGACGTCGATGGCCGGCGCGGCCTGCTGCAGTGGCCGCAGTGCGCTGGGGAGGTCCGGAGTGTCGAGCGCGATCTGCAACCTCGGGGAGGTCACTGCTGTTTCCCATCGGCGAAGGCGAAGAACTCACGGGCGTTGCCGACCAGGAGGTCCTGGACGTACTCGCGGTCGACGCCCTCGTCGATGAGGCGGGGGGCGAAGACGGCCGGGTCGAAGTCGATGCCGGTGACCGACCCGTAGACCTTCTGGTACGAAGCTTTTCCGGAGTCGGTACCCAGGAGGACCTGCTTGCCGAAGCCGTCCGCCTCGAAGGAACGGACCAGGTTGACCCGGTGGTGGTCGGGTAGGTACTTGATGCGGTTGGTGCCATCGAGCTCGAGGTAGCAACCGAGCTTCATGATCTGCTCGAGGTACCAGACATCAGCATTGCGCTGGACGTGCCCGATGGCGGTCTTCTCCGGGACGGCACCCAATCCGAGGAGGAACCGGGCCTGCTCGAGGGCCGCGGTTCCGGCCGAGGTGTGGGTGTTGATCGGGCAGCCGGTCTCCTTGTGGGCGATGACGACCGCTTCACCGGTCTTCTTCTCCCAGTCGGTGATCCTCCCGTAGGCCGTGGCCCACTTCAGGACGCCGGCTTTGGAGGCATTGCGCTTCACCAAGGGGCCCATGTAGTCGTACTCGTCGACGCCCTCACAGATGTCGGCGATGAGGAGATCGGCGATCTGGTTGACGGTGTACTGGTACACCCAGGTGGTGTGGACCTCGAGGTAGACCTTCTGCTGGTGGAACCCGGAAGCGACGACGACCTGCAGGTCCTCGACCTTGTCGTCCACCTCGTTGAGCTTGGTGATCGAACGCCCGCAGGCGGCCGGGCACATGTCGATGACGGTGCCGCCGGTGGACCAGTTCTTGCTGGCCTCGACGAAGTAGGTGGCCTCCTGTGCTGCCTTGTCGACGTCGTCGAGCATGTGATCGCCGTCGATGTAGACCTCACCGGCACCAACGCGGATGAGATGGTCGTGGGCATTGACCACGCCGAGGGTCGAAGGGTCGACGTCACCTTTGATGGTGCGGACGAACGACATATTCCGTCACTCCTTTGTGCCAGGGCCCCCGAGAGATGCGGCCCGCCTGCTCTCAGATGTACGCCGGGAAAGAGGAGTCGACACAACCCGCAGAAGCACATCTGTGCATATTTAGCGGAGATAGGCCCGGATAAATAACCAAAAAGATGCTGTTTACAAGATCAGTGGTCATCCTGCTCTTCTTCTAAAAAGCACATTCGTGCACACTTGGCCCGTGCAGGAAGCTCGTGAACATCTCTCTCTCCTCGCCCAGGTGTCCCGGTGGTACTACTTGGACGGGCTCAGTCAGGACGAGATCGGGAAGAGGATCTGCCTCTCCCGTTCCCGGATCTCCCGGCTGCTCTCCGAGGCCCGGCGCCGGAAGATCGTCCGTTTCGTCATCGGCCACCCACTCGAACGCGCCATGGCCCTCGAGGAGTCGCTCTGCTCCCGGTTCGGTCTGCGTGACGCCCGGGTCGCCCAATGCGGTGAAGGAATGAACCCGCTCACCGCTGTCGCGTCCACCGCCGCAGAGGTCCTCGTCGATGTGTGTCGGCAAGCCACTGTGCTCGCCACTTCCTCGGGTACCACCTTGAGCGCCGTGGTCGAACAGCTTCCGCACCAGTCGCTGCACGACTTGTGCGTCGTCCAGATGATCGGCGCGCTGTCGAAGGACAGCCCGGTCACCGACTCCCCGGACGTGACCCGGCGCATCGCCGAACGTTTCGGCGCGACCTACCGACTCATGCCTGCGCC
Organism: Austwickia chelonae; assembly: GCF_003391095.1. Lineage (NCBI taxonomy): Bacteria > Bacillati > Actinomycetota > Actinomycetes > Micrococcales > Dermatophilaceae > Austwickia > Austwickia chelonae. The sequence goes on along the minus strand of NZ_CP031447.1, from coordinate 802,880 downwards.
GCTGCTGGTCGGCTCGCCCCGGCTCGCCCAAGCGCTGCGCAGGGAGGAGTCCGTGGCCAATGCCTTGGCGCTGGCTTCCCACGCCGACGTGGCCATCGTCGGGATCGGGGCGATCGACCGCGCCGGAGTGTCCGGCCCGATCTTCCAAGGATGGTTGGCCCCCGCCGAAGGCGACTACTTGGCCGGGCTAGGCGCAGTCGGCCACATCTCCGGACATCATTTCGATGCGAACGGGCGCCACATCCAGGCTTCCTTGTGCGACCGGGTGATGGCCGTCCCCTTGGCCCGGTTGAAGTCCATAGACAAGGTCGTCGCCGTCGCCGCCGGGACAGAGAAGGCCCAGGCGATCCAGGGCGCGCTCCGCGGCGGCTACGTCGATCTGCTCGTGACCGACACCGCGACCGCTCAAGCAGTCCTCGCCCTGCCCTGACCGACGCCTCGCCGTCTCCACCACGGCCTCGGATCGCTCCCTCCTCACAGACGTACTCACCGACGGGTCGAGTCGGTGACCTCACCCACCAGTTCCTCCAAGACGTCCTCCAGGAAGACCACCCCGGTCACCACGCCGTCACGATCGACGACCCTGGCCAGATGAGCCCCGCTGAGCTGCATACTCACCAAGACATCCTGGATCTCGTCATGAGGTGACACCGTCGCCAGCGGGCGCACCCTCTTCCACGGCAGAGTCTGTGACCGCTCCACCTCATCGGCGTAGAGCACATCCTTCAGATGCACATAGCCCGCCAGGTCACCGGAAAGGTCCGTGATGGGCACCCTGCTGAACCCGTGCTTCGCCACGACCCGCTCCACATCCTCCGGAGTACACCCGCGGGCAAGGGTCACCAGGTCGGTCGAGGGAACCGCGACATCAGCCGCGACGCGCTCCCCGAAGGCCAGCACCCGCCGGGCAAGACCATGCTGGTCGAACCCGAGAAGTCCTTCCTTGGCGGATTCCACGACGATACGGTCGACCTCCTCGGCCGTATACGCGCTACTCACCTCGTCCTGAGGTTCCACCCCCAGGACACGGACCAAGGACTTGGCCACCCATTCCAGAACCCGGATCACCGGCCCCAAGGCCCGGGTGACGTACAACAACGCCGGTGCCAGCCACAAGGCTGCTCGGTCCGGCCCAGCGATGGCCAGGTTCTTGGGCACCATCTCCCCCAGGGCCACATGGAAGTACGCCACGATCAGCAAAGCCATCGACAGCCCCACCACATGGGCCACACCCTCGGGGAGCCCCGTCCGGGCAATCATCGGCGCCACCAGATGATGGATGGCGTCCTCGGCCAAGGCTCCCAACAAGAGCGAACAGACCGTGATACCCAACTGCGCACAGGCCAGCAAGCTCGACGCATGTTCCACAGCGACCAGAGCCAGCTGAGCCGACCGCCGTCCTTCCTGTGCCAGAGGCTCAAGCTGACTCCGCCGGGCCGTCATCACCGCGAACTCCGCGCCCACGAAGAAGGCATTCCCCATCAGAAGCAGCACGGAGATCGCCAAGGCCATCCCCGGGGTCACCGTGGGTCTCCGGTCTCTCGAGGCAAAGCTGCCTCGTCGGATTGCTGGGCGATGGGATCGACCGGCAGGAGACGTACCCGCTCCACCCGACGTCCGTCCATCCCCTCCACCCGGATGTGCCAGCCCACGATCTCGACCTCGTCCCCCACCGAAGGGATCCTGCCCAGCAGCGCCATCATGAAGCCGCCCACCGTCTCGTAGGACGCATCTTCCGGTAGGTCTGCGCCTACCCGCTCACGGACCTCGTCCACCCGCCAGGACCCCGGGACCGTCCAGCACCCACGCACATCACGACGGGCCGAGGTCAACTGCCGGTCATGTTCGTCGGCAACCTCCCCCACCAGTTCCTCGACCACGTCCTCCAAGGTGACCACCCCTGCAGTACCGCCGTATTCGTCGACGACCACAGCGAACTGGTGGCCACCACCACGCAATAGACCCAGCAGTGGCTCCAAACCGATCGTCTCGGGAACCAGAACCGGGGAACTCATCAGCCCAGACGCCGGAACCGACTCCCGCCGCTCGTGAGGCACCGACACCGCTTGTTTCACGTGCACCACGCCGTCCACGTCGTCCCAGTCGTCGCCGAGCACCGGAAAACGGGAATGTCCGGTTCTCCACGCAGTGGCCACCACGTCGGCCGCCGAATCCGTACGTTCCACCGCCACGCAGCGCACCCGCGGCGTCATCACATCCGCCGCAGTGCGGGAGCCGAAATCCAAGGACCTGGCCACCCGGGTGGCCAGGTCCTCGTCCAAAGTGCCCACCTGCGCACTGCGCCGCACGATCGACGCCAGCTCCTGAGGGGTACGGGCACCGGAAAGCTCCTCCTGCGGACGCACTCCGAAGGACTCCAGCACAGCATTGGCCGAACCGTTCAACGCCACGATCAACGGACGAACCATCGCGGTGAAGAACCGGACCGGGACCGCCACCACCTTCGCCGTCGCCAAGGGAACGGATATTCCCAGGAACTGGGGCACCAGCTCTCCGACGACCATCGAGAACAACGTCGCCACGGCCAGCGCCACCCCGGAGGCCACCGCCGGCGCATTCTCCACGGGCACCCCCACAGTCGCGACCGGACCGGCCAGCAAGGCCCCCACCGAGGGGGTGGCGACATATCCCAGGGCCAGCGTCGTCAGAGTGATCCCCACCTGGGCACCGGACAGCTGTGTGGACAAGGCCGTCAACGACGGCAGTACCGCACGCGCAGCAGCGTCCCCGTTCTCGGCCGCATGACTCACGCTGGAGCGGTCGAGAGCCACCAGCGAGAACTCGGCCGCGACGAAGACGGCCGTTCCCAGGGTCAACAGGACCCCCGCGCCGACGAGGAGCCACTCGGTCATAGTGGTCGCCATCCTAATCCGCCCCAAAGCGGACACGGGGGGGAGAACATGTCCCGATCAGTGGGATCAGCAGCCCTTCGACCTCGTTCGCCTTCTTCCGGAACCGCACCAGCCGCCCGGCGCGGGGTAGCCTGGCACCGGCGGACCAGCGATGTCGTCGGGTGGTTCGTCATGTGTCCTGGCCGTCACCGGCGACATACGAAAGAGGCGAGTCCGCCGTGGCAGAATTGCCCGCTCCGAACGATCCCACCGCCAGCTTCGGGCCCAATCAGTGGCTCGTCGACGAGCTCTACGAGCAGTACTTGCAGGACAAGGAGTCCGTCGACAAAGCATGGTGGGCCTTCTTCGACGGGTATGCCCCTCGCCGTGAGAACAGCGCTCCCACGGCTGCGGCCACTGCGGCGTCCGCCCCCGAGTCCACCCCTCCGACGGCGAGCGCGGACGGCCAGGCCGCGCCCCGGACCGAGGCCGGTGCGCGAACCTCCGAGAGCACGGTCAGGCCATCGTCAGCCACGGCGACATCCCAGGCCGCTTCCGATCAGAAGGAACCCGTGGAAAAGGACGGTAAGGGAAAACCTGCTTCTCCGCCTCGGAGTACGACGGTTCAACGTCCTCCTGCTCAGCAGAAGGAGCCGGTGGCCGCGCCTGCGGTGCCGATGGGCAAGACCCCGACCCCTCGCGACACCCCTCAGGTGAGCCCCCCTCAGGTGCAGGATGCCGAGAAGATCAAAGCGATCAAGGGCCCGGCTGCTCGCATCGTGACGAACATGGATGCTTCGCTGCAGGTACCTACCGCGACCAGCGTTCGTGGGATCCCGGCGAAGTTGATGATCGACAACCGGATCCAGATCAACCAGCATCTCCAGCGCACTCGCGGTGGGAAGATCAGCTTCACCCACATCATCGGGTACGCGATCGTGAAGGCGCTCGCCGAACTGCCCGACATGAACTGCAGCTACCGGGTTGACGAGAAGGGCAAGCCACAGTTGGTCCGCCCTGCCCATGTCAATTTCGGGTTGGCGATCGACCTTCCGCGGCCCGATGGCACGCGAAGCCTCGTGGTGCCGTCGATCAAAGCGGCCGAGACGATGGACTTCTTCCAATTCTGGAATGCCTACGAGGAGCTGGTCCGCAAGGCTCGCGGCAACAAGCTGACGGTCGATGATTTCGCCGGGACGACGATCTCGTTGACCAACCCTGGTGGGATCGGCACCGTGCAGTCGGTGCCTCGGCTGATGCAGGGCCAGGGGTGCATCATCGGTGCCGGCGCGCTGGACTATCCGGCGGAGTGGCAGGGTGCGAGTCTGGAGACCGTCGCCCGCCAGGGGATCAGCAAAATCATCACGCTGACCAGCACCTATGACCACCGCATCATTCAGGGTGCGGCTTCGGGCGATTTCCTGCGGATCATCCACCGTCTGTTGCTCGGCGAAGACGGTTTCTACGAGGAGATCTATCGCAGCCTGCGTATCCCGTACGAGCCGGTGCGGTGGAAGCGCGACCTGGTGGCGAGCCATGAGGACGACCTGTCCAAGGCAGCGAGGGTGCAGCAGCTGGTCCACGCCTACCGGGTCCGCGGTCATCTGCTCGCGGACACCGACCCGTTGGAGTACCGGATGCGACGGCACGACGACGTCGCACTGGAGACGTACGGGCTGACCTTGTGGGATCTGGACCGGGAAGTCGCCACCGGTGGTTTCGGTGGCACCGAGCGAGCCACGCTCAGGGCGATCCTGGATGTGCTTCGGGACAGCTACTGCCGCACCATCGGCGTGGAGTACATGCACATTCAGGACCCGGATCAGCGGTTGTGGATGCAGCAGAAGATCGAGGTCAAGGCGGAGAAGGTCAGCCGGGACGAGCAGATGCGTATTCTGCGCCGGCTCAATGCTGCTGAGGCTTTCGAGACTTTTCTGCAGACGAAGTACGTCGGGCAGAAGCGGTTCAGTCTCGAGGGTGGCGAGTCCGTGATCGCCTTGCTCGACCGGGTGTTGTGCCGGGCCGCCGAGGACGGCATGGACGAGGTGTGCATCGGCATGCCGCACCGCGGCCGGCTCAACGTCCTGGCCAATATCGCCGGGAAGAGTTATGCGCAGATCTTCCGCGAGTTCGAAGGAACCCAGGACCCGCGCAGCGTCCAGGGTTCGGGCGATGTGAAGTACCACTTGGGTACCGAAGGCGTTTTCGAGTCCGAGGACGGGAAAACCACGAAGGTCTACCTGGCGGCGAACCCCAGCCACTTGGAAGCGGTCAACCCGGTGCTGGAAGGCATCGTGCGGGCCAAGCAGGACCGGCTGGACCTGCACGGTGAGGAGTTCACCGTTCTGCCGCTGCTTCTGCACGGTGATGCGGCCTTCGCCGGCCAGGGTGTCGTCTTGGAGACCTTGCAGTTGAGCCAGCTGCGAGGTTACCGCACCGGCGGAACCGTTCACGTCGTGGTCAACAACCAGGTCGGATTCACCACTGCCCCCACGAGCTCACGCAGTTCGGTGTACTCCACCGACCTGGCCCGGACGATCCAGGCGCCGATCTTCCACGTCAACGGCGACGACCCCGAGGCCTGTGTCCGGGTCGCCGAGCTGGCCTACGAGTTCCGTCAGAAGTTCGCCAAGGACGTCGTCATCGACCTGATCTGCTACCGGCGTCGCGGCCACAACGAGGGCGACGACCCTTCGATGACACAGCCACTGATGTACAAGCTCATCGAGGCCAAGCGCAGTGTCCGCAAGCTGTACACCGAAGCGTTGGTCGGTCGCGGCGACATCACCCTGGAGGACGCCCAGGCCGCCTTGCAGGACTACCAGGGACGGCTGGAGCAGGTCTTCCTGGAGACCAAGGAAGCAGCCAAGGCCAAGCCTGCGGCTCCGTCGGTGGGAGCAACCACCGAGATCGACGGTTTGGAGCGGCCCGAAGCACAGGTCGAGGACGAGGTCCGGGCGCATCGCAGTCATTCGACCGCGATCAGCACCGGGTTGTTGCACAAGATCGGTGACCTGTGGACCAGCTGGCCGGAGAGCTTCGAACCGCACAAGAAGCTGCGCGGCATGCTGGAGAAGCGCACCCAGATGACACGCGAGGGCGGGATCGACTGGGGAATGGGCGAGCTGATCGCCTTCGGGTCGTTACTCAGCGAGGGGACTCCGGTGCGGCTGGCCGGTCAGGACTCCCGACGGGGCACCTTCGTGCAACGGCATGCCGTGCTCATCGACCGCACCAGTGCCGAGGAATGGACGCCGCTGCTCTACCTGGGCGACGGCCAGGCCCGTTTCTGGGTGTACGACTCCTTGCTGTCCGAATTCGCCGCCATGGGCTTCGAGTACGGGTACTCGGTGGAACGTCCTGACGCGCTGGTCTGCTGGGAGGCCCAGTTCGGTGACTTCGCCAATGGCGCTCAGACCATCGTCGACGAGTTCATCTCCAGTTCCGAACAGAAGTGGGGTCAGCGTAGTTCCGTCGTGCTCCTCCTCCCCCACGGTTATGAGGGGCAGGGGCCGGACCACAGCTCGGCGCGGATCGAGCGGTACCTCCAGTTGTGCGCCCAGGACAACATGACCGTTGCCAATCCGAGCACTCCGGCCAGCTATTTCCACCTGCTACGTCGCCAGGCCTACTCCCGGCCGCGCAAACCCCTGATCGTGTTCACCCCGAAGCAGTTGTTGCGCCTACGCGCGGCGACCAGCGCAGTCGAAGATTTCACCAGCGGAACCTTCGAACCGGCGATCCATGACAAGGCACCGCTGGACGGGGGCGCGGTGACCCGGGTGCTGCTCGCCTCCGGGCGGGTGGTCTACGACTTGGAGGCGGAACGCGAGCAGCGCCAGGACGGTGCGACCGCCATCGTCCGGGTGGAACAGCTCTACCCGACTCCTGGCCGAGAGATCGCCCAGATCGTGAAGCATTACCCGAACGCCGAACTGGTTTGGGTGCAGGATGAACCCGCGAACCAGGGTGCTTGGCCCTTCATGATGGTGAATCTTCCGCAGTCCTTGGCCGAGAACGGTGAACAACGGCCGATCCGGGTGGTCTCCCGGGCTGCTTCGGCATCTCCGTCCACCGGCTCGCACAAGCAGCACGAGATCGAGCGGGCTGCGCTGATGCGGGAGTCCTTCGACCGCTGATCGACCGGTTCCCTTCCGGTCAACCAACCGACGGCTTTCCCTCAACTCACCGGGGACGGGGCGCGTGCCCCTGTCCCCGGTGAGTGCTGATGTGCGGCAGAATGCATCTCGTGTACTTCACCGACCGTGGAATTGAGGAGTTGTCGGCCCGTCGCGGCGATGAGGAGATCACGTTGGACTGGCTGGCCGAGCAGCTACGCACCTTCGTTGATCTGAATCCGGAATTTGAGATTCCGATCGAGAGGTTCGCGACCTGGCTTGCACGGCTCGACGACGACGAGGACTGAGTAGGCCTGTGAGCAACGAAGAGAGCAAGCCCAGCGGCGCGGGGGCAGCCCCGATGGAGTTCATCGCCAGCGCGGACGCGCTCGCTGCAGACGGGCCACGTGACGTCGGCCTGGTCTTCATGGGGGATTCCTTCGTCGCCGGTTACGGCGACCCCAAGGCACTGGGGTGGGTGAGCCGGGTAACGGCCCGCACCGCACACCCCGACCTCAATGTGACGAGCTACAACCTGGGCATCCGGGGACAGTCGTCCGCCGATCTGCTGAACCGATGGCGGCAGGAGGGCGCACCCCGTTGGGAGGGTCGACGGGAACGTCGGCTCGTGATGGGGGTCGGGCACGGCGACATCGACCAGGAGCTGACGATCGCCCGTTCCCGGCTCAACATGGCGAATATGTTGGACGAGGCGACGGCACGGGGCATCTCACCCTTCGTGGTCGGTCCACCGCCGACCCTCGACGCCGACTTCAACCATGCCCTGGAGCCGTTGGTCGAGGCCCAGTCCGATGTGTGCAGCCGCCGCAGCATCCCTTACGTCGACTGCTACTACCCGTTGCTGGAGCACGAGCAGTGGCTGGCCGAGCTGAGCGCCACCGAGGACCAGCGCCATCCCGGACAGGCCGGTTACGGGTTGTTGGCCTGGCTGGTTCTGCACGGTGGCTGGGAGCACTGGTTGCAGATCGCGCCCTGAGCGTTGTCGCCCGGGTTCGGGGCGTCCGTTGGCTTCCGCTCCGGACACCCCGAACCCGGCCTTCACTCAGTCGACGAGCCGGAACCTGCGCAGCAGGGAGACCCGCCGGTCACACGGTAAGAACGATCTTCCCGAAGACATCTCCCGACAGGAGCTTCTCGAAACCAGCTCGTGCTTCGGGGAGTGGCAGGGTCGCCTCGACCGGGAGTTTGAGGTCATGCCGGTCGACCAAGGTCGCCAGGCGTTCCAACTCGTGCCGGTTCCCCATCGTCGAGCCGACGACCTTGAGCTGGCGGAAGAAGATCTTCGTCAGCTCGGACCGGGGCGGAGCGTCGCCGCTGGTTGCACCCGAGATCACGATGGTCCCGCCAGGACGCAGCACGTTCACCGAGTGCGACCAGGTCGCTGCACCGACGGTCTCCATGACGGCGTCGACCTTCTCCGGGAGCCGAGCCCCCGGTTCGAAAGCCGCCTCGGCGCCGAGAGCGAGCGCTTGTCCCCGTTTGTGTTCAGAGCGGCTCGTGACCCAGACCCGTAGACCGGCGGCGACGCCCAACCGGATGCAGGCGGTGGCCACTCCGCCTCCGGCTCCCTGCACCAACACCAATGAACCCGGAGTGACCTGGGCGTTGGTGAAGAGCATCCGGTAGGCGGTCAACCAGGCGGTGGGCAAGGCGGCAGCTGTCTCCCAGCTCATCCCGGCCGGTTTGGGCACCAGGTTGGTGTCCGGCACCAGGACCTTCTCCGCGAGAGTCCCCTGATGGACCTCGGAGAAGAGCGAACGACGCGGGTCGAGGGTCTCGTCCCCGGACCATCCCGGCGAGGCGATGACCCCGTGCAGGATCACCTCCCGTCCGTCCGAAGTGACTCCGGCTCCATCGCAGCCCAGGATCATCGGCAGTCGTTCAGCAGGCAAGCCCACGCCGTGGAGGGACCACAGATCGTGGCGGTTCAACGTGGCCGCACGAAGGTCGACGACCGTCCACCCCGGGCGTGGTTCAGGTTCAGGTCGCTCCCCCACGACAAGACCGGACAGGGGGTCGGTGGCGGACTGGCTGGCGCAGTAAACGGCAAGCATGGGTCGACACTATCGAGTGGGGGAATCTCTGGACGGCAAGGCTGACGGCGGTGAAGCTCCCTGTCCTCGACCGCGGTTCTGGAAGGCCTTCGGCGGGGATAGGCTAGAGCGGCAATCCGCAGGGCAGCAAGGGAGGCATTCGTGCTGACGCAGTCGCCGACGAGCCGAGCGCGCCTGCGCCGTTGGTTCTGGGCCGCGATGGACATGTTGATGTGGGTCGTGGCCGTTTTCGCCACGGCCTATCTTCGCTATGACGTCCTCAATGGGCAGGTGGCTCCAGCGAGCCTGTTCGGCATCACCCTGACCTTGGCCCTGGGATGTGCCCTGTGCCAGCTCGCCGTAGGCACCCTGCTCGGCCCGTACCGGGTCAGCCACACCCGCGGCTCCTACGAGGAGACCTTCGACCTGATGCGGTCGATGTTCATCACGATCATCATCGCCAGTTTCGTCGTCTTCTTCCTGTGGCATCCGGACTATCTGCCCCGGGCCACCCCGGCCCAGGGCGGTGGCTTCGCCATGCTGGGCGGCTTCGGGATGCGACTGTTCTTCCGGATCTTCCGCACCCATGAATTGCGTGAACGCGCCGATGCCGAGGAACGAGCCATCATCTACGGCGCCGGGGACACCGGGCGCCGACTGGTGAAGAGTGCATTGCGGGAGCAGGAGGCCCGCATCCTGCCGGTGGCCATGCTCGACGACACCCGAGAGCGCCAGCGGCTGCGGATCGAAGGGGTCCCCGTCCGGGGGACGAAGAACGACCTCGTCCAGGTCGCCGAGTCCGCCAAGGCGACCATGCTGATCGTCGCAGCCCCTCATGCCACCGCTGCCGATCTCCGGGTCCTGTCCGAAGGTGCCAACGAGGCCGGGTTGAAGGTCAAGATCCTGCCCTCGCTCTCCGACGTCCTCGATCCGAGTGCCACCGCCGAGGGCGGGGTCCGGGATCTGCGGGACCTCGACCTGACCGACCTGCTCAGCCGTCCTCCGGTACAGCTGGACACCACCGCGATCGCTGCCCAGATCCAGGGTCGGCGGGTACTGGTCACCGGGGCAGGCGGGTCCATCGGCTCTGAACTGTGCCGACAGATCGCCAAGTTCTCACCTGAACGTCTTTTCCTCCTGGACCGTGACGAGTCGGGCCTTCAGGCCACTCAGATGAGTTTGACCGGCCAAGGACTGCTCGACAGCGACGATCTGCTCCTGGCCGACATCCGTGACCCCGAAGGGCTACGGCTGGTCTTCGAACAAGCACGACCCCAGGTGGTCTTCCACGCCGCTGCGCTGAAACATCTACCGCTGTTGGAGAGCTTTCCGCTGGAGGCCTGGAAGACGAATGTCCGTGGCACGCTGAATGTCCTGGAGGCCGCTGCCGGAGTCGGGGTGGAGACCTTCGTCAACGTGTCGACCGACAAGGCCGCGGACCCGACCTCCACCCTGGGCTACAGCAAGCGCTGTACCGAGCGGCTCACCTCCCACTTCGCCCGCAATCGTCCCGGACGTTTCGTCTCGGTCCGTTTCGGGAACGTCCTCGGCTCACGGGGATCGATGCTGCACGCCTTCACCGCTCAGATCAAAGCCGGCGGGCCGGTCACCGTGACGCACCCGGACGTGCGCCGCTATTTCATGCTGATCCCCGAGGCCTGTCAGCTCGTGCTGGAGGCCGGGACCATCGGCAATGACGGCGAGGTGATGGTTCTGGAGATGGGCGAGCAGGTCAAGATCGTCGAAGTGGCCCGCAACCTCATCCGGATGTCCGGCAAGAAGGACGTCGAGATCGTCTTCACCGGGCTCCGTCCCGGCGAGAAGCTCGGCGAGGATCTCTTCTCCGACGAAGAGGGACGTCGTGCGACCGCTCACCCGCTGGTGGATGCCGTCGACGTCCCTGCGTTGGACCCCATGCTCGTGTTGGGAACGGCTCTGGCCGACCCGGTCTCGGCCTACGAATGGATGCGTGGCGCCGCCCTCGGCTCAGATGCCGATCATGTGATTCCCGCGACAGGGTGCCGCCCGGTGTCCACCAGCGGTACCCCCCTGGACGGAGGGCAGAAGGCCGTTGACGGCCCATTGCCCAATGTCGAGGCCACCGCACCCTGAACCGCCCTGTTTAAAGGAGAAGCGCTCCCATGACCAGCTTGTCTGGCGCTACTGTCGCCATCACGGGTGGAACCGGTTCGTTCGGTTCCACGATGGCCCGTCGACTGCTCGAAGACGACATCGCTGCGGTGCACATCTTCAGCCGCGACGAGGCGAAACAGCACGAGATGCGGCTGCGCTTCAGTGATTCCCGTCTCCGCTTCTTCCTGGGCGACGTCCGGGACGCCGAGAGCGTGGGCAAAGCTTTTGTCGGCGCCGACTACGTCTTCCATGCCGCAGCGCTGAAACAGGTACCCAGCTGTGAATTCTTTCCTCAGCAGGCGGTGAAGACGAACGTTCTGGGCAGCCACAATGTCGTCGAGCAGGCCGCAGCTTCCGGGGTACGTTCCGTGGTCTGCCTGTCGACCGACAAAGCGGTCTACCCGGTCAATGCGATGGGCATGACCAAAGCCCTGATGGAGAAGACCGCTCAGGCCTTCGCCCGACAGCAGCCCGACAGCCCCACCACCATCTCGGTGACCCGCTACGGCAATGTCATGTACAGCCGAGGAAGCGTCATCCCGCTCTTCGTCCAGCAGGTCATGGCCGGCATCCCCATGACCATCACCGAACCCAGCATGACCCGTTTCCTCATGTCCTTGGAGGAATCGGTCGACCTGGTCACCTACGCCTTCCAGCACGCCGAACCGGGCGATCTCTTCGTCCGTAAAGCACCGGCCTGCACTGTCGAGGTCCTGGCCCGGGCGGTTGCCGACCTGTTGGGCAAGCCGGGGCATCCCATCTCGGTCATCGGATCGCGGCACGGGGAGAAGCTGCACGAGACCTTGCTCTCCCGTGAGGAGATGGTCAAGGCCGAGGACCACGGCGACTACTACCGCGTGCCGGTCGACGCCCGCTCCATGCAGTACGAACAGTACTTCGAGGAGGGCACCCAGGAGATCACCCAGATCGGGGACTACACCTCGGAGAACACCGATCGTCTCGACCTGGCCGGGACCAAGGACCTGTTGATGATGCTCCCGGAGATCCAGGCCCTGGTCGAGGGCGCCCGATGAAGGTCGTCGTCACGGGCTCTGCGGGTTTCCTCGGCTGGCACACCAGAGCGCGACTGTCGACCCTGACCTCGGTGGACACGGTCGTGGGCATCGACCGGGCAGCTTTCGCGACCCAGGACTTGGAAGAGGCGCTGGCCGATGCCGATGTGGTCCTGCACATCGCCGGAATCAATCGCGCCTCGCAGGAGGAAGTCAGAGACGGCAATGTCGCCTTGGCCGACCGGCTCGCCGAGGCGATGGACAACAGCGGCTCCCGAGCCCGCATCGTGGTGGCCGGTTCCCTCCAGGCCGACGGAACAGGCGATGAGGAGACCCCCTACGGGGTTGGCAAACGTTTGGCCGCCGAACGACTCACTGCTTTCGCCGAAGAACGCGGATTGTGCTGCGTCGAAGTGAGATTGCCGAATCTGTACGGCGAGCACGGGCGCCCGGAGTACAACAGCTTCGTGGCGACCTTCGCCCACCGGATCGCCTCCGGGCAGATTCCTCAGGTCACCGGCGATCGTGAGATCCCGCTGCTTCATGTGCAGGATGCCGTGGCCGATCTACTCGCTGCTGCTTTCGAGCAGGACCCACCGGCGCTGCTCCGCCCGACTGCGGTGGTGCCCCTGCGCATCTCCTGGGTGGCCGACCGGCTCGCTTCCTTCCATGACTGTTATCGCACCGGGCAGATCCCGGTCCTGGCCGATGCCGTCGACATCCACCTGTTCAACGTCCTGCGCGCTGCGATGTGGGATCAGGGCGTCAGGTCCTTCCCGTTGACCCCACACGCTGATACCCGCGGCTCGTTCGTCGAGGTACTGCGTCAGCATGGCGGATCCGGGCAGAGTTCCTTCTCCACGACCGTGCCCGGAGTGACCAGAGGGGATCATCTGCATTTCCGCAAGATCGAGCGTTTCGTGGTGGTGCGCGGGCGGGGAGTGATCCGGCTGCGCAAGGTCCTCACCGACGAAATCGTGGAGATCGAGGTCACCGGAGAAGCACCTCTCGCCGTGGACATGCCGACGTCGTGGACGCACTCGATCACCAACACCGGCGATGAGGAGATGCTCACCCTCTTCTGGATCAACGAGATGTACGATCCGGCCGACGCCGATACCTACCCGGAAAAAGTACTTCCCCCGCAGTCCACCGAGATGAGCTCGAGAGAAGGAAAGCAGCCATGACCAAGGTGATGACCGTCGTGGGCACCCGCCCGGAGATCATCCGTCTGTCCCGGGTCATGTCCCGACTCGACGAGACCGTCGATCACGTCCTGGTCCACACCGGGCAGAACTATGACTACGAACTGAACGGGATCTTCTTCGAGGAGATGGGGATCCGTAAGCCTGACCACTTCCTCGACGTCGACACCAGTTCTCTGGGTGCAGTGCTCGGCGGCGTACTGACGAAGGTCGAACAAGCCATCCAGGAAGAGTCACCGGACGCGCTGCTGGTCCTGGGGGACACCAACTCCTGTATCGCCGCCGTGATGGCCCGCCGGATGCGCGTCCCGGTCTACCACATGGAAGCCGGCAACCGCTGCTTCGACCTGAATGTGCCCGAGGAGACCAATCGGCGCATGGTCGACCATGTCTCGGACTACAACCTGGTATACACCGAGCATGCCCGCCGGAACCTGCTTGCCGAAGGAATGCACCCTCGTCGGGTCCTGCTCACCGGCTCCCCGATGAAGGAAGTACTTGACCACCACGCAGGGCAGTTCGCCGCTTCGACCGTATTGGCCGATCTGGGGCTGACCCGAAGGAAGTTCCTCCTGGTCAGCGCTCACCGGGAAGAGAATGTCGACTCCCCGGCACGACTCGAGTCCCTTCTGAACTGCCTCGAAGCAGCGCAACGGGCCTACAACGTACCAATGTTGGTGTCCACCCACCCCCGCACCCGTAAACGTCTGGACGCCTTGGTGCAGGGCACAGGACGTGTACTGTCCAAGGACATCATCTTCCATGCCCCCTTGGGCTTCGTCGACTACGTGCGCCTCCAGCAGGAGGCACTGTGCGTCCTTTCCGACTCCGGGACCATCAGCGAGGAATCATCCATTCTGGGGTTCCCCGCGGTGACTCTGCGCGATGCCATCGAACGTCCCGAGGCCCTGGACACCGGTGCCATCGTGATGACCGGGCTGGATCCGGAGAATGTGGTCGAGGGCATCCGGACCGTCCTCGCTTCCTGTGACGAGCAGGGCGACATCCACCCGGTGCTTCCTGCCGATTACGCCATCGACAACTGCTCACAGCGAGCGGTGAACTTCATCCTGTCGACGCACCGTCGACACGAGCAGTGGTCGGGAATCCGTACGCCGTGACCACGAACAATCCTGTGGAGTCGGCGGAGGACGGCCGCCGCTCCACAGAGCTGATCGGCGTGCGTGAGCGGCTTCATCGGATTCTTTCTCCGCTGTGGGCTGCTGGTCCGACGATGATCGTGGTCGCCGGGCTTCTGCTGACATGGATCAGCCAGATCTCCTTGCGGGTCAAAGGTCTCTGGCTGGCACCCATCGGTCTCCTCCTCCTCGCAGTCTTCGTCGTCACAGCAGCCTGTCTGTGGCGTCTGACCTGGTGGCGTTCACGTTCGGTGATCCTGTGGGTGGCTTTCTGGGTGGCATGGGCCGTCAGCGCGACAGTCACCTGGAACACCCAGCCCGGAGCAACCGGGAAAGCCGCTCGTAGTGAGCTCTCCCTGATGGCCGCATCAGCCGCGATCACTGGAGCGATGATCCTGCTTTCCCGGGGAACTCGTGCCGGACAGTACGGATTCCGCACCTTGTGGGTCTTGGTGCTGGCCACCACCGCCCCGGTGGCCGTCATGGAGATCCTGTACGACGAGCACATCGTCGTCACCCGTTGGGTCGAGTGGTATTTCCAGCCGCACATTCCAGCCGGAACCTTCTCCAACCCGAACAACTACGCCTGTGTACTCGTCGCTGTCACCGGGACTTTGCTGGCTTGGTCCTTGGACCGGGTTCCCCGATGGGTCGGTGTGGTCTTCCTGGCCACCGCAGGAGCCACCACCTGGTTGATCTGGACGACACTGAGCCGAGGCGCGGTCGGCGCCGTGGCCCTGCAGCTGGTGGTGGTCTCGATCGGCATTGCCGCCCGTCGAGGGTGGTGGGCGGCGGTCCGTCGTTCCCGTACGGCCCGGTGGGTCGCCATCTCCTTGGCGTCCGCCCTGGGGTTGCTGATCGCGGCAGCTTTCCTCGTTCCGGCGCTGGCCGACAAGAACCCCTTACTCCGGACGCCCAAAGCTGGTGAAGAGGAGTCCGACGGGCTGCGGATCAATCTGATCCGCGCTGGGCTGCGTTACTGGGAGAGCAGTCCGTTGTTCGGCACCGGCCCGGGCACCTTCGAATATCGCCTGGGGCAGGAAAAACCCGTAGGGATCGAAGACCTGACCATCAACGCCCACAACGGTTTCATCGAAATCCTCAGTCAATACGGACTTTTCGTAGCCATTCCTTTTCTGGCACTCCTGGCGTACTGCTGCCGACACACCGTGGGACTCCACAGCACAGCGGCTGACGCCGAGGTCGTCTCCCGTCGAGTTGAGATCGGTTGTCTGCTCATCGCTCTCACCGTGACCGGGGTCGTGGTCAGCTCCTCGCTGGCGCTACCGATGTGGTTCGTCATGCTGGCACATGTCGTCACCCTGAGCTGGCGTGCTGAAACAGACCGCAAGGAAAGGTCACAGCTCACCGACGAAAGTCACATATCTCGCCAGACAGAACAGACTGGTGTCCCCGGCTGAGGAGCCGGTTAAGATAAAGACGCGAAAGGGAGTAGTCCCCCGCGCCCTCGTCGACATACTGGTGCCGAATGAACTCAGCACCCGGTGGGGGCGGTCACCGACAGACAGGCCTCAGGCCAGCTCGGTGGCGGACGAGACTTTCGGCCGAAAGCGCAACCGTGTACACGCTAGCGTCGGCCGAAGACTCCCCAGCGCGGGCTCTCCGGTCGGCACCTGACCGAGAGCCCCGCCATGTACGCCTTTCTCCTGTCCACTGCGGTGATCTTCGCCGCTGAACTGGGCGATAAGAGCCAGTTGATGGCTATGACCTTCGCCGCTCGTTACCGCCCGCGAGACGTCCTGATCGGGATCACCACAGCCACTGCACTGGTGCATCTGGCCTCCGTCGCCCTGGGGCGGGTCGTCGGCAATGCCTTCGCAGACCGGCAATGGATCATTTCCATCGTGGCAGGGATCTCTTTTCTCGCCTTCGCTGCCTGGACCCTTCGTGGAGACGAACTCACCGACGCCGAGGCGGACAAAGCCAAGCACAGCACCGGCGCTGCCATCGTTGCCGTCGGTGTCGCTTTCTTCCTCGCCGAGCTGGGCGATAAAACGATGCTGGCCACCGTCGCACTGGCCACCAAGGAGGAATGGTTCGGCACATGGATCGGTAGCACTCTGGGGATGGTGGCTGCCGATGCCCTGGCCATCGTCGTAGGGGCCGTTCTCGGCCGCAAGCTCCCCGAAAAGGTCATCAAGATCGGCGCGGCAGCAGCCTTCGCGATCTTCGGGCTACTACTCATCGCCGAAGGGTTCGGGGCCTTCCACGCCTGAGACGCCGGTGGGGTGCGGTCACTGGGCAGTGACCGCACCCCACCGAAAGGTCCACGTCGCTGACGATCAGTCCTGCGGACGCAGGCTCTCCCCCTCCTGGAGGTAAGTGCGACCGGTCTGCGGGCAACGCCACAGATCGTCACCCGCTTCTTCCAGAGGAACCCCCGCCTCGCCGACCCAACGGATCCGACGCGCCGGCGTCCCCGCCACCAAAGCGTAGGCCGGGACATCCTTGACCACGGTCGACCCCGCGGCCACCAGGGCCCACTTCCCGATCGTCACCGGAGCCACACACACCGAACGGGCACCGATCGACGCGCCGTCCTCGACGGTGACTCCCACATGCTCCCAGTCGTCACCGCGCTTCAAGCTGCCGTCCGGCGAGATCGACCGCGGGTAATGATCGTTCGTGAAGACCACGGCCGGGCCGACGAAGACGCCATTGCCCAGCTTCGCCGGCTCGTAGACCAGGGCGTAATTCTGCAGCTTGCAGTTGTCGCCCATCACGACACCCGAGCCGACGTAGGCGCCACGGCCCACGATGCAGTTCTCCCCGAGGACCGCGTCCTCACGGACCTGGGCGAGGTGCCAGATGGAACTTCCGTCACCGATCTGTGCCTGTTCGGACACATCTGCAGTGTCGATGATACGGACGGACATAACTCCTCCAAGGGGATAGCCAGGGATGTGGGATCAGGAGCGTCCGAGCAGATCAATGACCCGATCGGCAAGCTCTTCGTAAGGGGTGGGACGCGATCTGGCGTTCAGCGCTTCCTGCGCCAGCCTCGCTCGCAGGAGATCCATCTCCTCAGGGTCTGCCGACCAAGCCCGCAGGACCTCGGCGACCCGTTCCCCGACGTGGACATCGGTCCCCCCGGCCACCACTGCCCCGGCCTGGGACTGACGCACCAGATCAGCAGGACGCGGCAGATCGGTGGTGATCACCGGAACACCGCACCCCAAGTATTCGTACAGTTTGCTCGGCACGGCGTCATTGAAGGCCGGAGTCGGTTCCAAGAGCATCAGCCCCACCCAAGCCCCCTCGGCGTGACGCCACGCCTCTGCCGGTGGCCTGCGCCCATGCAGACGTACTCTCGCGGACAGCTCCGGATCCTGGGCCAGCAGCTGACGCAGAGGCTCGTCATCGGCAGCAGCCACCGGACCGACCAGGTCCAGTTGCCACTCGGGAGACCGTCTGATGGCTTCGACCATCGCGAACAGGCCACGGCTCCGTCGCAGATCGCCGATGTAGAAGGCTCTGGGAACCGGCGAACGCGGGCCGGGCTCGGGCAGCATCGAGGTGTCCGGCAGGTTCCGGACGACCAGACGTTGCCGCGCGGTCGACGGCGGCACGTGATCATCGGCGACCACCACCAGGTCTGCATGTTTGAAGACCCTCAGCCCGCTCCTGACCAAGGCCTGACCGACCACGCCAGGAGCTCCGCCCCACCGTTTCGCCCAGTCGCGGTCGCCCAGCAGCGCCGCATAGTCCTCATGGACATCCGCAACCGATCTGCGCCCCCGCACCCGAGCAGCCAGACAGGTCACGAGACCGGAGTCGGGATCGAGTGCCACGATCACCCGTCCCCTGGCCAGAAAAGGCTGGCGCAGGGCCAAGAAAGCCCGGGAGACCATCCCTGAACGCTGCCAGGTACGCACCTCGGCCCCGGCCGGACCGTTGTCCACGGATCCCAGCCCGAGCACCTCCACGGTGAGCCCACGGGCGCGTAATGCGGCCACCTCCCGATGGAGCCGGGCATCGGCGACATCATGACCGCTGGTGACGACGGTGACATCGACCATCGGCAGGCTGGAGCTGCTCACGCCTCCGTCTTCTCCTGCACCGGACGACGCAGCCGCCGAGGACTCGTCAGGAAGCCAACCCCCCACGACCAGTGCATCGTTGCCAGAGCCACCGGTACCAACGCTCGGGTACTGGTCTTCTGTCCCTTACTGATGGCAAGGCCGCCAGCAGCCACTGCGGCGAGATAGGCCGCAGGAACAGCGAGGAGAGCAGGCCGACGCAGCCCAGCGACCGTGGCCGCCGCCGTCCCCAGCACCATTGCCGGAGGTGCCAGATAGCGCGGGTTGATCGTGGCGTGATGCGCTGAGACCACCCGACGCCAGCGGCCGTACTCGAAGTACTGCCGGGACAGTTTGTTCACCGTGGGCCGAGGGCGATAAGTCACTTTCAACTCAGGCGTGAACCAGACCCGCCCGCCGGACTGCCGCAACCGATGATTCAGCTCCCAGTCCTGGGCCCGAGTGAAGTGGCTGTCGTAACCGCCAATCTGCAAGAGCGTTTCACGACGGAAGACACCCAGGTAGACCGTCTCCGCTTCGCCCTCCCCACCACCACAGTGGAAGCGAGCGTTACCGACGCCCAGGGGGGACTTCATCGCACAAGCCACTGCTTGCTCGAAAGACGTAGTGCCCTGGGCGTCCATGATCCCGCCGACATTGACCGCCCCAGTACGTTCCAGCTCGGCGACTGCTGTCCGGATGTACCCGTCCGAGAGCTCGGCATGCCCGTCGACCCGAACGATCACGTCGTGCTGTGCCGCGTGCAATGCGGCGTTCAAGCCGTCCGGGGTCCGGCCGCTGGGGTTCTCCACCACTCGGACCCGGGCGTCGGCTCCGGCCAACGTCTGGGCCACCGCTGCGGTCGCGTCCTGGCTGGGCCCCACCGCCAGCACCACTTCCAATGCGCCTTCGTACTGCTGTGCCAGGACCCGACGCACCGCATCTGCCAGGTACTTCTCCTCGTTGAGGATCGGCATGATCACGCTGACACTCGGCCACTCCTCGGCCGAGGCTGCCAGATCCTGACCCGGCGTGCCGGCCCGAGTCAGACCACCGTCCACAGACATCTCTTCTCCGTCCACGAGAGGGGTAGGCATCCCTCGAAGGGCGCCTGGTCAGGGCACCGTGCAGATCTCGGTGCCATCGGTAGGTGTCGCTGCACTCGACGAGCTCTTCGCCGGAGCGCTGCTCTTCGAACTGCTGCTCGATGTCCGGCCACCGGCGCCAGGACGCTGCCCCGGGCTGCTCTTCGAACTGGTGGTCGGTGCCGAGGACGCACTCGAGGAGGTACTCGACGGGGACGGCGTCGCCGTGCCCAGACTCTCGGCAACGGTCGAGCGAATCACCTGAGGGTCGTAGCTCCACGGCTTGATCAACGGCGGGGTGAAGTTGATGCTCTTCATCGGGTGTGATCGGGAGAGCAACGCCAGGTTAGCGAGCTCGCCCAGCTCCGCCTGGGGAATGTCCGTGTTCAGTACCTGCTTACCCGCTGAGGCCAGTTCACGGAACTTCATCAGGACCTTCTGGGGGTCGACCTGCTTGGTCGCCGCCTGGAGCACGCACTTCTGGCGGGCCATCCGCTCGTAGTTCGTCGCGCCTTCACGGGATCTCGCGTACCACAGGGCGTAGAAACCGTTGAAATGATGCCGGCCGGGCTCGATCCACTCGTGGATCTTGGAGGTGCCGCCACCGACCGGTGTGCGCTTCTTGACGTCGACTTCGAGCCCGCCGATGGCGTCGACCATCGTCTGGAAGCCTTGCAGGTCGATGAGGGCGTAGTACTGGATGTCCAGGCCTGAGAGCGATTCGACCGCTTCCTTCATGGCCAGGGCGCCTGGGTCCTTGACGTCCTTGGGGAACCGGTCCTTCCGCTCCGTGGCCCACATGTACAGGCCGTTGAGCAGGCACTCGTCGCCACAGTTCCAGCCCTTGGGCATCAAACGGGCCATCGTCGATCCAGGCCGGAAGTTGATGTTCTCGGTGTCACGGGCGAATCCGAAGGTGACCGTCTTACCTGTGTTGCCATCGATACTGGCCAGCATGATGGTGTCTGGTCGGTTCCCGATCCGGCCCGTCCCGGAGTCTCCGCCCAGGAGCAGGATGTTGTACCTGCCCTTACTGCGTCCTTTGCTCTGCCCGGCGTCGAACACCGTGTCGAGCAACGTACTGCCGGTGTACAAGGTGGATGCTGCCCATCCGAGCGGACCTGCGGTGACCACCATGCCGATCACAGCGAGGAAGACGACCCCTCGACGTGTCGAAGCCTTCAACCGGCGAGTGCTGGCCAAGCGGGCTGCGTCGATGAAGGTGATCGCCCACAGGAAACCCAGGACACCCAGGACCACGGCCAAGGTGATCAAGGCCCAGGACCTGGTGGCGAAGGAGAGCACCCAGCTGCGCTTGACCACCGCCAGGATGGCCACACCCACCGCAAAGGCCAGAACGGTGAACCACAAACGCATCCCGAACTGACCCAGTCGGCGGTTACCCGCGACCAGCTGGGCCGACCCGGGAGCGACGAAGGTCATCCCGACCAGCGCGTACGCGCGCCGCCGGCGTAATCGCGGCGGAAGCCGGTCCGGGTCGGACAACGTCTGCCGAGCGGGTGCGCCCCCTTGCGGACGCGGACGTCCGGAGGCAGATGCACGCCGAGGCGGGACCGGGCGGGCGCGCGGTCTGTCGTCGTAGTCATCGGCGTAATCCGACGGTGGCTCCGTTGGACGCCTGGATCGATAAGCGTTCGCGCGCGCGCCACCGCCGCCGCGGACTTCGCGGATGCCTCGACGGGAACCCATCGAGGCATCGTCGTCCTGGCGGTCGCGGTAGGGATCGCGGGAGTTGTGCCGACTCATGATCATCCCAGTATCGGGGGAAGGTCTGTGGATTTTATCCACACCCCCCCTTAATCAGCGTCGACGTCCAAGTCGACTCCCGGTCAGGAGAACTCCAGGGAACTTCGAACGTTCTTCATGACATATGGGTCGGGTCTGCCCTCTTCGAGCAGCCGTCGAACGCCTTCTTCGGCCCGTTCGAGGGAGGAGAGAAAAGCCATGACAAGTGAACATGAGCAGGTCAGAACCTTGACGAAGTCTTTCGACTAGGCATTCCGATCTTCTTGTGCCCCGGCAGTGCTCCGGCGCCGACATGGTCAGCAGGTGACTCCGTTGCCGGCAACGGGCATCGACAACGGAGGAGAAGAGCCCGGTGCGCGAAGACGTGATATTTCTCTCTCCTCTCGGAGGCTCGTATCGCTGTCATGGGTAGCCTCACAGGTCAGCGACCGGTCCCCCTTCCGATCAGGGAAGATGGAAAGGCCAATGGCGGTGGTGGGAGTTCTCCTTCTGCCGTAATTGAGGGATCACTGCACGTTCAAACAGGTCCAATCCGCTCACGTCATAGGCAGATTCAGGGAAATAGCAGATCGCATATCCCATCCCCTGGGCGTGCAGGCCTTGTAAGGTCTGCACGATCGTCTCCGGTGTGCCCACGAGTGGCTGTCGGATCAGCTCCTCGACCGTGCGCAAGCCCACTTCGTCCCCGACACCGGCAGCGGACAGATGCCCGCGATACCAGTCGAGACGACGCTGCACATTGCCCTCGTCGACCCCGATCACCACGTCGAAGATCCCTGCGCGCAGAATCTCGGCCGTATCCCGACCCACCTCATGACAGCGCTGGGCCAGGAGCTCGCTTTGCGCAGCGAATTCATCCGGGTCCCCGGACAGATGCACACCGTCGGCCTCTTCGGCGGCCACCCGGAGGAGCGCCGGCTCCCCGTCGCAGGCCAACCACAACGGCAGACTTCTCCCGGTACCGGTCGTCTGCACCGGGAGCGGCCTGCAGATCCCGCCGTCGACGAGATAGCGTTCGCCCACGAAATCCAGGTGGCCCGTGGTCCAGGCGCGGCGCATGATCCGCGAGGCTTCCCGTAGATCTGCCACCTGATCAGCGAACTCGGGGACGACCAGCCCATAGGCCCGCCACTCCTCGGGGTCGTGGATCGCACCGAGTCCCACGTCCAGTCGGCCCTCGGCGATCACGTCGACAGTGGCGGCCGTCTTGGCCAGGATGGCCGGGGGCCGGCCGGCCAGGCAGGTGCCCACCTGCCCCAAACGGACTCGCACAGTGACTGCGGCGAGCGCGGCCGTCACCGCCCAGAGCTCGTGGGTGGCCTCGTCGGTGGCCGTGGGAAAGGTGTGCAGGTGGTCGTGAAGCCAGATGCCGGACCAGGAGTCGCCCGCGTCGGCGCGGCGAGCCAGGCCCGCCATGACGCCCCAGTGTTGCAGCGGATCGATACCGGCCAGATCCAGCCGACATCCCTGCGGAATCACCATTCCGAAACGCATCATGCCTCCTGAGATCCGCTGCCTCACAACACTATCGGAAGTGTTTCCGAGGTTCTCCCGCCACGGCACACGCTACGCGAACGGCTCCGTCCCTCTGCGAAGCACACCCTGTGCTCCCGGCGGCAGTACGCTCATCCACCGATCGAAGACCGTCTCACCGGCAACTTTCGCGCAGACGGCGCCCCTTCTCCCGGGCCACCCGCTCCAGGTCGCCCTGGAAATCCACCATGCGTTCCCGAACGCCCGCGTCCTGTTCACTGGTCCCCGAACCCACGATCCGGGCCGCCAGCAGACCGGCGTTACGAGCACCGCCGATCGACACCGTCGCCACGGGAACCCCTGCCGGCATCTGCACGATCGACAACAAAGAATCCATGCCGTCCAAACGAGCCAAAGGAACCGGCACCCCGATCACCGGCAGCGGAGTCACCGCCGCCAACATCCCAGGCAGATGTGCCGCGCCACCTGCGCCGGCGATGATCACCCGCAGGCCTCGTCCTGCCGCCTCCTGCCCATAGGCGATCATCGCCGTCGGCATCCGATGCGCAGAGACCACATCGGCCTCATATGGAATCCCGAACTCGGTCAAGGCCTGAGCCGCCTCCTCCATGACCGGCCAGTCGCTGTCGCTGCCCATCACGATCCCTACGACGGGGCCATCACTCATCAGACGCCTTTCCACGTGTTCTTCCTCGATCGATGTCCTGCACAACTCACCCGGTGATCACACCAGTCACGAACTCGGTCGCGTGACGGGCCCGCTCGCGCAGATCTGCCAGATCTTCACCGCACACGGTCACATGACCGACCTTGCGCCCCGGACGCACCTCTTTACCGTAGAAATGCACCCGTAGCCCCGGGTCCCGCGCCAGGAGATGCCGATAGGTCGAGTACAACTCCGAATAGTCGCCACCGAGAACATTGCCCATCACCGTCCACCGGGAGCGGGGCCGTGGATCGCCCAGAGGCAGGTCCAGAACAGCTCGCAGATGCTGCTCGAACTGGCTCGTCACCGACCCCTCGATCGTCCAATGGCCGCTGTTGTGCGGACGCATCGCCAGCTCGTTCACCACACAACGAGAACCCCCCCGCCCCGATGTCGCGGGTACTTCGAACATCTCCACCGCCAGCACCCCGGTCACGCCCAGTTCACCGGCGATCCGTAAAGCGTCGCGCGTCGCCGCGAGAGCGACCTCCTCCGTCAGATCCGGGGCAGGAGCCAGGACCTCCGCACACACCCCGCCCACCTGGACCGTCTCCACCACCGGCCAAGCCGTCGCCTGACCGGACGGGCTCCGCGCCACCAATACCGCCAGCTCTCGCACGAAGTCGACCTTCTCTTCCACGAGAAGCCCATCGGCGAACGCCGGAACGGACGGCGATCCGCTCGCGCCCACTCCTCCAGCCTGTTCCGCGACTGTCGCGCGGTCCCGGGCCACCTCAGACAGCCAGGGGTCGACCTCCTCGATGCCGCCGGCGACCAGGACCCCTTTGCCGTCATATCCGCCACGAGGAGCCTTCACGATCAACGGCCAGCCCACTTCTTCTCCGAAAGCGAGCACTTCTTCCCGGGTCGTGACCTGCGCCCAACGCGGACAAGGCACCCCCAACTCGCTCAACCGGCGACGCATCCGCAGCTTGTCCTGAGCGAAGACCAACGCCTGCGGCGAGGGCTGCAGAACCACCCCGTCAGCTTCCAGAGCAGCCAAGACCTCAGTCGGCACCTGCTCGTGATCGAAAGTGACCACGTCACAATGCCTGGCGAATTCACGCACCGCCGCCAGGTCGCCATGATCACCCACCGGCGACGAAGGGACCACCAAGGCTGCCGACGCCTTGTCGTTCTCCGCCAGAATCGACAGCTGCACCCCCAAGGCCACCGCCGGCGGTTGACACATCCGAGCAAGCTGACCGCCGCCGATCACACCCACGACGGGAAAACCACCAGGAGCACGCACCACATCAGTCACGCAGGCCAGGCTAGTCGTTCACCAGCTGAATCACCCTGCACTGCCGTTGCCACTGCCACAGTTACCCCAGGATCTCGTGCTCCGGTTCACCGTCCGTCCCCACCTCCGCCGCAGAGAGAAAGAGTGCGAAAACCACCGGATACCCCTGAACCAGTTCCAGTCGACCCCCATGACTCTCCGCCAAATCACGCGCCAGCCCCAGCCCGAGACCGGTGCTCTTCGTCGACACACTGCGCTCGAAAATATGCGGGGCCAGTTCCGGAGACACCCCAGGACCCTGGTCAGAGACCTCGATCACCCCGGACGGCCCCGAACGACGAGCATCGATCCGGACCAGGCCCCGCCCGTGCACCAACGAATTCTCGATCAAGGTCGACAAGATCTGCGCCAAGGCCACCTGATTGGTGACCAATCGCAAGCCCCGCTCCCCGCTGACCCGAACCGTGCGCTGAGCAGCCTCAAAAGCAGGCATCCACTCCCGTTGCAGACGTGCCAACACAGCGTCGAGAGAAGTGGGCGCCGTCATCGAGGTCGGCGTGTGCCCCCTCGAACGTGTCAGAAGCGCATCCACCGTCGCGTTCAGCCGCTCCACCTGCTCGATGGCGATATTCGCCTCCTCCTGCGCGACCGTGACGTCATCGGTCACCGAGATCTCTTCCAGACGCATCAACAGCGCCGTCAACGGGGTCCGTAATTGGTGGGAGGCATCAGAGGCGAAATCCCGCTCCACCGACAAGGAGGTCAACAGCTGCTGCGCACTGCGCGAAAGCACGTCCGAAACCCGGTCGATCTCCTCGATCCCCGATTGGATCCGCTCGTACCTGGCGTCCCCCGACCCCAACCGTTCCGCTTGATCGGTCAACCGTTGCAGAGGCTCGACAAAACGATCAGCCTGCCGAATCGCCAGCCACAGGCCGATGACACTGGCCAGCACCGCCAAGGAAAAACCCGCGAAGAACAACCACCACGGGCTGTACTGCCACGGCTCGACACGACAGCTCCCGACCCGTTCCTCATGCCAACGGACGAAGACCACCGTCAGGACCGAGACCGGGACGAAGAAGACGATCAGGCCGACCAGACCGGCCCAGATCGTCGACCGCACCAGCATCCGGCGCACCGGTCAGCTCGTTCCGTCGGCGCGTTCGAAGCGGAAACCCACCCCTCGTACAGTCGTGATGTAACGAGGACGGGCCGCGTCGTCGCCCAGCTTGCGGCGCAATACCGACACATGCATGTCCAGGGTCTTCGTCGACCCGAACCACTGGGTCTCCCAGACCTCCCGCATGAGCTGCTCCCGGGAAACCACTTTTCCTTGCTCCCGCACCAACACCCGCAGAAGGTCGAACTCCTTCGCGGTGAGCTGAAGCTCCTCGTCATTCATGTAAGCGCGACGTGCCTGGGCATCGATCCGGATACCGCCCTCGTCCTCTCCTAACGACCCGGGAGTCCGTCGCAGCAGAGCCCGCACCCTGGCCAGCAGCTCGGCCAACCGGAAGGGCTTGGTGACATAGTCGTCGGCGCCCGCATCGAGCCCCACCACGGTGTCGACCTCGTCCGCCCGAGCCGTAAGGATCAGGATCGGCGCGGTCCGACCCTCACCACGTAGTCGTCGGCAGACCTCCAAACCGTCCATGGTCGGTAACCCCAGGTCAAGAATCACCAGGTCGGGGTTGTCCTGCGCGGCAGCGAGTGCCCGCAAGCCGTCATCGGAGACCGTGACGGTGTATCCCTCACGGCGCAGGGCTCGGGCAAGAGGTTCGCTGATCGCCGGATCGTCCTCGGCCAGCAGAACTCTGATCATGGCGTCATATTAGGGTCCGAAATGGGTCCCAGTAGGATGACCTGCCAAGTAAATTGGACATGAATCACAGTGTGAGCAGCGAAAAGTGGACCGAGGATCAATATCCCGGCCAGCGTGGCTCGCGCTTTTCCACGAAAGCCGCCACGCCTTCGGCCCGGTCGGCACTGAACGCCGTGGACCGCCAGCAAGCATCCTCGATCTCCAAGCCTGAACGCAGATCCACGTCAGCGCCCAACCGCATGGCCCGCTTGGCCTGTCGCAGACCGACCGGGCTGTGCACGGCGATCCGACCAGCCAAGTCCAAAGACTGGTCACGAGCCTGACCCGCTGGCGTCAGCAGATCGACCAGGCCGTGCTCGACAGCCTCCGCCGCGGTCAGTCGTTGGGCGGTGAAGATCAGCCGGGCGGCCTTCGACCAGCCGACCCGACGGGTCAGCAACTGCGTACCGCCTCCGCCGGGGATGACACCCACCGAAACCTCCGGCAGGCCCAGGACAGCCTCGGCTCCGGCCACGACCAGGT
The DNA here is from genome assembly GCF_003391095.1 of Austwickia chelonae. NCBI lineage: Bacteria > Bacillati > Actinomycetota > Actinomycetes > Micrococcales > Dermatophilaceae > Austwickia > Austwickia chelonae. Next base: position 775,684 of record NZ_CP031447.1, on the reverse strand, counting down.
CGCAGGCCAGCGCCAGCTCGCAGCCTCCGCCCAGCGCGAAACCGTCCACCGCGGCCACCACGGGCATCGGCAGGTCTAGAACCCCGGTGTAAGCGGCCCGGGCCACGGGACGTTGGGCGAAGAGATCGGCGTCGGAGAAGGTCCGGCGCTCCTTCAGATCGGCGCCCACGCAGAACGCACGGGAGTGCGTACTGGTCAACACCACACAGGAGATGCCTTGGTCACGGGCGAGTTCGCCAGTCGCCGTGGCGATGGCCTCCGCCATCGCCGTCGACACCGCATTCATCGCCTCGGGCCGGTCGAGGACCAGCTCGGCCACCCGGTCCTGCGGGCCGTGACGACGAACGGTCACCAACGGGCTGTGCTCGGTCATGACAGGCCTCCACGAAAGGGACGACGGAGATGATGGCGGAGATGAGGCACCGGCGACCGGGCCGGACGCGGCGGACCTTCGCTGCCGGGACGAATCGCATAAGCCCGGGTCGGCCCGAAACCACGCAGTTCCCGGGCGCGTAGCGCAGACAGCCGGATCCCGTGGTGCTCCTGCAGCCGTTCGCCGGACTCGACATCGGCCAGCGCTGTCCCCGGACGGGCCAGGCCGGTCAGCCGGGAAGCCCGATTGACCGTGACACCGTAGAGATCCCCCAACCTCGCCGTCACCGGTCCGGTGGCCAACCCGGCCCGTAACGGGGGCAGGTCCCCCTGCTTGGCATGGACATCGATCAGAGTCAGGGCGATGCCTGCGGCGGCCTCGGGGGAACTACAGCAGAAGAGCACTTCGTCACCGACCGTTTTCACCAGCCGCCCCCCGTAGGCGGCCACGGTGTCCGAGGCCGCTGCTTCGAAGCGCTGCACCAGTGAGCCGAGCTCGTGTTCGTCGAGACGGCGGACGATTCGAGTGAATCCGACCATGTCGGCGAACCCGACCGTCATCTCCTTGGCAGAACGCTCGCGGAGGTCGTCAGCCGCCGTACTCATTTGCGATACGGTCGCAGCGAGGTGCCTGCGCCAGGCATAGATCAGCAGGGGCTCGAGTTCATCAGCCAGCTCAGCAGCCAGCCCGGCCGTGGACAGCTCCCCGGAACGCGGTGACACCGTCGACGCGGTGTCGAACCGGTCGGAGACCTCCTCGGAAGCCATCTCCCGGATCAGCTGGGTCTGCCAGGCGGTCAACCGGTCCGCGCTCCGCCCGATCGCCCGGGTCATGCCCACGGCGCTCTCCTCATCGAGGACGCCACGGCGGATCAACCCGACGATCTGGGACAGAGCCTGAACATCCTCGTCGGTGAAGATGGCCTCGGCATCACCCACCCTCGGGAACCCGAGGGCATGCCAGAACCGCCGCGCCGCAGGCAGGGGTATCCCCACTGCCTCGCACACCTCGCCCCGGGCATATCCCGCGACAGCACCCGACAGCTCGCCGGACGGATCCGTTGCCGGTACCGCCGCAAAGAGCCCTCGGGACGTAGGCGCGCGCCCGGCGCCGCTGCCGGTGGTCATGGGCCGATCATGCCTGATCCTTCCCCGTTCCGGGGCGAACATGCACGACATCCCCTGCCGCGAAGGCACGACGCCCCTCCGCGGTGTCCACCACGATCTCCCCGTCGTCGGAGACCTCGACCCCTTGGCCTTGTACGACGAGATCACCTGGCAGATGGACCTCGATCGCCGCCCCGAGGGTCGAACAACACTGGCGGTAGGCCGAACGCAGCCGCTGGAGCTCTTGACCCCCCTGAGCCCATTGGGCGTGTCGCGCGGCGAAGGCACGGGCGATCGCGACCACGACGTCCCCACCTCCGGGGAGCTGCCCGTCCGGACCGGACAGCCCCGCCAAGGCCAAGGACGTTGCCGTGGGCACGGGCAGCTCTTCCTGAGCGAGGGAAATGTTGATCCCGATCCCGACCACCACCAGTGGCACACCGCCGGTCGCCTGGACGGGCACCGTCTCGCAGAGGATCCCGCACACCTTCCCCTTGCTCCCGTCGTCCAGGCAGATCAGGACGTCATTGGGCCATTTCAGGGTGAAACGCGCAGGAGCTCGGGTCAATTCGCCCAAGGCCTCGGCAACGGCCAGACCGGCCGTCAACGGCAGCCATCCCCAACTGTGCGGATCATCCGCCAGCGGAACGGTCAAGGACATCGCCACCGAGGCGCCCTCCCGGGACTCCCAGACCCGCGTGTAGCGGCCCCGCCCCTGGGTCTGCCGACGGGTGGTCACCACCCGCCAGGCACTCGGGTCGGCAGCGGAAACCGCATTGGTCGACCCGACCTCCTCGTAACAGTCGACCTGACGCCAGAAGCTGTCAGGTGTGACGAGGGTTGCACGCAAAGGATCTTCACTCAAAGCCATCGGCATGTTCCCAAGGCTAGGCTCTCGCCCATGAGCGATGTCGCCCACTCCGAGGACCAGCAGGACCTCCCCGACCTGCGCACCACGGCAGGCAAACTCGCCGACTTCCACCGGCGTAACGACGATCTGCTGCACGCCGGGCCGGCCCGCGCCGTGGAGAAACAACACGCCAAGGGCAAGAAGACCGCTCGGGAACGGATCGAACAGCTCCTCGACGAAGGCAGCTTCGTCGAGCTCGACGGCCTGGCCCGGCACCGGTCGACCAACTTCGGACAAGAACGCAATCGTCCCTACGGTGACGGCGTCATCACCGGGTACGGCACCATCGACCACCGCCCAGTGTGTGTCTTCGCCCAGGACTTCACCGTCTTCGGTGGCTCCCTCGGCGAAGTCTTCGGGGAGAAAATCGTCAAGGTGATGGACCTGGCGTTGAAGATCGGCTGCCCGGTCGTCGGCATCAACGACTCCGGCGGCGCACGCATCCAGGAGGGCGTCGCCTCACTGGCGATGTACGGCGAGATCTTCCGGCGGAATGTCCGTGCCTCCGGGGTCGTCCCCCAGATCAGCCTCATCATGGGCCCCTGCGCCGGTGGCGCGGTCTACTCCCCCGCGATCACCGACTTCATCGTGATGGTCGACCAGACCTCGCACATGTTCATCACCGGACCCGACGTCATCAAGACCGTCACCGGTGAGGACGTCGCCTTCGAAGACCTCGGCGGCGCGCAGGCACACAACACGAAGTCCGGAGCCGCGCACTATGCGGCCTCCGACGAGGACGACGCCATCGAGTACGTGCGCGAACTGCTGTCCTACCTGCCACAGAACAACCTCGAGGAACCCGTCGTCTACGGTTTCGACCCCGACCCCGAGGTGACGGCGGAGGACGAGGCGCTGAACACCTTCATCCCGGACTCCCCGAACACCCCCTACGACATGCACACCATCATCGAGACCATCCTCGACGAAGGTGCCTTCACCGAGGTTCACGCCCTGTTCGCACCGAATATCGTCTGCGGTTTCGGTCGGGTCGAAGGACGCAGCGTCGGCGTGGTCGCGAACCAGCCGATGCAGTTCGCCGGCACCCTCGACATCGACGCCTCGGAAAAAGCAGCCCGTTTCGTCCGCACCTGCGATGCCTTCCACATCCCCGTGCTGACCTTCGTGGACGTACCCGGTTTCCTTCCCGGCACCGACCAGGAGTGGAATGGCATCATCCGTCGCGGAGCCAAACTGATCTACGCCTACGCGGAAGCCACCGTCCCCTTGGTCACCGTCATCACCCGAAAGGCCTACGGCGGTGCCTACGACGTGATGGGCTCCAAACACCTGGGAGCCGACGTCAACCTGGCCTGGCCGACTGCACAGATCGCGGTGATGGGTGCCCAAGGCGCCGTCAACATCCTCTACCGCAAACAACTCGCCGAAGCCGCGGCACAGGGCAAAGACGTCGAAGCCGCCCGCCGGGCATTCATCGAACAGTACGAGACGACCTTGGCCAATCCTTATATCGCAGCCGAACGCGGATACATCGACGCAGTCATCGAACCGGCGCAGACCAGGGTCCAGGTCGTCAAAGCCTTGCGCGCGCTGCGGTCCAAGCAGGAGAAGCTGCCGGCGAAGAAGCACGGGAACATCCCGCTGTGAACGCCGGCCGACCTGTTGGCGGGCACGGACCAGGCGCGGCGGACCACCGAGCGCAGACGGAGGGCACAGGATGACCGAGGACACCACGAGCACACAGTCCACGCCTGTGATCCGGGTCGAGTACGGGTGCCCCACCGAGGAGGAGCTGGCCGCCCTGACCGTCGTGATAATGGCGCTGGTGAACGGGGCACCCCAGGAGTCCCCCCTGGCCCGGCGAGGATGGTCCCATCGGGCCAGGACATTCAACATGGGCGCAGTCCGTGGCGTCGGCTGGGGCGGAACGAGCTGATCGCCCCGTGACCGCCGACGACGCGCTGATCTGCACGAAGTCCACTACGTCATGCCACGCCTGGGATAGGTTCGCCCCGTGATCCACTCCACCCCCTCACCTCGTCCCTCCACCGAAGTCGACCGGATCGCCGAGGAATACGTCGACAAGGTCATCGAGCTGAGCCCCCTCACCGCCACCCAGTTCGGCATCCCCGGCGAACACGACGGTTATGACGACTTCTCCCCCGAAGGCTGGTCCGCGCTTTCCGACCTGCGCCGCCACACTCTGAACGCACTCGGTCGAGCTTCCTGCCAGGACGCAGTCGACCAGGTGACCGTCGATGCCATGCAGGAACGTCTCGGGCTCGAGGAAGAGATCCACGCCGCCGAACTCGACCTGGCGGAGATGAACAACCTGGCCAGCCCGTTGCAGGCCATTCGGGACGTCCTCGATCTCATGCCGACCTCCACCGGGGAAGAACTCGCCGTCCTCGCCCGGCGCCTGCACCGCATCCCCCAGGCCCTCGAGCAATGGCACAGCTCGGTCAGCGAAGCCGCCACGCATGGGCGCACCCCTGTCCGACGCCAGGTGGAAGTCTGCCTGGAACAGGCCCGAGAGCTCGCCGGGGACGACGGGTACTTCGCCGGTGTCCCCGACCTCGCCGGAGAAGACGAGCAGACCCGCGACCTCCTTCGCGAAGGCACGCTCGAAGCCCGACGCGGTTACAGCGAACTCGTCGAAAAACTCACAGCTTTCCTCCCCGGGGCCACAGAACGGGACGCCGTCGGCCAGGACACCTACGCCCTGCTCTCCCGACGCTTCCTCGGCGCCACCGTGGACCTCGCCGAGACCTACGCCTGGGGCCAGGAAGAACTGGCCCGCATCGACGCCCGGATGACCCAGGTCGCCGGGCAGATCCGCGAAGGCCTGACCCCGTCCGAAGCCGCCGACCTGCTCGACGCAGACCCCCGCTACCGATTGGAAGGCACCGACGCGCTCCAGGCCTGGATGCAGGAACGCGCCGATGCTGCCATAGACGCCCTGGCCGGAACCCACTTCGACATCCCCGACCCGGTCCGTCGGATCGAATGCTGCATCGCCCCCACCCAGACCGGAGGCATCTACTACACCGGCCCGTCCGACGACTTCTCCCGCCCGGGGCGGATGTGGTGGTCGGTGCCCAAAGGAGTGAGCACCTTCAGTACCTGGCGTGAGCTGACCACCGTCTACCACGAGGGTGTCCCCGGCCATCACCTCCAGGTCGGCCAAACGGTCTACCGTTCGGATCTGCTGAACCGTTGGCGACGGCTGATGTCGTGGACCTCCGGACACGGTGAGGGCTGGGCGCTGTACGCCGAACGCCTCATGGAGGAACTCGGGTTCATGGACGACCCCGGCAATCTGCTCGGCATGCTCGAGGGCCAGTCGATGCGCGCGGCCCGTGTCGTCCTGGACATCGGACTGCACTGCGAATTCGAAGCTCCCGGCGAGGTCGGCGGCGGTGCCTGGAACTACGAGAAGGCCTGGGCCTTCCTGGTCAGGCATGTCACCATGCCCGAGTCCGTCCTGCGCTTCGAACTGGACCGTTACCTGGGATGGCCGGGCCAGGCCCCGTCGTACAAGATCGGGGAACGTCTCTGGCTGCAGCTGCGCGAGGAGGTCCGTCGACGTGAGGGGGACGCCTTCGACCTGAAGAGCTTCCACCGACGCTCCTTGGACATCGGCGGCGTCGGATTGGACGTCTTCCGCCGTACAGTGCTGGCGTGAACGCTACGACAGATCGACGTCCTATCCCCGACCAGAACTGCGACCGACCGGTCACCTTGGTACTGGCCTCGGCTTCACCGGCCCGAGCAGCAACACTGCGCGCCGCCGGTGTCGTCCCCCGCATCGTGGTGTCTTCCGTGGACGAGGAGGCCGTCCTCGCCCGGGCCGAGGAGATCCACGGAGCACTGGAGCCGGCCGATGCTGCCCTGGTCCTGGCCCGCGCCAAGTGCGAAGCAGTCGCGGGCGACCTCGACGACAAGGAGGCCGATCTGATCGTCCTGGGCTGTGATTCGCTCTTCGAACTCGACGGTCAGGCACACGGCAAACCGTCGTCGGTACAGGATGCTGTCACTCGCTGGCAGGCCATGTCGGGGAAGACCGGACAGTTGCACACCGGTCACTGGCTGATCGACCTGCGGGACGAGGAGTCGGGGGGCACCGGCGCCACCCTGGGCCGGACGGTCACCACCGAGGTCTCCTTCGCCAGGGTCGAACCCACCGAGATCGACGCCTATGTCGCCACCGGGGAGCCCCTCGCCTGCGCCGGTGCCTTCACCGTGGACGGTCTGGGCGGAGCCTTCGTGACCGGGGTGCGTGGGGACCACCACAATGTCGTCGGCCTGTCCCTGCCCGAACTGCGGACGATGCTCGTCGAGATCGGTGTCTCCTGGCCTGCGCTGTGGTCGGCACGGCCGTCGACGGTCGAGCAACCGGGCTGAATCTGGAATTCTCCGTCCTGAACGGTCCGCGGCCCGGACGTCAGACCGGCGAGATGCCATGCCGACGTTCGCTGAAGGCCCGTTCCCGACGGGAGGCGTACGACAGCCGTCTGATCAGATCATCACGGAGCAGGTCGGCCTCGACGACATCGTCCAGTACGAGGTCGCTCACCAAACGTTCCAGGTCGACATCCTGTTCGTATTCCTCCCGTCGGGCCGCCACGAAGGCCGCCCGCTCATCGGGATCGGTGATCTCGGCGATCTTATTGGCGTAGACGGCGTTGACCGCCGCTTCCGGCCCCATCACGGCGATCCGGGCCGTGGGCAGGGCAATGGTGGCATCCGGGCCGAAGCCGGGCCCGGCCATCGCATAGAGCCCCGCCCCGTAGGCCTTCCGAACCACCACGCAGATCTGCGGCACCGTCGCCTCGGAGACCGCGCTGACCATCTTCGCGCCATGACGGATGATGCCGGCCCGTTCGACCTGCGAACCGATCATGAAGCCGGGGACATCTGCCAGATAGATCAGCGGGATGGAGAAGGCATCGCAGAGCTGCACGAAGCGTGCAGCCTTGTCTGCGCTGTCGACGAAAAGCACCCCGCCCTTGACAGCGGAATTATTGGCGACCACACCCACGGACCGCCCGTCGAGGCGTGCCAGGCCGATGACCAGTTCAGGGGCGAAGAGCGCCTTGATCTCGAAGAAGCTGTCCCCGTCCACCAGCCCCTCGATCACCTCGCGGATGTCGAAGGGCACTGATTCGATCTCCGGAACAGTGTCTGGGCGCAACGGCCGGGAAGGCTCTTCGACAGCGAACATCGGGGGCATGTCCCGCCAGGTCGACGGCAGGTACGAGAAGTAGAGCTTGGCAAGCTCGATGGCTTCCTCGTCGTCCTCGGCGAGGATGTCGCCGCAGCCGGAGACCGTGCAGTGCATGCGTGCCCCGCCCATCTCCTCCAGGGTGATCTTCTCCCCCACGACCATTTCGGCCATCCGGGGGCTGCCCAGGTACATGGACGCATTGCCGTCCACCATGACGACCAGGTCGGTGAAGGCGGGGATATAGGCGCCACCGGCCGCACTCGGTCCGAACAGACAGCAGATCTGCGGCACCCGACCCGACAGGGCGACCTCGTTGTGGAAGATCCGCCCGGCGCCGCGTCTCCCCGGGAAGAGCTCGACCTGGTCGGTGATCCGGGCCCCGGCGGAGTCGACGAACCAGAAGATCGGCAACTCTTCACGCAGCGCCGCCTCGGTGGCCCGGACGATCTTCTCCACCGTGCGGGCCCCCCACGATCCGGCTTTCACCGACGGGTCGTTCGCCACGACGATCGCGGGACGGCCGTCGACGGTGCCCCGGCCCGTCACCACGCCGTCCGCGGGCAGCGCTCCCCCGGCCAGGGCGTTGGCGTACCGTCCGTCCTCGACGAAACTGCCCTCGTCGAAGAGCATCGCGACCCGGTCGCGGACGAATATCTTGCCCTGGGAGTCCAGTTTCGCTCGTGCTCTAGGGGGTACCTCCGCTGTGGAGTCGTGTGCGGCATTCAGGCGGGTCCGGATATCACCGACGCGGCGGTCTGACCCAGGGCCGGGTGTGCGCTGCTCCGCGAAGGTCTTCCTGCCGGAGGTCATCTGTTCTCCTTGACTGTGTCCCGAGTCCGGTGCGCCTGGTTCAGGCGGGCAGGCCGAGCCCTCGGGCGATGAGCATGCGTTGCACCTCGGAGGTGCCTTCGCCGATCTCCAGGATCTTGGCGTCGCGGTAGAAACGAGCCACGGGATAGTCCTCCATGAAACCGTTGCCGCCGAAGATCTGGGTGGCGATGCGGGTCGCGGTGACGGCGGACTCGCTGGTGTAGAGCTTGGCGAGCGCGGCGGCCTGTTTGAACTCGGCGGTGGTGACCCGGCCTGCGTCCATGGCGTCCTTCATGGCGGCGGCCTTGTAGGTGAGTAGGCGGCTGGCTTCGGCCATGACCTGTAGGTCGGCGATCTGGAAGCTGACGCCTTGGTAGCTGGCGATGGGTCGGCCGAAGGACTGCCGGTTCTTGGCGTAGTCGACGCATTCGTCCACCATGCGTTGGACGCAGCCCGTGGCCAGGGCGGCGATGGCGACGCGGCCGTCGTCGAGGGTGGCGAGGAATTGACCGTAGCCCTTGCCCCGGGTGCCGAGCAGATGGTCCTGGGGGACGCGGACGGCGTCGAGGGTGAGTCCGTGGGTGTCGGAGATCCACCAGCCGAGTTTGTCGTACGGGGGCTCGACGGTGAATCCGGTTGTGCCCGAAGGGATCATGATGGCGCTGATCTCGGCGCGGCCGTCCAGACGGGTACCGGTGCGGGCGGTGACGGTGACGACGGAGGTGAGTGGGGTCCCGGAGTTGGTGATGAAGGCCTTGGCGCCGTCGACAACCCATTCGTCGCCGTCGAGGACCGCCTTGGTCCGGGTGCTTCCGGCGTCGGACCCGGCTTCGGGTTCGGTGAGTCCGAAACCGGCGAGTGCCCGTCCGGTGGCCAGGTCGGGGAGGAAGCGGACCTTCTGCTCCTGGGTGCCGTAGGTCATGATCGGGTTGATCCCCAGACCGACTCCGGCTTCGAGGGTGATGCCGATGGACTGGTCGATGCGGCCGAGTTCTTCGATGGCCAGGCAGAGGTAGGTGAAGGGGCCGTCGTGGGACGTCATGCCTGCACCCTCGTACTCCTCGGGGACGACGAGACCGAAGAGCCCGAGTTCTCCCATCTTGGGGATGATCTCGCTGGGAAAACGGCGTTCCTTGGTCCAGCGGGCGACGTGGGGGGCGATCTCGGCGGTAGCGAAGTCCCGGATATGGGCACGGAACTCCTCGTGATCGGCGGAGAGCTCATACATGCTGGTCACCGTTTTCTCGTGGAGGGGTGCGCGGTGTGCAGCGGCCGGATGGCCCTCTGTCGACGAACCGGACCAATAGGGCATCGATGTACAGAACGATGGGCGGACGACCAATGGTGGACGACCAATCACCCACCCCCTGAGCGACCAACGGTCACCCAGACAGGCTGGACGGTCGACAGTGTCGGCGACAGGGGCCATGCGTCCCCGTGTGAAAGACCGATGCACGAGAACTAGTCAGAGAGCTCCACCCGGGTTCTCAGCGGCGAGCCACTCCAGAACCCTGCCCCTGTCCGCTCTCGCGTCGCTCGTCCGTCGCCGTCCGCGCCGAACCGGCCGGTGAGGCCACCGGTTCAACCGAGGGTTTTTCACTGGCAGCGGGCTCACGTACCGGCGAGGCCGCTGCACCCAGCACAGCCGCCACCACGACACCACCAGCTACGGTCGTCACTGCCTGGAACTGCGCGCGCGTCGCCTCCACCAGGACCGAGGCACCGGATCGGGTGGCTTCGTGAAGAGCCAGTTGGCGGTTCATCGCCGCGGCCGGTGAATGGTCATGGTCCATTCCGGGCTGGCGTCCGGCGGACAATCCCCAGTCCCGGATCATCCGGTGCATGCTCGCCTCGGCCTCGTTCACCACCGAGGAGATCTGCGCCAGGATGTTCTCGGCATGACCGACCCGTTCCAGGGCCAGAAGCGCCTGCGCCGGTGAGGCCAGGGAGGAGCGTGTCCGTTCACCGTGCTCCGTCGTCAGCGCCGAGGTCTCCCGGTACGACTCGGGTCGGCCCTGATCCGGTGCATCAACGGCACCTTCTCGGGTCGGCATCGGGCGGGCTTCCCGGCGCGGAGTTCCGGGGCGGTCCACCATCGCCGGCGCCGCCGTCGGTATCACCGCGCCTTCCGGCAGCGACCAGGCGGAAGCGCTGCCACCCAGCATCCGCAGGGTGTGATAGCGGGCCTGTTCGGCGATCCCTTCCAGCTCCTGCACCGACCGGTCGAAGTATTTCTGCAGCCCGGCCCGTTGTGCGGCGTCATAGCTCTGATCGGTCGCCTGCGCCGACACGACGCTCATCCGACCCAGCACTTCCTGGGCGCGTTGCAGGTCGGCTGAGGCCACACGGAGATAGCCGAGTCCTTCTTGGACGGTCATCTGACCTTCTCGGGCAGCGAACATGTGCGCGCGGGCACCTTGTGCCGCCGCGATGTCGACGACTGGCGCGGTGCCACGGTCTTCAGCCCGGTCCGGTGCCGAGGCGGACGGGGTCAGCCGGGCCACGGTGAGATGCATCGCGGCGATCTGTGCCGCCCAGGTCTCGAGGTCGACCCTGCGCGACGAGTCCTCATCGACACCGATTCTCATGCCGCCACTTCCTTCGCCCCGAGATGTTCCGCTGTGGCGACCGGCGGCCTGGGCCGTGGACGGATGCCTGACCTTCCCATCGGCCGGGCCGAAGCACAGTTGAGCGGATGACCTGGGCCACCTGCAAGGAAAGAACGGACGAAGAACCGTGAACGTACGTTCATGCCTCGTCGATCTTCACACAGGCACGACCGACCGGTTTCGTTATCAACGAAAGACCTTTTCATCGACACAGACAAGGCTTCTTCAAGTTCCCGCTATGGGCATCTTCCGGGTGCTAGTTTTTGCGCCATCGGCGATGGTGCGCACGGAAGCCATGCCATATCTGAGACAACGACCTGCCGCCCTTCCTCTGGGGGCACAGCAGCTTGGACGGCGCCGGAAAACAATGAGGTTGAAAGCCCATGTCAGAAACATCTGAGAAGAGACGACGACAGCAGGCAGAAAGCGGTCCCAGAGGGATCGACTGATGGCCAAATATCTGCTTCGCCGTCTGGGCAACTACGTGGTCATGATCTTCATCGCGACCACCATCGCCTATTTCGCCGCCGTCAACTTCATGAGACCGCAGTCGCGCCTCCTGGAGCGCACTCCTCGGCCGACCATCGACCAGGTCAACGCCCAGTTGCGGGCCAACGGACTCGACCCCACCCTCAGCGCGTTCGAACGGTATTTCCAGTGGTTGCAGAACATCGTCCTGCACTTCGACTGGGGCATGGGGCCCGATGGGGCACGGGTCAACGACGAATTCTTCATCCGGGCGCTCATCTCCGGACGGTTGGTCATCCTCGCCACCATTCTCTCGGTGATCATCGGCGTCTCTCTGGGCATCTTTGCCGCAGCTCGCCAGTACAAGTTCTCCGACCGGGCGGTCACCACACTGAGCTATGTCATCAGCTGCGTCCCCGCCCCGGTGATCTACCTGGTCGTGCAGATGACCGGCATTCGGATCAATGACAGCGCCGGCGGCACCATCCTCTATGTCACCGGCATGCGTTCAGCTCTCCCCCCGGAAGGAACCGGAGCCCAGATCATCGATGAAATCCAACATCTGGTGCTCCCTACCATCGCTTTGACGATCGTGGCCTATGTCGGCTACCAACTGTTGCAAAGATCACTTCTGTTGGACAATATCAATGCGGATTATGTACGTACTGCACGCGCCAAAGGCCTGACCAAAGCCCAAGCCGTTCGCAAACACGCCCTACGTACTTCTTTCATCCCGGTAGCCCAGTCCATCGCCTTCCAGATACCGATGGTGTTCACCGGGACCTTCATCATCGAGACCGTGTTCGCCTGGCAAGGTCTGGGCCGCTACACCCTGGACGCCATCGTGATGACCCAGAACGTCAATGCCACCGTCGCGGGCGTCGCCTTCGGTGGAGTGATGTTCGCCATCGGAGCAATCCTGGCCGACCTGTCCGTCGCCGTCGTCGACCCCCGGGTGCGGGTGAGCTGAGATGACCGAACCTCGCGAACCCCTCCGTCCCGGGCCCGCCGCCGAACCGCTGAGCGAAGGCGAGGTCCTCCCCGCCACCCCGTTGGCCGCAGAGGCCTCCTCGGCACGGATCGACGCCACCCCGCTGGGAATGCCCGCCCGGGTACAGACCGAGACCGCGCCCTCGCTGAACGCCGACAGCCCGGAGACCGTCGAGATCACCTCGAAGAGCCGGCTGATCGTGCGCCGGCTGCTGCGCAACAAGGGCTCGGTCATCGGCATGGGCATGCTGACCGTTGCCGTGGCCTTCACCTTGCTGGGCAACCTGGGCAACGAATTTTCTTACGACCAACAGGACCTGATGAATATCGGGACGCCTCCCGGCGAGGGCGGGCACATCCTCGGCACCAACAGCGGCGGAGTCGACCTGTGGGCGATGCTGGTGCGCGGCACCGGAAAATCACTGATGATCGCCGCCATCGTCGGAGTGTGCGCCCCGATCCTGGGTGCCGCCTATGGCACCACCATCGCTTTCTGGGGCGGCACCCGCGAACGGGTCGGCATGTGGGTGCTCGACATGTTGCTGCTGATGCCCTACTTCCTGCTGATCGCCGTCTTCATGGGCAGCACCGGTGGCAGCGCCGTCCACCTGGCGATCTTCCTGACCATGTTCGGCTGGATGGGTCTGGCCCGTGTGGTCCGCGCCACCACCCAGTCGCTACGGGAACGTGAATTCGTCACCTCGGCCCGCTATCTGGGCGTCTCGGACTGGCAGATCATCCGACGCCACATCATCCCCAACATCGGCTCCTACCTGATCCTCAACATCGTCCTGGGCACCTTCGGGGCGATCATCTCCGAGACCGCGCTGTCCTTCCTCGGCATCGGCGTCCGTGCCCCCGACGTCTCCCTGGGCCAGCTCATCGGGCAGGCCGCCAGTCAGCTGTCGGCGTACCCGTGGCTCTTCTGGGGCCCGGTGGTCTGCCTGCTCTGGCTCACCCTGTCGCTCTCCCTGATCGGCGACGGCCTGCGTGACGCCTTGGACCCGAACAGCAAGTCAGGAGGACGAGCATGACCGCCAGGACGGACAGCACACCCGCAGGTGCGGGATCACCGATCCTGTCGGTACGGGATCTGCACGTACGCTTCGGCTCCGAAGCCGGCTCGGTCCACGCCGTCCGCGGGGTCGACCTCGACCTCCGCCCCGGACGGGTGCTGGGCATCGTCGGCGAGTCCGGGTCAGGCAAGTCGGTGACCTCCCTGGCGATTATGGGTCTGCTTCCGGAAACCGCGAAGGTCACCGGCTCGATCACCTACGGCGGCAAGGAACTGCTGGGGCTGCCGGACCGGGAGATGTCCCGGCACCGGGGCAGCGACATCTCGATGATCTTCCAGGACCCGCTGAGCTCGTTGACCCCGGTGTTCACCGTCGGCGACCAGATCGTCGAAGCCCTCCAGGCGCACAGCTCGATCTCCCGGCAGAAAGCCCGAGCACGCGCCATCGAACTGCTCGACCTGGTGGGTATCCCCAGCCCACGTACCCGGGTCGACTCCTACCCCCACGAATTCTCCGGCGGGATGCGTCAACGCGTGGTCATCGCCATCGCCATCGCGAACGACCCCCGCGTCATCATCGCCGACGAACCGACGACCGCTCTGGACGTGACCATCCAGGCACAGATCCTCGATCTGCTCACCGTCGCCCAGGAGGAGACCGGCGCGGCGGTCGTGATGATCACCCACGACCTGGGCGTGGTCGCCGGGGTCGCCGACGACGTCATGGTGATGTACGCGGGCCGTCCCGTGGAGAAAGGCGTCATCGACGACATCTACCAGCGTCCGAGCATGCCGTACACCGTCGGGCTGCTCGGGTCGATCCCCCGGGTCGACCGGCGGGAGAAGAGCAGCCTGGTCCCCATCGAGGGAAATCCCCCGAATCTGCTGGCCGAACCGACCGGATGCCCCTTCCTGCCCCGCTGCCCGGTGTCCGCCCCGGTGTGCGCCGAACAGGAACCTCCGCTGGCGCAGGTGGCCCCGGACCACCTGACCGCATGCGTACGTTCCCGGGAATTGATCGCATTGCCTGACCCGCGGGCGATCTTCCCGGTGCCCCCGGTGCCCCATGCGGCACTCTCCGACCTGCCCCGGCAACAGCGGGACACCGTTCTGGAGGTCTCCGAGCTGCACCGGCACTTCCCGCTGATGAAGGGGGCCTTCCTGAAACGTCAGGTCGGTGACGTCAAGGCCGTCGACGGGATCGACCTGGACATCGCTGAAGGCGAATGCCTTGCCCTGGTCGGCGAGTCGGGCTGCGGGAAGACGACGACCCTGCTGGAGATCATGGAACTTTCCCCGAAGACCCGCGGGGACATCAAGGTCTTGGGCACCTCGATCCATGAATTACGTAAGAAATCCGAGGTCACTGGGTTGAGGCGCAATATCCAGCTGGTCTTCCAGGACCCGATGGGCGCCCTGGACCCCCGGTTCACCGTCTACGAGATCATCGCCGAACCGCTCCAGGCCTATGGCACCCCGGAGAAGGAATGCCAGGAACGGGTCCGCGACCTGATGGCCACCGTCGGCCTGGAACCGGACCACCTGAACCGTTTCCCCACCCAGTTCTCCGGAGGACAACGCCAACGCATCGGGATCGCCCGGGCGCTCGCCCTCGAACCGAAACTGCTGATCCTGGACGAACCGGTCTCCGCCCTGGACGTCTCCGTACAGGCCGGAATCATCAACCTGCTCGACCGCTTGAAGGCCGACCTGGGTATCTCGTATCTCTTCGTCGCCCACGACCTGGCGGTGGTGCGCCACATCAGCGACCGGGTCGCCGTCATGTACCTGGGCAAGATCGTCGAGATCGGCCAGGTCGACGAGGTCTTCGACAGCCCGACCCACCCGTACACCCGGGCGCTGCTCTCAGCGATCCCCGTGCCCGACCCGGTGAAGGAGCGTTCCCGGCAACGCATCCTTCTCCAGGGCGACCTGCCCAGCCCGTTGGACCGCCCGGTGGGATGCGACTTCGCGACCCGCTGCCCGGTCTTCCTCGGGTTGGACGAGACGAAGCGGCATCAATGCCGCTCGGAAGAACCGCCGCTGGTACCGACCGGCACCGCGGACCACCGACAGGCCTGTTTCTTCCCTGAGGAACAGCTGGTGAGCGCACATGTGCAGGGGCCTCCCCCTCAGTCCGACCTCCCTGTGTCGGAGCCGTCGTCCGAAAGGAGTTCATCATGACCCGCAATCCGTCCCGCACGGCTTTCGCACTGTGCGTCTGCGCTTCACTCACCCTGGCCGGATGTTCCTCCGGCAACAAGGACGGGAAAGCCGGCCCGGAGAAGCAGGACATCAATCAGGCCAGCAAGTTGGTGGCGAACAACCCGAAGGACCGCGGCTCCTTGGAGCAGGGCGGCACTCTGACCTTAGAGATCGGTGACTGGCCGACGAACTACAACGGCTCCCACATCGACGGGAATGGCGCGGAGTATCACGAGATCACCAATGCGACCGATCCGGTCCTCTTCGAGTGGGAGCCGGACGGCAAGATCAAACCGAACAAGGACTACCTGGAGGAGATGCCCAAGTCCGAGACCAAGGACGGCAAACAGGTCATCACCTACACGATGAACCCGAAGGCCAAGTGGAACGACGGCACCCCGATCGACTGGACGGCCTTCGAAGCCTTCTGGAAGGCCTACCGGGCCCCGATGGACAAGGGCGGCTACGGCAATATCTCCACCACCGGTTTCGAGAACATCGCCTCGGTGGCGAAGGGCGACGCCGACAACAAGGTCGTCGTCACCATGGACAAACCCTTCTACCCGGCCCCGGAACTCTTCCAGATCCTGATCCACCCCAAACTGGGTGTCGATGCGAAGACCTTCAACGAGGCGATGAAGACCGAGTTCCACCCCGAATGGCGCTCCGGACCGTTCACTCTGGAGAACATCGACAACCAGGCGAAGACCTTCGTCCTGAAACGCAACCCGAACTGGTGGGGTGACAAACCGCTCCTGGACAAGGTCATCTTCCGGCAGATGGAGGACTCGGCGACCATCCCGGCGTTCAAGAACGGGGAGATCGACGCCACCTCGGTCGGTAACAAGTCCCGCTACCAGCAGATCCAAGGCGCCAAGGACCTGGACATCCGCCGCAGCCAGCGACTGGTCATCGGCGTCAACGTCTTCAACACCAAGGCTGAAGGACTGGCCGATATCAACGTCCGCAAAGCCATGTGGCAGGCCTATGACCGCGAGGAATGGAAGAAGGTCCGCTTCGACGGTCTGAACTGGACGGAGAAGCCCACCGACTCGACGAACTTCTTCACCTTCCAGCCGGAGTACGAACCAGCCATGCCGGTCACCCATTCCGTCGACGACGCCAAGAAGACCCTCGAAGGTGCCGGCTACACGATGGGCGGCGACGGCTTCTACGCCAAGGACGGCAAGAAGGTCACCGTCAAATACACCACCTTCGGCGACGACCCGATGGCTCGTGCCCTCGCACAGACCGTGCAGTCCCAGATGAAGAAAGCCGGCATCGACCTGCAGATCGACCAGCGTCCGGCGGCGTCCTTCAGCGACACGGTGAACAAACGGGAGTTCGGCCTGCTCGCCATGGCATGGAGTTCGACCACAGCCTGGCCGATCGCCAACATCTGCCAGGTGATGTGCACCGACAGCCAGAGCAACTACTCCTCGACCGGCACGAAGGAACTCGACGAACGCATCCGCAAGCTCGGCGCCATCGAAGACCCGAATGCCCAGGCCAAGGAGATGAACGCCATCGAGAAGGAATGGAACCAGCAGTACGGCCAGCTCCCGATCGCGACCTCGCCGCTGATCCTCGCGACCCGTAAGGGCCTGGCGAACTACGGTCCGGCCGCCTTCGCCTTCATGCACCCCCGTTGGCAGGACGTCGGCTGGGAGAAGGGCAGCACCCACAAGTGAGCCCGGACGCCGGCTAGGACCGCACACGGACGATGAGTGCGGCTCTCCCCGAGACCGTCCTCATCGTCCGTTTCCTGGCGCTGACACCCGAATTGTCCGGCCACTTGCCGAAGCGGCTTATGCCAAAATCCCGCGGAGATGGGCTTCCATCCAGCAGAGTTGAGCCCATGACCGAACCGACCTTCCGCACCGTCATCGAACCCTTCCGCATCCACTCCGTCGAACCGCTACGGATGACCACGGCGGACTACCGCCGCCAGAAGGCCGCGGAGGCGTCGTACAACCTGTTCTCCCTGCACGCCGACGACGTCCTGATCGATCTGCTCACCGACTCCGGCACCGGCGCGATGAGCCGCGACCAGTGGGCCGCCATCCAGCACGGCGACGAGAGCTACGCCGGCAGCCCCTCCTACTACCTCTTCCGCGACGCCGTCCGCGACCTCTTCCCCTACGAGCACGTCATCCCCACCCACCAGGGACGGGCCGCCGAGAAGATCCTCTTCGGCGCGATCTGTTCCCCCGGCAAGGTCGTCCCCAGCAACACCCACTTCGACACCACCCGGGCCAACATCGAATTCACCGGCGCCACCGCCCTCGACCTGGTCATCGACGAAGGCCACGACCCCGCCCTCGACCACCCCTTCAAGGGCAACATGAACCTCGACCGCCTCGAGACCCTCCTGTCCGAGCGCGGCGACGACGTCCCCTGCGTGATGATGACCATCACCAACAACTCCGGCGGCGGACAACCCGTCTCCCTGGAGAACCTGCGCGCCGTCTCCGAGATCGCCCACAAGTACAGCAAACCGCTCTTCCTCGACGCCTGCCGCTTCGGTGAGAACGCCTGGTTCATTCGGATGCGCGAAGAGGGACAGGGCGAGCGCGAGGTCGTCGACATCGTCCGCGACATGGCTGCCTGCGCCGACGGCATGACCATGTCCGCCAAGAAGGACCCGCTGGGCAATATCGGCGGTTGGCTCGCCCTCAACGACGACGCCCTCGCCCAGGAATGCCGCAACCTGCTGATCCTCACCGAAGGTTTCCCCACCTACGGCGGCCTCGCCGGACGTGACCTCGAAGCCCTCGCCCAAGGGTTGAAGGAGACCGTCACCCACGACTACCTCAACTACCGGATCACCTCGACCGCCTATCTCGGCAAGGCCCTCGACCAGCTCGGCATCCCCTGCATCAAGCCCACCGGCGGGCACGCCGTCTACATCGACGCCCGCGCCATGCTGCCCCACATCGAACCGTTGAAGTTCCCCGGGCAGGCGCTCGCGGTCGCCCTGTACGAGGTCGGCGGGGTGCGCAGCTGCGAGATCGGCACCGCCATGTTCGGCAAGCAGCCCGACGGCAGTGAGAAACCCGCCGCGATGGACCTGGTGCGGTTGGCCATCCCGCGGCGCACGTACACGCAGAGCCACATCGACTACGTCATCGAGGTCTGCGAGCAGGTGAAGGCGATGGCCGGCGACCTGCCCGGCTACCGCATCGTGGAGGAGCCCCCGGCGCTGCGGCACTTCACCGCGAAATTCGGTCAGCTCTGAGGCACCCCACCCACCCCACCCCCGCGACCTGAGCACCGTACTCGGTGCCCAGGTCGCGGTTAACCCCCGAATAAACCCCCACACACCGCAACAACCGGAACCTGAGCACCGTACTTGGTGCTCAGGTTCCACAAAGGTGGGGAGATGGGGAGGTGGGGTCAACCGTTGAAGGTGCAGGGGTCCGGTCCCATTCGTCCGCCGCGGTCCAGCGCGTCCAGGGTGTCGATCTGTCCGGGGTCCAGCGTGACGTCCACAGCGGCGAGATTCTCCGCCATCCGTTGGGGCGTGGCCGACTTGGGGATGACGATATTGCCCTGTGCCAGATGCCAGGCCAACACCACCTGCGCCGGTGTCGCCCCCGTTTCCTCGGCGATCCGCACGACCGTCGGCTCGGCGAAGAGCTCACTGCCCCGGGCCAACGGGCTCCACGCCTCGGTGGCGATGCCCTGTTCACCGTGGAAGGCCTTCAGTTCCCGCTGTTGCAGGTAGGGGTGCAGTTCGATCTGGTTCACCGCTGGTGCCTGGCCGGTCTCCTCCACCAGGCGGCGCAGGTGCTCCGGTTCGAAGTTGCTGACCCCGGCTGCCCGGATCCGGCCTTCCTCCTGCAGACGCAGCAGAGCCCGCCAGGAGTCGACGTACTTCTCCTTGGCCGGGCACGGCCAGTGGATCAGATACAGATCGACCTGGTCCAGGCCGAGCCGGGAAAGGGAGTCGTCGAAAGCGCGGAGGGTCTCGTCGAAACCGTGCGCATCATTCCACGCCTTCGTGGTCACGAAGATCTCCTCGCGCGGCAGTCCGCTCTCGACGACCGCCCGACCGACACCTTCTTCGTTGCCGTAGAAGGACGCGGTATCGATGCTGCGATAACCCAGCTGCAGAGCCCGGGTGACGCAGTCGGCGGCATCCGCCTGATCGATCTTGTACACGCCGTACCCCAGCCGGGGCATCTCGACGTGTTTTTCCCCCGAGACCAAGGTGCGGGTCGATACAGTCGAAGATCCAGTCATGATGCGACATTACGCTGCAAGCGCCCACCCCCCGAAGGTGGGCTATGTCACGGTCAATTAGGCTGTTCGGCAAACCGCCACCGACCCTCTGGGGACATTAGGCTCCGGGCCATGGCCATCTCCAAAGTGTTGATCGCGAACCGCGGCGAGATCGCCGTGCGCATCGCCCGCGCCTGCAAGGACGCCGGAATCGGTTCCGTCGCCGTCTACGCCGACCCCGACCGCGACGCCCTGCACGTGAAGGTGGCCGACGAGGCCTACGCGCTCGGAGGAGCGACGCCCGGTGACAGCTACCTCGTCCAGGAGAAACTCCTCGACGTCGCCCAGCGTTCCGGTGCCGACGCCGTCCACCCCGGATACGGTTTCCTCGCCGAGAACGCCTCCTTCGCCCAGGCCGTCCTCGACGCCGGGCTCACCTGGATCGGCCCCTCCCCCGCCGCCATCGACGCCCTCGGTGACAAGGTCAAGGCCCGGCATATCGCCACCCGCGCGAAAGCACCCCTCGTGCCCGGCACCAAGGAGCCGGTCCAGGACGCCGAGGAGATCATCGCCTTCGCCCAGGAGCACGGCCTGCCGGTCGCGATCAAAGCCGCCTACGGCGGTGGCGGACGCGGCCTGAAGGTCGCCCGCACCCTCGAGGAGATCCCCGAACTCTTCGAATCGGCTGTCCGTGAAGCGGTCACCGCTTTCGGCCGCGGCGAGTGCTTCGTCGAACGTTTCCTCGACAAACCGCGCCACGTCGAAACGCAGTGTCTGGCCGACGCCCACGGCAATGTGGTCGTCGTCTCCACCCGCGACTGTTCCCTGCAGCGCCGTCATCAGAAACTCGTCGAGGAAGCACCTGCCCCCTTCCTCAGCGACGAGCAGAACGCCGAACTGGTCCGTGCCTCCAAGGCGATCCTCGCCGAGGCCGGGTACGTCGGTGCGGGTACCTGCGAATATCTCGTCGCCCAGGACGGGCTCATCTCCTTCCTGGAGGTCAACACCCGACTCCAGGTCGAGCACCCCGTGACCGAGGAGGTCACCGGCATCGACCTGGTCCGGGAGCAGCTGCGGATCGCCGACGGCGAAGAGCTCGGCTACGACGACCCGCCACTGCGTGGCCATTCCATCGAATTCCGTATCAACGGCGAGGACCCCGGGCGCGGTTTCCTCCCGGCACCGGGCAGCGTGCTGACCTTCCGGCCGCCGTCGGGGCCCGGGGTCCGGCTCGATTCCGGTATCGAACAGGGCGACGTCATCTCCGGACAGTTCGACTCGATGCTCGCCAAACTGATCGTCACCGGAGCCGACCGTCAGCAGGCTCTGCAACGCGCCCGCCGTGCCTTGGCCGAGTTCGAGGTCGAGGGGATGCCCACCGCATTGACCTTCCATCGCGCGGTCGTCGAGGACCCGGCTTTCGCTCCCGCAGATCCGCAGCAACCGTTCAGCGTGTACACCACGTGGATGGAGACCGAGTTCGACAACACCATCGAGCCCTACAGCGGCCCCACCGCCGACGCCGGCGACCCGGAGGCCGAACGGCAGAGGGTCGTCGTCGAGATCGGTGGCAAACGGGTCGAGATCAGCCTTCCCGGTGGCCTTCCTGCCGCTGGAGGTGGCGCAGGCACGGCGAACGGGCCTCGACGCAAGGCGCCTCGCCGGGCCGGTACCGCAGGCCGGGCCGGGGCGAAGGTCGGCGGCGACAGCCTCACCGCTCCCATGCAGGGCACCATCGTGAAGCTGGCAGTGTCCGACGGCGATCAGGTCGCCGAGGGGGACCTCGTGGTGGTCCTGGAGGCGATGAAGATGGAGCAGCCCATCAATGCGCACAAGGCCGGTACGGTCTCCGGGCTGTCCGCGGCCGTAGGAGAGACCGTGTCCAGCGGTGCTGTCCTGTGCGAGATCAAAGGCGAGTCCGCCGAGTAGGGCCCGCTCTCAGATCTTCGACGGCGGGTCGATCGGCCCGGAGGACTGCACCGGGTCGACCTGCACCGGGCGGGGCTTTCCGCCCTCGTCCGCGCCCATCTCGTCGAGGAAGGCCTGCTTGGCCTGCCCGGGAACGCCCAGGGCGTTCTCGACGACGCCCGCACCCTTGGCGACCTGCTCGGCGTACTTCCCGCCGGTGCGTTCGTTGACCACGTCTTCGACCTTGTCGAGCCCGGCGCGAACCTTCTCCGGGTTGTCCTGCGCGAAACTCTTGGCCTTGTTCACGAGGCTAGAGAAATCCATCGTCATCGCTCCTCTCCACCCGGACCGTCGACCTCGACGACCCGATGACCGTTCATCCCTCCACCGAGTGCAGCCGCCTGGCCGCTTCGGCGATCGAACCCGACAACGAGGGGTACACGGTGATGGTGGCGGCGACCTGGTCCACGGTCAAACGCTGTCCGACGGCGAGCGCGATCGGGAAGATCAGTTCGGAGGCTCGAGGGGCGACGACGACGCCGCCGACGACCTGGTTGCTGCCGTTGCGGGCGAAGAGCTTCACGAAGCCGACCTGGACGTCGTCCATCTTGGCTCGCGCATTGGTGGCCAGGGGCATGAGGATCTGCCGGACGTCGTTCGTCGTCTCGGCCTGTGACTGGGACAGGCCGACGGTGGCGATCTCGGGGTCGGTGAAGATGTTGGAGCTGACTCCGCGGATGTCCAGGGGGCTGACGGCGTCGCCGAGGGCGTGGGCCACGGCGATACGTCCTTGCATGGCGGCGACCGAGGCGAGGGGGAGGACTCCGGTGCAGTCTCCGGCGGCGTAGATGCCACGGACGGTGGTGCGGGAGACCCGGTCGACCTTGATGTGTCCGCGGTCGGTGAGGGCGACTCCGGCGGTCTCCAGTCCGAGTTCGGTGGTCCGGGGCACTGATCCCACGGCGAGGAGTGCATGGCTCCCGGTGATCTCCCGGCCGTCTTCGAGCTGGACGAGCACGCCGTCGTCGGTGCGCCGGACGGCGGCCATCCGGGAGCGGTTGAGGACGGTCATCCCTCGTTCGCGGAAGACGTCTTCGATGACGTGGGCTGCGTCCTGGTCCTCCCCGGGCAGCACTCGGTCTCGGGAGGAGACGAGTGTGACGTGGGCCCCCAGTCCGAGGTAGGCCTGGGCGAGTTCGGCTCCGGTGACTCCGGAGCCGACGACGATGAGGTGTTCGGGGATCTGTGGCAGTTCCCAGATCTGTTGCCAGGTGAGGATGCGTTCTCCGTCGGGGCGGGCGCTGTCGGTGGTGCGAGGGGCTGCTCCGGTCGCGATCAGGATCATGTCGGAGCGGTTCTCGTAGGTGTCGCCGTCGAAGGGTCGGATCTGGACGGTCGAGGGGCCGGTGAGTCGGCCTCGTCCGTGGACGACGTCGACGCCGCGGTCACGCAGGCCGGTGGCGATGTCGGTGCTTTGCCGTCTGGCGAGTGTTTTGATCCGGGTGTTCACGGCGGGCAGGTCGGCGTCGAGGACGGAGTCGTTGGCGTGCCGGGCCGGGGAGGAGCCGAGCCGGACTCCCATCTGTTCGGCCTGTCCGACGCGTCCGACGTAGGCCGCGGTGGAGATGAGTGCTTTGCTGGGGACGCAATCGGACAGGACGCAGGCCCCGCCGATGCCGTCGGTGTCGACCACGGTGACGTGGGCTCCCAGCGAGGCCGCGACCAGTGCGGCCTCGTATCCCCCGGGGCCGCCGCCGAGCACTGTCACCCGCTGCTGAGTTTCGTTCACCCCTCCATCCAACCACCTCGACGGGCCGGGTAGCCTGAGTGGCAAGGGCGCTTATGCCTACCGGACCGTCGGCCGGTGGGGTGGGAGGTCGTAGGCTCGGTGCATGGCGGTTCTGCTCCCTTCATCTGACATCGATCCCTTCGAGCTCGCTTCCGCGGCAGCTGCGGTCATCGCCGAGCGCACCGATGCGCCGCGCCATGACGTGGCCTTGGTCCTCGGGTCCGGCTGGGGTCGGACCGGCGACCTCATCGGTGAGACCCTCACGACCATCGACAATGAGGATGTTCCCGGTTTCGCGGCGGCGGCTGTGGCTGGTCATTCAGGCACGATGCGGTCGGTCGCCATCGGTGACACCGGTCGTCGCGCGCTCGTCTTCGGCACTCGTACGCATTTCTACGAAGGACGTGGGGTGCGGGCGGTGGTCCACCCCATCCGCACGGCCGCTGCGGCCGGATGTCAAACTGTCGTAGTTACCAACGGTTGTGGCGGTTTGCGCCCTGAGTGGGCTCCCGGCACGCCAGTATTGATCTCCGACCACATCAACCTGACCGCTTCCTCCCCCATCGAGGGCGCGAACTTCGTCGATCTGACTGATGCCTATTCCCCCCGTCTGCGCGATCTGGCCCGCCAGGTCGACCCGAGCCTCGATGAGGGCGTGTACGTCCAGTTCCGTGGACCGCACTACGAGACGCCTGCCGAGGTCCGGATGGCGAAGACCCTCGGCGGTGACCTGGTGGGCATGTCAACTGCCCTGGAGGTCATCGCAGCACGCCAGGCCGGAATGGAGGTGCTGGGCATTTCGCTCGTCACCAACCCGGCTGCAGGCATCTCTCCCACCCCGTTGTCTCATGAGGAGGTCATCGCAGCGGGCAAGGCTGCGGCTACCCGTTGCGGGAACCTCCTCGCCAGCATCGTGACGCAGATCTGAGCCGCACGAGATCGCCGGATCGCAGGTCACCCTGCACGAGTAAGGAGCACCATGACCGAACCAACGTTGACCCGTCGTTCCCGCCGTAGAGAAACCCCCGTGGAGATAGCCGCGGACGATCTCATCGCCTACGCCCGTGAGTGGATCAAGGATGATCCCGATATCGCCCTGCGTGAGGAGCTCGAAGAGCTCATCGCAGCGACCGAGGCCGGGGAGGCCGAGGCGCTGGCCGATCTGACTCACCGTTTCCACGGTTTGCTGGAGTTCGGCACTGCTGGGCTGCGCGGGGCGCTGGGCGCCGGCCCGAACCGGATGAACAGTTCCGTGGTCATGCGTACCGCTGCGGGTCTCATGAGTTATCTCAACGGCCGGATCGGTCTACCGACCGTGGTGGTCGGTTTCGATGCCCGGTTGGCGTCTTCCCAGTTCGTCCGGGACACCGCTTCGGTGGTGGTCGGCGCGGGTGGTCGGGCTCTGGTGCTGCCCCGCCCGCTGCCTACTCCTGTCTTGGCGTACGCGGTGCGTCATCTGTGCTGTGACGCCGGGGTCATGGTGACCGGCGGACACAATCCGGCGTTGGACAACGGGTACAAGGTCTATGCGGGCGACGGGGCGCAGATCGCTCCTCCGATGGACAGCGACATCCGGCGTCACATCGAACGAGTGCGTCGGGTCGTGGACATTCCTCAGGCCGACGACGGCTGGGAGGTCCTCGGTGACGAGGTCGCTTCCTCCTATGTCCACGCCGTGTCGGCGCTGGTGCCGGTGGGGGCACCTCGTGATCTGCGGATCGTACACACCTCTTTGCACGGTGTCGCCGGGGAGACCTTCAAGGCGGTTCTGCACGAGGCCGGTTTCCCCGCGCCTGCCGTGGTCGCCGAACAGGACGCGCCGGATCCGTCCTTCCCGACCATGGAGTACCCCAGCCCGGACGAGCCCGGAGCCTTGGACCTGGCGATCACGTTGGCCCGGGCGAAGGGTGCGGACATCGTCCTCGCGCACGACCCCGACGGTGACCGTTGTGCGGTCGCCGTTCCGGATCTGACCGTCGAGGAGGGCTGGCGCAAGCTACGGGGTGACGAGGTGGGCGCCCTGCTCGTCTGGGACGCCGTACAACGGGGCGTCCAGCCTGGTGAGGTCTTCGCTCGTTCGCTGGTGTCCAGCCGGTTGTTCGACAAGATCGTCGATGCCGCCGGTTGCGCAGGCAAGGAGACCTTGACCGGGTCGAAGTGGGTCTCCCGGGTGGAGGGTCTTCGTCTGGGCTACGAGGAGTCCTCCGCTTTCTGTCTGGCACCTCAGGTCGTCCGGGACGAGGACGGTATCTCGGCAGGTTTGCTGATCGCGGCGTTGGCGGCCCGGTTGAAGGATCAGGGTCGTACGTTGACCGACGTCCTCGACGAGTTGGAGACCACGCACGGTGTGCACGCCACGGACACCTTCGCCGTGCGGGTGACCGATCCTGCTCTGACTGCGCGGATCATGCACCGCTTGCAGTCGGAAGTCACCTTCGGTGGCACGGTCGCCGGAGTCATGGTGGAACGGACCGAGGATCTCTCGCACCCGGAGGACTCTCTCCCGGCGACCGAGGGAATGCGTTACACCTTCGCCGACGGTTCCCGCGTGGTGATCCGTCCCAGCGGCACCGAGCCGAAGCTGAAGGTGTATCTGGAGACGGTGGTCGCCACGCAGGACACCACCGGGCTCTACACCGCCCGCGACGAGGCGACACGCCGGCTAGCAGCGCTTCGGGCGGCTTTCGAGTCGTTCACCCTCGTCTGAGGAATGTCCTCTTCGCCGCACGTGGTCGTCGTCTCGTGGGTGTGCCTGTCACACCCACGAGACGACGACCACAGCGGTGAGGCTCAGCGCCAGCAGGATCACTGAGGGCCACGCCCACCTGGAGGTGACCTGCTCGGCAGTGGATCCCTCGCCGGGCAAGGGCCGGTCCAGGCGGTGACGCTCGATGAGCGCGGCGATCGCGGCAGCGGAGGCGCCGAGCGAGGGAGGTGTCATCCCTGCGTGGACGTCATCGGCCTCGACGGTGAGCACATGCCCGGCGTCTGCGGTGCGGTTCAGCTGCGTGGTCGTGGGGTTCTCTCCGGGGCGGGACGGCACGGTACGGCGCAGGAGGGCGTCCCGTCCGGGGCTCGCTGTGCCGGAGATCGCCCAGGACGAATAATGTCCGGTCTCTGATTCGACGACCAGGGACCACGACGAACGCGCCCCGTCCACGCGCTCCCAGGGAAGGTGGATGTCGCGCAGGATGTTGACGACTCGCACCCCGGTGTCGTCGACCCGCACGCACGGACGGACGAAGACCACCCACCCCAGTACGGACAAGGCCACGCTCCAGGTGATCCCGGCCAACGACCGGTCGATCCACCCTCCGATCATCGCGGTCATGACGGCGACGGCCACCGCAGCGAGGGTTCCCCCCACCATCAACTGCCCCCATTGGCGAAAATTACGGCATTCCATGGGTTTACCTCGACTGTCACGAACCGGATGACTTCGAGGATAGTCCTGGCCACCTTTCCGTGCTCTTCAGCATCGAGGTGTGCCGTCTCCAGCCCACGGACAGAAAGTGTCGACCTTGATCTGTCGGGGACATGTTGTGGGGCATGATGGTCACTACAGCAGGAGCAGGCATTTTTCACAGCGGATCATCATGAGCGGGAAGGCAACGCATGAGCCAGCGGGACTCACTGGCCGTTCCTGGTCCTCCCTCCGCAGAAACGACTGGCCCTGTGTACGGGGCCCGTTACGGAGATCCGGTCTACGACGCCCAGTGGGGGCTGTCTGATGGGTCCGTCACCGCACGACCAGGCCGGTTGGCAGACGGCCCAGTCGGCCTTCCCGACATGTCAGCCCCGCCCCGAGCAGGGGCACGGCTGCTCACTTTTCGTCCGGGGGTCGTCACATTACGGCCGTTGTCGATCAATGACATCATCGACGGCGCGATCCGTACCGTCCGTCGGCGTCCGGCTCTCTTCATCGGCGTGGCCGCCCTGGGGATCGCGGTGGCCACGGTCGTCCGGGCAGCCATCGATGTCTCCGTCGGGGTCACTTTGCTGAGCAGCCCCGGTCAAATCGTGCGGATTTCCCCCAGTTTCGCGGTCAAGCCGGTATTGGCCCTCCTGATCGCCGGTTTGCTCGCGGTGCCCACCGCCGACGCCGTTCTCGGGCGTCGCCCCAGTTGGCCTCGTGTCAAGGAGGCCCTGTCCGCGCATCGGTTCTCACTGTTGAGGCTCGTCGCGGTGATCGCCGTGGTCACCGGCAGCACAGCATCGGCGATCTGGGTCATGACGGGCGGACGAAATGCCCAGCTGACCGACCTCACCATGGTGCTGGCCGTCCTGAGCCTGATTCAATTCGTCCTGTTGGTCCCGTTCTTCGCAGCACCGGCGGTGTCGGTCATCGAGGGTGCCGGTCCTGTACGTGCCTTGCGTCGTTCCTTCGATCTGATGCGTGGTTCTCTCGGCCGGGCTTTCCTGGTGATGCTGACCGGCAAGGTGTTGGTGGCCGTCATGATGACGGTGATCGCCACGCCTTCGCTGATAGCGATCACCATCCTGTCGATGGCCAGCGGTTACAACCTGCTGGAATCCAGTTGGGCGCCGGCGCTGAACACCCTGTTGGACCTGCTGGTCGACTCCCTTTCGCTGCCTTTCGAGGCCGTCCTGTACGCCCTCTTCTACATCGATCTTCGAGTGCGCAACGAGGGCTTGGACGTTCTGCTGGTCAACGAGGCTCGACGAGGAGCCGACCGATGAGGGCCCGCTCCTGGTGTGCGCTGGCCGCGGTCGACCCTTCTCCGGAGGAGGCCCGCCGTTGGGCCGAGGAGGAACTCGCCAAATCTGCTTATCAGGAACCGTGGATCGCCAGGTTCCTGGCTTATCTCGCTCATCAGCTGGAAGCGCTGTTGCTCAAGCTGTTCTCGTTCAAAGGCGGCAGTTCACCGGTGCCCTCGGCCGTGACGATCCTGGCCGTCCTGGTCGTGGTCCTCGCGCTCACGGTGTTGTTCGTCAAAGTCTGGAAGAGGAAATACCCGGATGCCGAGGAAGCGGGCTCTCCAGAGCCTGCGGTGCTGCCCTTCGCCCCGCTGACTGCCGCGGAGTACCGAGCACGGGCGCAGGCTGCTCTCCCTGACGATCCGCGCACTGCTGCGGTGGAGGCCTACCGGGCGATCGCCGCAGGTCTGCAGGAGCGATATGTCGTCAACGTGAACCAGGGCAGAACGGCTCGGGAGTTCGCGGTCCAAGCAGCTGTCGCGTATCCGGTCTGCGGAGTCGAGTGCGGCGACGCGGCGACGACCTTCGAGGAAGCCTGTTACGGAGGGTTGGTCCCCGAGCTGAGTGCGGTGGAGCGGATCTTGTCCTTGGAGTCCCGGATGCGTGCGGAGAAACCGATCCTGAACAGGCCAGATGCGAATGCGGTTCCGCTGGCGGTGCCTCGATGAATCCGATAGGACGGCTGCTGGGAACAGTCGGTGTCCTCCTTGCTCTCGTGGCCGCCGCGCTGCTCGGTACCTACTGGGTCGCCGGTGATCGGATCGGGTCCGAGCCGGGGAACCTGGATTCGACCACGTCGAACGGCGGGGCCGCCCTGGCTGTTCTGCTGCGTGAACGCGCTCAGGTGGATGTCCGGATGGCGAGGACCTCCTCCGACCTGGGCAACCCGGCTGAAGGAACCTTCGTGATCGCTGCGCCCGGCAAGATTCCCGACCAGGCGCTGGGTTCGGTACGCAGCCATGCAGCCCGGGCGAAGACTCTCGTGTTGGTGAATCCGCATCGGGAGACCCTCGAGATGTTCGCACGGGACATCAGCGTCCAGGAGAAGATCCAGGGGTCCTTCGGAGCGCGATGCACTGCTGAGGGCATCCGGGCAGGGGACGAGATCACCGGGGAAACTCGGCTCTACCGCTCTTCCCGGAGCCTGGACAAGGTGTGTTTCACCCAGGTCGGCGGCGGCGCTGGGATGCCTGGGGCCGTCGTGATCAGGGATGACCTCGGGCGTCGGATCGTCGTCGTCGGCAGCCTGGACATCTTCACCAACCAGCATCTCCGCCTTCAGGGGAATGCAGCGGTCGCGCTTCGACTGACCGGGTCGCATCCCCATGTGACATGGTACTCGGGGGCCCCCGAGTCGAAGGTGGCTGAGAAGAAGGCCGATGCCGGGTCGGCGTGGCAACCGAAATGGTTCCAGCCGCTGGTCCTCGGGTTGGCGGCGACGGTCGTGGTGGCGATGTTCTGGCGAGGGCGACGCCTCGGGAGACTTTCCCGCGAGCCCCTGCCTGTCGTGGTCCAGGCCGGGGAGACCACCCTCGCCCGGGGACGCATGTATCGTCGCGCCCGCCAGCCGAGCTATGCCGCGACGATCCTCCAGCAGGCAACCTGTCGACGGTTGTCCATGACTCTTGATCTCCCCCCGTCCGCTGACCCGTCGGTGGTGGCGCAAGCCGCCTCTCAGGTCTGTGGACGTTCCCCCCATGACATCTTGCACACTCTCACCTGCGCCCCCCAGAACGATGCCGATCTGGCGGCCCTCGCCGGGGCGCTTGCCAGTCTCGAAGGAGAGGTTCGACGCACATGAGCGATCAGCACCCTGACCCGGTCCACCCCGGGGAGCAGCACGCTGAGCAGGAGCATCCCGCACAGCAGTACGCTCAGCCCCCTGTCGCTGAGCACTCCGGACGACCGGAGGATCCGGTGTCCGTTCAGGCCCGCGCTCAGCTGTTGGCCGTACGTACCGAGGTCGCCAAGGCAGTGGTCGGTCAGGACAGCGCTGTGATGGGGCTGTTGATCGGCCTGATCGCCGAGGGACATGTGCTCCTGGAGGGCGTGCCCGGCGTGGCGAAGACTTTGCTGGTGCGTTCCGTCGCAGCAGCGCTGTCCATCGACACCAAACGGGTGCAGTTCACCCCCGACCTGATGCCTGGCGACATCACCGGTTCCCTGGTCTACGACCCGAACACCGCGGAATTCAGCTTCCGGACAGGGCCGGTCTTCACGAATCTCTTGCTGGCTGACGAGATCAACCGCACCCCGCCCAAGACCCAGGCCGCCTTGTTGGAGGCCATGGAGGAGAAACAGGTCAGCGTGGACGGGCGCCCCCGTTCTCTGCCGAAGCCTTTCCTGGTCGCGGCCACCCAGAACCCGGTGGAGTACGAGGGTACTTATCCTCTGCCCGAGGCGCAGTTGGACCGCTTCCTGCTCAAGGTGGAACTGGGTCTACCGCCGCGGGAGGACGAAGTGGCGGTGCTCTGTCGGCATGCCGGCGGGTTCAACCCCCGTGATCTGGAAGCAGCCGGTCTGACGGCCGTGGCTTCCCCGGACGATCTGATCGCCGCCGCTGCTGCTGCTCGTCAGGTCACGGTCTCCCCCGATATCGCCGCCTACATCGTCGACATCGCCCGGGCGACCCGGCAGTCCCCCTCGCTCTCCTTGGGAGTGAGCCCGCGCGGTGCGACGGCGCTCTTGGCGACCTCCCGGGCCTGGGCCTGGTTGAACGGACGCGCATTCGTGACTCCCGATGACGTGAAGGCCTTGGCCCATGCCACCTTGGCGCATCGTTTGCGGCTGCGTCCCGAAGCCGAGCTCGACGGGGTGTCGGTCGCTACGGTGCTGGCCACAGCGGTGGCCTCGGTGCCGGTGCCCCGGTGAGTACCGATCTCCTTCTTCTCGGGTGACCGAAGCGACGATGGGCGAAGAGGCAGGGTGATCGCATGGCTGTGACCTGGCGTTTCGTGGTTCTTGTCGCGGCAGGGACGATCCCGCTGATCTGGTGGCCGGAAGCAGCCGTGCTGCGGATCTACTGGGTGGGCGCACTGGCCTTGCTGTTCGTGGACGTGGCTCTGGCACCCTCACCAGGTGGGCTGGCCGCCCGTCGGGAAGCGGTCCCACCGACTCGGGTGGGTGAGTCCACGCGTAGCCGAGTGGTTCTGACCAATCCGACGCGACGTCGGGTCCGTGCTCTCGTCCGTGATGCCTGGCAGCCTTCGGCCGGGTCGGTGATGGACCGTCACCGGGTGGTCCTCCATCCGGGGCGTTCCCTACCGGTGGACGTGGAACTGATCCCGTCCCGTCGAGGAGATCTGTCGACCGATCGCTTCACTCTCCGGGTGTTCGGCCCGTTGGGTCTGGGTGCCCGGCAGCGTTCTTTCGTGGTGCCCGGCGTGCTTCGTGCGCTACCGGCTTTCCCTTCCCGCCGTCATCTGCCCGGTCTGCTGGCGCAGTGGCGTCAGCTGGACGGACGTTCAGCGGTGCGTACGCGTGGGCAGGGTACCGAGTTCGATTCCCTGCGGGATTATGTCGAGGGCGATGACGTACGCAGCATCGACTGGCGGGCTACGGCCAGGCGCCAGCAGGTGGTGGTGCGGACCTGGCAGCCGGAGCGAGACCGACATGTGGTGATCGTGGTGGACACCTCCCGGACGAGTGCCGGGAGGATCGGCGACATGCCGCGGCTGGACGCGGCGATGGACGCAGCTCTGCTGCTCTCCGCCTTGGCGTCACGAGCCGGCGACCGGGTCGAGGTCATGCTGGGCGACCGGGATATCCACACTCATGTGCGGGCCGACCGGAGGGGCGACCTGTTGAACCGCTTGGTCAATGCGATGGCTCCGGTAGATCCGGCTTTGGTGGAAGCCGATTGGCCGAGGATCGTCGGTGCGGTCTCCGGGCAGGCGCGACGTCGAGCTCTGGTCGTGCTGGTCACACCCTTGGAGCCTGCCGCGGTCGAGGAAAGCCTTCTACCGGTGCTGCCTGCGTTGACCGCACGGCATCGGGTGGTGATCGCCTCGGTCCAGGATCCTTCGGTGGAACAGGCACGTCTGCTGCTTCCAGCGTCAGCGCAGCAGGAGCTGACTGCTGTGCAACGCACGGACGCCGTTTATGGTGCGGCGGCGGCTGAGCAGACATCCAGGCAACGGGACCGTACTGCGGCTGTCCTGCAGAAGGTGGACGTGACCGTCCTGGATCGGGGGCCGGAGGACCTGCCGTTGACGCTGTGCCGGCACTATCTGATGTTGAAGTCCCGAGGCCTGCTCTGACCCCTACGGGGTACCGAGAACTCCCGGAGCTGGTTCGCTACCCGATGCCCGACCCGCGCTGGCCCGGTCACTCCCGGGAGATACCGACATATCCGCCGCGGTCGGCGGTCAGATCCCCGGTTTCCCCTTCGAGATATGCGGAGCGTCCTAGGGTGTAGACGTACGCCAGGAAGAGCACTTCGGCGAGCGCACCGATACCGATCCGCGCTGCGGTGGGGAGCCCCGAGGGGGTGACGAAGCCCTCGATCAGACCACAGAGCAGCAACACGAGGGCCAGTCCCATGGCCACGGACATAGCAGCACGGGCTTCGGCGGCGAAGGACTGCGCCCGGCTGCGCGCTCCTGGTTCGACCCAGCTCCAGAAGAGCCGTAGGCCGACGCCACCGGCGACGAAGACACAGGTCAGTTCCAACAGCCCGTGCGGGAGGATCAGACCGTAGAAGACGTCGGCCCGGCCATGACGAGTCATCAAGGCACCGATGACGGCCAGGTTGAGGATATTGGTCCAGAGCAGGCCGATGACCGGGAAGCCGAGGACTCCCAGCGTGATGCATAAGGCAGATACATAGGCGTTATTGGTCCAGACCCGGAAAGCGAAGCTACTGGCGGCGTTCTCCACGTAGTAGTTGGCGAAGTCGTGTTCGACCAGCTGACGGACCTGGCCTGCGCTCATCATGGTCTGTTCCACATGGGGGTTGTTCAGGAACCACCATCCCAGGGCCAGGGCGACAAGGAGGTTCACCGCCAGGGTGGCCAGCCACCAGTAGCGGATCCGGTAGAGCGTCCCGGGGAAGGTGTGGGTGAAGAATCTCAGTAAGGAACCCCATTCGGACCTGCCGGGCCTCGCGGAGTGCGCCCTGGTGCGGGAAAGCAGCCAAGAGAGGTAAGCGATGAGCTGGGGGTCGGGAGACGCCGAACGCACCGCTGACAGGTGGGTCGCGGTGCGTTGGTAGAGGTCCAGCATCTCGTCTGCTTCGGCGCAGCTCAGATTCCGGTGACTGATCAGCTGTTCGAGCCGTCGCCATTGCGGTAGGTGCGCTGCGACATAGGCGTCCACGTCCACGTCGCCACTGTACGGCCCTTCATGGTCGACGTGGTTCCTCCTCGGCATGACACAGGTGTCTCGCGGGTCAGCAAGCCGAAGCGAGCTAGGCTGGGCAGGTGACGACGAGCGCCGTGGGCGGGCAAGGACACCTCGGGGAATCCGATGACGGAGAGTACCTGTTGACCGGCGAAGCGGTCGCCTTGGAACTACCGCCGGCTTCGCTGGGTGTGCGTGCTATTGCCGGGATGATCGACATGGCAGTGGTCTTTTTCATGTTGCCGACCGTTCTATTCGCGGTGTTCATGCCGCTCGCCAACGTTCTCGATCAGACGGCTCTGACCGCGGTTTTTGTCCCGACGGTGCTGTTGGTCGTCGTGGGCTTCCCGACGATATTGGAGACACTGACCGGCCGTACCGTGGCGAAGATGATTCTGGGGTTACGCACCTTGCGTGACGATGGCGGGCCGATCTCCTTCCGGCATGCCTTCACCCGGCACATGGTCGGCCTGGTAGAGGTATATCTGCTGATGGGGGCACCGGCTCTGGTCAGCGGATTGTTGAATACTCGGGCGAAACGGTTGGGTGACTTCGCCGCAGGAACATATGTGGTCCGCGACCGGATGACCTTCCCCTGGCCGACGCCTGCTGCGGTGCCCCTGCCCTTGGCTGCCTGGGCGTCCACTGCCGATATCGCGCCTTTGCCCGATCAGCTGTCCTTGTCGATCCGTGAGCTCCTGCGCAGAGCTCCGCAGATCCGTCCGGAGCCTCGGCATCAGTTGGCGCAGCATCTTGCTGCTCAGGCCTTGGTGTATGTCTCTCCCGGCCCTCCGCTGGGCACACCGCCGGAGGTCTTCCTGGAAGCGGTGCTGGTGGAGCGTGGCCGACGCGACTGGGAGCGTCTGCAACGGGATGAGGAGATCCGTCGGCGGTTGACCGGTCGGGGGCTACCCGTGATGTCGGACGGCCCAGCTGTCCAGTCTCCGATGACGTCTCCGGAGCAGTTCGGTTCTTCCTCGGTCACTCCGCCGGTGGAGAGGCTTCGGGGCTGAAAGCGGGCAAGCAGACCACCATGCAGTCGACGCCGTCGTCGCCGCTGGTGTAGCGCACCCGCTCTCCGGAACGGGTGATCAGGGCTTGGCCGGCCCGTACTCGGGCTTGTCCTCCGTCGTGATCGACCAGCATGGTGCCGACGAGTACCACGGTCACCGCGTCGAGTTCAGGTCGGTGATAGTTCCCGGACCATCCTGCTGGTGCGCTCATCCGAGCGACGGAGACGATGTCGTGGCCGGTGGACGACCGGCCGATGTATTCGTCGACGGTGCGGCCGTGTCCGGTGGTGATGTGCACCGGCTTCTGGATGAGTTCAGGCACTCACCAAGGGTAATCGGACATTTCCTGACTGGCTGGGATGAGCGGGACTGGATCTCGTCCGTCATCGCCACACACCTGCGCGTTCTGTCCTGCCCGGCGTACGCCGGGCAGGACAGAACGCGCTCGGGGTCTCAGGCGATCCGGTCGATGAGCAGCACCGGACGTTCCGGTGCGTTCTCTCCGATGCTCCAGGAGCCTTTCAGGGCGTCCTGTGCACGGGCGAAGCGCTCCGGGGTGTCGGTGTGCAGAGTGAGCAATTTCTGCCCGGCACGGATCCGGTCACCGGGTTTGGCGTGCATCTCCACCCCGGCTCCGGCCTGGACCGGCTCTCCCTGACGTGCCCGGCCTGCTCCGAGACGCCAGGCGGCCAGCCCGACGGCATAGGCGTCGAGCGAGGTCAGGACGCCGTCACGCTCCGCGGTGACGATCTCTTGCTCGGCCGCCACCGGCAATGTCGCGTCAGGGTCTCCGCCCTGGGCGCGGATCATTGCTTTCCAGGCATCCATGGCCCGGCCGTCCTGCAATGCTTCGGCCGGGTCGACGTCGGTGACCCCGGCGCCGGCGAGCATCTCCCGGGCCAGCGCCACAGTGAGTTCCACGACATCGGCCGGCCCGCCTCCGGCGAGGACCTCGATCGATTCCCGGACCTCCATGGCATTTCCTGCGGTCAACCCGAGCGGGGTGGACATATCGGTCAGCAGGGCGACAGTACGGACACCGGCGTCGGTTCCCAGGTCGACCATGGTGCGGGCCAGTTCACGGGCCGCTCCGAGCTCTTTCATGAAGGCACCCGAGCCGACCTTCACATCGAGCACCAGCGACCCGGTGCCCTCGGCGATCTTCTTGCTCATGATGGAGCTGGCGATCAACGGGATCGCCTCCACCGTCCCGGTGACATCGCGTAGGGCGTAGAGCTTCTTGTCGGCCGGGGCGAGGCCGGAGCCGGCCGCGCAGATGACCGCGCCGACCTCGTCGAGCTGACGGAGCATGTCCTCATTGCTGAGCGCGGCCTGCCAGCCGGGGATCGATTCGAGCTTGTCGAGGGTGCCCCCGGTGTGGCCCAGCCCGCGCCCGGACAGCTGGGGGACGGCCACCCCGTAGGAGGCCACCAGCGGTGCCAGGGGCAGGGTGATCTTGTCCCCGACGCCTCCGGTGGAGTGCTTGTCGGTGGTCTTCTTCGACAACCCGGAAAAGTCCATGCGCTCACCGGAGGCGATCATGGCCTGGGTCCACCGGGCGATCTCACTGCGGTCCATCCCGTTGAGGAAGATCGCCATGGCCAGCGCAGACATCTGTTCGTGGGCGACGACGCCTCGGGTATAGGCATCGATCACCCAGTCGATCTGTTCCGGGGAGAGTCGCTGCCGGTCCCGCTTGGCGCGAATGATGTCGACGGCGTCGAAGGCTTCGGTCATGTCCCGATCCTGCCTCATCCTCCTGCTACCTGCGAAAGGACAAAAGGGCACTCGTCGATTCCATTGTCCAGCAACTTTTTCGGAGTCTGCACGCAGCGGTGGTCGAAGACGGCGCACCTTGAGCTCCCTGCGAATGGCCTGGCCCGACGGGTCCGGCCGGTAGCGTGGGCGATGTCGTGGCCCATTTGCTCGGAAAGGCTGTCCTCATGTCTTCTCCACGCCGTAGCACCATCGACTGGGCGATGCGCCTGATCTCCTTGGACACCACCAGCCGTGACCCGAACCTTCCCCTGATCGACATCGTCCGGGAAGAGCTCTCGGCCTCGGGGGTCACCACCCATGTCTGCGCAGGCCCACAGGAGGGCAAGGCCAATCTGATCGCGACGATCCCTGCTGCGGACGGGTCGACCGACGGAGGCGTGGTGCTCTCCGGCCATACCGACGTGGTGCCGGTGGACGGGCAGCAGTGGACGAGCGAACCTTTCGCCCCGCAGATCCGCGACGGCCGGTTGTACGGACGAGGCTCTGCGGACATGAAGGGATTCCTGGCCTGCGTGCTCTCCGCCCTCCCGGACATGCAGAAGGCTTCCTTGCGTGAACCGATCCACTTGGCCTTCAGCTATGACGAAGAGGTCGGCTGCCTGGGTGGTGACCAGATCGTGAAGGATCTGGCCGAGCTCGGGTTGACCCCGCGGGTCGCGATCATCGGCGAGCCGACCATGATGCGCGCAGTCCTCGGGCACAAGTCGGTGAACCTGGTCGAGATGGAGTTCCATGGCCACGCCTGCCACAGTTCGCTGAAACCGCGCGGTCTGAACGCGATCGAGCACGCCGCCGTGGTCATTCGACGGATCAGCGAGCTGGGTGAACATTTCGCTGCCAACGGGCCTTTCGACGATGCCTACGAGATCGCGCACAGCACTATCGGGGTGAATATCGTCCGGGGAGGGATCGCCTCGAACACGGTCGCCGACCATTGCCTGGTCCAAGCCGACTTCCGGACGATCGCCGCCGAGGACCCGCGGGCCGTCGTGGAGACCCTACGGGCCTTCGCCCAGGAGGAGTCCGAGATGATGCGCGCTCGGCACCCTTCAGGGGGAGTTGATTTCCGGGTCGCTTCGATGGTCCCCGGGCTCGAGAGTTCGCCGCAGGGTGCCGCCGCCGCCCTGATCGAGCGGCTCGGTCGACCTCTGGAGACGAACAAGGTCACCTATGGCACCGAGGCCGGGCAATTCTCCGATGCCGGCATCGATGCGGTCGTCTGCGGGCCGGGAGATATCGCTCAAGCCCATGGCACGGACGAATACGTGGAGCTGGCCCAACTGGCGGCCTGCGAAGCGATGCTCAGCGCTCTGATCGAGGAGTTCACCGGCTGAACTGCGAACCCTATTTCGCGGTGTTCACGGCCGGAGCCCGGCACCCCGTGGGACGTGGGTGTCGGGCTCCGCTGGTCGATTTCGGCTTCGTTCAAGCCTTCGTGACCAGTTCGATGTCCGCCGGGCCGAAGGCCTGAGGAAGGATGTCCTTGAGGGTCAGCCGGCCTTCCGGGGTCTGGATCCGGCAGTCCGGACCCCCGAATTCGTAGAGCACCTGGCGGCACCGGCCACACGGCATGAGGGTGACTTCACGGGCGTCGACGCACCACACCGCGACCAGTCGTCCGCCACCGGTCTTGGCCAGCTCGGAGACCAGCCCGCACTCGGCGCAGAGGCCCAGCCCGTACGAGGCATTCTCCACATTGCACCCGGAGACGATCCGGCCGTCGTCCACCAGAGCAGCGACGCCCACGGGGAAGTTGGAGTACGGGGCATAGGCCTGCTTCATCACGGCTACCGCTTCGGCATGCAGTGCATCCCAGTCGATCGTGATGTCAGCCACGTCTGCTTCGTCGTTCATCAGTGAGTTTCACCCTTGCGATAGATCAGCCCGTCGGCTGCGGGCATCCGGAGATTCTGGCTGGCCAGGGCCAGTACCAGAAGCGTAGCCACATAGGGTGCGGCGCCGGTCAGCTGGCTGGGAACCGACTCCGAAGAGGCATACCAGCAGGTCACCAAGAGCCCGAAAGCCGCCATGGCCAGTCCGCCGGAGAAAGCCCCCGGCCATCCGACGGATCCTCGACGAGCGAGAAAGGCCACGAGCCCGGAGCCGAGAAGAAGCGCGACCCCGGCGAATCCGACGAAGAGTCGCACTGCGGTGGGTGCAGAGTCGCTGGCTGCGTACCAGCCCACGGCCAACGCCAGTGCGGCGGTCGCAGCGGGGGCGAAGGCAGCCTGCCGCCCGGAACGATGACGCAGCAGCGCGGTGACTCCCAAGGCCACCAAGGCCACTCCCGCAGCGAGGAGAACACCATGGATTGCGTTGCCTCGCAATTGAATAGCATCGAAATAGCCGAACATCAATGCGCCGGAGGCCAAAGACCCAGGCCGCCAGTTGCCGAAGATGAGGGCAGCCAGGCCGATATACCCGCGTCCACCAGTCTGCCCATCACGAAACATATTGGCCGCCACCAGGGTCAGGTAGGCCCCGGCAAGACCGGCCAGGGCACCGGAGATCAGCACACCGGCGTACTTGTACCGATAGACATCGACGCCGAGGGTCTCTGCAGCAGCTGGCGACTCACCACAGGAGCGCAGACGCAGACCGAAAGCTGTCTGCCAGAGCACCCACCAACTGGCCGCGACCAGTCCGACCGCGATCACGGTGAGCATCGACAGATCAGTGACCAGTCCGGCCAGCACGCCAGCGGCGTCGGAGATCAGGAACAGATGTGTGCTCTCCAACGAGCGCAGACCGTCGGACAGCCCGGGAACGGTGATCTTCGGCAGCTCCGGAAGCTGGGGGGACTGCACGCCCTGCAACTGGGGCCAGGTCCGAGCGGCCAGGTACTTCGCAGCGCCTGGGCCGATCAGGTTGAGTGCCACGCCGGAGACGACATGGTCGACACCGAAGTAGACGGTAGCCACAGCGTGCACCGCGCCGCCGACCAGACCCATCAGGATTCCCCCGATCAGACCTGCCCAGGGACCCCAGCTCAGCGCGAAGGCTGCTGATCCCCAGCAGCCGAGGATCATCATGCCTTCCAAACCGATGTTCACGACGCCGGCCCGTTCGCTCCACAGACCTCCCAGACCGGCCAGGCCGATCGGAACAGCCAGGCCGATCGCAGCGGCCACGGCACCGGAGGAAGCGATGTCGTTCTCCCCGGTCGCCACCCGAAGAACAGACAGACCGACCAGAACTCCGAGAACGGTCAGCGCAAGGCGCAGCGGAGTCCAACGGTTCCGCCGTTGCGGGATGTCTGCCGCGACGTGCGCGTCGAGCTGAAGTCCCATGCTCATGAGTGGTCCCTTTCCGTGGTGGCGGACCCGGTGGTGGCCTCAGCAGGGGCCAGGTCCTCCGCCGACCGACTGTTCGCAGTGGTGGTCCGGCCGTCTCCGGCTCGCTCGCCGGCAGCCAGCCGTTTAGCCACAGAGGCCTGTTCGAGACGGGTCTGGACTCGTCGGACCACTTCGTAGGCGATGACGACGGCGAGGACGATGATGCCTTGGATGATCGAGACGATCTCCGGCGAGACCGAGATCAACTGCAGCGGCCCGGACTGCTGGTTCAGATAGGCCCACAGCAGCGCGCCGAAGGCGATCCCGACGGGGTGGTTACGGCCGAGCAGTGCCACACCGATCCCGGCGAAACCGAGCCCGGCTTGAAAGGTCCCTCCGTAGGCGTGGTCCTGGCCGAAGAGCAGCGGCATCCCGACGAGTCCACCGACGGCACCGGAAAGCACCATCGTGATCATCACCATCTTCTTGGCGTCGACACCACTGGCCACCGCGGCGCTCTCGCTGCGTCCGGCCGCTCGCAGGTCATAGCCGAACCTGGTGTGGGTCAGGACGAACCAGTACAGGAAGCCCA
This sequence comes from Austwickia chelonae, assembly GCF_003391095.1. Taxonomy (NCBI): domain Bacteria; kingdom Bacillati; phylum Actinomycetota; class Actinomycetes; order Micrococcales; family Dermatophilaceae; genus Austwickia; species Austwickia chelonae. The sequence continues at coordinate 735,371 of NZ_CP031447.1, read as the reverse complement.
CCAGCACGGAGAGGAAGACCAGGGAGTAGACCGTGTTGCGCGCCCCGGGGACCAAGGCCAGCCCGGTCAGCCAGGACGAGGCAGGGATCTCAGCGGTCTTGGTGACATCGGTCTGCCCGGACGGCGCGACGATGCCCAGCAGGTAGGCGACCAGTCCTGTGGCGATGGCGTTGAGCATGATCGTGGAGATCACTTCCGACACACCGCGACGTACTTTCAGCCAACCGGCGATACCGGCCCACATCCCCCCGGCGAGCATGGCCACGACGATGCCCAGCAGGACATTGGCGGGCCCACCGATGAATCCTTGACCGCAGACGACGGCAGCGGCAAAGACCGCCACCCGGTACTGGCCCTCGACACCGATGTTGAACAGGTTCATCCGGAAGCCGATAGCCACGGCGATCGCGGAGATGTAGAGAATGATGGCTTCGTTGAGGATATTGACCGTGACCCGGGGCAAGGGCGCTTTGAGCAGCTGCTGCCAGACAGCTCCCACCGGGTCTCCTGCTGCGAAGAGCACGGCCGTCGTGATCGTGAAGGCCACGATGAGCGCGAGGAGCGGCGCTGCCAGGCTGAAACCGATTCTGCGTAGATCGATCTTCATCGCGCTTCCTCCGGGGCCGTCGTCGCGGTGTTCTCGGCGCCGGAAGCCTGCCGATGTCCGTCCGCGCCGGTCATCGCGGCGCCGAGCTCCTGAGCGGTCACCGTGTCCGGGTCGTAGGGACCGGTCAGTCTGCCGCGCAGGAGTACATAGATGCTGTCGGAGAGCCCGATCAGTTCGTCCAGGTCCGCCGAAATCAGCAGGACGCCGAGGCCTTCCCGCCGTGCATTCTTCAAGCAGTCCCAGATGAAGGACTGCGCTCCGACGTCGACTCCGCGGGTGGGATGCGCGGCCAGCAGGACGATCGGCTGGTGGGCCATCTCCCGCCCGATGATCAGTTTCTGCTGGTTCCCCCCGGAGAGTGAGCCTGCCGTGACGTGAATACTGGGGGTGCGGACGTCGTACTGGTCGACGATCTCCTGCGTGGACTGTTGCGCACCCTTGGAGTCGACGAAGACGCCTTTGATGTTGGGACGTTGGGTCTGGTGTCCCAGGATGCGGTTCTCCCACAACGGTGCGTCCAGCAGAAGCCCGTGACGGTGCCGGTCCTCGGGGATGTAGCCGACTCCGGCTTCACGGATACGACGCACGCCCCAGTCTGAGATGTCCAGATCCCGCAGCTGGATGCGGCCGCTGTCCTGTTCGCGCATGCCCATGATCACTTCGATCAGTTCGGCTTGTCCGTTACCTTCCACGCCGGCGATGCCCACGACCTCTCCGGCATGGATCGTCAGATCGAGGTGGTCGAGGACGGGACGGGCACCGCCGTCGGAGAGGAGGATGTCCTCGATCCGGAGCAGTTCCTGGTCGGTGACCGTGGATTCCTCGGTCTCCGGGGTGGGCAGTTCAGAGCCGACCATCAGTTCGGCGAGTCCCCGAGCGGTGGTCTCTTCAGGGTTCACCGAGGCCACGGTGGTTCCCCTGCGGATGACGGTGATGGCGTCGGCAACGGAGAGCACTTCGTCGAGCTTGTGGCTGATGAAGATGATGGTGAGGCCTTCTCGCGTGAGCTTACGCAAGTTACCGAAGAGTTCGTTGACTTCTTGGGGAACGAGGACGGCAGTGGGCTCGTCAAGGATCAGGATGCGCGCCCCGCGGTAGAGCACCTTGAGGATCTCGACCCGTTGGCGAGCGCCGACCCCGAGGGATGCGGCCAGCTGATCCGGGTCGATACCGAGTCCGTATTCTTCGCTGATCCGTCGGATCTCGGTGCGGGCTCCGGCACCGATGCCATGGAGTTTCTCGGCGCCGAGGACGACGTTCTCCAGGACGGTCAGGTTGTCCGCCAGCATGAAGTGTTGAAAGACCATGCCGATGCCGTGAGCGATGGCGTCCGAGGGGCTCTTCAAGGCGACCTGTTCACCGTCGACGGTGATGGTGCCTTCGTCTGGCCGCTGTACCCCGTAGAGGATCTTCATCAGGGTGGATTTACCCGCCCCGTTCTCCCCGACGAGGGCATGAACATGGCCGCGTCGCACGGCGAAGGTGATGTCCTTGTTGGCCACCACCCCGGGGAAGCGTTTCGTGATGCCTTCGACCTGGACGGCGATGGCTGCGTCCGGTTCCGGTCCGGTGGGGGGTGGGCCGGCCGCGGTGGGCGGCGCGGAAGGTGGCTGCGTTGCCATGGAACTTCCCGAGGGTATGTGAAGGGACGGGCATGGAGGGGCGTGCTGCGGCCCGGGCCGTGTACTGAGCCGGCCCGGGCCGATCGCATCGAGCGATCAGACGGTGGAGGGGACCTTCACCTTGCCGTCGACGATCTCCTGCTTGGCCTTGTCGATCTCGGCCTTGATGTCGTCGATCTTGCCGCCGGTGGTCGACAGGGAAACGCCATTGCTCTTCAGGTCGAAGCTGTGGGCTCCGCTCTTGAAGGTGCCGTCCTTGACCGATTTGAGAAAGTCGTAGACACCCACGTCGACGTTCTTCACCATCGAGGTGATGATGATGTCCTGGACGTCCTTGGATGCGGTCTTGGCCTGGTCGGAATCGACGCCGATGGCCATCGCGTTCTTGGCCTTGACAGCGGTGAAGACGCCTGGTCCGGAGCCACCTGCGGCGTGGTAGATGACATCGGCACCGGCGGAGAGCATGCCTTCCGCAGCGGTCTTGCCCTTGGCCGGGTCGGTGAAGCCGGAGTAGTCGGGAGCCTGGGTCAGGTACTTGATCTGGATCTTGATGTCGGGTTTGACCGACTTCGCTCCAGCGGCGTAACCCGCTTCGAACTTCTTGATCAGGTCGGTCTGCACTCCACCGACGAAACCGATGTTGCCCGTCTTGGACTTCTTGGCTGCGGCGACGCCTGCGAGATAAGAGCCTTCGTGTTCTGCGAAGACGACATTGGCGATATTGGGACCTTTGGCGTCGGCGGAGTCGACGATGGCGAACTTCGCGTTGGGGTTGTCCTTGGCCACCTTGTCGACCGCGCCCTTGTAGGCGAAGCCGACAGCCACGATGGTGGTGTAACCGGAGTCGACCAGCTGCTGAAGCCGGTTCTCACGACTGGATTCCGACTCCCCTGGCGTAGCCGTGGAATCTTTGACCTCACCACCGAATTCAGCTTTTGCCTTATCAGTTCCCCGAGCCGCGGAGTCGTTGAAGGACTGATCACCTCGGCCGCCCACATCGAAAGCCAGGGCCACCTTGAGCCCTTTTCCATCGGCTTTCTTCTCTCCCGAATCGGATTTCGAATCCGCTCCTCCACAACCAGCCAGTACCAGACTGGCCGCAGCCAGAACCGCGACGGCAGCAGTCGTATGACGCATTCAGGGGCCTCCTTGCAGTGTGGCGGCCGGAGAACCCGGCTTAAGGCCCGATGGTAGCCCCGGATTGCGCGGGCTGACCAGCAACTTCAGGAAGCTTGGAACGAAAATGAGGAGTATCTACACACTTTCGCGCCAAAGATGTTCTCAATAAAGGTTTTTCCTATCAGGAACCCGGAGAGGAAAACGTTTGCGACCTCGATCACTCTGACCAACGGCTCTTTCCCGCCACTGATTCACCAAGAGGAGGCGCCCCACTCCTGGATAAAGGAAGGTTATTCATATTGACGTTTTGTTATAACAATAAAAAAGCCTGCCTCGCGCACATATGCGAGGCAGGCCGGGACTTAAGTCCTCAGGTCAGTTCAGTACGCCCTCTGGCCTTCAACTCGTCCACGAGACGCTTCACGTCCTGGGCCCGATCACGAGTGGTCACCAACAGTGCATCGGGAGTATCCACCACCACGATGTCCTCCACCCCGATGACCGAGACCAATCGACCACCGTTCGGGCTCACGATGCCGGTGGCCTCCTGCGCCAGAACCTTGCCCGCATCGCCCAGGACGTGCAGCCCGGCAGGAAGTTCTCCCTCCTGCGGAGGAAGCAGCTCAGCAAGAGAGTCGAAGTCACCCACGTCATCCCAAGGGAAATCGGTCTCGATCACTGCCACCCGCCCAGCATCCGCCGCAGGCTCGGCGACAGCATGGTCGATCGAGATCTTGGTGAGCGTGGGCCATATCTCCGACAAACGTCCTGGGTCGACTGCGATCGCCCGCAGCCCCTGCGAGAGCTCAGGATGGTAAACCGCCAAGAGATCGAGCAGAACCCGCGCCTTGACGACGAACATCCCTGCGTTCCAACGGTAGTCGCCACTATCGATATAGCTGTGCGCCGTCGGTGCATCCGGCTTCTCCACGAAACGATCCACAGCATGACCGTGCGGCGCACCCTCTACGCCGAGGTGCTCCCCGACCTTGATGTACCCAAAACCCGTTGCCGGAAAAGTAGGCCGAATACCTAGAGTGACAAGCAAATCCGTTCGAGCAAGAACCACGGCCTCGGCCACGCACCGCCGGAAGGACTCCTCGTCCCCCACCACATGGTCCGCAGCGAAGGAACCGATCACCGCCTCAGGGTCACGTCGCTCGACCACAGCCGCCGCGAGTCCGATCGCTGCCATCGAATCGCGGGGAAGGGGCTCAGCCAGCAGACCCTGAGCGTCGAGTTCAGGGAGCTGCGCCCGGACGGCCTCCTCGTGGCTCGTCCCGGTGACCACCAGCAGGCGCTCACCGGAAAGCGGGCGCAGACGGTCCGCAGTCGCTTGCAGGAGCGATCGTCCCGAGCTGGTGAGGTCGTGAAGGAACTTCGGGCGGGCAGCTCGTGAGAGCGGCCACAGCCGCGTACCGGCGCCCCCCGCCGGGATCACCGACCAGAAGTCATCAGTGGGAGGAATCGGTCCTGTGGACGGAGACACATTGTCAGCCATGACCGCAACCTAACCGACCCGATCCACCAAGCACATCCCAACGCTGCCGGCTCAGCGAAGCTCGCCTTACCCCACGGCCCCCGAAGCAGCTCAGGACTTCCCGACTCAAGCGGCAACTCGGCAGTATCGGAATTTTCGAAATAATCGATCAAATATCCGGCTGATGGTGGGGAAAGAATGCCGCCCCCAGCCTTCCACCAAGTGATTCATCACCATGATTAGCCCTCGGCGTCTTTATCTGCCTAGGCTTCTTGGACGAGCGACTCCGATCCACGGTTCACGTTGTCCTCCACGTGAGCTGCGGCGACGAAGCCTACGTCCCGCCCCGGTGCCATCACGGCACGGGCGGCATCCGGAACGGAGGAGCTTCCTGGGCGAGGCTCACCGCCATGCTCCTGGCCTACTATCGACTCATGTCGCGACAATGGTCGAGCGTCCAGATGGCATAACCGACAGCTTCGGGGGAAGCCCCCTCGTCGCATGACCAGGAGATCCTGTGCCCCCTACACCAGACGCGGGCCGTCGACGCGCTGCCAGGCGGCGCGTCACGAGGCCCCCCGCCCTGGCGATCATCACAGCTGTCATTCTGGCCTGCATCACCACGGCAGGCGCTGCTGTGCCGGCACCTGCCGCAACGTCCCCACAGGTGGTGCTCTCCAGCGAGGACAAGCTGAACTCAGCAGAGTTGGTCACCGATCTACCCAAAGGTGTCCCCGCCCCGCCCCCCATCGCAGCCAAGAGCTATCTGCTCGCCGAGATGCAGACCGGCAAAGTTCTGGTCGCCAAAAATGCGCATCAGCCCTATCTGCCTGCCAGCACAATGAAATTGCTGACCGCTCAGGTACTCGCACCGCAGATACCGGATGAACAGAGAATTCGCACCACGCTATCCGATGCGCAAGTGGACGGCACTCGTGTCGGCATGATCCCAAATCGGGAATACACCGCCCGGGAGCTCTTCCAATCGCTCCTGATGGGTTCAGCCAACGATGCAGCAGAAGCCTTGGCGCGCACCGGTCCCGGGGGTTCCCCCAAGACCATCGAGAAGATGAATGAGCGGGCAGGCAAGCTCGGTACCAAGAACACCGTGGCGAAGACCCCGCATGGACTCGATGCGCCGGGACAGAAGACCAGCGCATACGATCTAGTGACGATCTTGCGCGGGGCCCTTGAAAATCCCAAGGTCGCGCAGATACTAACCATGCAAAGATTCACCTTCCCCGGCGACAGCGGCAAACCGGGATTCGAGGTGGCAAGCCAGAACAAACTGCTCTGGAACTATCCAGGCGCACTCGGTGGCAAGGACGGCTTCACCGATGCTGCCGGACACACCTATGTCGGCGCCGTGAAACGAGGAAACCGCACTTATGCCATCGCTTTCATGGCTGCTCGGACCAATGACTGGAAACCCTCGGCCAAGTTGCTCGACTGGGCATTCGCCCACGGCGACAAAGTCGGTTCCGTGGGATCGCTGCCGTCCCCTCCCGAGGCCAAACCCACGGCACCAGGACAATCACCGACCGCGCCTTCCTCGAACCAGCCACGGACCATCGCCGAGTCTCCTCCGCCAACGACAGCAGGGTTTGCTCTGATGGACTTCAGTGACCCCACCACCCTGATCATCGCTGCGGCCAGCGTCATCATCCTGCTCATCGTAGTTTTACGTATTCGTAAGCTCCGCAAGGATTCACGCCGACAGGACACGCGAAAACGTCGCCCGTCACGAGTACCGGACAAACGGTACGACGACTACGACGACGACGGCGACCGCCCCGCCCGCAGCAGCCGTCGCGACTCCGACAGCGCTCCAGGGCGCCGCGGACGTGCCGACAGCAGAGCCTCCGCACAGGGACGCAGACGCTCCCGCGAGGACGACGAGTACGACTACGAAGACCCCCCGACATCCCGGGCAGGACGGCGACACGACAGCGAGCTCGAACCTGCAGGCCGTCGTGACCGTCGCGGACCGGGCCGCCGGGACAGCTACGACCGTGCCGAGTCCGGAGCGCTAGGAGAAGTGCCTCAGAGCCGTCGTGACCGTCGCGGACCGGGCCGCCGGGACAGCTACGACCGTGCCGAGTCCGGAGCGCTAGGAGAAGTGCCTCAGAGCCGTCGTGACCGTCGCGGACCGGGCCGCCGGGACAGCTACGACCGTGCCGAGTCCGGAGCGCTGGACCAGACACGGGACCGCCCGGCACCTGAGCGGCCCTCGTCGGAGCGCCGCGCGCCGGAGCGGCCGGCCCCCGGCCGGCCCGCACCGACAGGCCCGCCCCCGGCCTCCTCGCCGGAGCTCGAGGACACCTCCTTCATGACTCGCCCAGAGTTCGGATGGGACTCTCCTCCTGGATCACCCCCTCCCAGCAGCGCACCGCCCGCAGCACCCAACGGAAACGCCCCTTCGGCCGGGCCCGCCTACGGTGCTGCGCCGTTGTACGGCTCACCTGCGCAGGCAACGCCTGCTCCCCCTGCCACAGCATCGGCGGGTTCCAGCGGCTTCGACTGGAACTCCCTGTCCTCCCCCTCCCCGGCAGCCACCCCTCCGGCCGAGCCCCGTCGTACCCCCTACGACTGGGCCGCAGAACAGTCCTCGACCGCTAGCGCCACCGACTCCAGCAGCAGCCCGTACACCCCCAGCGCCTACGGCTCCCCCTACGGATCCGGTTCGAGCAATGGTTACGGCAGCGATACCTCCTATGGGTCGTCGGCCTCCTCGAGCTCCAGCAGCGCCTATGGGACGAGTAGCACCAGTTCCTCGTACGGCACGTCCAGCAGTGACAGCCCATACGGGACGGCCTACGGGGCCGGATCGGGCAATGGCTACAGCAGCGAAGCTGCTTATGGCTCTTCGGCCCCTGCCTCCCCTGCTCCCCCTGCCACAGCGTCGGCGGGTTCCAGCAGCTTCGACTGGAACTCCCCGTCCTCCCCCTCCCCGGCAGCCACCCCTCCGGCCGAAGCCCGCAGTGTTCCTTACGACTGGGCCACCGACCAGAACACATCTCCCGACAGCCGCAGTCACGGATACAGCGCTGCATCCCCGCCGACCAGCAGCACCCCGATCAGTTCGGCGGATCAGGCGTCCTCCACCCGCAGCATGCGTCGCACACCCAGCAGCGGCGATCATTTCGATTGGGCGACCCCGAGCCCGCCGCCCAAGGCGCCGCCAACCCAGCAGAACCGCTATGACCGGGCAGTCTCCGAAGCTCTGCCGCAGCACGACGGTGCGCCGGAACGTGGCTCTAACACCTACGGATTCACCATCGGCGAGCGAGCACCATCGGGGGTACCCGCGGAGCCGGAACGGCGTGACTCCTACGGCGGATGGTCCCCCTCGGACTCGTCTTCCCGGTCCACCGGGCAGGAGCCGTACGACCAACAGGACAGCATCACCCAGACCAGGGCCATGCGTTTCCCTGACCAGGGGGCCGACTCGATGCCGCCCAGCCGCCGTGACCGCCGCTCCCCAGGACAGTACGACGACGACCATGCTCCGCAGACCCGGCGAGAGCGCTACGGTCAGGAGGAGAGCCGCTCCAGCGCGAAGTCGCGGAGTAGGCGCCACCGATCGTAACGGTCACAGGCGTAAAGGCCGAGCTCCTGCACTCTGAAGCCCAGTGAGTAATCGGAGAACTCCTGCTCGGCTCGGTCCAGAGCCTCCTCAGGCAGATCCTGCGCCAAAGTCACATGAGGGTGGTAGGGATAGTGCTGCGGAGCAGCCAGCGGCCCAGTACAGATCGCCTCGGCGAGCTGCCTGCACTCCTCAGCGCCACGGCACACTCGCAGATAGGACACCTGGGTGACGGGGCGAAAAGACGTCGCCCCCTGCAGGAGGACGTCGAAAGGTCCCTGGTCGCGGCAGATCATGGCCAGATGTTCCTGGACCCGGCTCATCTCCCGGTCCGGGATCTCTCGCGGACCAGCCAGCGTGACGTGGGTTCGAACCAGGTCTCCTTGAAGGTCACCGAAGTTCCGGCGTGCCTCTTGGAGGAGGCCAGCATGTGGTTCGGGCAGGGCGATCGCCACCCCGACCCTGGTCACCAAGTCCATCGCAATCCGTAGATCCCGGGGCCGAAGTCCAGGACAAGGCTGTGCAGTGAACGTCCGGAGATCACGACCGGTTCGGTCTGTTGGGCTCCGTCGACCACGGTGAACCGTTCAGCGGACAGAGGAAGACACGACTCATGGAAATTGACCTCGGTGTGCGCGGAGTGCACCGAGCGGACAAACCCCCGCGCCACGGAAGAGTCTTCGCGACCTGAAGAGGACCACGCCAGCGAGTGTTCGACGAACATGGCTCCCCCTACTGGCACAGGCCGGTCCAGGAGGAGTTCGGCCACGACGATGCCTTCGGCTTCGAGGTAGGTACTGCGCCCCACATGACAGTGGCGCAGCGACTTGATCCGGACCGGAGCATCGGGCGAGGCCCGGTAGACCAACGGATAACGATCAGCGCCTTCCCGTTCTCCGACGAGCACCTCCCGGACGGTATGGCGGGTATTCACCGCGTCCGGACCGATCTCGACCCGATCGTGCACCGCGACTCTATGGACTCCGCTGTCCCAGGAGAGCCCCATTCTGGCGACTTCGTCCTCGACCACAGGCCCGTAGCAGCGGAAAGCGAATTCCGGTCGGATCCCGACCCCCGGGCCGGCCTGTCGCCGACGAGCGGGAAGCCTGCCGGACAGCTCGCCATGCTCGAGTTCGAGGATGCTCTCCAAAGCCGAGAGCGCAGCCAAGGAGGCCGTTCGTTCAGGTCTGCTCCGTCCGGACTGCCAATAACTGATGGTGGCCACCGACAGCTCGTGCCCACGGTGCAACAAGTGGTAGCGCAGTCGTTCCAAGGAGAGGCCCCGGGCCTGGATCGCCGCCCGCAAGGCGACGGCGAAGTCGTCGTTCTCATCGTCTTTGCCGCTCACGAGATCACCACGTCCATTCAAGACCGTAGATACCCGGATCAGGATCGATGACCAGAAGGTAGACAGAAGAACCGACGAGTGTCGTGGCTTCCTGCACGTCCGTGTCCTCGACGATGCGACGGGTCTTCGCCGCACGGGGGAGCTGTTCACCGGAGAAACGGACCTCCATGACGAGCTCCCGGATCGGAGTCGACACCCGACGCAGAAGTTGAGTCACCGGGAGGTCCTGTCCGATGGACTCGAGCCGATGTTCGACGATCGTCGACTCCCCCTTGTCGAGCGTGTGGTCGAGGAACATCTCGGCGGCCACGGCCACATGCTCCCGAAATTCCACGACTCTGCCGAGTCGGCAGTTCGACAGCCCCATCACGAAGGGGAACGCTTTGCGGTCGTCGTGGGTGGACCAGATCGGGAAACGGTGCGCGCCCGGGCGTGTCGCCACGAAGACGGTACGGACGTCATGGCTGCCGTCGGTCCGATCCGGGCGGACCTGCAGACGGTCGTGGTAGCTGACGCGGTCCAGTCCGTCGTCCCAGTCCATCCCCAACTCGGCCAGGCCTGCTCGAACGACGGCATCGTCGAAAGATTCGCAGTGCCTGATAGCTACGGGAGGCGACTGCGCAGTGCGATAGTGAGTGGGCAGCGCGCTGGCGACCACGCTCCCCGGCTTCCGTGGTTTGACCTTACTGGTCAGGAAACCTGCAGGTAGAGACAGCACCTCCTCCAGCTGCGCCAGCGCGATCATGGACCCTCCACGGTCGGGCATGCTGCGCCCCGACCGCCAGTAGCTGAGGGTGGCCACGCTGACCCGGGAGCCTCGCTCGGCGAGCGACTGACGCAGCGATTCGAGGCTGACCCCCCGGGAGACGATGGCTGCACGCAGCGCCTGGGTGAACTCTGCCTCGTTCGAACTCACCCGAGGGAAGGCACCGGAGTCTTCCCCCGGGCTCCGGGTCGTGATCGAAGACTGTTGGCTCATCATGTGAATCGTATCCACGCCCGAGGTGTGCCCGAGAATGCGGACGGGACTAGGGCCCGGTCCGCGGGGTCTGCCGATCCTGTCAATGGATCGACGATGTCCACTCTTCCTTGGGTGGAGTCTCCTACGCCTGCCGCTGATGTCGGCCGCTCCCGCTGGGTCACGGCCGACACCGTCGTCGGCTCAGAGAGCGTCGATGACCTCGTTGAAGGTCGCGCTGGGACGCATCGCCTGCGCCGTCTTCTCCGCATCGGGCAGGTAGTAGCCGCCCATGTCGACCGGGCTTCCCTGCACCGCGAGGAGTTCCTCGTTGATCTGCGCCTCGGCGGACTCCAGGCGGTCGGCGACCGGCATGAAACGCTCCTTCAGGTCGGCATCGGTGTCCTGGTCGGCGAGAGCCCGCGCCCAGTACTGCGCCAAGTAGAAGTGGCTACCGCGGTTGTCGATCTGGCCGACTTTGCGGGCCGGGGACTTGTTCTCATCGAGGAAACGGCCGATGGCCACGTCGAGGGCGTCGGCCAACACCTTCGCCGACGCATTGTCCTGGGCAGCAGCCAGATGTTCCAATGAAGCACCCAACGCAGAGAACTCACCGAGGCTGTCCCAGCGCAGGTAGTTCTCCTTGACGAACTGCTGGACGTGCTTCGGCGCCGAGCCACCCGCGCCGGTCTCGAAGAGCCCACCGCCGGCCAGTAGAGGCACGACAGAGAGCATCTTGGCGCTCGTACCCAGTTCGAGGATGGGGAAGAGATCGGTGAGATAGTCACGCAGTACGTTACCGGTCACCGAGATGGTGTCCTCGCCCCGGCGGATCCGTTCCAGACAGAACCGGATAGCTTCGACCGGCTCTTTGACCACGATCTGAAGACCATCGGTGTCATGGCGGGGCAGGTATTCCTGCACCTTGGCGATCACCTGACGGTCATGAGCCCGTCGATCGTCCAGGAAGAAGCAGGCCGGAGCCCCGGTGGCCCGGGCTCGAGTCACCGCCAGTTTGACCCAGTCCTGGATCGGGATGTCCCGGACCCGACTCATCCGCCAGATGTCCCCGGTCTCGACCGCATGCTCGGACAGGACCTCGCCTCCGCTGGCGGTGACCCGCACGGTGCCGTCCTCGGGAATGATGAAGGTCGTCGGGTGGGAGCCGTATTCCTCAGCCTTCTGGGCCATCAGGCCGACGTTGGGGACGTCGCCCATGGTGGACGGGTCGAGAGCCCCGTTTTCCCGGCAGTCGTCCATCACGGCGGCGTACATCGGCCCATAGCACCGGTCGGGGACCAGGGCCAGGGTCTGCTGCTGCTCGCCCTTGGCATTCCACATCTGTCCGGAGTCGCGGACGACCACCGGCATGGAGGCGTCGATGATGATGTCGCTGGGGACGTGCAGATTGGTGATGCCGCGGTCGGAATCGACCATGGCCAGTGCAGGGCGGGTGTCGTACTGGCCCGCGATCGCGTCCTCGACGGTGGTCCGGACCGACGGGTCGAGATCGGCCAGACGATTCAGCAGATCGCCCAGGCCCAGGTTGGGGTTCACTCCCAACTCGCTCAACAGATCGGCGTGGCCCTCGAAGACGTCGGAGTAGAAGGCCCGCACGGCGTATCCGAACATCACCGGGTCGGAGACCTTCATCATGGTCGCCTTGAGGTGGACGGAGAGCAGTAGACCCTCGTCAGCGGCTGCAGCGAACTGTTCGGTGTAGAAGGCGGTGAGTGCTTTCGCGCTCATGAAGGTGGTGCTGACGATCTCACCGTTCATCACCGCGAGGTCGCTCTTGAGGACGGTCGCTCCCTCGGAGGTGACCAGCTCGATGGTGAGGGTCTCGTCCGATTCCATGACGGTGGACTTCTCGTTGCCGTAGAAGTCGCCCTCGTGCATGGACGCTACTCGGGCTTTGTTGTCCGCTGTCCAGGCACCGAGCCGGTGCGGATTCCTCTGCGCGAAACGCTTGACGGACAAAGGTGCACGCCTATCCGAGTTACCTTCACGCAGAATCGGGTTCACGGCTGATCCCAGAACTCGCGCGTAACGGGCGGCGATTTCGCGCTCAAGGTCGCCGGAAGGCGATTCCGGGAACTCCGGAATGTCGTACCCCTTGGTCCGCAGCTCGATGATCGCCGCTTTGAGCTGTGGGACGGAGGCCGAGATATTCGGCAGCTTGATGATGTTCGCCGTCGGGTCCTGAGTGAGCTGGCCCAGTTCACCGAGATGGTCGGCGACCTTCTGCTCCTCGGTCAGCTTCTCCGGGAACTGGGCCAGGATCCGACCGGCCAGGGAGATATCGGAGGTCTCGACATCGACGCCCGCGGCTTTCGTGAATCCCCGCACGATGGGCAAGAACGAATAGGTCGCCAAAGCCGGCGCCTCATCGATCTTGGTCCAGACGATTTTTGACGCTGTCATTCTGTCTCTCCAGTTCTCTGCTTGTTCAGGCGAACAGCACGCTCACCGCCAACCTACCGCCGGACATGCAGTCGACACGCCGGAGTGAGGAGCGGACCTGGGCGACCTGCCGTGGATCGGCACGGAGAGCGGGACAAGGCGCACTTTTCGCATCCGGAGGGCCGATGCGGGAGGATGAGAGCATGTCGTCACACAGCTATCCGCACATGGTCTTCGTCCTGCCTGAATCCGGTCTCGACAAGGACGCTCTTGCGGCATGGCTGCGCGAGGTCTTCCCCGCTGCCGAGGTCACCGACAAGCCACTCAGGCTAGACCTCCAGGTGGACGATTACACCTTCAGCTTCTGGTTCGAGGAGGCCGAGGGCGTCGCCGAACACTATGCGACCTACTTGCCGGAGCACAGCAGCCGCCGTTGGCTCACCAAGTGCACCGCGTTGATCGACCTGCACGGCGTCATCGACCCCGAAGAAGCACATGCAGCGACCGCTGAGCGTCTCGTGGCCGCGCTACAGGCGCACGACGGCGTGGAAGTCTTCTCGGAGAAGTCACGACGCTTCCTGGGCATGGACTACGGCGATGCGGAGACCACCGCTCCTGCCGCTGAGACCCCCGTCCCCGCGGTGACCGTTCCGGCGAAGGAAGACCCCACCACCGTCTGGATGGAAGCCACCCCGTCCTTGGAATCCTCCTGCCCCGAAGAAGACCTCGCTCCGGCGCCCGAGCCGCTGCCCGAACCGGCGATGGTCACGCCCGAACCCACCGTCCCCGTGACAGCACCCGAGACCACTCCTCCGGCTCCTGCAGAGGCCCCTGCCATGCCCACCCCGGAGCCGGAGCACAGCGAGCACGGTGCCGAGTCCAGCGGGAAACCCGGTCTCCTACGCCGCTTGTTCGGCCGCCGCTGAGCGCGCACCGACCACGGATGGGGGCGACTGCTCTCCGGCCATCGCCCCCATCCCACAACGGATCCCGGGCCTTTGGTCCACGTCTTCACCCGAGTGGTCGCTGATAGGTTCGACGTATTCAGTGTTTCCCTCATCGCAAAGGGTGGAGAACCGTGAGCACAACGCCCGTGAAGGTTGCCGTCACCGGTGCCGCCGGCCAGATCGGCTACAGCCTCCTCTTCCGTATCGCCAGTGGCGCGCTGCTCGGCCCAGACACTCCGGTCCAACTGCAGCTCCTGGAGATCACGCCGGCGCTGAAAGCGCTGGAGGGCACGGTCATGGAGCTCAACGACTGCGCCTTCCCGACCCTCGCCGGTGTCGAGATCGGCGACGACCCCAACAAGATCTTCGACGGCGCCAACCTGGCATTGCTTGTCGGCGCACGCCCCCGTACGAAGGGCATGGAGCGCGGCGATCTGCTCGAAGCCAATGGCGCCATCTTCACCGGCCAGGGCAAAGCCCTGAACGACCACGCCGCTGACGACATCCGGATCGGTGTCACCGGCAACCCGGCCAACACCAATGCCCTCATCGCCATGAGCAATGCCCCTGACATCCCCAAGGAGCGTTTCTCCGCGCTGACCCGCCTGGACCACAACCGGGCCATCAGCCAGCTCTCCGCGAAGTTGGGTGTGCCGGTCACCGAGATCGCCAAGATGACGATCTGGGGAAACCACTCCGCAACCCAGTACCCGGACCTCTTCCACGCCGAGGTCGGCGGCAAGAACGCCTACGAGGCCGTGGGCGACCAGGCCTGGTACGAGAACGACTTCATTCCCACAGTCGCCAAACGTGGCGCGGCGATCATCGAAGCGCGTGGTGCGTCCTCGGCCGCTTCGGCGGCATCGGCGACGATCGACGCGGCTCGTGACTGGCTGACCGGTTCCGCCGAAGGCGACTGGGTGTCGATGGCCGTGGTCTCCGACGGGTCGTACGGTGTGCCTGAGGGCATCATCTCCTCCTTCCCCGTGATCACGAAGAACGGCGACTGGGAGATCGTCCAAGGCCTGGAGATCGACGACTTCAGCCGCGGCAAGATCGATGCTTCGGTGGCCGAGCTCGTGGAAGAGCGCGATGCCGTACGTGAGCTGGGTCTCATCAAGTGACCCTGATACTGCCCCTTTCCTGAGCCGGGGCAGGCGAAACTGTGGGGCCGCCGACCGGAAAGGTCGGCGGCCCCACAGCCGTCGGTCCAGGGCGTGCCGAGATCTTCCTAGGCGCTCAGATCGAACTCGAAGTGCACGGTCTCGAAGCGGGAATCCTGATCCCATCCGTCCCGGTCGTCCCGGACGACCGCGGCGCCACTCTTTGTCCAGAACTCAAGGGCTCCGGGAGATTTTGCATTCGTGTGTAGGTAGACGACCCGATATCGACTGATCGTCCGAGCATGATCCAAACAGCTCCGAACGAGGCTTCCCGCGACACCTCGCCGCCGGGCCTCCGGCACGGTGACCAAGCGGGAGATATGGCCGACCGCAGGCCGGTCACGGTAGCGGTCGGCCAATTCAGGATGGTGCGGGGGACACTTCGGACCGCCGGTGCGCAGCGCGCAGGTGCCGACGACCTGGCCATCCGAGACAGCGACCATCATGGCGTGCCGCTCGTTGTCGGTGTAGACCTCCTGGGCATTGACGATGTCCCAGTGCCACTCGGGTTGATATCCGTAACCTTGGTCGGTCTCCATGCTGGACAGGATGACGTCGCGGGCCTGTGCGAGATCGTTCGGCGTGACGGCACGATAGATCTGGAAGTCCTGCACGCAGGCAGTTCCTTTCTCGATGAACAGATGTGGTCTCTCAACTCGTGGTGGAGACGATGAGCTCCTCGTCGAGGGGCAGCGGGGAATAGCTCGCTGCCCATTCTCCCCCAGGGCCACGCCCGACATCCGCCCGGACGGCGAAGGATGCCTCGATCACCTCACCGTTCAGCACCTCTTCCGGGGTACCGTGCGCAAGGAGTTCGCCGTCGGTCAGCACGGCGATGTCGTCGCAGTAACGGGCGGCCAGGCCCAGATCGTGCAAACAGGTGATGACGGTCTTCCCACAGTTCTTCAGCTGGAGCAACAGATCCAGCTGGTGTCTGATGTCCAGATGGTTCGTGGGCTCGTCCAGGATGATGCAGCGGGCGTCCTGGGCGATCGCACGAGCGATATTGGCCCGTTGACGTTCTCCACCGGAGAGATCCCGCCACCGTCGAGCTGCCAGGTGAGTGATCCCCAGATCGCGCATCGCCTCGTCGACGAGGGAGCGGTCCTGAGCATTGGCCGACTTCCACCGTTCCTGGTGCGGCGCCCTCCCCAGGTTGACCAGGTCGACGACGGTGATGTCGTCCGGAGCGGTGCCACTCTGTTCGACGAAGGAAACCTGGCGGGCACGCTGCCGAGGCGTCCACCCGAAACAGTCCTGGCCGTCGTAGAGGATGCTGCCCGAGGTCGGGCGACGCAGCCCGGCCAGACATCGCAGCAGCGAGGACTTGCCCGAACCGTTCGGCCCGACGAGGCCGAGCACGCTGCCGGAGGCTGCTTCGAGGCTGACGCCGCGGACGATCACCTTCCCGGGCACTCCCCAGGTCACTTGCTGAGCTGTGAGTTTCACAGGTCACCTCGTTTCTTCATGATGACGAGGAAGATGGGGACGCCGATGAGTGCGGTGGCGACCCCGACGGGCACCTCGCGGGGCGCGAAGGCAACCCGGCAGATCGCGTCGGTGATGACGAGCAGGACGGCCCCGCCCAAGGCTGAACAGGGTACGAGGAAACGGTGGTTGGGCCCGATCAGGAAGCGGATGGCGTGGGGCACGATCAGGCCGATGAAGCCGATGGCGCCGACCCCGGCGACCGCGGCCGCAGTGACCACCGATGTGGTCACCAGCAGGACAAGCCTGGTCCGTTCCACCTGGACGCCGATGGATTCAGCGGTGTCCGTGCCCAGCCCAAGAGCATCGAGAGCTCTGGCGTGCCACATGATCACGGCGAGACCCGCGGCCAGGGCCACCGCGATGACACCCACGGTTCCCCACCTGGCTGCTCCCATGGACCCCAGGAGCCAGAAGGTCACCGCGCGGGTGGCTTCGGCGTCTCCGGCCGCCATGAGGATCAAGGAGCTGATCGCGGAGAAGAGCTGACCCACGACGACTCCGGTGAGCACGATGCGTACCGAGTCGAGCCCGCTCTTACGTAGCAGCAGAAGAAGCAAGGTGATGCTGCAGAGTGACCCGATAGCTGCCCCACCGGTAAGACCGACTGCGCCGCCTCCGAATCCGAGCACCAATGCGGCAACAGCGCCGGCGGAGGATCCCGAGGAGATGCCCAGCAGATAAGGCTCGGCCAGCGGGTTACGGGTGAGCGCCTGGAGCGCACATCCACAGACGGCCAGCCCTGCACCGACGAGGATCGCAGTGATCACCCGGGGGAAACGCAGGTCCCACAGGATCGAATCGACCATGGGTGACACCGGCTCACTGGGCAGCCCGACATGGGCGCTGAAGACGTTGACGACATCCGAGAAGGCGATCTGTGCCGCTCCGAGCTGCAAGGAGACGACCACGGAGACGAGAAGAGTGATCGTGCCTACGCTGAGGAAGAGCAGGACCCGTTGCCATCGAACGGCGATGGCCTTGTCAAGTGCGCTCACGATGCTTTTTTGTTCACTTCGGCAGCGACGATCTTGAGAGCATTCACGAAGCGTGGGGAGGCGTCGAGTTCGACACCGGGCACCACCAGGAAGCTGTTCGCCTGGACGGCCCGGGTCTTGGCCATCGCCGGGTTCTCCTTGATCTCCTTGATCTTCTCCTCGGCGGTGTCTCCGGGCTTGCCCCGCTCTTTCAGGTCGGCGACGACGATGATGTCCGGGTCGCTCTCGGCGACCTTCTCCCAGGAGACCTCTGGCCAGCTGTCCTTGATGTCGGAGAAGACATTGGTGGCACCGACCCGGCGACTCATGGCCTCGGGGAATCCTCCGCCACCGGCGACATAGGGCTGTCCCTTGAAGGTCGAGTAGATCCAGACCAGTTTCTGCGGGTTCCCCCCAGCTCTGTTCTTCTCGATCTCTTCGATCTGCTTGGTCTGTTCGGCGACCAGCTCGTCGGCCTTCCCACTGACGCCGAAGAGCTTCCCGATGTTCCGGTAATCGGTGAAGATCGCCTCGATCGGGTCCTTGATGGTGCGCTTGTCAGGGGCGCAGTCGGCCTCGCTGATGTAGCTGGCGATGCCTTTGGTCTTCAGTTCGTCGCGGGTGCCGACCCGGTCCTTGGAGAACTGGCTGCGCAGCGGCGAGACGACGATGTCCGGGCTCACCGACAGGGTCAGCTCTGGGGTGAGTATCTGTGGAGTGACGACCTTGACCTTCTGATAGGCCTCTTTCCATTGTGGGGCGACCTCGGTCTTGATGTTGGAGGTCCCGGCCATCTGGTTCTCCAGCCCGAGCGCCAGCAGCAGTTCCGTGGAGCCCTGCTCAGCGGTCACTGCTTTCTTACGTGGGCCGTCGACGCTCACCGTGTAGCCACAGTTGGTGATCTCGACGCGTGCGGTGTTGCCGGTGTCTGAAGCCGTGGTGTTCGCAGATCCGCAACCGGCGAGAGTCGTCAGTGCCAGGGTCGTGCTTGCGGCAATCAGTGTGGTGCGAACGGCCTGCTTCATGAAGCGCAGCGCTCCTTATGTCACGTACTGAGCGGAATTAGGATACTTAGGCCATCCTAACCCTAGAAGATTTCACCTGTTCACAGCGTGGCGATGTTCACACTGAGCAGTTGAATCATGTTGTGTAAGGACATGATAGGAACGATCGTCCAGTCACCGCTCCACGGGGCGCCCCATCCGAGGGCTCCCCCACGACATCCTCGGGGAATCCCTCAGCCGAGTGCCCCTCGTCCAGCACCACCCCCGTGCGTCACCCCTGTTCACTGGCGACTCCACCCACAGGGAAAGCGAACGATGACCGACCTTCACGCACACACCGTCACCGGCATCGACGACCTCGTCACCCACGCCTTATGCACAGGCAGCCGCCCTCATCCCCGCGACCTGACAGCCCGCAGCGTCTTCTACGTGCAACACGGCACCCGCCTCGCCGGCAGCCCGGTCACCTATCGGAACCAATACCTACTGGTCCGCGTCGAACACGCTTTCGGTGCCTGCGCCTTCGAAGCAGGCCAATTCACCCCCGACATCTGCGACCTGTCCGGAAGCACCGTCGAGGATCTCCTGAGTCACCCCGAACCGGTACTCCGCCTCGCCGCGCTCGATGCCTACCTCGCTTGCGTCCGACCCCACCGAGAAGACCCCCGCGCCACCGTCGTGGAGCTACCGACCGGGACCCCCGACCAGCGGGCCATCGCCCGGGACGCCGCCATCTCCTCCCTGCTGGACGACCCGAATGCCCCCGTCCCCGCCGGATCGAAAGTTGCACTGATCGGCGTGGTCAACCCGCTCGTCCAGGCCATCCGAGAACATGGCTGCGAGCCTCTCCCCTGCGACTACAACCTCACCCAGACCCACTGGGGTGACCCGATCACCAGCAGCATGGAGGATGTCCTCGGTCAAGCTGACCATGTCATCGCCACGGGCATGACCATGGGCAACGGATCCTTCGACATCATTCGGAAGGTCTGCGTGGAACGCCGGATCGGGCTGACGGTCTATGCCCAGTCCGGGTCGGCCGTCGCCCGCGAGTTCCTCGGCTCAGGTGTGACCAACCTCTCCGCCGAACATTTCCCCTTCTCCCAATTCAGTGCCGACGCCAGCCCGCTCTACCTCTACCGGGCACCGGTCAGGTCCTGACGGACGTCCCGACCCGCAGCACCCGACCACGACGGGCGGCGCCGGAGTCGAAGAACTCCACACGCCGCCCGTCTCCACGGTCGAACACCTCATCGACGCGGACGTAGATCCACCGCCAGGAAAGCACCGAAGACCACCACGGCGAAGGTCAAGAGCATCAACACGTCCCATGTACGGGAACGCACCGCCAGCCCGCCTGCCCGCTCATCGGGCAACAACAGACGCAAGACGGCAGCCGCCACGAAAGCCAGCCCCATGATCACCCCACCGACCAGAGCCCGGCCGACGAAGAGCACAGTGATGCCTCCGGCCAGCAAACCCAGCGAAAGGACCCACCAGGCACCGAGACCGGGCCGGCCTCGACGTGGAAAAATCACCGCAGACCAACTTGCTTTTCCGCAGCCTCCACGACATTGGTCAACAACATCGCTCGGGTCATCGGCCCCACACCACCAGGGTTCGGAGCGATCCACCCGGCCACCTCGGCGCATCCAGGCGCAAGATCACCGGCCACCTTGCCATCCACACGAGAAACCCCGACGTCGAGCAGCGCGGCTCCCGGCTTCACCATGTCCGGAGTCACGATGCCGGGAACGCCTGCCGCCGCAACGACGATGTCTGCTTTCCTGACCTGCGATGCCAGATCGCGGGTACCGGTGTGGCAGAGAGTGACCGTGGCATTCTCCGACTTGCGGGTGAGGATGAGCCCCAAAGGACGACCGACGGTCAGACCCCGTCCGACCACCACCACATGAGCACCGGCGACCGGTACCTCGAAACGACGCAACAACTCCACCACGCCCACCGGCGTGCACGGCAGCGGCGCCGGGCGGTTCATCACCAGACAACCGAGGTTGTAAGGATGCAACCCGTCGACGTCCTTGTCCGGGCGCACCCGGGACAGGATCGCGAATTCATCGAGCCCGGTCGGCTGTTGAACGATGAAGCCAGTGCATGAAGGGTCTTCGTTCAACTCGTCGACGACTGCCTCGACCTCTGCCTGGGTGGAACCGGCCGGCAGATCACGCCGAATACTGGTGACACCGATCTCAGCGCAGTCCTTGTGTTTAGCACCCACATACCAATGGCTGCCCGGATCGTCACCCACCAGGACGGTACCCAGACCCGGGGTGATCCCCCGTTCGGCGAGTACGGCGACGCGGGCGCTCAATTCGGACTTGATAGCGGCCAAGGTGGCTTTGCCGTCGAGGATCTGCGAGCTCATAGGTCCGATCCTGCCATCGTTTCCTCGGGCAGGTGATCGGTCCTCGACACTCCGTTGTGCACCGATCGACCCGGATCCGTCCGGACGATGCCCCTGCCCCTGCCACGAAGATCAGTGGGCAAAATGACGAGCTCCGGTGAAGTACAAGGTAATCCCTCGTTCATGGCAGAGCGCGACGGTCTCCTCGTCCCGGATGGACCCTCCTGGCGAGACGATCGCCCGCACCCCTGCCTCCGCGAGGATCCGCGGCCCGTCGGCAAAGGGGAAGAAGGCATCGGAGGCTGCGACCGAACCACTGGCCCGTTCCGCCCCTGCGCGCTCCACCGCGAGCCGGCATGAATCGACCCGGTTGACCTGGCCCATGCCCACGCCGACGGAGGCTCCGTCCCGCGCAAGCAGAATGGCATTGGACTTCGTGGCGCGGACTGCTCGCCAAGCGAACTCAAGGTCGCGCAAAGTCTTGTCGTCGGCAGCGTCGCCGGCGACCAAGGTCCATCTGAGGGGGTCGTCCCCGTGCCCGGCGGTCGACGCTTCGCCAGCTACTGGTTCGACAACGGCGTCCAAACGGTCCATCGTCTGCACGAGCAGTCCGCCGCCGATCGTCCTCATCTCCCACATCGCCACGTCCGAGCATGCGCTCGTCCCGTCGACCCGCAGCAGACGGATGTTCTTCTTACCGGTCAACAGCGTCAGGGCTTCCTCGTCGAACCCAGGGGCCACGACGACCTCGGTGAAGATGTCCTGTACCCGACGAGCCATCGCCTCGGTCACCGGGCGGTTGGTCGCGATGACTCCGCCGAAAGCACTCACCGGGTCACATTCGTGAGCCTTGCGATGCGCCTCTGCGATGTCATGCGCCACGGCGATGCCACAGGGGTTGTTGTGCTTGACCACTGCGCAGGTCGGCTGGTCGCCGTGGTCGTAGGCTGCACGCAGCGCTGCATCGGCGTCGACATAGTTGTTGTAACTCATCGCTTTGCCGTGCAGGAGTTCAGCCGTAGCGACCCCGCTGCCCGCTCCGAGGTAGAGCGCAGCCTGCTGGTGCGGGTTCTCGCCGTAGCGCAACCCTGCGGAACGGGTCCAGGTCGTTCCGACGAACTCCGGGAATCCGGTGCCTTCCGTGGTGTCCGCGTAACCGTCACTCATCCACATTGCGACGGCCACGTCATAGGCGGCGGTGTGCGCGAAGGCCTGGGCGGCAAGCCGGCGGCGGCACTCCAAGGTGAAACCACCTGCGTTGAGCGCAGCCAGAGCTTCTGGATACTGGGTCGGCGAGGTGAGCACGGCCACGGAGGGGTGGTTCTTCGCTGCAGCTCGGACCATCGACGGTCCCCCGATGTCGATCTGCTCGACGCATTCGTCCGGGCGCGCACCCGAGGCAACGGTCTCCCGGAAAGGATAGAGATTACAGACGACCAGCTCAAAGGCTGATATTCCCAATTCGCCCAGCTGATCAAGGTGCGCGCTCTTACGGGTGTCGGCGAGGATCCCGGCGTGCACCCGGGGGTGCAGGGTCTTGACCCGCCCCTCGAGGCATTCGGGAAACCCGGTCAGCTCCTCCACCTGAATCACCGGGATGCCAAGTGCCTTGATCGCCCGGGCAGACCCACCGGTCGAGACGATCTCGACCTGGGAGGCGTGCAGCGCCCGAGCCAGTTCGTCGAGACCGGTTTTGTCGTACACGCTCACCAAGGCCCGCCGTAGAGGGCGCCGTTCGTTGTCGACGGAAGTCATCGTTCACTCCTGGAGGTCGGCTGCGGGGGACATCGGTCGGTCACCCGCGTACGGGTGTGGGCACCCAGGCGGGCGATGCCCACGACGTCACTCCCCGGTGGTGACCCACCTGCGCCAGTCGTGTCCATGCCATTTTAACGGCCGATATGCACCCGGTGTCCGTCCACGCGGTAGCCCTCGCGTGCCATCCGGCCCAGGCAGTCGACCAGCATCTCTCGCTCGACCACCTTGATGCGTTCGTGCAAGGACTCCTCGTCGTCCGAGTGCAGGATCTCGACCGCGCGTTGGGCGATGATCGGGCCGGTGTCGACCCCGGCGTCGACCAGATGACAGGTACATCCAGTGACGGCCACACCATAGGCCAGCGCATCCCGAACCCCATGTGCCCCAGGGAAACTCGGCAAGATCGCCGGGTGCGTGTTCACCGTCCGTCCACCGAAGCTCGCCAAGAAGGTTCCCCCCAGAATCTTCATGAAACCTGCCCCGACCACCAGATCAGGGGCATAGCTCAGGGTCTCCGATGTCAACGCTTCATCCCAGCTGGCCCGGTTCTCGTAGTCCGACACCCGGCAGACGAAGGTCGGGATGCCCGCCTCATGGGCACGACTCAGACCGGCGATGCCATCACGGTCGGAGCCGACTGCGACGATCTCGACCCCGTAGCCCGGATCTGCGCAAGCATCCATGACTGCTTGCAGGTTGGTCCCCGAGCCGGAGACGAGCACGACAACGGTAGTTCTAGAAGCTCCCACGGAAGTCACGCTAGCTCAGCAGCAGAACGTCGCCGTCCCCTACGCAGCAGATACACCCCCAAGGAGAGCCCCGCACCGCAAGCCATCTCCCCACCGAGCATCGCCGCCAGCAGGAAAGGCGGCGCACCGACATCAACCAGCTGAGCCGACCCCATGGACCCCCCGCTGAGGAAGGCCGCGACCCCCGCGCAGAGAGCACTGGTGGTCACCCCGATTCCAGCGACCAATGCTCGCTCCACCAGATCGTCGGGAACCCTCGAACTGGTCCGACGCTCAAGGAGGAAACCCACGGCGACCGGCACGATCAGCGCCACGCGAAGGTAACCGGGCAACGGACCCGCCTCGGGCAAGGCGGCAAAGGCCGGCAGGAAAGGCAATGGACCCGGCGAGGACTGGGTCAGGCTGATACTGGACTCGAGCCCGATCCCGAAGCCCGGCCCTGCCATCCAACTCAATGCCCACACACCGAAATTAGGAAGATAGAGCAGCTGCAGACCGGTCAGCAGCGCCCCCCCGATCAGCCCGGGCCCCAGGTGGTCGTACAACCCCGCGATCCGGTCGAACCGGATGAAGGCCAACAAGCCGACCCCGACCATGGCGACGCACAGGAGCACGAAGAAGGACCGGATCCCGGCGAGGGCACCGATGCGCAGCCCCGGAGGAATCCTCCGACGCAGATCCCAGCCCGGCGCGATCTCGGGGAATCCCCCACGGAACTGCGAGAGCAACCCCAGCAGATAGGCCAGAGAAGAAACCATCAGGAATCCCAGGGCACTGCGCGGAACCGAAGCGGTGATTCCCGGGGCATGCACCGTGGAGGCCAGAAAAATACCGACCGTCGTGTAGGTGGCCACGAAGAGCCCGCCCTCGAAGGCGACATCCCAGCGCAGTCCCCCGAGATGACGGATCCGGACGACCTCGGAGCGGAGCATCCTCGCGGTCAGCCGCTGCGTGGACCGGAAACAGATCGCGACGGCAACCGCAGTGAAGAACAGCGGAACGACCGAGACAAAACCGATCTTCGCGTAGAAACCGCCTCCGTGGCCAAGACACCACCCGGCCAGCCCGACCTGGACGGCCCGCTGACCGTCGACCGCGGCATTGGGGCTGGCCAGCCAGGCCAGATAGACCGGAAGGATCACCGATATCGACGAGAGGAAAAGGCTCTCCAAAGCGGCAAGGACTGCTCTGACCCAGCCAGGAGCACTTTCCAGCGGCGCGCTGACGGCGTGGGTGAGTCTGGGTGATCGCGTGGTCATGAGGCCTTTATCGTGCCTTGCCCCTTGCCACGACCCAAATGCCCACGCCGCATGCCGGCTCGTGTCGCCCCCGCTGTGGACGTACTCGTGCCGCGCATGATGGTCCGATGGACATCATGGCTGTGGCCCTGGGTGCCTGCGCCGCCGGGTACGGTGTGCTCTGCGGGCTAGCTGCCCGACCGTTTCTCTCCACCGGAAGACACCGCCGTTACGAGGACGAGTGGGAGCGCCCACTGCCCACTTTCCAATGGGTCGTACCGACATGCGCAGTGCTCACTGCGGCGGTGGCCTGGCGACTCACCACCGCCGGGGCCTTCCCCGCTCTTGTCCTGGCGGCATCGGTCCCGGCGTACGTGGTGATGTGCGCGATCGATCTGGATGTACACCGGTTGCCAGACGTACTCACCCTGCCGGCTTATCCGGCTCTCGCGGCAGGGATGGCCCTGGTCGCGGCGCTCTGCGCTCGCTGGCCCGATGCCCGGCGAGCGCTCTGGTGCGGATGTGCCGCGTGGCTCTTCTTCCTCGTCCTGGCGGTGCTTTCCCGCGGGCAGCTCGGATGGGGTGATGTGAAGCTGTCCGGCAGCTTAGGAGCGATCCTGGGGTGGTTCTCCTGGGGGCATCTGCTCGTCGGGGTCTATGCGATGTTCCTGTGCGGAGGAGCTGCGGCACTCTGGTTGCTCGTCCGACGACGGATGCATCTGAGCACCAGGTTGGCTTTCGGGCCGGCGATGGTAGCCGGTGCCTGGGGTACGGTGCTCGTCGCTTCGCCCTGGTGAACATTGGTTCCGGCGGGGTGCGGTGGAGGGGCGGGCAAGACGTACGTTTCACAGACACCGGGATACGCCCTCCGTCGAAGCGCTCGAACCCATAAGCTGACTCGACGACGGAGACCGTCGAGGAGAAGGGGCCCGGAGGCAGCATGGACGAAGCGGCCTTCGATGAGTTCTACAACACGCGCTCGCGTCAGCTCGTCGCCCAGATGTACGCGGTGTGTGGCGATCTCGCCGAGGCTCAGGATGTCGTCCAGGAGACTTTCACTCGGGCGTGGGAGCGCCGTGAGCAGTTGGACGTCATGGACGCCCCTGAAGCCTGGCTGCGAACTGTCGCCTATCGGTTGGCGGTGTCGCGCTGGCGCAAAGCGAAGAATGCGGCGACGGCGTGGATGAGACGGGCCGAGAAGGAATCGGTGTCCGGGATGTCCCTGGATCATGTCGCGCTGGTGTCGGCCTTGCGCCAGATCCCGGAAAGCCAGCGGCATGCCATCGTGCTGCATCATCTGTGTGATCTCCCGGTCGAGGAAGTGGCGTCGTTGACCGGGGCCCCGGTGGGTACGGTCAAGGCTCGGCTCTCCCGCGGCAGGACAGCTTTGGCCACAGTGCTCGACGAGCAGTCCGAGGAGACCGGTCATGCCTCACCGTGAACTACAGGATCGGTTGTCCCCGGTGTCAGCTGAGTGCTGCGCCCTGATCCCGATGCCCACTGCTGAGCAGGTTCGACGGCGCGGCGACCGGCGCAGAGCAGCGCGTGGGACGGCGGCCTGCCTGGCTGCCGTCCTGGTCACAGCAGGTGGCTTCGGCCTGCTCGGTGGCCCGGGCGGACGAGGCGACGCCAGATCTGAAGGTGGCGGGCCCTCCTCGAGCGGGATGTCCACGGCTGCGGCTCCGGTGCCGGCGTACGGGAAGCTTCGGCCGGAGGTCGGCGGTGTCATGCCCACCGAGGAGCCTGCCCGGCGGATTTCTTCTGTATCCGTGGATCCGGTGACCAGGGTGCGGGTCGCAGGTGTCGCCGACGGGGTGTTCGGGCATCGGGTCGGCACGGTTTCGGGCGGCTTCGACCACGGGGCCGGAGTGCTTCCATATACCTCACGTGTTGCGACGACGACGCTGTCCGGGAGCGCACCCGAGATCGGAAGCGACCTCGTGTCAGCGATCGGGGTGGACTCAGGAGGGCATTTCCATCTGACGTTGAGGCGTTCTGGACGCGCCGTGGAAGACGCGGTACTTCCGTTGTCCGGTGGAGCAGAGGTCTCAGCGCTGCTGACCACAGCAGAAGGTGGCACAGGGCAGGTTTCCGTCCTGGTCTTCGTCCGCTCCGGGGGCGTGCGACGCGTCGTGCTCGAAGGTGTGGGTCCCGGGTCCACTCCTCGAGTGTCCAGCGACGAGATCGTCGCTGCCGACGTGCCGGAGGTGACTGCGGTGGTGCTGGCGGACGAGCAGGCCGTTCGGGGCACTCGGGGCAAAGCACTCACGGTGTACGCGGTGAGCGGCGACCGGCTGGTCCTGCTCACGGTGCCGCCGGAGGGCAAGGTCTCCTCGTTCCCGTTGGCGCTGAAAGGTTTGGAGGGGACCACGGCATTGGGCCTGTTGGACGGTAGGGGCCAGGCCGTTCACGGCATCGTGGCGTGGAAGGGAGTAGGCCCTGGTGTGCTCTTCCTGGGCCGGGCGGCCTCGGGTCCCTTCACCGAGACCGGTGAAGCAGGCGCTCTTCACCACTGA
Organism: Austwickia chelonae; assembly: GCF_003391095.1. Classification (NCBI taxonomy): domain Bacteria; kingdom Bacillati; phylum Actinomycetota; class Actinomycetes; order Micrococcales; family Dermatophilaceae; genus Austwickia; species Austwickia chelonae. The sequence goes on along the minus strand of NZ_CP031447.1, from coordinate 708,043 downwards.
TCAGCCACCCGCTGGTCTCGCATTCTGAGCGGAGCCATCCTGCACGTCGGATGATCTTCCTCGGAACAGACGTAACTGACGGGCCCTTTGACGAACCTCCGGGGGAACTCCTGGACACCAGCGCCATCGACATGGGACAGCCTTGGGCGGGCGCGTCCCGGAGCAGGCCGTCCAGACCTGACATACCGGACAGGATCGAGAATCGGACCCTCGTCCTGGTCGTTCGTCCATTACACTCGACCCAGCCCCAGCAGGTGTGGCACTTCGCCGTCCCCCAACCCGACTGTGACAACCGACGGTGTCTCACGGACCACGCCGAAGGCTGACGGGAAAAAGCCCGGAATGTGACCGACTTCCGACCGGGCAAGGACGTTCAGAGGGGGATGAGGACAAGATGCTCGCACTGAAGCAGGTTCGCCAGCTGAGAAAATTCGATGGAGCAGACGTCGTAGCTGCCCACGCCCCGGAGACCCGGCGACGATTCTCCACCGATGAGGGCATTCCCGTCCTCATCGCGGCGCGCAATGAGGAATCAGATCTCCCGGCGACGCTGTTGACCTTGTCCTGGTCCTCGGTCCCGGTGAGTCCGTACGTCATCGTCAATGGCACCACCGATGCCACGGCAGAACGCGCGGAGCGCATGGGCGCCTGCGTCCTGGAATCCACACAGAGCTTCAAAATGGCGGCTCTACAACATGGCGTCGCCACCTTGCGAGAGCGCCGTGGCGGCCGTGGCCCCATCTTGTTCACCGACGCCGACACCCTTGTCGGCTTGGAATGGGCGGCTGTCATGGCCCGAACATGTCGAGCCTGGTCCCGGCCCGTCGTCACCCTGGGCAACTCTGTCTTCACCCATGGGGAGAGCGGCACCGCCGATATGTTGCGCAGCGTACGCAAGGTGATGGTCGCCGAGGTCCGCGACCGTCGCGGACAACGGGCCCTCGCTCACGGCCACAACATGGCGATCGACTTCGCCGACTCGGCCGAGGCCTTCAGCGCCTATCTGGACATCGACCCGGCACGTTTCATCGGCGAGGAGGAGGAGATCGTGGAACGTCTCCTCGACGTCGGCGGAGAGTGGCGCCCCGCCCTGGGGTCCAAGACCCTGGTCATCACCCGCGGAGACCGTTTCGTCCTGTCCGACCTGTGGCAGCTACGCAGCGATCACACCTTCGAACAGCGCCGGCAGCGTTATGCCGAGTACGGGGAGATCAAACCCTTCATCCGTGCTGAGGACCCTGCTTCGACCGAGATGGTGTCCCCGACCAGGATCGACGACACGCTCTCCTCCGGACGACGGGTCTCCTGAAAGCCGGTCCGGGAGGTTTCGGCCTTCTTCACGGGGGTACCGACAGGGCTGTTCGGGGATGAGCTCAGGCACTCCCGGCCTGAGCCGTGATCGCCTCAGGAGGGTCCGCTCATGTCCCCGAGCCTGTTCCGGCGTCGTACCGCCGTGGCGTGCGGCACCGTCGCAGCCTTGTTGCTCTCCGGTGCAAACTTGCTTCCGGCCTCAGCAGGCACCGCCCCTGGACGGGGCACCGAGTCGTCGACCGCAGCTGAAAAACCCGAGCTGTCCATCCGTTTCCTGGGCCATGGGGTTGCGGTGCACTGGTCCGCTGAGCGTTCCCCCGCTGCCGGCTGGCTGATCTCCCTCACCGGCGAGGCGGTTTCTTCCCGTGAGGTCGTGGAGGGCTCCCGCCGGGAACATCTCTTCACCGATCTGGTCGCCGGACGGAGTTACACCTTCACGGTGACCGATCAGGACTCCGGCGCCGTCCGGACAGCCTCGACGGTCGTTCCTCGGCCCGGTGTCTTCACACCTCGCCCCCCTGGTACGAATCCGCCCCCTCCGACAGGCAATGCCGCTACCCGGTTGTGGGGAACATCCCGCTCCGGGAAGCCGTGGTTCTCCGGAGCCTGGGTCGCCGGCGGCACGTGGGGGCCGCAACGGGCCGAGGGATGGGGCATCTTCCGTGGCTCTTCCACCGATGCGACCGTCTCCTACTCGAACAAGGAATCCTTCGCCCGGATCGCGGAAAGCGATTGGAATATCTCGGTCTTCAACGGCTTCCCCGGAAAGCTCGTCTACGGTTTGTCGCTGCTCCCCCAGGACGGAACGGGCTCTCTGGCCACGGTGGCCCGCGGTGACCACGATCAGGTGTGGCGGCGACAAGCCCAGACCTTGCTCGCCCATGGACGAGGCGACGCGATCGTCCGCATCGGCTGGGAAGCCAACGGCGATTGGTGGCCGTGGCAGGCCGGTGCAGCACATGCGCCGCTCTACCGAGCTGCCTTCGCCCGCGTGTCACGGACGATGAAGGCGGTCGCACCCAAACTCCTGATGGATTTCGGGATCGGTTGCGGTGTGGGGATCCCCGGCCAACGATCCCGCCTGGACGCCTTGACCTCCTTGTATCCGGGCGATGACGTCGTCGACCTTGTCGGCTGCGATACCTACGACTGGTGGAACACCAGGTCCACCGACGAGGCTTCGTTCGCGCGGACCATCCGGCCGGCGCAAGCGCCGGGCATCGCCGATGTGGCTGATTTCGCGCGGGCTCACCGCAAAGGGATGAGCATTCCGGAGTGGGGCACCGCCGATGTCAGCAGGCAGGGAGCCGGAGACAACCCCTTCTACATCCGCAAGATGTACGAATGGTTCATGGCGAACAGTGATGTCCTCGCCGTGGAATGTTTCTTCAACGAGCCGGGGCCAGGGGTGGCGAACTCCTTATGGTCTCCGGTGCAGATGCCTCGTTCTTCGGCGGAGTACGCCAGGCTCTTCTGATTCCGGCAGAACGCCCCCGGCGTCAGCGGATCTCCGCTGACGCCGGGGGCGCGCTCAGGGTTCTCGGCTGGTCAGCCCAGCTTGCGCGCCGGGATACCCACGTAGGTGGCGCCAGGCTCCAGACAGTCCTTGGTGACGACGGCGCCGGCACCGATCAACACCTTGGGCCCGATGGTGACGCCGGGGCAGATCAGAGCCCGGGCGCCGATGTAGCAGTCCTTGCTCAGGGTGACAGGGCGACCTTCCATGCCACGGGAGATCTTCCCGTCGGACAGCCGCGGGTGGTGAGACGTGATGATGACGACCTGGTGACCGATCATCACGTCTTCCTCGATCGTGACCTTCCCGGTCGCCTCGATCATGACGTCATGGTTGATCGTGGTGTTCCGACCGATGCTCAGGTAGGAGCCGTCGCGGATGTAGAGCTTCAGCCCCGGGTAGATGTCGATGGCCTTCACATCGAGCCCCATCATCCGGTAGCCGAGCAGCCGCAGCGGGCGGGGGACGAGTGTCGACCCCAGCACCGAGTTCAGCAAGGCGTTGTACGACATGAACTTCCACTCGGTGCGCACCAGACGGAGCACCCGTGCCCGCAAGGCCTCGGACTTCTTCTCCTCTGCCGAAGACAGTCCCTCGCGACCGTCTTCGGCCGATGTCACGCCGGTCACTTTGTCGGTGGTCGTCACAGTGGTCACCCTTCGTCGTTCTTGTCCGCCACGAGCTCGGTCAGGGGCTCAAGCGCCGCCGTCCAGCTGTACCACTGCAGACCGTATGCGATCGCTTCGGCAGAGAGCACCGCTGTTCCTTCGTCCAGTGCAGTGCGCACTGCAGCACAGAAAGCCTCGGCGTCCTCAGGAACCTGGGTGACAGCTCCCGGTGGCAAATGGTCCAGACCGGAGGCACCTACATAGGTGGACACCGAGGGTAACCCGTGAGCGATGTACTCCAGGAGTTTGATCCGTGACCCCCCTCCCTCGAGAAGAGGGGCGACTCCGAGCCGAGCCCGCTCCAGGAGCGGCTTCATGTCAGGGACATCCGCTTCAACCCTCACCGAGGGAGCTGCCGCCATCTCGGCGAGGAACTCCGGAGAGGGACGACGGCCTGCGATCGTCAGCACGAGCCCAGGCCGTTCGACACAGAGCTTCTTCCAGGCGTCGCTTGCCACCAGCCAGCGCAGACCAGACGTGTTGGGCCCCCAGTCCAGCGCTCCGGTGAACAGGAGCTCCTGGGAACTCTCGGCGTCCTGCCCGCGAGAGGAGTCAGCAACAGGGTCAACACCATTACGGGCAACCACGGAAACCTTGGCCCCGCCTCGGGAGGAAAGGCCGTCGACATCGGCTTGGGTGCACACGACGGTGGGTAGGTCAGCGGCAGATCGTTCCTGGGCCAACAGCCAGCGGTGTTCCACGGCAGCGACGATCTTGCGGATGCCGTGTTCGGCACTGATCCGCTGTTTCATCAGGTCGGATTCCACGTTGTGCATGCTCGCTACGACCGGCAGGTCTGCAGGCAGCAGACTGCGGACACGCAGCAGGCAGGTGTGGTCCAATACCGCTGCGTCGTAGCGGACGTCCTGGCGGAGTGCATCACGGACCGCGTCCAGCAGCCCTAGCCCGCAGGTACGCGTGCCGCCGACCGTCCGATAGGTCACGAAGGTCCGCAGGTTGTCCCGGATCCCGTAGGTTCGCCCCGGCGCGACGGTCACGAAGTCGTCCCTGGATCCTTCCGGGAGCCGCCACAGACCGCCGGGGTGGGCGATGGTCACCTCCCCGACCGTGGCCAGGGCACGGGCGATGGCCAAGGTACGCAGCATGCCTCCTGAGCGGGCAGGCAAGCCGAACTCTTTGGTGATGAGCAGGATCTGTCGTGGGGTCACAAGACCGCCTCTCGTTCGACGTCGACGAACACCTTCCAGGTCAGAGCAGCCCCGATGCTCTGAGCGATGGCAAAACCCGTGGATGCCCCGACTGCGCCACCCACCCAGGCACCGGAGAGCCCCAGGAGCGCCATCAAGGGTGCCTGCACCAAGGTGATCCGGAGCAGGCGAGCAGATTCCTCCCTGGCCTTCAAAGCCAGGTTGGGGCCGACGGCGGCACCCACCATGATCACAGCCCACCCGGTCGCGGGGATGGTTGCCTCCGCCCCGGCCCAGTTACGATCCAGCAGCGCCACTCCCCAGCTCCGAGGAATCATCATCAGGCAGAGCACCCATCCGGCTGCCACGGCGGAGAGCAGGCCGCTCACTGCAGCGGCCAACCCGATCAGGGTCCGATGGCTGCGCGCCGACATCGCGGGAAGCACCATGGCGGTAGACCCCCCGAACAGCATGGACAGCGGGCCGAGCAGACTGCGTGAGGCATTCAACGCGCCGACGGTCGCCAGCGAACTGATCGGCCCCAAAGCCACATTCGTGCCGTTGAACGACCCTTGGCTGATGGTGAAGTCAGCTCCGAACTGGGCGGAGAGCTTCCAATGTCCGCCCAGCCATTCCAGACATCCGCGGAAGGCAGCTGGTCTCCGTGCCTGCACCGCGCCCAGCGCCGAGGCGATATAGGCCGAGGCACCCCACACCAGAATCATCGTGGCGCTGTTGATCACCGAGTTGCTGTGGAGCCACACGACGAGGGCGAACATCAGGACTGTCCGGATGGTGTCATTGATCGCGACAGGTCGAGGACGGCCGGTCATGAAGAAGACAAATCGCCAGGCATCCTGTTGCAGCAGCCCAGGAAGCACCAGGGCCAGGCTGATCAACGATGCGCCGATCACGCTCGATGTGCCCAGGAAGAGCCCGGTCAGCAGAGTCGGTAGTGCACCGGCCATCCCGAGCAGCGTCGCCAGGCCGATCGCCTTGGGCACCGCAACATTCTGGGCAGCGGCGTCCTCCTTGGAATAGATCACCACCATCGGGTCGGTCACCGTCGACCGGGAGAGCCCGACCAGGAAGGTGAACACCAGGAAGGCGATGGAGAAGGCCCCGAAAGCTTCTTCGCCCACCGAGCGGCCGACGAGTATGGCCAAGGCGAAAGTGGACAGGCTGCACACGGCCTGGTCGGCGAAGACCCACAAGGCCGGTCCGCCGAACTTCTTCAGGAAACCGCCTCCGGCCTGCTCCGGGGGCCGAAGTTCCTCCACCTCGGCGGGTGGCTTCAGCTCGATGTCCGTCGACGGACGACGTCGTTCCTGTCGGGGTCGCGTTGAAGGCTCGTCGTCCTCCCAAGGGTCGTGAAGCTGAGCGACCACGGCGTCGTGATATTCGACCTTGCCGGCCCACGGTGGAGGTGTGGGCGGATCGTCCCAGGCCGGCCTCCCCCGACGGTTGTCCTGTCGGGCGTGCTCGGGGAAGGATTCCCAGGGTTCGCCGCCATGACTTCCCGGATCTGCAGGGTCGTCACCGCGACGGGCACGCCTCACGCGCCCGCCCCTGAGGGCATCCGTTTCGCAGGCCAGTCCCCGATGCGCAGGCGTGGTACGCCGTCGATACCGGCCGGCTCTTCCTCGGACCGGGGGTCCCGCAACGGTCGACGCCAGATCACCAACATGAGCCAAGCCATGAGACAGGTATTCGGCTGCAGCAATGCTCCGGAGAGGAACATCAGCATGAACACCATGCTCGGCCCGAGCAGGGGTATCGACAGAGGTCGAAGCATAGAATACAGGATGAAGATCAGGAAGAGCCCCCCGGCGAAGGCTCCGTACTCGAAGAGAAGCTTGGCCGGGATCGTGTAGACCACAGCTTGGCCCAGACCACGAGCACTGGTGAGCAGCCGTTCGCTGGTTCCTGGTCCGGCACCTCGCACCACTCTCAGCGGGTCTTTCTCCAGCCCTTCTATCACTTGGACATACGGGTCGATGAACCGCAGCGAGCCAGAGCTTCCGCTCTGCCCGATCTCGTCGGAGCGTTCGAGCAGTGGCGCGGCCGCCGGGGAGAGGAGCATGCCGATCAGGCCGACCACGGCCAGGACGATGAAGGCCGGGCGCAGCAGCCGCGGCCGTAGAAGGACGATCAAGGTGACTCCGACCCCCAAGAGCATCAGCCCGGTTCCTGAGGTCGCCCCGACCAGCCCCAGGACCGGCCCCACCAGCGCTGCGAGCCGCAGACGCAGTGCCAGGCCGATGATCAGGGCCAGACCACACGATTGCGAAAGCATCGACGGCTCGAGGAAGACGAAGGCATGAGCACGGTAGATGCCCGACCCGTAGGTGAGCATGGCCGCTGAGTTGAAGCCGGGGATCAAGAAGGCTTCCGGCACCTGGCCGAGATAATCCGTGTACGACCAGATCCGGAGGAACTGGACGGTCAGCTGGACGAAGCCGACGACCCCGAAGAAGCTCATCAGCATCACGTAGAACCGGCCGAGTTCGACCATGCATTCGCGAAGGTCGTCACGCACCCGAAGGATCCAGGGCATGTAGAGCATCATCAGGAAGAGGAAAGAGGTCATGGAGGCCTCCGCCTGAACCTGCCCGGCCAACCAGGAGAGAAAGGCCATGGAGGTCGTGGCGATCAGGAAGAGCACCGTCGCCCGACGAGAGACCACTGCGGTACCCCAGGCCACCATCAGGAAGGCACCGGCCAGCAGCAGGAGCAGAGTGACCGGGATCCCTCCGGGGACCTGGAATCGTTGTAGGACGATAGATCCCACAAGAAGCCACTTCAGAAGTGTCATGGTGCGTCGAACCTGCCGACGCGGGTGTTCCGCGCCGGGGTCGTGAACGGGACGCGCGAAGAGATCAGCGGTCTCTGCAGGACGTTCACGATCGACCACTTCGGAAGCGGCGATCCTTTTCATCGATCTTCACGCCGCCCGGGAGGCTGTTCGGTCTCCTGCATCCGGGCGCGGGCCACTTCTTGCCCTCCGACGTGCGCGCTCCGCGTCACCACTCCGGCGACGTACGAGCAGAACCCTCGAGCTTCTCCCTTGTCTCCTTGGAGTTGTCGTTGCACGGCACGCATGCCGTTACCTGCAGCCAGCGCGGCTCTGATGGCAGGTGCTTCCAGCGGGTGGTAGCGCTTGACGTAGTTGGCGATCGAGGCTCCCCGCATGCGAAGCATCTCGTCGGAAGGAGCCCCTGAGCTGCCTGCGCCATGCCGAACCTTCACATCGGCTCGTAGCACCTGGCGTAGACCGACGTTACGGGCCCGCCGACCCAGGGAGAGGTCCTCGCAGTAGACGTAGAAGCTCTCGTCGAAACCTCCGACCCGCAAGAAGTCCTGGCGACGTACCGCCATACAGGCACCGGTCGTCCAGTCGACCTCGATGTGTTGGCTATGGGACGGCTTGGCGTAGAGACCGGACGAGGGCAGGACTTTATGGAGCCCGAAACCGAAGACGAGAGCGCGGCGTACTGAAGGTTCCCAGCCGCCGACACCGATCTCGATTTCACCGTCACGGCTCGTCATGGTCGCGGCGTGGGAGAGCGCGGTGTGGTCTTGGCTGAGCCCGTCAACCAGATTCGAGAGATCTTCCGCAGTGGGCGCACAATCCGGATTGACGAAAATGACATATGGCGCTTTTGACCGCAAAGCACCCTTATTCGCAGCCCTGGCAAATCCTTGCCCTTGACCGTCGACATAAGTCACCCATGGGCAAATTTCTGGAAGAGAGGACAAACCATCGACATCTCTTGCATTGTCGACAACGATCACGGAGATCGACTCTCCCCAGGCATGAACGAGACGTTCAACCAAGGGCGCACTGCGGTAGGAGACAAGCACGATCTCGAACTGTGGTACAGCCACTAACAGGACTCCCCTTGTCGGTCCCAGAAAGGATCGCAGGCCCGGTGAAAGCTCTTGTCTCCCAGCCCCTATACCAGCTCATGGGATAGATCTTGACGATAGCTTCTTGCCCACTTGGCGGGGCACAGTGCATATTATCGTAGCCCATGATTTCATCACAGTCGCCTCCTGTGGAATACTGCCATACGGCAGACCATGAGTCTGTCTAGGCCGGCATCCGCCGCCGGTCAGGGGGGACCGACGACTAGCGGCCAGCAGGAGGCTCGGAGCAAAGGAGCTCAGCTCACTGCAGCATCTAAGGGGAAGTGATGGATAATCGGGTTCGGGGCCTAGGATTAGCCCTTGCGAAATATAGCTATCTTCCCGCCGCTGCGCTGGCAATCCTCTTTATAGCTGGATATTTGTTTGCCTCAACAAGAGCAACCACCTATGAAGCATCTGCCCGATTGGTCTTTTCGGCAAGTAAAGAATTTGATCCTTTTAACCTGAGCCCTAGCTACGACATTCAACGCTTCATGGTTAATCAGTCGGAGCTGATCAAATCCCGACCGGTACTTGATTCCACCCACTCCAAGTTGCGAGGTGGCCCGAGCGCAGAGGAGCTCCGGGAACGCGTTCGCGCCACCCCCCAGAAGGAGGGTGGTGTCGTGGTCGTCAGTGCGAAAGCACCCACTGCAGAACAGGCAGCAGAGATCGTTAACGCTGTCACGTCGGCATATTCAGAACACGTACAGTCGTCCAACAAGGGCCAGGCCAAGAATTTGCCGAAGGGAAGCGACACCCCTGCCGCCCTGAACGACCTCAACACCAAGGCTTCCGTCTACGGAGATGGCCTCGCTTTACGCGAAAACGCCCAAGCGCCTAGCAAACCCACTGCGCCCCAACCACTTCGGGATGCTGTATTCACAGGGCTTTTCGGTGCCTTGGGCACGATTACTTTCCTGACCATCCGGCATCTGCTCTCCCCTCGCGTCAGAGGGGCACGCCGCATCGCTGATCGTCTCGGCGTCCCGGTGATCGCCGATAGCTGCGGTGAGGGTGGAGAACATCGACTGCAGCGAGGCCTGGCCGGGGTCTACGCCGCGGCAGGCAGCTCTCCCCTGGTCCTGATGGTGGTCACCCCTGGGCTGCCCGACCACGCCACGATCGCGGCACGCCAGCTGGCCAAAGCGCTCCGAGACATCGAGCCCGCGGTCTCCGTCCGTAGCCTGGAAGATCTCACCGACCTCGACTCGACCCTCGCGCTGCGCCGCCAAGCTGCCATCACCCTGATCAGCGCAGAAGAGATCGCTGAGGACTACCGAGTCGTGGCCTACGGGAAAGCGGTCGACGGAGTCATCGCGATGTGCCCGCCCGTGTCACTGGCCCTCCCCCTGGACACGACACGCACCGTGACCAGGCAAGCCGGGATACCGGTGATCGGCGTCGTCGTCACCGACTTCGACGAGGAAGCAGCAATGCCGGCGAACGTCCCGCTCACCACGCAGCCCATCAACGTGCGCGCCACGCCCCCGTCCTCACGCCGGGTCAACATCAAGAACAACTCTTGACCTCGATCGCAGTCCACCGCAAGACCAGGGGAAATACATACAGATGACCGCTCACTCGGCGCGCAAGAACGATCTCACCCGATTCATGACCGCGCTGGTGACAGCATCACTACTCCTCACAACCGCCTGTAGCCCTGGTAAAGGGCCGAGCAGTCCACCCACTTCGTCCGCATCCCCCACAGGGCCGGCACAGCCGGTTCTCCCTGCACCAGGTCAGCCCCCACTGACCGGGGTCTTCCGCGGAACCCAACGCGGGCAGGTCGAGGAATTCAGCTCCTGGCTGGGCAAGCCGGTGGATACAGTGGTCGACTTCCAAGCTGCCGCCACCTGGCAGCAGCTCTCCAACCCGTCGTATCTCTTCGATCACTGGGCAGGCTCCCCTTACCGGCTGGTGCTCTCGGTCCCGATGCGCCCCCTGAAGGAGAGCGCCGACAACGCCTCTGGGGCAAAAGGTGCCTACGACAACCACTTCGCCACTCTGGGTAAGGAACTCGTCAAACGTGGTTATTCCGATGCCATGATTCGGGTGGGCTGGGAATACAACATGGAAGGCTCCTACTCCTACGCGACGGACCCCGAATCCTTCAATGCCTATTTTCGGAGAATCGCCTCCGTGCTGCGCTCGACACCGGGCCAACGATTCACTTTGATCTGGAACCCAGGAAACGGAAGTCAGGGAGTCACCCAGGACGCCAGTCGCTTCTATCCGGGTGATGATGTTGTCGATGTTATTGGCCTTGACATCTACGACACAGGCTTCCACCCTCAAGGCTATCCATATCCAGCCGAGTGCGACCAAGAATGCCGATCAACACGTTCTACATTCATGTGGAACAACATGATTTACGGGGGCGACCGCGGATTAAAATTCTGGGCAGATTTTGCGCGATCGCACAATAAGCCGATGGCTTTCCCTGAGTGGGGCCTGTGGTCTGGCACAAAATACCCAGGTGGAGATGACAATAGCGATTTCATAGATCGCATGAACGGCTTCATAAAAGACCCCGCCAATCGCATTGTCATGCATTCATATTTTGAATGGGACAACGAGGGAGACGCCCACTCTCTCATCAAAAACTTTCCGAAGGCCGGTGCCCACTTCAAAGCAGAATGGGGAAAGAGTTCGTGAAAAGGTCATCCGCGGCAAGACTCAGCATCATCATCGCCTGCTTCAACGCTTCGGAAACTCTTTCCGACCAGCTAGAAGCCCTCGCCTCTCAAACCTGTGAACTGCCCTGGGAAGTGATCCTGGCCGATAACGGCTCGACGGATCACTCCGTGGCGATCGCCGAGACCTACACCCACCGGCTCCGACTACGAGTGATAGATGCGAGCACACGACGCGGGCCGGCTCACGCCCGCAACCGAGGCGTCGAAGCCGCAGAGGGCGACTGGATCGCTTTCTGCGATGCCGACGACATCGTCGGCACCGGCTGGGTGTCCGCAACCTGCGCCGCCATGGCAACTCACCCGTTCGTCGCCGGACAGATCGAGGTCAACCGGCTCAACTCCGAGCGGCTAGCCCGGACCCGTCGCATGGAACAGCAGGAAGGACTCCAACCCGGCACCAGCAACAGTTTGGGCCTTCCCCACGCCGGGTCGGGAAATATGGCTATCCATCGAGAGGTCTTCCTGAGCGTCGGAGGATTCGACGAGGAGCTGCCCTGCCTGGAGGACACCGACCTGTGCTGGCGGGTCCAATTACACGGAACCCCTTTGAAGTACGCCCCGGACATGGTGCTGCACACCCGGCTCAGGTCCACGGTGGGAGGCGCACTCAGGCAAGGGCTCGACTACGGTCGTGGCTACACCAGGCTGGAAGAGCGCTACGGCTGCTTGGCCCCCCAGGTGACACCAGTGGAACGCTCTCAGGGGCAGCATTTTTCACAGTCATCGATCGGCGCTGCACTGCGTACTCTTTTCCTCGTCCCCACCGTCAGGGGGGTGACCTGGCAGCTGGCTTGGCATCTCGGACGTCACACCGCTGCCCCTTCCCCCGAAGCCTCCCCACCGGAACTCCCCAGAAGCTGACATCCAGCGCGCTGTCACCCCCGACAGGCGTCCCTCCCCTTCAGAGACGGACCATACCGTGAGCATCGTCCTCGTCCGACGTCGTTATGTCTGTGCCTACGAAAGCGGACCCCGCCCCCTCGAACGTCTCGGCCCTCAGATCGGGCCTCTCGCGCGATTGAGTAGTCCGTTCACAGTGCTCAGCTCCGCAGTCACCGATCAAAAGATCATCGCTCTGACCTATGACGACGGCCCAGACCCGGAACACACACCACAAGTACTGGACGCTTTGCGGGACATCGGCATCTCGGCGACCTTCTTCGTCCTCGCCGAGCATGCCGTCCGGCATCCTGAGCTCATCCGGCGGATGATCGAGGAGGGACATGAGGTCGGGCTGCACGGTCACGATCACGACCGGGTGTCAGCCCTCGATTTCCGGGTCTCGATCCAGAGCATCCTCAAGGCCAGGGCAACGTTGTCCCGATTGACCGGACGAACCGTCCGCTGGTACCGACCCGCCTACGGCGCGATCCGCATGTCCCAATTGGTCGCACTGCGCGCCGCAGGGTTGGATATCCCCGTGTGGACAGCCTGGGCTCGGGACTGGGAGGACATCCCCACGCCGGTGCTGGTCGATCGGGCCGTTGCTGCGCTGCACCCGGGGGGCATCCTTCTTCTGCACGATGCCTCGTCGGGAATGCTTCCGGATGCCGAAGGCGCTACATCGGTTCCGACATTCGACCGAGGCGAGCTCACTCGGGGTTTGGCTCGGGCAATCCTCGACGAAGGTTATGTCGCACTGACCTTGAGTGATCTGGCGAAGGCTGCCCCCCAGGCCCGTGTGCCCTGGTTCGAGCGGAAGTCCACCGCACGAGCAGCGCTCTCCCCCGACAAGAACGGATAACAATCATGAATTCCCTTCACCTGCATCAACTTTCGTAGAGAAGTGGCCGTCGAAGGGATGAAAAGGCCGATGAGCGCCTGACAAGGATCACCCCGGCGTGGATACGCTCCACATCCGTCGGGTGGGGCCTGGCGGCCTCATGGCCAAGCCCCACCCGACCACGGTCAAGAAGACTTCGGTGCCAACGGTACGTCCGTGCTCTCCACCTGGACCGGATAGGGGGTGGGATGCATCCGATCCGCAGGGTTGACCGGTGCAGGGGGGTGCACCCCGACATGGACCTCGGACTCATGGGCGTCGACCATCGTGGTGTAGTCGAACGGCTCCGCCCCGGAAAGCACGCGACGGGTCTGCTCCAGGTCCACAGTCCCGGTCCAACGGCCGACCAAGAGGGTAGCCACGGCGTTACCCGAGAAGTTGGTCAACGCCCGGGCCTCGGACATGAACCTGTCGATCCCGACGATGATCCCGACACCGTCGAGCAGCTCCGGCCGGTGACTCTGCAGACCACCGGCCAAGGTGGCCAACCCTGCACCGGTCACCCCTGCTGCGCCCTTGGACGCGATGATCATGAAGATGAGCAAACCGACCTGCTCCCCCAGGCTCAATGGCTTGTTCATCGCATCAGCGATGAAGATCGACGCCATCGTCAGGTAGATGGCGGTGCCGTCCAGATTGAACGAATAGCCAGTAGGCACCACGATCCCGACAGTGCTCCGGGACACACCGGCATGCTCCATCTTCGCCATCAGGTTGGGCAGGGCCGACTCCGAAGACGAGGTGGCGAAGATCAGCAGGTACTCCCGACCGAGGTACTTCATCAACTTGAAGATGTTCTGCCGAGTCACCACGGCCAGGATCGTCCCCAGGACCACCACGATGAAGAGCAGGCAGGTGAGGTAGAAGCCGAGCATCAGCTTGATCATCTCCGCGACCGCAGCGGTCCCGGACTCACCCACCACAGCAGCGATCGCGCCGAATGCCCCGATAGGGGCCAACCAGAGCACCATCGTGAGAATACGGAAGACCAGCTTCTGCAGGTGACCGATACCCGTGAGCAGCGGCTGCCCTTGGCTTCCCATCCGCTGAATGGCAAAGCCGACCAGCAGCGCCACGAACAGCGTCTGCAGCACGCTCCCGGCCGTCAACGCACTGAACAAGGTCTCCGGAACGATCGACTTGAGGAAAGCGACCGTACCGCCGCTGCCTTCAGCCGCCTTGGCGTATCTGTCACCGCCTCCCTTGACCACGGTCAAGCCGTGTCCCGGCTGGATCAGGTTGCCTACCGCCAAGCCGATCGCCAGAGCGAAAGTGCTCATCGTGACGAAGTAGAGCAGAGCGATCCCACCGGCCTTGCCCACATTCTTCGCTGCGGCGACCGACCCGATGCCGAGCACGATGGTGCAGAAGATGACCGGGCTGATCATCATCTTGATGAGCTTGACGAAGACATCGCCGAGCCATTTCACTTCTTTGGCCGCGTCCGGAGCCACAGCGCCGAAGGCGATGCCGCCGACCACTGCGGCGATTACGGCAAGGTAGAGCCAGTGGGTGCGATCCCGGTGCGGTCGGGGTGGATCGGCAACGGTCGGGGCTCCCGCCGTATAGGCCTTGTTCGCCATGTCATCTCCTTCGATGCCTGCTCAGAGCGAGAGCAAACTCTAAGGAGAGAAATTCGCCAGCGGAGAACTGAAGGAACATCAAGCGGCTGACGGTCCATGAATGCGCTAGACGGACGGTCGTCCAGGATCGCCGTCACGGACACCAGCGGTGTAGACAGAACTGCCTCTGCACGGAAAGCCCGCTGAACAGCCGAGCGAGGGCGTCATCACCGTCCGACAGACGACGCCCTCACCCCTGACCTGCGCGGATCACAGGTTCTTGATGATCTCCCGCATGAGGTTCGCGGTTTCGGTGGGCGTCTTACCGACCTTGACCCCCGCTGCCTCGAGAGCTTCCTTCTTGGCCTCGGCGGTGCCGGCCCCGCCGGAGACGATCGCACCGGCGTGGCCCATCGTCTTGCCCTCGGGTGCCATGAAACCGGCGACATAGCCGACGACGGGCTTGGTGACATGCTCCTTGATGTAGACCGCCGCACGCTCCTCGGCGTCGCCGCCGATCTCGCCGATCATGACGATACCGACCGTGTCGGGGTCCTTCTCGAAGGCTTCGAGGGCGTCGATGTGCGTGGTGCCGATGATCGGGTCACCGCCGATACCGAGGCCGGTGGTGAAGCCGATGTCGCGCAGCTCGTACATCATCTGGTAGGTCAACGTGCCCGATTTGGAGACCAGTCCGAGCTTGCCCGGACCGGAGACGTCGGCGGGGGTGATGCCGGCATTGGACTGCCCGGGGCTGATGATGCCGGGGCAGTTCGGGCCGATGATGCGGGTGCTGCCCTTGGCCTGGGCATAGTTGAAGAACTCCGCGGTGTCCTTGACCGCGATGCCCTCGGTGATGACGACGAGCAGCGGCATCTGCGCATCGACCGCCTCGACGACCGCGGACTTGGCGAAGGCCGGGGGCACGAAGACCACCGAAACATCAGCACCGGTGGCAGCCATGGCGTCCTTGACCGTCCCGAAGACGGGAACCTTCACACCACCGTCGAACTCGACCTCGGTGCCGGCCTTCTTGGGGTTGACCCCGCCCACGATCTTCGACCCGCAGGCGAGCATGCGCTGGGTGTGTTTCATGCCCTCCGAGCCGGTCATGCCCTGGACGATGATCTTGCTGTCGCTGTTGAGGAAGATTGCCATCAGTCGTCAGTCCTTCACTTCGCCGCGGCGGCCAGCTCGGCGGCCTTGCGCGCTCCGCCGTCCATGGTCTCTTCGATGGTCACAAGGGGATGGTCGAAGTCGCGCAGGATCCGGCGTCCTTCCTCGACATTGTTGCCGTCCAGGCGAACGACCAGCGGCTTGGTGGCTTTGTCTCCCAAAGTCTGCAAGGCGCCGACGATGCCGTTGGCGACGGCATCACAGGCAGTGATGCCACCGAAGACATTGACGAAAACCGACTTGACCTGTTCGTCACCGAGGATCACGTCCAGGCCGTTGGCCATGACCTGAGCCGAGGCGCCGCCACCGATGTCGAGGAAGTTGGCGGGCTTGGCGACGCCGCCGGTGTGGTCCTGCCCGGCGTAGGCGACCACATCGAGGGTGCTCATGACGAGTCCCGCGCCATTGCCGATGATGCCGACATTGCCGTCGAGCTTGACGTAGTTGAGGTGCACCGCCTTGGCCTTGGCCTCCAGCGGGTCCTCGGCGGCTTCGTCGACCAGGCCGGCGTGCTCAGGCTGGCGGAACGTGGCGTTGTCGTCGAGGGTGACCTTGCCGTCGAGGGCGACGATGTCGCCGGAGGCGACCTTCACCAGCGGGTTGACCTCGACGAGGGTCGCGTCCTCGTTCCTGTAGACGTCCCAGAGCTTCTGGAGCACGGGGGCGACCTTGGCGCCGGTCTCGGCGTCGAAGCGGGCGGCCTCGACGATCTCCTTGGCCTTGGCCTCGTCGATGCCCACGTTGGGGTCGACGGCGATGCGCGCGAGGGCCTCTGGGCGCTCGACGGCGAGCTGCTCGATCTCCATTCCGCCTTCCTTGCTGCACATCGCAAGGTAGTTGCGGTTGGCGCGGTCGAGCAGGATCGAGAAGTAGTACTCCTCCTCGATCTGGGCGCCCTGCGCGATCATGACGACGCGGACCTTGTGGCCCTTGATGTCCATCCCGAGGATCTGTTCGGCGAGCTGCCCGGCCTCGTCGGCCGTCTTCGCGACCTTGACGCCACCGGCCTTACCACGACCGCCGGTCTTCACCTGTGCTTTGACGACGGTGACGCCGCCGCTCCTGGTGCCGATCTCCTCAGCCGCTGCCTTGGCCTCGGCAGGCGTCTCGGCGATCTTCCCGGCGAGCACGGGTACGCCGTGCTTCTCGAAGACATCCCGCGCCTGGTACTCGAAAAGATCCACGGCAGCTCCCTCGTCGTTGATGGTCAGGCCCGGGCCCGATCCTACCGAACGGTCAGGCCGAGGAACTTCCGTGGAAAGCGCCGATCTGCAGAAAGATCACGGCCCGGTCGCCGTGTCCGGCAGCCGGGCCGTGACCGCTCAGGCAGCACCGAACTCGATGTCTCCCAGCCATTCCCCGAAGCCGTCGTCGCGGCCGGACCATCGTGCCTGCGCACTGACCATCTCGGTGTCGGTCATGATGGCGGCGTCGAAGGCCGAGCTGACGACCTGAGCGGTCTCCTCGTCAGTGGTCACCACGAGTCGGGTGGCACGTTCGGCGTCATCCCAGCGACCGACTGCCCCGATGGACAATGCGGCGCCAGCGGCGTCCCAGGCGATCGCCAGGCCTGGGCGTCCAGGAAGCCAGAAGGCTCCACGGCCACGGAGGTCTCCCGACCCCAGTTCCTCGATTCGTTCGAGAAGACGCTCGGGGTGGAAGGGTTTCCAGCTGGTCAGTTCGATGGTCACGATGCCGCCGGCAGGGACGGCTCCGGAGGGGCGGCGATGCCGGGGGTCCACGAAGGCACGCGAGGCCTGAATGTCGTGGCGGTAGTCGGCAACGGCAGGCGATCCGCCAAAGGTCTCCATCCCGTGGTGCAGTCGGCTCCCGGGTCGGCGCAGATGGTCGAGGAGCGCGGCATCGGACTCGTCGGGGATGCCGTGGACCAGCACGATGTCATCGGCCAGCTCGATCTGGGCGACGAGTACTTCGCCGTAGGCGCGCTGATCGTCGTCGACCATGTTGAGGTCGAGCTCGCTCAGGAGGGGATCGTCGAAGACACCGGAGCAGAGGTCCTTGGCGCTGACGACGGCCACGACCGTGGCGACCTCGAGGATGTCGGCGACGGCTTGGCCCCGGACCTCGCCCTCTGCGACGGCGAGGGTCATGGGTAGGGGGTCGGCGGCCACGGGGAGGACCACGATCAGGGAGGCCCAGCGCCCTGACGAGGCGAGCCTGGTCAGCATCGGGAGGAGTGCTTCGCGGATGGAGCAGGTCAAGCAGGGGTGCGCCACGTCCTCATGGCCTTGTTCGGCGATGCCGGTGAGGTCGGAGACCACCCACCGCACCGCGCCCTCGGCTGCGTCGACGGTTACCGAGACCACGGCGGATCCGGTCAGGTCGACATGCAGCCCCATGGCAGCGAGTGCCTGATCGGGGGCATCGAGGCCGACCACGATGTGTACCGGGACAGGCTGCACTGATTTACCTCCGGGCAAATTTTATTAATGAGAATCGTTCTCTTAGGCTAGCAGGATCAGACACCTCCCCCACAAGAGCGGGAGAGAACGCATCACAAGGAGCACGCCATGTCCCGGCACTGCCAGCTCTCCGGCGCCGAACCTCGCTTCGGCAAGACCATCAGCCATTCGCACCGACGCACCTCACGTCGATTCGATCCCAACATCCAGAAGAAGACCTACTACGTACCCAGCCTCGGGCGCCGGATCACCCTCCGCCTGTCGGCCTCGTCCATCAAGACGATCGACTCCATCGGCATCGAGGCTGCGGTCAAGCGGATCCAGGCCCGCGGCGAGAAGATCTGAGCCGGCGACCTCGTCCAGGATTCCACCCGGAGAAGAAACAACGAGCGGGCGGACCCCGCAAGGCCCACCCGCTCATCACGACTCGATCCGCCGGATCACATACCCACCGTGGCGGGATCCACGTAACCGCGTTCGACGCCGCGCACCAGGCGACGAGGAACTCGGTAGATCTCGCCATTGACGGCGACGGGCACCAGGTCGGCCGAAGTGGCCTTCCAGTTCGCCCGGCGGGAACGGGTGTTGCTGCGCGACATCTTGCGCTTGGGGACAGCCATCAGGGCTCCTTGTGGTCGGTGTATTTGAGTATGATTCTCATGATAGTTCAGCGAAAGGCAGGCCCATGGCCAAGTACTCCGATGTACGGCCGGTGATCAAGCTCCGCTCCACTGCGGGCACCGGCTATACATACGTCACCCGCAAGAACCGGCGCAACGACCCCGATCGGATGATCCTGCGCAAATTCGACCCCGTCGTCCGCCGCCATGTCGAATTCAAAGAGGAACGCTGATGGCAAAGAAGAGCAAAATCGCCAAGGACCAGCAGCGCCGCGAGATCGTAGCCCGCTACGCCGAAGAACGCGCGACCCTCAAGAAGACTATCGCCTCACCGCACACCAGCGATGACGACAAAGCCGTCGCGATGACCCGCCTGCAGAAGATGCCCCGCGACGCCAGCGCCACCCGGTTGCGCAACCGCTGTGCCGTCGACGGACGCCCCCGCGCCTACTTCCGCACCTTCGGCATCTCCCGGGTCCGACTCCGCCAGATGGCCCACGACGGAGAACTCCCCGGAGTCACCAAGTCCAGCTGGTGAAACCCGTCCACTCGCCTGGACCCGACGACACCGTGGACAAACCCCAGCCATCCAGACAGGAGTCCTCATGAAACCGGGAATCCATCCCGAATACCGACCGGTGGTCTTCCGCGACGCCGCAGCCGGATACGCCTTCCTCACCCGGTCCACCGCGACCCCCCGCGAGACCATCGAGTGGGAGGACGGCAACACCTACCCCTGTGTCAACGTGGACGTGTCCTCAGCGAGCCACCCCTTCTACACCGGTAAGCAGAAGATCGTCGACACCGCAGGACGCGTCGAGCGGTTCAACCGCCGGTACGGGGCCAAACGCAACGAAGGACGCTGACCCGCAGAATCCTCCGTTCCCAGGGGCGGGGCCACCGTGAGAGGCCCCGCCCCTGGCGCACAAGCTCAAGTTCGCTCGAGACCTTCCCACGTTTTCGAAGAAGGCTGCGAGAGAATGTTTTCCAGTTCTTCTCAATTCGCCTCCAGGCCTGACGATCGGATACCTGAGCACAATCCGCTGCTAGGAGCTCCCCCTCATGCCTCCCATCGCACCGCTGCGACACCGCCGGGTCATCGGTATCACGGCACTGCTGCTGCCCTTGAGCGTCTTCACCGGGCAGGCCGCCGCCGCGACGAGCACATCCACCACACCTGGCTCCTGTCTTCCCCATGTCGAGTCGCAGGCCGTCCAGTCCTCCAGCTACTGGGAACCCCACCAGGTCAAGCTCAACGGCACCTTCCCTGCTGGGTGCACCGCCACCCCCGGCTCGCAGGTCACCCTGCGGCCCCGGCTCCCCGCGGGCACCCAGGTCCTCAGCGGGACATATGCCCTCCCCGGCCTGACCATGACCGTCGCCGCTGATGGCACAACGACCTTCCGTTTCAACCGCAGCGGATCACGTGCCCCGGTCAATTCCTTCTCCGGTTCGATCTTCCTCGACCTCCCCAGAGAACGCCATGCACCAGGCAGCTCGACCCTCATCGACTGGACCGTCGACACCGGCAAACAGGCCGGCCGGATGCGCACGGAAGTCACGATGCCGGCCTGCCCCAGCTGCGCAGGAAGACCGCTGCGCACCACCGTCACCGCCCAGATCAGCAGCACGGTGGAGAAGGGCAATCTCGTCCGTGGCCAGGTGAGCAGCGCGACTCTTTCCCAGCTCTCCTTGTACCACTCCTCGGTCCTCTCGCTCGACGCACGGCTGGGCGAAAGCCTGGCCTGCGCCGAAGCCAGCTTGTGGGACGTCTGGGGCACCGCCCCGGAGGATCGGTCCAAGATCAGCGATATCGCCTGCCATGACGGCAGGCTGAGCCCCGGTGGCATCCGAGTCCCCTCCGACCGTTTACGCAGCGGCCACCACTACGTCCTGGAGATCAGCGCTCGGACCACGGGCTACCGAGCCGAGGGCTACCAGATCGCAGGCACCAGCGTCTTCAACGGACACGCCACCTCATCGACAGCCACAGCAGCCTGGCTCCCTGAACAGCATTACGGCGGTCAGGACGGACCCGAGGTGCCGGTGCCATTCCTCGCCCGTCTGACCTCCCAGCCATCCGCGCCTGCGGTGGATCATCCTGTGCCCGATCTGAACCGCCCACCCTCGAGTGGCGTCCCCTTCTCCCCGGTCACAGGGCCACTCGTCCCAGTAGCCCCGACCCAGGAACAGCAGCGCCACACCCCCGTCCTGCAGGGTCCGGCGATCTCCACACCAGTTGGTACGCCGCCACAACCACTGGCCCCACCTGCGCCGATCCAGGTGCCACCTCCGGCACCGGCCCAGGCGCCAGCGCCGGAGACCCTGCCTGGAATGGATGCGCAATCGATCCTGACCGGCCCCCCGGAGCGGATCGCCAGCTCGGCTCCGCAGCGGGTCCCAGTGCGTTCAGCTGCGGCTATCGCGGAAGCAGCCGCGCCTTTGGCGGGTCGGCTACCTACCTCCGGCACGGAGATCATCGCCACTGCTCTCTACGCCGCGCTCCTGCTCGGCGGAGGCCTCGGGCTGACCGCGATGCGGCAGCAAGCAGGCAGACAAGGGAACTGAGCTCAGCGCATCCTCCACGGAACGTCCTCAGATGTGAGCTCGTACCCAGTCGACGACTTCGGTCGTCGTCGCACCGGGAGTGAAGACCTTCGCCACACCGAGATCCTCGAGCAGCGGAATGTCCTCCTGAGGGATGATGCCGCCGCCGAAGACCACGATGTCCTGGGAATCACGTTCCTGGAGCAGCTCCATCGTCTTCGCGAAAAGAGTCATGTGAGCCCCGGACAGGACGGAGAGCCCAATCGCATCGGCGTCCTCCTGTATCGCGGCTTCGACGATCTGTGCAGGCGTCTGATGCAGGCCGGTGTAGACGACCTCCATCCCCGCGTCTCGCAGCGCACGGGCGATGACCTTGGCACCCCGATCATGCCCGTCCAGCCCTGGTTTGGCCACGACGATCCGCAGCGGAGAGTCAGTCATGACGTCAGATTAACTGCGGACCCGCTCATCGTCGCGGAATCAATCGCCTCGACTATCGGGACGCGGCAACCCACAGGACATCGAACAAAAAATCGGTGACATCTCTGTGAAATTTCTCATGTCGATTTTTCCGGCCGGGACGAAAGCGCGATCGGTCCACTCGAGCGCAGCCTCGGTCGCCCTCAACCGACCGGATCGGGCTCACTCGTTTCACAACAGAACTCGACGTCATCAGGTCACGACGATCGGTGGCGACAGCCCCTTGTAGATCACGTTTGAGAGACCTTCCGGGCTTTCTTGAGTTTTTCCTGGGCGCTTGCTGGATTAACGATGTCCGACCAAAATAACGGAGACTTCACACCAGAAAAGGCAACAGTGCAGGTCAGTGGCCCACTGGTGGCGAAGACACCCTCCGCATACATGTCAGTCGCGGTAAAGCATCACCATGAGATAACGTTTAGGTCGCAACTTCATAAAGACGCTCATGTACACGATGTTCAGCCCTTCGGACGTCTCAACACCCAGGATTCACCACGTGTCTTCTCCCTACAACGGTCGCCACAGGCCCGCCTACGGCACCTCGACCGCCCGTCCCTCCGAGAACAGCGGCCCCTCCGGCCGACACCGTTCCGGTAAGCGGCGCGTCGGGCCATCGCTCGTCAAGCCGGTCTCCGTCTCCGCAGTCAGCCTCGGCGCCACCTTCGCACTCGTCCAGACTGCGACCAACACCTCCCTCGCCGACATCACCCAGGCCAATGCGATAGTGCGACCGGCAGCCCTGATGATGTCCCCGCAAGCCGAGGAACCCAAGGCGCCCGAACCCGCACCCACTCCCGAGGCAGCGCCCTCGACGCCCGCCTCGCCCCCTGCCGAGGCAACCCCGGTCACCCCGGAACCCGAAGCAACAACACCCCCTGCACCTGCCCCGGCTCCGGTCCCGGAAAAAGCCCCCGTCGCACCACCCAAGCCGGTCGTCGACCTGAGTCGCACCTGGAATGCCCCCGTCACCGGAGCGACCTTCACCTCCGGATTCGGCCCCCGCTGGGGAACCTTCCACTACGGCATTGACCTCGCCGCGCCATTGGGCACCCCCCTACGTGCCATGTCCTCCGGGGTCGTCACCTATGCCGGGCAGATGTCCGGATACGGCAATATCGTCCAGATCCGCTACTGGGACGGCACCGTCTCCTACTACGGCCACATGAACTCCATCGCTGTACGTGTCGGGCAGAAAGTTCAGCCTGGACAGTTCGTCGGCCAGCTCGGCAACACCGGTCAGAGCACCGGACCCCACCTCCACCTGGAGATCCGGCCCGGAGGCGGCGCACCGATCAACCCTGAACCGTGGATGGCAGCGCGCGGCATCGCCTCGCGCTGATCCTCCGGCCTCTCCCACGAGGTCACTTCTCCTCCTGCTCACCCCAGGGGAGAAGACTTCCTCAGAGCTTCTCCAACGGGGCGTAACGCAGCAGCAGCCGTTTCACCTGTTCGCCGCCGAAGTCGACATGGACGATCGTCTTATCCCCCTCGCCCTCGACCCGGACCACCTTGCCCAGGCCGAAACTGTCATGTGTCACTCGATCACCAGCGTTCAAGGACAATAGGGCACGACCAGCACCGCGGCCGGCAGACCGGTTCGACAACGTTGCCACCGCAGGCTCGCGACGTGACGACCGCTCTTGCCCTGCGCCCCGGGCGCCTGGCAACGGGCCGGACCGCTCCCACTCGATCACCTCAGCAGGGACCTCGTCGAGAAAACGTGAGGCGGGGTTGTACTGGGGCGCGCCCCAGGCCGACCGGGTAGCCGCCCGCGTCAGATGCAGCCGCTCCCTCGCCCGGGTGATCCCGACATAGGCCAGCCGCCGTTCCTCCTCCAGTTCCTGGGTCTCCCCCAAGCTGCGGACGTGCGGGAAGACCCCGTCCTCCATGCCGACCAGGAAGACCACCGGGAACTCCAGGCCCTTGGCCGTGTGCAAAGTCATCAAGGTCACCACGCCCTGAGCCTGTGCCTGGGGGTCGTCGGGGATGTCATCGGAATCAGCCACCAGCGCGACCTGTTCCAGGAATTCGGCCAACGCCGTCGAAGAGGGGGCTCCGTCCTCGGCGACTCGGGCCTCGTCGAACTCCTGGGCCACCGCGACCAGCTCCGCGAGGTTCTCGATCCTGTTCTCGTCCTGCGGGTCTCGTGAATTCCGCAGCTCCTCCAGATAGCCGGTGCGCTCGACGACCGCGCCCACCACCGCAGCTACCCCGGCACCGCTCTCGTCCACAGCACGCAGCTCGTCGAGAAGACCCACGAAACGAGTGATCGCCGCCGCCGAGCGGGTCGCCAACCCTGGAGCATCCTCCGGCCGGACCAAGGCTTCCGCGAAGGTGATTCCGTCCCGCTCGGCCAGAGAGGCGATGCACGCCTCGGCCCGGTCACCGATACCACGCTTGGGAACATTGAGGATCCGCCGCAGATTCACCGTGTCCGCAGGATTGGCGATCACCCTCAGATAGGCCAGCGCGTCCTTGACCTCACGGCGCTCGTAGAAGCGGGTCCCACCGACGATCTTGTACGGCAGGCCGACCCGCACCAAGACCTCTTCCAAGGCCCGCGACATCGCATTGGTCCGGTAGAAGATCGCGACATCTCCGGGCCGGACGCCGTGCCGGTCCCCCAGCTCGTCGATCCGACGGGCGATGAAAGCGGCCTCGTCGTGCTCGGAATCAGCGACATAGCCGACGATCTTCGCGCCCTCACCCGAATCCGTCCACAGGTTCTTGGGACGCCGCGACGTGTTCTGCGAGATGACCGCATTGGCAGCGCGCAGGATCGTCTGGGTCGACCGATAGTTCTGTTCCAACAGGATCGTCCGAGCTTGGGGATAGTCCTGCTCGAATTCGACGATATTGCGGATCGTCGCACCCCGGAAGGCGTAGATCGACTGGTCGGCGTCACCCACCACGCACAACTCGCCCGGACGGTGCCCCGCCTGCGGCGCGTCGGTGCCGACCAGCTCCTTGACCAGTACGTACTGGGCGTAGTTGGTGTCCTGGTACTCATCCACCAGGACGTGTTTGAACCGGCGGCGGTAGTGCTCGGCCACCTCCGGGAAAGCCTGGAGGATGTTCACCGTCGTCATGATCAGATCGTCGAAGTCCAGGGCGTGCGCCTGCCGAAGTCTGCGCTGATATCCCGAGTACGCCTCCGCCAGGACCCGCTCGGCCGGATTCGTCTCCGACACACGTGAGGCGAAGGTCTCCTCATCGACCAGCTCGTTCTTCAGGTTCGACACCTGCGCGGAAAAACTCCGCGGCGGGTAACGCTTCGGATCCAGGTCCATCTCGCGCAGGACCATGGCCATCAACCGTTGGGAGTCCGCGGAGTCGTAGATCGAGAAGTTGGACGGCAGGCCGACCCGGTCGCTCTCCCTGCGCAGAATGCGCACGCATGCGCTGTGGAAGGTGCTCACCCACATCGATCTGGCGCTCGGGCCCACCAGTGCAGAGACCCGTTCCCGCATCTCAGCAGCGGCTTTGTTGGTGAAGGTGATCGCCAGGATCTCCCACGGCTTCACCCCACGCTCGGCCATCAAGTAGGCGATGCGGTGGGTCAGCACCCTGGTCTTGCCCGACCCTGCCCCGGCCACGATCAGCAGAGGACCACCGGTATGACGCACCGCCTCGGCCTGCTGGTCGTTCAATCCCACCAACAGCGAAGCACCGTCCAGCTCCGGGACGGTCGGCTCCACCGGACTGGTCGGCCCGTCTGCCACCGGTGCGGAGGTCGGGGCCCCGGATCTCGCCCATCCGGGCACGCCGTCGGCGTCCACGCCACCTCCCGCCGGTGCCATCGCAAAGCCGGGAAGGGGCAACTCGTCTGGAAGGTCAAAAAGGCTCATCGCGGCGTCCATCCTAGGGCCGGGAAGCCGCCCCGCCTACCGAGCCTGCATCCCTGAAAAACTGTCGAAGGTGGCCGAAGAACAAGCCCCCATCAGCTTTGGATCACCGGAAGGCGTAGGCCACCAGGACGTTGACCAGAGTCAGCCCCAAAGCCACATGGACCAGGACCGGTTTCGAGGTGCCCCGACGGTGCTTCGCCGCAGCGATCTCGCAGCAGGCCACCACAGCGATCGCCACCACCAACTTGACCCCTACCCAACCGTGGTCGAGCCGCAGAACCTTGCCACCTTCGGCCAGCCCCACCATCGCCAGCCCCAGGATCAGCTGCATCCTGGCAGCCCAGACCATCAGCGGATGCACCTGGTTCGAGGACAGGAAGAGGACGTAGCCACCCACGATGAGAGCGGCGACAGCGATATGCACGATGCCGAGGATCTGGAAAGCGAGGACCATGGCGACAGCCTAGCCCGGAGATTCCATGACAACGGATATACCGCGATACGAGAAGCGCTCTTGAACTGCAGTTAGAGCGCGCACCAGAAGCGATCCTCCGCCCCTCAGAAAAATGATTCCGACTTATACGTATTGCAGTTAGCAGGGTCAATATATTCATCCCGCAAGCCATCGAACAGCTCATTTTCTGCACAATATGAACACCAAAAATTCACAAATATACCCACAGGTCACCTTTACGCAGGGTTTCCCCTACCTAAGCTCACCGACCCCGCATTCAGGATGACCCCGGGTGCACTATTCATGCATATTTAAAGGACGGAAGGATAGACCCCCAGCACTACTCTTCCAGCCAATAAGGTTCACATGGAAGAGGTCTATGCCTGAACCAGTAACAGATCCGAAATATTTCGCATCAGATACTCCGTAAGCCTGTACACTGCGCCGGAGGTCACCAATGATCAGTCGGCAGCACGCTTCGCCCGTGATACCGGCCCGGAGCAGGGAGGTTCCTTTCCGTGGCGTCCAAGGCCATGCAGGCTACAACAGGCTGCCTATTGATCACGGTGTCCCTGGTCCTCGCTCTGAGCCGGCCCGCCCTGCAAGGCTGGTTCGAAGACGCTGAGATGCCTCTTCTCAAATGGGTAGTACTCGCCCTGGTATGGGGGGCCCTCACGACAGGAGCTCTACTGATCGCGCGGTCGCGATCGAATCATACAGAGACGCCGCCACGAGAAGGCCTGCGATGAGGCCAGGCCGGTCCGGGAGGCTTTTTCCTGAGCACCCGGTTCAATGTGCCGGTGGTGATCTTCAGCCCACCGATTCCTGTACCCGGGCCAAGGCGTGCATCGAATTCCGCGTATTCGGATACAGGTCCCGGTAAACCCGGTACAGCTCCTGATAGCGACGTTGCACCTGCTTGCGTGGACGTACCACACCTGCGGTGCGCATCCAGGAGGTTCCGGCCTCCACCAGCCCGACGCCCTCGGCAGCCAGCAGAGCACCCCCGTAGGAGGCTCCCGTCGTCGTCTCGGGGACGATCTGTTCGATCCCGCACACATCGCTGACGATCTGCATCCACAGACCGCCGCGGGTTCCGCCGCCCACGGCGACCACCCGGTCAGGGGCACCCGCCGACTGTTCCATGACCTCCAGGATCTGCCGTACCCCGTAGGCGATCCCCTCGTGCGCGGCCCGGAACAGATGGCCCTTCGTGTGGGTCAGCCGCAGCCCGGCCAGGAGTCCCCGGGCATCGGGGTCGTACAGGGGTGAACGTTCCCCGGCCAGGTAAGGGAGCATGACCAGCCCGTCGGAACCTGCGGGCACCTCCTCGGCCTGGGACACCAGTTCGGCGAATTCCTCCGAGACCAGGTCCGACACCCATTCCAGCAAGGTGCCCGACGTGGACATCCCCGCGGCCAAGGTGCGCGAACCGGAGGTGACCCCGCTGGTCGTCCAGAGCGCGGCATCCACCGTCGGCGCCGACAGGACCTGGACCAGGAACATGGTCGAGCCGTACATCATCATCAGATCACCGGGTCGATGCACGCCGACGCTGTGGGCTTCCGCCCAGGCGTCCACGGTGCCCGCCACCACCGGAACCCCTGCAGGCAGCCCGGTCGCCGAAGCAGCCTGCGGCGTGAGCCGTCCGACGATCTCGCCGGGCCACACCAGGTCGGGGAGACGCACTCCCGGCAAGACCTTCTCCGACCAGTCCTGCGCCCAACCCTGAGCAGCCATGTCGTAGAGCGGATCACATTGGGAAGCCGTGTGGTGATCGAGGAACCATCGGCCGGTCAACCGCCCGGAAACGAAGGTGTGCGATGAACACCACCGTGCCGCGGCCGGGACATCCCGATGCTCCCGCAACCACCGCAGCTTCGGCCCCACTGCCTGGGAAGAGAGCTTCTTGCCGCAGCGTCGCAGGATCTGCTGGTCGCCGAGTTCGGCGGTCATCTC
Organism: Austwickia chelonae; assembly: GCF_003391095.1. Lineage (NCBI taxonomy): Bacteria > Bacillati > Actinomycetota > Actinomycetes > Micrococcales > Dermatophilaceae > Austwickia > Austwickia chelonae. The sequence continues at coordinate 679,940 of NZ_CP031447.1, read as the reverse complement.
CGTGATCTGCTCATGAGCGCGGGTGTCGATCCCGTAGAGCACCGCCGGATGCAACGCCTGCCAGTCCTGGTCCACCGCGACGACGGCCGGCCCCAGACCCGACACGCAGATCGCAGCCACTTCGTGGTCGGGCGAGGCCAGCTCCCGGCAGATGTAGGTGACATCTCCCCACCACTGCCGCTCGGCGTCCATCTCCACGTGGCCGGGGTGCGGCAGGGAGATCCGATGCGTGCGACGGGCGGTGGCGACGACCGTTCCGTCCGCGGTGACCAGCACCCCCTTGGTGCTTCCGGTGCCGATGTCGATGCCGAGGACGACCTGTTTCATATGAGGGGCACCTTCCTGGACCGTAGGTGGTCAGCGACATGTGGACCCCAGGTGTTGAAGAGCACCATCCCGATCAGCAGGAGACCTTGGGCGATATTCACCACGTGGGAGCTACCTTGCAGGGCAAGCAGACCGGACCCGAGCATCTGGATCGTGAGCACCGCGATCACCACCCCGATCACGGTGACCCGGCCACCGTCGGGATCGACCCCGGCCAGGACGGCCACCACGATCGCCAACAGGACGTACGAAGCACCGTACTGGGAGTTGGCGCCCGAAGCCCGAGAAGAAATGATCAGACCGGCGACACCGGCCAAGCCTGCGCTGAGCACGTAGGTCCACACCAGCACCCGAGCCCGGTCGATCCCGGAGAAGTCCGCCGCTTGCGGGTTGTCACCGACCATCCTCATCCGGAAACCCAGCCGAGTACGACCGACCACCCAGGCGACCAGGACGGCCACGCCCGCCATCGTCCAGAAGAGCGAAGGGACCCCGGCAAAAGTCGTCAAGGCGAAGTGGGTGAACTCAGGAGGCAGCCCCTTGACGACTGCGCCACCGGACCAGACCAGTGACAACCCGGCGAACAACTGTGAGCTGCCCAGGGTCGTCAGAATCGGCGGTATCCCGCATTTCGCGATCAACCAGGCGTTCACCAGACCGCATGCCAAGGCCACGGCGAGCGCGGCGGCGACCCCAACCGCCACCCCCCAGGGCGAACCAGACCAGTGTCCCATGGCCTGTGCTGCTGCGATGGCGCTCAGGTTCGCCACGGCGACCACCGACAGGTCGATCCCTGCGGTCAGCATCGCCAAGGACATCGCCAAGGAGATGAGGACGATCTCCGGGGAGGACAGGGCGATGTACTGGAAGTTGTCCAGTGAGAGGAAGGCTTGTGGAGTGGCCAGGGAGAAGACCACGAAGATCGTGGCGGCCACGACGAGCATCCGTCGTAGCCCGGCACCGTCACCGCCGGCTTGCCTCAGCTGCCGTAGACGGGATGACACGGCCTGTTCAGACATCAGCGGGCACTCCCTGTCTCGTCCCGGCGGGTGCGGTGTTCCCGTCCGGTAGGTCGTGGTGCTCCGGTCCGTCTGCTCCTCGCGTCCGGGGAGGTGGAGCGTCACCGTCCAGGATGGGGCGTTCTGTGCGGTTCCGGGCCGACAGGCTCTGCAGAAGCACCCCTACCAGGAGCAGGACGCCCACGGCCGCCTTCTGCCAGATGCTCGGCACACCCAGGGGGACCAAGGACGTCGAGATCAGCGAGACCAGGATGACTCCGAGACAGACCCCGCGAACCGTTCCCCGGCCGCCGGTGACGGCCGCGCCCCCGATGACCACGGCGGCGATCACGTCGAGTTCGCGTCCCATGAAGGTCGTCGGGTCGGCCCGGCCGGCCAAGGTGACCTGGATGATCCCGGCCGTTCCGGCGAGTGCGCCGGCCAGCGCGAAGACCAGGACCCGCAGGGCGTCCACCTGGATCCCTGCCCGGGCGGCGGATTCGGCGTCTCCACCGATCGCGAAGACGGAACGTCCGGCGACGGTGCCGCGCAGGAAGAAGGCCACCGCGATGCAGCACAGGGCGACGAGGAGGATCAGGATGTTCAGCCTGGTGACTCCGCGGACGGCGCCGGGGGCCTCCCACAGCTGGGTCTTGGCCACATGCCGGAGGGATTCGGGGACGACCGTGATCACATTGGCCCCGACCACGGCGAAGAGCACCCCGAGGTAGACGGCGGAGGTGGCGAGGGTGGCGATCAGGGTGGACACTCGCATCGCGATGACCACGAGGGCGTTGATCACTCCCATCACGGCGCCGATCGTCACCGCGCCCAGGAAGATCGCCCAGGCCGGGATGGTGTCTGCCCCGCTCAGCGCGACCTTGCAGGCGACATAGGCGGAGAAGGCTCCGACAGCGAGGAAGGAAACGTCGATGCCTCCGGCGACCAGTACCAGGAGTACGCCCAGCGCGAAGACCATGTCGACCATGGAGGCCCGCAGCACGGTGAACAGGGTCTCCACATGCCAGTAGCCAGGCACCTGGATCACGACGACCGCGAGGATCAGCAGGATCAGTCCCAGGACGAGGTTCTCCTGGGCGGCGAGCGTCCGACGTAGTGCAGGGAAACGTGGTGCTGTGGTGGCGCGCCGCGCAGGCCGGGCTGTTTTCGTCGTGGATGTCATGCCGAGATCTCCTCCACCAACGCATCGTCGGTCAGATCGTCGCCAGCCAGTTCGGCCACGATGCGTCCGCTGCGTACCACCAGGACGCGGTGACATGTGGTCACCAGTTCGGGGATGTCGTCGGAGAGGAGCAGGATCCCCACGCCCCGGCGGCTCTGTTCGTGCAGTGCCTCGACGATGTCGAACTTGCTGCCGACGTCGACTCCGACGGTCGGACCGTTGAGGACGAGCACCTTCGGTTCTCCCATCAGCCATTTGGCGAGGAGGACTCGTTGGGCGTTGCCTCCGGAGAGTGCCCGTACCGGCCCGGTCAGGGAGTCGGTGGTGATCTTCAGTGTGTCGATGGCCTCTTCCTGGGCGGTGCGTAGTGCGCTCCGGGAAGGAGATCGTCCGCCTCTACGCCCTACCTGGGTGGCCACCAGGTTGTCGCCGACGGACTGGTCGAGGAAGAGCCCCTGGGTGAGCCGGTCCTCGGGGACATAGGCGATACCGGCGTCGATGGCGTCATTGAGCGAGCGGGGACGGATGCGTCGACCGGCGACCTCGATGATGCCGCGAGGGGCAGGTCTGATCCCGCAGATCCCTTCCACGATCTCGGTGCGTCCTGATCCCAGGAGCCCGGCCACCCCGACGATCTCGCCTGGACCGATGGTGAGGTTGACGTCGGCGTAGAGCGGTTCATGGGTCATCCCGCGTACGGACAATGCGGGTATGGCCTCCTGCTGGGGGCGTGGTGGCGCGGGCATCTCGTCGGAGGAACGTCCGGTCATCCGTTCGGTCAGGCTGGCGTGGCTGAAGTCTTCGGGCAGCCCGGAGGTGACGACCCGCCCTGAGCGCATGACGGTGACCCGGTCCGCGATGGAGAAGACCTCCTGCATCTTGTGGCTGACGAAGACCATGGAGACTCCGCGTTCTTTGAGGAGGTGCACGGCGTCGAAGAGTGCGTCGACCTCTTTCCAGGTCAGCGCGGTAGTCGGTTCGTCCATGGCGATGAATCGGGCGTCATGGGCCATGGCTCTGGCCACTGCACACAGCTGTCGTTCGGCGACGGTGAGTTGTTCGACCGGGACGTCCAAGGGGAGGTCGATCCCGATCTGGTCGAGCGCGGCCTCGGCGATGAGTCTGCTCCTCTTGCGGCGCATGAACATCCGTCGTTCGGCGACGAATCCTGGCAGGGCGATGTTCTCCGCCGCGCTCAGGTTGGGCAGCAAGGAGAAGTCCTGGTAGATCACCTCGACCCCCAGGCTGTGGGCCTGGGCGGTGCCGAGCCGGGGGTATTCCTGCCCGGCGATCTCGACATGCCCGGTGACCGGCCGGTGCACCCCGCTGATGACTTTGATCAGTGTGGATTTCCCGCACCCGTTCTCTCCGGCGAGGCAGTGGACCTCCCCGGGGTGGAAGTCGACGGAGACCCCACGTAAGGCCACCACCCCACCGAAACGTTTCGACACGTTCACGGCCCGCACGATCGGAGCGGGGGGCGTGGCTTCGGTGCTCACTGTGGTCTCCTGCTGTTCGACTCCTCCCCTTCGGCTCCGCCGGCCGAGGAGATTCGTGGGGAACGGGGTGGTCGGCCGCACCCGGGCCTTCGGCGAGGGAGGGGAAGGGTGGTCCCGGGCGCGGTCGTACGGGGCGGACGTGTAGGGCGTCGACCCCGCGTGGACGTCAGAAGTCGTACTTCATGACGTCGTCCTTGGTCGCCGAGAGCGCGGCGTCGCCGAGAAAGACCAGCGGGTTGTCCGTCGATTGCCGCAGTCTGCGATATCCCTCCACGCCGAGGTCCTCCCCGTCCGACAGTTTCTTGCCTTCGGCCAACAGCTGGGTCGCTTTCATGACGGCTTTCCCGGCTTTGGCCGGGTCCCAGAAGTAGATTGCGTCGATGGCTCCCTCAGCGAGGAAGTGTTTGGTCTCCGAGGGGACGCCGGTGCCGTGGACGCAGGTCTCGTCCTGGAGTCCCGCCTCGGCGACAGCCCGAGCGATACCGACGACGTCCTGGCTGGAGGCGCCGGAAAACCCTTTGAGCCGGGGATGGGTTTGCAGCAGGTGTTTTGCTTTGACGTAAGCGATCTCCGCGCTGTCCATGCTCTCCACGGGGTCACCGATACGGGTCATCGCGGGGAACCTGGATCGTTGTTCTTCGACAACGGCATTGGCCCAGGCCATGTGCGAGGTCGCGGTCAGTTTTCCGACGAACTGGACGTACTCGCCCTGCCCGCCCATGCAGGCGCCCAAGCCGCTGATGATCTTCCGCCCGTAGTCGGCATTGTCGAAGGCCTCGACATCGGCGTCCGGGCTGGTCAGTTGAGGAGCTTCGTGGGTCACGACGCGGATTCCGGCGCCGCGCGCCTGTTTGACCACCGCGTCGACGGCTTGAGGGTCGGAAGGGATGATGCCCATTCCTGCAGGACGTTGCGCGATCAACGCCTGGATGAGGGAGGCCTGCTGCTCAGGACTGTCGGTGGCCGGCCCGGCCTGGGTGGTTTTCCGGCCCGACGTGGCACCAAAATCCTCGACCCCGATCTTCATCCGGTCGAACCAGGCGATGCCGGTGAGTTTCACCACATTGACGTAGGCCCCCTGGTCGATGCTCTCCGCAGCAGGTGGTTTCGCCCCGCCGGGAGGTCGCTCTGCCTGGGCTGCGTCGATCGATCCGCAGGAGGAGAGCGCGAGTGGCAGGAGCAGCGCGGCAACCACGACAGGTGAAAGGCGCATCTTTCCTCCCCCTCGAAAAACGGCGCACTGCAAACACACGGTCCAAGGCACAAGGTGCACGAAAACGTGCACTGCGCTTAAAAGGTCTCGCACGCACGGGGGACTGTCAAGTCCCCTCTTCTCCCCCCCTGCCAGCCACTTTCCGGGCGCCGTCAACGCTCGCCCGACACGCCCCCGGTCAGGGTCCCCTCACCAGGAGATCAGCCCGTGATGCGTACCGTGGGCGCAGAACGACCGAACCGGACAGGGAGGACCGGGATGAGACTCAACGACCGGCAACGGATGATCCTGGGTCGGTTGCGCTCCGGCGAGTACATAGAAGTAAAGGTTCTCGCCGACCACCTCGAGGTGGACACCTCCACCATTCGCCGTGACCTCCAAGCACTCGCCCGAGCCGACCTGGTCGAACGGCTCCACGGCGGCGTACGGATCAGACCGGACGCAGACCCCCGCCGGGCGGAGAACACCGACCCGGTCGAGGAACAGCGACGCCACACCTCCATCGCCCGCTCCGTTCGCGGACTCATCAGCCCCGGCCAATGCCTCGCGCTGAGCGGCGGCCCCATCAGCGAAGCCCTCCTCCCCCTGCTGTTGGACCTCGAAGAACTGACGATCGTCACCAACGACCTCAGAGCTGTAGACATCCTGGCCAGGCAGGCAGGTTTCCGGATCCACGTCGCCGGTGGTGAACTCCGTGAAGGAAACGGACAGCTGGTCACCTCGGGGCCGGCCACCGCCGACTTCTTCGCCGACCATCCCACCGACTGGGCCCTGGTCGAGGTCGACGGCGTCCACCCCGACACCGGGTACACGACCACAGCCCCCGGTCAGGTCTCCGCCCAACGCGGAATGCTCCGGTCAGCCCGACAACGTTGCGTCCTCGCCACGAGCTCAGCCTTCGGCGTCCGACAAGCCGGCTATATCACGCCCCTCGACAAGGCCGATGTCATCGTCACCGACCGGCCACCGGACGACCCCCGCGCCTTCCCCACCGGATTACGAATCCTCACTCCTCAGGACGACCAAGGCTGAAGCAGCGAACCACGACGAGCGGACACCCTCCGCACCACTACCGCCGCCACCGCTCAATCCACCGACGACAAGACGCCCAGTGAAGTCAGCTGCGCGCGCGGACCAGGGGCCCAGTCGAGTTCGTCCGCCCGAGACAGCGCCACCCAAGCGGCTTCGGCCGTCGTCCCGCCGAGATCGTGCACCACCGCCGGGGTCGGACGAGCGCATCTCCCCCGATAAACCAGGCGGACTGCGTGGAAGTCCTCCAGCACGCCTGCCGGCGAGCGCCCCACCCAGTGCGCGCTCTGGACGAAAGCCAAGTCGTCCACGTCGACGATTTGTCCGGTCTCCTCGTAGGCTTCGCGAGCAGCGGCGGCAACCGGTTCCTCCGCAGGCTCGAGGCCTCCGCCGGGTAGGCCCCACGCGCCTTCCCAACGGACCACTGTCCCGGAATAGCGGGTGGCCAGCACCGACCGGGCTGCGGGCCGGACATCCTGCGGAAGGTCTGCTATGACCAGCACTGCAGAGGAGACCCGCTGTCTACGTAGGACATCCGGCTGGCCGGCAGATGTCTCCTCCCGGACAGGAGATCGGTCGTGCCACGGGGGCGGTGGAGAGCATGGCGAGGCTGCTCGTACCGCGAACTCCACCACGATGTCCGCGCCGCGCCGTTCTGCTCGGAGCGGACGTTCCACCCGCCAGCCCAGCCTGGTCAGGAGCTGTTCGGGGTCCTGTCCATGTTTCAGGGCCGTGAGGACGACGTCCTGTGAGCCGTTCCACGCCTGCACCACCACCGCGCCGGGCGCTGTCGTCGTCACCGGGTCACCGGTCGGCCAGGGTCAGCCCACGCAGCGCAGCAGCCCGACGGTACTCCTCGATCGTCAGCTCGACGACTCTCGGCCAGTCGTGCTGCGGAGGCTGGGTCATGTTGTGGTGCCACATGCTTTCCCTGAGGTCGTGGTCCGACAACAGCCGGGCCATGGCCTCGGCCATCCGGTTGTCGTCCTCGGCCAGGAATCCGTTGATCCCGTCCTCGATGAACTCCACGCATCCGCTGGTCGCTCGGCCTACCACAGGCAGTCCGACGCAGCGGGCCTCCAGAGCAGCGATGCCGAAGGACTCCAACTTTGCCGGTGAAGCATAGATATGACTGCTGTGGTAGAGGTTGAGCAGCTCGGGCCGGCTGACTCGGCCAGGCAGGTCCACCCAGTCGGTCATGCCGTAACGCTTGACGTAGGCCCGGACCAACGACCCTTGTCTGCCTTCGCCGAGAATCGTCACCCGGAAAGGAACCTCGGGAATCATCTGCCGCACCTGTCGCATCACCTGCAGGAAGGGCAACGGCCGTTTACGGTTCGCCAGGCGCATCGCCGAGACCACCTGGAGTTCGCTGTCCCGGGAGGGTGGCTCCAAGGCTGTCTGATCGTCCGGTTCCCTCCACCAGGTCGAAGCGTCGATGCCATTGGGCAGCACGTGGCAGGTGCCCCACGGACCCAGAGCTCGTTGCACCGGCCCTGCGGCGACCCGGGAGACCGCGTTCATCGCGACACCGCAGCGTGCCCACATCCGGGCGATCCGGCTGATGTGGAAGAGCGGTTCGGCGGGGCCGAGCATGCAGTGCCAGGTCATGGACACCGGCAGCCCCAGTTGCAGGGCCACTCGGGTGCAGTCGACGGTGAACGGACTGGTGATGCCCATGTGGACGTGGGCGACATCGAAAGAGCCGACGGTGAGGCGGTGTTTCATCTCCCGCGCGGCCAGCGGGTTCATCGGTAGCCGTCCGGGAAGTTCGATGCCCATCCGGTGGATCGGCAGGCCGTCCACGATCTCGACCACACCGCCGCGCTCGTCGTGGTCACCGAGGGTGGCAGTGAACACCTCGACCTCGTGCCCCGCCGCCAGCAGATGGTAGGCGAGATCACGAACCTGAACCTCGATCCCACCCAGACGTGGCAGGTAGCAGTCGGACAACAGGGCGATCTTCACAATGCCCAAGGATCACACATCACCGAGCTCGAACAGGAGTCAGCACTCGGAGAATCAACCAAAAAGCAACCATTTTCAGGACATTCGCTGATCATCAGGTGAATTGCCCGGGCGAGCCCCGCAGCTGGGCATCCGACACACCGGGGATGCCGGATGTCCGTGCCGTCCGTCATCATCGTCTCCATGAGTCACACCCTGGTCGCTTTCAACGCCCATCCCGACGACGAAGCCCTCCTTGAAGCGGGCACTCTCGCTGAGGCTGCTGCGCGAGGACACCGGGTGGTGCTCGTCGTGGCCACCGACGGCGATCAGGGGATGACGTCGCAGAGTTACCGGGACTCCGACGGGCGCACTCTCGGCGAACGTCGGTTGAACGAGCTGCGCTCCAGCGCAGCTTCTCTAGGGGTGTCGGAGGTCATCCACCTGGGTTATGCCGATTCAGGAATGACCGGCGATCTCCCCCCGGATCCACCTGGTCGTGAACGTTTCCTGCGCGCAGACCCGCAGGACGTGGTCGACCGGCTGGTGGAGATCCTGCAAGCTGAGCAGGCACAGGTCCTGCTCGGTTATGACGCCAACGGCGGATACGGCCATCGGGACCATGTGCGGGTGCACGAGGTGGCCCGGCGAGCCGCACTGATCGCTGGCACGCCACGGCTGTTGGAGGCCACCGTCCCCCGTGAGCTGATCGCCAGGACGGTAGAACTCGTGGGCAAGGTATACCGCTATCCGTCCGATTTCGACCCGGCGGCCTTTCGCCGTTCCTATTCTCCGCGGGAGGAGATCACCTTCCGGATCGATGTCCGTCGTCAGATCGCCGCCAAGCGGGCGTCGATGGCGGCTCATGCCTCGCAAGCAGCGGCGGATGCAGGAGCGGATCGCACCCTGGCCGCATTCCTCCGTCTCCCCGCACCGGTCTATGCCCTGGCCTTCGGGCGAGAATGGTTCGCCGATGCGTCCGGCCTGGCACCCGGTGAACCGATCGCCAGACGACGCCCCTACAGATATCCGACCTTCCGGACATCTGCAGGTACTCTCGAAAGGGACGTCTTCGCGGGTTTGTAGCCCGCTACCCATCACCGCTTCGGTAGCCGCTGCTTTGCCCAGCCGTTGCCGGCACACCGTCATGATCGGGGGGTCTCGTGGAGCACGCTGAACCGGCGAAGAGCACCAACCCTGAACCCGACCCCTCGAAGGATGCGAGCCGGACGAGGGCGAAGGACCGGTTCACCCGCCTGGTGCAAGTCGTTGTCGGTCTCGGTGCAGCGACCTTCCTGCTCGGCTGGGTCCTGCCCTGGATCACCCACACCTCGTGGACCCAGATCCTCGCCGAGCTGCAACGCCTCGGCTGGGCGAAGGCCTTCCTTCTCTTCATGTTGATGATGGGCGGCCTGTACTCCTACACCTTCACCCTGTCCGCATCGCTGCCCGGCCTGCGGCATACGCCGGCGCTCATCGTGAACCTGTGCGGTTCCGGGGTCTCCAATGCGATGCCCGGTGGAGGCGCGATGGGTGTCGCAGCGCAGTACGCGATCTTCCGGTCCTGGGGGTTCAGCCACCGCAACATCGGCACCTCTCTGATCATCACGACCATCTGGAATCTCTTGGTCAGAGCGTTGCTCCCGATGTTCGCCATCCTGTGGCTGTTGGCCGACGGCGCCACCGACCTTCCCCATCTGATCGTCGTCGGCGGCTGGGGCGCCGTCGGAGTTGCCGCGGTCATGGTCTCCCTGGCCGTGGGGATCATCGCGTCGGACAAAGGAGCCCACCGGATCGGCCGTGCGCTTGACCGCGTGGTGAAGCCGATGCTGCGACTGTTCCGCAAGGAGTACCACCAGGACGTCGAGGCTGTCGCCGTCGACATGCGTTCCAGGGTCATCCATGTGATCCGGCCGGGGTGGGTCCGTTTGACCTTAGGCATCGTCGGTTTCCTCGGGATCTACTTCTTCCTCTTCCGCGAGTGCATGACCGCCTTCGGCATCGACCTCCCCTGGTCGCAGGCCTTCGCCTGTTATGCGCTCTCGCGGATGCTCACGATGGTCCCGGTGACCCCCGGCGGCATCGGAGTCACCGAGCTGGCGGCGGGGTTGATGATCGCCTTCGGTGCCGATCATGCGGCAGCAGCGGCCTCGGTGGTGCTCTTCGCGATCTACAGCCACATCCTGGAGATCCCCCTGGGGCTGTTGTCCGCGGGTGCGTGGACGGCAACTCGACGGCATTACCAGGTCGGACAAGAGGACGACCCGGACGATCCGCCGCCCGGGCCTCTCCCGGTCTTCCACTGAGCCGACATGGTCGTGGGCCGCACCGATGTTCTTCCGGTGCGGCCCACGACCATGTGCTGAGGGGTGTGCGCAGAGGCAGCTCCTGCCGTCTGTCCGGTCAAGCACCCTTGCGGTCTCGTTTCTCCTTACCGGACAGCAGCCTGGTGATCTGCCGTTCCCGGGCCTGGAGCGCCAGGGTGTCGTCGATGTCTTCCCCGTCGAAGGGACGGCCCAGCCCGCGCTCGACGGCGTCGGCGATGAGGGCATCGGCGAAGACCGGGTTCGCCGGGAGGATCGGACCGTGCAGGTAGGTGCCGAAGACGCGGTTGGTGTGCGCCCCTTCCGTCCCGTCCTCAGGGTTGTTGCCATAACCGTGGAGCACCCGGCCGAAGGGCTGCTGGCCCGGTCCGAGGACAGTGGCGCCGGAGTGGTTCTCGTAGCCGACGATCTTCCCGTAGTCGGTCTCCAGGACGACCGGGCTGATCATCCGGGTGGTGTTCCCGGTCGTGGTGACATCGAGGATGCCCAGACCTGGCAACCGCCGCCCCTCCAGCGTCACGAAGGCATTGCCGAAAAGCTGATACATGCCGCAGATCATCAGCATCGGGCAGCCGTCGTCGGCCAAGGCCTTCAGCACCGGTCCGTTGCGTTCGAGGTCGGACTCCACCCTGGCCTGCCCGGAGTCCTGGCCGCCGCCGCCCAGCACGATGTGGGCGTCCTCGGGGAAGTCCTCTCCGGGGTGGTGACGGTGCAGCTGGCAGCTGTACCCGTGCCAGTTCAGCCGACGCTGCAGGACCCGGGTATTGCCCAGGTCACCGTAGATGCTCATCTCCTTCGGGTAGATGTGCACCAGCACCACGGTGCCCTTGCTCTCCCCCTCCGGGTGAGTGACCACCACATCCTGCGTGCTCATGCCAGCCTCTCGCTCTTCCCGGGGTTGTCCTCACCGATCGCGGCCAGCCCGTAGCGAGCAGCGAGCATCCGCCGCAGGGCCATCATCGCGGTGTAGGTGCAGAAGATCCGTTTGGGTTCGTTCGGGTAGGTCTCCAGGAACTGCTCCAGGGCCTTCTCCAGGTCAGGTTCCTGGGCGTAGGTGGTGATGTCGTCGTAGTGCAGACGCAAAGCCATGTCGTAGGCCCGGACACCACTGGTGATGGCCACGCCCCGCTCGGCCAGGGAGTCGAAGGAGACGTCGTAGAGCCAACTGACGTCGCGCCCGTCGGCATAGTCGTCATTGATCGCGATCATGGTGGCCACCGGTGAGGAACCGTAGGTGCCCAGGGCCACGGTGAACCCGGCGGGGTTCTTCACCAGGACGAGTTCCAGAGGCTGCCCGTCGACGTCGACGACCTCGCCGCGACCGAAGGGCGGAGCGACATTCCGCAGCGCGCGTTCCGCAGCGGCCACGTCGAATTCGGCACCGAGCAGTTGCCGTGCCATCGTCGTCGCCGCGGTGGCGTTGATCATGGCTGCCAGTCCTCGCTGGCGCAGCTCGAGAGGACCGACCTTGCTGCCGTCCCCGAAGAGGATCTCGAAGGAGTTCTCGTCGATCGGGCGGAGAAGCCCGTCACCCGCGCCGAGGTCGGGCAGCGCCGTCTCCTCGTCCGAGCGCAGGTCTGCCTCCAGCAGCTCCGGCAGCCGGTCGGCGATCTCCGGGTGGACACCGAAGTAACCGATCCGCGGAGGCACCGGCCGCTGCGATCGCGGGGCTTCTTCGAGGCGTCCGGCGATCCGGGAGATGAAGGAGTCGTCCCGGTTCAGCACGAACCCCGTGGTGGTGTAACTGGCCAGACGGGCCAGGAGCTCAGCGGTGTGGTCGATCTCCGCGAACCGGTCGAGCTGGTCGCGGGCCACGTTGAGCAGCAGGGCGTGGGTCGGGGCAACAGCTTGGGCGAAGGGGATCGAGTGGGCCTCGTCGAGTTCGACCACGGCGAAGTCCGCGTGGATCCGTCCATCGACACCCACCTTGCCGAGCAGCGAGGAGATCACGCCGCGGGTGAAATTGCTCCCCGTCGGGTTACTGAACACCTCTTTGTCATGTGCTCGCAGTACTTCGGCGAGCATCTTGGTCGTTGTTGTCTTGCCGTTCGTCCCGCTGACGACCACGATCCCGCCCCTGACTCGGGACAAGGATGTGGCCAGGAACGACGGATCGATGCGCTCGACGATCAGGCCGGGGAGGGCAGATCCTCCTCCACGCACGCGAGCGGCGAGCATGGCGGCCTTGCCGGCAGCGACGGCGGTCATGGTCCTCAACACGCTCACACCCTAGCGAGCACCACTCACCATCGATAACTCAGCCGGTCCCGCGGTCGTCGCCGAGGAGGTCTGTGGCGTAAGCGGCCAGGCTGATCACCGCCGCGCAGCACAGGGCCACCAGGAGGAGTGCCGCCAGTCCCAGTGCGAGGTCGTACATTCCCTGCCGGGGGGAGACCCCTGAGACGAGCATCAGGACCGCCGCCACGACCACGGCCAGGAAGCCTCCGACGACATAGCCGAAGGGGCGCCACAGCCCTCTGGGAACAGGGCCTTGTTGCCGCCAGGCCAGCGCTAGACAGGCCACGATGGCGCCCACCCACCACAGCACCACCGCATAGGCGGCGATGACGTCGCTGGGACGGTGCCAACTCAGCACGATGGTGCCCACGCCTGCCCCGGTGGCCAGGAAGGCTGCTGCGGGGGCCAGCATCGGACGCCAGGCTGCGGGCAGGACCAGGACCGCCGCGATCAGCAGTGAGGTGATCACGGTGACATGCCCGCTGGGCAGCGAGTTGTGGCGGGAGAACCCGAAGTCGGATCGTTCCAGCACCCCGTACTTCAGCACCTGGGTGGTGATATTCGCTCCGGCGACGAGGATCGCCGCCCCCAGGCCGAGGTCTGCCCGTCGACGCATCACCGCGAAAACCGCCAGTGCGACCAGGGCGAGCACGATCGCTCCGACGCTGACCAGCTCCAAACCGCTTTGGAGAACCTGGTCGATGAGGGAACTCGTTCCGACTCCCCGCATGATTCGTCGCTCCAGCTCCTGCCCGCGGGCGTCATGGAGAAAGAAACGCACCAGGAATGCCATCACGACGAGCGCCGACGCCATGAGCACGAATCCGTATCCGACGGCCGCACCCCTGGCCTTACGCCCACCGGGGAGGACCGCGGACACAGCGCGGGTGGGAAGACTGGCCATGACGCCATGGTGGGAGACGGACCTTCCCCTTTCCTGTGAACCAGCTGGGAACGATTGATCCAGTGTCAGGGTCCCGACAGCAGTCCGCCCGGTGTCATCGCACACCGGATATGACCTGCGCGAGCATCCTCCTGCTTTGCCGACAGGCCTCCGTCCTAGGATTGTCGGGCAGACCGGCTCGCAGGAGGGCGAGAGGATGCGCAGGAGGGAAGGACCGACAGATGGAAGGTTCGCAGGTCCGACATGTCGTCGTCATCGGCGGCGGCATCACCGGGCTCACCACCGCCCGTCGGCTCGCCCTGGCCGGTCACCGGGTCACCCTGTACGAGAGCGACCGTCGACTCGGCGGGCAGATCCTCACCGTGCATGTCCCGATCCCATCCACCGGCCACGGGACCTCCTCGGACCAGGACGATCCAGCTCCTGCGAGCATGCCCGTCGACCTGGGCGCAGAAGCCATGCACACGATGGCACCGCACGGAATAGCTCTGTTGAAAGAACTCGGACTGTTCGACGAACGCATCGTCGCCCGTTCCGGAGAGAGCTACCTGTGGACGCCCCGCGGACGACGTCGGCTTCCCTCCGGTGTCGGTCCGGCCGGGCCGACACGGTTACGTCCGGTCCTGGCCAGCCGGGTCATGTCGATGGCCGGCCTGTTCCGGGCCGGATTGGAACCTGTGGCTGCTCGGCTGCGGTCGACGCCCCCGCTCGGCCCGGGCCAGGACATCGCCGTCGGCGAGTTCGTCGCCGGCAGATTCGGCCGTCAGGTGGTGGACCGTTTCGTCGACCCCTTGCTGGGCGGGCTGCACTCCGGCGATGTCCACCAGCTCAGTCTGCGCGCCACCACTCCGACCCTGGTTTCCGCAGCATCGCAGGGGCGTTCATTGATGCCGCTGCGCCTGGGCGATCTCCCCCGTCAGGTTGTCGGCACCGTCACACGACGCCTTCCGGCAGATCGTCGGGAAAAGATCGTCGGCGCACTGCCGAAAGCCTTCGCCCCGGCGCCTGCGCGCCCTGCCCCTCGGATGGACTTCTTGTCCTGGAAGGGCGGTCTCCACGAAGTGGTCGACCGCCTGTTGACCGATGTCGAGGTCGAGGTCGTCCTCGGCGCACAGGTCGACACCGTGGAAGCCGTCCCCGGTGGCCCCGAGAGCGACCCCGGGAGGCAGCGTTACCGGCTGACGACGAGCGAGGGCGTCGCCGAGGCCGATGCCGTCGTCCTGGCCGTCCCGGCGACGGCGGCGCGGAAGCTGCTGCAACCGGTGCTCCCCCGCGCGGCGGACACTCTCGCCCAGACCCGGATCTCTTCCACGGTGACCGTCCTCCTGGGTTTCCCGACCCAGGACGTGGCCGATGTTCCGGCATTGCAGGCCAACGGGCTTCTCGTGCCGTCGACGACGGGCACCCTGTTGAAGGCGATGACCAGTTTGTCGGCCAAATGGCCGCAGCACGGCGGCGGCGACCTCCACCTGGTGAGGTTGTCCGCGGGGCGTGATGGCCAGGACCTGGTCGACCGGCTCGACGACGACAGCCTGGTCGCGCGACTCCTGGAAGATCTGCGATCCTTCACCGGGCTGTCGGTGGCCCCCGCCATCGTCCACGTGCAACGCTGGCCTCAGGGGCTGCCTCAGCTCACGGTGGGGCATCTCGACCGGGTCGCCGACATCCGGGCGGAGATCGACGAGCACCTCCCCGGGGTCGTGCTCGCCGGTGCTTCCTACGACGGCATCGGCCTGGCCGCGTGCATCGCGTCGGCGAACAGCGCGGCCGAGCGGCTGGTCAGACATTTCGATGCCGAGGAGGCCTCATGACCGTCACGCCCGAGCGCGTCGTCCGACATCTGCATCATGACGCCGGCGAACGACCCATGATCGTCATCTGGGAGACGACCCGCGCCTGCCAGCTGGTGTGCAAGCACTGCCGAGCCGACGCCCAGAAGTCGGCGCACCCGGATCAGCTGACCACCGAGCAGGGCAAGGCTCTGCTGGACGACGTGGCTTCCTTCGGTAAGCCCCATCCGATCATGGTGTTGACCGGCGGTGACCCCTTCGAACGTGCCGATCTGCCCGAATTGGTCCGTTACGGGGCTGACCTGGGCCTGCACATGGCGCTCTCGCCGTCGGTCACGCCGAAGATGACTCCGGAGTCGTTGAAGGTCTTCCGCGACAGCGGCGTCCATGCGATCTCCTTGTCCTTGGACGGCGCCCGCGCTGAGGTCCACGACGGTTTCCGCGGGGTTCCCGGTGTCTTCGATGCGACCGTGCAGGCTGCGGCATGGACGAAGGAGCTGGGTTACCGCCTGCAGATCAACTCGACCATCACGCGGGACACCGTGGAGGAACTGCCTGATCTGCTGCGCCTGGTGCACTCCCTGGGCGCATCGCTGTGGAGTGTCTTCTTCCTGGTGCCGACCGGACGTGGCTCCGCGCTGCAGACGCTCAGCGCGGCCGAGGCCGAGGACGTCCTCCACTGGTTGCACGATGTCTCCGATCTCATCGCGGTGAAGACGACGGAGGCACCGCACTATCGTCGGGTCGCCATTCAGCGGGCACGGATGCGGGCCAGGGCACAAGAGGGTGAAACGACCTCCTCGCAGGTGCCGCACGGCGATCTGTACCGGCGGTTGCGCGCGGCCACGGCGGATCTGCTCGGCGACGCGACGGTGCGGCGCCGTAAGCCCCGGCCGCCGATCGATGTGAATTCGGGTCGTGGTTTCGCTTTCATCTCGCACACCGGTCTGGTCTACCCCTCCGGTTTCTTCCCGCAGCATTGCGGGAATGTGAAGGAGACACCCTTCCCGGAGATCTACCGCACCGATCCGCTGTTGGTCTCGTTGCGGCATCCCGAGGAGTTCCATGGCAAGTGCGGGGTGTGTGAGTTCAACGAGGTCTGCGGCGGGTCGCGGTCGCACGCCTATGCGGTGACCGGCGACATCCTGGGTTCGGATCCGACCTGCGTGTACGTGCCTTCGGCGATGCGTACGGTCCGGCGTCCGGGGCATGCCCACGCCTGATCCGAGGGCTTTCCGGCCCTGTCGAGATGTGGGGCACACCGGCCGGCCCTGATACGTTCGGAAGTGGATGACATGTCACCTCGGGTGAAAGGTGATATGTCGCAACTCTTCCCCACCCCGACTAGGGTGTGTGGGGCACCGCTCACAAGATGCCAGGAGGCATGATGTACACCCTGCCCGACCTGTCCTACGACTACGCGGCCCTTGAGCCGGCGATCAGCGGCCAGATCATGGAGCTGCACCACGCCAAGCACCACGCCACCTACGTCAAGGGGTGCAATGACACCCTGGAGAAGCTGGCCGACGCACGGGACAAGAACGACTTCGGCGCCATCGTCGGGCTGGAGAAGACGCTGGCCTTCAACCTGTCGGGGCACGCTCTGCACACCATCTTCTGGCAGAACCTCTCCCCCGAGGGCGGCGGTGAGCCGACCGGCCCGCTGGCCGAGGCGATCCAGAAGGACTTCGGTTCTTTCGAGGCTTTCAAGGCCCACATGACCGCGGCGTCCACGACCATCCAGGGTTCCGGTTGGGGCATGCTCGCCTACGAGCCTCTTGACGGCCGTCTCATCGTCAGCCAGCACTACGACCACCAGAGCAATGTGAACTTCGGTGCCGACCCGCTGCTGGTGTTCGACGTGTGGGAGCACGCTTTCTACCTGCAGTACCTGAACGTGAAGGCCGACTACGTCTCGGCGCTGTGGAATATCGTCAACTGGGACGACGTCTCCCGCCGGTTCGCTGCTGCGCGCGGCACGGCTGCCTGACGAGCGGTCTGCATCCACCAGTTCGCCTCGACGGGCCGGGGCGATGTCGCGGGTCTTCCCGCGCTGTCGTTCCGGCCCGTCGTGGTGTTCAGACGGGGTTCTGCTGCTCGCTGCTCTCCGTGGAGAGACTGGCGCCGCATAACGCCAGGATGATCAGGCAGATCAGGAGGAAGGCCTCCGCACCGGCCAAGGGGGCGATGCGCACCCAACCCGACTCCCCATTCCACGCCAGGAGCCACGCCCCCAAGGGCACCGCCAGCATCGAAGCTACTGATGCAAAAACCTGGAATAGGCACCTCATACGACTAGATCCACCTCAGAGTGAAAAACACCTAGTGGCGGCATTAAATGACTTCCCGGCCAACCCAATGACCCCACCGACGCATGCAGCACACACCGACATTGAAAGTACATTAGTAACAGCCACTCCGCAGTTGGCTTTACAGAGCACTCCGATAAGAACAGCCGCGCCGCCAGATATTCCCAGAGTCGTCGCAAGGCATTTATCCATATTACTCATCCAGCCACTCGACCCCAGTACAGCACTTTCAGTAAACATCTCCCTGTCGGAGAACCACTTAATTCCACTATCTTTACTCTCGGCAACGCCTCCGTCTACAGATGTCAACAATTGGAAATTACCATTTTCATTTCGAGTAACGTGAAGCTCACTATAACCCGCCAGGCGTCCCTGCTCATAGAAAGCAGTGACTCCACTCATCAAGCTCCGTTCCCCCTCCACCGCAGGAACCATGACCGCCGTAGACTGCTTACCGCTGGCTTTGTTTTCAAAAACCCTCACTGCCGAGAAGTCAAAGTCTTTCAGGTCTGCCGTGAGACGGATTTCTCCCGACCTGATCCCACTCCCCACCTTACCCTTGAGATTTTCAATTAAAGCGACATCCTCGATCCTGTCGAAGCTCACAACCTCATCACTCTCATGAGGGCAAGCAAGACTCCCACTCGCCACCACTCCTGCCCGAGAAGAATCACTCGATCCAAACACTGCCGCATTGGCAGTGGCTCCCCCCATGACGATCGAAGCACTCACTGCTCCACAGATGATCGCTTTGCCGATCTTCATCTTCTTCCCCCAGCTCAAATACTCTCGGATCATTCTCCTGAACTCGAAATCACGCCCGCCCACGCGGCATGCACACATCATCGACAGGCATCATTCCGACAACCCAGCAGCTCGAAATACTTAAGTAAAACCCACAAACTGATACACCCGTTCAGCACAATACGCCAACCGAAGATGCCATGAGCAAGAAAGAGCTTGGTTCCGAAAAAAAAATTTAATAGCTTTCAGCGAATGATCCACTTATTGCTTTTTGTGCAAAAAACGCGGACAGACGGTGCGAAGTCGGTCGCGGAGACCACCTGCTCGACAAAGAGGATGAACAATCACCCGACGAGCTACCAGCAGTCACGAACTCAGACATGCGCGACATAGAAATACGTAGCGTGCTCACAGATCCGGTCGTTGCCGTCGATGACGAAGAAGGCCGCGAAGTCGACCGTCATCCGATCGCCTTCCCGTAACTCCCCCTCATAGGTGCCCTGGGCTGCGACCTGTTGGCCGTCGACCAGTAGGTTCCGGACCGAATGGCGGCCACGGGCCAGCCGGCGTTCTTCGCTGTAGTACGCCCGGAGCTGCTCGGAACCGGTCATCACCGGATAGCCCGGCCTCCGGTAGAGCACGTCACCGGAGAAACACTCCAACACCGCTTCCAGGTCATCGCGGTCGAGAGCGTCGTAGTAACGCTGAACCGTCCGTCGGCGCTGATCTGACGTGTGTCCCTCGCTCATGGAGGTACACGCTACGGCTCCGTCCGCTCCAGGGTGGGCAAGTTCACGATCATGAGCTGTCGGCGGGTCGGGTTCTTCCTCGTGCGGATCGAACTCGCGGAAGTCCCCCGATCTCCCCCAGTTGTCCCTGCTGTTCCTCTTCCCCGAAGACTCTTTTCCAGACCGGTCGGTGGGGAGATCTCCCGCCTCGGGATCCAAGGCGTACGGGGTGTAGACCGGGTGTCGACGGCGGGTGAACGGGTTGACGCCCAGTGCTTGTGACAACCACCACGAGCACAGGGCGATCAACACCACATGCACAGCCACGAAGGCGAGCCTCGCCTGAAGCGGGAAACGCCCCGGCGAGAACCAGTTCGGCAGCACCAGCAGATTGACCCCGATCACCGTCAGATTGATCAAGACCTGCGGGCGTCTGCCAAGGATCATGGCATCATTCCCACTCGATGGTGCCCGGAGGTTTGCTGGTGACATCGAGCACGACCCGGTTCACCTCGGGAACCTCATTGGTGACCCGGGTGGAGATGGCCGCGAGCACCGGGTAAGGCACCCTGGTCCAGTCCGCGGTCATCGCGTCCTCGCTGCTGACCGGCCGCAAGACCACCGGATGTCCGTACGTCCGCCCGTCGCCCTGGACACCCACGGAACGCACCTCGGCCAACAGGACCACCGGGCACTGCCAGATCTCCCGGTCCAGGCCGGCGCGGGTGAGCTCCTCGCGGACGATCGCGTCAGCGGCGCGCAGCACCTCCAAACGCTCGTGAGTGACCTCACCGACGATCCGGATCCCCAGACCGGGGCCGGGGAAGGGCTGACGCCACACGATCGCCTCAGGGACGCCCAGTTCGAGCCCCACCTGGCGGACCTCGTCCTTGAAGAGGTCCCGCAGCGGCTCCACCAGCGTGAACTGCAGGTCGTCGGGCAGACCACCCACATTGTGATGGCTCTTGATGTTCGCCGTGCCGCTGCCGCCGCCGGACTCGACCACGTCGGGGTACAACGTGCCCTGGACAAGGAATTTCACCGGGTGCTCCTCGTCACCCCGGTCCTGCACGATCTCCCGAGCAGCCCGCTCGAAGGTGCGGATGAACTCACGGCCGATGATCTTGCGTTTCTCCTCGGGGTCGCTGACCCCGGCGAGCGCACCGAGGAAGGCCTGGGAGGCGTCGACGGTGACCAGGTCGATGCCGGTGGCCTCCACGAAGTCCTGCTGGACCTGCTCGGCCTCGCCCTGGCGCAGCAGGCCGTGGTCGACGAAGACGCAGGTCAGTTGCGAGCCCACGGCCTTCTGGACGAGCGCTGCGGCGACCGAGGAATCCACCCCGCCGGACAGTGCGCAGAGCACCCGGTCCTCGCCGACCTGGGCGCGGATCCGCTCAACCTGGTCCTCGACGATCGATTCGGGGTTCCACTCCGCTGTCAGGCCGGCGCCGCGGCGCAGGAAGTTCTCCAGCTGACGCTGACCGAAGGTGGAGTGCAGGACCTCCGGGTGCCATTGCACGCCGTAGAGACGTTTCTCGTCGTCCTCGAAGGCGGCGACCGGTGCGCCGGGGGTCGAGGCGGTGACTGACATGCCCTCGGGTGCGCGGGTGACCGAGTCACCGTGGCTCATCCACACCGACTGGGCGTTCGGCTGGCCGGTGAAGAGGGTGGAATCGGTGTCGCTGACGGTCACCGGGGTCGCCCCGTACTCGGACAGACCTGTGCGGGCCACCTCACCGCCGAGAGCTTGGGCCATGGCCTGGAATCCGTAGCACATCCCGAAGACCGGCACCCCCGCTCGCAGGAGTTCCGGGTCCAGCGAGGGTGCGCTGTCCGCATAGACGCTGGATGGTCCGCCGGACAGGACGATGGCGGAAGGTTGCCGTCCCAGGATGTCGGCAGCGGAGGCTGTATGGGGGACGACCTCCGAGTAGACTCCGGCCTCACGCACCCGACGGGCGATGAGTTGTGCGTATTGTGCACCGAAGTCGACCACTAGGACGGGATGCGCATGGGGATCCTTACTCACAGGAACCAGCCTAGCGGCCGACGAGGGAAGACACCGACCCTCGACCGTCCAGGGCCGCAGGACGCTTCGCTAGGATGATGCGATTATCTGAACGTACCTCGGAGTCACCACATGCTCACCGTTCCTGGCACCGGGCCCATCCCGATGCGGCCTCTGCAGATCGGGGACGTCGCCGAACTCACCGGGTTGAGTTTGCGTTCCATCCGCCATTACGAGGACCTCGGTCTGGTCACCCCTGCGGGGCGGACGGCCGGAGGTTTCCGCATCTACGATGCCGAAGGCGTCGAGCGGCTCCGCCTCGTGATGAGTCTGAAATTGGTAGGCCTGTCCTTGGAACAGATTCGGCCGATCGTCGATGCCTGCCGGGCCATCGAAACAGGTCAAGGTACTGATCGAGACGCTGAGCTGGTGCAGAACGGTGAGGCCACCGTCGCGGAGGCCATCGAAGAGATCGAGCGGATCCTTGGCCCTTCCAGGCTGTTACGCAACCGGTTACATGCCGCGACCAGGGAGTCGGCCTACCGGCCCTGACCCAGGGATGGCATTGCTCGCCTGAGCAAGCGGTTGGTTCACTCCGCGGAAGGAAACATGTCCTGCGGCGTGGAGCGCACGATGCCAGAACGTATTTCGGCCCCCGAGTGGTCTCGGATGATCGAACGCGCAGGTAAGACCGTCCCACCGTCGGGCACATCGCGGGTGACCACCGTGTTCGCCCCGATCACAGCGCCCTCGCCGACGACCACCGGTCCGACGACCACGGCCCCTGCCCCCAGAGAGGCGCCGGAGCGGATGTGCGGGACATGTTCCGAAGCATCGCCCAAGATGTCCTCCTTCAGGCCGATCGTCACATTCTGCCTGATCAGCACGTCATCTCCGATGACCACGTCAGGGTGGACGATGATTCCACTCTGATGCGCGACTTTGACCCTTCGCCCCAGGACGACGCTGGCCGGTAGCTCGATACCGTAAACCCCGCGGGCGACCAGGAGCCCGGCCCGGGCGACCCGCCCCACCGGAGCCCGCAAGGCCCTGGGCGCTTCGTCACTCTCCGCCCAGTTCGCCAGTCGGTGACAAGCGATCGTCTGAAAACCTGGGGTGCGCACCCCACCATTGCGATGTCTGTCCTCGCGCAGGACGTTCACGATCGGGTACCGCTTGCCCAGTTTGTCCGCCCATGGATGCCGAGAGGGGTTGTTCGTCGCCGATCTTGGGGATCGCACGTCCTCGGACACGCGAGGGAGGGACCGGAGCGAGGTGTTCGGTTTGTTCACGAGACGTCCTTCACGGTGCGACGCGCGAATTGCGCGCAACGGCGCTTGGTCGGCCTCAACTCTACCCTTACGTAAGGGTAGAGTTGAGGCCGATCTCCTACATCCGCAAGCCTCTTGCTTACTCTCGTTCCGCCATCAACGCCCGGACCTCACGGACGACCTTGGCCTCGGTCACGAAGGACAGGAACGGAAGACATCCGGCCAGGAGAACCCAGATCAGTTTGCCCAGCGGCCAACGGACCTTCAGGCTCAGCGAAAATGTCGCCACCGCGTACACCATGTAGAGAAAACCGTGCGGTTGCGGCCACCACCACAACGGGTTGTCCCGCCCTTGCAGACCCACCGCATACTTGAGGACCATCTCCAGCACCAAGACCAGCAACCCGACCCCCACCACGAAAGCCATCACCTTGAAGAAGGTGAGCGCGCGACGGATCTCCTCATTGCTCGCAATGATCCGCGAAGCAGGTGTGGTCATCTCGCTGGTTCTCCTTTATCCGTGGACTGATCGGCGTGCATCTCCTGCCGCTCTTCGAGAGCAGATTGCACGCGGCTCTCCTCCCGGACCATCCGCCACCACATGTACAGGGCGAAGACAGCGAAGAAGAACCATTGCAGGGCATAACCCAGGTTGCGCCAGTTCAACCGGGTGCTGCCAGGAGCAGGCGGGGGCACCGGGGTCAACGTGTCCCCGGTGGTCGGCGGTGTCTGGGACACGGTGAAGACGAAGGCGTTGTAGACCTCTCCACCCCACCGGTTCAGCAGGGTAGGCACGTTCAAGGTCGCCAGTTGTCCCTCCGGAAGCGGCCGGAACTGGTTCGGCGGCGGTTCCCCCTGGGCGAGCACTCCTTGCAGGGAAACCCGGTCATCAGGTGGCCGCGGCACCGGGGCGCCTTCGGCGACAAAACCGCGAAGCACCGGGATCCGCACCGGACCGCCCGTACGACCCTGCGCTCCCTCGACCAGCAAAGGAGTGACCACCCAGAAACCTTCCGTCTCCCCGTGCCGACGCCCCGACACGAGCACTTGCCCGGACAGGTCGTAGGTGCCGGCGACGGAGACCTTCCGGTCCAGTGCGCCCACGGGGAAAGTGCCATCCGCCGGCATTACCTGCACCAGAGGAGCCTCCGGTTTCGCTGCCGCCTCCTTGGTGGCCTCCGCCACCCCGCGCTCGTGAGCGGCATCCCACTGCCATATCCCCAAAGCCGCGAACCCGACGACGACCGCGATCACGAGGCCGAGCAGGGCCAGCCATTTCGGCGTCAGAGCGGTCCGCAGCACGTGGCCAGGTTAGACCACCGCACCGCGTGAACAGGCCTGAAGACGCGCGCCTCTCCCTGAGAACAGGCCGAAGGCACGAGCTCAGGAGCAACCCGTCAGAGGAAGTCCTCCGGGTCGAACTCGTCGATCGGGATGACGCGTAGCCGAGGAAGTCGTTCGGTGAACGCATTCACGTCGTACTCCAGGTCGATCAGTTCCACCTGCGGGCCCAAGGCGGAGAAGCCTGCATTGCGGAATTCGGCGAAGCCCAGGACCGCCAACCGTCGCCCGTCGTTCAAGTCGTGGACGTGGGAGAGGAAATCCCCGTCATGGCTGACCAACATCACGTCAGCAGGACGGTCGCGGAGGACCTCCAGAGTGCGCTGGATCGCGATGTCGACGACCTTCTGGTCCGGTTGCCCGGACAAGGGGACCGGTTTGTAACCGACAGCGATCAGCGCCTGCACGAAAGGCATCGGGATCTCACCATTGACCGCGAGGAAGAACAGCGGCACCGAAGGCTGGCCCCAGTGTTCCTCGGCGAACCGTTTGACTCGATCCCAACGGGGCCGGTCCTCAGGGCGCGGGCGACGGCCGAGGATGCCCCCGCCCAATGTCGCGTCGATGTTCTCCCCATCGATCAACAAATAAGTCACATCGTTAGATGCAGGCATGGTCATGCTCCCTCCAGGGGCGGACACCGACGCGCCGCCCTCCTCATCCACGGATGACCGGGTCATGGCCTACCCAGCATCTTCATCATTTTCAAGAAGACCGTCATCGCCTCGGTAAATCGACCCACCGACAGCTGCGGCGGAACACCGAGACCTTGCACACGTTGGACAGCGATGGTCTGCGCCTCCGTGTACTTCAAGATGCCTTCACCGCCATGACGACGTCCCACCCCTGAAGACTTGAAACCACCCATCGGTGCTGCAGTCGACCCATAAGCAGCCCCGTACCCCTCGTTGACATTGACCGTACCGGCCTCGATCCGAGCGGCCAATGCACGACCCCGGGCGATATCCCGGGTCCACACCGACGCGTTCAACCCGTAGCAGGTGTCATTGGCCAGGGCGACCGCCTCGTTGTCGTCGGCGACACGATAGACCGAGACTACCGGTCCGAAGGTCTCCTCCCGGCAGACCTCCATCTCCTCGGTGACCCCGGTCAACACCGTCGGCTCGTAGAACCACGGGCCCAGGTCCGGACGCTCCTGCCCCCCGGTCAGGACCACGGCACCCCGCTCACGTGCATCTGTCACATGCCGCCGGACGACCTCGAGCTGCTCAGCGGAAACCAAGCTGCCCATGTCCGCGTCGTAGGTGAGCTGCGAGCCCAGCCTCATCGCACGAACAGCAGGGACGAAACGGGACAGGAAATCATCTGCGATCGCCTCGTGCAGGATCAACCGTTCGATGCTCACACACAGTTGCCCGCCCGAAGCGAAGCAGGCACGCACTGCTCCTTCGACGGCACGACCCAGGTCGGCATCGGCCGCCACGTACATCGGATTCTTCCCACCGAGTTCCAGCGAGCAGGACACCAGGCGCCGTCCGGCCTGTTCAGCGACCTGCCGACCGGTGCGGGTCGACCCGGTGAAACCGATGTAGTCACACCGTTCGAACAACGCATTGCCGACCACGCCGCCCCGTCCCAGGACGACCTGAAGGACCCGTGGCGGCAGGCCGGCCCTCCGCAGCAGTTCCGCGCAGAAGAGCAAGGTCAGCGAGGTCTGCAAGTCAGGTCGGACGACGACGGTGTTCCCGGCCATCAAGGCCGGCAGGACGTCGGTGATCCCCATCGACAGCGGATAGTTCCACGGGGCCACGATGCCCACCACACCCTTGGGACGTCGTAGTTCGGTGACCTGGGTCAGCCCCGGGATCAATCCGGTATGGCGCTGCGGGCCGATATGCCGCGGCGCGGTCCGGGCGTAGTACCGCGCAACCTGACAGGCGTCGACGATCTCCTCGAAGGCGTGCAGCCGGGCCTTTCCGCTCTCCAGCTGGATCACGTCCAGGAGTTCGACCTGGTGAGCGAGCACCAGGTCGTGGAAGTCCAGCAGGATCTGAGCGCGCTCGGACAGCGGTGTCGCCGCCCAACCAGGTTGGACGGCACGTGCCCCGTCCACCGCGACGCGCACATCTTCCGGAGTCGACAGCGGAATCTG
This sequence comes from Austwickia chelonae, assembly GCF_003391095.1. NCBI lineage: Bacteria > Bacillati > Actinomycetota > Actinomycetes > Micrococcales > Dermatophilaceae > Austwickia > Austwickia chelonae. Next base: position 653,974 of record NZ_CP031447.1, on the reverse strand, counting down.
GGCCAGCGCCTTGCCTGTCATCGGGGTCACCGCAGTGATCTTCTCCGCCCGGGGGGAGGTCACCGCGAGCGCGGTCAACCGCTGCACCCAGGCCGGGTCCAACGCGTGATGCCCTTGGCCTTCCGTCGTCTCAGGTCGTTCGTCTGAGCCGGAAAAGGCAGCGTCCACACCGGTCGTCGCAGTCATGCTCCCACCGTACGTCGTTCGAGGGCTTGACGAGGGCGGGCCGTGGTCCTGAGACCACGGCCCGCCCTCGTTCTGGTCAGTGCGCGGAGCTGTCTGTTCAGCCTGCGGTGTACGGAGCCACGATGACCTCGACGCGTTGGAATTCCTTCACGTCGCTGTACCCGGTGGTGGCCATCGAGCGACGAAGCGCTCCGGCGAAGTTCGTCGTGCCGTCGGCGGTGCGGCCGGGGCCGACCATGATCTCGTGCAGAGGCGCGCAGGTGCCTACGTGCACCCGCTCTCCACGGGGCAGGTCCGGGTGGTGTGCTTCTGAACCCCAGTGGTGGCCACGGCCAGGTGCTTCTTCAGCGCGGGCGAGGGCCGCACCGATCATCACCGCGTCCGCTCCGCACGCTATGGCCTTCACCACGTCGCCGCTCCTGCTGATTCCACCGTCGGCGATGACGTGGACATAGCGACCGCCCGATTCGTCGAGGTAGTCGCGTCGAGCAGCGGCGACATCGGCCACCGCGCTGGCCATCGGGGCGTGGATACCCAAGGTCTGGCGAGTCGTGTGCGCCGCTCCGCCGCCGAATCCCACCAGCACACCGGCCGCACCGGTGCGCATCAAGTGCAGGGCTGCGGTGTAGGAAGCCGCCCCACCGACGACGACCGGCACGTCCAGCTCGTAGATGAAACGCTTCAGGTTCAACGGCTCGTCCTGGGAGCTGACGTGCTCGGCCGACACCGTCGTCCCTCGGATGACGAAGATGTCGACGCCTGCATCGACGACCGTCTTCCAGTGTTCCTTCGTACGCTGCGGCGACAGTGCTCCGGCCACCACCACGCCGGCATCCCTCAGGTGCCGTAGACGTTCGGTGATCAGCTCGGGCTTGATCGGCTCGGCGTAGATCTCCTGCATCCGGGAGGTGGCCTCGACTGGAGACAGTTCGGCGATCTCCGCCAGCAGCGCGCTCGGGTCCTCGTACCGGGTCCACAGGCCTTCCAAGTCGAGGACACCCAAGCCACCGGCCTCGCCGAAGGCGACCGCCGTCTGCGGGGACATCACCGAGTCCATCGGAGCAGCCACGAAGGGCAGGCCGAACTGGTAGGCGTCGATCTGCCAGGAGATCGACACATCCTCCGGGGTTCGGGTGCGTCGTGAAGGCACGATCGCGATGTCGTCGAAGCTGTACGCCCTGCGGCCGCGCTTTCCGCGGCCGATCTCGATGTCGGTCACCGCACCAATCTACCCACGGTTCGCCTCTCGGGTCTGCGGGCACCCGGCCGCAGCCACACGATCAACGGGAGTTACCGGTGTAATTGGGTGCCGCGGTAGTCATCTGGATGTCATGAGGATGCGACTCCTTCAGGCCTGCCGCCGTGATGCGAACGAAGCGCCCCTTCGTCTGCAGCTCATCGATCGACCGCCCGCCCACGTAGAACATCGATTGACGCAATCCGCCGACCAGCTGGTAGACGACTGCTGCGAGCGGTCCGCGGTAGGCTACCTGGCCCTCCACCCCTTCGGGCACGACTTTGTCGTCGTCAGTGACATCGCCCTGGAAGTAGCGATCCTTCGAGTAGGACTTGGCCCGGCCCCGGGACTGCATCGCTCCGAGCGAGCCCATCCCCCGGTACTGCTTGAACTGTTTGCCGTTGATGAAGACCAACTCGCCGGGGCTCTCCTCGCATCCGGCCAGCAGCGAACCCAGCATCACCGTATCGGCGCCGGCCACCAGGGCTTTGGCGATATCTCCCGAGTACTGCAGGCCGCCGTCTCCGATCAAGGGGACCCCGGCCGGACGACAGGCCAGGCTCGCCTGGTGAATAGCGGTGACCTGTGGTACTCCGACCCCGGCCACGACTCTGGTCGTGCAGATCGAGCCTGGGCCGACACCGACCTTCACCCCGTCCGCACCTGCATCGACCAGGGCCTGTGCCCCGGCCCGGGTGGCCACATTCCCCCCGATCACGTCAACGCCCTTTGTCACCGGATCGGACTTCAACCGGCGGATCATGTCGGTGACTCCGCGGGCATGGCCGTTGGCGGTGTCGACGACCAGCAGGTCGACCCCGGCGTCCACCAGGGCCATCGACCGTTCCCAGGAGTCTCCCCAGAATCCGACGGCCGCGCCCACGCGGAGTCGCCCGGCGTCGTCCTTCGTGGACAGGGGGTACTGCTCGGACTTCGTGAAGTCCTTCACGGTGAACAGGCCGCAGAGTCGACCGACTTCGTCGACCAGCGGGAGCTTCTCGATCTTGTTCTTCGCCAGCAGAGCCAGGGCTGACTCCTTGTCGATCCCGACCGGGCCGGTGACCAGGGGCGCCTTCGTCATGACATCACGGACCCGGCGGGAGAAGTCGCTCTCGAAGCGCAGGTCACGGTTGGTGATGATGCCGACGAGCAGACCGGTGTCGTCGACGACGGGCAGACCGGAGATCCGGAACTGACCGCAGGTGGCATCCACCTCAGCGAGCGTGGCATCGGGGCTGGTGGTCACCGGGTCGGTGATCATTCCGAACTCGGAACGTTTGACCACGTCGACCTGATGAGCCTGGTCCTGGATCGACAGGTTGCGGTGCAGAATGCCGATTCCGCCCTGCCGGGCCATCGCGATGGCCATCCGGGACTCGGTGACCGTGTCCATCGCCGCGGAGACCAGCGGAATCTTCACCACGATATTGCGGCTGATCCGGGTGGCGGTGTCGGCCTCGCTGGGGATGACGTCCGTGTCTCCGGGCAGCAGAAGCACGTCGTCATAGGTCAGGCCGATCGTGGCAAAGGGATCCCGGTCGGGTCCGGTCGCGTCGCTCATCACCTCAGTCTAAGACTGACCGGTCGTCCCGCTGCGCGGTGGTGAGTCGGCTTCCACCGCTTGAGAGACCGCCCGTCCGGGGAACGACCTGTCAGGTCGTTCCCCGGACGGAGAGGATCACGGTGCCTCTGCCGGCGCAGGTGGAGCTGCCGGCGGCTGAGGCGCAACCGGGGGTTTCGGAACCGGGGGTTTCGGAGCTGGAGGCTTCGGCGCCGGGACAGCCGGCGGAGGTGCGATGTGCGGAGGCTGCTCCCGGACCGACGGGGGCGCGGCAGGCTGCTGAGGTGGCAACTGCGGTGCCGGTGGTTGCACCCGCGAAGGTACCGGTGCCTTCGGCGAAGCCGTCGTGGGGCGGCCTGGTTCACTCGGCCGCTGGGTAGGCACCGACGCGGGCGAGGTACGACTGCCCACACTCGATGACGACGGCGAGGATGTTGCACCGGCCGTACTCTTCGTCGTCACCGGCGACGACGGCGTGTTGTTCTGGTTCTGGATCTTCACCGGACGCACGATCGGCGACAGCAGCGGAACATCGACCCCGGCGATCGCCAAGGCCACCGAGCCCAGGATGCACAAAGCCACGCCGCCACCGACCGCGGCGGTACCCACGGCGCCTTTGGCAGCACGATCCCCCGTGGACGAGATCTCCTCGTCCCGGTCGTCGATCGTCGCCAAAGCGCCCTTGGGCGGACCGGCCGCCGCGATCTGGGTCTTCGCCGGAGAAGGGCCAGGCATCTCACCGGACTCGGCCCGGTCAAAAGCTGTAGTTGCCGCGGCTGAAGCAAACTGTCGGGTGCCGGCTCGCTCCCGAGGCCCCTCGACATCGAAGCCGCGGGTGCGGTCGACGGCTTCGACCCGAGCCGTCACCGGAGGAGCCGTCAACGGGGCAGCCATGGTCCGCCCTGCTACGGATTGCACCCTGGTGTAACCTGCTTCGTCCTCATCCGGCACTGCTGCAGGGGCTTTGACCTGGTTGGCAGGTGACATCTCGATCGGGGCAGTGGGCGGAGCAGGAACTACGCGGCGACCTGGTCCCCCGGAAGATTCTCCGCCCGAAGCTCCACCGGACGGTGGTTTCCCGATCTCAACCGGCTCCACCGGTTCGGTGTGCGGATCTTGAGCAGCTGGCCGGCCGTTCTCCTGGGGTGTACCGGACTCCCTCGGCACCGGGACGTCCTCCGTGGCCGGACCAGCCGCATCAGGCTCTGCCGCAGCACCACCGACAGGCCCTACCGGGCGCGCGGGACGTGAAATGTTGAAAGACTGTCGCGCCCCGGCTCCCGCCTCGAAGCGAGCCATGTCGACGAAGTGCTCCGGGGCATCGCGTAAGAGGACCGTGGAGGCGGACAGCCCGGCCGCGGCGAGGATCCCGGAGACCCCAGCCCTCGGGCCGGCCCAGCCTGCACCGGCGACCTCCTCCAGCACATCCGCAGCACGTTCCTCCACGGCGTCCAAGCTGAAAGAACGCCACGACCCCGCAGCATCGACCAACACCGGCTCGGCCCATGCCTGCAGGAGCATGGCCGTCGGATCGTCGACGATCATCTCGCCCCGTGCCAGCGCATCAAGGAGCTGATCGTCTGCGTCGTAGAAATTGCCCGCCATCACTCTTCACCCCTGGCCTCATGCATCAGACGCTGCAAACGGACGAGCGCACGATGTTGCGCCGCCCGCACGGAACCCACCGGTATACCCAGCGAATCACCGGTTTCCTCGGCAGAAAGCCCCACTGCTATCCGAAGAATCAGGAGTTCCCGCTGCTGTTCGGGAAGCTGGTCCAACAGATGCCAGGCTTCCCAGGTCTCGTCCGAGCTGTCCCCCAACAGTTCGGGAAGTTCTTCGCCCCGCTCCGATTCGTCCATCACCGCCTGGCAGGCCTCGCCCACTGCCCGCGCACAAATCGTGTGGACCACCTCGTCGAAAGGCTGCACGAATTCGTCGTACGACAGAAGCTCGACCAGCGCGGCCACACATACCGCCTGAGCCACCCTTTCAGCGGCCAGAGCCACCTGAGGGAACTGCGGAAGCTTTGCCCTGCTGTATCGGTAGGCACGGTCGTGGACACAGGCGGCCAAGCGCTCACGTGCCTCGTTCTCGCCGGCGCGTGCACCCACCGCCAGATCGGTCAGCACCGACCACTCCGAAGGTCTCCCCGACTCCGACATCTCACCATGGCCTGTTTCCATCCAGCCGGACGGTCCCCGCCGGTGATAGTCACTCCCTCCCCTGGAGTGGCCCCCTGTCATCCGTCGAACTCCCTCTCCTGTCCGCTGGCACGGCTACCGATGCAAGCGTTTCGCCGGTCGGGTTCTTCACGGATGGCTGACGCCCACAGCACCCCGATCACAGGCTGTTCTCCTGACTGTTGGCTCATGGGCAGGTCTTTCTTCCTACCAGAGGTTTTGGCCCACCCCTCAGCGGGTATCCCGTGACATGACGCCCGGTCGGGCGTGCGTCCGACTACCGATGAAGAGAGATTCTCTCATTCACCTTGCCAGACGCCGACCAGAACGCGGCAACCTGGTGGACCCTCACCCATAAGGAGACATCGTGGCCGAGATATCGAGGCTGCCCGGACCCCTAGCCGACCAGTGGGAATGGCAGTTCGCCGGCAGGTGCCGGACATCGGACCCCGATGTCTTCTTCCATCCAGAAGGTGAACGTGGCTCCGCCCGCAGACGCCGCGACGAAGCGGCCAAGAACGTCTGCCGGCGGTGTGCGGTCCTGATCGAGTGCCGCGCCCATGCCCTGAAGGTCCGAGAACCCTACGGAGTCTGGGGAGCCCTCACCGAGGACGAGCGAGAGTCCATCCACCTCACCGAGAGACAGGTTCCCGCAGCGAGCTGACCCTCGACTGTTCCAGCCTAACCCGCAGTCAGAGCAACGGATGGCCCGCCCCCGACTCCGGGGGCGGGCCATCCGTCGGTCGTCACCTCAGGTCAGTGGCCGTGGCCATGACCGTGGCCTGCTGCCGCAGCAGGCTCTTCGACCTTCTTCTCCACGACCAGGGTGTCGGTGGTCAAGACCATGGACGCGATCGACGCAGCATTGCGCAGCGCGGAACGCGTGACCTTGACCGGGTCGATGACTCCGGCCGCCATCAGGTCGCCGTAGACGCCGGTGGCTGCGTTCAGGCCCTGGCCGGTCGGCAGCTCGCGCACCTTGGCAACGGCGACATAACCCTCCATGCCCGCGTTCTCGGCGATCCAGCGCAGCGGCTCGGCGGCAGCCTTCTTGATGATCGCCGCTCCGGTGGCCTCGTCGCCGGAGAGCTCCAGCCCGTCGATGGCCTCGGAGGCGTGCACCAGTGCCGTTCCTCCACCAGCGACGATGCCTTCTTCGATGGCTGCCCGAGTCGCCGAGATGGCGTCCTCGATGCGGTGCTTCTTCTCCTTGAGCTCGACCTCGGTGTGCGCACCGACCTTGATGACGCAGACGCCACCGGCGAGCTTGGCGAGACGTTCCTGGAGCTTCTCACGGTCCCAGTCGGAGTCGCTACGCTCGATCTCCTGCTTGATCTGGGCGACGCGGGCGTCGACCTCGTCCTGCTGGCCGCCTCCCTCGACGATGGTGGTGTTGTCCTTGGAGACGACGACGCGGCGGGCGACACCCAGCATGTCGAGGCCTGCGGCGTCCAGCTTCAGGCCGACCTCCTCGGAGATCACGGTGGCGCCGGTGAGGATCGCCATGTCCTGCAGCATCGCCTTACGGCGGTCGCCGAAGCCGGGCGCCTTGACGGCGATGACCTTCAGGACCTCACGCATCCGGTTGAGCACCAGGGTGGACAGGGCCTCACCCTCGACGTCCTCCGCGATGACCAGCAGCGGCTTCTTCGCCCCGGCAATCTTCTCCAGCAGCGGCAGGAGGTCCTGGACGCTGGAGATCTTGCCCGAGTTGATCAGGATGTAGCAGTCCTCCAGGACGCCTTCCATCCGCTCGGAGTCGGTCACGAAGTACGGCGAGAGGTAGCCCTTGTCGAACTGCATACCCTCGGTGAACTCGAGCTCGGTCGAAGCGGTCTGGGACTCCTCGACCGTGATGACCCCGTCCTTGCCGACCTTGTCGAAGGCCTCGGCGATCAGCTCACCGATGGTGGCGTCCTGCGCAGAGAGCGCAGCGACCTGGGCGATCTCGGTCTTGCCCTCGACCTCACGCGCGTTGGCCAGCAGCTTGTCGGACACTGCGGCCACCGCAGCATCCATCCCCTTCTTCAGCCCCGAGGGGGCGGCACCTGCGGCGACATTGCGCAGGCCTTCCTTGACCATGGCCTGGGCCAGCACGGTCGCAGTGGTGGTTCCGTCACCGGCGATGTCATTCGTCTTGGTGGCGACCTCCTTGGCGAGCTGCGCACCCAAGTTCTCGTAGGAGTCCTCGAGCTCGACCTCACGCGCGATCGTCACACCGTCGTTCGTGATCGTGGGTGCACCCCACGACTTGTCGATAACCACGTTGCGACCCTTCGGACCGAGGGTCACCTTGACGGTGTTGGCGAGGGCGTCGACTCCCCGCTCCAGCGCCTTACGGGCGGAATCGTTGAACTCCAGCTCCTTGGCCATGTCAATCCTTCTCTCTGCAGTCTGGAGGCCGGATTCACCGACCAGGGGATCTCACGAACGACGCACGCCCCGGCGCGCACCTGGTGGAAGGTGGGCCGGGGCGCCGTCAGAGGTCTTGCCTACGAGCGGTTCAGCGCTCGACGATCGCGAGAACGTCGCGAGCGGAGAGGATGAGGAACTCCTCGCCCGAGAACTTGACCTCGGTGCCGCCGTACTTGCTGTAGATGACCTTGTCGCCGACCTTGACGTCGAGCGGGATGCGGTTGCCGTTGTCGTCGACACGCCCGGGGCCCACGGCGAGGACCTCGCCCTCCTGGGGCTTCTCCTTGGCAGTGTCCGGGATGACCAGTCCGGATGCGGTGGTCTGCTCGGCCTCGCTGGACTTGACGACGATGCGGTCCTCGAGCGGCTTGATGGAAACCGACACGGTAGGAACCTTTCGCTTCGGCCGTGCCCGCCTGGGGCACGGGTGGACTGATGGGCTGCTCCCTGCGCACACCTGACGCCGTCGCGGGGGTCGCCAAGCACGCTGTACGGAAGCGATCTTGATCCACTCCGCTGCGGACGACTGCTATTAGCACTTGCCCGCATGGAGTGCTAAAGCGAATTTAGGCCCGGCCTTAGCACTCGGTCAACTCGAGTGCCAACACGGAGCGTCACGCGCTCAAACTGCCGCATATTCCTCGGACCGCCCGTCCCCGAGGAGAACTCGCCTCACCACCCCTCAGGACCACGGATCTGTCACCCAGCGGGACAGGCCCACCACGGCTCACCGACCCGACGCACCCCACGCCGTCGGCCAGGGCATGAGCCGGAGCCGTACCGGGTGCGGCAGGATGAACACCATGGATATAGGCGTCGTCGAAAAACTGCTCTCCCCCGAAGGATGGGCCTTACTCAGCTCGCTCCCGCCCTATGACGACGCCACCGCGCTCCACCTGGGCGCGTCCCTCCGCGAAGCCGGATACGACCCCGAGCTGGTCTCGGCCGCACTCACCCAATGCCGTCTACGGGCCCGAGCCCAAGGAAAACTCGGCGACTTCGCCGCCGGGATGCTCTTCACCTCCGACGGGCTCGAACAAGCCACTCGCCTCGAGCTGGGCGCTCGGCATGCCTCCCGATACCGCCAAGCCGGGATCGAACATGTCTGGGACCTCGGCTGCGGGATCGGCGCCGACGCCATGGCCATGTCCGCACTGGGACTACAGGTCACCGCCGTCGACCAGGACCCCGCCACCGCCGCCATCGCCGGGACCAACCTGCGCTACTTCCCCGATTCCCGCACCCGCGTCGGTGATGCCGCCGCGATCGCCGACGAGATCACCGCGCTTACCGACGGCGCCTGGTTCGATCCGGCCCGCCGCAGCCCCGGACGTCACGACGCCCAAGGACGGACCCGCCGCACCTTCCGTCTCGACGAGCTCACCCCCTCCTTCAACACCCTGGTGGAGACCGCCGCCCGAGTCCCCGCCACCGGGGCCAAGCTCAGTCCCTCCCTCGCCCACTCCGCCGTCCCGGCAGGCTGCGAAGCCCAGTGGACCTCCTACGCCGGAGAAGTCCTCGAATGCACTCTGTGGTGGGGCCCACTGGTCACCGAAGCAGGCCGGAGCGCTCTGGTCCTGCGCCCGCCGTCGGCCGACGGCAGTGCCCCCGCCGTCGACATCACCCTCACCGAACGCGATGCCCTTCCCGGCCAGGATCGCCCCACCGCCACGGCGGCCCCCTCCGAAGGCGACTGGATCTGGGACCCGGACAAAGCCGTTGTCCGCGCCGGGCTCACCGGTGCTCTCGTCGCCGCCACCGACGGAACAGAACTCGCCGCAGGAGCCGGTTATGTGACCGCAGCGAGCCCCTCCGAGGTCGCTTACGCGCGGCGATACCAGATCAGCGCCGCGATGCCTCTACAGCACAAGACGCTGCGTCACTGGCTCCGGAGCCAGGACATCGGGCGCCTCACCATCAAGAAACGCGGTATCACCCTCGACGCCGACCGACTCCGCAAGGATCTCCGACTCGACGGACGCGGCAACGAACTCACCTGCATCATCACCAGGGTCGGCGACAAACAGTACTTCCTCGCCGTCGAACCCCGACCCACCACGCACACCACGTCGGAGCACACTGCATGAACACCACCAACACCACCGCTGACGCCACCCTCCTCACCCAGGCCCCTGACACCGGCCAGGCGCCCTATCTGCCGCCACCATCGCCCCAGACGTACGAGAACGCCCGCCGATACAGCGATGCTCAGGCCAAACCACTCGGCGCCTTCGGGCGACTCGAAGAGCTCGCAGCCTGGATCAGCGCCTGCCAAGGACAGCTCCCACCTGCCCAGCTGAACGACGTCCGCGTCGTCGTCTTCGCCGGTGACCACGGCGTCGCCGCTCACGGAGTCTCCGCCTACCCCTCGGAGGTCACCACCGCCATCGCCACCGGCGTCGCCCAGGGCGCAGCCGGAGTCAACGCACTGGCGGCGGCCCACGGCATCCAGGTACGCATCGTCGACATCTCCTGCCTGGACGACATCGACATCCCACCGGCCGCTCACGCCACCCCGGTGGCCAAGATCCGACGCGGCAGCGAACCCTTCCACCTGCGGGACGCCCTCACCCTCGACGAGACCAGAGAAGCACTCGCGCTGGGCGACCGCATCGCTGCAGAAGAGATCGCCGACGGCGCACAGCTCCTCATCGCCGGCGATGTCGGTATCGGGAACACCACCGCAGCCACCGCGCTCATCGCCGCCACCTACGACCTGCCCGTTGCCGCCGTCACCGGACGGGGAACCGGCATCGACGACGAGGGGATGCGCCGCAAGACCGAGGTCATCGACACCGGGATAGCCCGGGTCGGCGAGCGCCGTCACGATCCCTTGCACCGGTTGGCTGCGCTCGGATCCGCCGATCTCGCCGCTGCTACCGGCTTCATGACGGGGGCTGCCCGCCGCGGCGTCCCGGTCCTCGTCGACGGGGTCATCTCTGCTGCTGAAGCCGTCATGGCCGAATCCCTCCAGCCGGGGACTCGCGCATGGATGCGGGCCGGTCATCTTTCCCCTGAACCGGCCTGTGGATTGGCCTTGCAGCAGCTCGGGCTCGTGCCGATCGTCGACCTGGGCATGCGGCTCGGCGAAGGCAGCGGCGCCGTCTGCGCCGTACCGATCCTGCGCACAGCTGTTGCCGGCATCAGAGATCTCGCACTGCTCAGCGAGCTCACCGATGTCGATCACCCCGTCACCACCACCGAGGCACCGTTGTCATGAGCGCAGGGCAGGGCTCCAGCCCCTCGAAATCCCGCCCCGGTCAGGGGCCAGGGGCCCTGCCTGGTGACGCCTTCGCCTTGGCTGCGGGAACTTTGACGATCCTGCCGACTCCGCCGCCGACCGCGGTCAACCGCCGGGTCGCCGGCTGGGCGATGATCATCGGTCCGGTGGTCATGGTCCCGGTGGCATTGTTCTCTGCGGCTGTCGGCGGGCTGCTCGCGCACGCGGGGGTTCCTCCCACCGCGGCAGGGTTCGTCACCGTCGGGCTTGTTCTGGCCCTGACCCGGGCCATCCACGCCGACGGGTTGGCCGACACCGTCGACGGGCTGGGTGTCTCATGGGATCGGGAGCGGGCGCTGGACGTCATGCGCCGTGGTGATGTCGGGCCGATGGGTGCTTCCGCACTGATCGTCGTGCTGGGGTTGCAGGCGGCTTGCCTCGGAGCGGTTCTTGTCCGGCCCTGGGGGTGGGCTGTCGCCGCTGTGCTCATCGCGGCATCCCGGGCTGCGCTGGCGACCGGCACCCGGGCCGGTGTCCCCGCTGCCAGGCCTGAGGGGCTCGGCGAGGCTGTCGCTGGTGCGGTCCCCTGGTACCGGTGGTTCCTGTGTTGGGCGGTCACTGCGGCTGCCATCCTGTCCGTATCGGCCTTTGCCGCCACCGGTGGGAGTCCGCTTCTCCCGGGGACGTCGATCCCGATAGGCGCCTTGGGTGCTGTTCTCGGTGCCATGCTGGCCTGTGAACTCGTCCTGTCCTTCGTCGTCCACCGCCTGGGCGGAATCACCGGGGACGTGCTGGGGGCATTGGTCGAGGCTGCTGCGGTCGTCCTGTTCCTGGTGGTGTTGCTCTGATCCGCTGGGCTGCGAGAGGACGAAGCGGGGTCAGTTCAGCAGCTGGTGGCAGCGGGTCAGCCGGTCCCGCCACCAGGTCACCCGCTCCGGTGGCGCGGCCCATCGTTCCAGGAGTTCTTCGTCGCACTCCGGCCGGCGCACGTGGAGGTCACCACTGACCGGAACCAGGGGGTCGGCCGCGACATCCCCGGCTGCCAGCTCTAAAGTGCCTAAGCCACAGGCGTATTCGAGTTGAGGCAGTGCTGCCGCCAAGGCCAGTCCAGCACTGATACCCACTGACGTGTCCAAAGCGCTGGAGACCACAGCTGGCAGTCCGGCCTGTTCCACGACCTGCAGAGCTCGACGGACACCCCCCAGCGGAGCGACTTTCACCACGATCAGATCTGCCGCGCCCAGGTCACGGACCGCCATGGGGTCGCCTGCCTTACGGATCGACTCGTCCGCAGCGATCGGGACGTCGATCCCGGAGACGGCCAGTTCCCTCCGTAGTCGAGCGAGTTCTTCCACCCTCGCGCACGGTTGTTCGACATACTCCAGGCCATGTCTGGCCAGCCGGGAGATCGCTTCCACGGCCTGGTCCACCGTCCAGGCGCCATTCGCATCGACCCGTATCCGGGCAGCTGGCCCCATCAGCGCGCGCACCTCGGCCACTCGGGCCAGGTCATCCGCCAGGGTCTGCCCGTGCTCGGCGACCTTGACCTTGGCCGTGCGACAACCGTCGTATCTGGCCAGGACCGAGGTCACCTGTGCCGGGGCGATGGCAGGGATCGTTGCATTCACCGCCACGGTGGAGCGGCAGGGCCCAGGATGCCCTGTCCAGGCTGCTTCCACCGCTGCACCGAGCCACCGGGCCGCCTCGTCGTCCGCGTATTCCAGGAAGGGCGCGAACTCTCCCCAACCCGCGGGGCCGTGAAGCAGCAGCGCCTCACGTTCCTCCACACCTCGGAAACGAACCCGTAGAGGAATTCGGACGACTCGTGCCCCGGCGAGGAGATCCGGAAGATCCGGCGGCGCAAGGACGAACCGGTCGGCGCAGGGGTCAGACATCTGCCCAGGCTAACCGGATATCCCAGCGCTTTTCCGGCTCACCCCAGATCGGCGGCTTGGACGGCGGTCGCCACGATGAGATCCATGATCTGATCGACGTCTGCATCCTTGGGCAGCAAGTTCGCCGCCGTAGACAGCCCTTGGAGCAGTGGCGGGTAGACCCGGGTGCCGGTGCCTTGGTCGAGTGCTTTCGCGGTGGCCGCCGCAGAGGCGACATCGGAGAAGATGAAGACCGAGGGGCGCCCTTGCTCGGAAGCGACCTCTGCTGAGGCCTGGTGGAAGGAGAGCGGCCCGCAGGTTGCCAGGTCAGGACGCTGCTCCGCCAGGATCGCTCGTGCGGCGGCAATCGTTTCTCGATCCTGGTCCGCGGTCGGTGACGACGAGCTCGGCGCGATGAAAGCCACATAGGGCGGCACGCCACACATGCGGGCGGTCTCCGCCGTCCGGATCGCGATGGCTGCGGAGGTGGCGGCATCCGGATGCGCGGTGAACAGAGTGTCGGCGACGAAGACGACCTCGTCGGGTAACAGGACGGCCTGGGCCGCCGAGATCACCGGGGCTTCGGCGACCAGGGGGATCACGGTTCGGATCGTGTCGAGGAAGTGGGACCGGGTGTCGTTCAGGCCGCCCACCACACCGTCGACCTCCCTGTCACGGACGAGCGCCAGCGCGTGCAACAGGGGTGAGTCCTTGTCGAGATGGAGACCAGCCGCTGTCAGCTCCTGATGCAGTGCCGTGGCCGTGGCCGATTCCTCTGCCGGGTCGACCACGCGCACGTTGATGGGGAGTCTGCGTTCACCGAAGAGCGCCAGTTGCTCGTCCAGGACGGCTTGGCTGACCAAGGCGGTGAAACGCAGGGCTTCGTGACGTTGCAGCAGGTAGAGGGCCCGCATCATCCGGTGATCGGTGACATCGGTGATGGCCAGGTGTACGTGCCCACGAGACATCTGGGCCCGCAAGTGGGCGTGGAGCTGGGCAGGGGTCGTGCGAGTGGTCTGCCTGCGCTGGGACAAGGTATCGAGGAAGGCCGGAACGTAGTTCTGCGCGACGGTCTCCATCACCCGGCGTGCCCGTACTTCGTCATCGGCCGGGATGCTGTGGTCCATGTTCACGATGCGGCTGGCAACCGGGAAGGTCGCATCTCCGGTGGCCAGTAAAGGCAGTTCTCCGGAGAGCGCCGGCTCGATCAGGCTCATCACCTGCGGGTCGGGGTGGACACCCACTGTCATCAGCAGACCGGCCAGCCGGATCCCGGCAGACTCGGCCAGGGCTACGGCCATGAGCACGTCGTGTCGGTCGCCGGGGGCCACGACGAGAGCACCCTCGGTCAAGTACGGGAGGAAACCCGGAATGGTCTGTGCGGCGATGACGGTCGAGGAGACCCTCCTGGAGAGATCACCGGAGAGCGCATCGAGCTCGAGTTCACGCACCAGGTCGGCGACACGCGGCCTTCCGAATTCGTCGTAGTCGTCGACGATCGCCGCACACATCAGGTCGTGCGACTGGAGGGCGTCGGCCAGTTCACCGTGGTCGACACCCTCGGGGACCCGGTTGGCGACGACACCGACGACTCTGCTCTGACCATGTACGCGATAGATCTGGGCGACGGTGGCCGCGAATTCGGCGAAACGGGTGACATTACCGGCATCCACCGTTCCGACGAGAACGACCTCGGTGTCGAGCGAACGGGCGAGTTCGCCGTTCATCCTGCTGGCGTAGAACTGTTCCCGGGAGGGCACCATCCCCTCCAGTACGAGGATCTGGTGTTCGTCGTCGAGTTCGGCGATCAACTCCACGGCATTGGTCATCACGCCAGAGACCCGTCCCAGGGCAAGCCTGTTCTCCAGGTCTGCGGCATCGATGGGCTGCGGTGGCCGTAACGAGGTCGCCAAGCGGAACAAGCTGGTTGAGCTGTCCTCAACGGCACCGCGTATGTCCCCGAAAGGTTTGGCGAAGCCCACCGACAGGTGTCGTCCTTCCAGGGCGTGGACCAGCCCGAGGCAGGCAGAGGTGACTCCCGCCCCGGGGGTCAACGGGACGACGAGGATACGGCGGGCCATGAGCGGCTCCCTCGGGGTGTGTGCCGGTGCGGGTCCGGTGAATGTGGCTCCTGCATGTGTCACATCGGCCGCTATCAACCATTTCCGAAGCTTTTTCACCTGGGGACAGGCGGATTCATCCGCACCGGCCTGTCGCCGACCTCAGAACGACCCCGTGTCACCCCTGAGAAGGTCCACCTAGGATCGGCGATGTGACCAGTGACGCCATGACACCAGCCGAGAACTCGACCTCACGACCGATCTCGCCGACCTTCGACCCGGAGGCCTGGGCCCCGGTACCGGGGTTCGAGTTCACCGACATCACTTACCACCGCTGCGTCCTTCCAGGGCCGGTTCCGGGGCGCACCCTGGGCGCCGTACGCATCGCCTTCGACCGTCCGGAGGTGATGAACGCTTTTCGCCCCCACACCGTGGACGAGCTCTACCGAGCCTTGGACCACGCCCGGATGACCCCGGACGTCGGAGCGGTCCTGCTCACCGGGAACGGGCCCGGACCCCAGGGCACCGGAGCAGCGGACAAATGGGCCTTCTGCACTGGCGGTGACCAGCGGATCCGTGGCCGTAGCGGGTATCAGTACGCCTCGGAGAATGCCACCACGGCCGGCGACGAGACCGCATCATCGGTGGACGAGGCCCGGGTCAAGGCCGAGGGCGGACGTCTGCACATCCTGGAGGTGCAACGGCTGATCCGGACGATGCCGAAGGTGGTGATCGCCCTGGTCAACGGTTGGGCCGCCGGAGGTGGACATTCGTTGCACGTCGTCTGCGACCTGACCCTGGCCTCCCGGGAGCATGCCCGTTTCAAACAGACCGATGCGGACGTGGGTTCCTTCGACGCCGGATACGGCTCGGCCTATCTCGCGCGGATGGTGGGGCAGAAATTTGCTCGGGAGATCTTCTTCCTGGGCCGCACGTACTCTGCCGAGGACATGCAGCGGATGGGCGCGGTCAACCTGGTGTGCGAACACGCCGAGCTGGAAACCGAAGCCCTTGAGGTCGCCCGGGAGATCCTGGGCAAGTCGCCGCAGGCTCAGCGAATGTTGAAATTCGCTTTCAACCTGGTCGACGACGGTTTGGTCGGTCAGCAGGTTTTCGCCGGGGAGGCAACCCGTCTGGCCTATATGACGGATGAAGCCGTCGAGGGCCGTGACCAGTTCCTGGAGAAACGTGCCCCCGACTGGTCGCCCTTCCCCTGGTACTTCTGAGCATCCCGTCGGTGGGGCCGGGCCAACAGCTTCCGGCACCACCGACGATCGGCGTCAACGGTAGATGGGTCCGCGGTGCACCTTGTGTGCGGCAGCCTGGGCCACCGGTTTCACCGTGAGCTTGTCGACATTCACGTGGTGGGGCAGTTCAGCCACCCAGGCGATGCACTCGGCCACGTCGTCCTGGGTGAGCGGACGGTCGACCCCTTCGTAGACCTTCGCGGCCTTCTCGGCGTCCCCGTCGAAACGGACCAGCGAGAATTCGTCGGATTCGACCATGCCTGGCGCGATGTCGCAGACCCGGACAGGCTGCCCGTTCAGCTCGAGACGCAGGGCATCACTGACTGCGACCTCAGCGAACTTGGCTGCGTTGTATCCGCCGCCGCCTTCGTAGACCGTCTGCCCGGCAATGCTGGTGATCGTGATGATCGTGCCCTGCCCCGAGGCGACGAGCGCAGGCAGGAGCGCCTTGGTGACGGCGACGGTGCCCAACACATTGGTCTCGAACATCGTTCGGTACTCGCCCAGATCGGCCTCGGCCACCGGCGAGAGCCCGATCGCTCCACCAGCATTGTTCACCAGCAAGGCGACCCGCTCACCGGCTTCCCTGGCTAGGGCTTCGACCTGCTCGGGGTCCGTGACATCGCAGCGTATCGCGCGACAACCGATCTCAGCTGCCAGCTCCTGGAGACGGTCGAGCCGCCGGGCGGCAGCGATCACCTCGAAGCCGTCCTGGGCGAGCCTGCGGGCGGTCGCCCTGCCGATGCCACTGCTCGCACCGGTCACTACTGCCACTCCACGATTCGTCATGTCGTCATTCTCCCCGTTGTCTAGCCGGGACAGGGGTCTGCACATCTGGGCAGCCTCGACGCGGTCACGCGCCGCGGACATGGCATCGGTAGGGCGAACCGGTCGCCTATGGTGTCGTTGTGCCCCGTGACCTGGTCCTGCTCCCCGTCCATCCAGGTGAGCGTGCAGTGGAGTCCCTCACGGCATGGCAGGCAGCGATCGAGGGCGATGGCCCCGCGGTGGTCCCGTTCCCGGCGGACGGGCCGCCACCGGTCCTGCCCGGGCACGACCCCGCGGAGCTGCCCGACGACCTGGTCACCGTGCTCGGCACCTCAGGCTCGACAGGAACACCCAAACGTGCTCTGCTCACCGCTGCTGCGCTCCGGGCCAGCGCACGCGCGACCGAGGAGCGGCTCCACGGCCCGGGTGACTGGCTGCTGGCCGTCCCCGCCCACCATGTCGCCGGCGTGCAGGTGCTGATCAGGACGCTGTTGGGTGCCGGCAGGGTCAGTGCAGTGGCTTCCGGCCCGTTCCGGGTACCGGGCTTCGTGAACTCCGCGGATCACGTGCACCGATCCGCAGGCGAGCGCCCGTCCTACGTCTCGCTGGTACCTACTCAGCTGTATCGCCTGCTCGACAGTCCGCAGGGGGTGGCCGCCTTGCGTCCCTTCGCAGCGGTTCTGGTCGGGGGTGCGGCCACAGATCCGGCCGTGGTGGACCGGGCCCGCTCCCTGGGGGTCGGCGTGGTGACGACCTACGGGTCGAGCGAAACCTGCGGCGGGTGTGTCTACGACGGTGTGCCTTTGTCCTGCACCGAGGTCGGTCTGGAGCCGGTGGACTCGCCGTCGGGGATCGGTCGGATCGTGCTCGGCGGGTCGATGGTGGCCGCTGGTTATCTGGGTGATGCCGAACGTACCCGGGCTGCTTTTTCTTCGACGACGAAAGGCCGGTCGTTCCGCACCGACGACCTGGGATCGTGGGAGAACGATCCGGGAACTGGTCGACGTGTGCTCACGGTGCGGGGGCGGGTGGACGATGTCATCGTCACCGGTGGGATGAAGGTGATGCCCTCGATAGTGGAGGAAGCGCTCGCCCAGGTGCTGCCGTCCGGCTGGCAGGCGGTCGTCGTCGGGCTGCCGGACCCACGCTGGGGTCAGGTCGTGGCTGTGGCACTCGCGCCTGGACAGCCGAGCGAG
Organism: Austwickia chelonae; assembly: GCF_003391095.1. Taxonomy (NCBI): domain Bacteria; kingdom Bacillati; phylum Actinomycetota; class Actinomycetes; order Micrococcales; family Dermatophilaceae; genus Austwickia; species Austwickia chelonae. Next base: position 636,027 of record NZ_CP031447.1, on the reverse strand, counting down.
AACAGACCTCAGGATCTGGCTTGTGCTTCTCCTGCAAGTGAATACGTCAGACTTGACGCTCCTTCGGCAGCGTCCCTTCCGGAACTTTCACAGCTTCGCGAACGTCTACGTGGACAAGTGCCGCACTACGCACTTCCTCGGCGCGTGGCGGTTCTCTCCTCGCTGCCGACGATCGGTGTCGGCAAGGTCGACCGCGCCGCTGTCCGGCAGAGGTTCCTCAGCGGAGCTGACACAATGAACAGTGATGATCGACCTGTCATCCCGGGCTGAAGGGGACGGCTCCGACCAGCTCGATCCTCAGCAACGAAAGATCAGACCAAGGAGTGGGACGTGTTACGGGTGGTGCTGATGCTGGCGCTCCTGGCGTTCACGGTCTATGCAGTCTCCGACTGCATCCAGACCGACGAGGAACGGCTCTCAGGGCTGCCCAAGGCCACCTGGGTGATGGTGGTCCTGGCCTTCCCCGGGGTGGGCGCCACCGTCTGGTTCCTGGTGGGCAGGCCGTACGGGCCGAACAACTCCTCCCTGGTGAAACGCCTGAAAGAACCCCCGCGCCCGAGAGGACCCCGTGGCCCCGATGACGACCCCGACTTCCTGAAGAGTTTGTGATGGCAACCGTCCCCCAATGGATCGAAGGCGCACGTCCGCGCACCCTGCCCGCTGCCATCGCCCCCGTGGCCATCGGGACCGGCGCGGCTGCGGCTCTCGGTAGGCCGTCCGCCGCAGCCGCGATTCTGGCCCTGGTGGTCTCGGTCTCGCTGCAGATCGGCGTGAACTATGCCAATGACTACTCCGATGGGATCCGTGGCACCGACCATGCGCGGATCGGCCCGATCCGACTGGTGGGCCAGCAGCTGGCCAGCCCTGAGGACGTCAAACTCATGGCGATGTGTTGGTTCGGTTTCGCAGCCCTAGCTGGTCTGGCGCTGAGCGCACTGGCCAATACGTACTGGATCCTGCTCCTGGGTGTTGCCGCCATCGTGGCCGCGTGGTTCTACACCGGCGGCAAACGCCCGTACGGATATCTGGGCCTGGGTGAGGTCTTCGTCTTCATCTTCTTCGGCCTGGTCGCTGTCTTGGGCACCCAGTTCACCCAGGCCCTGGCCCTCTCTCCCGCGGGGTGGGCCGGGGCTGTGGGCTGCGGGTCGCTCAGCTGCGCGATCCTCATGATCAACAACATCCGGGACATCCCCGGCGACTCGGTCAGCGGCAAACGAACCTTGGCTGTCCGCCTCGGAGAGAAAAAAGCCCGTGTGCTTTTCGTCCTGATGATTCTCGTGGCTCTGGCCTGCGCGGTGGCGACCGGCCTCTTCCACCGTGGCGCTTTGGCCGCTGTGCTGTCTTTCGGGCTTGCGGTGCTTCCGGTGTTCCGTGTCCTCAAGGGGGTCAAGGGCCCTGCCTTGATCTCGGTCCTCGGGTCTATCGGTCAGTTGACCTTGGCCTACGGGATGCTCCTGGGGCTGGGTATGTGGTTGGGTCCCTCTCCGATCTGATGAGCTACCTTCCAGGAACAGACACTTCGAGGCAGGGCGTTGTCCGAAAGTCCTCGCGCGATCCCTGCGGAGAGGCGAGAATGCCCTGAAGCGAGTCTCTCTAGTGATGGAAGGCCCGCTGTCCTGTCTTCATCCGTCGCGCTCGGCAGCCCACGGGCGCCGATCTCGAGGAGCTTCCGTTCATGGCTCGCATCCTGGTGGCCTGCGACAAATTCAAGGGTTCGTTGACTGGAACCCAGGTGTTGACCGCGATCAGCGAGGGGATGCGTGCCGCGCTCCCCGACCTGGAGGTCAGCGCCACTCTCATCGCCGACGGGGGTGATGGCACCCTCGACGCCGCCGAGACGGCAGGCTTCACCCGAGTACCGGTGACCGCCTCGGGTCCTTTCGGTGATCCCACCAACACCTCGTACGCCATCCGGGGTGAACAGGCCGTCGTGGAAATGGCCGACGCCTGCGGGATCGTCCGGGCCGGCGCACGTCGCAACGCCTTGGGCGCGACCAGCCGGGGGGTGGGCGATGTCATGGTCGCAGCTCTCGACGCCGGAGTCCGGGACATCGTGCTGGGCATCGGTGGAAGCGCTTCCACCGACGGTGGTGCCGGCATGTTGCAGGCCTTGGGGGCACGTCTGCTCGACGACCAGGGCAATGATCTCCCGCCCGGTGGCGCCGCGCTGGCCCGGCTGTCCACCCTTGACCTGTCGGCTCTCCACCCCGCGCTGTCGCAGACGAAGATCACCCTGGCCAGTGACGTCAACAATCCCTTGCTCGGTGAGCGGGGCTGTGTGGCTATTTTCGCCCCGCAGAAGGGAGCCGACGAGGCCATGTGCGCAGAGCTGGAAAATGCGTTGACACACTATTCCTCGATCGTCACCGAGGTGACCGGACAGAATGACACCGAGCGTCCCGGTGCCGGTGCCGCGGGCGGAGTCGGCTATGCCGCTCAGGCCGTGCTGAGTGCGACGATGCGACCGGGGATCGATGTCGTCCTGGGCCTGGGCGAGTTCACCGAACTACTTCCTGGCGCCGACCTCGTCGTCACCGGAGAAGGTGCGCTCGATCTCCAGACCCTGCTGGGTAAGGCCCCGGCAGGAGTCGCAAGGGCTGCGAAATCCGCTGGTGTCCCGGTGATCGCTGTGTGTGGTCGCGCCGAGCTGACTCCACAGGAGATCTCCGAAACGGGGCTGGACGCGATCTACCAGCTGGTCGACATCGAGCCGGACCCGCAGGTCTGTATGCAGGAGGCCGACCGGCTGCTGCGCGAACTGGCCGGACGCGCGGCTCGGGAGCAATTCGCTTCCTGACCTCCGCACCTGTCAGGATGCCGGGATCTCGACGAAAAGTCAGCGGTAACGCTCGCCGTTCGCCGCGATCTCGGCGTCCTCGGCGTCCTCGTCCCGAAGCATCTTCCGAGGAGAGACCGCACGCGACCCGTCCGCCTTCCCTTCCGCGCCGGCGTCCGCCGTGTGCGTCTGGGCTTCCTGCTCGGCTTCCTTCGCCTGGTGCCGGGCCTCGACCCGAGCCGCGATGCGCTCACTCATCTCGTCCCTCGGTCCGTTCAAGACGAGCATCGAGATCAGCATCGACACGGTAGCGGCGAGCAGGAGCAGGATGAGCATCCGGTCACGCAAAGGCGGAATCAGCCAGAGCACGACCGCACAGAGCAGGAAGACACCGATCCTGAGCACGGAATAACGCAGGACGGGAGACCTCATCTTCGACCTCACAATCCGGAATAGGAGTGTTGCCCGGCAAAATAGACATTGACCACAGCAAAGTTCACGATGATGGCCAGATAGCCGACGACGGCCAGGACGTTCGCGGTACGCCGGCTCCAGCCGCTGGTGGAGCGGGCGTGCAGATAGCCGGCGTAGATCACCCAGATGATGAAGGTCCAGGTCTCCTTCGGGTCCCAGTTCCAGTAGTAACCCCACGCCTGCTGAGCCCAGATCGCCCCGGCGATCAGCGAGAAGGTCCACAGCGGGAAAGCCACGATGTGCAGGCTGTAGGCGATCCGGTCGAGACTCTCCGCCCGGGGAAGAGTGTCAAGGAAGCTGTTGCGGCTCTCGCCGTCGGTGACACTGCGCTCACGCCGTTCCTTGACCAGATGCAGCATCAGGACGCTGACAGCGATGGTGAACACCGCCACCGACAAAGTCGCGATCGGCACGTGGATGGCCAGCCAAAGACTACGCAGACTCGGCAGAAGCTCCGCCGCCGGTGAATACCAAACGGTGAGCGCCAGGCCCAAGATGAGAAGAACCGGCGTGGTGACGAAAAGTCCCAACCATTTCAGCGGCCAGCGCATCCCCATTCCCAGGTAGACCGCCAGCACCAACATCGACCCGAAGACGGCGAACTCGAACATGTTCGCCACCGGAACGCGGTTACTGGCCACGCCTCGGCAGACCACCGAGACGACCAGGAACATCAGACTCAGCCAGGTCAGGCTGACTCCGGCAGCCCCGGAGGCAGTACCTCGAGGGCGGGCCTTCCGGGCCTGCGGAGAATCCGGCGCGTCCTGGCCCTCGCCCGGTTCAGCAGCTTCACTCGGAGACGCCGCCCCGTCCGCAGACGACACCTCGGTGGTTCCCCCTGCGGCTGATGCCCCGCCTACGCCGGCGAGCTCTTTCGACCGTTCCTCCGTCGCGACCTGCTCTGCGGCGCCCGGACGTTCCGCGAAGGCCACGTAGACGGCAAAGGCCAGCATCGCGAGCGTCAGTACCACCATCGCGGCGTACAAGGCGAGATTGGCGTAATGCGCAAGCTGCAGGTTGATGCGTGCATCGAGCAGGAGGATCGTCATGAGCCTGTCCGCAGAGGTCGGTCCCCGCATGCGGGGTCTGGATAGATCGGTGGCCTGTCACCTCGTGGGTCTCGCCCAGGACGATCGCCAGACCGGCCGTCTGTTCAGACTAACGTCCTGAACCCGCAGAAAGGACCTGCTTGGCCTGCCGTTCGTCGACCTGCCGCACCAGATCGGCCACCACGACGTCCAGCTTCGGGTCATCGCCCTTGGCCAGCCCGGCGACTTCCATCCTGGTCCGTCGCCGTCCGTCGGCTCCCACCGGTTCGGTATGCACCCGTACGAAGATCCGGCGGCGGCGGACCAGCAAGGAGGCCACCAGGCCCAAGGCGGCCACCAGTGACGACATCAGGGCGAGCGGACGCGCCGGGTCGTACCTGGCAGACACGCCGGCCCACCGGTCCAGTTGGTCGAAAGTGACACTTCCTCGCCCGCCGGGGAGTTCGGCGCTCTGCCCCGGGGTCAGGGTCAGCCTCACCTGGCTGCCGTCTTCGCCCTTGACCGGGGACATCCGGGTGGTGTCCACCGTGTACACCGACTGGGCTCGCCCTTCGGGGAACAGCTCCCCCTCGTAGGCGGTCAGGACCAGAGCCGGATTCGTAGCTCCGGGGAAGGTCGAGCGCAGTCCACCGTTGACATCAGCGGCTGCGGTCGGGAGGAGGAGCCCCATCAACCCGAGCTGTTTCGGTTGGGCGCCAGTCACCTTGACCGCGCCTGTGGAGGTGTAGTTGTCGTCCTGGGGTAGGAAGGGCACCTGCTGGCGGAAGAGAACCTGTCCGGCAGCATCCCGCACGGTGATCGTGGGCGCATATCCGTTACCGAGCAGGTACACCTGGGTATCCCCGAATCCCAGTGGTCCGTTGACCGAGAGTTCCCGCGGCTGCATCGGTTGGCCCGGCCCCTCGGTGACGCTCGTCCGAGCGCGGAAGTCACGGGGTGCACCGACCTGTTTTCCTGCCCGGGGGTCGGACTCGAAACGCACGTCCAAGGCGTCGATCCGCACGGTGAAGGGGGGCAGGTCCTCGGCGTTCACCCAGGGGCCAGGGTTGAACGTGTCGTAACCGGACACCGAGTTGGAGAAGGACTGCCCGACCGGGACGATCCGGTCTCCCCGCCAGCCGACCAGATGCCCCCAGGCCAGGGCCACGATCAGGACCAACAAGGCGATATGGAAAAGCAGGTTGCCCGTCTCCCGGGAGTATCCGGTCTCCGCGGAGAGCGTGTTCGGATCGTCGTCCTGACCGCACCGGAAACGGTACCGCCAGCCAAGGGCACGCCGTGCCTGAGCCAGAACCGCTTCCGGTTCGCCGTCGATGACGCCTTCATGGTGGCTGGGCAGCCGTTCCATCCGACGTGGCGCGCGCGGCGGTGGATGACGGATCGCTTGTACATGCAGCTTGGTCCGAGGCACCACGCAGCCGATGAGAGAAAGCATCAACAGCAGGTAGATCGCGGAGAACCAGGGTGAGCTGAAAACTCCGAAGAAGCCGAAGCGGTCGAGCCAAGGGCCGGTGTCCGGGTGGTCGCGGAGATAGTCCGCCACCCGTGCGGGGTCCAGGTTCCGTTGCGGGAAGATCGATCCGGGCACCGCCGCCACCGCTACCAGGAGCAGCAAGAAGAGCGCGGTGCGCATGCTGGTCAGCTGTCGCCAGGCCCACCTGAGCAGTCCCAGCGGCCCCAGTTCGGGAAGTCGTCCTCCTGAGGGTCCCCCCTCGGAGTTCTTCTCGCCGGGCTGCTCACCGTGCTGATGCTGCGCGTCCATATGCCTCGCCAGCCTGCCATATCCGCCCCGCTTCTGGCTCTTTCTACGCAGAACCGCTCCGCCGCGGTACGTCGTCAGCAGCGAGCGCGGAGCCTCACAGCGAAGGGATGAACCCGTTGATCAGACGGATCTGCAGAAAAACCACCAAGGAGTCCCACCACCCGGTGAGCAGGAGCACACCGACGGCCAGGAGGAGGCCGCCGCCGCACCGCTGCACGAGCACGTGGTGTCGACGCAGCCAGGACGATGCCGCAGTCGCTCGCGCCCACCCGGCGGCCACCAGCAGAAAAGGCACCCCCAACCCCCCGCAGTAGGCCGCGCCGAGCAGACAGCCCCGCAGAATGGTTCCCGGCCCTCCGCCGGTCGTCGTCGCCAGGGTGTAGATGACCGCCAGCGTAGGGCCCATGCACGGAGCCCATCCCACGGCGAAGACCATCCCCAGCAGAGGGGCACCCGCCAGACCAGCCGCCGGACGCCAGCGCGGCGACCAGCTTCCTTGTGTCCCCCATCCCAGGAAGACGAAGGCCAGGGCGATCACGACCAGCCCGCCGACCGTCGAGACGGCACGCCGATATTCGACGAGGAAGGATCCCACCGCAGAGGCCAGGACCGTTCCGGCGAGGAAGACCACCGAGAAACCTGCCACGAAGAGCGCAGCACCGATGATCACCCGGGCGGACGGTGGCCTCCTCAGCGGCGTTTCCGGCACTGAGCCCCGCTTGTTCTCCTGGCCGTCACGCGACCCGGCGACCTCTCCGGAGAGCCCGGTGACATAGCCGAGGAAGCCCGGAACCAGTGGCAGCACGCAAGGAGAGGCGAAGGAGACCACTCCCGCCGCCATCGCGACGAGTACGGCCAGGACGAGGTTGCCGTCAGCGGCGATCGCGCTCACGTCGGCCTTCCTTCGATACGACCGGTGGTCATGTCTCCTTCAAGACGTCCTCGACCAGACCGACGAGGGTCGACTCGCTGGTCACCTCCCCGGAGATCCTGGCGGCGATCCTTCCCTGCCGATCGATGACCAGGGTGGTCGGCGTGGCATTGGCTTTGCCCTGCAGGCCGAGAGTAAGAGTTCGGTTCTGGTCGCTCAGACTCGGATAGGTCAGCCCGTACCTCTTGACAGCTGCGGCACCGGTCTCAGCTGATTCTCCGCTGTCGATACCGACGAAAACCACTGGCTGGGACGAATCCCGCCAACGACTCCAGGCTTTCTCCAGCCGAGGCATCTCGGCTTCGCAGGGTGCACACCAACTGCCCCAGACATTGATCACCACGACCTTGTCACGGTGGTCGTCGATCTTCCAGGGGCTGCCGTCCAGGAGTTTCCCTTCGAGCCGGACCGGTTGGCTACGGTCGCCGGGGCGGATGCTCTCGATCGCGCCGTTCCCGGCGACATAGCCCTTGCTGTCCCCTCGTTGGGCCTGCCCAGCGATGGAATGGGAATCGACGGAGCATCCCGCCACGGCCAAGGACGCGAGGGCACAGACCAACCAGGGAGTTCCGTGGCGACGCAGGCCACGCACACCCGTTCCCCAGCGCTGACGGGAAGCTCCGTCCGGGTTCATGCCCCTGGCACCGCTGAGGCGTCGGCGTAGAGAGCCCGGGCAGGCTCGGTATAGGAGACAGACGTCAGGTCGTCACCGTCGAAGGTGAACGAGGTCACCGAGGACAGATTGCACCGCCGCCGACGAGGGTCATGCCACAGGCGCTCCCCCGAGAGGTGCCGACGCAAGGTCTCGATGGGCAACTGGTGGCTGACCAGAACTGCTTCATGCCCACGAGCGGCATCGCGGCTGGCCTCCAGTGCGGCTTTCATCCGGGAAGCGATACGCGAGTACGCCTCACCCCAGCTGGGCCGGAAGGGATTGATCAGGCGAGGCCAGACCGCAGGTTCCCGTAGCCGGGAGGTGGTGAAGGCCTTCCCTTCGAAGAAGTTCTCTGCCTCCAGGAGTCGTTCGTCCAGGCGGACCGGGATCTCGAAGGCATCCATGAGCGGACCGGCGGTCTCCTGGGCACGTTCCAGCGGAGAGGACACCAGGACGGTCACATCCCGATCGGCCAGGCTCTGTGCAGTGAGTTGAGCCATCTCCAGGCCACGGTCGGACAAGTGGTAATCCGGGAGACGCCCGTACAGGACCCGATCGGGGTTGTGAACCTCCCCGTGCCGCACGACGTGGACGACGGTACGAGAAGAAGTCATGCGCCCATGCTCCCATGCCTCGAAGCAGCCGGGTCCTCCTTGGCCGCGGCGGCTCGTGCTGCCGCCGGCAGAGCCGTCAACACCTGGTCGATCGCGGCGTCGTCATGGGCAGCCGAACAGAACCACGCTTCGAAGGCACTGGGCGGCAGATGAACCCCGTTGGAGAGCATCGAGTGGAAGAACGCCCGGAAAGCTGCGGTGTCCTGGGTGCGGGCGTCGTCGTAGTTCACGACCGGTTCTTCCCGGAAGAAAATACTGAACATGCTGCCGGCCCACTGCACCACATGGGGCACTCCTGCAGCGGCCAAGGCCGCCACCGCGCCATCGGCGATCACGCGTGAGACCTCGGCCAGGCGGGTGTAGACCGACTCGTCACAAGCCTGCAAAGTCGCCAGACCCGCTGCGGTCGCCACCGGATTCCCCGACAGCGTCCCCGCCTGGTAGACCGGCCCCTGGGGTGCGAGCAAGGCCATCAGGTCGGCACGGCCACCGAAAGCTGCGGCCGGGAAGCCACCGCCCATGACCTTGCCGAAGGTGAACAGGTCGGGCGCCCCCCGATCCTTCCCGTCATGCAGGTCGTAGGGTCCTTCCAACCCGTACCAACCCGCAGCGGAACAGCGGAATCCGGTCATCACCTCGTCACTGATCAGCAGAGAACCGTACTGCCGGGTGACCCGGCGCAACGCCTGGGTCCACCCCGGAGCAGGCGGGACGACGCCCATGTTGCCTGCGGCGGCCTCCGTGATCACTGCGGCAATCCGTTCGCCATGTTCGGCGAAGGCCGTTTCCAGAGCAGGGATGTCATTGAAAGGCAGGACAATGGTCTCAGCAGCAGCGCTCGCCGGGACGCCTGCGGAGTCAGGAAGCGCGAAAGTCGCCACGCCGCTGCCGGCATGAGCCAGGAGAGCATCGACATGCCCGTGATAGCAGCCGGCGAATTTCACCACCGTGCTCCGGCCGGTAGCCCCCCTCGCCAGCCGGACAGCGGACATCGTCGCCTCAGTACCTGAGCTGACCAGCCGGACCTGTTCCACCGGCTCGACCCGGGAGACGATCGCCTCCGCGAGCGCCACCTCGTTCTCGCTAGGGGTACCGAAGGAGAAGCCGGAGACTGCAGCCCTCTGCACGGCATCGAGAACCCGTTCGTCGCCATGTCCGAGGATCATCGGTCCCCAGCTGCAGACCAGGTCGACATAGCGTCGCCCGTCGGCATCGGTGAGCCATGGTCCCCGCGCGCTCGCGATGAAACGTGGCGTGCCGCCGACAGCTCGATAAGCCCGTACCGGGCTGTTCACCCCGCCGGGGATGACCGTCGAAGCGCGATCCATCAGTGCCGCGGAGGCAGGCGCGTCATAAGGGAAAGGTATGTGCACAGCGCTGGGGTCCACCATGGCCTCATCCTCTCCCATGGCCGACACCGGTCGGCGCCGAGTCCGACGCGAGCCCCGCAGAAAAGGTCAGGCGACCTTTGCCGGTTCGGGGACGACCTCTTCGGGGGACTCCTCCTCGTGGGAGGCGAAGGTCCACACCTTCTGCAGGATGAAGGAGATCGGCATGGTCGCGAAGATCTGGATCAGGTTCGCCCAGAAGGACGCCTTACGCAGGGTGGTCGAACCGTCGAGGATCTCCAGTGGCAGGACCACCGGCGACCCCGGGGTCAACAACATGCTCATGATCCACAGACCACACACAAAAGCGGCCACGCCGATGACGAAGTACCGGCCGAAACGTTTCCGGCTGGACATACCGCCGGGCCGAAAGGTCCAGGCACGGTTGAGCTCGAAGTTCCAGACATTGGCCAGGATGAAGGAGATCGTGGCCGCCAGATGATAGACCCGGAAATTCTTCGACGTCGGCCACAGGCCGAAGAGGACTTGGCTGTCGGGATATGACGTCAACTTCACGATCAACAGGAAGACGCCCGCGTTCACCGCCACTCCGGATGCGCCGACCAGACCGAACTTCAGGAATTCGGTGAGATAGGAGAGTTTCAGAAATCTACGCGCGGGAAGGTCTGTCGACACCATCAAAGGGTAGAACGCCCGCATTGCTCGACGTCCTGGTGGTCCATTGATGCCGACATCACCGCTTCTCCCAGGGCGTTTCACGCCAGTGACGCAGAGCTGTCTCCTCGCGTCCGGTCAGGACGCCTCCCCCGGGAGAGCCTCCCGGACACGGCTCAGATATTCGCCCAATGCGAGGAAATCGTCATGGCCCAGGGGGTCGAGTAGGTAACGGCGCACGCTCTCCACATGGATGGGCGCCAGCACGGTGAGCAGCCGACGTCCTTCCTCAGTCAGGCACAGATCGACACCGCGCCGGTCGTAATGGACGGAGCACCGGTTCACCCATCCACGATTTTCCATCCGGGTCGCCGTGTGGGTGAGGCGACTACGTGATTGGACCACGGTGTCGGCCAGGACAGACATCCGTAGCCGGCCTTCAGGCGCATCGGAAAGAATGGCCAGCACTTCGTACTCGGAGATGGACATGCCGTGGACCTGCAAGGCCCGGTCGAGCGCATCCATCAGCAGCCAGCTGCCTCGCAGATAGGCGCGCCAAGCAGTCTGTTCCTCGTCGGTCAACCATCGGGGTTGTTCCTGCTCGGTGATCTGGCCACCGCCGAGCACCGCCGACCCGGTTTCGGCAAGCTGTCGCTGCTGTCGCATCCTCGTCCTCAATGAGCTGGGCAGTGCACCGGCCCAGCGGACTCCCCGACAGCCGTGAACACCGCGTTCAAGGCGATGGAGCACCTGAACCCCACCACATGAAGTCCCGGTCGTCCTCTCCGACCGGGATCCTCACCGCAGAACGATAACGGCAGGAGGGTCCTCGACAGCGGGCAGGTCCGTCCCTGCCGTTACCCAGGAGGTCGAGCCGAGCTCAACCGAGGAGTCGAGCGACTTCGGCCGCGTAGTAGGTGAGAATCTGTTGTGCTCCGGCACGCCGGATACAGGTCAGGGTCTCCAGCACAACCCGTTCCCGATCGATCCACCCGTGGGCGGCAGCTGCCTCGATCTGGGCGTACTCCCCAGAGACCTGGTAAGCACTGACCGGCACGGACGACTCGGCAGCCACCGCGCGCACCACGTCGAGATAGGGCAGCGCCGGCTTGACCATGACCAGATCTGCGCCCTGAGCGATGTCGAGTCGGACCTCGCGGAGGGACTCGGTGAGATTCGCCGGGTCCTGCTGATAAGTGGTGCGATCTCCGGTCAGTGTCGATTCGACGGCGTCACGGAAAGGCCCGTAATAGCCTGAGGCGTACTTCGCGGCATAGGCCAGCAGAATCGTATCGGTGTACCCGGCTTCGTCCAGCGCTGTCCGGACGTGACCGACCTGACCGTCCATCATGCCGGAGAGGCCCAGGACGTGCGCTCCAGCGCGGGCCTGGGCGAGCCCCATCGCGGCATAACGCTCCAAAGTGGCGTCATTGTCGACGACAGGCCCGCGTCGAGGGTCGTCCTTGAGGACCCCGCAGTGCCCATGATCAGTGAATTCGTCAAGACACAGGTCGGCCATGACGAGGATGTCGTCACCCACGAGGTCCCGGGCTCGGTTCAGCGCGACATTGAGCACGCCGTCAGGGTCATCGGCACCTGTTCCGCGGGCGTCCCGCCGCTCAGGCACTCCGAAGAGCATCACTCCGCCGAGCCCGAGCTCGACAGCTTCCTGCACCTGGACCAGGAGCGAATCCATCGAGTGCTGGCTGACACCGGGCATCGAGGCGATCGGGAGGGACTCGTTCGCCCCTTCCCGAACGAAGAGAGGCAGGATCAGCTCGGCCGGGTGCAACCTGGTCTGGGCCACGAGTCGACGCACTGCCGGACTCTGACGAAGCCTGCGGGGACGCACCACCTGCGGAACTGCCTCAGACATCGGTTCTCCGTTCGGAAGGGGCTGCGCAGCGCGCGACGCAGACCGAGGGTCAGGACCGGCGTCGCCGCCGGATGTTCTTCTCACTGGGCCGGACAAGGCGCTCTCCGGCGTCCTGAGCCGCTTTGGCCCGTTGGCTGCCGTAGCCCGCCAACGCACCCACCAGCGAAGCTGCGCTGGGCTCCGGCGCGATGACCGACACCGTCAGACCATGTTCCTGCGCAGTGGCAGCAGTGGCTGGGCCGATACAGGCAACGACAGTGCTGGCATGCGGTTTACCGGCGATCCCGACGAGATTGCGAACCGTCGAGGAACTGGTGAAGAGCACCGCGTCGAAGTCGCCCTTCTTGATGGCTTCCCGGACAGGTGCCGGCGGTGGAGCCGCCCGTACAGTGCGGTAGGCAGTGACATCGTCGACGGCCCAGCCGAGTTCTTGAAGACCGGCTACGAGCACATCGGTCGCGATATCGGCTCGGGGCAGGAAAACACCGTTGATCGGGTCGAGGTCGGCGTCATAGGCCGGCCAGTCCTCGAGCAGCCCACGGGCAGACTGTTCACCGCTGGGGATCAAGTCGGGTTCCAGCCCCATCGCTCGAAGAGCGTCGGCCGTCGCCCCGCCCACTGCGGCGATCTTCAGGCCCGCGAAGGCCCTGCTGTCCAAGCCCCGTTCGGCGAATTTCTCTTTCACTGCTCGCACAGCGTTGACCGAGGTGAAACCGACCCATTCGTATCGCCCGGTGACCATGCCCTCGATGGACTTGTCCATCTGAGCCGGTGTCCGAGGCGGTTCCACACTGATGGTCGGGACGATCTCACCGACAGCGCCGTAGCACTGGAGCTCAGCCATCATCGAGCTGGCCTGCGCTTTGGTCCTTGGCACCAGGACCCGCCAGCCGAAGAGCGGTAGCGATTCGAACCAGCTGAAGGCCTCCCGGTCGGCGACGCCTCCGCCGACGACAGCGACGTGGGCGCCCGGTACCCGGCCGGTCCGTAGCAGTTTGACCGCTTCTCCGAGAGCGACGACGGTGGTGCGCTGTTCGGTGGTACTGCCGTTGGCGACGAGGGCGACATCGGTATGGGGATCGCGGCCCTCGGCGAGGGTGCGTTCCAGACCAGTGGCGATGTCCTCCGGCTCGCCCATGATGGTCACGGCCAGATCGTCGGATCCGGCGACCGACCAGGTGGTGGTGTCGGAGACCCGGGAGATGACCAGCGATGCCGGCGTTCCTGCGCTGGCCCAGGGGATACCGGCGTAGGTGGGAACAGCGGTGGCATAGCTGACGCCGGGAACGACTTCGACGGCCAGCCCCGCGCCCAGACAGGTGGCGAGTTCAGCGCGAAGCGTATCCGCGAGACCCGACGCTCCATCCATCAGCCGGACGACGACGGCTGATCCGTCCTCGTCGGTCGGCTTACGGGCGACCTCACGGACGAGGCTTCCTAGAAGTTCGGCAGCGTTCTCCCCCAGTACTTCCGGGGCTTCGACGATGCGGACGCCCGAGCGGGCGTGCCGGTCGACGATCGAACGTGGTGTGCCTTTGTCGAGAATGATGACGTCGGCCTGGGCGACTAGGTCTGCTCCGCGGACAGTCAGGAGGCCGGGTGCTCCTGGTCCTGTCCCGACGAAGGCGACGCGGGCCAGCGCGTCATCGGCCGGTGGCGTGCATTGGCGGCTCAAGGATGATGCTCCTGCGGTGCGGTCGTGAAACGGTCGGCGCCTTCGTCGAGTAATCGACAGGCCAAATCGGCACCGATTTCCACTGGGTAGAGAGGCGATCCGTCAAGACTGCGCCGTAGACTTTCACGGCCGTCCACTGTCCCCACGAACGCTGTCATGCTGAGACTGGTTCCCGATGAAGTAGGCACGATCTGCGCGTGGGCACCGATGGGAGCCGTGCAGCCAGCTTCAAAAGTTGCCAGGAGACTACGTTCGGCCTGAATACAGGCGCGACTGTCCGGATCGTCGAGGGCTTCGACTGCTTGAATGATATCGCCTCGGTCCGAACGACATTCGATGGCGAGTGCTCCCTGGCCGGGAGCGGGGATCATATCGGGGATCTCGATCACGTCGGTGATCACCTCGAGTCGGTTCAGCCTGGACAGGCCTGCTCGAGCAAGGATCACCGCGTCACAGGAGCCCGAAGCGACCTGGGCGATCCTGGTATCGACATTTCCTCGAATAGCTTTGACCTGCAGATCCGGACGAAGAACGAGCAGCTGGGACGCCCGACGTGGCGACCCGGTACCGACGATCGAACCGGCCGGAAGTTCCTTCAGCGACAAGCCGTCCCGAGCGATCAGCACATCCCGCGGGTCTTCCCGTTCCGGGACCGCGGCGATGGTCAACCCCGCCTCGGGCGCGGACGGCAGATCTTTCAGGGAGTGCACGGCCAGATCTGCTCGCCCCTCCTGGAGCGCACGTCTGATGGCCGAGGCGAAAACGCCCGTTCCACCGATCTGGGTGAGTGGCGCTTCGTTGACATCGCCTTCGGTGACGACAAGTTCGAGTTCGACCTCCTCACCGCGGGCGCGAAGCAGATCCGCAACCCATTGCGCCTGCGTAGTGGCCAGTGCGCTGCGACGTGTGGCCAGCCGCAGAGGTGTCCTCACGCCAGGCCTCCCTTCTCCGGGGGTGTGGACACGGCCGCGACCTCATAGGGATCGAGGTCGAAGAGTTCGCGTAGAGCCTGCGCGTAGTCACTCGGGTCGGCTGTTCCGGTGAGCTCCTTGACCCGCACGGTCGGCGTGTGCAGCAGCTTCTCCACGACGCGGTGCATCGCGAGACGCACTTCGTCTTGTTCCGACCGGTCGAGGCCAGGCAGTCGAGCGTTGAGCCTGCTGAATTCTCCCTGCAGGACTTCCTGTGCCCTGGCCCGTAATGCCGCGACGGTCGGCGCGACCTCCAGGGTGCGACGATGCGCGAGGAAAGCAGCCACCTCCGCGGTGACCACGTCCTGGGCTTCGGCGACGGCGTCCTGCGAGTCGGGAGCAGTGGTCAGGAGTTCGCCGAGATCGGCCAAGGCGTGCACGACGACGCCGGGGGTCTCGGCCACATCCGGGTGGACGTCTCGAGGCAGAGCCAGGTCGACATAGGCCTGGGGCCGATGAGAACGCGCCACGGATGCGGTCAGTGCCTGTTGGGTGTCGAGGACGTAGCCGACCGCGCCAGTGCAGGAGATCACGATGTCGGCTTCGACGAGCACCCGGTTGAGGCTGTCGACCGTCTCGGCCCGGCCGGAGGTAGCGACGGCCAATCGTCGGGCCCGTTCATGGGTCCGGTTCACCACGACCAGGTCACGACAGCCCATCCGGGAAACAGTGGTAGCAGCGAGGCTGCTCATCGCGCCTGCCCCGAGAACCAGCACACAGGCCTCGGCGAGCTTTCCGACGTGAGCGGTGGCCGCTCCCACCCCGGCTTCGACGAGAGAGGGCCCGGCTTTGTCCAACCCGGTGTCGGCATGCACTCGCTTGGCGACCCGGAGCGCTTGCTGGACCAGGGCGTTGAGGACTGGACCGGCATGTCCGACACTCTGTGAACGCCGCAGGCTGGTGCGCAATTGCCCGAGGATCTGGGCCTCGCCGACGGCCATGGAGTCAAGGCCGGAGGCCACTGAGAACAGATGCGCGATGGCTCGTTCTTCATAGTGGACGTAGAGGAAATCGGTGAGGCGCTCACGTCCGATACCGGTGGCGTCGACGAGACACTGTCCGATCTCGGACAATGCGCCGTGGAAGGTCGTGGCCTCGGCGTAGACCTCGAGTCTGTTGCAGGTGCCCAGGACAATGACCTCACGGATGTTCTCGCAGGCCGCCAGCGCGGTGGCGAAACTTTCTTGTTCGCTCGCGTCGAGGGCGGCTTCTTCCAGCACGGACATCGGTGCGCTGCGATGCGACAGACCGATCGCGAGCAGGCTCATGCCGTCACCTCCTCGCTGTGAGCGTGGAAGGCCAGGATCTGAAGTTCGTTGGCCAGGTCGACCTGGCGAAGATGAACGCCCTGCGGTTCAGGAAGGACTACAGGTGCAAAATTCAGGATACCGGTGACTCCGGCTTCGACGAGCCGTGCGCAGACTCCGGCCGCGGCCTCCGCGGGAGTGGCGATCACGGCGAGCACCGGAGCGTGGCGGGAGACGACTTCAGGGATCTCGTCCACGGCGTGGACCTCGATCTCCCTTATCCGGGTGCCGACGAGGTCAGGGTCGGAGTCGAAGAGTGCCCTGATCGCGAACCCTCGTCCGTCCAGACCGGGGTATCGGACCAGGGCCTGTCCGAGCCGACCTGCGCCGACGATGACGACCCCCCAGGGATGGGTCAGGCCGAGCGCGTGGGCGATGTGTCCGGCAAGCCCGGCCGTGTCATAGCCGACGCCTCGCACCCCGTAAGAGCCGAGCAGGGAGAGATCTTTACGCACCTGGGCCGAGTTGACCCCAGCAGCAGCGGCCAGGTCCCGGGAGGAGACCGAAGCGGTTCCCCGGTCGATGAGGTCTCCCAGGACATGGAGGTAGTCCGGCAGGCGGGCGATCGTCGCCTCTGACATCCCCCGGCGCGCGGCGATCTCATCGGACACGAGTGCACCGGCTCCTTGTCGCACAGGGTAGGGACAGTTCACGATAGGCGTTTCAAGGTGACTGAACCAAACGAGGCCACTCTCCTCTTTATGACATTTCAGATACCGACACGAACCAGCATCTCGCTTCGGCCCCGGTAACGGGAACGGCGGTAATTACCGACAAGAACCGCCGAACCGAATCCGCTAAATTCCTTCAAGTGGCTGCAGGCCCACCTCTTTCAACGTTCCAGGGCCGCCCCGAGGAGGTCCTCGTCGACCCGCAGACGACAGACCACGGCGTCGTCCACCAGCACCAGAGGAACCTCGTCCCACCACGCCGGATCAGGAGCGCCCGTTTCGGTCAGGTCCTTTTCCGACCAGGGAATCCCTGCCCGGAACGCCATTTTCTCCACGGCCTCACGGGCCAGATCACACAAATGACAGTCTGGGATCGTCACCACGACCAGCCGTGGAGGCCGGCCTCGATCAGGGAAGGACATCGAACACCACTTCTCTCTCAGAAGAAGGCCGAACCACGCCGGGCCAAGAGGCTGTACAACGTACGCTGCACCGTCTCACGCACTTGGTCGGTCAGGTCGAAGACGAGGATCGGATCGTCAGCTGCGTCCGAGCCGTAATGGTCGGTCGGCAGCGGCTGGCCGAACTCGATGATCCATTTGCTCGGCAAGGGGACGAGCCCGAGCGGACCGAAGTGGGGGAACAGGGGCGTCACCGGAAAATACGGGGTTCCCAGCGCTCGGGACAGCGCCGGCAGGTAACCCAGGATGGGGTAGATCTCCTCTGCTCCCACGATGCTGCACGGGATGATCGGCGCGCCGGCACGTAATGCCGAAGCCACGAACCCACCTCGACCGAAGCGCTGCAGCCGGTACCTGTCTTGATAGGGCTTCCCGATCCCTTTGAAACCTTCCGGCCACACACCGACCAGTTCGCCTGCCACAAGAAGTCGCTCGGCATCAGTCGGGTTGGCCAAGGTGCTCCCGAACCGACGAGCGAACTCGCCCGCCACCGGCGCAGCGAAAAGCATGTCGGCCCCCAGCATCCGTAGATACCGGCGTGCCGGATGCTCGTCGTGCACTGCCAGTTGGGTCATCAACGAGTCCAGTGCGATCGTCCCCGAATGGTTGGCCACCACCAGGGCACCACCTTCATCGGGAAGATGGTGGACTCCTCGCACCTCGACCCGGAACCAGGATCGGTAGAGAGGGCGCAGCATCGGCAGGAATACGTGCTCGGTGAAATCCTGGTCGAAGCCGAACTCGTCGACGGTGAACTCCCCGGTGATCCGACGGCGCAGAAAAGCCAGGGTGTCGGCCACCCGGTCCTCCACCTCGTTCTCGGGGAAACCGGCCTGCCGTGCCGCCCACCTCAGCCCGACCACCAAAGCCTGGACCGCCGCCGCCACTTCGTCCGCCCCCCATGGACCGCCGGTCCCCTGGGAGTCCGATCTCGCTGTCATCCCCGGAGTTCCTCCTGGCCGGCCATCGTGCTGTCCGTCTCCGCCGATTCACCACGACCAGGTCGACCTCGTGTGGCAGCGACCACTGCTCCACTCAACACCTCGGACCAGTCCCGTATCGCCCGCACTGGCGGTACCGAAGGAGAAAAGGAATCCGCCGCTTCCAAAAAGGCTTCGCGGGTGGAGTATCGAGGGGTGAATCCCAGCTGCTCTCGTGCACGGGTGATGTCCATCACCCGGCCATACCTCAGGTAGTTGACATCCGTTGCATCGAAGGGAACACACCAGTCGCTGTGCCCGAGCCGGTTCAACGGCAGCCCCGGCCTGGTGGGCACCGGGACGAAAGCCCGCCCGGACAGCGCTACCGCCTGCAGCAAGGTGATGATGCCTTCCCCGGCGACATTGACCACACCGGCAGGCGGGCCGACCACGGCCGCGATGATGGCAGCCACGGCATCGTCCTCATGGAGGAATTGCAGCCGGGCGTTGTACCCCCACGGAATCGGGACCACAGGAAGCGCCAAGTAGTCGAGCAGGGGCGAGGACATGTGCGGGCCGACGACATGGGCCAGTCGCAGAACCGTCCCTTCCAGCTCCGGGCGTCGGCGGCGCGCAGCACGCAGATAACCCTCCACTTCCAGGGCATCCCGCACTCCACCGGTTGAACGCACCCGCGAGGAAGTCTGGTCCTCGGTGAACAGCGCCGGGTCCCGGGGGGATGCTCCGTAGACGGCACAGGTCGACTTCAGGACGATCCGACTCAGACCTGCAGCCTGTTGACAGGCCCCGAACAATTGCATGGCACCGAGTACGTTGGCCTCTTTCTGGGAGGCCCGCGCTCCGCCACGGGTCGTATTGGTGGACAGCGACAGATGAACGACCGTATCGATCTGGGCCTGTTCCAACAGACGAGCCACGATGGGATTGCGGACATCGGCCCGCACGAACTCTGCCCGGCCCAGCTCCTCCCGGGGCGGGATCATGTCGAGCCCGATCACCTTGGAGATGTCATGGCGCAGCGCCAGACCTCGGGCCACCCTCGCTCCCAGATGTCTGCTGACACCGGTGACCAGTACGGCCTGTGCCATCGCACGCCTCCTCAGCTCATCGCCTGATCCTAAGCGGCGCAAAGGGACCCAAGGCAGATGAGGAGGGGTGATTCCCTACGGGAGGAGATGACGACGAAGCCCGCATCCACACCGGATGCGGGCCATCATCGACCTGTGCGCCGCACGGGCGCCGTGGTCACTTCTTGTTGCGACGCTGGTGACGCGTCTTGCGCAGCAGCTTGCGGTGCTTCTTCTTCGCCATCCGCTTGCGGCGCTTCTTGATCACAGAGCCCATGAGTGGTCCTTTCAGAACGATCCCAAAAAGCGTACTCCCCCCGCCGCATCGTGCGGAAATCGCCGACGGACCTTCATGAAGGAATCACGCAGAATCTCTTCGCCCGAGAACGCAGGTCGAAGCGTCCCGCGGAACGAACAGTCGTGCGGCTCCGACGTCAGCATCCATCGCTTCTTGTCACCACCGCACCAGGCACACCATAACCGGGCCCGGGCTGTTGCACGAGGAACTCCTCACCCTGGACATCTTCCAGGACGTCTCTCCGAGCAAGAACACCCCGAACAGATTTCGCGTCGACCGGCTTTGTCGGCCCGCCTGGCTCAGTCGAACCAGATGTCCAGCCCCAGCCCGGGAAAGACCGCTTCCCTCGTCGCCATCACCGCCCGGTCGACGCTGTTCTCCGGGTCGAAGCCCGTGTCCCAGGACGGCCACCAGATACGGCCGTCCTCCGAGGCCCCGTCCCCCATGAACCGTGGAGATTCCTGCCCCGCCCGTTCCTGCGCATAGTCCATCCATCGTTGAGGAACGGGCTCACCCACCGGAAGATGCCGGTACTGAGCCGCCGCCACCAGATAGGTCCAGGTCCGAGGCACCACCTCGACGATCTCGTATCCCCCACCGCCCAGTGCTACCCAACGCCCACCGCACAATTCGACGGCCAGATCACGCAAGACCTCGATCGCGATCCGTTGAGCGTCCACCGACAGGGCCAGGTGGGCCAGCGGGTCGCGCACATGCGAATCCGCGCCGTGCTGACTGATCAGAATCTGTGGGCGGAAGGCCCGCAGCACCGGCGGAACCACGGCATGAAAAGCCCGCAGCCATGCCGTGTCTCCCACCCCCGGTGGCAAGGCGAGATTGACCGCTCCCGCGGGAGCACCCGGGCCGCCGGTGTCGGCGGCAAAACCTGTCCCGGGGAAGAGCACCGCGCCGGTCTCGTGCACTGAGACGGTCAGCACCCGAGGATCTTCCCAGAACATCCGCTCTACGCCGTCACCGTGATGAGCGTCCACATCCACATAGGCGACCCGCTCGGCACCCTGGTCGAGCAGCCATTGGATGGCGACCCCTGCATCGTTGTAGATGCAGAAGCCCGATGCGGAATCAGGCATCGCATGGTGCAGACCTCCGGCGAAGTTCACGCCATGCCGGTAGTCCCCCTCCCAGACGCCCCGGGCCATCTCCACCGTTCCGGCCGCGATCCTGGCACTGACCTCGTGGATCCCGGCGAAGGCAGGATCATCGTCGGTGCCCAGCCCGAAGGCGCCCTGTGCCCCGCTCGGATGGGCCGAGGCCTGTTTCACCGCGTCGATGTACTGCGGGGTATGGACCGACCGGAGCAGCTCGTCCTGGGGGATATCCGGATCGACCAGGGCGATACCTTCGTGGTCCAGCAGACCGAACTCTCGACACAGCTGCGCGGTCAGGTCCAGCCGTAACGGGTTCATGGGGTGACCTGCGCCGAAGTCATAGCCGGTCAGGCTCTCGTCCCACACGATCCCGGTGCGCGCCATATCCGCACGCTACTGGCGAAAGTGCCCTCCTGGAAGCATCCGGGCCGTGCCCGGAGCGAACCGGCCACGATCAACGGCCTGCCCGCCCACGAGAGCAGGAGCCACCGTCAGCTCAGGCTGAGCACGAGAGCGATCTCCTCCTCGCTCTCGTCGGTGGACTCCCGGTTCATCGGACGCCGTTGCTCACTCGGGCGGAACCCCCGGCCGGTGGCAAAGCCGACTCCTCGCGCATTCTCCGTTCCTACCCAGTAGACGAGGTGGTCGTAACCCGCCGCTTTGGCTTCACGGACTGCGTCCTGCAACAGCACTGTGGCCACGCCTTGTCCACGCAACTCGACAGTCACCCACATGCCGAAGATCTCGGCTGATTCCTCGAACTCCTCGTCGGCCTTCCGCAAGGAGAGGATCCCGACATCCTTCCCGTCGGTAGAAGCGACAAGGCGTTCTGCTCGACGCATCCGCGCCCGCCACAGCTCCTCGTCGTACTCCTTCTCCTCCGCGTAGGACTTCACGAAGGCTTCCGGTGACTCTTCCAAAGCCGTCAACCGCAGATCACGATAGGTCGTCCACTCCTCCTCGGAGAGACGACGCACGGTGGCCTCGATCATCCATCAACCCTTCCATATCCGGGCTCGGGCTCCTGACCGGCAAAAACCGGCACCCGACACGCGATTAAACACGCTAGCAACGTCATTCCCACCGTTTGCGGAACCTTGGGGTCCGTCGACAACGGCCCCATCTGGATGGTGACCGCCCCGCAGTGAAAGGGCAAGCCCTCAGGCTCCGAGCTCGCCGGCACGGCGGGTGGCCGCCTCCACCGCATCGACGACGGTGGCGCGGAAGCCACCTGCGTCCAGGACCCGCAGACCTGCTGCCGTCGTACCGCCGGGGCTGGTCACCTGTTCACGCAACAACCCTGGATGACCGCCCTGCTGACGCAGGAGGCTGGCCGCCCCGTACAAGGTCTGCACCGCCAGCTCGGTCGCCACCGGACGTGACAGCCCTTGCACCACGCCACCCTCGACCATCGCTTCCACCAGCGAGAAAACATAGGCCGGACCTGATCCGGACACCCCGGTCACCATGTCCTGATATTTCTCCGCCACGACGAGGGTCGAACCGCACGAGGCGAGCAGTTCTTTTGCGCGGTCGACCTGTTCAGGCCGGCATTCTTTACCCGGTGAGAGCGCCAACATGCCCTCACGCACCACGACCGGAGTATTCGGCATCACCCGAACCACGGCTGTCCCTTCAGGCAGCTCGCTCTCCAACGTGTCCAAGGTCACCCCTGCCGCGACGCTGATCACCAAGGCTTCCTCAGGAACCTGATCACGAATCTCCGAGAGCACTGAGGGCACGACATCCGGTTTCACGGCGATCAGGATCACCTCAGCGCCGGAGACCGCCCGGGCGTTGTCGGTCACCTCCACGTCGAGCTCGTCGGCCAACCGTCGCCGGCAGTCGTCATCGAGAGTGGAGGCGGATACTTCCTCCGGTCGGTAAGCACCTGCGTCAAGGAATGCGGACAGGATGGCTGTGCCCATCACACCTGCTCCGAGAACCGCGAGTCGAGCCATGGACGGATCCTTTCGCTGTCGTTGTCCCCTCCGGGACACACCGGGTAGGCGGTCCACCCGGGTTCAGGCCCGGCCTACCGGGCGAAAGTCGCTTTCAACAGGTCACCGACATTCGTGGGGTCATCGGCCACCCTCGAGATCAGGTAGGAATACCAGTCCTCGCCGAAGGGCACATACACCCGGCACCGGTCGCCTCGATCACCGATGATGGCCTGGGTCTCCGGGCGCACTCCGTAACGGATCTGGTATTCGTACTGGTCACGGGGACGGTCCAGATAGCGGGCGAGCGCATCGGCGATATCGATCAGTCGGACGTCCTGGGTGGCGACCACCGGGGTTCCTGGTTGGGCCATCAGCACCTTGAGGTTGCGGACGAATGCCCGATCGACCTCGGCTGCATGGCGGAAACGGTCGTTGCCCGATCCGGCCGGGCCCTTCCAGAGCCGTACCCGTTGCCCGG
The DNA here is from genome assembly GCF_003391095.1 of Austwickia chelonae. Lineage (NCBI taxonomy): Bacteria > Bacillati > Actinomycetota > Actinomycetes > Micrococcales > Dermatophilaceae > Austwickia > Austwickia chelonae. The sequence continues at coordinate 612,966 of NZ_CP031447.1, read as the reverse complement.
ACTGCTCACGCACGTCCGACTCGGTACGGCGCAGGGCGGCTTGCAGACTGACTCCGACGCCGGGGAAGTCCTCCCTCAGGTCGGCGACTGTTTCCAAGGTGAGGTCGACGGTCTCTGGATGGTGGGTCTCGACGGTGACCGATGCTCCCACGTTGGCTGCTTCACGGCAGATCCTCCGGGCATGTTCCAAGGCCAGACCGGCCCCGTTCGTGCCCAGTTCGAGCCCCAGGGCTGCAAGTTGGAAGCTCACTTCGCAGCGGCCGCCGGAGGTCAGCCCTGCAGCCCCGAGCCTGCGCAGAAGTTTGCGATACCGCTTGGCGTTGTATTTTGCTCGCTCTTCGCTGTCGATCTCCGAGTGCAGGGAGGTCAGGCAGACATATCGGCGTTTGAAGGTCAGTTCCGCTGCGGCGTCGACGGCCGATCCGAGGGACTCACCGGCCACGTATCTGTTGACGATCTCGTGTCCCACGGTGGGTGCTTCCACGAAACGACGCAGCCGCCCTTCCCTGGCCACCCGGCGCAGTGATGCGGACAGGACTGCCTTGGCAGCAGGCATTTCTCTCTGGTCCCCCTTCGCGACGGTTCTCTCATTGAGTAGACGGTCGGCCCTCGGGTCCGCATCTGCCCGGCCCCCGTCGACCGGGGTGTGCCCGAGGCGGAATATGTCAACGAATCGTCAGCCGCGGCAATAAGTGTCGAGGACGACTATAGGTTGCTGGTTTGGGTTCAGCCGCGTAGGTGCCGCCGTGCTGCCCGCCGGGAGAGCCGGTCCATGCGCCGCTCTCGGCGACGGGCCGCTCCGGCACTCATGGTGGTCAAGCGCTGATGGTGCGGATGAGGGTGAACGATGTGCTGGCTCGGCGGCTGCCCCAGATGCAGGCGTGCGTAGGCCAGGGATTCCATCAGGTCTGCTTCTCGGTCGGCCGGGGCGAGCTTCCGGGTGCTGACCTCCAGGCAGACCACACCTGTGAAATCGGATTCCGTTAACCGCGCGAGAAATTCACCGCAGGGTTGGCTGCCTCTCCCGGGGACCAGATGTTCGTCCTTGAAGGATCCAGAGCCGTCAGCCAGGTGCACGTGGCTCAGCCGCGTGCCGAGAGCCTCCTGCATGGCCAGCGCGTCGCTGCCCGCGGTTGCGGTGTGCGACAGGTCGAGGGTGACATGGTCGTAGGGCTGAGGGACCGGGTCCCAATCGGGAAGATAGGCCTGGACATCGGTGTTGCGTGCCCGCCAGGGGAACATGTTCTCCACCGCGAGGACCATGCCGGTGTCATGCTCGCGTTCGGCGATGCCGTCGGCGAATCCCGCTGCGTAATCGCGTTGCCAGCGGAAAGGGGGGTGCACGACCACGGCTTCGGCACCGACCTGCTGCGCCAGCTCGATCGATCGATCGAGCTTCGTCCACGGGTCGGTGGTCCCCCAGACCCGTTGGGTGACCAGCAGGCAGGGCGCGTGGACGGAGAGGACGGGTATTCCGTAGGCCTCCGACCATCTCTGCAGCATGGCGTGGTTCTGGGTGAGCGGATCGCCGAGCACCATGACCTCGATCCCGTCGTACCCCAGGCGTGCTGCCGCTTCGAAGGCAGCTTCTGCACCCAGGGGGTAGACCGAGGAGGTGGACATCGTCACCCGGATGGCAGGTCCGTCCGGGGCACTGTTCATGCTGTCAGGGTATCGATGCGGGAAGTACCACCGAGGCTCCCTTCGCGGAGCGGGCGATCTGTGCGGACCAGAGGTCAGGGCGCGGGGATGAGATCAAGCGCTTGGAGAATGACTCCTTCACGCAGCGCCCATGGGCAGACGTCGAGGCGTTCGATGTCGACGATATCCATCACGGCTTCGATCACCAATGCTCCGGCGAGCACTTGACGGCATCGTTCTTCTGAGACCCCGGGCAGACTCCGCCGTTGGGCCGAGCTCATCGAGGCGAGCCGGGGAACCAGCACCCGCAGATCGTCACGGTCCAAGCTCCGACGCACGTAGGGGCCGTCCGCGCTGGGCGCGGCTCCGCACATCCGGGCCAGGGAGCGGATGGTCTTGGAGGTGCCGACATAGCGGTCGGGCCGTCCGACCTTCGTCAGATCCCGCATCACACGGGCAACTTCGGTACGGATGTCCTTGCGGACCTCGCGGACGGTCTCTGGATTCGGAGGATCGCCGACGAGGCGCTCGCGCGTAAGCCGTCCGGCTCCCAGCGGCAGGGAGAGCGCGACATCAGGGTCCTCGTCGATCCCTGCGGCCAGCTCGAGTGATCCACCGCCGATGTCGACCAGCATGAGTCGTCCGCTCGACCAGCCGAACCAGCGGCGGGCGGCCAGGAAGGTCAGTCTGGATTCGTCCTCGCCGGGGAGCACCTGGAGTTCGACGCCGGTCTGTTCCTTGACGGCGTCGAGGATCTCGTCACCATTGGGGGCTTCACGGATTGCACTGGTGGCGAAGCCCATCAGTGTTTCGATACCCCAGTCCTCGGACTTGGCCGCGCATTCCTGTACGAACCGGATCAGGGTGTCCCTGCCGTAGACGCTGATCTCCCCGTTGTCCTCGGTGTGTTCGGACAGCCGCAGGGTGAGTTTGTAGGAGGAGGCGGGGAAGGGATGAGCTCCCCAGTGGGCGTCCACGGCGAGGAGATGGACGGTGTTGGACCCGACGTCGATGACACCCATGCGCATGTGAGCAGGCTAGCGCGAGTGCGGTGGTGAGCGATATCGATGTGCTGGTCGTCGACCACGGCCCACCAAGATCATAATGATTCTCATGTCTATGATTGCGTCCGCCACCGATCAGAGCCCCCACACCCACCGCCTTCCCCTCCCCGTCACCGTCCTCTCCGGATTCCTCGGCTCGGGGAAGACCACCCTGCTCAACCACGTCCTGGCCAACCGGGAAGGCCTCCGCGTCGCCGTCATCGTGAACGATATGAGCGAGGTGAACATCGACGCCGCTCTCGTCGCCGATGGCGCGAGCCTTTCCCGCACCGAAGAACGACTCGTCGAACTCACCAACGGATGCATCTGCTGCACCCTGCGCGACGACCTCCTCGACGAGGTCGGCAGGCTCGCAGCCGAAGGCCGCTTCGACCATCTCCTCATCGAATCCTCCGGCGTCTCCGAGCCGCTGCCCGTCGCCGCCACCTTCGCACTGGAAAGCGACGACGGCTCCACCCTGTGGCAGCGAGCCCAGCTCGACACCATGGTCACCGTCGTCGACGCCACCAGCTTCCTGGCCGAACTCGCCCGGGCCGATGACCTCCTCGACCGAGGCCTGGACCAGCACGAAAGTGACGACCGCACGGTCTCGGCACTCCTCATCGACCAGGTCGAATTCGCCGATGTCATCCTGTTGAACAAGACCGATCTGGCAGAACCCTTCGACGTCGACCGGCTCGAGGCCACTCTTCGTCGACTCAATCCTCTCGCCGAGGTCATCCGCACCAGGCACTGTCAGATCGACATCCGCGCTATCGTCGGCGCCCACCGTTTCGACCTCGAACGTGCCCAACAGGCCCCTGGATGGGTCGCCGAACTCAACGGCGACGACCACATCCCGGAGACCGAGGAATACGGCATCTCCTCTGTGGTCTTCCGGTCACCACGCCCTTTCCACCCCGATCGTCTCATGTCACTCCTGGCCGATGACCTCGACGACGGACCCTACGGACGGATCGTCCGCTCGAAGGGCTTCTTCACCTTGGCCAGCCGCCCGACGGTCACCGGGCTATGGAGCCAGGCAGGCGGCTCGGCCCGGTTCGACCCTGCGGGCGCCCGGGAGGAAGACGACACGCACGCCGAGGAGCTGGTCTTCATCGGCATCGACCTGAAGCCGGAGGCTCTCCAGAAGCGTTTAGCGGAATGCCTGCTCACCGACGCCGAGATCGCGGACGGCCCGCAGGCATGGCTGTCCTATGCGGACCCCTTCCCCGCGTGGGAGGGCGCGGACCTCGACGAGATCGGTGAACACCCGGACTGCTGCGAGTCGGAGGAGTGCCCCCGCTGAGCACGGTCGGGCCCGGTTCATCTTTCAGCCCCCGGACGACCAGCGCTTACAGTGAACAGATGCCCCGCCGCAGCATCTCCGGTCCGGAATCCTCCTCGGAGACTCCGTTGGATCCCCCGAGGCTGTGGATCGAATTCCCCGACCCCGAAGACGCAGAGCAACGTTTCCGCTGCGATCTGACCTGGCTGACCTCCCGCTACAACTGCATCTTCGGCCAAGGCTGCCTCGGCATCGACAAGACGACGCCTGAATACGGGTGCTGCACGCTCGGAGCGCACTTCACCGATATTGAAGACCTTGAGCGAGTCAGCACCGTCGTGGCGGACCTCGACGAGGAGACCTGGCAATTACAAGCTCACTCCCCTGGCGACACGTGGTGGGAGGATGCAGAGGACAACGACGACGAACCCGAGGTGAAGACCCGGGTGGTCGACGGTGCCTGCATCCTGTTCAACCGGCCCGGCCACCCCGGCGGGCCCGGATGCGCCCTCCACCACTACGCCTTGGCCCGAGGGCTACCGCCGCACACCGTGAAACCCGATGTGTGCTGGCAGCTCCCGATCCGCCGCACCTATCGCACGATCACCTTGCCGGATGACACCAGCTATCTAGAGGTCAGCATCGGCGAGTACGACCGTCGGGGCTGGGGCCCGGGGGGACATGATCTGGACTGGTACTGCACCGGTTCTCCGCTCGCTCATCGAAGCGGCGTGCCGCTCTATGTCAGCGCAGCGGCCGAGCTGACCGAGCTGATCGGTGAAGCCGCCTATCTGGTGCTTCGCGAACAGTGCGAAGCCCATCTGGAGTCCTGGGCTGGGGCCTCATCGGTCGATGCCGACGGTCGTCCGATGCTCCGGCTGTACTCCCATCCGGCGACCCGGGAGGCATCCCGGTCATGAGCCTGTGGGCCAGCTCGGGTCGGGCCACCGGCGTCGACCGGATACGCCGGAACAGAGCCACACCTGCCGTGATTCCCTCGCCGAATATCTGGAATCACCCACAGATCTACGAGATCGAGAACAGATCCGTGGACCCCGAGGGGCTGATCCTCTCGGCATTGTGTCGGTTGCATCCACCGGAAGGGCAGCATCTGCTCGACCTGGGTTGCGGAACTGGTTTCCATCTGCCGGCCTTCGCTTCCCTGGTCGGCCCGACAGGCCACGTCACCGGAGTCGAACCACATCCCCCGTTGGTCTCCGAAGCCCGACGTCGGGTGGCTCTCGACCCGCGGGGTCCGGCGGCTGCGCCGATGTCGGTGCTTGTCGGCGCAGCCCAGGACATCCCTCTCCCGGAGAACAGCGTCGACATCGTGCACGCCCGTTGGGCCTACTTCTTCGGCCCAGGATGTGAACCTGGCCTAGCGGAATTGGCCAGGGTACTTCGTCCCGGAGGAAGCGCTTTTCTCATCGACAATGACGCCAGTCGTTCAACCTTCGGGAGTTGGTTCCGGCGAGAACACCCGAACTACGACCCCATTGAGATTGAAAATTTTTGGAAGCGTAGAGGTTTCACGGCAGAACGGGTCACCATGCGCTGGCAGATGCACGATCGAGCCGACTTCGAAGCAGTGGTTCGCATCGAGTTCTCCCCCCGTATCGCAGCCAATATCCTCGAGGAATATTCTGGCGACGGAGTCGATTACGCCATCAATATCTGGCACTCACGCTACTGAACCCCAGTGCGCAGACATCACCCACGATGCTCAGAAAGCCAGACCCCACAAAAAAATTTCCCCAACCTTTACCGCCCCTACGGCGAAGCCCCATCGCCTATCTATTCACAGCTCAGTAGCTCATCGATCCGTCATCCTCGAAAGGCATGGAGGACAGGACTGAATTCAACCTCTCAGTCGCCCTGGTCACCTTCTCCACCCCCCGGTCGGTCAACGAGAAGATCCGGCGTGCAGGCCCCTGATCAGGCATCCCCCACTGATAAGTGATCAGGCCTTCCTTCTCCATCTTCTTCAACAAAGGGTACAACGCACCGCTCTCGAGATCTCGGTAACCGACATTACGGAGACGAGTCATGACGGCATTCCCGTCATCTGGATATGTCACAAGGAGTCTCAATGTGACATAGGACAGAAAGGCCCGCTCCCAACCTTCTGGAAAATCCCCGGATTTCATAAACATCAGTAGATGACAAAAGCAGTTTATGCGTCAAGACAGCTTAACTACACAACCCTGCTTTTACTTAATCCTTAGTGTAAGAATGGCATTCAGGTAGGCTCCGCGTATCGCGGACCCCGCAGGAGGTTACCGTCCATCGCTCAACGAGAGCCACTCCCCCCGTCGAAACGTCCGTCGAACGTCTCCACACCACTGTCAGCTCAGCCCGCTAACGTCAGCGCCATGGCGAGAAGCACGACAGCACGAGCAGCAAAGAATTCTCCCGGTTACCGGTGCAGCGAATGCGGCTGGTCCGGGGTGAAATGGGTTGGTCGATGCAGTCAATGTCAATCCTGGGGAACCGTCGAGGAAATCGGACAAGTCACCGCGCGCACCGCTCCCGCCACCAAACTCGACCGTCCGGCCCGGCCGATCGGACAGGTCGACGCCACTCCGGCCCAGGCCCGCTCCACCGGAGTCCCCGAACTGGACCGAGTCCTCGGCAAGGGGCTCGTCGCCGGCGCCGTCGTACTCGTCGCCGGCGAGCCTGGCATCGGCAAGTCGACGCTCCTGCTGGACGTCGCCGCCCGCACCGCGCGCACAGGTCGACGGGTGCTCTACATCACCGGGGAGGAATCCTCCGCCCAAGTACGCCTACGCGCCGAACGCATCGGAGCCCTCGCCGACGAGCTCTATCTCGCCGCTGAAACCGACCTGGGTGCCGCGCTGGCCCAACTCGAACGCCTCGAACCGGACCTGCTCGTCGTCGACTCGGTGCAGACCATCGCCTCGAGCGAGATCGACGGCTCAGCAGGGAATGTCTCCCAAGTACGCGAGGTCGCCGCAAGCCTCATCGCTGCCGCCAAGAGCCGCGACATGTCCACTCTGCTCGTCGGTCATGTCACCAAGGACGGTTCCATCGCCGGCCCGCGGGTCCTCGAACACCTCGTCGACGTCGTCGTCCAGTTCGAAGGAGAACGCCACAGCAGACTCCGGCTGGTCCGCGCGGTGAAGAACAGATACGGGCCCACCGACGAGGTCGGCTGCTTCGACCTGTCCGACACCGGAATCGAAGGGCTGGCCGACCCCAGCGGGCTCTTCGTGTCCAGCCGCGACCTCGTCGTCCCCGGCACCGCGGTCACCGTCACCCTCGAAGGACGACGGCCCCTCGTCGCCGAGGTGCAGGCCTTGCTCGCCCCCACCGGGGCACCTGCCCCTCGGCGGACCACTTCCGGGCTGGAGTCCTCTCGCGTCTCGATGCTGCTGGCAGTGCTGGAGAGACGGGCGAAACTTCCCGTCGGCAAGTGCGACACCTATGTCTCCACCGTAGGCGGGGTCAAGGTCGCCGAGCCCGCCGCCGACCTGGCCATCGCCCTGTCCATGGCCAGTTCCGTCCTGGACCGGCCGCTCCCCACCGGCACCATCGTGCTCGGAGAAGTCGGACTCGCCGGAGAGGTACGCGCCGTGAGCGGAGTCCCCCGTCGTCTCGCCGAGGCCCGCCGCATCGGATTCGAACGAGCCGTCGTACCCACCGGCTCCTTCCGGGACGCTGACGGACGTCCTCGACGCGGCGCTCCAGCCCTGAGCCCTGTGCCCTCAGGTTCCGGTGTACCTGACGGCATGGCCGTGATCGAGGTGTCAGACGTACGCGAAGCCGCTCACCTGGTCTTGACCGAGCGGTAAAATCACCGGAGATGATGCGCGGCGCGGGGGTGCCACGGCCTACCGACACGGTCGGAGTCACGGTGCAGGCGCGGGGGTGGACCGCAGAGACGAGGAGATCCGTGGAGCGCACAGACGAAGAGCTGCTGCGGCGTACCCTGGCTGCGGTCGCTCCCGGAACCGCATTACGCGACGGGCTGGAACGCATCCTACGAGGCCGCACCGGCGCCTTGATCGTCCTCGGGCACGACCGGGTCGTCGAGACCCTGTGCACCGGAGGCTTCCCCATCGACATCGAGTTCTCCGCCACCCGTTTACGTGAACTGGCCAAGATGGACGGTGCCGTCGTGGTCAACAACGACATCTCCCGGATCCTGCGAGCTGCCACTCAGCTCGTGCCGGACGCCACCATCGAGACCAAGGAGTCCGGCACCCGGCATCGAACCGCCGAGCGAGTTGCCAAACAGACCGGTCTGCCCGTGATCTCGGTAAGTCAGTCGATGCGGACCATCGCGTTGTACGTCGGGCACCTCCACCAGGTCCTCGAAGCCCCCACCGCAGTCCTCTCCAAAGCTGATCAGGCCCTGGCCACCCTCGAACGCTACAAGACCCGTTTGGACGAGGTCACCGCCATCCTCACCGCCTTGGAGGTCGAGGACCTGGTCACACTGCGAGATGTCGCATTGGTCGTCCAACGCCACGAAATGGTGAGGCGGATCAGTGAGGAGGTCGTCGGCTATGTCATCGAGCTGGGCACCGACGGCAGGCTGCTCTCCCTCCAACTGGAGGAATTGATCGTCGGCATCCGCACCGAACGCGATCTGGTCACCGCCGACTATCTGCACGAAAAGGTCAGCGGAGGCAAAGAAGACGCCTTCCGGGACCTGGCTGCTCTCACCGCCTCCGAACTCCTCGACCTGTCCCAGATCGCCGTCGCACTCGGGCACCCTGACGGCTCCGAAGCTTTGGACGAGGCGATCAGCCCCCGAGGACAACGCATCCTGTCGAAGATCCCTCGGCTGCCCAAAGCCGTCGGCGAACGCATCCTCGAGCACTTCGGCGGCCTGCAGGCCCTGTTGCTGGCCGATCTGACCGATTTCATGGCGGTCGAAGGCGTCGGTGAAACCCGCGCACACAGCCTCCGGGAAGGGCTCTCCCGGATCGCCGAGGCGAGCATGTTGGAACGTTACGCGTGATACTCGTCGCCGTGGACTTCTCGGCGACACGACACGACATCCTGCACTGGTACGACCGGCACGCCCGCGACCTACCCTGGCGGCAGCCCGATCGCACCCCGTGGGGTGTCTTCGTCTCCGAGGTGATGCTGCAGCAGACCCCGGTGAACCGGGTCGAACCGGCCTGGCATGCGTGGACGGAGCGCTGGCCGACACCGGCCGCCCTGGCCGCCGACCCCGCCGGGGAGGCCGTACGGATGTGGAACCGCTTGGGCTATCCCCGCAGGGCCTTGCGCCTGCACGCCGCCGCCACCGCGATGGTCGAGCATCACGACAGCCAGGTGCCGGACACCGAAGAACTCCTGCGGGCGCTGCCCGGGGTCGGCGCCTACACGGCCGCCGCTGTGGCCGCTTTCGCCTTCGGTCGGCGAGCCACCGTGGTGGACACCAACATCCGCCGGGTACACGCCCGCCTGGTCACCGGGTCCGCCCTGCCCCAGCCGTCACTGACCCGCGCCGAGTCCGCACTGGCCGACGAGCTCCTTCCCCAGGAGACGACCACCAGCGTGCGTTGGAATGTGGCCTGCATGGAGCTGGGCGCGCTGGTCTGCACCGCACGCGCACCCCGCTGCAGCTCCTGCCCGGTACAGGCGAGGTGCGCCTGGCAGCGGGCCGGGTGCCCGCCCTACACCGGGAAGGCCCACCGCGGCCAGGCCTGGGAGGGCACGGACCGTCAAGCGCGGGGCACCTTGATGGCGGTGGCCCGGGCGGCCTCCGGGCCGGTCGGTGCCGATGACCTGCGAGCGGCCTGGCCCCGGGACGACCTCCAGCGGAACAGGTGCTTGGCCTCATTGGTCGCCGATGGACTGCTGGTCCTGACACCCGACGATCGATACTCGCTCCCGTGATCCGTTTCATAGAGCACTTCTTCACCGATCCACGTAGAATTTCTCAATTGTGCGCTTCGCAACGGACCCCTATCGCAGGCTCTTCGTAGCCGGGTTCCGCCGCCGCACCACCTACCGGATGGCCGTCCTCGCCGGGGTCGTCACCAACAGCGTGTTCGGGCTGGTCCGCTGCGCCGTGCTCCTCGCCATGGCAGCCACGGCCACCGCCACGGCGAGTTCCGATCTGGCCGGCTACGACGCCGCGAGCCTGCTGTCCTACGCCTTCATCACCCAAGCCCTGCTCGGGCCGGTGGACATCTGGTCCGGCAGCGACCTGCGCGACCGGATCCGCACCGGCGACATCGCCGTCGACCTGGCCCGCCCTCTCGACGTACCGACCGCTTTCCTGGCCCACGGCCTGGGGTCCTCCGCTGCCACGGTGATCCCCCGTTCCCTGCCGACCTTGGCTGTCGGGATAGCTGTGGTCGGGGTCCGGCTGCCGACGGATCCTGCGGTCTGGACCGCAGGCCTGGTCGCGATCGCCCTGGCCATGCTGGTCAGCCAGTTGTCCCGGTTCCTGTTGCAGTGCGCGGCTTTCTGGATCACCGAGACCCGCGGTCTGCTCAGTCTCTACGCAGGAGCAGCCGGGATCCTGTCCGGGCTGATCGTCCCTGTGGCGATCATGCCCGAGTGGCTGCAATCCCTGAGCCGGGTGACGCCTTTCCCGTCGCTGTTGCAGGCCCCGGCCGATCTGCTCAGCGGACGGATCGCCGGCGCGCAGGTCTGGTCCGTATTGGGGACGCAACTCTTCTGGTCGGTCGCCCTGGCTCTCGCCGTGCGGCTCGCTTTCCGCGCCGGGACCCGCCGCCTGGTGGTCGCCGGTGGCTGAACGGGCGAAAGACAGACAGCGCGGTCCTTATGCGACGATTCTCGTCTCCCGGCTGCGCAGCCAGAAGGTCTACGGCGTCTCCTTCACGCTGGACGTCGCGGCCAGTCTGCTCTTCGGACTCATCGAGTTCGTCGAGGTGTGGATCGTCTTCCACAATGTGCGCTCCCTCGGCGGGCTGACCTTCGCGCAGGTGTGCCTGCTCTTCGGGTTGTCCCACTGCGCCTACTCGGTCAGCCAGGTACTCGTCGGCCACGTCGACTCCCTGCCGACCTTCCTGCGTGAGGGCACCTTGGAAGCCTTCTACCTGAGGCCGCTGTCGATCCTGGGACAGCTGATGACCAGTGAGATCGCCCTGCGTCGGCTGGGCTGGGTGGTCGTAGGGGTCACGGCCCTGGGCTACGGGCTGGCCGTCAACCCGATCGCCTGGTCACCGACCACGGTCCTACTCCTCGTGCTCTGCCTGGCCAGTAGCGTGATCATCTTCTGCGGGATCTTCGTCGCAGCGGCCGCCTGCCAGTTCTTCCTGATCGAAGGAGCCGAACTGACCAATGCGTTCACCTACGGCGGCCGTTACGCCGCCCAGCAGCCGACCTCGATCTTCCCGCCGTACCTGATCGGGCTCTTCGTCGTGGCGGTGCCGGTGGCCTTCACCGGCTACCTGCCGGCCTTGGCCCTCCTCGGACTGGACGCCCCGGAACAGATCCCCTGGCTCCTCCCCCAACTCGCCTGGGCCTCACCGCTGGTCGCTGCCGGGGTGTGGCTCGTGGTGGCCTGGCTGTGGAATCGCGGGACGAAGCATTACCAAGGAGGCGGCGGATGACCGAGCCGATCATCACGACCGAGGAACTCACCCGGGAGTTCGTCCGACGTATCCACTGGGGGACCCGCCGTGCGGTGCTCCGCGCGGTCGACGAACTGACCGTGTCGGTGTCTCCGGGCGAAGCCGTGGGCTACATCGGCGCGAATGGCACCGGGAAGTCCACCACCATCAAGATGCTCACCGGCATCCTCACCCCCACCGGCGGACGGGTACGCACCTGCGGACTGGATCCGCAACGCTCCCGCAAGGATCTGACCCGGCGGATCGGGGTCGTCTTCGGCCAGCGCAGCCAGCTGTGGTGGGATCTGCCCACCGGTGAGTCCTTCGCGATCCTCGGGGCGATCCACCGCCTCGGGACCAGGGCCACCCGGGAGCGCACCGCCGAGCTGGTCGAACGCCTGGAGATGGGCGACTACCTGGACCGGCCGGTGCGACAGCTCTCCCTCGGTCAGCGGATGCGGGCCGAGATCGCTGCGGCGCTGCTGCACTCCCCCGACCTGTTGATCCTGGACGAGCCGACGATCGGGCTCGACGTGCTGAGCAAGCAACGGCTGCGCGAGTTCCTGGTGGCCGAACGCGCCGCCCACGGGCAGACCCTGCTGCTGACCACCCACGACGTGGGGGACATCGAGCGGTTGTGCGAGCGGGTGCTGGTGGTCGACCGGGGTCGACTCGCCTACGACGGCAGCCTGCCCGGCCTGGCGGCACGGGTCGGTGCCCGCCGGGTGCTGGTGGTCGACCTGGCCGCGCCCACCGCCGATCTGACCGGGATCCCCGGCACCGAACATCTGGCCTCGGAGGGCGAGGGTCTGCGCCAACGGCTGGCCTTCGACTCCGCGGCGACCTCCGCCTCGACCGTCCTGGCCGCTGTGGCCCGGCAGGCCGATGTGCGTGATCTGTCGATCGAGGAGCCCGACATCGAGGACGTGGTGCGACGGGTCTACCTGGCGTCTCGTTGAGGTGCCCTCGTCTGCCCGGCGTGGGACGCTGGCAGTGTCCTTCCCCGGCGGCCTGGGCTGAGGAGCAGGTGATGGTGCAGATCCTGAGCGGCAAAGAAGTGCCTTTGGGCGGCGCGGACGCCATGACCGTGCGGCGCACGATCCCGCAGCGGGACCGGCCCTGCGTGGGCGCTTGGTGTTTCGCGGACCATTACGGCCCGTCTCCGGCCGGTCCCGGCCAGCCGGGCCGGATGGATGTGCCGCCTCATCCGCACACCGGGTTGCAGACGGTGTCCTGGCTGTTCGCCGGAGAGCTGGAGCATCGGGACAGCAGTGGCGTGGTGGCGGTGGTCCGTCCGGGTGAGTTGAACCTCATGACGTCGGGTCATGGCATCGCCCACTCGGAGGTGTCGACCCCGGCCACAGCGGTGCTGCACGGGGTGCAGCTGTGGGTGGTCCTGCCCGAGGCGAACCGCGGCATGCCCCGCGGAGTCGTCCGGCATATCCCGCCCGAGAAGCCACTTCCCGGGAGCTGCGGCACGGCGAAGGTCTTCCTGGGCCGCCTGCCGGACGTGGACAGTTCACCGGTGGCGACGGCGACACCCTTGCTGGGCGCGCAGCTCGACCTGACGGCCGGGGCCGAGTTCACGCTGCCGGTGGAATGCTCCTTCGAGCACGGGGTGCTGGTCGATGACGGGGTGGTCCGGGTGGACGGTGTCGAGGTCGGCCGCGGTGACCTGGCGGTGGTGGAGCCCGGTCAGGAACGGCTGACCTTGCAGGTGGGAGCGGAGTCGACCCGGGTGGTGCTTCTGGGCGGGACGCCCTTCGAGGAGGAATTCGTGATGTGGTGGAACTTCGTGGGCGCTTCCCACGAAGAGGTCGCTGCGGCGCGGGACCAGTGGAATGCCCGGGAAGACCGGTTCGGGGAGGTGCCCGGCTATCAGGGTCCGACGAGTTGGCTGCCTGCCCCGCCGTTACCGACCACCCGGCTCAAGGCCCGCCGTCGGCACCCTCCGCACGCGTAGGCCTCAGCCTGTGCGATAGCAGCGCAGAATTCACCGGTGCGCTTAGGCAAACAGCTCACCTTACGGCAGAAACACCGGTAACCTGATGGGAAGTCAAATAGCCGACCCCCTTGAGGACACCCAACTCAGGGCACCTGAGAAAGCATTGAGCCCAACAATATTCTCCCCATCTTAACTTCCACCAAGAATGCAAGACGACAAGGATATGAAATCTATCTACAAGTTAATTGCACCACTATGCTTCTTGATTGCATTTTTTTGCCTTTCAGCCACAGATGCGAGCTATCCGACACACGACTCACCTGCACATGTCATCGCTAATGGAAAAATAAATATCAACGCCGAGGATGCCTACGAAAAAGTGGTGAGTTTTGTTCGATCCGAAAGGATCACGATTGGGCGCGTCGAGCCGGACTCCACCGACCCAGGCGAAGCGCGAACAATCAGATTAATCCCATCGTCCGCGCCGGAGATAAACCAAAGATATCCCGACTTCAGCAGCAAGATGTCGACCAAAGTCACACCGTTGAACCTCGAGAACAACGACTGGTCAGGCCAGTACCTCGTCTATGGAACCCCTGGACAAGCAACTGAGTTCGCCACGCAGCTCGAACAACTCGGACTCAAAGCGACAGCCCATGGCAAAATCGGACTATTTCAAATGATCTCCCTCCAAAGAGGGATGGAATGGGCCATTATAGGAATAATAGCAGCTTTATGCGCCACCATCGTCGCATATCAGTTTTCATGCGGCAGGCAATATGGAATCAAACGCATGAACGGCCATGCATTTACCACAGAAATATCTCGTCAAATAAAATCTAGCTCCACGCAAGCCGTCCTATCATGTGCAGCCTCAGGAGCAGCCTCGATCTTTTTTCTTCATTTATATAATCAACTCGGACAACTAGATACATTTCTCTGGACGGCAGCTTACGCGCTCGTCGCTTCATTATCAGCTATCTTCATCGTCCACATCCTCTCCGCAGCAGTTGCCTGGCGCTGCACTGCGATACTCTCGCAGGTCAAGGGCAGAGCCGAAGGAATTCCTCTCATCTCTTCTTCCTGCTTGGTCCGAGCTCCAGCAGCAGGGCTTGTCATATCGCTCTCGACAACGCTTGCCCTCGCTGGAGCGCAGGTCACCTCTGCAGAAAAAGAGCATGAACACTGGCATGGTGAGAACGCCAGAGTAGGCCGACTCATTTTTCACGGCGTAGGTTCTGTGATGACAGATTCTGAATCTCAAAAAAAGGCTATGGACCCGGTAGAGCGATGGCTCGCTGAGGAAGATAAGAAGTCGCATCTCGTCATAGCCCACAAACTGCTGATGTCCATCAGCGAAGAAAGCCGACCTCAGAACGCTCTGATCATTAATGATCAGTATGTGAAGCGCAACAATATTCCGGAGAGCCTCAAGTCATGCGGAAGCGACGCGTGCATCGCGATTCGAAGCTCAGGATCAAGTAGTAAAAATATTAGAACCGAGATTCAAAAAGCAATACAATTCAGCTTAAATTCTGACTTTTCCAAAAAATTTAGTTACGCCGAGCTGGAGCAAGGCTCTAGATTTTTTACTTATGATTCACAAGGTCTAGGCATTTCAGCTCTCAGTGAGCCAGACTTTGTCATCCGTATTCCTGACAGGTCGCTGAATGGGGATTTCATCGCCTCTGCCGCCTCCTCCGGCGGCGTGCTCATGACGGATGCCTCAGAAGCACGTGGGATCATCCTCGACTCTCCTCAACTCAAGGAGGCCCTGTCCGGTATTTCACTGGCAGGAACTTCTTCCACACAAAAACTTACTGAAAAAAAGCGTGAGATAAATTTCACCGTCGTCGGAGTTATCGGTGCCGCCCTGACACTTCTGGCTACTTCTTTCAGCTTGTCAATTGCCTATTCAACGCTTTACCGTCAACGAAGCTTCATCCGGAGAATCCATGGATGGTCCTTTATGCGAACTTACCGAAGGGTCCTGACCTGCGAACTTGCCCTGTGGATACTTCTGGGGTCCGTTTTCTCCTATCTCTCCTACGAGAAAAATTTCCAAGGAAACATAGCTTCGTCAGGCGGAGACTCGGTCTCTCTACTTCAACAGAGTGAGACCATTCCCTATGTCTATCTTGGTGTCTTAATTTTCGGAGCATCTTCGCTTTTTCTGGCTATCTCCATGGTTGACCGGACACTGACAAGAAGGGCCACCAGCGCCTCCTAGAAAATTTCCAACTGCAAATAATATGTCAGGAGAAAATCATGGGGAACACAGAAATCATCACAATAAGCGGACTAACCAAATCTTATGGCACACATCTTCTCTGGTCTGATATCGAACTCCAAGTCGGTGCAGGAGAGATGCTTGCCGTCAGAGGGGTCAGCGGAAGTGGAAAATCCACCCTCCT
Source organism: Austwickia chelonae (assembly GCF_003391095.1). NCBI lineage: Bacteria > Bacillati > Actinomycetota > Actinomycetes > Micrococcales > Dermatophilaceae > Austwickia > Austwickia chelonae. The sequence goes on along the minus strand of NZ_CP031447.1, from coordinate 597,073 downwards.
GCACTGCATCGGACTTCTTGAGCAACCTGACAGCGGTTCGGTGAAACTCCTTGGAGTTGAGGCTTCGTCGTCATCCAGCCGGGCAAAAAGGATGATGCGACAGAGTGTCATCGGTTACTTATTCCAGGACTACGCGCTAGTCGAATCGTGCTCTGTTCAAGAGAACATAGACATAGCCGCCAGGCCTCGCCTTTGGATGAAGAGAATCAATGTTGAAGACGTACTCAAAAAGGTCGGCCTGGAGGGAAGATCCGCTGATCCTGTGCATACCCTCAGCGGTGGTGAGCAGCAACGAGTGGCCTTGGCGCGTCTCCTGGTCAAACCGAGCCGCATCATCGTGGCCGACGAGCCGACCGCAGCCCTGGACGAGGCCAACGAGGCGATGGTCATGGGCATGCTGCGTGAACTGGCCGACGGAGGACGTGCCGTCATCGTGGCGACCCACAGCGATACCGTGGCCGATCACTGTGACCGCATTTTCACGATTCCTGAGCTCGAACCGGTTCCGCTCCGTCGTCCGAAGTAACTCCGCTCTTCATCGCTGAAGTGGGAGGGAGCGCGGCGACCAGGCGAGCTGGCGTGAACAGTGGCGCAGCCGAGGTCCTCGGACGGGCGCCGGGGCTCACGGTTCCGGGGTTCACCGGATCGTGGTTGAAGGGATCAGGAAGCAGCACCGCCGATTCACCGCCGACGGAACGTGGGACAGGGTGATGACGGACAAGGCCTACTCCTCGCGGGCTCACCGTGCCCTGCTGCGCAGTAGAGGGATCACGGCTGTGATCGCTGAGCCTCGCGGCCGGCGCCCTCGTACACGAAGCCGATCTTCTCGTAGACATGGCGGGCGCGCGGGTTGAAGTCGTACACCTCGGGAGTGATGCGGTGCATGCCCATCGTCGTCAGGCCATGCTCGACGACGAGCCGGGTCGCCTCGGTGCCGAGCCCGCGGCCTCGGCCGGCCGCCCCGATCAAGGTGCGGAAGCCGCAGGACTCGTTGTCCTCGTCCCACTCGTTGAGGACGACCTCGCCGACGAGGTGACCCGTTGTGTTGTCGATCACGTCGGCGTCCTCCGCGCGGATGGGGCGCAACGTGACCAGCTCGCCTCACAGGGTCGGCTTGTTCGTGAACGGCGTCGATTCCATGTCCGCACTATCAGGGCACGGCTTCGACCGGGTCAACACATTTGCTGTGCACGCTCATGCCGCTGTGCGTGCGCGCTCCAACACCCCATAGCCGCGTCCCTACCGCCCAATTAGGAGACACGCCCTAAAGGATGCGCAGCATCCGCGTATTACCCAGGATGTTGGGCTTCACACGCTCCAGATCGAGGAATTCGGCGATGCCTTCGTCATAGGATCGAAGCAGCTGAAGATAGACCTCAGGCTCAACAGCCTGCCCGTCAATGGCTTGAAAACCATGTCGCGCAAAGAAGTCGACCTCGAAGGTCAGACAGAACACGCGAGAAACACCGATCTTCTCAGCGTCATCCAGTAACCGGGATACCAGGGCTCCGCCGACTCCCCGCCCCAAGGAATCGGGAGCGACTGCCAGAGTACGAATTTCAGCAAGATCTTCCCACATGACATGTAGCGCGCCGCAGCCAATGATCCGCCCGGTGCCCTTTTCCCTGGCCACCCGAAATTCAGCCAGTCCTTCGTAGTAGGCGACGGCATCTTTCGCAATCAGAATCCGCTTTTCCGCATAAGGTTTGACCAGTTCCCGGATGGCATTGACATCGCGGGTGAGGGCATGTCCGATGCCATAAGAAAGAACACCTTGCGGCATTTCTTCGAGCGCTTTCCCTTCCTGAGCAGACCCCCTGTCTCCAGGTCGCCCGCCTTCCACCCCTGAAGGGATGTCATCACTGTTCATGGAGCCAAGCCTGCCAGAATCCGTTGCTCCTGCTCCCGGCGAGAGGCAGCCGTGGCGCACTCTCGGCTTCTTTCTTCGATCGGCACGGACAGGAACACATCCGAAGAGGAAGGCAAGCCTAAATGACAATCTTTCTCATCTAGTTTAGCCTGGCCTCCATGAACCGCCGTGCAGCCGCCACTGCTCTCCTCGTCGCAGCCACCACCCTTTCCGCCTCCGCCTGCGGCACCGACTCAAAATCCGCTTCCTCGAACGGATCCAAGATCGAGGTCGTCGCCTCCTTCTACCCCCTCCAGCACATCGTGGAGAAAGTCGGTGGCACCCATGTCACGGTCACCAATCTGACTAAACCCGGTGTAGAACCCCACGACCTGGAACTCACCCCCCAGGACATCGCCAAGGTCACCTCGGCAAAACTCGCCGTCTACGAAAAAGGCCTCCAGCCTGCCGTCGACAAAGCGCTCAAAGAACAGAACGCCAAGAACGCCTACGACATCACCAAAGATGTCGATCTCACCTTGAAAGCCACCTCCGACGGCCACGACCACGGCGACCACAAGGACCACGACCACGAGACCCCCACCGTCAGCCCGCACAAGGACGACCACAAGGACGACGAGAAAGACCCCCACTTCTGGCTCGACCCCGTCCGGTACACCAAAGCCGTCAGAGCTGTCGCCACCAAACTCGGCGAGATCGACGCTGCCAACAAGGCCGACTACGAGAAGAACGCCGAGGCCTTCACCAAAGAGCTCGCCTCCCTTGACACCGACTTCGCTGAAGGCCTGAAGACCTGCAGCAACAAGAAACTCGTCACCAGCCACGCCGCCTTCGGTTACCTCGCCGAGCGGTACAAGCTGCAGCAGATGTCCATCGCCGGCATCTCCCCCGACAAAGAGCCCGATGCCGCTCGCATGGCCAAGATCACCGACTTCGTCAAGGACAACAAGGTCGGCACGATCTACACCGAAACCCTGGTCAGCCCCGCGGTGGCGCAGACCATCGCCAAGGAGACCGGCGCCCAGACCGCTGTGCTCGACCCCATCGAAGGCATCAACGACAAGTCCGCAGGAAAGAACTACATCGAGGTCATGCGCGCCAACCTCGCCACGTTGAAGAAGGGGCAGAGCTGCTCGTGACAGATCGCAGCACGGTCATCGACGTGCGGTCGGCATCCTTCGGGTACGCCGGCCGCACGATCGTCTCCGGTATCGACCTGCACGTGGACCGCGGGGAATCGCTGGCTGTCCTAGGGCCCAACGGATGCGGCAAATCCACCCTCGTCCGTGGACTCCTCGGCCTGAACGACCACCTCGGCGGGAAGGTACGCGTCCTCGGCGACCCCCTCGCCGGGCTACGGCGTCGCAGCCTCATCGGATACGTCCCCCAACGGCACACCCTGTCCACCTCCGTGGTCGCCACCGTCGGGGAGATCGTCGCCATCGGACGGCTTCCCCACACCGGCCTCCTCGGGCGGCTACGGCGCCGCGATCTCCAGATCGTGACCCACGCCCTGGAGGTCGTCGGGCTCGGCGGCATGGAGAAAGCCGATGTCACCCACCTCTCCGGCGGGCAACAACGCCGAGTACTCGTCGCCCGGGCCATGGCCGCCGAACCCGAGATCCTGATCATGGACGAACCCACCGCCGGAGTCGACGAATCCAACCAGGCCGTCCTGGCCCAGGCGATGACCCGGCTCACCGGTGAAGGCGTCACTCTGCTGACCGTGACCCACGAACTCGACGCCCTTGCCGAGGCCGTCACCCGCATCGTCACCATGCACGGCGGACGCATCACCGACGACCGGCCGGCCGGAGAGAACCCCCCGACGACGGCCACCGGCGGCCACCACCACCTGGCACCCCACGACCCACCCGGCCCCGGATGGACACCCCTGGGTGTCCGGGAGGAAACACACCGTGCTTGATCTCCTGCGCTACGAATTCATGCAGCAGGCGCTGATCGCCGCACTCCTCGTCGGCACCACCGCCCCCATGGTCGGGGTCTTCCTCGTCCAACGCAGGCTCTCCCTCATCGGCGACGGCATGGGGCATGTCGCCCTCGCCGGGGTCGCCGTCGGCGCGCTCACCGGCACCCAGCCGATCCTCACCGCGCTCGTCCTGGTGATCATCTGCGCGGTCGTCGTCGAGTTCATCCGCGTACGCGGGAGCACCAGCGGGGACGTTGCCCTCGCCATCATGTTCTACGGCGGAATCGCCCTGGGCGTCGTCCTCATGGCCAAGGCCCCTTCCGGTGGGACGAGCCTGAATGCCTACCTGTTCGGCGCCATCACCACCACCAGCTCCAGCGATCTGTGGACCTTCGCCGTGCTGGCGGTCGTGGTCGTGACCCTCACCTGGCTGCTGCGTCCCTATTTCTTCGCCGTCGCCAACGACGAGGAGTACAGCCGAGCCGCAGGGCTACCTGTCATGGCGCTGAACATCACGCTGGCCGTCCTCACCGCGGTCACCGTCGTCCTCTCCATGCGCATCGTCGGGCTCCTCCTGATCAGTGCTCTGATGATCGTCCCCAATGCGACCGGGCAACTCCTCGCCCGGAGCTTCCGGTCAGGAATGGCCATCGCAGTCCTCATCGGCGTGCTCTGCTCCGTCAGCGGAGTCGTCGGTTCCTTCTACCTCGACACCCCCTCCGGGGGGACCATCGTGGTACTCACCGTCATCGTCTACGCCGCGGTGGCTGTCCTCGTGGCACTCCTCGCCCGAATTCGGGGACTCCGCCACGACACGCACCACATCGGAGCACACGAACACGACCACGGCCCCGGATGCGGACACCCGGCAATCCTCCACGGCGATCACGTCGACTACCTCCATGACGGACACCTCCACGCCCAGCACGGCGACCACTACGACGAGCACCGGCCCGAAGACCATCCCCGCACCGCAGAGAAGAACCGGTCATCCTTGAGCTGAGCTGGACAAAGGCTGAATGTCGACCGACTCACGGTAAAGTCGACCGTCACAGCTTCGGCAGAGGGGAGTCCGTTGATGGTCGAGGGTGAACGCCGCGCCACCCGTCAAAGGCGCGCCGTCGAGGAGGCCCTGCGCAATACCGACGATTTCCTGTCGGCGCAGGCCCTACACGCACGCCTACGTGAAGGAGGCGACACCATCGGCCTGGCCACCGTCTACCGTTCCTTGGCCGGGCTGGTCCAGGACGGACGGGCCGACATGATCCGCCGCCACGACGGTGAAGCCATCTACCGGTTGTGCTCGACCACCGAGCACCACCACCACCTGGTCTGTCAGGACTGTGGGAAGACCGTGGAGATCGAGGTCCCCCAGGACGAGGAATGGGCCAAGGAGGTCGCCCGCAGGCACGGCTTCTCCGACATCTGGCACACCTTGGAGATCTTCGGTACCTGTGAAGACTGCGCCAAGCCCTGACCCCCGCGCGTGAGCAGATCAAGCTCCTACGGGTTCAGGACACCAGTTTCAGCCCGATGATCCCAGCCATGATGAGACCGATGCACACCATACGGGCTGCGGTGGCCGGTTCACCGAGCGCGACAATGCCGTAGACCACGGTCGTCGCTGCCCCGACCCCTACCCAGATGGCGTACCCGGTGCCCACCGGAATCGATCGCAGGGCCCAGGACAACCCGCCGAGGGAGATCAGGCTTCCGGCGACGAAGGCCACCAGCGGTAGGGGACGCCGCCACCAGTCGGGCTGGGCGAGCGCGCTGGCCCACATGGTCTCGAACATGCCGGCGACGACGAGGACGATCCAGTTCATGACGGACTCCGTTGCCTCGCCGTCGTCGTGTCCGGGTACGGCGGGCCTCTCGTCCGGGGTCACCTCCACCGTCGAAGGGCCGATTTCAGGCTAGCAAGGGCGGCCGGGGAGGGTCAGCCCCGCCGAGCGATCAGATACCCCTGCGGTTGGTATTCGTCCGGCTCGGCAGGGCGTTCGGCACGGAAAACCACGGTGAATCCCGCGTCCTCGGCGAGCCTCTGCATCTGCCCCGGATCGAGCCAGTAGACGTCGAAGGCGACACCCAGGGAGATCCCGCCTCGGCGGGCCTCGCCTCCACCAACCTTGTAAGCCGCAGTGAGATATCCGCCCGGGCGAACCACCCTGGCGAGCTCGGCGAAAGCCGCCGCACGCTCTTCCCGCGGCAAGAAGATCAGCGAGTACCAACAGACCACACCGGACAAAGAGGCGTCCTCGAAAGGCAGCTCCCGTAGATCACCGACCTCGAAGGTGAAACCGGGATGTTCGCGCCGAGCCACCCGAATCATCTCCGTGGACAGGTCGACTCCACGGGGAGATAAGCCCAGCGTCGTCAGGAAGGGCACCAGTCTCCCGGTACCGCAGCCGATGTCGCCGACCAGCATCTCTCCTGCGGTGGAATCGGCAGCCCCTCGCACCAATTCACCGAACAACCCCAGGACGGCCCGCTCGGCCGGTGCCTGGGCCAGATGCCCTGCCAGGCGTTCGGCGTAGACCTCGGCGAGCCGGTCGTGGGACTGTCGCAACTCGTGGGTCCTCGCATCCATGACCGCATCATGCCCGACGGTTCCGACAGTCTCCTGGTAGCCGAAGAGCGCCCCGGTCAGACCCCCGCGATCAAGACGACGCCGGCCAGAGCAGCGATCACCCCGACCATCTGGATCGGACGCATCCGTTCGTGCAGGAAGATCGCCGCCATGGCCACGGTCACCACCGGATACAAAGAGGCCAGCACCGTGGTCACGGACACCATGCCCAAGGTCGTCGAGATCCCCAGCAGAAGGTTCGCCCCCACATCGGTGATCCCCACCGCAGCGAGCACGGGTAGCTCACCTGGCTTCACCCCGCCCACGCTCCGGGTGATCACCGCTGCCATCACGAAACCGGTGACACTCGTCGCCCGCATCCCGAGCATGGTGGCCAGCGCCGAGACCTGCGAACCTCGGGCGATCGCGTACACCGTGACCCCGAAACAGATCGCGGCGAGCACCGCCAGCCACACCGCCCGTGCCTTCACATGCGGCTCGCCACGCAGCTCCGGCCCTGAGGCCAGCACCGCTCCGAACAACGCCAACACGATTCCGGTGACCTTCACCGCGCCTGGCCGCTCACCGCCGAGGAAGGCGATGGCCACCGGCAAGATCGCGCCAGTGGCACTGATCGGGGAGACCACACTGACCGTGCCGCTGGCCAGAGCCGTGTAGAAGAAGATCAACCCCATGGCCCCCGCCGCGCCGGCGCCGACGGCCCACGGTAGCCAGGACCAGTCGTCGGGGATCCCGACCACCGCGACGACCAGGACCAGGAAGACCAAGGAACAGGCCTGCGAGACACCCACCACAGCGGCCGCTGGACGGCGGCGGGAAAGCATCCCGCCCAAGAAGTCGGACCCGCCGTAAGCGAGTGCAGCAGCAAGAGCGACGAGGGGTCCGAGCAGCGCGTTCATATCCTTCTCAGACTAACGTCCGCCCACCAGCTGTTCAGCATGCGTTCGCTGCCGACTGTTCTCGGCCGGAGTGCGTCTTCCGGTGTCCTCCTCATGACAACAGCTGGGGGCAGCACTCAGAAGAAGTGCTGCCCCCCACCGTTCGTCTGTGCTGAAGAACTCAGGACACAGCTGGTCAGCCGATCGATCCACCCAAGGGCGAAGCAGGCGGTTCAGGTGCTTCCCCGGAGGCCGAGCCTCCTGAGAAACCGCCCAGATGTTCCGGGCTGGACTCGTGAGCGCTGCCCGGTGCGTGATCGGGAACCGGCAGCGGGTCGAGGTCCTTCTTCGCGCCGACGAAGGTGAACTTCGCTTCCTTGCCCTCACCCTCGACATCGACCGACACCAGCTCACCGGCACCGATCTCGCCGTAGAGGATCTTCTCGGAGAGCACGTCCTCGATGTCCCGCTGGATGGCCCGGCGCAACGGCCTCGCGCCCAGCACCGGGTCGTAGCCCTTCTTCGCCAGGAGCTTCTTCGCCGCAGGCGAAAGCTCGATCCCCATGTCCTTGTCACGCAGACGCTCGTCGAGACGGGCGATCATCAGGTCGACGATCTGCACGATCTCGTCCTCGGTGAGCTGCGGGAAGACCACGATGTCGTCGACCCGGTTGAGGAACTCCGGCCGGAAGTGCTGCTTCAGCTCGTCCTGGACCTTGTTCTTCATCCGCTCGTAGTTACTGGCGCCGGCGGAGGAGTCCGGGGCGAACCCGAGGCTGACCGCCTTGGAGATGTCCCTGGTGCCCAGGTTGGTGGTCATCAGGATGACGGTGTTCTTGAAGTCGACGACCCGGCCCTGGGAGTCGGTCAGGCGGCCGTCCTCCAGGATCTGCAGCAGGCTGTTGAAGATGTCGGCATGGGCCTTCTCGACCTCGTCGAAGAGCACCACCGAGAACGGCTTGCGGCGCACCTTCTCGGTGAGCTGGCCGCCCTCCTCGTAGCCGACGTAGCCGGGCGGGGAGCCGAACAGGCGCGAGACCGTGTGCTTCTCGGCGAATTCGGACATGTCGAGGGTGATCAGGCTGTCCTCGTCCCCGAAGAGGAACTCGGCCAGGGCCTTCGCCAGTTCGGTCTTACCGACGCCGGTGGGGCCGGCGAAGATGAACGAGCCGCCGGGGCGACGCGGATCCTTCAGACCGGCGCGGGTACGCCGGATCGACTGGGAGAGCGCCTTGATGGCGTCGTCCATGCCGACGATGCGCTTGTGGAGCTCAGCCTCCATGTTGAGCAGCCGGGTGGACTCCTCCTCGGTCAGCTTGAAGACCGGGATACCGGTGGAAGCAGCCAGGACCTCGGCGATCAGCTCCTCGTCGACCTCGGCGACGACGTCCATGTCACCGGACTTCCATTCCTTCTCCCGCTTGGCCTTGGCGTCGATGAGCTGCTTCTCGTCGTCGCGCAGCTTGGCGGCCTTCTCGAAGTCCTGCCCGTCGATCGCGGCTTCCTTCTCGCGGCGGACGTGGGCGATCTTCTCGTCGAACTCGCGCAGGTCCGGCGGTGCGGTCATCCGGCGGATACGCAGTCGGGCCCCGGCCTCGTCGATGAGGTCGATGGCCTTGTCCGGCAGGTACCGGTCGTTGATGTACCGGTCGGCCAGGTTCGCCGCGGCGATCAGGGCCGAGTCGGTGATGGAGACCCGGTGGTGCGCTTCGTAACGGTCGCGCAGTCCCTTGAGGATCTCGATGGTGTGCGGCAGGGTCGGCTCGGCGACCTGGATCGGCTGGAAGCGGCGTTCCAGAGCCGGGTCCTTCTCGATGTGCTTGCGGTACTCGTCGAGGGTGGTCGCCCCGATGGTCTGCAGTTCGCCACGGGCCAGCATCGGCTTGAGGATGGAGGCCGCGTCGATGGCGCCCTCGGCAGCACCGGCCCCGACGAGGGTGTGGATCTCGTCGATGAACAGGATGATGTCGCCGCGGGTGCGGATCTCCTTGAGGACCTTCTTCAGCCGTTCCTCGAAGTCGCCGCGGTAGCGGGAGCCCGCGACCAGCGCGCCGAGGTCGAGGGTGTAGATGTGCTTGTCCTTGAGGGTCTCGGGCACCTCGCCCTTGACGATGTCCTGCGCGAGACCTTCGACGACGGCCGTCTTACCGACGCCGGGCTCGCCGATGAGGATCGGGTTGTTCTTGGTGCGCCGGGAAAGCACCTGCATGACCCGTTCGATCTCTTTGCTCCGCCCGATGACGGGGTCGAGTTTGCCTTCGCGGGCGGCTTGGGTCAGGTTGCGTCCGAACTGGTCGAGGACGAGGCTGCCCGCAGGCGTGCCTTCCTGGGTCGACTGGCCGCCGACCCCCGCCGCTGCGGTCTCTTTACCCTGATATCCGGAGAGCAGCTGGATGACGGTCTGCCGCACCCTGGACAGGTCTGCGCCCAGTTTGACCAGCACCTGGGCCGCGACGCCCTCGCCCTCCCGGATGAGGCCGAGCAGGATGTGCTCGGTGCCGATGTAGTTGTGGCCCAGCTGGAGTGCCTCACGCAGGCTCAGCTCGAGGACCTTCTTCGCCCGCGGGGTGAACGGGATGTGCCCGCTGGGTGCCTGGGTGCCCGTGCCGATGATCTCCTGCACCTGCTCGCGGACCGCGTCCAGCGAGATGCCGAGACTTTCCAGAGCCTTCGCGGCGACGCCTTCACCCTCGTGGATGAGGCCGAGCAGGATGTGCTCGGTGCCGATGTAGTTGTGGTTGAGCATGCGCGCTTCTTCCTGCGCAAGCACGACCACCCGACGCGCCCGGTCGGTGAACCGTTCGAACATGTAACCCGCTCCTCGCTATCGAGATACCTCGATGCTATCGGTGCTCTTGCCTGGACTGCCTGCTCCCGTCGGATGCAACCGGGCTCACCGGAGGGTCCGGACAGTCTCTTCTCTTGTCTCCACGAACGCCCTGACCGGCTTCGTGATTCCGTTTCTTCCGGATGAATCCGGAGAGAAAGGCGATGTTCGCTCTGGGCGTACCCCCGGCAGGGCCGATGACCCGGAGTCCGATAGGCACCACCTCCTGGCAGCATGGGGGACGTGAGCACCCCCACGCCGACCACAGTCTTTCCCCCCATCGTCGACATCTCCTGGCTCTCAAGTCATCTGCGCGACGATGATCTCGTTCTCCTCGATGCATCCATTCCGCCGAACGACCCTAGGGGACAACGCATCCCCGGTGCACGACGGTTCGACCTCGAACACGACTTCTCCGATGACGACAGCTCCCTCCCACACTCCATGCCCAGCCCGGAGGCCTTCACCGAACGGGCCCGCAAGCTGGGGATCAGCACGGAGAGCACCGTGATCGTCTACGACATCCATGAGCTCTACTCCGCTGCCAGAGCCTGGTGGATGTTCCACGCCATGGGCCACCCCCGGATCGCCGTACTCGACGGTGGACTGGACGCCTGGATCAACGCCGGGCACGACCTCGAACCGATTCCCGACGAGCAGGAGATTCCCGAAGGGAATTTCACGGCCCGCCCTCGTCCCGGCGCCATCATCGACGCCGACACCATGACCGTGCTCCTCCAGGACCCGGCGTGCGCAGTCGTCGACGCACGTAGCCACGGCAGGTTCACTGGAGTCGACGCCGAGCCCCGGCCCGGTCTGCGCTCCGGGCACATGCCGGGCGCCACCAATCTGCCCTACCTGGCCACGCAACAGGACGGCCTGATGAAACCCGCCGCCGAGCTTCGATCCATGATGGACGAAGCCACCGAAGGTCATCCGAATGTGGCCTTCAGCTGCGGATCAGGGGTCACCGCCTGTGTCACCGCACTGGCCGCCTGCGTCGCCGGATACGACCCTGGGCTCGTGTCCGTCTACGACGGCAGCTGGACCGAGTGGGGCGACCCGCAGTACGGGCACCCGGTCGTCACCGGCCCGGAGAAAGGCGACTCTGCGCCAGTGGGATGAGATCGGCCGGTCGAGCGGTACGGGGCGTCGATACCTCGGCCCCTGGGCCCCGCACCGCTCACCGCCCGTGCGCGGATCACAGATCGCGCACGGAGGGCTCGGCCAACAACCGGACGACTTCCCGAGCCGCTTCGGCCGAGGCTGATCGTCGGGCTGCCGCAGCCATCGCTCGACAGGTCGCCATGTCGTGGGCACGCAAGGCCGCCCGTACCCGAGGTACGCGAGAAGGCGCCATCGACAAGCTGTTCACCCCCAGACCCACCAGGACACAAGCCAGCAGAGGATCACCGGCGGCTTCTCCGCAGACACCGACAGGTCGGGTCGTCCCGATCTCCCCCGGGCCCGCCGAACAAGCGCCTTCGCAGGTGATCGCCACGAGGTCCAGAAGGGCAGGCTGCCAAGGGTCCAAGTAACCCGAGAGCGCGCTGTTCATCCGGTCAGCGGCAAAGGCGTACTGGGAGAGGTCGTTCGTACCGATCGACGCGAAGTCACACACCTGCAGAAGCTCCCGCGAGCGCAGTGCGGCAGCGGGGATCTCCACCATCGTTCCGGCGGTGGACAGTCCGACGGCCCGGACCGTTGCGGTAAAGATCTCGGCGTCGGCACGAGTCGCCACCATCGGTGCCATCACCCAGACGTCTGCGCTGGTCTGCCGGGCAGCGTCAGCGATCGCGCTGAGTTGTACGGCCAGCAGGTTGTCCACGCTGCGCTGCAGCCGCAGACCACGGACGCCCAGGGCGGGGTTCTCTTCGGCAGCGGCGGGGACGAAGGGCAGGGGTTTGTCCGCCCCGGCGTCGAGGGTACGAACCACGACCTTCTTCCCGGCGAAGGCTTCGAAGACCTCCGTGTACATCCGGGTCTGTTCTTCGCGGGTGGGGGCCTGGGTCCGGTCCAGGTAGGCGAATTCGGTACGGAAGAGGCCGACTCCCTCGGCGTCCGTTCCGGCGGCGGCTTTGGCGTCCTGCGGTGTACCGATGTTCACCAGGAGTTGGACGCGGGCTCCGTCCTTGGTCGCCCCGGGGCCGGAGGCTTCCGCGCAGAGCGCTGCACGGGTGGATTCCTGTTTGCGTGCCGCCGCGATCTGGCTCTCCGCGGGCCGGAGCAGGACCGTTCCGGTCGCGCCGTCGAGCAGGACCTTCTTGCCTTCAGGAAGAGTGAGGGCGTCGGTGGCGCCGACCACGGCCGGGATGCCGAGCTGAGCCGCCAGGATCGCTGTGTGGCCGGTCCGTCCGCCTTCGCTGGTGATGAAGCCGACGATCTTCTTCGGGTTCAGCCCTGCCGTCTGGGAGGGGGCCAGGTCGCGGGCGACGAGCACTGAGGGGCTCTTCACTGCGGGGATGGTCGGCTCGGGGACGCCGAGCAGTCTGCATATCGCTCGGGCGCCCACGTCACGCAGGTCGGTGACCCGTTCGGCCATGTAGCCACCGAGTTGGGTCAGCATGTCGCAGTAGCTGTCTACGGCGTCGTTGAGGGCTTGTGCTGCGCCGGTTCCGGTCGCGAGCCGCTCGTCGACCGCGGCGGTCAGGCCGGGGTCGCGGGCGATCATCACGCTGGCTTCAAGGATCTCCTTGGCAGCAGGGTCTGCAGCGGCGGCCTGTTTCTCCAGGGCGACGGCGACTTCTTCCAGCGCGGTGCGGATCCGACGGGCCGATTCCTTCTGGTTGGCTGTCTTCGGCTCGTCAAATGGCGGATGTGGCATCTCGGCGAGACGGACCACCGGTCCGACGGCGATGCCTTCGCTGACGCCGATGCCGTTCAGAGTGCGTTCGCTCATCGGCTCACTCCGAGTCCAGGTCGCGGGAGAGGAAGTTCACCAGGCGTTCCAGGGCCTCGTCAGCGCCCTCGCCTTCGGCGGTGAGGGTCACTTCCTCGCCGTGGCGTGCACCGAGGGTCATCACGCCCAGCATGCTGCGCCCGTCGACGGGGCCACGGTCGCCGCAGGCGATCGTGACCGGAAGCCCGGTAGACATCACCTCTTGGACGAAGAGGGAGGCCGGACGGGCGTGCAGACCGACAGAAGCAGCAACGGGCACAGTGCGGACAGCCATGATTTTCTCCTCAGGGACGGTTGTCGATCAGCTATGAGCTGATGGTGTCTGGGGTTGCGCCGGAGGGTTCGTCCCGATGGGGATCGCCGCGGCGCACGGCGGAAAGTGATGATCGGGCGGCGTCGACGACGGCGTCGATCTCCACCCCGGCTCGAGCAAGGACGATATCGCCCGGGCCGCTCTCGCCGAAGCGGTCAACGCCCACAGCACGTCCGTAGGTGCCCAGGTAACGCCACCAGCCTGTGGTGACACCGGCTTCGATACTCACTCGAGCGGCGACCGTCGGTGGCAGGACGGCTTCTCGGTAGGCGATGTCCTCGTCCTCGAACCATTCCAGGCAGGGCATGGACACGACCCGGACGCCGAGGCCTTCGGCGGTCAGCCGGTCGGCGGCGGCGCAGGCCAGGTGTACTTCTGAGCCGGTGGCCAGGAGAAGCACTTCGACCTGCTCGTCGTCGCGCAGGATGTAGGCGCCTCGTACGGCACCGGCGGCGCCTGCGCTGAGTTCGGCGACCGGAGGGGTGGCTTGTCTGGCACCGATGATCGCGGTAGGCCCGGTTGCCGACTCCAGGGTGCGGCGCCATACGCCGAGAGTTTCCCCGGCGTCAGCGGGTCGGGCGACGGCCAGGCCGGGCAGGGAACGCAGTCCGGCCAGGTGTTCGACCGGTTGGTGGGTGGGTCCGTCCTCGCCGACGGCCACGGAGTCGTGGGAGAAGAGGTAGATCACGGGCAGCTGCATGAGAGCGGACATGCGCAGCGCGGGACGCAGGTAGTCGGAGAAGACGAGGTAGCCGTTGGCGAAGGGTCGGGTGATTCCGCTCAGCGCCATACCGTTGACGAGGGCACCCATGGCGTGTTCTCGGATGCCGAAGTGGACCTGGCGTCCTCCTGGTCCACCTTCCCGTCCGGTGGTGTCGACCGGGCTGAGCACATTGTCGGTGGTGCTGAGTCGACCGCAGGCGGTGTCTGCGAGATCGGCGGATCCGCCCCAGAGCTCGGGCATCCGCTCTCCCAGGGCGGCGAGGATACGAGCGGTGACGGTGCGGCTGGCTACGGGGTCGGTGAGTTCTTCGAGGTCACGGACGATGCTGTGCCACAGGTCGTCGGGCAGCTGTCGGGCGCGCAGCCGCCGGTGGAGTTCTCGGCATTCCGGGGTGGCTCGTTCTTGCCAGGCGGTGTGGCGGGCCTGCCACTGTTCACGTAGCTGTGTCCCACGCGCCGCAGCGGCTTCCCGGGAGGCCAGGAGCAGGTCTTCGGGAAGGTGGAAGCAGGCTTCGGTGTCGAGCCCGAGCACGTTTCTGGTCTGTCTGATCTCGGCTTCACCGACCGGTCCGGCGTGGGCGGCTGCAGTGCCTCCGAGGTTCGGCATGGGGTGGCCGATCCGGGTGCGGACCCGGATGAAGGTGGGGGCGTCGCCGTCCTGGGCTTCAGCCGCTTCGGCGAGGGTGCGGTCGATCCCGTCGAGGTCTTCGGCGTCCTCGAGGGTGAGCACGCGGAATCCGTAGGCAGCGAAGCGGGCAGGCACGTCTTCTGAGGTCGTGATCTGCGTGGGACCTTCGATGCTGATGCCATTGTCGTCCCAGAGGACGACCAGTTTGCCGAGTCGGAGATGTCCGGCGAGCGCGGCGGCCTCGTGGGAGAGCCCCTCCATCAAGTCGCCGTCGGAGACCAAGCACCAGATGCGGTGGTCGAAGGGGCTTTCCCCGGCCGGGCTCTGCGGGTCGAGCATGGCCCGGACCCGACGTTCTTCCATGGCCATGCCGACGGCATTGCCCAGCCCTTGCCCGAGCGGCCCGGTCGAGGTTTCCACTCCTGGGGTGACGCCGAGCTCCGGGTGTCCGGGGGTGAGTGCGTGGAGGGTTCGGGCACGACGCAGGTCGTCGAGTTCCAGGCCGTAACCGGTCAGGAAGAGTTGGAGGTAGAGCGCGAGGCTGGCGTGCCCTGCGGAGAGGACGAAACGGTCCCGCCCTGCCCAGTCGGGGTGTTGGGGGTCGTGGACGAGTCGGTGCCGGTAGAGCACGGTCATCAGGGGCGTCAGGCCGACGGCGGTGCCGGCGTGTCCGTTGCCCTTGGCCTGCACGATGTCCAAGGGCAGCACCCTGGCGTATCGGATCAGATCTGCTTCGGCCGAGGTGATCATCCCTGAGTCGTCCTTCGCTGTGGTCGCCCTGGGGCCCGTCGACTGCGGTGGAGGTCGAGGACCCCAGGACTTGATCCAGTTATGACTAGAGTAAGACAAAACTCAACTGAATGCGACCCCCCAGGTGAAGGGCCCCTCCCGGACCCGGGCCCCGATCACCCCCCGGTCCGGCCCACCCCCACCATCGCGTCCACCACGACCGGATCCAAGGCTTCCTCCAGAGCCAACAAAGCAGCCCCGATCACACCGGTGTCCTCCTTGATCGTCGACGCCACGATCTGCGTGCTCGCTGCTGCCAGCGGATGCACCCGCGCGGCCGCCACTGAGCGGATCGAATCGATGAGCAGCGGATTGTCCTCGGCGAGAGCTCCACCGACCACGACCAGCTCCGGATTCAAGGTGGAGATCGCATCGCCGATCACCCGCCCGATGTGCCGCCCCGCCCGCACCACATGCTCGGCGACCTCCGGATCTCCCGCATGCAGCAGCTCGACGATGTCCCGCCCTCGTTTCAACCCGCGCCCCCGGTCACCCAACGCCCGCCGAATGGCCTCCCCGCTGGCCACGGCTTCGGCGCACCCCGACTGACCGCACCGGCAGCGCACATCACTGGCCGGATCCGGAACATGCCCCAGGTCACCGGCGATCCCACCCACACCCCGCACCACACAGGCATTGGCCACGATCCCGCAGGCCAGGGTGATGCCGACTTTGAAGACGATGAGATCGCGCACATCCGGCCAGGTCGTCCGCCATTCCCCCAACGCCATGATGTTGGCGTCCTTGTCCACGACCACCGGAACCGCCTCCACCCCCAACCCCGGCAGAAAAGCCATGATCTCCCGGGCGATGACCACATCTGCCCACTGTCCTCCCAGGTCGGACAGGCCGCCCGGCTCCGGAGGACGGGCCATCCGGCCACCCAGCTCCACCGGACTGGGCACCCCAACCCCCACCCCCAGAACCGTCCGAGGCTCGATACCCCGCTGCTCGAGCATGCGTCGCAACCGGGTACCCACCGCGCCAAGCACCACGCCGGGACCGGCCGACATGTCCACGTCCAGGTCCTCCACGGCCACCGTGCGACACCCCAGATCGGAGACCCCGATCCGGGTATGGCTGGACCCCAGTACCACGCTGAGCAGATAACCGGCCTGTTCGTTGAACGAGAAGACCTTCGGAGGGCGCCCACCCGTACCTCCCTGGCGGGCCCGCTCCACGATCAGCCCCGAGCCCAGGAGCGCGTCGAGCCTGGACTCGACCGTCGCCCGCGCAAAGCCGGTCATGTCGATCAAGTCACGGCGGGTCAGCCCGCCCGATTCCCGGATCACCGCGAGCAGTGCGCCTGGCCCCACCTCCGAACGCAGCCCTGTACGGGGTCGGATCGCGCCGGCCCTGCGGATGGACCGCGCCCCCATCGGACGTCCCGTCTCCTCCATGGAATTCCCCTCGCGACATTGCTCAACGACATCACCAAGGCTAGCGACCGTCGATGGTTTTGACCTATAGTGACCAAAACTTGGGGCCGAACGGTCCCGGTGACGCATGAGGAGGCACAGCGATGTGCGCGAAACAGGGGCCTGAACACAGTTCCCTCACGGACCTATTACCCCCCGAAGCCATCCATCTGCATGCGTCCGCTGCGGATTGGCGTGCAGCCGTGGAAGAAGCCGGGAGGCTCCTCCACACGAGTGGAAGCACCACCGCTGCCTACACCCAACAGATGATTGCCGCCGTCGACCGGTTCGGCCCCTACATCGTCATCGCGCCGGGCTTCGCCCTCGCCCACGCCCAGGCCTCCGAAGCCGTACTCAAACCCGGCATGTCCTGGCTCTCCCTGGACGAGCCCGTGTCCTTCGGACACCCCCAGAACGACCCCGTCGACCTCGTCGTAGGGTTGGCCAGCACCGACCACGACACGCACCTCGAGGCTCTCCGGCAGATCGCCGAGATCATCTCGAATCCAGCCCGTCGCGCGGAGCTGTCCGCAGCCGACGACGCAGACCAGCTCCTCCACGCCATCGACGCCAGCCTGGGAAAGAAGGACTCATGAAGATCATCGCCGTCTGCGGAATGGGAATCGGCACCTCCATCCTCCTGAAGATGAACACCGAGAAGGCACTCGAGGCCCTCGACATCGACGGCGAGGTCGAAGCCGCCGACATCGGCACCGCCAAAGGCGCCGCTGCCATGGCGGACCTGGTCCTCACCAGCGCCGAACTCGCCGGTGAACTCGAAGACCTGAGCACCCCGGTCCGCATCGTCACCAACTTCATGGATGTCGACGAGATCTCCGAGCAGATCTCGTCCGTCGGCGAGTAGCCGACACGGCACGGTCGGGAAGACATCGTCATGCAGATCGCAAACTTCATCGTCAACCAGATCCTGTCGGTGCCGGCCTACCTGGTAGGCCTCATCACCGCCGTCGGTCTCCTCGCCATGGGCAAGAAGTCCGGGCAGGTCATCGGAGGAGCGCTCAAGGCCACCCTGGGCTTCCTCATCCTCGGCGCCGGGGCCGAAGTGGTCGTCGCCTCCCTCAAACCACTCGGCGAGCTCATCCTCAAGACCACCGGTGCCCAAGGCGTGGTCCCCACCAACGAAGCCATCGTCTCCATCGCTGCCGCCCAGTTCGGGGCACAGGTGGCCTGGGTGATGATCGGCGGATTCCTCGTCAGCCTGATCATCGCCCGGCTCACCCCGCTGAAGTACGTCTTCCTCACCGGCCATCACATGTTCTTCATGGCGACCATGCTGACCGTGGTGCTCTCCGTGGCCAAACCGCATCCGGTGCTCCAGGTCGTCGTCGCCTCGGTCCTGCTCGGCACGATCATGACGGTGATGCCTGCCGTCTCCCAGCCGTACACCAAGAAGGTCACCGGCAACGACAAGCTCGCCATCGGCCACTTCGGCACCCTCGGCTATGTCGCCGCCGGCGCGGTGGGCCAGGCCGTCGGCCGGAAATCACGCTCCACCGAGGACATCAAGGTCCCCGAAGGGCTGCGCTTCCTGCGTGATTCGATGGTGGCCACCGCACTGTCGATGGTGCTCTTCTACGTCGTCTTCTGCGCTTGGGCCTGGATCGGGCTCGGCAGCGACATCGCCTTCGCCATGCTGAAGGCCAAGGACGGCGGCGACTTCATCATGAAGGGTGTCGCCCAAGGTCTGCAGTTCGGCATCGGGGTATCGATCATCCTGTACGGGGTTCGCACCATCCTGGCCGAGCTGGTCCCCGCCTTCGAGGGCATCTCCCGCAAGGTCGTCCCCGGCGCGGTCCCCGCGCTGGACTGCCCCATCGTCTACCCCTTCGCACCCAACGCCGTACTGATCGGGTTCATCTCCTCCTTCGCCGGCGGGCTGGTCTCCTTCGCCCTCCTGGCCTGGGTCTTCGGGCCGGCGCTCGGCCTGGCCTTGATCCTGCCGGGTATGGTTCCGCACTTCTTCACCGGCGGTGCAGCCGGAGTCTTCGGCAATGCCACCGGTGGCCGGCGCGGCGCAGTCTTCGGAGGATTCACCAACGGGGTACTCATCTCCTTCCTCCCGGCCTTCCTCCTGGGGGTGCTCGGCACGCTCGGCTTCGCCAATACCACCTTCGGTGACGCCGACTTCGCCTGGTACGGCTTCCTGGTCGGCCACATCATCAAGCTGGGACCGATCGGTGGTCTCGCCGGTCTGGCAGCGTTGTCCGCACTTCTGCTCATCAGCGCCATCTGGGTGCAGAAACGTTTCGTGGATTCCGGCTGGGAACCCGCCGCGAAACGCACCGCTTGGCTGAACGAACAGAAGGAGCAGGCCAAGGCCGCCAAAACAGCAGCCGCGGCCGAGGCAAAAGCTGCCAAGCAGAAAGCAGCTGCGGCGGCTTCTTCGAAAAACGCCTCGTCCACGGACGACGAAGCCGCTCCGACGGAGGCCAAGGCCTGACCCGACAAACACCTGTGGTGGGGGCTTCGTCGCAGAACGGGCCCCCACCACAGGTGTTCCCCGAAAAGGTCAAACACGGATCAACTTCCCGACGGAGGACCCTCTGCCGGCACGGCACGGTGCGCGTCCTGTGGGGGATGCCACAGATCCAACCCCAGCCGCGGATACAAGGCCGCGAACCCACGGTCGACCCCGGCCACCAGTGCAGGAAGAACATGCCCACCCGACGGAGACTCCAGGTAAACGCTGTGCGCACCTGCGGCAGCCGCTGCTGAAGCACCTCGACGGGCCCCGGGAAGATGTCGGGTGTCATCGGCACAGACCGTGAACACCATCCAGGTGTCCGGCAACGACACCTGACCCAGCAGCTGAGGGACGGCGGTGTTCTCGTACGCCGCCCGGTCGCCGTGGAAGATATCGGCCAAGGTTTTCTCCGGACGGTCCGACCCGGGGAATTCCTCCCCGGAGATGTTCAGCGCATTACCCCAACGTTGAGAATGCCGCGCAGCGAACCGAGCCGCGCACAGGCCGCCGTTGGAATATCCGGCGACGGTCCACCCTGACCGGTGTCGGGAGACATGGAGATGCCGTTCGATCCAGGACACGACATCAGTGTTGACATAGGTCTCCACTGCGCCACGCGCAGCAGTGTCCATGCACAGGGTGTCCACATAACTGCTCCCCAGCTGGTCGGCCACCACCACGATGGGGGCCAGCCCGCGATGCCGGACAGCCTCCCTGTCCAGCGCATCAGCGACATGGGTCAGATCCGGACTGCCGGGTGACCCCATCATCATCACCACGACCGGTAACGCAGGAGCATCCGGAACCAGTGCAGCCGGCGGAAGGTAGAGACCCGCAGGCCTGGCTCGGAATCCCGAGACCTCACCGGGTATCTCGACCGCGACACGACGTCCGTGCTCCAGCATCCCCGCCGGCGGACTCCACCCCTGGGCGACCCACTCCGCGGTGTTCTCCGTCCGGCTCGGCAACGGCGGCAGCTGATCGACTCCGACCGGTCGAGAGGAACTCCTGCCCATCAAGGACCCGATGTCCCCCAACAAACCGTAGGAGGCGTTCACCCCTACTGCGGTTGTCACACCGACCGGTATCAACAGGACGAAGGCCAGGACACGCCGCAGACCAGGACCCTGCCCCACCGCGACACAGCCCAACCCGAGGACAGTAGACGCTGCGACCAACCAGGCCCGTGCACCCGGTGGGATACCGCCGGGAACCCATGACAACACCTGGTCGGCCAGGACAGTGACCGTGACACCTACCGCTGCTCCGATACCAGCCGCCACGGCCAAGGCAGGACAACGACGGTGCCCCTTCAGCGACGGTACGTTCACCAGGAGCACCACGCACAGCGCCATCACCGCATAGGTCACCGCCTCGGCGGCGACCCCCAGCACCGGCAGGCGCAACAGAGCAGAGACCCAGGGCATCTGCCACAGGTCTGCCTGGAAAGAGAGGATCACCGGGTCGGCCCCGAAACCCGCTCCGATGAAACCTTCTGTTCCTGAGCGCGCCGTGACCCTCGAATCAGGCTGCTGACCTGCCAGAGGTCGCCGAGATCAGCGTCAGGAAGATAGGCCCGCGCGATGGCTGTGCCGATCGCCGGAAGCGCCGCAGGGTCGGGGTAGAGCAGGTAGAGCGGGCGGTAGGTGGGCTGGAATTTCGCTTTGAAACGCAGCAACGAACGGAAGCCGTACACCGGCTCGAGCTGTTTACCGACCTTTTCCAAGACCGAATCGACAGCGGCCGGGAAACCCGCCGGTCGCGAAGGCATTTCTTCCGCCGTGGTCACCTTCGCCAGGGGAGCACCGGAAAGACTGAGCTCCTCGTATCCCTCCGCCTTCAGGTCCAGTGCGGCCTGCCCGATCAGCACCTCCATCGTGTGTCGGAAACCATCAGGCCGACGGCGCATGAAGTCCAGGGTCCAGCCGACGAGTCGCCCGTCCCGATGGATCGGCAGCCACGAAGCACAACCATGAACCACGCCCACGCTGTCGGACACCAGGAAAAGCCGCACGTCGGTATCTGCGATCTCGGCCAGCCCGCCGAGGGTGAAACTCATCTCGGGGAGCGTCTGCTCCCCGACCCATTGTTCGGAGATCTCCCTGATCTGCAGGCGCACCTCCAGCGGGGCTTCCCGCCAGGTCGTCCACGTGGTGGTGAGATTCTGCTTCTTGACGTGGTTCAGTGCTGTGCGCACATCCTGGAATTTCTTCCCCGTGAAAGCCAGGTCAGGGAGCAGAAGAACCGCTTCCTCAGCAACCTGGGTGCTCTGCCAGCCGCGGGCAGCCGTCCGCTCCCGCAGATCGGCCGTCGCCGAGTAGAAGCACACCGTCCATCCTTGTGCATCCGCATAGGACAGGAATTCGGCCAATGCCCTCTCCTGCGCAGAGGCCGGCCCCACCAGGTCGCCCGTCGTCACGGCGACCCCGCCGATCACCCGGAAGGGCACATAGGACTGGCCGTCGGCGGAGAACCAATGCCGGTTCCCCTCCCAGAGCCCCATCCACGACAACGAGCCGCCACCGTAACGAATGAGCAGTTCCCGGGCTCGTCCAGCACCCGGGTCAGCCGCCGGTGCATGGGACATGGCGCGCAACAGCGCCCCACCCATCGGCAGCCAGGTGAGGACCCCGACCCAGGAGTACAAGAAGGTCGCTTGCGGCCCCATGGGGAGAAGCGCGGGAAAAGCATCATTCATCGGAAGCAGGTACTCCAGTGGTACAAGCCTTCGCGGGGCATCCTTCGCCAGCTGGAAAGCGGAGACCTGACCTGTCCACTGGTCCGCTACGGCGAGCCCACCCACCACGTAGACGGTGAGTCCCACCGAGCACGCGCCCGTCACCCAGGCGAACAACCGCCGCACACTCCCCGTCGGCCCGGGGGTGGCGAAGAGCCTGTGGTGGAAAAGCAACAACAGGGCGAGCCCGATCGGCACAAGACAGGGGATCCACACCTCGGCGAGCTCGACCCAGCTGAGCTCGACACCGATGAACATGCCCAGCTGTTCTTCTACGTCGAGCAGGCTTCGCAGGGTCTTCAGGAAGAAACCGCCCAGAGCGATCTCGAGGACGACCACGATCATCAGCGCCAGTCGGCGGCCTCGACGCAATCCGACCGAACACAACAACAGGATCGCGGTGGGAATGAAGGTCAGCAGCAACACCCCGGGATTGGGGTCTGAAGCCAGCAGGTATTCAGCACATTCACGAGAGAACCTGTCCTCGGCACAGACCGTCGCCATGGCGTCCGACCCCCCGGCAGAGGGCAGAGCGATGGAGCCTCCCAGGATGGACAAAGGCCCCTCGGCGAAATCGGGCCAGGCTCCGACCAACGGGCCGATGGCGCCTGCGGTGATGATCAAGGAGAGCAGGACACGACGTTCGTGGATCGTTCCCAACGGTCGTGTCTCCACCCGGTGACGGCGCATCAGCCGGCCCATGAACAGACCGCAGACCACCGCAGATGTCGCCGCCACCGAAACCGCACCACCGTGGTAGAGCGCCATCGTCACCACCACAGTGGTCCCAGTGGCACGGATGCGACGTCGCCACAGATGGGTCAATGTCGCCGTGGCACACGCTGCCGCGGCGATGACAGCGACGCCGGGTCCGGCGAAGGTGAACGCCGATATCGACTCGGACCATTCCGGGAAGACTCTCCGGACCAGCATGGCGAAGAACAGGGTGCCGATGGCAGCGACGACATTGCCGATCACGGTCACCGCGAGGAAGCGATGGGAGCCCAGACGACGTTCCACCGCCACCCCGAGAACGAAGAGCAGGGCTGCGGTGACCACCGGGCCACGACTGACAAGGGCGTCCAGCGGGTTGGACGGCAGGAGTAAGGACGTGAGGGGGGTCCACGGCTCGGCCAGTAGGTCGCCGTGCCGCAGGAGGACCGTGTCCGCTAGGAAGGCTCTGGAGCTCACCGGGAGCAGATGCGCCGCAACGGTTGCGCAGGACAACCAGACCAAGGCCATGACCGTGACCGGTGAGTCGCGCAAGGCGATCCGTAGCCGTTGCCACAACCACAGGACGGTTCGACGTCGCCCTGCGCGGTACCGCTCGACGGCGGTGGGTCTATCGTCACCTGTGCTCAAAGCACGGCGCTCCTTCGTCTCGTCCGACAGCCGGGCCCTCCCACGGTGTCCGTGGGTGGTCGGCCACTGTGTTGCAGGAAGAGGTCATGTACTGACCCATCGGTCTGGCCTGCAGCCTTCTCGAGTTGTCCGTTTTACCCTCATTCTCGGGTAGGACTGTCTCAGGTTCCGCCCGAGCCCGGGTCGTCCTTACTGGACGGACCTGAATCATTCCTCCCCGACCCGGGATGGACGCTCTCACGCGCATATCGTTGCGCTATCACCGCGCACGCCATCAGCTGGAGCTGGTGGAAGAGCATCAACGGCAGCACCATCAGCCCGACAGGCTGCCCAGGGAAAAGAACCAGAGCCATCGGCAGCCCCGTAGCCAGAGATTTCTTGGTCCCGCAGAACTGCACGGCGATCTTGTCTTCCCGGTTGAAACCGCAGGCCTCGGCCGCCGTCCGTGTCGCCTGGAGCATGAGCGTCAAGAGCGCTGCCATCACCAGGGTCAGCGCGACCAGGTCTTTTCCGGAGATCTGGGTCCACATGCCTTCACGCATCCCCCGGGAGAAGGCCGAGTAGACGACGGCGACGATCACCCCGCGATCCACGTACTTCAGCCATGCTCCGTTCGCCGCCAACCAGCCCCCCGTCCAGCGGCGACTCAGCTGCCCGCACACGAAAGGCAACAGAATCTGCAGGACGAGGTCGACGACAGCTTCAGGTTGCAGAGCCACTCCGCTGCTCCCGGACATGACGAGCAGGACCAGGGCCGGAGTGAGCAGCACCCCGGCCAGGTTGCTCACCGAAGCGGAGACCACCGCGCCGGCAACATTCCCCTTCGCTATGGAGGTGAAGGTGATCGACGACTGCACCGTTGACGGAATCAGGCACAGGTAGAGCACCCCGCCCACCAGCGCCGGGGGAAGTACGAGCCCCAGCAGAGATGCGCAGAGCACCCCTACCAGCGGGAAAGCCACATAGGTGAACCCCAGGATGAGGAGGTGGAGCCGCCAATGGGTCAGCCCGCGCAAGGCTTGACGGGGCTCCAGCCGCCCCCCGTACATGAAGAAGAGAACGGCGATGGCCACCTGGATACCGATATCCAGGTGGCCTGCCGTCCGGCCCGAAGCGGGGAGCACGGAGGCGACCAGCACCGCGGTAAGGATCGCGACGATGAATCCGTCGAACTTCACCTGACCAAGAGCTGCGGCCAGCCGGCGCATCCGCTCTCTCCTCACCTCGTTCCGGACATGATCAAGACCAGGTCGGCATCAGCGGGCGAAGCCGGTCGATGACCGGGCTGATGCCGAAGACCACGATCAAGGTGCCCACGCCCACGTCGGCCTGGCAGAGCCAGCCGATCAGACAACCCACCACTTGAACGCCCAGGTAGGCCCAGCGGAAGGGGATGAGCGGCTCGACAGCGATCGCCGGGCCTTCGGTGGGACCGACGCCGAGGTCGGCGCTGAGATACCCGGCGATCCCCGAAGCCAGGAGCGCGAAGCCCAGGGCGAACTGTCCCCATTGGCCTGCCGCCCCGGATGCCTGGGGAACGAGAGGCAACACAGCTCCGGCCACCACGCCGACCAGCACGGGCTGGACGACGGTGCCGAGGTCCGGCTTCAGTCCGCGTGACCATCCGATCCCGATGAAGACCAGCCCGACGAGGACACAGACCGCGGTGAACGGCAGCCCCGAGGAAATGGTGACCCCATTGAGCAAGGTCGAATAACCGTCAGCGCCTTTCCGGGAGGCGATCAGGAAGACCACACCCAACGCCAGTACGGTGCAGGAGAACAGTAGCCAGGAGATACGCGCCGGAGTGTAGCGAGGTGCGGCGGGAGGTGTCCCGGCCTCTTCCGTGAGGAGATCGGGATCTGTTGGGGACGAGCCCACCGTGGGTCCTTTCCGTGGGTTAAAGGTCGGAACTGGAGACTAGATCGTGATCCTTCACGATCTTCCGCGCGAAAGCGGCACGTTCCAACCTGCGCAGGCGTGCCACCTCGCGGTGAAGGGCACGTGCAGTAGCGAAACACATCGCAATCATCACGAGGCTAAAAGGTGCCGCCACCAGGATGGCCATCGTCTGAAGAGCAGAGAGACCGTCGGTGAGCCCGCCGGATCTGGCCCCACCCCAGAGGAGTACTGCGGCAATGGCTCCGCCAAGTGCCGACCAGAGCACACGGGTCCAGACAGGGGGAAGCTCGTCGCCACCGGAGGCGAGCATCGCAACCACCAACGATCCGGAGTCTGCACTGGTCACGAAGAAGACGACGATCAGCAACAAGAAGAGACCGGCCAGGGCCGTCGTCCCCGGCAAGGAGGAAAGCATCTTGAACAGAGCGGTGTTCGTGGAAACGACCCCGTCCTGGATCAGCGTGCCCTCGGTCATCTGCAGGTAGATCGCGGTGCCACCCAGGATGGAGAACCAGAGGAAGGTCACCAGGGTCGGGACGAGCAGGACACCGGCGATGAACTCCCGGACGGTGCGACCGCGGGAGATCCGCGCGATGAAGACCCCGACGAAGGGTGACCAGCTGATCCACCAGCCCCAGTAGTAGGTGGTCCATCCGGCGAGCCATTTCTCGCCCTCAGCACCCTGGAAAGGCATGGTACGGAAGCTCAGCCCGACAATGTTCTGAATATAGGAACCCAAATTCTGCACGAATTCGCGCAGCAGGAAGAGTGAGGGGCCGAAAGCGAGAACCATCGCCATCAGGACGAAGGCGAGGACCAGGTTGCCATTCGACAACCACTTGATCCCCACGTCGAGGCCGCTGACCACGCTGACCATCGCGATCGAGGTGATCACCACGACCAGGGTCACCATCAGGGTCATGCTCTCGTCAGCGATTCCCAGGAAATGCAGACCTGATGTCACCTGGGTGACCCCGAAGCCCAACGAGGTCGCGACACCGAAGAGCGTCCCCACGATGGCCACGACGTCGATGATGTCTCCCCAGATTCCGCGAACGCGGTCACCGAGAAGCGGTTCAAGAGCCCACCGGATGGAGACCGGCCGCCCGCGACGGTGCACGGCCAGCGCGAGGGCCAGGGCCACCACGATGTAGATCGCCCAGGCATGCAGGCCCCAATGCAGGAAAGTCGTCGTCATCGCGTTCTGCGCTCTGGTCGCCGCAGAGGCCCCTTCGATGGCTCCGGAGCTTCCGGGCGGCGGGGTGGCGAAGTGGTTCAGCGGTTCAGCAACACCCCAGAAGACGAGCCCGATTCCCATGCCCGCGGCGAAAAGCATCGCGAACCAAGTCATCAAGCTGTAGGCGGGTTCTTCGTCGTCCGGTCCGAGGGTGACCTCACCCCAGCGGGACCATCCTGCGTACAGGCAAAAGGCCACCATGCAGGTGACCAGAAGCACGTAGTACCACCCGAGGCCGTTGATGACCGTCGTGTTTGCGGAACTGAGCACGCCTTTGAGCCAAGCTGGCGCGACGAGTGCCACGGCCACGAAAGCCAGGGTCAACGCAGCAGCGGGCCAGAAGACCCGTGGCGCTATCCCGGCCCGTAGCAGGACTGTCTTGTCGTTCGTACGTGCGGGTTTCACTGCTCTCCTCACTCACGGGCATTGTTGTGGGAGAAATCCAGCGGCATGCCCGCCTGTGTCGGCTGTCAGGATGCGCCCTTATCGGACGCCAGTCCTCCAGATTACCGACGCTTCGTACGAGTGTTCAAAGCAGCAGAGATTCAAATAGCTCACTTTTGAGCCTTCTCCATTGCCCTGCAACATGATTCCAAGTCATAGCTCTCAGAGGAGAAGACGCCTTCCGGACGCCGTACGGGCAGGTCGCGGCTCTTCCGACGAATGTGGGCCGTCATATCTGAAGCCAGAGGAGCCCATCTTGTGAATTGCCCGTTTCAGGACTTGTCGGCTTTCTTATGGCGCGGGCAGGTCGAGCAGGCTTGCCCGCCTGGTAGCGCATAGATCATGCAACATCCTCTTCTTCGCCCCGGGGGTCGCTGACGATATACGGGAAATACTGCACGCCGTGCACTCTCCAATGACATCATCCATACATCGAATGCGATACCGAAGCGTTGTCCGGTGCCCATTCGAACCTCTGGCGGATGGTAACTCTCCGCAAATATTCGGGCGTGTGCGACATACCACTCATGAGCAAGGGCCAATCGATCACCCTCATCGAGCACCTCGATGATCCGATCGGCACGAATCGATACCGCGTCAGGGAAGCAGTCGCGCTCGGAAAGTTCGAAAGAGAGCGAGTCCGGTGAGCTATCAATTACCCATGGACCAAGTGTTGCCGCCCATGCAAGAGGAGTAGCAACAACGCCCAGATACCACTGGAGGACAAAAGCTGCAGCTACTTGAGGTGGCGCTTCCACCCCATAGAAGGAAGTCTGACTCGCCCGTACCCGGCGACGCCATTCAGAGGTGGGATCATCGCCCGCGCTCTGAGAGCGAACGATTTCGGCACAGCGATACCCCAAAGACCCCTCGGCCTCAGCCACAACCACGTCCACATAACCGAGGGCGCGGCTGATCGTATCCGTCAGACGACAGGCTTCCTCAACGGGGATACCCATAAGAACATCCTGCACTCCATCGCACCAGAAGAAACGCATGAGGGTGGCCACTCACCGAGTGACCACCCTCATACGGAAATATAAGCTCAACCGAAGTCAAGCATAAGACTACTTATGATCAGGCGTGCGCCTTGTCGTAAGCGGCCTGGAGCTCACCAGAGACACGCCCACGGTCGCTCACCTGGAAACCATTGGCGCGACCCCACTCGCGAACAGCGTTGAGGTCGCGTCGTCCCACACCGCTGGGACGACGGTTCGTCATCTTGCGCCCACCAGAGCGACGAGCGTGGCCGATCCAAGAGGCCAATTCCTCGCGCAACTTCGAGGCATTGTCATCGGAAAGGTCGATCTCGTAACTGATTCCATCCAGTGCAAAAGACACTGTCTCGCGCGCTTCGCCGCCATCGACGTCGTCGACCAGGAGGACCTGGACCTTCTGCGCCATCGTATCTCTCCTCAAGAGTTCAATACTGGATCTTGTAAGGATTCCCTCGGCGCCGATAGTAATTCATCCGAGAGAAAAAGGGAAATGCAAGGTGCTTCACGTTCTATCTCACAGCAGCATCGGCAGGACAAAAGTCGCAGCCCTTGGAGCAAGGTCCTAGGCTGATGGAGACATCACCAAAGAGGAAGCTCTTCCGCCACTGTAGAAGAGCACCATACAGGTCAATACCTGACCCCGCTCAACGCATGTTGTTAAGCAGCCATGCTTCAGTCCGTCTAACGCTGCGAAAACCACACACCAGTAGAGCCATCGACCATGCCCGAAAGCCAAGTCGGGACCTAATACGCCCTACACGCGCGAAACAACACATATGAGCCACAGATCACGGTCAGGATTATGCAGTAAGCCACAGCCCGACCATACGGCCGGTCGGACTACGGCCCTGAAGTCATCACCGTCGAGTTGAACGCACCGCTCACGCAGATCGAATCCTCACGGGCAGGACGAGAACGTTAAAAATGACATGATCGATATGGCCGAGAAGGAACGTACGAGGCCTAGCCTCGCACTGCTACGAAGCGATCTATCCACCACCCCGGGAAAAACACCCACGACGCCATCGGCGCACAGTGAGATACCTCCCGACAAAAAGAAATTCATGCTCCCGTAGGCACTCGACACCAGAGGCCCGGCGGAGCGCGGCAATCCTGTGCACTAGGCGGTACGACCGCCGGATTCAGTGGGGTGCTGCGATCCTAGAGGGGCACTTTTGTCCGAAGCGACGATCCCGGCTTCCCAGCGAGCATGAGCGAGCCGCTCGTTACGGTCCCCCTCGAGGAGGGCCTTCATGACCTTATAGAAGAGGAATCCGATACCTACTGAGGGTGCAAGAGCCAGCACTACCGCCCAGAGCGAATTCATCATTCCTTGCAGCCTCGCTCGCTTCGATCATCGATAGACGCCACCATATGGCTAGACGCCCCACGATCATTGACAAGTAGTCTGAGTCTAGCCTGTCCGCATGCAGATGGTTCCCTGGGAGTCGGCTTGGTATCAGGCGCTCTACGACCCCGATCACGGTTTCTACAGACGCCAGGCACCCTGCGGACACTTCACCACCGCAGCACAAGGTGCTCCCGGAACCGCCCACATCCTCGCGCAGGCCTTGATCGAACTCTGCCGACGCCACGACCTCGACACC
Source organism: Austwickia chelonae (assembly GCF_003391095.1). Classification (NCBI taxonomy): domain Bacteria; kingdom Bacillati; phylum Actinomycetota; class Actinomycetes; order Micrococcales; family Dermatophilaceae; genus Austwickia; species Austwickia chelonae. The sequence goes on along the minus strand of NZ_CP031447.1, from coordinate 567,436 downwards.
GTCGTCGACCTGGCCTCAGGCCGAGGTGAACTCGCTACAGCTCTCACGCTATCTGCTCCCCACCTGCAGATCTATGCCGTTGACATCGGCACACGCCCCCCAGGGATCCCCGACAGGATCACCTGGATCACCACCCCCGGAGGCGCTGATCTCACCGGTCTCCCCCACATCACCGGAGCCCTTACTTTCGCACTCGAATGGCTCGACGTCGTCCCCTGCCCCATCTGGCAACTCGACGAGAAAGGCACCCCGCGAACCCTGCTGGTGTCCCCGGACGGTCGCGAGACCCTCGGGCCCGCCCCCGGAGAACCAGGAGGTCCTTCTCCGGACGACCTCGCCTGGTGCCAGACCTGGTGGCCCTTAGAAGACCAGGAACCAGGTAGCCGGATCGAAGTCGGACGCCCCCGCGACAAGGCCTGGAACCGCCTCCTCGACCACGTGCCCCACGGCCTGGCCATCGCCGTCGACTACGGCCACACCGCCGAAGCCAGACCCACACGAGGCACCCTCACCGGATACCGCCATGGACGCCACCGCCCACCGATTCCCGACGGAGCGAGCGATGTGACTGCCCATGTCGCCGTCGACTCCCTCACCCATGACCGTCTGGACGATCAGCGGAACAGCCTGAACGAACTCGGCATCGACGCCGGCCCACCCGACCCGGGCGATGCTGCCGGCGACCCCACCGGTTATCTCACCGCGCTGAGCGCCTCGAGCACAGCGGCCCGGCTGCTCGACCCCTATGGTCTCGGCAACTTCACCTGGGTGTATCAACGCACATGACCTGCCCAGCACCACCGATACGTCCCCCGCACCGGAGACTCCCTAAGCTGACGACCATGACCGACGGGCCCTCGCAGATCGATGCCAACGAACTCTCCGACACCATCGTCGGCATCGGCGCCGGTGCCCGCTGGTGTTCAGACGCCGTGATCGACCTCGGCGAAGGCCACCCCAGCTCGCACGGTCTGCTCCGGCTCGCGCTGCGTCTCGACGGCGAACGCATCACCTCAGCCGAACCACTCGTCGGACATCTCCACCGCGGAGTCGAAAAACTCTTCGAAGTACGTGACTACCGCCAGATCCTTGCCCTGGCCAACCGGCACGACTGGCACAGCTCCTACGCCGGAGAACTCGGTATCGCCCTCGGCGTAGAACACATGCTCGGGCTGGAAGTGCCCACCCGGGCCACCTGGCTACGTACTCTCCTCGCTGAATACACGCGGATCGTGCACCACCTTGAGTTCCTCGACCGGATGCCGCTGCCCGGGAACGCTCGCCTGCTCGGGCTGCACCCCCTGCGCGAAAGACTCCTCACCGTCCTGGAATCCGCCACCGGCGGCAGGATGCACGTGATGATCGTGCGGATCGGCGGCCTGTCCCAGGACATGCCTGCCGGATGGTTCGCCCAGGTATCCCAGGTGATCGCCCAGGTACGTGCGGTCCTTCCGGAACTCAACCAAGCGCTGGCTGAGGAGCGAGTCCTCGCCGCCACCCGGGGGGTCGCTCTCCTGGACCAGGACCATGCACAGGCCTACGGAACACTCGGCCCCATTTCCCGAGCAGCAGGGATCGACATCGATCTACGTCGGGACGAACCCTACCTGGCCTACGGGGAACTGTTCGCGCCCGGCGGACCAGGCCGTGTCATCACCCGTCACGAGGGAGATGCCCTCGCCAGACATCAGGTCCTTGCCGAACAGATCGAGGTGTCCGTAGAACTGGTCGAGGCCTGCATCGACCGGTTGCGCTCCCTGCCAGCTGAAGGCATCGACGTCCGGCTACCGAAGGTACTGCGCGTTCCGGAAGGAGCGCACTACGTGAGCACGGAAGCTCCCGCCGGACACGCCGGCTATCTGATCGTCTCCCACGGAGAGAAGACTCCATGGCGGCTGGCCATGCGGACACCTTCCTTCGCGGCGGCTTCCGCGCTCTCCGCTGTGCTCGTCGGCACCCGGATCCAGGACCTCGCCGCAGCCCTGGGCTCCTTCTACTTCGTCATCGGGGACATCGACCGCTGATCCGTTCCCTCGAGTTCACCGAGGGTCGACGTCGTCCTCGTCCGACTCGTGGAGGTCTTCAGTAGGGTCGAGACGACACCAGGACTGCACCATGAAACCGCAGAAGGTCAACGCGCCACCGGTGAAGACGTAAGCCAGACAACGCCATACGCCGTCACGGACGGTAGCTGACCCTACATCGGGCAGAAGAACGGCGGCATGGGCCAGGTACCAACCGGCCACCACACCGCCGGCCAGTGCTGCAGCCCTCGCCATGATCAACACCCGGAAAGCAAAGATGGGGTCGAGCCTGCGCTTCCGACGGCCCGACTGCCACCGCCGGACCGGCAACCCCCCGAAGACCAGCCCGGTGCACACCGCCGCCAACATGACCGCGCCGGGCCATCCGGGGAAAGGCATCCGGCCCCAGTGATCGTTCAGATAGCCCTGGAGGAGATAACCCACCCCCAGCGTGAGCATGAACGCCCACCACACCGTGCGCGCAGGCAACCCGCCGTCCGATCCGTGGCCAGGTGGTCGGCCACCTGGACCCGAGATCACCACGAGGACACCGCCACCAGCGCTGCGACAAAAGCCGGCCACTCCGGCCCCGACCTGACTCCCAAGTCACCAGCCACCGGACGCGCACCCTCCAGCCCCGCCACCCCGGACAGCTCCGCCCAGACCTGATACGCCTCGTCCCTGGTCGGATCGGCCAGCAACCAGGGCACCACCACGAAAGCTCGTTCGAAGGCCCGAGGATGGGGCAAAGTCAGCTGCGGGTCGTCCGACCTTCTGGACCCACCACGAACAGGATCGGCATAGTCGATGAGATCGAGGTCCAAGGTCCGCGGCCCCCAACGTACGTCCCGGACACGCCCGTGCACCGCTTCCACCTCGTGCAGCCGAGCCAACAAGGTATGTGGAGCCAGCCTGGTCCGGAGCAGCAGAACCGCGTTCAGATAGGCCGGCTGCCCTTCCGGCCCACCCACCGCGTCGGTCTCCACCACAGGGCTGAGCGTCATCAGATCGACGCCGTCGAGTGCCCCGATTCTGCGGACCGCATCAGCCAGACGCATCGCTGGAAGGGACAGATTCGAACCCAGAGCAACCACTACCGTGGCCGACCGCTCCCGGTGCACCCGCACCGAGACGTCCTCGAAGGGGAGCCCGACCGGTGCCTCAGGCTTGTGCACCTCGACCCTGACCGCCTCCACGGACGGTTCGTCCAGACAGACCGTGGCGATCTGCTCGGCCAAGTGCTCGATCAGGTCGACCGGTCTCCCCCGCACCACCGCCACCGCCCGATGAGCGATCTCGGCATAGCTCACCGTGTCTGCCAGGTCGTCGGAGACCCCGGCCCGTGAAAGGTCGACCTCCAGCTCGATATCGACGACGAAAGGCCGCGGTCGAACCTTCTCTTCGGGGAAGACCCCGTGGCAGGCCTCGACCCTCAGCCCGGACACCGTGATCAGATCACTGGCCATGGCGCCCCTCCCCCAGGGACCCGCCACCGTGATACCTCCGTACTGCGTCCACCACAGCCACCGCCGCGACCGACGAGCGCACATCATGGACCCGCACGGCCCAAGCCCCGGCCTGAGCGGACAGGACACTCACCGCGCAGGTCGCGGCATCCCGCTGCCCAGGTGCTGTCGGTTCCTCGTCGTCCCCCGGCGGGAGTGTGCCCAGGAAACGTTTGCGAGAGGCGCCGACCAACAGCGGGAGACCCAAGGCGGAGAACCCGGCCAGCTCTGCCAGCAGACGCCAGTTGTGCTCAGCGGTTTTGGCGAAACCCAAGCCTGGATCCAAGATCAGCTTGCGCTCGTCGACCCCGACGGCCACCGCTGCCTCGATCCTCGTCGCCAGCTCCGCGTGGACTTCAGCCACCACGTCCGCATAGGACGCCCGGCTCTGCATCACCGAGCCATGGCCCCGCCAATGCATCAAGATGTACGGGCAGCCATGGTCTGCCACGACCCCCAGGATGTCCGGATCGGCCAGCCCCCCGCTGACATCGTTGATATACGTGGCCCCCGCCGCCAGAGAGGCCTGAGCCACCCGGGCCCGCATCGTGTCCACCGAGACCACCGCGCCAGCTGCCGTCAGCTCCCGCACCACCGGAAGAACCCTGCGAAGCTCCTCCTCCTCATCGGGGCGCTGCGATCCTGGACGAGTCGATTCACCACCAATGTCCAGAAGGTGGGCGCCCTCCTCGAGAAGCTTCACGCCGTGAGCGACGGCAGCGCCGTGGTCGAACCAGCGTCCGCCGTCGCTGAACGAATCCGGCGTGACATTCACGATGCCCATCACCAAGGTCGAGGCAGACCCCTTTCCCGGTGAGGCAGGAAGACTCCCAGGCCCGCTCATCCACGTCCCCGCAGGATCAGACCCATCGCCTCAGCCCGGGTCGCCGGGTTCCGCAACATCCCTCGAACAGCCGAAGTCGTCGTCCGGGCGCCCGGCTTCCGCGCGCCACGCATCGACATGCACAGGTGTTCCGCCTCCACCACGACGATCACTCCGCGCGCTTCCAGATGAGTCACCAAAGCGTCGGCCACCTGGGTGGTCAGCCGTTCCTGTACCTGAGGACGCCTCGCGAAACAGTCGACCAGACGAGCCAACTTGCTCAACCCGGTGACCTGCCCGTCCTGTGCCGGGATGTAACCGACGTGCGCCACCCCGTGAAAAGGCAACAAGTGATGCTCACAGGTGCTGAACACCTCGATGTCATGCACCATGACCATCTCGTCATGGTCGATGTCGAAACGACGTTCGAGAATCTCGGCCGGATCCTGCTGCACCCCGGAGAACATCTCCGCATAGGCGCGAGCCACTCGACCAGGAGTGTCCTGCAGACCGTCCCGCTCTGGATCTTCACCCAAGGCCAACAGAAGTTCCCGGACAGCGGCCTCGGCACGGCCCAGGTCAACCCGAGACGACCGGTCAGGTCGCTCGATGTCGCCGGGCCGTGCCGAGGCCACCGCACAGCTGTTCTCAACCACCGACCGGACCGCCCGGCTCCACCTCGATGGTCTTCACCGGAGGATGCTCCTCGCCAGGAGCCCGGTCTTCCAGGTCGTCACCGCGCTCCAAGGCGGCGCGTTCCGCCGGAGTGAGCACCGGAGGCTGGTCGCTGACCGTACGCCGATCGCTGGACAGCCACACCGGACGGCGCGGCTGCTTACGCACCGGAGCGAAGATCTCGGCCAGCTGCTCGGCGTTGAGGGTCTCCTTCTCCAGGAGCTCCAGCACCAAGTGGTCCAAGATGTCGCGGTTCTCGTTGAGGATGCGCCAGGCCTCGTCATGGGCGGCCTCGATCAGACGGCGGATCTCCTCGTCGACGACCGTTGCCAGGCCTTCGGAGTAGTCACGCTGGTGGCCCATGTCACGGCCCAGGAAGACCTCGCTGTTGTCCTGCCCCAGTCGAATCGCACCGATCCGCTCGCTCATCCCGAACTGGGTGACCATCTTGCGGGCCATCCCGGTGGCCTTCTCGATGTCGTTCGAGGCACCCGACGTCGGGTCGTGGAAGATGATCTCTTCGGCCACTCGACCACCCAGGGCGTAAGCCAGCTGGTCCAGCATCTCGTTACGTGACTGGCTGTACTTGTCCTCGATCGGCAGGACCATGGTGTACCCCAAAGCACGCCCACGCGGCAGAATCGTCACCTTCGTCACCGGGTCGGTATGATTCAACGCCGCCGCGACCAGAGCGTGACCACCCTCGTGGTAGGCCGTCATCTTCTTCTCCCGGCCCCCCATCAACCGGGTGCGCTTCTGCGGACCGGCGACCACGCGGTCGATGGCCTCGTCCAAGGCGCGATCGTCGATCATCCTGGCATTCGAGCGAGCCGTCAGCAGAGCTGCCTCGTTCAACACATTCGCCAGATCGGCACCGGTGAAACCCGGAGTACGTCGAGCAACCGCCATCAGATCGACGCCCTCGGCCAGCGGCTTGCCCTTGCCGTGCACCTGAAGGATCGCGTAACGGCCCAGCATGTCCGGGGCTTCCACCGCGATCTGACGGTCGAAGCGTCCGGGCCGCAGCAGTGCCGGGTCCAGGATGTCCGGACGGTTGGTCGCCGCGATGAGGATGACATTCTGCCGGGCGTTGAAGCCGTCCATCTCCACCAGCAACTGGTTGAGCGTCTGCTCCCGTTCGTCATGACCGCCGCCGAGACCGGCGCCACGATGGCGACCCACCGCGTCGATCTCGTCGACGAAGACGATCGCCGGGGAATTCTGCTTGGCCTGCTCGAAGAGGTCACGGACCCGGGAAGCACCCACACCGACGAACATCTCGACGAAGTCCGATCCGGAGATGCTGAAGAAGGGCACCCCCGCCTCACCCGCGACAGCCCGCGCCAGCAAGGTCTTACCGGTTCCCGGAGGACCGTAGAGCAGCACACCCCGAGGGATCTTCGCCCCGACCGCCTGGAACTTGCTCGGCTCGGCGAGGAACTCCTTGATCTCGGTCAATTCCTCGATGGCTTCGTCCGCGCCCGCGACATCGGCAAAAGTCACCGGTTCGGTGTTCTTGTCAGCCAGCTTCGCCCGCGACTTACCGAACTGCATGATGCGACCGCCGCCACCCTGCGCCTGGTTCATCATCCAGACGAAGAAGGCCAGCAGCACCACCATCGGCAGGAAGTTCAAGAGCAAGGTGCCCAAGATCGACGACTGCGGGGGCTTGTCGTTGTATCCGCTCGGCGGCTGCTTCGCCTTCAACTCGCTCAGCAGGGACTCGGCCCGCTGCGGAACATACAGGGTGTAGACCTTCTCCACACCCTTCAACTCGCCGATGTCCTGCTTACCTCGCAGGGTCAACTCAAGGCGATCATTATCGACAAAGGTCGCCGACTCGACCTTGCCACCGTTGATGAGTTGCTCGGCTTCATGAGTCTTGATCTCGGTGAAGCCACCACCCGTCAACAGCCTCGACAGGATGAGCAGCACAGCGACGGCGAAGATGATCAGCGGCCACGGGTTCTTCAGGATGCGTTTGGCGTTCATCTGCGGGGTAGGGCCCCGAACCTCCTGCTCGTCGCGACATTCGACCGGAGCGCCGGCCTCGACTTCCTCGAACGGTACACGAGCAAGGAGGCGCTCCTCACCACCTCGCAACGGTCTGCTGTCCCGAGGTGTTCCGACCACGGTCCGAGTCCTGGCGTCGTGTCCGATCCACACAAGCGGAACCAGCACACATGTTCGACACCGACCGAACCCCCGAAGCACCTCCGCGGATGACCCCGAAAGATCACCCGCGGACGTACATGCTTCAGAACGAAAGCGTATCTTGCCTGTTTTCTTTCGTCACACGCTCGAAGCCCGCCGACGCCCGTACCAACGCTCCAGACGCCAGGCCGTCTCACACAGGACGATGCCCAGCACCACGGAGAAAGCACCGACGGTCAGGGTGTACGGGCTCCCCGTGTCCAGGTTGAAGAAACGGGCCAGCATCGGCACCGTGAAGATCACCACGTACGCCAGCGCGCTCGCCGCGATCAACACGATCTTCCACAGCCGGTCAGGACGGGCCACCACGCCCAGCACCCACATGGCGATCCCGATGACCACGATCAACGCACCGGTCGAGATCTGCTCGGGGTTCGCCCCCCGCGGGTCATGCCTGAGCCACAGGTAGGTGAGGAAGGTGATGGTGCCGATGATCAGACCTGCCGGTGCCGACCGGGCCAGCGCACGCTTGGCGAAACCGGTCCGGGCCCGGTCCGCGTTCGGGGCCAAGGACAGGATGAAGGCCGGGATCCCGATCGTGAACCAGGAGATGATCGTGACGTGGATCGGCACGAAGGGGAACGGCTGCCCCGACAGGCCCACCAACATCGCCAACAGACAGGAGTAGAAGGTCTTCGTCAGGAAGAGTGCCGCCACGCGCTCGATGTTCCCGATGACCCGCCGTCCTTCGGCGACCACCTTCGGCAAGGTCGCGAACCGGTCGTCGAGGAGCACGATCTGTGCCGCCGACCGACTGGCCTCCGACCCCGACCCCATGGCCACACCGACATCGGAGTCCTTCAGAGCCAGGACGTCGTTGACTCCGTCCCCCGTCATCGCGACGACCCGCCCCCGCGATTGCAGCGCGCCGACCATCGCCCGCTTCTGCTGCGGAGTTACCCGACCGAACACCTTGTGTCCGTCGACGGCATCCGCCAACCCGGCAGCGTCATCGGGGAGATGACGGGCATCCATCGCCGTCGTCTCCGATCCCTGACCGATGCCTACGGATCGAGCCACCGCAGCCACAGAGGTTGCATTGTCACCGGAGATGACCTTGACCTCGACGCCCTGCTCAGCAAAATACGCCACGGTGTCGGCAGCATCATCCCGGACCTTCTGCGCCAGCACGGCCAGACCCACCGGGGTCACCTCACCCAGCCCGTCCGGGTCGTCGACCAGTCGTTCCGCAGTGCCCAGGAGCACCACCCGAAGCCCCTGCTCAGCGAATTCTTCGGCCCGCTTGGCAGCCAGCGAACCCGGCACCGCCAGGACGTCCGGCGCACCCAGCACCAGGCTGCGCGGGCGGCCTTCGCCCGTGGTGAAACTCGCCCCGGACCATTTGGTCGCCGAGGTGAAGGGGGCCAGGGCGTTGGTCTCCCAGACCGAGGCCGGGGCCCCGACATGCTCCGCGATCACTGCCATCGTCGGGTTCGGATGCGGGTCTGTCGCCGCCAGCTGCGCCAAGAGCTGCGACACCCGCTCCCGGGATTTCTCGTCGTCCTCGGGCAATGCCACCAGGGTGTCCAGCCGCATACCACCCTCGGTGAGGGTTCCGGTCTTGTCGACACACACCGTGTCCACCCGGGCCAGTCCCTCGATCGCCGGGAGCTCCTGCACCAGGCATCCGTGCTGCCCGAGGCGGATGACCCCGACGGCAAAAGCGACCGAGGTCAACAGGACCAGGCCCTCGGGCACCATCGGCACCAGGGCTGCCACCAGCCCCAGGAGCGCGCCATTGCCATCTGTGTTCACGTGGTTCAGCTGCACCCACACCGTCAGCACACCCACCGGGATCAGCAGGTAGGTGATGTAGCGCAGGATGAGGTCGATGCCGCTACGCAGCTCCGAGTCGACCAAGGTGTACCGGCTGGCCTCTGCTGCGAGTTGAGCTGCGTAGGCGTCTGCACCGATCCGGGTCGCCCGATAGGCGCCCGATCCCGAGGACACGAAGCTCCCTGAAAGAATCTGGTCCCCGGCCTGCTTGTCGACCGGGTCGTTCTCCCCGGTCAACAGGGACTCGTCGACCTCCAGGTAGGACGATTCGACGACCTCACCGTCGACGACCACCTGGTCGCCGGGCTGCAACTCGACGATGTCGTCCAAGACCAGCTCACGCCGGTCGATACGACGGGCCACTCCGTCACGACGCACCAACGGTCGTGCCTCACCGACGATCGCAAGCTTGTCCAGAGTGCGTTTGGCCCGCACCTCCTGGATGATGCCGATGACGCTGTTCACCACGATCAGCAAGGCGAACAAACCGTTCTTGAACGAGCCCGTGATCGCCACGATGCCGAAGAGAACCGCCAAGATCGCATTGATCCGGGTGAACACATTCGCCCGGATGATCTGGCCGACGGTCCGCCCCGAACGTGGGGGAAGGTCGTTGATCTTCCCCTCACGGATCCGCTCAGCGACCTGTTCAGAAGTCAGCCCCCCGCTGGAGAGAGCCGACACCCCGCTGTCCTCGTCCTGCCGTTTCATCGGCGCTCCAACACTCACCTGATTCTTCCTCCCGACGCAGCACTATCGGCGGTTGCCGGAAGAACCGGAGCCACCCCATGAAGCACGTGCGAACGGTGCCAGAGGTTCCCTAACTGGATCGGAGCGCGCAGAAAAAAGTGGATGTACCCGCGTTCAGGCGTAGACGTGCGGCGCCAAGGTTCCGACACACCTGAGGTTGCGGTACTCCTCGGCGTAGTCGAGCCCGTAACCCACCACGAACTCGTTCGGGATGTCGAAACCGACGTACTTGACGTCGACTTCGACCTTGGCCGCGTCCGGCTTACGCAGCAGAGTGCAGATCTCCACCGAGGCCGCGTCACGAGAAGCGAGATTCGCCTTGATCCAGCTCAAGGTCAGGCCCGAGTCGACGATGTCCTCGACGATCAGGACATGCCGGCCGGTGATATCGGTGTCCAGGTCCTTCAAAATGCGCACCACACCGCTGGACTTCGTCCCAGACCCGTAGGAGCTGACCGCCATCCAATCCATCGGCACTGTGCGAGGCATCGCCCGCATGAGGTCGGCCATCACCAGGACAGCACCCTTCAGGACACCCACGAGGAGCAGGTCCTTCCCGGCGTAGTCCTCCGAGATCTGCACGGCGAGTTCCTCGAGCCGGTTCATGATCTGCTCCTCGCTGATCAGCACCTTCTCGAGATCAGCACCCATGTGCTCGGCGTCCACTCATATCTCCTCTGTCGCGTGACCGTCAGGTCCCTCAGCAGGCACCGCCGAAACCGACGGCACCAGGCCACCACCAGGAGAGCACTCCCGGCCGTCACCCATCTCCCATTCTCGCCCACCACGGTCGGTCAAGCCGACCAGACCGCCCCTCCGGCCGAACCAACGTCCTCCGGGCAAAGCCACCGGTCCTTGTCCTCGCCACCGCACGACCAGCGCATCCATCGCTGACACATGCCGAGAAGTCACCTCAGAACATCCCTCTTCTCGCGCCAACAAAAGCCATAGCCGCCCTCGAACAGCAGCCGGTCGCCCGGCTACGGCAGCGGCCGTCCAAGGCCAATCGCCCAGCTCCTGATACGCCTGCGCAGCGAACAGATCGAGCGCATCGGCGTCCTCCCTGGCCAAAGCCGCGCTGCGGGCCAAGGCCGCGGACAGGACCGGCCCGAGCTCCTCGCCGGCCTCTCTCAACAGACGACGGACCCGGTTGCGGAGAAAAGACGGATCCTCGTTACTCGGATCCATCCACGGCACCAGCCCCTGAGCCCGACAAGCCTCCACCGTGTCCTGTCGAGGCAGGTCGAGCAAAGGCCTCTCATAAGGCGGCCGACGACGGGGAATGCCGGACAACGTACGGGTCCCCGAACCTCGAAGCAGCCCCAGGAGAACCTGCTCGGCCTGGTCGTCCCGGGTATGCCCCAACCAGATCGAGCCGACGCCGTATTCGACCATCACCTCCGCGAAAGCGGCATAACGTGCGTGCCTCGCCCGCGCCTCCGGCCCACCCCCGCCGAACTGCGGCACCTGCACCCGGCGGATCACCACCGGATCCAGACCCAGCCCTCGACATCGGTCCGCAGCTTCTCGACAAGCCTGTGCCGACCCCTCCTGGAGGCTGTGGTCCACGGTCACCGCGCCCACCCGGACCGGGTACTTCCGCGCCTCGAAAGCCGCAGCCGCAGCGAGCGCCAACGAGTCGGCCCCGCCGCTGCACGCCACCAAGACCAGACTGCCCGGTGCACAACCGGCCAGATGTGAGCGCACCGCATGCCGAGTGGCGGCCACGGCAGGGTGAGGTCCGGTCATCGGGTGTTCGTCCCTCCGCGGCTCAGGTGTGCTTCCCGGTCAGCCGTGGACACGGGCGATCCATGCTGCGGGGTCCTGAATTTCCTGAGCGTCCGGCAAGGTCTGCGGTGAATCCCAGACCGCGTTGAAACCATCGAGCCCGACGGCGGCGGTGACCTCCCGGACGAAGGCTGCCCCGTCCCGGTACTGCGCCATCTTGGCCTCCAGGCCGAGCGCTCGCCGGAAGAGTGCGGCCAGGCCGGTGACCTCGTGACGGCGGGACTCGAAGCGTCGGCGGATCAGGTCGACGGTGGGGACCACGTGGGGTCCGACCTCGTCCATCACGACATCGGCGTGGCCTTCCAGCAGGGCCATGACGGCGCTGAGCCTGGCGATATCGGCGCGTTGTCCCTCGTCGAGGAACAGTTCGGCCAGACCGGCTCCGCCAGGGCGCAGTGCGGCGCCTGCGTTCTTGGCCACCAGGGTCAGCCGGTGGAGCACCTGGTCGCTGCGCGGCATCAGGTCTGCCGCGATGCGGCGGGTCTGTCCGATCATGTGCTCACGCAGCCAAGGAACCGCGGTGAACTGCACCCGGTGGGTCTCTTCGTGCAGGCATACCCAGAGCCGGAAATCGTGCGGGTCCAGGTCGAGTTCTCGTTCGACCTGGACGATATTGGGCGCGACCAGCAAGAGGCGGGGCGCATTCGTGGAGCTGTAGGCCAGGTCGTACTGACCGAGGATCTTGGTGGCCAGGAAGCTCATCAGGACGGTGAGTTCGCCCGCGGTGGTGGCCCCGGCAAGATGCCTGGCAAGCAGGCCTGGTTCTGGGCGCCCGGCGCTGCGGACGGCTGCGTCGACCACCGGGTCGATCAATGCGGCGAAGGAGTCGATGTTGATCCGGGCCCAGGTGGGTCGGTCCACGACCAGTGCTGTTTCGGGGCCGGTGGGCGCGTGCAGCCCCGAGGTCCGAGCTACGGGATCGTAGGCGCGCTGGGAAGCTGAGTGCAGGTCGGCGACCACCTCGTCCGCTTGTGCCCGATCGATCACGGGGCCGGCCGGGGTGATCCTCCGGATTCCTTTCAGGGCGAGCTCCCAGTTGATCAGTCGCAGGGGCTCTGCGGCAGGCTCCGGGTGCCCCGTCGAGTCGTCGGGGCTCTGGGCGTTGCCGGGGCCGCCGCTGCCGTACTGGCCTGCTCGCTGTTCACCCATGGGGGCATCCTCCCCCGGATGGTCGTGGAAAGCACACTCCCGGGCCGCGGATGCGCAGGGGCGCCCGCGCCGGTTCAGCGGCAGCCGCAGGCGGCGAGCGCGGCTGCGAAACGATCCAGTGCAGGCCGGGCGACGTGGACCCCGGCCGGTAGCCGGTCGGCGATGATCGCGAAAACCAGGAGGCGGCCGTCCTGGTCGACGACATTCCCGGCGAGGGAGGAAACGCCGGTGAGTGTGCCGGTCTTCGCGCGGACCATCCCTGCCCCTGCGCGTTGAGGACCGTCGAGGTAACGGGTGGCGAGGGTGCCGGTCAGGCCGCCGACCGGGAGCCCGGAGAATGCTTGGGAGATCCGAGGTTCTTTCTCGCTTGCCGCGTGGTGGAGGACTGCTGCGACGGTCTGCGCGGTGACCGTGGTGCCCGGGGCCAGTCCTGAGGCGTCGACGATCTTCATCCCGTCGACCGGTACGTTCAGCGCTGCGATCCGTCCGGTCACCCAGGAGGCCACTGACGGAAAGGCTGGGTCGTTGCCGGTCTGGACGGCGGCGATCCTGGTCAGGGCAGCGGTCAACATGTTGTCCGACGCGGCCAGCGCGTAGCCGAGCTGGTCTCCGAGGGAGGCCGAGCGGACGCTGCCGAGGGTCTGGGCGTCGCCGGGTGCTGCTCCTCTGGTCACCGGTTCTGCCACGGCGATGCCTCGTCTGGTCAGGGCGGCGCGGAAGGCAGCAGCAGCGTTCATCGACGGGTCGGCCGGTGCCGGCCTGCCTTCGGCGGGCAGGTCCACGGCCATCCCCAGCGGAGTGACCGGCCCGACATAGCCTTGGACGATGTCCTGAGGATCCCAGGCCGGGTCGACGGCCGGACCTCGGTAACGTCCGTCGTCCAGGGTGAGTTGCACCGGGCCGGGGACCTTGGCCGCTTTGAGCCGGTCGGCGACTTGCTGGGCGAGTTCACCCAACCCTGCGTAGCCGAGAACGGATGCGGGGTTGCCGTTCTCCGAGGCGAGGAGAGTGTCGCCGCCGGCGACGAGCACGATCTCTTGTGGCCTGACACCTCGGACGACCTTGGTCTCCAGGGTCTGGTTGAGGGAGACCGCTGATCCGATGGCGGCAGCGGAGAGAAGTTTCGTGACGGAGGCCGGGGTGCGGGGAGTCCTCCCGCCGACGTCGTAGAGGACTTTCCCGGTGATTCCGTCCAGCACGACAGCGCTGGTCTCCGAGCCGAGAGCACGATCGACGGTCAGCGGGGCCATGATCTTGGCCAGGGTCTCCGGAGTCGGCAGAGGCGCATTCCGGTCGAGGGTCGGGAGTGCGGAAGCCCGGTCAGCGGTCTTCCACCGTTTTCCGCCGCTCTGCTCTGCGCCCGAATGCTGGGGGGCCGGTGCCCCGTCCAGGACGGTGACGGAGGCTTCGGTGGTGAAGACGCCAGGGACGATGTCTGCCGCGTCCAGGCAGACGTAGGTGCAGAGCGTCAAAGTGATGCCTGCGGCGATCACAGGAATCTTCCGCATAGTCGCCGGGTTCCCCTCTCCATGGGAGAAATCTCATCCGTCCGGGGAAGGGCACGGGCCGGTCTGCTCCTGCACGGTCCACGCCCCCGGACAAGCCTGAAGCGCAGGCCTCGGTCTCGACAATACCCAGGGGTCCGGCGGTGCTTGGCGGGAACACCCCTGCAGGCTCACCGGACACTCCTGCTCCCACCGCCACCTCAGATGCGAGAGACTGGCCTATAACAGCGACGCCGCTGCCCGCGAGCGTGCGACATCCGCCACTGCAGGAGGCCAACCGTATGACGAGCAACATCGAGCTCACCCCCGGCGACTCGGGGGAGGCTCGGGTGTCCACACCGCCGATGTTCTTCGACGTGACCGTCGAAATTCCCAAGGGACAGCGGAACAAGTACGAGATCGACCATGAGACAGGGCGTATCCGCTTGGACCGGATGCTCTTCACCTCGACCCAGTACCCCAGCGACTACGGCTACATCGAGGACACCCTCGGTGAGGACGGTGACCCGTTGGATGCCCTGGTCCTGTTGGACTCGCCCACCTTCCCCGGTGTGGTGATCAACTGCCGGGCCATCGGCATGTTCCACATGCGTGACGAGTCCGGTGGCGACGACAAGATCCTGTGCGTCCCGGCGAAGGACCCTCGGGTCGGGCATATCCAGGGTCTGGAGGACGTCAGCGAGTTCGACCGTCTGGAGATCCAGCACTTCTTCGAGACGTACAAGGACCTGGAGCCCGGGAAGTCCGTGGAGGGCGCGCACTGGGCGGACCGGCTGACCGCGGAGCGGATCATCCGTGAGGCCATCGACCGTGCCCAGGAGCACGGGGTCACCACGCACCGGTGGCCGCTTCCGCACCCGCGCTGTCACTGACGTCGGACGACGCCGCGCAGCGGGGGCCGACACCGACACGTGGGTGGGGCGGCCGGTACCGGCCGCCCCACCCACGTGTCGGTGTCTGTTCCTGAGTTCAGCGCACCCGACCGGCGAAGGGGATGAGGTCTCCCCAGTAGATGGACGAGACCTTCACCGGTTCGCCGAAGGTCGGTGCGTGGATCATCCGGCCGCCGCCCAGGTAGAGGCCGACGTGGTGGATGTCACCGCCGATCTTCCCGTAGAAGATCAGGTCACCGGGCTGGGCTCGGTTCAACGGAACCCGTGCGGTCTCTGCCCATTGGTAGTTCGTCTGGTGGGTCAGCCGCACCCCGGCTTGCGCCCAGGCCATCTTGGTCAGGCCGGAGCAGTCGTATCCGTGGGGTCCTTCGCCACCCCAGACGTAGGTCTTGCCGAGTTGACGTGAGGCGTAGGTCAGCGCGGCGGCGGCGCCTCGGTGGGACGCCGGGATCGGGCCGTTGGCTCCGCTGGCCTGACGGATGGCCTGTTCGATCGCCGCCCGGCTGGCGCTCTGCTGCATGACGAGCCGGCGTTGGGTCTCTGCTTCGACCGTGCTGTTCTGCGCTGCAGCCAGTTCGGCGAGGAGTTTCGTCTGCCGGGCGACGATCTCGTCGCGCGCGGCCTTGGCCGATTTCAGTTCGTTCTCCGCCGCCGTGGCCGAGGCGGCCGCACGAGCGGCGGCGGCTTCCTGCTTGACCTTTGCCGCTGCAGCTTGCCGATGTGCCGCGGAAGCCCGGTCGGAAGCTTTTTTGGCGTCGCTGAGGACCGACCCGCGGTAGGAGGTCAGCAGGTCCAGTCCGGCTGCCCGGTCGGCGACCTTGGTGCTGCCCTTGCTGTCGAGAAGTACTTCGAGGCCGTCGAGGGAGCCGCCTGACATCCACAGCCTGGCTGCCAGACCGTCGACGTCCTGATGGGCTTTCTGGGCTTCAGCGCGAGCGCTTTCCTCGGCTTCTTGTGCCTTTTCCACCTCGGTGGCGAGTTTCTGGAGTTCGACGCGTGCCGCATTGGCCCGTTCAGCGGCGACTCCGGCCTTGGTGGTCAGTTCGTCGAGACGTCTGTCTGCGGCATCGAGGGCCGCATTGATCTCGGTGACCTTCTGGCCGGCTTCGGCTGTTCCGGTTCGGCCTGTGGCGCGGTCGTCGGGTGCGGCGTGGGCATGGGGGACGAGGGCGATCGTTGCCCCGCAGGCGAGGGCTAGGGCGTAGGAGAGGGTGCGACGCAGCCGATGTCCGGGGCTGCGAGGGATGGAGTCGGAGAAATCGTGGACTCGGTGTTCCGGAGAGGTCACGCAGACGACCTTTCGAGGAGTGCTCGACATGGGACCTGGGCGTTACTGCCATTCGCTGGCCCTTTACGGCAACGATGACGTAATTCCGCTCCGATAGCTAGCATCCCAAGCTGATAGGAGTGGTCAGGTTCAGCGGGGTCAGGCGAGTTCGACGCTGACGGGGCCGGTGGCCCGTGTCTGCACCCACTGCCGGTGGAAAGGTGACCCTGCTGCCAGCTCGTCACGCCGGTCGATGTCTCCGCGCAACGCAGCCCGCACGTCCACATCGATGTCGAGCTTCTGCTTCCGCGGCACCATGGGCAGCTCCCGCCCTGCGAAGTCGGCCAGCACCTCGGCGACCGGTTTCCGCTGATGATCAACGGTGAACAGCCCGAGATCGTATTCCCGTTCGGGGAAATCGACCAGGTCACGTGAAATGTCGTGGGAACTCCACCAGGTCACCCCGACCAGTCGCGGTTCGTCAACCACTCGGGTCAGCACCGCCCGGGCGAAGTCAGCAGCCTGCTCCGCGGGGACATCCGGCCCCGGCGCTCCGACTTCCTGCAGCCACACCGGGCGTGCCACCTCGGGAGTTGCGGCCACCGCCAGTTGGACGAGATAGTCGGCCCAGCTCAAGCAGCTCTCGTCGACATGGCTCGCGAGAGCGCTGGGGCCGTTGAAGATCCAGGAATGCACGGTGGTCCAGTCGCCGATGTCGACGGCTTCTGCAGGGGTGAAGGGATGTCCTGACACCGTCCAGGCGTCCGAGAAGACCGAGTGCAAGGAGGCTACCTGCGGTGCCTCGCAACGGATCACATCCACGAGTTCCTCGGCCCATTTCAGGGAGTCCTGCGGGGTGGTCTCGTTGACCGGCCAGAGGTTGTTGACCTCGTTTCCCGTGGTGATCGCGAAGAGAGCCGGATGCTCCCCCAGCGTCCGGCACATCGTGCTGACGTAGGAGACCAGGCCGGAACGCACCTGGGCATCGGTGAACACGCTGCGGCGGTGCCAGGTCGAGACCCAGGAGGGCAGGAAGTCGAAACTCGACAGATGTCCTTGGAGCAGGTCGAGGCAGACCTGGAGACCTCGCTCATGAGCGGCGTCGAGCACCGAGCGGACGTCTTCGATCGCCGGGCCTCGCAGATGCCCCCGGTTGGGTTGGATCCACGGCCAGATGGGGAAGACGCGGACGTGGTCGAGGCCGACGTCGGCCAGATCGTCGAAGTCACGGCGGATGTCGTCCAGGTCGAGGTCCAGCCAGCTGTAGAACCAGTTCCGACTCGGCACGTAATTGGCACCCACTCTCAGTCGGCGGGCAGCGAGGTGAGAGTCTTTGTCCTGGTGGGCGATCGTCACAGTGTGCTCCTACGCTCTTCTCGAAGGGTGGGGCGGCGGACTGCTTTCAGGGCAGTTCTCAGGACTCGTCCCGAAGAATTCATGGCAAAACCGGTTCAGCTCCTGCTGTGGAGGCCGGAGAAGTGGTGCTCTTCCGCACCACCATCCGGGGTCTTTCCGCCGGAAACACCAGGCTCTTCCCCGGCTCGGCAATCTCCTGGAGCAAGGCCTGTGCGGCAAGCCGACCCAGGGCGAAGACATCGCGGTGCAGAGCCGTCATCGCCGGGTGGATCGACCGGGCCAACACCGAGTCGTCGAAGGACACCAGCGAGAGCTCCTGAGGAACACTGAAACCCATTTCATGGGCAACGCCCATCCCGGAGACCGCCATCAGGTCGCTGTCGTAGACGATCGCCGTGGGCCGAGTGTGATGTCGACTGAGCAACTCCCGGGTGGCGTCGGCTCCTTGGACATCGGAGAAGTCCGTCGACAACGATTCCGCGCTCTCCAGGTCCAATCGCTCCCGTGCCAGCGCAACCGCCGCGATCCGCCTGCGGGTGTGCCGCAATGTCGCCAGACCGGCCACGTGCGCGATGCGGCGATGCCCCAACGCGGCGAGATAGTCGAGGATCCGGGTCATAGCACCCTCGTCATCCGCGGGAATCGCTGCCATACCTTCACATTCGTCGGCATCTGCACCGATCACCACGGCGGGGAGCCCCAATGTGCGCACGGCAGATATCCGCGAGTCCTGCTCGTGGACGTCGACCAGGACGACCCCGTCGACCCGCCGACCACCCCACCATCGCCGATAGAGCTCGATCTCGTCCTCGTGCCCGTCGACCACAGCCAGTTGGAGCCCCATCGACTGTCCCCGCAATCCCTCCTGGAGCCCGGAGAGGATCTGCCCGAAGAACGGCTCGACCCCGAGGGTCCGGGCCGGCCGGGAGAACACCAGGCCGACCATGTCCGCCCTGGAGTGGGAGAGCGCTCGAGCAGCCGAATGCGGCTGCCAGCCCAGAGCAGCCGCTGCTTCGAGCACCCGAGCCCGAGTGGCCTCGGAGATCCCCGGCCGACCGTTGAGCGCAAATGAGGCAGAGCTCTTGGAGACCCCTGCCTGTCGAGCAACGTCGTTGATGGTCACCCTCCCCATGGGCTGAATCGTGTCACAGCGCCGAACCCCTTGACAGCCATAACCGCTCAGTACATAGTCAAAAAATCTAAACCGGTTCTCCTCCGGCAGGGAAATGCGTAAACTCACTCGAAGAGAACCCGGAACTTCTCATAGGGGAGAAGATCGAGAATGAGCATGCGCCCCCGCGCCCTCGCACTGGCCGTCACCGTCGCCCTCGTCTCCAGCTGTGGCCTTGGGTCGAACGATCAGAGCCAATCGGACAGAGCCATCGACACCTCAGGTGAGCTGAGCGGTGAGGTGTCCTTCCAGTCGTGGTCACTCAAATCGAACTTCAAGGAATATTTCGACGCCCTCATCAAGGACTTCGAAACCAAGAACCCCAAGGTCAAAGTCAACTGGATCGACCAGCCCGGCGAAGGATACTCCGACAAGGTCGCCAGCCAGATCACCTCGGGCAATCTTCCCGATGTCGTCAACCTGCCTCCGGACATCGCCTACAGTGCCGCCAAAGCAGGGGCTCTGCTCGACGTCAAAAAGTCCATACCGGACATCGAGAAGACATATCAGAAGGCAGGCCTGGGCGCTTACACCTACCGCTCACCAAGCGGCACCTTCGGCCTCCCCTGGTATTTGGGAACCGACGCGAACTTCTTCAACACCGAGTTGATGACCAAGGCTGGCCTCGACCCGAAAACCAACCCGCCGAAGACCCTCGACGACCTGATCGCGCAGGCCGCGCAGATGCACGAGAAGACCGGCGGCGAAATCACCATGATGAGCCGTAAGCCCAATATCGCCGATATCGCCGGTGCGGGCGTTCCGATCATGGACGAGGAGCAGAAGAAATTCGTCTTCAACACCCCAGCCGCAGCTGAGGTCGTCGAAAAATACACCAAGGCCTACCAAGCCGGATATATGCCGAAAGGCATCCTGACCAGCGAATACCAGGGCAACTCCGAGATGTTCAAGAAGGAACAGGTCGCCTGGACGACGGCTGGCGGCAGCTTCATCGAGAAGGTCGGCGAGACCAACCCGATCCTCTCGCCGAAGATCGTGGCCGCCCCGGCGATCGGAAATCCACCCCTGTGGGCCCAAGCCTTGTCGGTGAACGCCAAGTCCAAGAACGCCAAGGCGGCACTGGCCTTCGCAAAATTCGTCACCAATGACGAGAACCAGATCAATTTCACCACGAAGACGAAGGCCAAAGGCTACTTCCCCGGATCGAAGGGGAAGAACAGCGACGAGATCTTCTCCCGCTCCGACGGCAGCGCCCACCAAGACGCCACCGTCATGGCCTGGAAATCCCTGTCGAACGCGAAGATCCCGGCTCCTCCGCTGTGGAGCAACCCGATGGAGAAATACCTGGACCAGCAGATCGCCGATGCGATGACCGGACGGATCACGGCACAACAAGCCGTCGACAACGCCGTCCAGAAAGCGAACTCGCTGCTCAACTACTGATCCTGAAATCAAGAAAAGGACGCACGGATGCGTTTTCACCGCTGGTATGCCCCATGGGTGATGATCCTGCCTGCGCTGATCCTCCTGGTGGTCTTCAGCATCTTCCCGGCGATCAACACCGTGGTGCTCTCCTTCACCAATGTGAGAATGCTTGGCGGCGGCCACTTCACCGGGCTGGCCAACTACGAGCGAATGCTGCACGACGACCAGTTGCTCAATGCGATCCTCAACAGCGTCATCTATATGGTCGTCTGTCTTCCGCTGTTGACGATTCTGCCGTTGTTGTTGGCGATGCTCGTACAAAAGAATCTCCCGGGCATCGGTTTCTTCCGCACGGTCTTCTACTTCCCGGTCGTGGCCTCCGCCGTGGTGGTCGCCCTGATCTGGCAGTGGCTGCTCGACGACCGAGGCGTGGTCAACGGGCTGTTGAAAGCAGCCGACCTCATCTCAGGGCCCTTGCCCTTCCTGCAGGACCGGTGGCTCCTCATCTTCTCGGCGATCAGCCTGACCGTCTGGAAGGGCCTGGGCTGGTACATGGTGATCTACCTGGCCAACCTGGGCGCCATCGACCGCACCCTGTACGAAGCGGCTGCTGTTGACGGCGCCGGGGTGATCCGCCGCTTCTTCACCGTGACCCTGCCCGGGGTCCGGCCCACCATGCTGCTGGTCTCGGTGATGATCACCGTGTCCGCTCTGCGGGTGTTCACCGAACCGCACATCCTCTCCGGAGGACTGGGCGGGCCGGGCGGGCGGGCGTCCAGCGTGGTCATGCTGATCCAGCAGAACGGCGCAGGCATGCAGGGACATCTCGGTTACGCCTGCGCCTTGTCCGTGCTGCTCTTCTTCATCTGCCTGGGACCGTTGCTCGTCCTGGCACGGATGCGGGAGAAGTGATGAACGGCCGGATCAAAGCAAGCGAATACATTTGGCGCTACACCTTGTTGGCATTCCTCGCCATCATCTCGCTGGGGCCGATGCTCTACCAGCTGTCCACGTCGTTGAAAAGCAAGTACGAAAATGTGAACACGGCCCGGCCGAGTCTCCTGCCCGAACAGCCGACCCTCGAGAACTACATCGGGGTCGCCAACGTGATCCCGGTGTGGTCCTACATCGGCAATTCCCTGGTCATCGCCGTGATGGTCGTGGTCGGCAATGTCGTCGGCTGCACTCTTGCCGGGTATGCACTCTCCCGGTTGCAGTTCCGCGGGCAGAAGATCGTGCTGTGGCTCTTCCTGTCGACGCTGATCCTGCCCGGTGAGGCCACGATCATGAGCCAGTTCCAGCTGATCAACACGATGGGTCTGACCAACACGCTCCACGGCGTCGCGCTACCCGGGCTGATCGGCGCGATCAACGTCCTACTCATGTACAACGCCTTCGACCAGATCCCCGTCGAACTCGACCAGGCCGCCGTCGTCGACGGGGCGAACGTCTGGCAACGGCTGCTCTACGTCGGCATTCCGAATGTGACCGGGACGATTTCGATCATCGCCATCTTCAGCTTCATCGGCGCCTGGGACGACTTCCTCTGGCCGCTGCTGGTGCTCCAAGACCCGTCCATGATGACCCTGACCGTCGGGCTCGCCCACCTGAAAGGCACCTTCGTCAACGACCCCCGGCTCATCGCCGCAGGAACGATGATCGCGTTGATCCCGATCGTCCTCTTCTTCGCCGCTCTGCACCGTTTCTTCTTCAAGGGCGTCTCGGAGGGCGCTGTAAAGGGATGATTCAGATGACTGCTGTTGCTCTCGCCTCTGCGCGTTCCACCTGGTGCTTCGTCAGCACCCCGGACGGACCGGCCCAGGTCGTCCAGGCCGAACTCGATGCTCCGGCCCCTGCCGCAGCTCGGGTGCAGGTCGTCGGGGACGGCGTCACCGGGTCGGTCGAGATCGCCCCGGGAGACGGGCCGCGACTCGAGATCCCGGTCGAGATCGACTCCCGACACGAGGTCAAGGAACGTGTCCCGATCACCGTGACCCTGGAGGTCGACGAAACCGCCTCCGGATACGACCCCGACCAGTCATCGGTGACGACCGAGCTGGAAGTCGCCGAAACCGGGTGGACCATGTTCCTGATCAACCACTTCCACTACGACCCGGTGTGGTGGAACACCCAGGCGGCGTACACCGACCGCGGCGAACTGCCCGGCAACGACGGCTCGACCCGGCGCATATGGGACCACAACGGCATCGCCCTGGTGAAGATGCACCTGGAGAAGGCCCGGGTCGACCCGGACTACTCCTTCGTCCTCGCCGAGGTCGACTACCTCAAGCCCTTCTGGGATACCTGCCCCGAAGAACGCGAGACCGTAAGACAACTCGTCGCCGAAGGCCGCCTGGAGATCATGGGCGGTACGTACAACGAGCCCAGCACCAACCTGATCTGCTCGGAGACGACGATCCGCAACTTCGTCCACGGCATGGGCTACCAACGCGACATCATGGAGGCGAACCCCAGCACGGCCTGGCAACTGGACGTCTTCGGCCACGACCCCCAGTTCCCCGGACTCGTCGCCGACGCCGGGCTCACCAGCACCGCCTGGGCACGGGGCCCGCACCACCAGTGGGGTCCGATGTCGACCGGGTGGAAGAGCGACGACGGCGACATCCGCAATATGCAGTTCCCCGCCGAGTTCGAGTGGATCTCCCCCAGCGGGAACGGCGTGACCACCCACTACATGCCGGCCCACTACTCCGCCGGCTGGTGGATGGACTCCTCCAAGGACCTCCAGGAAGCCGAGGACGAGTGTTACCGGCTCTTCCTGGAGCTGGCCTCGGTGGCCTCCAGCAAGAACACCATGCTGCCGGTCGGCACCGACTACACCCCGCCGAACAAGTGGGTCACCCAGATCCACCGCGACTGGAACGCCCGTTATGTCTCGCCACGTTTCGTGTGTGCCCTCCCCCGGGACTTCTTCGCCGCGGTCCAGGACGAACTCGACGCGCGAGGGGTCACCCCCAGCCCGCAGTCCCGGGACATGAACCCGATCTACACGGGTAAGGACGTCTCGTACATCGACACCAAGCAGGCCCAACGCGCGGTGGAGGTCGCGGCGACCGACGCCGAGAAACTGGCGACCTTCGCCGAACTCCACGGGCTGGGCCAGTTCCCGCACGCCGCGATGGACAAGGTGTGGCGGCTGCTCGCCTACGGCTCGCACCACGATGCGATCACCGGCAGCGAATCCGACCAGGTCTACCTCGATCTCGTCCACGGGTGGCGTGAAGCCCACGACCTGGCCGCCGATGTCCGAGAAGCGTCCTTGCGGGCCCTGCTCGGCGCCGTCGACACCCGCGGCGAAGGCCGCGCCGTCGTCGTGGTGAACACGTTGGCACACACTCGGACCGATGTCGCCCGGATGTCAGTGCCCTGGCCCGAGGGCTCCGGACTGCGGCTGGTCGACGACGACGGCGCCGAGGTGCCCTTCGTCGTCGAATCCCAGGGGACGGGTGCGGACGGCGACGGACCCGCGACGGTCTCGATCGCCTTCGTCGCCCAGGACGTGCCCGGCATCGGCCATCGCACCTGGCGAGTCATGACCGCAGCGGCGCCCCTTCCTCATTGGGAGTCTCCGTGCGAAGGCACCTCGGAAGACACCGAGCACACCATCTCCTCGGAGATCTTCCGCGTGGTCGCCGATCCGACACGCGGTGGCGCGCTGAGCAGCATCGTCGATCTGCGCAGCGGACGAGAGCTACTGCAGGACGGCGCCCTGGGTGCCGAGTTGCGGCTGGCCGCCGAATACGAGGCCCACCCCGACTTCGGAGAAGGCCCCTGGCATCTCCTCCCCAAGGGAAAGGTCGTCTCCAGCGCGGAGAACCCGGCTCAGGTGCGGGTCGAGCGTTGTCCGGTCGGGGAACGGCTCATCGCCACCGGGCAGGTGGGATCGGTCCGCTACGAACAGATCGTCACCTGCTGGCAAGGCCTGGACAGGGTCGACTTCACCACCCGCGTGGTCCGTTTCGAAGGCAGCGACGAACTACTACGGGTGAAGTTCGCCTGCGATGTGCCCGGAGGCCGTTCGTTCAGCGATGTCGCCGGAGCCGTGATCGGCCGCCCCTTCGCGCACCCGGACGCCGATACCGCAGCGACTCCTTGGACCTTGGACCACCCCGCGCACACAGTCTTCGGTGTGGGCTCGACGGCTCGGATCGGCGTACACGACCCAGCGGGGAAACCGGTAGGAGATCTGTCGATCGCCGTGGCCGAAGTGGTCGTCCCTGATCTCGACCAGGCTTCTCCTCTGGCCAGGGACCTCGTGGTCGCGCTGGCCCGAGTCGGCGTCACCGCGACGACCGGCGTCGCCACGGGCAACCGTTACGGATGGTCGCACGCCGACTCGAACCTGCCGGACGTGCGGATCGTCCTGGGCGGCCCGGAGCGCAACCCGCTGGCGAGGGAGATCCTGGAGAGCAGCCCGGAGGCAGCTGAGCTGACCCGTCAGATCGACGAGTGTGGCCAGGCCCGGGTCTTCGTCCCCTCGGAGCGCTCTGTCGAAGAGACCTGGGTGCCCCACGCCGACCTCCGCGGAATCCGTGCCCTTCCGGTGTTGGTCGTCGACGCTGCCGGGGATTCCCCCGAAGCGCTGTCGGCGGTGGTGGCTGAACTCGTCGAGGAGCTGTCCACCGGAGCCCGGATGGAAGCCCGCTGTGTGGACGCCGGACCGACCCGGTTCGCCGACGACTACACCGTCGCGATCTCCTCCTACGGTCTGCCCAGCTTCGCGGTCTCTCCCGACGGCGGCCTGCACCTGTCCTTGATGCGTTCCTGCACCGGCTGGCCGTCCGGCATCTGGCTGGACCCGCCGGTACGCCGCCACCCTGACGGCTCAGCTTTCCAACTACAGCACTGGACCCACGAATTCGACTACAGCTTGTTCGCCGGGCCTGGTGACTGGCGGGCCGGTCGGCTGGCCCACCGCGGGCAGGAACGCTCAGCACCGTTGACCGCCCGCGAAGAGGCCCCGCACGACGGTCGGATCCCGCCACGACATGTCTTCCTCTCCGTGGCGCCGGAGGGGTCGGTCCACCTCCAGACGGTGAAGCCACAGGGCAACCCGATCGCTCGTGGATCCGCCCAGCTCCCCCGGGCCCGTGACGGAGTCACTGTCCGGCTGTCAGCCTTGTCCGGCATGCCGGTGACTGCGACGGTCACCTCCGATCTGGGATGGGTCGAGGCCGTCGAGGCGGACCTGCACGAGGACCCCTTGCCCGGGATCCCTGAGCTGCAGGTCGATACTTCTTCGCGTTCACTGGAATTGGCGATGAACGGTTCGCAGATCCGAACGGTCGTGGCTGTCCCCTCCGGTGTGGGCGACCCGCAGGGTGACCTGCTCGGGCCGGCATGCGAACCTGTCCAGCCCGTCTACTCCCGGTATTGGCTGCACAACCGCGGCCCAGCTCCGATGGGCTATCTGCCGGTGAGTCTGACCTGTTCACCGACAGTGCTGCGGGTCGACGACGAGGGCCGCGCCGAGACACAGGTCCGGCTGTCGAGTCAGTCGGTCGACGCTTCGGTGTCCTCCGCTGTGGAAATCGACGCACCTGAGGGGTGGTCGTGCACTGCGGCCGGGCACTCCTTCGATCTGTCTCCCGGTGGTCATCTCTTCGTACCGTGCGAGGTGGTCGTTCCGAAGGGCACCCCGGAGGGGACCTATCTGATCGGCGTACGAACCCGGATCGGGGAGGACCTCGTCGAGGACGTACTGACCGTCGTGGTCGGCGACCCCGGAGACATCCTGCCCCCGACGCCGGGGGTCGAGGTCGACCATCAGATCCAGATCGGTGGGCTTCCCCGGACGACGGCCCGGAGCACCGGGCTGACGGTCACCGGCGTGACCGAGCAGGTCGTGCTCCGCGCAGGTACCCGCACGTCGATCGAGGTCACCGTCCGCAACGATCTGCGCACCGCGATCTGTGGTGAGGCGATCCCGGTGAGCCCGTGGGGCACGTGGGGCATTGTCGGCCCGACGGTGCAGGCCCTGGAGGTCGAAGCCGGTCAAAGCCAGACGATCCGCTTCGACGTCCAGGCCGACACCGACGTCCGACCGGGCAACTGGTGGGTCCTGGTGAAGCTGGTGTGGGCCGGCCGCATCCAGTACACCCGGGCCGTTCCTCTGATCGTCCTGCCCTGACGAACCCCCTCAACCGGGACCTGGGCACCGACTATGGTGCCCAGGTCCCGGTTGTTCAGGGGAGGGTCAGTCGGCGAGGCCTTTCGCGGCCGTGGCTTGGGAAGCCCAGATGGAGACGATGGGCGCTGGGGCTCGCCGCGCCGCCCCCAGGTCGCGGCCTTCGTGGCTCCACGGCGGCGGGTAGGCGGTCATCCCCTGGTCGAGGGTCAGCCTGCGCACCTCGTCCGCCCAGCCCCGCCACCGCAGATGACCGGCGAAGTCGTCCAGACCGGTGGTCAACGCCCACTCGACGAAGGTGGCATGACCGGCTTCCAGGGGAACCCACTCCAAGGTGTCCGGACCGAAATAGGCGATCTCACCCTGCGCGGCAGGCAGTGCACCGGCGTTCACGCCGAAGAGACCACCCAGAACGTCGTAGGCGACCACCAGCAGGCCCGGCGCGACAGCGTCCTGGCCGCGCTCTCCGAGCCCGTTCATCTCGGCCAGACTGGGCAGCCCCGGCTCCTCGCCGGCAGGCTGCCCGCCGCCAAGAAGACGAAGCCAGCCGTCGTCGACGACGATTCCCCCACAGTGGTACGCCAGGGAACCCAGGACCGAATGCGTGGTGACCTGCAAAGCCCGCAAAGTTTCGGCACGCTCTGCTGCCTCACCGGGGAGGATGCGCGCCCCGCGTGCCGCCGCCCACTCCTGCACCAGCGGCCAGGCCTCGTCCTGACTGATCAGGCTCTCGACGGGCTGTTCGCCGATCATCGTGTTCTTCGTCCTCTCGTTGGCGTCGACGCGGGTCCTTTCCGGGGTTCCGCCGTCGACGTCCGGCTGCGATCACGGTGGCGGCCGGTGGGCGTCATTGCCGCCCGGTGACCCACCGCCGCCCTATTCTTCCAGGGTGGACGGCCCTTCAGCGCGACATCTCGCGCTCACCGTGTACGCACCGGTGGCGCTCAGCGGTGTCGGGATCGGCGCGATCGCTCCGTTGCTCCCTCTGGTGGCCTTGGACCTGGGTGCGTCTCCGGCGCAGGCCGCACTGGTGCTGACCCTGGAGATGATCGGGGCGTTGAGCGCGTCCCTTCCGGCCTCGGTATTCACCGCCAGGGTCGGCGAGCGGGGTGCGATGACGACGTCAGCGCTGTTCAGCGCCCTGGTTCTTGCGTTGATGGTCCAGATTTCCCAGCTGTGGGCCTTGGTCGTCCTGGTCTTCCTGCTCGGCACGGGGATGGTCGTCTTCGCCCTGGCCCGGCAGACCTATCTGACGGAGGCCGTCCCGGTGAGCCACCGGGCGCGTGCCCTGTCGACCTTGGGCGGGGTGATGCGGGTGGGGATGTTCCTCGGGCCGTTGAGCGGGGCCGGGCTCTTGGGGGTGGCCGGGCGGCCTGCGGTGTTCGCGTTGGCGACGGTCACGATGGTGATCACTGCTGCGCTGTCCTGGTTGCTGCCGCCCTTGCCGACCGGCCTTGCCACGGCGGGCACGGCGGGCACGGCGGAAGTCCAGGGCAAGGGCGGAACGGTCGGCCAGGTCCGCATCGCCGATGTGGTGCGTAATCATCGTCGGTTCTACGCCACATTGGGGGTAGGCATCCTTCTGCTCTCCGCGGTGCGCAGTACTCGTCAGTCGGTGCTGCCGTTGTGGGGGCATCATCTGGGGCTTGCGGACACGCAGGTGTCCTTGGTGGTGGCGTTCTCCTGGGCTGTGGACACGATGCTGTTCTACCCCGGCGGATGGGTGATGGACCGCTACGGCCGCCGGGCGGCAGCCATACCGATGACTGCGGTGATGACCCTGGCTTTCGCCTTGTTGCCATTGACCGATGGGCTCCTGCCGCTGTTGGCGGTGGCGGGGCTGGTCGCGGTGGGCAATGGGCTGGGTTCAGGGATCGTCATGACGATTTCGGCGGATGGTTCGCCGGATCGCGGCCGTCCCCAGTTCCTCGGGGTCTGTCGTTTCCTGGGCGACCTGGGAGCGGTGGGCGGTCCTGCGGTGGTGGCCGCGTCGACGGCGATCTTCTCCTTGACAGTAGGAATCTGGGCCGTGTCCGGGTTGGCTTTCGCCTGCGGGGTGGTCTTCGCGTCCTTCCTGCCGCGTCGGCAGCGCGCTCCTCATGAGCCCATGACGCCGGTCACCCCATGAGCAGCCCGGGGACAGCGCTGGTGGCGACTCCTACCGGCCTGAGACCTGTGGGGACGGGGATGTTGACGCCGTAGGTGCCGCCGAGGATCGTTGCGGCTCCTGTTGGTCGGTGTACGACGATTCCGCCGTGGTTGTTCACCCGTCCATCGTTGCCGATGCAGGTCATCCGGCTCAGCGCGGTGGCCTGGTTGAGTGGTGGCAGCGGTCGGATCAGGTTCATGGGTGTGTAGGAGCGCCCGTCGGCGCGAATGATCACCTGTTTCAGGGTGGAACCTTGAGTGAAGAGGACTCTGGTGGCATCCGGGTCGGCGGCAGCGACGCCGTTCAGGTGGAGGGTGTCGACCTTGAGTGCGGTGACTCCGGTCAATCCGCTGGCGAGGGTGACCGGCGGGGAGAGCCGGGGCGCTTCCGGGGTTCCTTGAACGAGGTATCTCTGCAGCCGACCGGCAGCGTCGATCACATAGATCTCGCCTCGGCCGTTGCTCGGCATCCAGGTGCGGCCGCCGATGGCGGAGATCCCGGCGAAACCGTGTCCGAGCAGTGCGGACGTGACCTGCGCGGAGGCTGGCCTCCCGTTGGCCGCCCCGGTGACGGTGGATCGCAGGAGGTGCAGCTTGCCTTGCGTGTCGGTGGCGGCGAATTCCGAGATGCGGTTGCTGATGTCTCCGCCACCGCCGGTGTAGGCGGCTCGAACGGGGGTGAAAGGTGCCTGCCCCAGGGTGAAGGGTGCGCCCACTGAGGTATTGCGGATTTCGTGCCAGTTCAGGGCGCGGCCGTTCGCGGAGACCACGTAGGAGGTGCAGCGCCCGGACCCGAAGAAGGAGGGGGAGCCGTGGTGGGCGTGCTGGGCTGGTTTGGCGGTGCGGTGCCGGGTGTCACCGACTTGCCCACGGGGGGACATTTCGTCCACGGGAGTGGGCGCCGGTGCTGGGGAGACCGTCGGCGCTGAGACCACCGGGGATGGGCTGGAGGTGCCGGAGCTTGTCGCAGCGGGTGTGTCGCCACCGCATCCGGCGGTGGTGACGACGAATGCTCCGACGACAGCCAGCACGACTGATGATGTGGTGCGCCTGGTCGCACGATTCTTTCGAGCCCACATGGTTGATGACTCCCCGTGGTTTGTCGGGCGCCCTCCTGGCTGGCCGACATTCATGTGATGCGGTGGTCAGACATGTCCGCAACTTTTCCGCAGCTCCGTGATATCACATCGCTTCAATTCGGATTGAAGAAGGTATGGCATATCTGCCGATGGTGGAGAGGAGATTTCCCCTCATCGGTGATCCGACCTGGTCATTGACCTTTCCCGGCCCAGGTCAGGTCGAAAATTCATGTACACCACGACGAGAAACCGGACAATCCAGACCTCATGGCCGGCAAGAAATTTCCCGTCTTCGACACCCAGATCACCCCCATCCGATTGGATATTTAAATTCTACCGTCAGATATTCACAGAGAATAAGCAGGAAATCTTCATATCTGGGCGATAGATCACGCCACTTCGGCGCTATGTCAATCCCGCAAATAGCATCATCGTCGAGAAAATGCGCATGCCGAAGTCATTGCCACCCGGCATCCCAATGGGTTACAGACACTCACTCGCATCAGAGTCACACCCGGCGCAACCCGCGCACCCTTCACACCTCTCCCGGATGCCAGGGGATGTCCGATTTATCACCACCGGATCCGAATCCGAACCACCAAGATCTCAAGTTCTGGGCAAATAGTGCATAACAAGATGGATAGGTCAAAATTTTGTAACATTTATTACAAGAAAATGTAAAAAATTTGTTTGAGTCAATGGAATTCACAGAGTATTACCACCGGGCTCACAGAAGAGTCCACACACCTCACCTCCTGACAGGAGTGATCGCCTTGACTCGCCGTCTGTTGCGCGTGGCCTCGGGGGCTGCCGTTCTTGCTGCCGCAGTCACCTTCGTCCCCCTCAGCGCTGCGCACGCCGCCTCACCGGCTGCGCCGACCGCAGCATCGTCCGAAGCGCCGGCCAGTACGACCAACCCCGGAGGGATCCTCGGGGTGAAGAACGTCAAACTTCCTGTGGTCAAGGAAAACCGACGTCACCCGGTGCGCCACAACATCCTGAACCCTGCCCCGGTCTGCAATGCCTGGCAGGACACCCGCATCACCATCACCAAGGTGCATGCCCACTTCAAGCCCTCGGGCGCCATCGAGACCACCAACAACACCAGCGGCCCGCTGCCGCTGACCCAGAACCTGACCAAGACCAAGACCTTCAATGCGTCGATCTCCGGAAGCTTCGGGTTCGACGTCTTCTCTGCGGTCAAGGCCACGATCAGCCCGGGGCTGTCGTTCAGCATGGCCTGGAACGTCGGCCAGACCATCGGCCCCTACCAGGTCCCTCCGGGCAAGACCGCCCGCGCCAGCTACGGCTTCAACACGATCTCCTTCGAAGGCACCCGCCAGGGGTGCAATCTCGACGGAACCTGGGCCAAGCCCACGTACACCAGAGGCACCGCCCCGGTGGCCAGCAATGTGCACGTGCAGTTCTACGACAACCCTGCCGATGTGATGGCCTCACGCTCGGCCGAGAAGGTCCCCACTGCCGTCGTTCCGGCGGCCAAACCTCGGGGCTGATCCGACTCCGGTGAGCCACGCCCCTGCGATCGACCGATCGGCCGTACGTCGACCACCCAGAGGGGCGTGACACCCACCGACCACGCACAGACGAGGGCCGGACTTCCGCGCGACGGCGCTGGAGCCCGGCCCTCGTCATGTCCCGTTCACGAATGTCTTTTCAGGACCGTTCGATCAAGAAGGCCCGGTCCGGGTAAATGGAGCATAAGTGGACCAAAAGATCAACGATTGATAACATTTATCAAAAGAATATGTAAAAAATATGGTCAGGCGATACGTGAGTCACGGAATGTTGCCGGGGATCTCGCAGATGAGACCCCTTCAGCCTCCTGACAGGAGTGATCGCCTTGACTCGCCGTCTGTTGCGCATGATCTCGGGCGCTGCAGCGCTCGCTGCCACCGTCACCTTCATCCCCTTCAACGCCGCACATGCCGCCTCCCCGGCCGACGCCCAACCCTCAGAGCTGGCGTCCACCGTCCTCACCACCAGCAACCCCCACGGGGTGATCGGCGTCAAGGACATTGCGCTGCCCTTCGTCCAGGAGAACCGGCGCCAGCCCCAGAAACGCAACATCCTCAACGCCAACCCCGTCTGCAACGCCTGGCAGGACACCCGCATCACCATCACCAAGGTGCATGCCCACTTCAAGGCCTCCGGCGCCATCGAGACCACCAACAACACCAGCGAGCCGCTGCCGTTGACCCAGAGCCTGTCGAAGACCAAGACCTTCCGGGCCTCCGTCTCCGGCAGCTTCGGCTTCGACCTGTTCTCCGTGGTCAAAGCGACGATCACGCCCACCCTCGAACACTCGATGGCCTGGAATGTCGGCCAGACCATCGGCCCGTACAAGGTGCCGCCGGGCAAGACCGCCCGCGCCAGCTACGGCTTCAACGTCATCTCCTACGAAGGCACCCGCCAAGGCTGCAATCTCAACGGAACCTGGTCGAAACCCCGCGCCACCCGTGGCACCGCTCCCCTGACCAATGCCGTCAAGGTCCAGTTCTACGACAACCCCACCGACGTCCTGGCCACCCGGAACGCCGAAAAGGTGCCGACCACGGTGATCCCGCCCGCAGTCGCTGCAGCAGCGGCGGCCCGCGCGACCACCCCGGTCACCCCCGTCGCCCCCGTCGCTCCGAAGCCCGGTGCAGCGAAGCCCGTCGCTCCCCCGGCGCCGGCAGCAGCCAAACCCGCGATACCTGTCGCCCCGGCACCGGCAGCACCGAAACCTGCCGCCCCCGCACCGGCTGCCCCGGTAGCACCCGCTACCCCGACAGCTCCTGCGGCACCCGCACCACGACCCGCCACGGTGACACCGAAGGCCCCGGCCTCGACGACACCCCCCGCGGGCACACCGGCCACCACCCCGGCAGGCCGATGACCAGGAAGGACACTGATTCCTGACCGGCTGATCGGAGGCGCAGAAACCTTGCGCCTCCGATCAGTCACGCGCCACGCCGCGCCGCACCGTCACCCCGGACGGTTGTTCCCCACCGAGATCGGCCGGCGATGCCACCACCACTCGTTCACCCACGAACAATGGACTGCCGTCGCCACCACCACGCCGACCCGCATCCACGTCCCCTCGGACATCGCGAGCGCGCCGACGACCGCCCCGCAGAAGAGCAGCACTTTCACCGGGTAGCCCCGTACACGCACTGCCCGTGACAATGCGCAGCGCAAGGCCCACCAGAAGATCAGTGCGCCCAGTGCGATGCAGCTGAAGCCTGCCACCGGGTTCTGGATGGAGATCGGGCCGTCCGGGTCTTCACCGACGGCGAAGACCGACAGCACGAAGACGGACCACACCAGTTCGGGGACACCTTCCACCACATGCGGGCGGTCGGGTGCCCTCCTGTGCTGGGTTCTGCCTCCCTCCATCGGGCCGCCTCCTGGGTGTCGCGTCGCAACCATCGCGAGGCAGACCTATCAAGAAGGTGGCATCGGCCCAAGCCTGACACGCCGTGTCACCGGTGCCTTCTCGCCCCGGGGTGGGTGGGGGCTACTCTTCGTGTCACGCGGACGGGCCCAGGGACGGAACCGACCATCGGACATCGGCACCCCGCAGCCTGCCAGGACGGGCTGTCCGACTCGGGTCTTCTCGAGTGCGGCCCGGCTTCGGGGAGGCCCGGCTCGACGAGGAGCTCCCCTATGGCGCATCATCCCCAGTTTGTCTTTCGGCCGTTCGGTGATCCGGGTGGTCGAGGGCGGCTCGTTCATCCCGGGCGGTGTCGTCGCTCTGGAGCCCGTCGGCGGATGGCTCTGGCTGCGGCGGTCGTTCTTCCGTTGTCGGCCGCGGTCGTCCCGGCTACGGCGTCGCCTGCCGTGGGTGCGCCGAGCGGGCCGGGCACCTACCTGGTGGGTCGCGGTTTGGCCGATATCACCGGTGAACCGGGTGAGAACGGTATGGCCGGGTACGGCGACGGGAAGCAGCTCACCGCTGGGGTCCATATGCGCCAGCACGCCCGGGCCTTCGTCATCGCGGACCCGGCCAGTGGGAAACGGCTGTTGTACGTCCTCGGTGACATCCTCACCGGGGAGTCGAAGATGCGTCGGGAGATCCTGGCCCGGCTGGCTGCCGTCTACGGCGACCGGTACGGGGAGTCCAATGTGATGATCGCGGGTATCCACACTCATGCCACGCCGGGCGGGACCGGTGAGTACAGCCTGTACAACGTCACCACGATGGGTACTCATCGAGATACTTTCCGGGCGCTCACCGACGGTGTACTCGCTGCGGTGGCCCGCGCCGAGGCCGACCTGGCGCCGACCAGCATCCATCAGAGCGCGTCTCGGCTCACCACGGCGTCGGTGAACCGTAGCCGCCGCGCCCACGAGTTGAATCCGGCTGGGGTGAAGGCGGAGCTGCCGGGCGGGATCGATCCCCGGTCGGAGACGCTGACCTTCGATCGGGGTGGGCGGACCGTCGGCGCGTTGAACTGGTTCGCCACGCATCCCACCAGTCTTACGGCGAAGAACCGGTTGATCTCGACGGACAACAAGGGGTATGCGCAGTGGTTGTGGGAGCGGCGCACCGCCGGGGTCGACTACGAGGCTGTCGCGCAGGGCGTGAACCCGGCGATGGTGGCGGGGTTCGCGATGAGCAATGGCGGTGATGCCTCGTCCAATCTGAACCTGAAGCCGGGCAGTGGGCCCACGGAGGATCCTTTCGAGAACATGAGGGTCATCGGCGAGCGTCAGTTCCGGGCTGCGTACGATCCGGCGCAGACAGCGCGGCGTGCGGTGGCCGGCGGTGTCGATGCCCGCATCGTCTACGTCGACATGCCGCATCAGGATGCGTCCGCTGTGTATACCGGTAGTGGTGGTGACGAACGCACCTGTGAGCCGGTCCTGGGTGCTTCCTTCGGTGCGGGCAGCACCGAGGACGGCAGCGGCGGGCCGCCTTTCCTCAGTGAAGGACCGGACGGGAACACGCCTTTCGAGTCACAGACGAATACTGCTTATGCGCTGAATCCGGTGTTGCGTCGCTGCCAGGCTCCGAAGAAGTTCCTCTTCCGGTCGGGGCTGGTCGACGGCGTGCAGACGGTGTTGCCGGTTCAGGTGTTCCGGATCGGAGATGTCGTCCTGCTCGGGATGCCCGGTGAGCTCACCGCCGCGGCTGGGGTGCGGATGCGGCATGTGCTGGCCCGTGCCGCTGGGGTCTCCCCGGAGCGGGTGTTCCTGCAGAGCGTCACCAATGCGTACGGGCATTACTTCACCACTCCGCAGGAGTACACCCGGCAGGACTACGAAGGCGGCGCGACGGTTTTCGGCCGGTGGACGGTGCCTGTCCTCGAAGGGGTGGTCGCTCATCTGGGCAGAGCGCTGCGTGACGGGACCCCTGTGGCGATGGGGGTTCCGCCCAGCCCGAAGGTCACCGTCGAGAGCGCCGTGGGCAAGGTCGTCCACGACGCTCCGACCCCGGGAGAACACTTCGGGCAGCAGGTGGCCGGGCCGGGGCTCGGCGACAAGCCCCGTGCGGTGGCAGCGGGCAGTACCGTGCAGGCCGATTTCGTCGGCGCCCACCCGAACAACAGTGTCAGCCGCCGGACCAGCCTGATGCGGGTCGAACGACGCACCACCACCGGGTGGGAACGCGTCGCCGATGACAACGACCCGGACACCCGGTTCTCCTGGACCCGGGTCGGAGTGGCGTCCTCGAAAGTTGCGCTGAGCTGGACGGTCCCCGCCGAGGCCCGGCCGGGCACCTACCGGTTCGTGTACACCGGCGACGCGAAGGTCCCTGGCGGGCGGCTTGAAGCGATCGTCGGAGAAGGAGAGCCCTTCGACGTGAAGTGACCGGGCAGCAGGACATAGGCGCTGCGTCCTCGACCCCCTAGAGTCGTGCCCTACGAATGCCCGAGGAGGACACGATGTACGAGTACAAAGTGGTGGAACTGCGCGAAGGCCTGATCGGCGGCAAGATGAGCGGCGCGAAGCTGGAGCGGGTGCTGAACGACCATGCCAGCGATGGCTGGCAGCTCAAGGCGATCTCGTCCGTCGATGTCAAAGGGCGGATCGGGCCTGGCGGGGTCGAAGGGCTCCTGGTCACATTCGAGCGGGTGGCTCGCTGAGGGCGGGTTCATCCTTAGGCAGCGAAGAATGATGTCAGGTGTGGGCATTTCGGCTGACGCCTTTTGTGTGACCGGCAATCTTACGATCAGGTTTTCTCAGCCTCGGCCTCGAACCGTTCTGTGGCGCAGGTCTTCGACGACCTGCTGCGGCCCTGCCCATGCGCTGTCGAGCAGGTGTGTCGCCGGATCGCCGATGGGTGGCTGACCGGCCCAGCTGACGAGCCGGGCCGGTCGATGTCAGTGTTGCCGAGGGTGCCTCGTGTTCAGGCGTGCTGGTCGGGTTTGCCGATGCCGGGCTGCACGGTCCACGACGGCGGTTCGTCGTTGCCGGAGTCTTCGTCGGCTTCGGCGTCGGCCTGGGTGGGGTGGATCTTGCCCTGGGCGTGGTGGACGGGGGCGTAGACGGCGTAGAGCCGCATGGGTTCGTCACCGATGTTGGTGATGTTGTGCCACATGCCCGCGGGGACGAAGACGGCGTGTCCGTCCTCCACTTCCCATTCCTGGTCGAGCTGGTCTTCGGCGGGGCCCATCTGGACGCGACCGCGACCGCCGTCGAGGCGGAGGAACTGGTCGGTTTCAGGGTGTACTTCGAGGCCGATGTCTTCGCCGACGGGGATGGCCATGAGGGTGAGCTGGAGGTATTTGCCCGTCCAGGCGACCTGTCGGTAGTGGTCGTTCTCCAGGGTGGCGTCTTCCAGGTTGAAGACCTGTGGTTTGGGTCCGATGTCGGTGATGTCCACGACGACCTTCCTTCCGGGTGGCGGTCTGTTCATCCTCGCATCGACCACTGACAAGTGGCTGTGTCAGCGATGAGGAAGAGCCGATCCGCACCGGTTGATCCGCTCAATCGCTGCGATAGCGAATCATCTTGGTACTCCTCTTTTTTCGCCTTCTTCGGTACGAGATGGCCCGGTGGCCTGCGGATCTACCGGAAGGTCCCGGTCATACCAATCGCCCCTTAGGTTAGGCTTTCCTTGCTTTTGTGAACTTTCGATGCGACAGGATTCCCGTGAAGCTCAAGCCGGCCCTCGCGGTGGGGCTCATCACCACTTCGTTCCTCCTCACCGCCTGTGACACTGCCCCCGGCGGCGACGCCAAAGCAGGCAAGACCGCCGTCACCGTCACCGACGCGGCCGGACGCACCGTCACCTTCGACAAACAACCCGAACGTGTCATCTTCGGCGAACAACGCCAGGCCTACGCCAGCATGGTCCTCAACAAGGACAACCCGATCGACAAGGTCGTCGCCTGGGGATCCGACATGGAAAGCGCCGCCCCCGACATGTACCAGCGGCTGCTGAAAACCACCCCCAAGGCCGCCGACGTACCCAAGATCGGCGCAGTCCGCTCCAGCGACCTCTCCGTCGAAGCCCTCCTGGCCCACAAACCCGACGTCTACGTGATGACCCTGGACTCGATGCGCGCCGCGAAACAGTCCGGCCTGCTCGACCAGTTCGACAAAGCCGGACTGAAATACGTCGTCACCGACTTCCGGGTCGACCCCACGAAGAACACCGAGACCACGATGCGCGCCCTCGGAAAGCTCCTCGACCGCAACCAGCAGGCCGAGGACTTCCTCACCTACTACAAGGGCGCCGTCGAACCGATCATGAAGAAGGCCGAGAGCGCCACCAACAAACCCACCACCCTGATGTGGCGGGCCCCCGGCCTCAAACCCTGCTGCTCGACCTGGAAGGGCAGCAACTTCGGCCTCATGCTCACCCAGGTCGGCGGCACCAACCTGGCCGATTCGATCCTCACCGGTGAAGAAGGGGATATCACCCCCGAGCAGATCATCGCCAGCCAGCCCAGA
Source organism: Austwickia chelonae (assembly GCF_003391095.1). Classification (NCBI taxonomy): domain Bacteria; kingdom Bacillati; phylum Actinomycetota; class Actinomycetes; order Micrococcales; family Dermatophilaceae; genus Austwickia; species Austwickia chelonae. The sequence goes on along the minus strand of NZ_CP031447.1, from coordinate 529,877 downwards.
CACATCATCGCCACCGGTGGCGCCTGGGCGAAGCAGAAGATCGACGAGAAATCGAGGACCACCTTCGTCGACATCGGCTACGACACCCCCAAGGACCAGGCCGTCGCCTCCCTGAAGGCCCTGCAACAGCAGCCCGGATTCGAGCACCTCACCGCCTTCAAGGAGGGCACCGTCCACGGCATCTACCACCAGTTCTACGACGCGCCCTACAACTTCGTCGCCTACCAGGCCTTCGCGAAATGGCAGCAGCCCGAACTCTTCGCCGACCTCGACCCGGAGAAGAACTGGCAGGAGTTCTCCGAGAAGTTCATGCCCTTCCCCGCCGAGGGCACCGTCATCGCGTCGGTGAACTGACCGGGCATGTCCGCACGGTCCACCAGCGCCGCAGCCGAGGCGCCGGAGAGCATCACCCCGCTCTCCGGCGCCGTCGGCGTGCCCGGCGCCCACGAACAGCTCCGCATCGTCCGACGACGAGCCGTACAACGCTCGCTCACCCTGATCGCCCTGGCCGCCGTGGTCGTCCTGACCTTCCTCACCGGCATCGCCCTGGGCCCCCTCGGCTACAGCCTCACCGACGTGCTCTGGGCGATCCTCACCCCGGACGCCGTCGAAGCCCAGACCCGCACCGTCGTGTGGAACCTGCGCCTCCCCCCGGCACTGCTGGCTGTCCTCGTCGGCGCCGCGCTCTCCCTGGGTGGTTTACAGATGCAGACCATCCTGGACAACCCTCTCGCCGAGCCCTTCACCCTGGGTGTTTCCGCCGCAGCGGCCTTCGGTGCAGCGCTGGCCATCGTGACCGGCCTGACCGTGCCCTTCCTGGAGGACCACACCCTCACCGTCTTCGCCGGGACGTTGGCCCTCGCCGCGGCCGCGGTGATCTCCACCGTGTCGATGTGGCGGGGAGCCAGCACCGAGACCGTGGTCCTCTTCGGCATCGCGATGGTCTTCCTCTTCCAAGCCCTGTCCGCGCTCATGCAGTACAACGCCAGCACCGAGAGCCTGCAACAGATCGTCTTCTGGAGCATGGGGTCGATGCAGCGCGCCACCTGGCCGGCGATCACCCTCGTCGGCGTCGCACTGGCGCTCGCCGTACCGGGGTTCGCGGCGAACGGGTGGAAGCTGACCGCGATGCGTTTCGGTGACGCCCGCGCCGCCGCCCTGGGGGTCGACGTACGACGGGTGCGGATCGTCTCGTTGTTGGCGGTATCCCTGCTGGCGGCGGTGTCGGTGTCCTTCGTGGGGATCATCGGTTTCATCGGCCTGGTCGGCCCGCACGTGGCCCGGGTGCTCGTCGGGGAGGACCAGCGGTATCTGCTGCCGGCGTCGCTGTTGACCGGGGCGGCGTTGTTGTCGTCGGCGCATGCGCTCAGCCTGGTGATCGTGCCCGGGGTGGCGGTGCCGGTGGGCATTCTCACCGCGACGGTCGGGGTGCCGGTGTTCGTGTTGATCATCACGACCCGCCGCCGTAACTCCTTCGGAGGTGCCCGGTGAAGTTGGCTCTGCAGGACATCGGGTTCTCTTACGGCAAGCGGGTCGCCCTGGCCGGGGTGTCCATGCCGTCGACCGGTGGAGTGGTGGGCGTGCTCGGGCCGAACGGTTCGGGCAAGTCGACCTTGATGAAGCTCATCGCCGGGATCCACCACGGGGAGGGGCGGATCTGCGTGGTGGATACCGAGGGCGTCGAGCTGTCGGCCCGGCAGCGGCGTGACGTGCTGGGCTATGTGCCGCAGGATCCGCCCGGCGATGTGGCGTTGACGGTCTTGGAGTCGGTGCTGGTCGGTCTGCGGCGCCGGTCGTCCTGGCACACCAGCGCCGAGGAGATCACCACGGCCTATTCGTGCCTGGAGGAGTTGGGCATCGCCGCCCTGGCCAACCGCTATCTGAACGAGCTGTCCGGCGGGCAGCGCCAGTTGGCCGGGATCGCCCAGATGACGGTGCGTCGCCCGCAGGTCATGCTGTTGGACGAGCCGACGTCGGCCCTGGACCTGCACCATCAGATCAAGGTGTTGGGTTATGTGCGGGCGCGGACGGCGGCGGTGGACGGGGTCTCCCTGGTGCCGATGCACGACCTGAACCTGGCGGCCCGGTTCTGCGACCACCTGCTGGTGCTGCGGGACGGGGCGAGCGTGGGCTTCGGGGCCCCGGCCGAGGTGTTGACCTCGCAGACCCTCTCGTCGACCTACCGGGTGGAGGCCAAGGTGCTCTCCGACGAGGGGGTACCGGTGGTGGCTCCGGTGGGCTTCACCCACTGACCACGTCCCCACCCCTTCAACTGGAACCTGGAACCGGGACCTGGGCACCGTACTCGGTGCTCAGGTTTCGGTTCTTTATTAGTGGAATCCGAGTCGCCGACTCAGTTCCAGATGGCCATCCCCATGGAGAGGTCACGCCGTTCGCTGAAGCCGTGTTTGGCATAGAGCGGACGGCCGGGCGGATCGGCCATCAGGGAGACGAAGGCCCCTTCGGGGGCGTCTTCACGGATGCGGGTGAGCAGCCAGGTGAGCACGGCGTCACCGAGCCCGCACCGTTGATGCTCGGGCAGTACGGCCATGTCGATGATGTGGAAGTACCAGCCGCCGTCGCCGATGACCCGACCCATGGCCACGGCAGGGCCGATATCGCCGTGGGTGACATGGCAGGCCGCCCAGCTTCCGGGGAGCCCGGCTTCGGCTTGAGCGGGGGTTCGTGGCGTCAGACCCGACTCGCGACGGAGCCGGAGGTAGTCCTCGATGGCGGGCGTTCCGCGGTGAAGCACGTAGCCCGATGGCATGGTCATAGCGAGATATTTCCACGAATCAAACGGCAGCCCAGTCATTTTCGACGGACGAACCACCGACAGGTCCGACAACACCTAGTTGTACACAACTAAATTGTGCGCAATACTTATCCAGAGTTCACCACCTCCGAATCGAAGGACGACACCATGGCCTCCCTGCACGACTTCACCGCCACCACCCTCACCGGCGAGGACAAGAAACTGTCCGACTACGCCGGGCAGGTCGTCCTCGTCGTCAACACCGCCTCCCAATGTGGCCTCACCCCACAACTCGACGGCCTGCAGAAACTCCACCACGACTACGCCGACCAAGGCCTGGCCGTCCTGGGCTTCCCCTGCAACCAGTTCGCGGGGCAAGAACCTGGCGACGCCGACGAGATCGGCGAATTCTGCACCAAGAACTACGGCGTCAGCTTCCACATGTTCGACAAAGTCGACGTCAACGGCAACGACGCCCACCCGCTCTTCGTCTGGTTGCGCTCGCAGAAACGCGGCGTGATCGCCGACAGCATCAAGTGGAATTTCACGAAGTTCCTGGTCGGCAAGGACGGGCAGGTCATCAAACGGTACGCCCCGACCACCAAACCGGAGAACCTGCGCGCCGACATCGAAGCCGCCCTGGCCCGCAACTGAACAGGCCATCGACCCCAGCCGTGCCCGACCGCCCTCCGACGGCTGGGCACGGTCGGTTCAGCTCGCCGTTTTCCCTTCGGGAGCCGACGAGGTCTTCCAACTGGTGACACCGACGACCTGCGGACGCAGGATGATCAGAACCGTCAACCCGATGGTCAACGCGCTCTGGTAGACGACGACCGTCAGACTCACCGTGTCGGAGACCGCCCCAGCGCCGAAAGCCACGGGAAACAGCGCCGTCATATTGCTGATCGCGTGCATCACCATCGGGATCTCCAAACCACCGGTGACCCAGAGCAGAATCCCCATGCAGATCGAGAAGACCGCCAACGCGAACATCCCGGAAAAGTCGTAGCTGTGGGCGAGCAGGAAAGGAATCACCGGAAGGACGATCGGGATGACCGGGGTTTTCGTCCACGCCCCGAGCACCTGCCCCATCAGCCCACGAAAGGCCACTTCTTCAGCGGCCGCCTGCAACGGGATGAGAATGACAACGAGGAGCGCGCCGATGAGAGCACTCGCGGTGATGCTGAAGGTGTAGTCGAAGAAAAACATCGGAACAGCTGTCGACACCACGTAGACCGGCAGGATGAGCTTCGTCGAACGCCACAACAGCGACGTGTTCAGCCACCCACACACCGCGAACAGCCCTCCCACCGGACGGCGCCCACCGTACCGGACGGCGAACATCGCTGCAGGTACGAGGATGATCAGCGAAAGCGTCGTCAACGTGAAGTCGATCGGCTTGGACGGCGCGATGCCGGCCTGATTGCCCACTCCCTGAATGAAGTTGGTGTGATCAGGGGCCACCAATTTCAGCGCCGTCGCGATCATCACCACGACGAAGACCAACGCGAGGTAGCCGACGTAGAGCAGGGCGACTTCAATGAGAGGCACCCACCACCGGTACCGCGGCGATCTCGTCGCCATCCGGAAGTAGTCGGTGCCCCATCGCCCGGCCTGCGCAGCTCCCCGACCAGAAGTCCTGGTGTCATTCACGTGGTGGGTGTGCAGGTCCGGATCAGGCATGAGGGGCGCCCTTTCTGATCGAAAGCATGAGGTCACCGATCGGATGACGTGGCCCGGCTCCGGTGAGCAGCGGAGCCGGGCCACGGGTCGGCCCCGCCAGCGTGCCAGGACATCTATGAAGAGTCCTGCATCAAAGCTGAAATCTGACAGCGACTTTTACGATCTCGTTGGATGACATGCCGAGTGAGCCGGGCGCACCCCTTTCCACCCGGCCACTTCTGGCGGACGGACATTCCCCGCCGGCCACCCCCCTGGGGATTTACGATGCGGCGATGGCGACTCTGACCCCTGCCACCCGGATGGGCCTGTCGATCGGCGTAGCAACAGGGCTCTACGGGCTGAGCTTCGGCGCGCTCGGCGTAGCCGCAGGACTGTCGGTGCTGCAGACCTGCGCCCTGTCACTACTGATGTTCACCGGCGGTTCGCAATTCGCACTCGTCGGAGTGCTTTCCGGCGGGGGCAGCTGGCCGTCGGCGGTGACAGCAGCCTCACTCCTGGGCGTGCGCAACGCCGTCTACGGGGTGCAGATGAACGAGCTACTCCGCCCGCACGGCCTGCTACGGCCCGCGATGGCCCACCTGACGATCGACGAATCGATGGCCACCGCGTCCGGTCAGGAGGACCCCGACGAACAACACCGCGGATTCTGGGCGGCAGGAGTGGCCGTCTTCATCTTCTGGAACCTGGCAACCTTCGTCGGCGCGCTCGCGGGCGCTTCGCTGGGCGACCCGAAGGTGTGGGGGCTCGACGGGGCGGCGGTCGCCGCCTTCCTGGGGTTGCTGTGGCCGCGCCTGCACGGACGTGGGCCGGTGCAGGTGGCGCTGATCTGCGCCGTCGTCACGTTGATGGCGACACCGTTCGTGCCGCCGGGGATCCCGATCGTGATGGCCGCCATAGTGGCTGTCGCCATCGCGTGGGTGCAGCACCGCCAGGAGGAGAAGTGATGACGCCCTGGCTGTGGCTCGGCCTGGCCTGCCTGATCGCCTTCGCCACCAAACTGCTCGGCTACCTCGTGCCCGAGTCCGTCCTGGACGCGCCGATCCTCCGCCAGGCGTCGGCCGCCTGCACGGTCGGCCTGCTCAGCGCCCTGGTGGTGGCGAATACGTTCACCACGGGGCAGAACATCACCTTCGACGCCCGCATCGCAGCACTCGCCGCAGCAGCCGTGGCGCTGATCCTGCGGGCACCGTTCATCGTCGTCGTCCTCGTGGGAATGATCGCTGCGGCGTTGGCTCGGCTGTTCTGAAGCTGTCGACGCCTCCGTGTAGAGCAAAACAGGTGCCAGCGCTGCAGAAATCCCGGCAGGGTTCGGCGCAATACTCGATCGAAGCACTCGTCCTGGCTGACACCGGGTCTGGGCCAACGGCCATGGCATTGCCACTGTTCACATGGCAGTGACCATTCGACCAGCCTTTTCGGTCAGTGCATCTCAGCACATCCGCCGCTCGGTGATGTAGCCATTCCGGTCGACGATAGGAGAGGGCTCATCGCAGAATGCGGTGTAGGTCGGGCCTGAAACTGCCGGTGCCCAGGAGCTCTGGTGATGTAGTTGGTCAGGTTGCGGAAGCTCAGGGCGATACCGCGGAGGTGCTCGAGTCGTCCGTTGATGGCCTCGGTGGACCCGTTGGATGTGCAGGGATGTTCGAAGTACGCCAGGACGTCCGCGGCGCGGCGTTTCAGGGTCCGGCCCAGGGTCTTGATCTCGACGAGCGCCACCTCGCATTGCAGCAGTCCCCATTTTCGGAGCCTGGACCGAGAACTGGAACACGGATCCCATGCCATCAGCAAGGCGTGGGCAGGGGGGCACTAAATTATGTTGCTATCCCCCGCCAACTTGGGTGATTCTTGCTCGATGAGGTTCCGATACTCAAGTGGTAGGCCGGACATCGGTGAGATTCCTGCAGTTATGGAGTGGCAAGGGTGCTGGTACAGCCAGTTAGCGGGCCAACCGGCACTCGTTCTCGTCGCCGAGACATCTACGAGTAACACATTTGGAACACTCCCCATCAGCGATGAGTCTTTCCGTTCCTATGGCGAACAGCTGGGCCTAGTCCTGGGGAAATCTACGAATTGCACGGCCCTAGCAGAAGCACCTCTTGAAGTGGTCCACGTTCCGGTCGGCCTCACCGTCCGGTATGTCTGCGCCGATGACCGACCCCTCGTTGCTTTTCTTCCCACAGCTCATATCTACGGAGACGCCCCGTCCAACGGAAGCGAAATCATCCTGATCATCTCCCGCTTACCGCCTACAAAGTTTAAGAACATCGGAGACCTGATCCGCACACAAAAGGGGCTTGCCCCTCGGGGGGTCGCGCGGTTCACATCCCTTCCTTTCGATAAAACTACACGCTACTCGTACGTTGGACCGCAATCAGAAGCACCAGCTTGTCCAGAGTTTAGTTCATCAGTACTCATCGATCAGAGCATCCTCATTGATGCTGAACGCGCAATAAAATATCCTGAGAAAAATCCGAAACGACTCCTTGACTTACGCGCCCACCTGAAATGGATAAAAGAGTTGGATTCGGTACCTGGTTTCGCACTTGCCGAATGCCGTGAAGGTCCGGGCGGAATCTCAGCCGCCAGGCAGCTGAGGGCCCATTGGAGGGCGTGGATGCTGTCAGACCCCTTAACCGTCAGCATCGAAGATTTGCGCGAGCACGTCAACGCATATTTGGCGGATCTTTCTCATCAGAAATCAGATGCCAACGACTATGGCGACGGCGACCGTGAATTATCGATGTTGAACTATTTAAGCATCCTTGAGGCAGCTCGCTTATATAGGCCAATGCACAACCAGAAGTTCCAGGCAGAAGAACGCATATCCGCTTGGCGCAGTTGGGTCGAGCAGATGAACAAGTTCGCGGGGTTCTCCGCTCATGCGACGCTTACAATTAGCGAGCTCTTACTTAATCGTGAAACGAACAGCAGCGGAAAGAAACGCAACGGAGCATCAGCCTTGTTAAAATTAAACCGAATTTGCCCACCCACACTGAATGAACTCCACGGAGCCGCATATGATCTTCTTTACTCAGCAATTTGCGACATCGCTCAGAGCGGCGAACTTCCGGATTACCATAAAAAAGTTTACCTTTTTACCGCAGATAAGCTACTTGTAGAGTTTCGTCAGCGAGTAGAACTTATCGGCCAGGTTGATATTGGAGGCCACGGAATAGGTTTACTTGCTTCCGATAAACTGCCATACTGGACACACTACTCACCTACTCAGAGAAACGAGCTTGATGAAATCGACCACCAACGGAACGCCGGAGCCCTAAGAAGGCTTCTGGAGGATTCGAAAGACGTGAACCATCGGCAAAACTTGATCAGGGAGCGGATTGGCGAATTAGAAGAATCGCTTCAGCGCGACGGAATTATCAGCTCTTCATAACTAGTGTCGTGAGTTGTTGGTTCGTTGGCAGTAGCTGGTGAGGGTGTCGAGGATCTGGTCGGTGGTCTTGGTCCAGACGAAGGGTTTGGGGTCGTTGTTCCAGTTCTGGGTCCAGGTCACGATGTCGCGTTCGAGCTCGATGACACAGCGGTGGGTTGAGCGCCGGGGTTTGCGGCGGGTGAGTTCGGCGAACCAGCGTTCGACGAGGTTGTGCCAGGACGCGCTGGTGGGCGTGAAGTGCAGGACCACGCGGGGGTGCTTGAGTAGCCAGGCCTTCACGGCCGGGGTCTTGTGCGTGGCTGGGGGCACCTCCCGCTCGCGGGGGAAGTTGTCCAGGACCAGGTGCAACTCCAGGTGCTTGGGAGTGGCCTTCTCGACTTCTGTGAGGAACCGCAGGAACTCGCTACTGCGGTGGCGATGGTGGTTCCGTGCGATGACTGCCCCGGAGAGGATGTCCATCGCCGCGAACGCTGTCGTGGTTCCGTGGCGGACGTAGTCGTGGGTGGCCCGCGCGGGCGTGCCGGGCATCATCGGCAGGATCGGCGTAGCCCGGTCCAGGGCCTGGACCTGGGACTGCTCATCCACCACCAGGACCAGGGCGTTCTGCGGGGGTGGCAGGTACAGGCCGACGATGTCACGGACCTTGTCCACGAACGCCGGGTCCTTGGACGACTTCGGTGGAGTCCACCGCGTGCGGTTTGAGACCGAAGGCCCGCCAGATCCGCGACACCTGGGTCTGGTTCAACCCCTGGTCCTTGGCCATGGACCGAGTCGACCAGCGAGTATCTCCGTTCGGCGGCACCCCGCTGAGGGTGCGGCTGATCAGCGTCTCGATCTGCTCGTCGGTCAGCTTGCGGGGCTGCCCCGGCCGTGGCGCATCATCCAACCCGTTCAGCCTCTCGGTCAGGAACCGGTCGCGCCACTTGGTCACCGTCGGGGCACTGACCCCCACCCGCCGCGCCACACCGGCCACCGACGACTCCTCGGCGTACGCCAACACGATCGAGGCCCGTTGCACCAACCGCGCCGACGACGTCGGCCGACGCACCCACCCCGACAGCACCGACCGCTCATGATCAGTCAGAACAAGAGACTTCGCAGCAGGACCCGGCATACACCAAGCCTACCGAACAAGCAACGTATTACCGCCTCACGACACTAGCGAAGTATGCTCCAGGCGGTGGGGTGCCCGGAGGGCGGCGCGCGAAGCGCCGCAGGCCGGAGGGCGGGGCCCCGCCGCAGCGCTGGCAAAGCCGGCGCTCTTGAACCAGTAGGGATGGTTTTGCCCCCGATGGTGCCGCAAGCCGCTACAACTGCTGGAGAAGCGGTCAGGGCATCCTGGTAGACAGGAGCAGCGCTGCCGACCTCGGGGACGGTCCGCCCGACCCCGAGGTCGGTCACAGTGATTTGCGCATGTGAACATCGTCCTGACCTGTCGTAGGTACGGCGTCCCAGCGGAAAATCTCCACGTATCCGAGCCGCTGATAGAACGCCGGGGCTTGGAATGAGAACGACGTGACGAAGCAGTGATCGGCACCGCGTCGCCGCGCCTCGTCTTCGAAGGCGGTGATCACAGCAGCTCCGATCCCCGTGCCGCGCTGGTCTTCGCGGACCCACGTCATTCCGACCCCGGCCGCTCGACCCCAGGTCCACCCGGAAACCCCGGCGACAAGGTCGCCGTCCGCCTCCACGCGGACCGATAGTTCCTCGGCCGAGGTGTCCATGGCGGCGGCATTGAAGGCGTCGAGCTCATCGCTGAGCCGTTGGTCAAGTTCGTCGTCATGTCCCCCGACCACGATCACCCGCGCCCCAGTCCGCGGGGCGACGGAGTCTGCGTTATGAGCCATCTACCTATCCATCCGAACGCCACAGCGGGGAAAAACACAGTGATGCACGCCGATGTTGTTTGTCATGGCGACATGGTCTCTCGCCGCGCCCCGCAGCGCGCATCGGCATGAGCAAGACTTCGCTCCACCCTTGCATGCCACCGACCGGAATTCTCCAGTTCTCAGGACCACGCAACGGCCACTCAGAGAGAGGACTTAGGGCCCTTTCTGTGCGACGATGCCCGGTTCGTTACCGGTAGCCGCATGCGTGGGGACATGGGGGCATCGTGGCTAGTTTCGACGTCGCGGCCGGACCTGGTGAGCAGCTGCGCACGTTGCGGCTCGGCATCACCATGCCTGACCTCATGGACTTGCTCGACCATCTGGCGGCCCTTGGCCCTGCAAGGGCGGAACTGGACCCCGGACTATCGTTAACGCTCGAAGACCCTTTGCCCGTCGCCGCAACACTGAGGATTTCGAGGCGCAGATTCGTCGGAAGCTGCATCAGGAAACGTTCATCGACCCGGCTCGTCCGCGTGTCACGCTGCAAGCGTTGTGGGATGCGCACGACTGCACCGGCTCGACGCAGCTGCGGGCCACGACGTGGCACAACCCCCCGACCAACAGGAAAGCCCCCCGCTAATGCGAGAGGCTTGTCCTGAGCCGCTTGTCGGAATCGAACCGACGACCTATTCATTACGAGTGAATCGCTCTGGCCGACTGAGCTAAAGCGGCAGACGCCCGCGTTCGCGTGAGCGAACGAGGATGCGGCTCCCCAGTATACGTACGGGGAGGGTCAGCTCCAAAGCGTCCGGCTGCGGGTCAGTGCTCCGGTCAGCACTTCACGTCGTGGTCGGGCACCTTGCCGTGGAGGAAGTAGTCGTCGACGGCCTGGTGCACGCAGCGGTTGCTCCGCATGTACGCGGTGTGTCCGTCGCCGTCGTAGGTGACCAGGCGGCTGCTCTTCAGCTGTTTGGCGAGCCGTTCGGACCAGGCGTAGGGGGTCGCCGGGTCGCGGGTCGTGCCGACCACCATGATCGGGTTCGCCCCCTCGGCAGCGATCTTGCGGGGTTTGCCGTCGGCCGGGGCAGGCCAGTTCGCGCACGTGTACGAAGTGCCCGCCATGTACGCACCCCATGTCGGGGCGATCTTCTTCGCTTCGGCGATCCGGGCTTCGCGTTGTTCCTTCGTCTGTTTCTCCGCCGGGTGGTCCAGGCAGTTCACCGCGGAGATGACCTGCATCAGGTTGCCGGTGTACCGGCCGCTCTTGTCACGGTCGACATAGCCCGAGGCCAAGGTGAACATGTCGGTGCCATCGCCGGCTTTGATGCCACGCAATGCTTTCGTGAGTTCCGGCCACTTCTGTTCGGCGTACATCGCCGACGCCAACCCGATCGACGCCCACCCCTCGGTCAACTGCTTGACCCGCTCGTCGCCCTTCACCGGCACCGGCTGGCTGTCGAGACGTTTCAACATGTCCCGCAGCGACTGCATGCCCTCGTCGACGCTGCCACCCAACGGGCAGGAGCCCTTCTTCACACAGTCGGCGACATAGGCGCGGGTCGCCGTCTCGAAACCTTCGGCCTGCCCGAAGGTCAGCTCCTTCTCCGTCAGATCAGGGGCGATCGCCCCGTCGAGGACGAACCGGCCCACCTGCTTCGGGAACTGCTCCGCGTACAGAGCGCCGATGAAGGTGCCGTACGACTTGCCCATGTACGTCATCTGGCGTTGCCCCAACGCCGCCCGGGCGATGTCCATGTCCTTGACGACATTGTTCGTCGACAGGTGCGGCAACAGGTTCGGGTACTTGCTCTGGCAGGCCTGCCCGAACTGCTTCGCGATCGTCTCCGCCTGTGCATTCTCCGCCGGGTCGTCCGGCGTCGGGTCGAAGGCGAACATCTCATCGGCCTGCTGGTCGTCCAGGCAGACGATCGGATTCGACTTGCCGACGCCCCGCGGGTCGACGCCCACCACGTCGTACGACTGGCGGACGTGCGGCGACACGATGTAGGTGGCCAACTTCGCATAGTCGGTGGCCGATGCGCCCGGGCCGCCCGGGTTGACGAAGAGCGCGCCCTTGGCCTCGCCCTGCGCCGGGACGCGCAACATCCGCAACTTCAGGGTCTCGCCGTCCGGTTTCTCGTAATCGACGGGGACGGTCAACCAGCCGCATTTCGCGTTGTCGCAGTCCTCCCACTGGACGGATTGTTTGTAGAACTTGGTCAGCTTCTCCCGCCCTGGTGGCGGCGTCGCAGCATCACTGCTGCTACCCGCCGGGGTCGACGCCGCCTGCTTGCCTCCCAGGGGACCGCCGGTACAGGCCGAGCAGACCATCGCCACACTCAGGGCCAGGACCACAGGTATGTGGCGCCTCCGGCCGGCACGGCCTTCCTGTGCTCCGGTGTGCATCACGTGTCCCACTCCTGTCGCCCGGATCTGTCGTCCGAGACTACCTATAAAACATGGGGAGTTCGTGATCGCCCATGCCGATCTGTGCTCGTCAACGCCTGTCGGACGTCTGCAGGGAAATGGCCATCGCCTCCAAGGCCAACAGCGGAGGGACGTTCGCAGAGATGCGTTCCCGCGCCTGCCCGACAGCATCGACGGCAGCGAGCACTCCCTCGGGTGAGAGGGCCTCGGCGAGGTGCTCGATCTCGGGTTGGAAGTCTTCGTTCATCAGGGGGACGGTGCGTCCGAAATGTAGAGCCAGGGCGTCTCGATAGACGGAAAGCAGGTCGACCAGTGCGCGGTCGATGACATCGCGTGAGTGTCGGGTTGCGCGGGCCTTCTGTTCTTTGTCGAGGGCAGCGAGCTGGGACCGCACGTGCGGGGGTTGGGTACGGGCGGCCGGGTCGACGCCGAGGGTCTCCAGGAGGCGGGTGCGTTCTTGGGTATTGCGGTCGGTGGCCGCTGACCCGGTCTCTTCGGCGGTGACGGCGATGATCTTCGCGGCGGCGTCGACGGCGTCGGGGACGGTGCGGATACGGCCGGTGAGCCGGATGATCTCCGCGCGCCGGTGGCGGGCGTCTTCGTCGAGAGCGAAGCGACAAGCGGCATCGATGTGTCCGTGGGCTGCACGGGCGGCGGAGAGCGCCAGCTCGGGGTCGACGCCATGTCTGCGCCGGACGAGTTCGGCGACGCCGTCGACCGGTGGGGTGCGCAGCCGCAGGTGCCGGGATCTACTGCGGATGGTGACGATGACGTCTTGCGGTGAAGGTGCGCACAGCAGCCACACCGTGCGGGAGGCGGGCTCTTCCAGGGCCTTCAGAAGGGCGTCCGCGGCGCGTTCGGTGAGCCGGTCGGCGTCTTCCACGACGAGGACCCGCCAGGGACCGACCGACGGCCGTAACGCTGCCGTCGAGGCGAGCGCGCGGGCTTGTTCGACTCTGATGGAGAGCCCTTCGGTGGTGAGGATCTCGACGTCGGCGTGGGTGCCGTCGGTGGCGGTGCGGCAGTCGCGGCAGTCTCCGCAGCCGCCTCGGGGGCATTCGAGGGCGGCGGCGAAGGCTCGGGCGGCGGTGGTGATCCCGGAGCCTGGGGGGCCGGTGAGCAGCCAGGCGTGGGTCATCGCGGCGGGGTCGGTGACCGCCTGTCCGAGGGTGCCGACGACGTGGGTTTGGCCGACGAGGTCGTCCCAGACGGTCACGTGGTCGCCGCCCCGAACCATCCGGTGGCCTCCAGCCGGGTGGTGACGATGGTGGCGATCTCGTCGGAGGTCGCTGAGCCGTCGACGACGAGATAGCGCTGGGGGTCGGCGTGTGCGAGGGCGAGGAAGTGTCCTCGGACGGTTTCGTGGAAGCGGACGGATTCCGCTTCCATCCGGTCGGGGGTGCGATTGCGGCGGGCTTGGGCGATGTCGACGGGGACGTCGAGGAGGACGGTGAGGTCGGGGAGGAGCCCGCCGGTGGCCCACAGGGAGAGTTCTTTGACCTCTTGGGCGCCCAGGTCGCGGCCGGCGCCCTGGTAGGCGATGGAGGAGTCCATGAACCGGTCGGTGATGACGTCTTTGCCTGAGGCGAGCGCGGGCCGGATGACGGTGTCGACGTGGTGGGCGCGGTCGGCGGCGAAGAGGAGGGCCTCGGCGCGGGCGGAGACTGCTCCGCCGTGGAGGAGGACGTCCCTGACCTGTCTGCCGAGTTCGGTGCCGCCGGGTTCGCGGGTGACGACGAGGTCACGTCCGCGGGCGTCGAGCCAGCGGGTGAGCCGGGCTATCTGGGTGGATTTTCCGGCGCCGTCGCCACCTTCGAAGGCGATGAGGACGCCTCGTGTCCGAGGGGCGCGCGTGTTCTCTGGCTGGTCCGCATCGTTCACGTCGGCAAGCCTAGGGGAGCCTGCCGACATGTGCACGGAGCGAGGGGTCCGTGCATCGGCCGGGTCAGGCGTAGGTGTTGACGTTGCGGCCGAGGCTGCCCTCGGTGGCGAGAGGCAGGGCCAGCGTGTCGAGGAGTTTGGTCGCGGCTTGTTGTTCGGTGTTCAGTGCTTTTTTGAGCACGGATACTTGGGCGTCCTGAACGGCGGCCTGGGTGCGTCCGTCGAGGACTGTGGCGGCCAGTGCGGCGACGTCCATGTCTTCTCCTGTTCCCTGGTGGTTCGGGTGACCTGTGATGTCTCACCCGGTGTGCTCATCGGCCAGAGGTCCAGGGGCCTTGAGCACACCGGTGAGAGTCGTTGCAGGTCGTTCGGGTTCAGGCGTCCTTGTCGGTCTTCTCCGCTGCGGGGGCGGCTTTCTTGGTGGCGGTCTTCTTCGTGGTGCTCTTCTTGGCCGCGGTTTTCTGGGCGGTGGTCTTCTTCGCCGTCGTCTTCTTCGCCGTCGTCTTCTTGGTCGTGGCCTTCTTGGTGGCGGTCTTCTTCGTGGCCCGTTTGCGGGTGCTGGGGCCCTTGGCGCGTTTCTCGGCGAGGAGTTCGTACGCCCGTTCGGCGGTCAAGGTCTCGATGTCGTCGTCGCGGCGCAGGGTCGCATTGGTCTCGCCGTCGGTGACATAGGGGCCGAAGCGGCCGTCCTTGACGACGACGGGACGCCCGCTGACCGGGTCGGCGTCGAACTGTGCCAGGGGCGGCTTGGCGGCTGCCCGGCCGCGCTGTTTGGGCTGGGCGTAGATCGCCAGGGCCTCTTCGAGGGTGATCTCGAAGATCTGATCCTCCCCGGCGAGGGAGCGGGAGTCGGTGCCCTTCTTCAGGTAGGGGCCGTAGCGGCCGTTCTGGGCAGTGATCTCCACCCCCTCGGCGTCGGTGCCGAGGACGCGCGGCAGGCTCATCAGTTGCAGCGCGGTGTCGAGGTCGACGGTGGCCAGGTCCATGCTCTTGAACAGGGAAGCGGTGCGCGGCTTCGGTTTGGCCTTGCCCTTGAGTGCTTCTTCCTCGGCGGTGAGCATCTCGGAGACGTAGGGGCCGTACCGGCCGGCTCTGGCGACGACGGTACGCCCGCTCTCCGGGTGGGTGCCCAGTTCACGGCCGTCGTCGGAGGCGACGTCCAACAGCTCCCGGGCCATGGCCGGGGTCATGTCCGCCGGGGGGATGTCGTCGTTGATGGTGGCGCGGCGGTTCTTCACCACGGCGCCTTCTTCGTCGGTGTCCTTCGCGGCGGGAGTGGCCTTCGCGGCGGGAGTGGCCTCCGCGGGGCCCTGGCCACCGGCCGCAGCCAGCTCTTCCACATAGGGGCCGTAGCGGCCGACCCGGACGACCATGCCGTCGCCCAACGGGATGGTGGAGATCTCGCGGGCGTCGATCTCGCCCAGGTCGTCGACCAGATGCCGCAGCCCTTCGACGCTGGTGGCCTCGTCGCCGAAGTAGAAGCGGTTCAACCAGTCGACCCGGGCCAGCCCGCCGCCGGCGATCTCGTCGAGATCAGCCTCCATCCGGGCGGTGAACTCGTAGTCGACCAGGACGGGGAAGTGCACCTCGAGCAGCTGGGTGACCGCGAAGGCCAGCCAGGTCGGGGCCAGGGCCGAACCGCGTTTGGCGACATAGCCGCGGTCCTGGACGGTGGCGATGGTCGCCGCATAGGTCGAGGGACGGCCGATACCTTTCTCCTCCATCGCCGCGACCAAGGACGCTTCGGTGTACCGGGCGGGCGGCGTGGTCTCGTGGCCCTCGGCGCGGCTGTCCCGCACCTGCGCCGCCACGCCGACACCGACCTTCGGCAGGCGCCGTTCCTGCTCGCGGCCGGCGGCTTTCGCGGTCTCCTCCTCGTCCCGGCCCTCCTCGTAGGCGGCGAGGAAACCGCGGAAGGTGATGACGGTGCCGCTGACGCTGAACTCGGCCCGGGAGAAGGGCGCCTTCGCCAGCTCGACCCCGAGCCGTACCGTCGCCGTCGAACCGCGGGCGTCGGACATCTGGGAAGCCACGGTGCGTTTCCAGATCAGTTCGTACAGGTCGAACTCCTGGCCGCGCAGCTCCCCGGCGATCTGCGCGGGGGTGCGGAAACGGTCACCGGCCGGACGGATCGCCTCGTGGGCCTCCTGCGCGTTCTTGACCTTCTTCTCGTAGCGGCGGGGGCTGTCCGGGACGTACTCCGCGCCGTACATGTCGCGAGCCTGCGTCCGAGCCGCGGTGAGCGCCGACTCGGACAAGGTGGTGGAGTCGGTACGCATATAGGTGATGAACCCGCCCTCATAGAGACGCTGGGCCACCGACATACAGGTCCGGGCAGTCATCCGCAGCTTGCGCCCGGCTTCCTGCTGCAGGGTCGACGTGGTGAACGGGGCGTAGGGGCGGCGGGTGTACGGCTTCTCGGTGACCTCGGTGACCGTCGCGGACGACGCGACCGCCGCCGCAGCGACCGCCGTGGCGGACTGCTCGTCGAGATGCACCAGAGCGTCGTTCTTCAACCGCCCGGTGTCGTCGAAGTCACGGCCGGCCGCGACCCGCGCACCGTCCACACTCGCCAGTCGGGCCTCGAAGACCTCCTTGCCGACCGCGAAGACTCCGTCGACATCCCAGTAGGACGCCGACCGGAAGGCCATGCGTTCCCGTTCGCGTTCGACCACCATCCGGGTCACCACGGACTGCACCCGGCCCGCGCTGAGCCCCTGACGCACCTTGCGCCAGAGCACCGGGCTGACCTCGTACCCGTAGAGCCGGTCGAGGATGCGCCGGGTCTCCTGGGCGTCGACCAGGCGGGTGTCCAGGTCACGGGTCTCGTTGACGGCCCGCTGGATGGCTTCCTTGGTGATCTCGTGGAAGACCATGCGGCGCACCGGCACCTTCGGCTTGAGCACCTCCAGGAGATGCCAGGCGATGGCCTCGCCCTCCCGGTCCTCATCAGTGGCCAGGAGGAGTTCGTCCGACTCCTTCAGCGCCTTCTTCAGCTCGCTGACCTGCCGTTTCTTGTCGGCGTCGACGACATAGTAGGGGTCGAAACCGTTCTCGACGTCGACCGCGAAACGCCCGTAGGGGCCTTTCTTCATGTCGGCAGGCATCTCCGACGGATTGGGCAGGTCACGGATATGACCGAAGGACGATTGAACCGTGTACCCCTCACCGAGGTACCCCGCGATCGACTTCACCTTGGTCGGCGACTCCACGATCACGAGCCGCCGAGCTGCACTACCTGCCACTGTGTATCCCTGTTCCTCTGCCACATAAGGCGGATTCGGCCCTCACCGCCGTGAGGGCCCCGGTCACGATATGACTCCGCGATCCGCGCCCGAGCGTAACGCTTCGTCGCGTCACCCTTCGCACGCCGGCGTGCAGAACACGACACGCTCCGTCGACGACGCCGACAGCCTCATCGACGTGACGGCCGCGAACGTGACGCCCACCGGTCGGTGAACCACCGTTCATACCGCGTTGGGCGTTCATTCCTGCCAGTGCCATGAACGCACACCAACTGCGAAAAAGCCACCTGTGAAAAGCATCCGACGTCGAAACACCGGCCCACAGACACCTTGCGCCCACCATGACACACCCAGGACGAGGTCGGCGAAGACGCAACACCGAAGACACCCCCGGCACCGGCGTCGGAGTGACCGAACACACGCCCGCCGCCCCACTCCGCACCGGCGTGTCGCCTTCGCGGGAATCGCCCGGGACGCGTCTCAGACCGGGAGCAGCAGGCCGTCCAGGATCAACTGCTCCACCGCCGGCCAGGCCCGATCGATCACCTCGTCCGCAGGCAGGTCCAAGAGCGCTGCGATACCGCCCAGAGCCTGCCCGGCCGTCAGATCGCCGTCGCAGACCCCGACCAGACCGGCCAGCACCGTGTCGGCCCGCACCGAGACCCCCAGGCCGCCGCCCTGGCGCAACAGGATGACGCTCGGATCCGACGCCCCGGGACGCCCGTAACGTTCCTCGGTCACATCCGGAGCCATCCGCCACACCCGCGCCAAAGCCTCCTTCCGACCGTGCTGCTCCAGCCACTCCCGAGCCGCGAGACGCGCCAACACCGCCGGGCCCATCGGGGAGGCCACCGGCCCGGAATGCTCCACCAGGTCCACCCGCCCCGGGCGGCCCGTCAGTGGACGACGCAAGGTCATCACCCCGAAACCGATCCGACCGACCCCGCGCTGGGCGAAATCGTCCAACCAGGCGTCCAACCACGTGTCGTGCTCCGGCGACCCCGGCTGAAGACCGGCGTCCCGCGCCCACAACTCGGCGTACTCCACCGGATCCTGCACATCACGTTGCACCACGAAGGCGTCCAAACCTGTACCGTCCAGCCAGCCCTGCCACACCTCACGCCAGTCCTGGCCCGGTGTGGTCTCCCAGTTGCCCAGCAGATGCGCCACCCCGCCGGGGGCCAGCCTCTCCGCGGCACCGCGCACCATCCGGGCGACGATCGCATCCCCCGCCGCGCCGCCGTCGCGATAATCGAACACCGGGACATCGGCACCCCGCGGTGTGATCACGAACGGCGGATTACTCACCACCAGGTCGAAAGTCTCCCCGTCCAAGGGCTCCCACAGACTCCCCCGGCGTACGTCCCACGACAGGCCGGCCAAGGCGGCATTGAACCTGGCGTAGGCCAACGCGCGCTCCGAGACGTCCGTCACCACGACCTCGTCGGCATGGGTCGACAGGTGCAAGGCCTGCACGCCGCAGCCGGTGCCGATGTCCGCCGCGCGGGCCACCTTCGTCCGAGGGGTCCACGACGCCAGGGTCAACGAGGCACCGCCGATGCCCAGGACGTGGTCGGCACGCAGTGGCGCACCGGTCACGACCCCGCCCAGGTCGGAAGCCACCCACCAGGTGTGCTGTTCGTCGCCGTACGGGCGTAGATCACAGCGTGCCCGCACCGTGTCTCCCCCGGCAGGCTCGATCAGCCCCAGCCGGGAGAGTCCTTCCACGCCGGTGCGGGTCAGCGCCCCGTCGATCGCGCCGACAGGCGTCTGCATACCCACGGAGAACAACCCGACCACCGCGGCCAGGGGGTCGCCCTTGAGATCGGCCAGCCGTCTCCGGGCGGCGAAGGGTTGCTCCCTGCCCAGGGCATCGACGGCTTGCGCCCCCAACAGGGAGTCGACGGCGTCCACCCGGAAACCGATATCGGTCAGGTCCTCTCGCAACCGCAGGACGAGATCGAGGTCGAGCACAGGGGTGTCGCAGGTCGTCATGAGTCGAGTCTGCCCGACATCAGGAGCAGGTGCCGCGCCCGGGCCACCATCGGCGATCCGTCACTCACCTCGAACGGATCGCAGGTCAGGCCGGTTCAGGCCGACTCAGGCGACGGGTTCGTCCTTGAAGATGTCGGCGCGCAGATCGAGCAGGATCCGGTTGAGCAATCTGGAAACCTGCATCTGACTGACGCCGATCTCCTGACCGATCTGTTCCTGCGTCCAGCCACGCACGAAGCGCAACAACAGAATTCGTCGATCACGTTCGCTGAGACGTTGCAAGGCCGGGCGTAGGGCCTCCATGTTCTCCACGTGATCGAAATGGTCGGCCTCGTCGACGAGCAGATCGGCCAGGGCCGACACCGTGCCAGGCCGCCCCGGCGAATCCAGGCTCACCGCGCTGAAACATCCGTCCGCCCGCTCGGCCTCGTCCACCTCACCACGGGGCACCCCGAGGCGGTCGGCCAACTCGTCGGACGTCGGTAGACGGCCGTTCTCCTGCTGCAGATCCGAACGGGTCACCGCGACCTGACTGCGTAATTCCTGCAGACGCCGCGGCGGCCGAACCACCCAACCGAAGTCACGGAAATGCCGTTTGATCTCCCCGGAGATCGTGGGCACCGCGTAGGACAGGAAGGACGGACCCTCCCCCAGGCGGTACCCCTGCGAAGCCTTCACCAGCCCCAGGTAGGCGACTTGCACGAGATCGTCGGACTCGATGCCACGCTGGCGGTACCGAGCCGCGATCGACTCGGCCACCGGACCGTTGAGCAGCACCACCTGGTCGAGATAGCCCTGGCGGGCATCGGGATCATCGCAGTCCGCAGCGAGCGAGAGCAGCTCCTGGCTGCGCTCGTCGCGAGTAGCCGGCTCCAGATCGCCGATATGTCGGCCGTGGAGCCAGACCGGCAATTCACCGGCCGCTTGAAAAAGACTGCGAGGCAAGCATTCACTCCCAAAGGCAGGTCATCGAGAGCTCAAAACCTGAGCCCCTCAAGCACGCTAACCACCAACCAGGACCATACGCAACGAAATGGGCACAATCGTCCCATTACAGGTGAATCACAGAATGCCCCGCGATATCAGGAAACATCCTCCGCCGGGAAAGAACCCACCGCTTCGGCCACTGTTGCATACATCGGGAAGACCGTATCCAGTCCAGTGATCGACAGCACCCGCAACATCCGCGGCTCAGCACACACCAACCGCATCGAGCCCCGCCGCGCCCGCACCACCTTCAGCCGACCGATGAGCACCCCCAGCCCGGTCGAATCCATGAATGGGACATCGCTGAGGTCGACGACCAGCCGTGACTGCCCGGTGATCAGGACCTTGTCCAATCCGTCGCGGAGCCGCACCGCATTACTCACGTCGACGTCCCCGGACACCGAAACCACGGCAATGCCATCCTCTTCGCGGGTCGCTACTTCGAGATCCGCCATACCGGCTCCTTCCGTCGGGGCACACGATATCCACTCCGGACGGGAGCGGGCGACGCCGTCGCGCCAAACGGACCGGGGGAGAAAAATCCGCGGCCGCTTACGGACACAACAACACACACCGGGCCCTCGTGTCATACGTTGAGAAAATCATGACCGATGCCGGTGGCCAGGACGGACGACCCAGCGACCTGCTGGAGCTTCTCCTGACCTCCGCACCAGAGCGCATACGCCACCTCCGTCACCGCCCCGCGCAGCCCGGCGTCCACGCCGAACTGCCCGACTGGGTCGCACCTCCCCTCGTCGAAGCCCTCGGACGACAAGGCATCCACGCCCTGTGGCGCCACCAACGCGAAGCTGCCGAACTGCTGCACCACGGAGATCACGTCGTCATCGCCACCGGAACCGCCTCCGGGAAGAGCCTGAGCTACCTCCTGCCAGCACTCACCGCCGTCTCCCAAGGGGTGCGCACGCTCAACGGCCGAGGCGCCACCGCCCTGTACCTCGCCCCCACCAAAGCACTCACCGCCGACCAAGAAGCCCGCGTCGCCGCCCTCGAGCTGCCCGGCGTCCGCGCCGCCACCTTCGACGGCGACACCCCCGCAGAGGAACGCCGCCGCATCCGCGCCCAGGCCAACTACCTGCTCACCAACCCCGACATGCTGCACCACACCCTGCTGCCCCGGCACCAGGAATGGGCCCCCTTCCTCCGCGCGCTGAACTACGTGGTGATCGACGAATGCCACATGTACCGGGGCGTCTTCGGCGCACATGCCGCCGCCGTCCTGCGCAGGCTGCGCCGACTCTGCCACCACTACGGCGCCCACCCGACCTTCGCGCTCTCCTCGGCGACCTCCGCCGACCCGGCCAGCCAGGCCACCGCCCTCTGCGGCCTCCCGGTCACGGCGATCACCCGCGACGACTCCGCCCAAGGCACCCGACACATCCTGTTCTGGGAACCACCCCTGACGCAGAGCACCGAAGGCACCCCGAAACACCGCAGCGCCCTCGCCGAATCGGCCCGTCTGCTCGCAGCCGCCGTCGACACCGGCGTGCAAGCCGTCGTCTTCACCCGATCCCGAGCCGGAACCGAGATCCTCGCCGCCCAGACCCGCCAACTCCTCGCTCTCATCGGCGAGCGCCGGGCTGCCGCCGAGGAGGGCACCGGCGCAGGCATCGCCGCCTACCGGGGCGGCTATCTCCCCGAGGAGAGGCGTCAGCTCGAGCACGGCCTGCGCGACGGGTCGATCCGTGGAGTCGCGGCGACGACCGCCCTGGAGCTGGGGGTCGACATCAGCGGCCTCGATGCCGTGATCGTCGCCGGTTGGCCCGGCACGCGTGCTTCCTGGTGGCAGCAGGTCGGCCGGGCCGGGCGCAGCGGTGCCGATGCCGTCGCGATCTTCGTCGCCGACGACGACCCTTTGGACACCTACCTGCTGCATCACCCCGAAGCCGTGCTGGGCGAACCGGTCGAAGCCACCGTCCTCGACCCGGACAACCCCCACGTCCTGGGCCGTCATCTCCTCGCCGCCGCCGCCGAATCGCCGTTGACCTCGAAGGACAGCGGCTACTTCGGTGCCGGGCTGTTCCCGCTCGTCGATGCTCTCACCGATCACGGCTCGTTACGACGCAGGCCCCACGGATGGTGCTGGATCGGCCGGAGTCGACCCACCGATCAGTTCTCCCTGCGTGGCGCCTCTCAGGTGGTGCACATCACCGACCGGGACACCGGGCGAGTGATCGGCACCGTCGATGCCGCCCGCGCCGATGCCACCGTGCACACCGGCGCGGTCCATCTCCATCAAGGACAGACCTTCGTGGTCACCCAGCTCGACCTCGACACAGGCATCGCGCTGGTCGTTCCCGGCGACCCCGGCTGGGTCACTCAGGCCCGCACCCGTTCCGCCTTCGACATCCGCACCCTCACCGAAGAGCGTCGCGCCGGGGCGGTCACCGTCACCACCGGTGCCGTCGCCGTACGTCAGCAGGTCGTCTCCTTCCAGCGACGCACCGCCACCGGCGACGTCCTCGGCGAGCACCCCCTCGATCTGCCCGCACGAACCCTGGACACCCGGGGCGTGTGGTGGACGATCACCCCGGAGCTGCTCGCCTCGGCCGGTATCGATCCCGCCCGGACGGCGGGAGCTGCTCATGCCGCCGAGCATGCCGCCATCGGTCTGCTTCCCCTCATCGCCACGGCCGACCGGTGGGATATCGGCGGTGTCAGCGCCGCCTGGCATCCGGATACCGGGCTGCCCACTGTGCTGGTCCACGACGGGCATCCCGGTGGTGCAGGATTCGCCGACCGCGGCTATCGCCGGATCGAGACCTGGCTGACCGCCACCCGCCAGGCCGTTGCTGAATGCCCCTGTACCCGAGGCTGCCCCAGCTGCGTGCACTCCCCCAAGTGCGGGAATGGCAATCGTCCCCTGGACAAGGCCGGAGCAATCCTGCTCCTGGACCTGGTCCTTCACGCCCTCGCCGGGTCCCCGCCGCCCCCTGTGGGCTCAGCATGACTCGACTCGGCACTCTCCGGCGCCGGACCGGCCTGAGCCCGTGCCCGCGCCTCCGGCAGCCCCGGCCAGGAGGGTGCGGACGACGTCGACACCGCCACGTCCTCCCCGTGCACCGCACAGGAGACCAACTCGGCGGCATTGGACCGGGCCAGGAGTTCCGCACGGGTGCATGCCTCGCCGGCGTCTCCGGTGATCGCCAAGGTCGCCGCTCCGGCCAAGGCAGACAGGTCCGCCGCGGCAGCTGCCCGGTGCCCGGCCAGGACCGCTGAGGCCAGTGCCGATCCGGCCAGCAGCAGCACGGTGATGACACCGATCAGGCCAAGGGCCAGCACACTCGCCGAGCCGTCCTCCCCCGCCCGTTCTTCCGCCAGGTCTTCCCGACCCGTTTCGGTCTGGCCGCCCGGCTCCGCCCGCCCCGTCATCGGGGCGTCTCCCCGATGCTCTGTTCGTCTTCGGCCGTCGCGCTCGCCGACAGCCCGGGTAGTTCCGAGAGCGGCCACAGCCCGCTGGGTGTCGTCGCGACCTGCACGGTGACCAGCCCCCCGCTGCGGGAGATGGCGACGCTGGCTCCTTCGGGAGCTCCCCGCTTCGCGACCTGTCCGACGACGTCCGGGCTCTCTCCTCGGGCTGCGGCCCGCGCGCCGGCACGTGCTGCATCTACGCACCGGATCTGGTCGATGCTGTACCGGCCCGCGCCGAGGGCCAGTGCGAGGACCAGGACCACCGCGGGCAGCGCGGTCGCGAACTCCGCGGTGACCATGCCGGATTCCCTTGCTCGCCGGGGGCGGCCGCCGACGAGAGGTACTCGCCGGCGGCACCGCCTCACTGCCCCAGGCCGAGCGCTCGCGTGATGATGCCGAGCAGCGCAGCCTTGATCTCGGGGGAACGGACGACGGCGATGAGCAGGGCGGCGAAGGTGCAGGCGGCGACAGTGCCGATGGCGTATTCGGCGGTGGTCATCCCGGCTTCGCGTGCGCGGCGTCCGGGTCGGCCGGTCACGAGGGACGGCAGGTGGTGTCGGCGCAGCAGGCGTCGGGTCATGGTGGTCCTCGACTTTCTGGGAAGGAGACGGGGTGGAACCGCTCCAGCCTGCGCGGGATGCCAGCGCTCGGGCGCAACGTCCTTCCTGCCTGTGGGTGGTCGGGGGATGTGTGGAGGGTTGTGGACGCGTCGGTCAGGCGAGGTAGAGGAGGAAGACGAGCACGGTGATCAGTCCGCTCATCGTCAGATGCCGGACGCTGCGTTCGGCGAGCAGCGCGACGAATTCGCGGAGGAAAGCCGCTGGACGGTAGTACCCGGCGGTATGTGATCCGACGACTTTCATACCGGCTTTGAGCCGTCGGACGATCACTGCGGTGCGCACTGCGTGGAAGTCGTTGGTGCAGACCACGACATTCGCGTCTTCCAGGCCGTTCTCGTCGAGGACGAGATAGGAGAACCTGATGTTCTCCTCGGTCGTCCTCGACAGGTCCTCCAGGAGGATCTTGCACGGGTCGATGCCGCGTTCTTGCAGGTAACGGCCCATTGCGACGGCTTCGCTGACGAGTTCGTCGGGGCCTTGTCCGCCGGAGGTCACCATGTAGACCGCTTCCGGGTCGGGGGCCAAGGCTCTGACTTCCAGGGCCTGGTCGAGTCTGGCCGCCAGCAGGGGGGTGACGCGGGCTCCGGCGAGCCCTGCGCCGAGGGTGATCACCACTTCGGCGTCCTCCGGAACGGGAAGATGGGAGTGCGCCACCGCGTAGGCGATGTAGGCGACCAGGTGCATCACGATGTAGATCCCGACGCACAGCATGGCCACGGCGGGTACGGCCAGGGGCGCGAAGATCGAGGTGGGTGAGCGCAGCAGCGACCACACGGTGGCTGCTGGGACGAGGACCATCGCTGTGCCCAGGCTGAGGGGCAGCAGCGTGGTGATGCCGATACCTTCACGGAACATGACCAGTACGCCGTTGGTGACGAGGGCTCCGACGACGACGAAGAAGACCAGGGGGACCGACAGCGCCATCAGGGCGACCACGATGGAGAAGCCGAGGCTGCCACCGAGCACGGCCGACCAGGCGATGAGGGAGAAGGCGGCCGCTCCGAGAGTGGCGATCAGGAGGAAGCCGTCGGTGACCCGCCCGGTGTCCTTGCGGAGCCGGTAGACGAAGGTCCATCCCAAGAAGAAGGTGACGATAGTGGGGCCGGCCACGAGAATCGTGGTCACTATCGTCCAGATCCGTTCCATCCGTGCTATCCCCGTCGAGCTCGTGCGAACGTACGTCCCGGGGATGCCCAGGTGATTATCGGCTCAGACTACTCCCGGGTAGCGCCATCCCGGCGAGCAGTCCAGCGATGACGAATTCGACCTTTCGGTCTAGATCACCGCGAGAAGCCCAGGACTCGTCGGGCTGGATGATCGTGGGCAGCCCGGTACGAGCTGATTCTTCGGCGAGCCGGGCCCGGGCAGCGTCCAGGCCGGTACGTCCTTCCTGGTCGCATCGGCGCATCATCGTGACCGCGATATGGGTGGCGATGACGGTGTCTCCGATGAAGTCGAGCGCGAACTCGGAGCGTTCGCGAGATAGGCCTGCGTCCTCCAGTTGGCGGAGGCAGGTGTGCAGATTCTTCTGGATGTGGCTGTGTTGGCCGGGGGTGGTGAGCAGGACGAGTGCGATGCCGGGGTGCGCCTCGCAGAACCGCCATACACCGTCGGCGTACGAGCGGAGTTGGTCGGGCCAACTCAGGTTCGGGTCGGGCCAGGACAGGGTGTGAGCAGCGCGGTGCAGGCAGGCGTGCACCAGATCCTCCCTGGAGGGGAAGAGCCGGTAGAGCGCCGAGGTACCTACCCCGACCTGTTCGGCGACGCGAGCGAGGGTGAACTCGGCGATCCCGATGTCGAGTGCGGCGGTGACGACCTCGTCCCGGGTGAAGGACGGTTTCGGTCCGGTTTTGCGGCCGAGCCGTCGAACGGGGGCGGTCATAGACCCCATGGTACGGACGATCCACCCCCAGGGGTCAGGTCAGCCGCCAGCTCGCCGCACGGGTGCGCTCCTGCCAGAAATCTTGGTACGGACCGGGTTCAGCGACCAGCTCGGTATGAGTTCCCTGTTGGGCGATCCGGCCGTCGGCGGTCAGGACGACGATCTTGTCGGCATGGCGGACGGTGTCGAGCCGGTGTGCGATGACCAGCAGGGTCGAGCGGCAACGCAGGTCTTCGATGGCCCGGACCACGTTGTCCTCGTTCTCCGGGTCGAGCGCCGAGGTGGCTTCGTCGAAGAGGACGACCGGAGCGTCCTTGAGCAAGGCTCGGGCAACAGAGACGCGTTGCCTTTCGCCTCCGGACAACGCCCGTCCTCCTTCGCCGACCTGGGTGTTCCAGCCGTCCGGCAGCCGGCGGACGACCTCGGTCACCCCGGCGAGTTCTGCAGCGTGCTCGATCTCGGCGTCGGTGGCGTTCTCCCGGCCGACGGCGATATTGGCGCGCAGGGTGTCGTCGAAGAGGTAGACGTCCTGGAAGACCAGGGAGAGCCTGGACATCAGGTCGGGGGTGGTCAGTTCGCGGATGTCGGCGCCGTCCACGCGGATGGTTCCGCTGTCGACGTCGTGGAACCGTCCGATCAACCGGGTGATGGTGCTCTTCCCACATCCGGACGGGCCGACGAGTGCGGTCATGGTGCGGGCCGGGATCTTCAGGCTCACCTCGTGCAGGACGGGTCGGGCCGGGTCGTAGCCGAAGGTCACCCGGTCCAGTTCGACGACACCCGGAGTAGGGGTCGGCGCGGAGACGTCGACTTCGGGCAGCGGCTCGGCGTCGAGGACGTGGTCGACATGGCGCAGGGTGGTCCGTTGGCTCTCGGTACCGAGGAACTGCGCGCTGAGGCTTTCCAGGTTGCCGGTGAATTTCAGACAGATCCCGATCACGGCGACGGCGGCGATCGGGTCCAGGGTTCCGTCGACGGCAAGCACCCCGCTCACGACGATCAGGGTGACGACGATGCCTTGAGTCATCCCGCCGAGGAAGAGATTCGCGAGGACGGCCCACCACAGGTCGCGGACGGCCGCGGTCGCACTCGCCTGTTCGGCGGCGATGAGGGGTGCGTGGTCGGTGGATCGCCCGGCTGCCCGCAGCGCTCCCTGACAACGGGTGAATTCAACAATCCGGTCGGCGAGTTCGGCGTCAGCGGGGTCGAGGATCCGTTGCCCCCGGTCAAAGCAGCGGCGGGCGACTGCCCCGATGAGGAGGTAGATCGGCACCGATGCGGAGAGCGCTGCCCCGAGCAGTGGGTGCCAGGCCCAGGCGCCGACCAGCAGCACGGCGGAGACGGTCAGATCGATGACGAGGACGGTGACGGCATGGGCCAGGGATCCGGCGAGCATCATCATGCCTTCGGTGACCAGCCTGGAGGCGTGGGCGGCGAAGGTGGACGGGAACCAGCCCAGTGGCAGGACGGCGATCTGCGCGCCGAGTCCGTGGTGGACGGCGCGCATGGCGTCGATGGCACCGAGGTAGCTGTTCATGGACAGGGCATATCGAGCGACGAAACTGGCGATGGCGAGCCCGGCCAGGAGGATCAGCCACCGGTCGAAGGTCAGCCCCCAGGAGGTGCCGCCGGTGGCGAGCGTGGTGGCGGCGGGCATCAGGATCACCATCGCGGCCCCTTCGACGAGTCCGACCAGGAGGCAGAGCCACAGGGCTCGCCGCATCCAGATACTGCCCTGCCAGGTGGTGATCCGCCGGTAGCTGGCGTAGAGGCTGCGGGTGGGGGTCGCGGTGATATCGCTCATGCCAGGTCTCCTGATGTCGGTGCCGGTTTCTTCCCCCACAGCGCGGCGTAGTGTTCCTGGTCGTCGAGGTCGGCGTGGCTGCCTTCGGCGATGATCCGTCCCCGGTCGAGAACGACGATGTGGTCTGCGCCGATGATGCTCTGGGGTCGATGCGCGATGACCAGCACGGTGCGTCCGGCGACGAGCGCGTCCAGTGCTCGCTGGATACGGGATTCCGACTCGGGGTCGGTCAGCGCGGTGGCTTCGTCGAGGATCAGGACCGGGGCGTCGGCCAGGAGCGCCCGGGCGATGGCGAGGCGTTGACGTTGCCCACCGGACAGGTCGGTGTATCCGCCCAGAACGGTGTCATAGCCGTCGGGCAGCGCGGTGATCTCCTCGTCGATGCAGGCGGCGACCGCGGCGGCTCTGATCTGTTCGTCGGTGGCTTCCGGGCGGGCGAGGGCGATGTTCTCCCGGACGGTGAGTCGGAGCAGTTGCGGATCCTGCAGCACGAAGGCGACGTGGCGGTAGAGCTGGGCGCTGCCGATCTCGCGTAGGTCGACGCCGCCGAGGCGGATGGTGCCGCCGTCCGGGTCGGCGAAGCGCGCCACCAGGGTCGCCAGGGTGGTCTTTCCCGATCCGGAGGGGCCGATGAGTGCGGTGACGGTGCCGGGTTCCAGGGTCAGGGTGACATCGTCGACAGCGAGGGTCGGACCGTAGGAGTAGCTGACGTGGTCGATCTCGACCCGGTGTCCTTGGGGCGCGACCGGCTGGGCGGGTTCGGGCAGGCCCGGTTCCTGCGTGGCTTCGATGATCCGCAGGGCAGCGGCTCCTGCTCGCTGGCGGTTCCACTGCCCCATCATGATGATCTCGATGGAAGCCGGGAGGACCAGCGCAATGAGCGTGGTGGTCAGGACTTCGGCAACGCCGACCCATCCGGCGTGGATCATCAGGGATCCGACTCCGAGGTTGATCAGCAACAGCAGGCCCGGCGCCACGGTGGAGGTGCCGATCGCTGCAGCTCTCATCAGCGGCCCGCACCAGGCGAGGTAGAAGTCGTGGAAGTCCTCGGTGGCCGCGGTGTACCGGTCGTGGGCGCGGCGGGTGCGACCGAAGGTTTTGACGACGATGAGTCCGGAAACGAATTCGACCATCCGTGAAGAGACTTCGGTCAGTCGGAGTTCCATGTCGGCGGTCTTGGCACCCATGTCCTTGGTCTGTCTGGCCATGAGGAGCAGGTAGATCGGGAAGGTCGCGATGCTCGCGAGGCCGAGTCGCCAGTCGATGACGAAGGCGTAGATCAGCAGAGCAGCAGGAGTGGTGACAGCTGCGGTGGTCTCGACAGGTGCATGGGCAACGAGGGTGTGCAGGGCGAGGGTGTCGTCCTGCACGGCTTTGCGGATGCGTCCGGAGGTGGTGGCGGTGAAGTGCGACAAGGGCATCGCGGCCAGGCAGCGCATGATCCGCTTTCGTAGGTGGTCCCGCAGGCGCAGATCGGCGAAGTGCATCACGGCCAGTGCCAGGAAGTAGAGACCCAGTCGTGCGGTGAAGGTGCCGATCAGGACGAGCAGGACGTCGGTGACCTGTGCTGGGTCGGGTTGTGTGCCGTGAGCGTGGGCGGTGAGGAGGATCTCGCCGAGGTGGACCAGGGCGAGGTAGGGGGCAACGGCCAGTACGGCAGACAGCGCAGCGAGTGTTTTGGCGAAGGCGATCGTCCGTGCAACGGGGCTCAGGAGCTGTCGCAGTGCGGCCTGCCCGCGTTCGTTCTGTCCAGCGCGCTGGGCCGTGGTGTCAGCGGGGGTAATCGTGAGGTTGTCCTGGGAAAGTGCGGTGTGCATCGGGACGTCCTGGGGTTTGGTGGGCCACGGGTCACCACCACCTTTATTAGGTAACCCTAAGTTAATTGCGATACTAATTCGCAATTAACGACGAGACAAGGGGCCGCCGACCGATCAGGGCTGGGCCAGCCGAGTCGCCAGGGCCAGGACGACCGGGACCACCGAGGTCAGGACGAAGGCCGGAAGGAAACACAGACCCAACGGGAGGACGATCTTCACCCGCAGACGGGCCGTGGCCACCTCCAGACGATGAGTACTCCCCACCCGTAGATCCGCCGCCGCCTGCCGGAGCGGACCCGAGGGCGGCACCCCGGCCGCCTCCGCCAGGTGCAGGGCCCGGACCAGCGGCGCCCACCGTTCCCCTGGAAAAGCCCACACCTGCTCCTCCGGGAGGCCCCAACGCCGGCCGGCCACCACTGCGACGAGCGCCCGCTGTACCTGCGGTGGCGCATCTCGAGCCACCGCCTCGAGGGCCTCACCGACCCCGGCCCCGGCCGACAAGGCCAAAGCAACCAGCTCACACGTGGTGGCGACATCTTCCACGGAAGGTGCAGCCTGTTTCGGTGCCCGGCGCCACCGACGTCCATGCGACGGCTCGGCCTCCACCGGTTCGTCGCCAGCGCCGATCCCACCACCTCCCCCGACGTTCGCCGACCCCGCAGCACCGGTTCTCTCCGTGATCGGCCAGCAGAGCACAGCGACCACGATCAGCGAGAGCGACAACACCGGATACCAGCTCATCGGAGCCCTCCTTCTTCGGCGATGGCCCCCACGAGGTGGTTCATCCAGCGGCGTCCCAGTACCAGCAGCACTCCCCCTGCGGCCACCGCGACCAGCGCAGGCGCCGACCGGTAGAGCTGCCCCGGCGGAAGACCCACGGCGAGCGCGAAGAGCGGGCCGGTCAGTGGCAGGGCGATCAGGACGCGCACGGTGGTGCGGGCTTCGGTGATGGCTGTTTCGACCTGTTGGCGGGCGGTGCGACGGGCGCGCAGCAGTTCAGCGACCGTTCGGGTGGTTCGGGCCAGGGGGGTGCCCAAATGGTCGGCCAGGGACCAGGAACGGGCCAGCAGGTCTGTCCCTTCGACGGTAGGCCTTGAGTCGAGGCGTCTGCTGAGCAGCTCACCCAGAGCTGTCCCTTGGGCGGCCTGGTCGGCGATATCGGCGAAGAGTTCCTGGACGTCGGGGTCGGTCGCGGAGCGGCCGGCTTCGGCCAGGGCCCAGGCCGGGGGCAGTCCGGCTTCGAGAGCGGGGGCGAGGGCGTCGATGACGGCCAGGAGTGCTTCTTCCTGGTGTCTGCGGCGGCGTTGGGCGACCAGTGGCCTCGGCAGCCGGTACCTCGGGGTGGCGCGTTTCGTGGCGGGTGGTCGGTGTGCGTGGCGGGGACGGTCGGCGGTCGGGATGTGGTGCATCGGCCAGATGGCCAGCGCGGCACAGATCAGGGCAGCCAGCGCGAGTTTCATGGTGTGGCGGTATCGCAGGTGGGTGCGGGCATTCCTGGGTTTCCGATCCGTTGGGCGAGGAGAGGCCAGCCCGGCCCGGGGAGGTCGCTGTCGGCGTGCAGCGCCGGGGTGACCTGGAGGTCGTTCCCTCGGCCGGTGAGCACGGCGATCGAGTCGAGTCGGCGTCCGGTCGCGGTCCGTCGCAGGTGCAGGGCGACCTCGACGGCGCTGGAGAGTTGGGCCCGGGTGGCTTCGGGGGTCATCCCGGCGAGTGCGCCGAGGGCTTCGAAGCGGGCGATGACGTCTCCGGCCCGGTTGGCGTGCAGGGTTCCTGCGCCGCCTTCGTGGCCGGTGTTCAAGGCGGTGAGCAGCTCGCGGACTTCGCCGCCGCGGACTTCGCCGACGACGAGCCGGTCGGGGCGCATGCGTAGCGATTGGCGGACCAGGGCGACGAGGTCGACGCCGCCGCGGCCTTCGACATTGGGTGCGCGGGCCTCGAGTCGGACGGTGTGTGGGTGGTCGACGGCGAGTTCCCGGACGTCTTCGACGACGACGATGCGTTCGTCGGCGGGGACCGCGCCCAGGAGTGCGGCGAGCAGGGTGGTTTTGCCGCTGCCGGTGCCGCCGGTGACGACATAGGACAGTCGGTGGGTGACGACGGCGTGCAGGATCCGGGCCCAGTGCGGGGGAATGCTGCCCCAGGTGACGAGGTCTTCGAGGGTAGGGGCATGTCGTCGGGGGATACGCAGGCTGATGTGGGCGGAGCCGTCGACGAGGGGTGGGAGGAGGGCGTGCAGTCGGATACCGCCGGGGAGGCAGCCGTCGACGTAGGGGCTGGCGTCGTCGAGTCGGCGTCCGGCCTGGCCGGCGAGGCGGACCGCGAGGCGGCGTAGTTCGGTGTCGTCGCCGAGGTCGCAGGGGATGCGGCGTAGTCCGTCGCCGTCGTCGATCCAGACTCCGCGGATGCCGTTGACGAGGATGTCGGTGATTCCGGGCAGGTCCAGCAGGGGTTGGAGGGGTCCGAGTCCGAGGGCTCGGGCGGTGAGCCTGCGGCGGGCGTCGTGGAGTCCTTCGTCGCCGAGGAGGGGTGCGTGGGCGCGTAGGACGTGGTCGACGCTGTCGTGGCTGGGCTGTTGCCCGTCGCGGGCGAGGGCTTGGATGCGTTCGGTGTAGAGGTGGTCGGGGTGGTTCATGCGGCGCGAGCTTGGTCGTGGAGTCGTTCGAGGATGCGGTCTGCGGCGCGGGAGAGGCGGCTGCGCCTGCTGCCGGGGGTGATCCCTCGGCCTAGTGCGTTGTCCAGCCCGGGGTCGTCGATGATGCCCGTGATGAGGGGCAGGTCGAGGTGGGTGGCGATGTCCTCGGGGAGATCGCCGCGTCCGCGGGGTGCGCGTTGGGCCAGCCAGGTCCGGGTGGGGTCGTCGGTGGCCAGGCAGCGTTCGAGGGTGTCGGCGGCGTGGGGTGCCCGGGCCAGGGCGGGGACGGAGCAGCCGACGAGCAGGATGATGTCGTCGCAGAGGCGGAGGGTCGACGTCGCCGGGCGGTCGACGGAGCCCAGGTCGAGGATCAGCAGGTCGAGGTCGGCGCGCAGCGCGGTGAGAGTGGCGGTGATCGTTTCCGGGGCGATGTTCTGCGGGTCGCCGCCGGAGGAGAGCAGGAGGACGCCTTCGTCGGAGCGTGGCAGGAGCCGGGCGAGAGCGTCGCCGTCGAGGCGACCGCGAGCGTGCACGAGGTCGGGCCAGCGGATTCCAGGACGTTGTTCGTGGTCGAAGAGGACGTCGATGCCGCCGCGGTACGGGTCGGCGTCGAGGCAGCCCACTCGCCGGGTCGGGGCGGCTCGGGTGGCCAGTGCTGCGGCCAGGCAGGAGGTGCCGATGCCACCGGAGGCTCCGGTGATACCGACGACGTGGGCTCGTCGCGGTGGCCTGTCGAGCCCGAGGTCGTATGCCCAGTCGGGGTTGCTCACGTCCATGCCCTCTACGGTGTCGATCCGTGTTCGGCTTCGGAGAGGGTCGGCCCTGCGTTGTGGATGATGGGGTGTCGGCCGGGACGGTTGTGGATCGAGCCTGGTGAGGGCGTTGTCGGGGCGTCCGAGGTCAGCGCATGATCTGCAGCGGTGGTTCTCCGTCGACGGTGATGGTGGCGTGCGGGCGGTCTTCCAGGGTCAGGTCAACGCGGAGGCGCTGGCCTTGGGCTCCGATCGATGCGTAGGAGTACGAGCGGTTCTCCAGGTGGAGGCTTCGGGTCTTCGCGGTGGTGAGCCAGGGGTGTCGGCGGCGCAGTCCGATGAGGTCCTGGTGGAGTCGCAGCATCCACTCCCCGAGGGTGGACAGTTCGGCGGGGTCCTGCGGGTAGGACGGACGGATTTCGTCGTCGCCGCCGATCCGTTCGGTCTTCTCGCCGCGAAAGGCTTGTTCGTCGCCGTAGTAGACCGCGGGGATGCCACCGACGGTGAACAGGATGACGGTGGCGAGTGCTGCCTTGGCTTCCCCGACCCGGGTGGCGATCCGGGTGACGTCGTGGTTGCCGATGAAGGTGTGCGGCACGAAGGAGTCGAGCAGCTCGCCGTGCCTGGCGAGACACCAGTCCAACTCGTAGAGGTTGTCGTCGTGCAGGGAGCTCCAGACGGCTTTCCACAGTTCGTACTGGGTGACCGAGTCCATTCCGGAGGCTGCCACGATCTGTGTGTAGTCGCCGTGGATGACCTCTCCCATGACCCACAGATCCGGGTGTTCCGCCCGAACGGCGGGCAGCACTCGCGTCCAGAAGTGCAGGGGAACGGCGTAGGCGGCGTCCAGTCGCCAGCCGGTGACGCCGCGGTCCGACCAGTGGTTCATGACGTCGATGACCAGCGCGGCCACGGCGTCCTCGTCGTGTTTCAGCCGGGCCAGGGAGTGATGTCCTTCGAAGTCTGCGTAGCGGGGGCCGTCGGGTCCGTGCTCGATGTCGAAGTAGGGGTTGGGTCCGGGGTTCGCCAGCGCGTCCTGGAAGAGGGGGTGGTCGGTGCCCACGTGGTTGAAGACGCCGTCCAGCATGAGGGCGATGCCGCGTTCATGGCACGCGGCGGCGAGCCGGTCGAAGTCGGCGTGGTCGCCGAGTCGGGGGTCGATGGCGAAGTGGTCGACGGTGTCGTAACCGTGGCTCCGGGAAGCGAAGATCGGGCCGAGGGAAAGCCCGTTCGCGCCGAGTTCGATCAGGTAGTCGAGCCAGGGGATGATCCGATCCAGGCGAGATCGTCTTTCCTGTTCTTTCTCCGTGGGGCGGATGGGAGCGTCGCAGAAACCGAGTGGATATACCTGCCACCAGATGGCGTGGTCGGCCCAAGAAGAAGTCATTCCGGTCCTTGTCAGTCGGTGACACTCGCCAGGATGCGGGCGAGTCTACCTATCACCGCAAGAAACTCGCCTGACATGAATTCAGGCGGCAAAACTGCTAGTCAGGCATACCAAGAAGGGAATCACCCGGAAAACGGGGCAGCCCCCGTTGGGGGGACAACGGGGGCTGCCAACGCGCCTAACTCCGGGGGGGAGGAGTCGGTGCGCCACGCTCAACCCGAAGGGAGCGCTGGAGAACAGTCTGCCTCTTCCAAGGCCTTGTGGCAAACCCGTTAAGCCGTGTCTTCCGATAACTCAGGGGGTCGATTTGAACGAACGACCACGACCAGGAATGACGCAAGAACATCTCGCTTCGGCAACATCGTTCTGCCTGAGAGTTCCACCTGCTTCCGCGCCCTTCCACACATGACGATGGCACCTCGAATTCGAGGTGCCATCGAAGCGTGGAACGCTCAGGTTAACAAGCGTGCACCATCACCCGACCAGGACGTACGTCCGAGCAGGGGTCCGTCCACCAGTGGACTGCCCGCGAGTGGGTACCTGTTTGCCCCACGTGGTCGATGCCCTTCGAGCACCGACTCCACTTCCAGGTGTACTCCCCTTGGCATGAACAGACCAGATCCGTATGACGTTGCCAAGATCACACTTAAGATGAAACGGATTTATTCAACTTTCCAGCCCGTACTTCGTCGGCGATTCGGACACCTTCAGCCGCCGCTACCGACATGGAATTGCCCCAATGCGCGAGCCACAGTTCAAGGCCTTCCTTCCTGCCCGTGGCATAAGCAGCAGCGGCCCCCAGGTACGCCGCGTGACCACCGTGCCCCTGCCCCAGCTCAGGCACCACCACGCCGGTCGGGTCCAGCCCGCTCTCCTGCAGGAACGCCCGTTCCAGAGCCCGCGCCACCAATCCGTTCCCCCTGATGAACGGCCGAAGATGCAGGATCTCGGCATGGATCAGCGCCGCGACCACGAAGGCGGGGGCCCCGGTCGTCATCAGCATGAGGCCCACCTGGTGCAATCGCCCCGACAGCTCCTCCACCGCAGGTAGCGGGCCCAGATCAACCAGCTCGTGAACCTCCTCCCCCGGTCTGCGGGGCCGCCCCACCTGCTCGGGCGACGCCAGGCCCGCGGCTGCAGCCACGTGCAATCTGCTCAAGGCCTGCGCAGGCGAACGCCTCAGAAGTCGCGCGACGTACTCACTCTCCGCCGTCACCTGCACCGCTCCCTGCAAGACCGCCGAAGAGGCATCCTTCCGGGTGCCCTCGTCCGCCAGGCCGCACAACATCAACCGCACCGTGTCCGTATCGACCCGGACGCCCTCCAACTCGGCACTCGCCCGGGCGCCACGGACCCTCGACTCCGCGCAGGACTCGGGGATACGCCGACGCAGCGCAGGATGCCAGCGCAGGGCGGTGCAGGCCTCGCGCACTTCCTCCACCGAGGAAGCCACCGTGGGCCAACGGGCTATCGACTGCAGATCCGCCACCAAGGTCACCCTGCCAGCCTAGAGTTCTCGACGTGAGCGCAGTGTCCTCTTGGTCAGCTTTCGTCGCCGTTGACGGACTCCCCGGATGGGTCCTGGTCGTAGCGATGTCGACGGCCGCTCTGCTCATCGTGATGGCGATCACCTACGTGCTGCGGCACCGCGGTCGCCTCAGCTCACCCGAGGCACAGGCCACCTATCAGGCACTCCACGTCGCCTCAGAAGCAGCACGACATCTCCGCGACGGGCTCACCCCCAAGGCCGCCGGACGAGCAGCCCGGGACCTACGCCCCCTGCTACAGGTCTCTGCCGTCTCCTTGTGCGATCCCACCGAGGTCCTCGCCTGGGAAGGCGCCGGAGAACACCACCACGCGCAAGCCCTAGAACTGAGCCGGGTCGTCCTCGACAAGGGCACGACCGTGCGGCTGGGCGCGAAAGACCTGGAATGCGCCGACCCGAACTGCCCGATCCGCCATGCGATCCTCGCCCCCGTCGTCAACGACGAACGCACCGTGGCGGTCCTCGCCTCTTATCACGACACCGTCAGCGCCGATCTCGTCCGAGCCACCGAAGCCGTCGCCGACTGGATCTCCACCCAGTTGGACCTCGCCGAGCTGTCCGTCGAACGCGAGCGGGTGATGGAGGCCGAACTCCGCGCGCTCCGCGCCCAGATCAGCCCGCATTTCATTTACAACTCGCTGGCGGCCATCGCCAGTTTCGTCCGTACAGATCCCCCTCGAGCACGAGAACTCCTTCTGGAATTCGCCGATTTCACGCGCTACGCCCTGCGTAAATCCGGGCCGATGGCGACCCTCTCCGAAGAGCTGGAGAACATCCAGCGTTACCTGACCTTGGAAGAAGCCAGATTCGGCGACCGAATGGAGGTAAGTCTGATGCTGGCCCCAGAGGTGTTGGCCGTTCAAGTACCCACATTGACGATTCAGCCTCTGGTCGAGAACGCGGTCAAACATGGCATCGAAACCTCGACCGGCGTGGGACACATCTCGATCACCGCACGCGACATGGGCGCGGACGCGGAGATCGCCATCGAGGACGACGGAGTCGGGGCCGACCCCGAGGAGATCCGAGCCATGTTGGCTGGACAACGCGGTGATCACGTGGGCCTGGTCAATGTCGACGCCCGGCTACGGCAGACCTTCGGCGACGAATACGGTTTGGTCGTGGAGACCGCAATCGGCGCAGGTGCCAAGGTCTCTTTCCGAGTTCCGAAGTACGCACGTCGAGTTCAGGACCGTTGAGCGCACCTGGCGGTACGCTCAACGCATGACTATGGAAGCCACCCGGACCGGAAAGGACGGCCTGTCGGTTCTCGTCGTCGACGACGAGATGCCGGCGCTGAATGAACTGGCGTGGCTGTTGAATCAAGATGAACGAATAGCCGACGTACGAACAGCACAAAGCGGCGCCGATGCCTTACGTGCTTTGGACGCAGCCACCGCTGACGTCGTTTTCTGCGATATCAGCATGCCGGGATTGGACGGCTTGGAACTGGCTCGCGTACTGGGCCGCTTCGCGGAGAAACCGCAAGTGGTCTTCGTCACCGCCTACGAAAAACACGCCGTCGACGCCTTCGAGGTGTCCGCCACCGACTACCTGGTCAAACCGATCCGGGAGGAACGGCTCTCCGAAGCCGTGCGCCGCGTCGTCGCCGCCCGCAGTCCCGGCGCACCATCCGCCTCGGCCCCGGCGACCGAGGACGAGACGATCCCCGTCGAGCTCGGCGGGATCACGACTTTCGTCCAACGCAGCGACATCATCTACGTCCAGGCGCAGGGCGACTACGCCCGGCTGCACACACGCACAGCCAGCCATCTCATCCGGGTCTCCCTGACCACCCTGGAAGAACGCTGGGCCGCTGCCGGATTCGTTCGCATCCATCGCAGCACCCTGGTGTCCCTGCCCGCGGTCACCCAGGTACGCACCGAACGCGGACGATGTGTCGTCGTCCTGGACGGCATCGAGCTCCAGGTGAGCCGCAGACACACCCGTGAGCTGCGCGAACGCCTGCTGCGCCTGCCCGGACAGGAACGTCCCTGACTCCGCATTCGAGGGGCGGTTCCCGTCCGATGAATCAGTCGTCCCGGGGGGATGCCCCCCGGCGGGTGCGGGTCACCTCACCTCGTAGCCAGGCCCGTCGACGGGCCCCGCGTCGTTCTTTGACCAGTGAGATCGGTGAGCAGACCGACCTGGGAGAGGTCTACGTCACTTCTCTGGTGCGGGCGCAGCTGCGCCTGTCGTTGGTCGTGCTCGGCGGAGTCACGGTCGGGGTGGGTGTCCTGCCGGCCTTGTTGGCGCTTCTGCCTGGTCTCGCCCACGTACAGATCGGGCCGGTGCCTCTGCGGTGGGTGTTGGTCGGCGGGGTGCTCTATCCCTTCCTGCTGATGGTGGCGCGGTCCTACACCCGGGCGGCGGAGCGGGTCGAGCAGGACTTCCACGATCTGGTGCGGCGACGGTGACCATGTCGTTGTCGGTCGTCGCGATCGCCGCGGTCTGTGTGGTGACTGTCGCGGTCGGCGGTTTCGGTCTGCGCTGGTCGCGGACCACCAGTGACTTCTATGTCGCCGGGCGAGCGGTGTCGAGTTCGTGGAATGCCGCCGCCATCGGTGGGGAGTATCTTTCTGCAGCGTCCTTCCTGGGTGTTTCCGGGCTGGTCTTCCTGACCGGTCTGGACATGTTGTGGGTGCCGGTGGGGTACACGCTGGGCTTCCTGATGTTGTTGATCTTCGTCGCGGCGCCTCTGCGACGTTCCGGGGCGTACACCTTGCCCGATTTCGCCGAGATCAGGTTGGGCAGTGCCCGTCTGCGGGCTCTGTGTACGGCGCTCGTGGTGATCACCGGGTGGGTCTATCTGTTGCCTCAGCTTCAGGGCGCAGGTCTGGCGTTGCGGGCGTTGACCGGTGCTCCGGGGTGGTGCGGCGGGGCGGTGGTGACCGTGGTGGTGGCCGCGAACGTGATGGCCGGGGGCATGCGTTCGTTGACTCTCATCCAGGCGGTGCACTACTGGGTGAAGTTGGTGGCGATCGCTGTACCTGCAGTGGTCGTGGTGTGGCTGTGGATGCGTGGTGGGCAGCCCACTCCACCGATGGGGTGGTCCTTCCAAGGTCGGATGCCGGACCATCCCGAGTCGACGACGGCGTCCCTGTACTTGACGTACAGCAGTTTGCTGGCCCTCTGTTTGGGGACGATGGGGCTTCCGCACGTCGTGGTGCGTTTCTATACGAATCCCGATGGGCGTCAAGCGCGGCGGACGACCGTTGCGGTGATCGCCCTCTTGTCCGTCTTCTATGTGTTCCCGCCGATCTACGGGATGTTGGGGCGGATCCATCTGCCGGTGGCTTCGGGGGATTTCGTCGCGGACACGGTGGTCCTGTTGTTGCCGCGGGCGGCTGTGCCCGGGGCTCTGGGGGAAGTGTTGACGGCGGTGGTGGCGGCGGGGGCTTTCGCGGCTTTCCTGTCGACGGCCTCGGGTCTGACGCTGGCGGTGGCCGGTGTCCTCGATCAGGACGTGGTTCGGCCGTGGTTGGGAGTTCGCCATGGCGCGGAGGACGACGGGATCACCAGTTTTCGCCTGTCGACGCTCCTGGCCACCGCCATTCCCTGCTTGCTCCTGTTGGGCGCCGAAGGTGCGTCCTTGGCGACCACGGTGGGTCTGGCCTTCGCGTTGACCGCATCGACCTTCTGTCCGTTGTTGGTGCTGGGTGTGTGGTGGCGGGGTGCCACGGCGGCGGGCGTGGGCGCGGGGATGGCGGTGGGTGCGTTGACCTCGTTGACCGCTGCCGTGGTGACCGTCTCGGGGGTCCAGCTGTCGGGTTGGCCTCTGCTGGTGTTGGCTCAGCCTGCGGCCTGGACGGTTCCATTGGCGTTCGGGACCGCGGTGGCGGCGTCCTGGGCGACGCGTGCGCAGGTCCCCGCGGACGTCATGCATGTCTTCGTGCGTTTGCACGCCCCGGAGTCCTTGAACCTGGCCGAGGGCGACGAGAGCCGGATGTGAGCCCCTTCCTGGCACCTGGACAGCCCTTTCGTCCATCTTTGTCCACTTTCCGGCGGGTTCGCCTACGGCACAAGCCGACCGCGAAGATCGCCCTGCCCGATCCGGTGTGTTGACCCACCGACACGGAAGTTGGACGGTCGGCTATGGTCGGGGGGTGCCCTCTTTCTCTCCACGCCTGACGGTCGTTCCGGTGTCCGGCTATTCGCCGCCGCTGATACCCATCGGGTAGGCGAGGGAGAGGCTCGGCAGCGCGGCCGCAGCTGTGACGGATCACTCACCGGTCTGCCCGCAGCGGCTACTGCCCGTCCGCGGCGACACGACCGTCCGCCCGCGCCGGTGGTCCGGAGCGGAACGCCGGTTCCCTGAACACCCCGGATGCCACGAGGAAGACCAGCAGAAAGCGCAGTGCCACCAGTGAAGTCTTCGTCCATATCGGTCGTGGATAACCGGTGTGTACCCGGCCGACTCGACCAGGCGTCGCCCGGATGGTCTCCCGACGAGATCGACAGCACATGTTTGATGACGGAGCCCGCTGTCCCGGTACAACCCGAGACACCCCACGCAGGAGGACCCCGATGAGCGATCCAACACATCGCCACGACTACTTCGATTCTGAGGCCGAAGGGGTTGCCGATACGCCCGAACTTGAGCAACCTCACGACGAATATCGCTATGCGCCCGTTGTCTTGATCGGCGCTGCGGTGATGCTCGTCCTGGCGATCGGGACCTCCACCTGGACCCTGCACAATGCAACCCGGGGTACCAGTTCCACCGCGGTGGCCGCCAAGGCCGGCCACACCTCGAGCGCATCCCCCACCGGTGCCGGCCAGACCCCTGCACCCAGTGCCAGCGCCGATGGCCAGTCACCGAAGGCCGAGGAGAAATCACCGTCGGCCACGGCACCGGTCGAAGACCCCAAGCCGACCGAGAAGTCGCCCGACCCCGCGGCCTCGGACAAGGATCAGAGCGCCGAGAAGGAGAAGGACAAGGCCGCCGACAAAGCCGATGACAAGGTCGGCGATGACAAGGCCGACAAGAAGGGGGAGCCTGCCGCCGACCGGAGCGCTGCTCCGGCCCCCAAGCCTGCGGGAAAGAACGGCGCGGCTCCGGCTGAGAGCGCCGATGGAGGAGACGAAGGCACGCTGTCCCTGTTGAGCGAGCTCAGCACCTCCATCGCCCCTTCCCCCGGGCGACCGGTCGCTTATCTGCAGATCCATTCGGTGGGCACCCAGAACAACTTCGTCACCCCGCCGTCGGGCTCCAAGACGTGGAGTGCCGCAGACATCCTGGCGGCGCACAAGTCCTACCAGGCGACTTTCCCCAGTGCGAAGTTGATGTCCTGGAAGGAGAACGGCCGTCGGGTATGGTCGACGGCCGTCACCAACTCGGAGTGGAAGACACGTGAGGACGCCGTCAAGTGGTGTCAGAGCACGTACAGCTCCTACGGACCGTACGAGAAGAGCACTGCGCTACGCAGCCGCTGCTACGTTCCCTGATCGTCCGGCTGGGGCGTTGATCGGATCCGGCGACGGGTCCGTTCAACGCCCCAGCTGCCTGTTCGGCCGCCTGAGACCGAGGTGCACGGCCGTTCACAGCTCTTCTGCGGGAAAGGATCGGTACGTCCGATGACGTACAACCTTCCCAGGAGGCTGCGGTGGCCGAAGAGACCCTGTCCAATCTTCTCCACGAGGACCGTCGTTTTCCGCCCGGCGAAGAGGTGGCGGCATTCGCCAACGGCCAACGCGAACTCGTCGAGCAGGCCGAGACCGACCTGGAGACGTTCTGGGCTGCGCGCGCCCAGGAGTATGTCACCTGGGCGAAGGATTTCGGGCAGGTCCTCGACTGGTCCGATGCCCCGTTCGCGCGATGGTTCGTCGGCGGTGAGCTGAATGTCTCGTACAACTGCGTGGATCGGCATGTGGAAGCCGGCCACGGCGATCGCATCGCCATCCATTTCGTGGGCGAGCCGGGCGACAGCCGGGACATCACGTACGCCGAATTGCAGGTCGAGGTCGCCCGGTGCGCGAATGCGCTGGCCGACTTGGGCGTCGGCAAAGGCGATGTCGTCATGATCTATCTGCCGATGATCCCCGAGGCCGCGATCACGATGCTGGCCTGCGCCCGGCTCGGCGCTCCCCATTCGGTGGTCTTCGGCGGTTTCTCCGCGGATGCGCTGCGCAGCCGGATCGCCGACGCGGACGCGAAGGTCGTGGTCACCGCCGACGCCGGTTTCCGACGCGGCAAGCCGTCCGCGTTGAAGCCCGCAGTGGACCAGGCCGTTGCCGCAGAGGGCTCACCGGTCCGCAAGGTGCTCGTCGTCAACCGGTGTGACACCGAAGTGGCCTGGAACGACGAACGCGACGTCTGGTGGCATGAGGCTCTCGCCGCGGTTCCGGCGGAGCGGGCCCCGCTGATGGTCGATTCCGAGCACCCGCTGTTCATCCTGTACACCTCGGGGACGACCGGGAAACCGAAGGGCATCCTGCACACCACCGGTGGCTACCTGGTGCAGTCGGCGTACACCAACAAGGTCGTGCACGATCTCCACCCCGACACGGATGTCTACTGGTGCACTGCGGACATCGGTTGGGTGACCGGGCACAGCTATGTGGTCTACGGACCGATGGCCAATGGCGCCACCCAGGTCATGTATGAAGGCACCCCGGACTCCCCGCATCAAGGTCGGTGGTGGGAGATCTGCCAGCGGTACGGCGTCACGATCCTGTACACCGCACCGACCGCGATCCGCACCTTCATGAAGTGGGGCACCGACATCCCGGCGAAATACGACCTGAGTCGAATCCGCATCCTCGGATCCGTGGGCGAACCCATCAACCCCGAGGCGTGGATGTGGTACCGCGAGCACATCGGTGGAGGCCAGGTGCCGATCGTCGACACGTGGTGGCAGACCGAGACCGGCGCGATCATGATCTCGCCACTACCGGGGATCACGTCCCTGTGCCCAGGCTCGGCGCAGACCGCGATTCCCGGGATCGTCGCAGAGGTCGTCGACGACAACGCCCGACCTGTCGGTCACGGCGAGGGCGGCTACCTGGTGATCACCAAGCCATGGCCGGCGATGCTGCGCGGTATCTGGGGCGACCCGCAGCGTTACCGGGACACCTACTGGTCCAGGTGGGAGCAGCTCTACTTCGCCGGTGACGGTGCCAAGAAGGACGAGGAGGGCAACATCTGGGTGCTCGGCCGGGTCGACGACGTCATGAATGTCTCCGGGCATCGACTGTCCACCTCGGAGATCGAGTCGGCCTTGGTGAGTCACCCGAAGGTCGCCGAAGCAGCGGTGGTAGGTGCGAACGACGACATGACCGGTCAGGCCGTGGTGGCCTTCGTGATCCTGCGGGGCGATGCGGCCGGCGGTGACGAATCTGCCCTGGTCGGAGAATTGAAAACGCATGTCGGCCAGGAGATCGGGGCGATCGCCAAACCGAGGTCGATCATGATCGTCTCGGAGTTGCCGAAGACGCGATCTGGCAAGATCATGCGCCGCTTGCTGCGGGATGTCGCGGAGAACCGTGAGGTCGGCGACGTGACCACCCTCGCCGATGCGACGGTGATGGATTTCATCAAG
Source organism: Austwickia chelonae (assembly GCF_003391095.1). Taxonomy (NCBI): domain Bacteria; kingdom Bacillati; phylum Actinomycetota; class Actinomycetes; order Micrococcales; family Dermatophilaceae; genus Austwickia; species Austwickia chelonae. The sequence continues at coordinate 486,274 of NZ_CP031447.1, read as the reverse complement.
AACAATCTGCAGGCCAAGGCCTGAGGTCGGTGGGGGCGGTGGTTCGCCGCCCCCACCGGGTCTCAGCTCTGGGTGAGCTTCTCGTCCGGGGTATTACCGACGGGCGCGGGCTCCTCGGCACCCAGATCCGATCCAACCGGGAAGATCATCTGTTCAGGCACGTCCTGGGTCCGTTTCGCCACCGGGTAGTAGACGGCTGCGGTGAGGAACAGACCGACGATCCAGGAGATGTCGGTGCCGCCGAGCATCTTCGTCAACGGACCGGTGTACATCGTCTGGGCGAGGAAGGGGATCTGGGCGAGCACGCCGAGCGAGTAGATCGCCAGTGTCGGCCAGTTCCAGGCACCGTAGCGGCCCTTCGGGTCGTACAGCGCCGGGATGTCGACCCGTTCCCGGCTGACCAGGTAGTAGTCGACCAGGTTGATGGCGCTCCACGGGGTGAACACCATCAGCAGCACCAGGACGAAGTTCTTGAAGTTGTTGAGGAAGTCGGCGCTGGCCAGCAGGGCCACCAGGACCGAGGCGACGATGAACACGCAGATCCAGATCGCCCGCCACATCGCCGGGATCACCGCCGAACGTTGGAAGGCGGACACCGTGGTCAGCATCGTCATCGAACCGCCGTAGGCGTTCAGGGTGTTGACGGTGAGCTTGCCGATCACGATGACCAGGTAGAGCACGATCGCGATGGTTCCCCCGCCGGAGAGATCACCCAGGAAGCCGACCTGGTTCTTCAGGAAGCCCGACCCGGGCACCGACGCGATGAGCACGCCCAGGGCCATCGACCACGACGAACCGAGCACGCTGCCGGAGAAGGTCGCCCAGAAGGTCACCCGATCGGGGGTGTCCTGCGGCAGGTACCGCGAGTAGTCGGCCACGTAGGGGCCGTACGTGAGCTGCCATCCGGCACCCAAGGAGGTGGCCAGCAGGAAAGTCACGATGTTGAACGAGGGCGCCGCGAAGAAGGAGGCCACGTCATGGGAGGTGAACAGTTTGTATGCCAGCCACAGCCATCCCAGGATGCCGGTGACCGTCGCGATCCGCCCCAGCGCGTGGATCCACCGGTATCCGACGATGGCCACCACCGCAGTGATGACACCGAAGACCACGATGCCGAAGGCCGGGGACGTCGCGCCGACCATGCGGTTGATGGCCTGCCCGGAGAGCACTGTTCCGGTCGAGGCGAAGCCCAGGTACATCAGGACCACCAGCACGAGAGGGATGATCGCCCCGACCACGCCGAACTGTGCCCGGCTGGAGATCATCTGCGGCAGACCCAGCCGAGGCCCCTGGGCCGAGTGCAAGGCCATGACCGCGCCACCGAGGATGTTCCCGAGGGTGAGACCGATGATGGCCCACAGCGCGTCCGCGCCGAAGACGACGGCCAAGGCACCGTCGACCAACGCCGTGATCTGCATGTTCGCACCGAACCACAGGGTGAACTGACTCATCGGCCGCCCATGTCGTTCACCAGCGGGAATGACGTCGATGCTGCGGCGTTCCACGCCGGAGGGGGCAGCGTTCATGGGTCCTCCTGAAGGTGAACAGAGGCGGCGGGATCAGCGCTCCCGGGTGACGTCCCTGTCGTCGGTCACTGACGTAGTGTGCACGTTGCCGCATCGAATCGCATACGTCGACCAGGAACGATCCATGGCCGCCGCCCCTCGCTCGACACGAAAAAGCTTCTTCTCGAGCTGTTCCCGATTCAGCTCCCCGGGGTCCTGGGGCGACCCTGCACCGGACCTTCCTGGCAGACTGCGAACATGCGCGCCGTAGCCATCGACCGTTTCGGGTCGCCCGAAGAAATGCATGTCGTCGATCTCCCGGTGGCCGAGCCAGGCCCGGGCGAAGTCCGAGTACGGGTCACCGCTGCCGGGGTGAACCCACTGGACTACAAGATCCGGGACGGTTCTTCCGGGCTGGTGAAGGACTTCGGGCCGGACGACTTCCCGTTGGTGCTCGGTCGCGAGTGCTGCGGGGTCGTGGAGGCCGCCGGCGAGGGCAGTGGTCTCGCGGTGGGCACCCGGGTCTTCGGGATGGCACCGCTCCGGCATCGCGGAGGCTGTTACGCCGAGCAGGTGGTGCTTCCGGCCGATTGTCTGTCCCCCGCACCGGAGGGAGCCGAGGACCACCGGTTGGCCGGGACGGCGCTGGCGGGGCTGACCGCGTGGACGGCTGTGCACGATCTGGCGAAGGTCTCCGCCGGTGAGACCGTTCTGGTGCACGGGGGCGCCGGTGGCGTCGGGCAGTTCGTCGTCCAATTGGCGGTGGAGGCCGGTGCCACGGTGTACGCCACCGCGAGTGCGGGCAAGCGTGAACTGGTGGAGTCGATGGGTGCGGTGCACGTCGATTACACCCGTGAGGATTTCACGACGGCGACGCCTCGCCCCGAGGTGATCGTCGACGGCGTCTACTTCGGCACTTACGGGCCGTCGATGGATCACCTGAAGGACGGCGGCCGTCTGGTGATCCTGCCGTCCTTGGCGGATCTGGGACCGGCGCGGGAGCGCGGCATCGAGGTGTCCGTGCCCCTGATCGCTCCGGACCCTTCCCGCTTGGCGGCCTTGGCCGAGCGGGTGGCTGATGGCCGGCTCACCGTCGAGGTCGGGCAGGTGCTGCCCTTGTCGGAGGCCGCGCACGCGCACCGGCTCGTCGAGGGGGGCCATGCTCGGGGCAAGGTCGTTCTGGAGGTGACCCGCTAGCATGCGTGTGCGCGCTCAGGGCAGCACCTGAGGCAAAGGGCTGCGCCCCCAACCGTGGACGGGGTCCTCGGCCGGAGGCGCAGCACAGCCACACACCGTGCCCGGCCGATCCGGAACCTCAGAGTGGCTCGACAGGAAGCACCGGGACCACGGTCTCGCCAGGCCGCGACTGGGGCTCGGTCACCGCGGTGACGGCGGGCTGCAAGGCAAGCCACCACTGTTCACGTGGACGACGGTTCGCCCGGTCGACATCCTCATCGAAATGAGCCAGCGGCCGACGCTGCGTCTCCCCCACCATGTATCCCAGATAACGACCTTCAGCCGTCCCAGCTTTCAGCTGACCTGCCAGGTCGTCGATCGCTTCCTGGACAAGCCTCGTGGCCAGCAGCCGGTCGAAAGCCGACGGGCTGCCGCCCTGCTGGAGATGCCCCAGTACGGCCTGGCGCACGTCGAACAGATCGGCCCCCTCCTGTTCGAACAGACGTGCCAGGAAATCGGTGGTGTACATCTCCGAGGCCTCCTCGTTCCGGACGGCCAGGAAGAGACGTCGCCCGCCGCGGAAGGCCTCCAACATCCGCTCGACATCACCTTGCAGATCGGACAGGGTGATGCCCTCTTCGTGCAGATACACCCGTTCGGCGCCACCGGCGAGACCGGACATCAACGCCAAGTAGCCGCATCGACGCCCCATCGTCTCCACGACGAAACACCGCCGCGCCGCCGATGCCGACTGCTTGATCCGATCCATCGCCCACACGACATTGTTCAACGCCGTGTCCGCCCCGATGGACAATTCCGCACCGGGGCAGTTGTTGTCGATGGTCGCCGGCACGCAGACGATCGGCATCGCGAACGCAGGATAGCGTTCACGCTCCCGGACCAGTAGGGCGGCAGCCTCGTAGGCGTCGTACCCGCCGATGAGCAGCAGGGCATCGATCTCGTGTTTCTCGATCGCCCGACCGATGGAGTAAAGATGCTCGATACCGGGCACCGTGCGCCGGGTTCCCAGCTCAGCGCCTCCGTCACCGACCCACCCCTCGGCGTCTCCCCAACACAACGGGCGGATGTCCCCGTCGAGAAGACCCTTGAACGAGCCGTACACACCGACCATGTCGAGCCCGGCGTCGATGCCGAGACGGACAGCGGCCCGAGCCGCAGTGTTCATCCCCGGAGCGAGCCCACCGACGTGCATGATCGCGACCCGTTTCGCACCGTGATGAACCCGAGCGTTGTCCTCGTCGGTCGGCGGCCTGCTCATCGTGGCGAAGACGTCGACCATCCGCCGGAAGCTACCCCCACGAGCGGCCATCGCCTTCTCGTAGTCACCGGCAGCGATGTGATCGGCCACGGCCCGTGTCGCCGCCACCGATTCGACCAAGGGAATGCGCGCGATCCGGTTGTGGCGGACCCCGAGCACGTGCGCGGTGGAATCAGCGGTGGCCTCCAGCACCTCGTGCACTGCGGCGTACCCCAGCAGGGTGGACATCCATCGGTCGTACGCGCTGGGGCTGCCGCCACGTTGGACATGCCCGAGGATGGTGACCCGGGTGTCTTCACCGAGCTGTTCGGCCAGAACTTCCTTGACCCGCTCGGCCTTGATCGGACTGCCGTGACGGTCCTGGGCACCCTCGGCGACCAGGACCATCGAATCCCGCCGCCCGGCGGCACGCCCGGCCCGCAACTTGGTGCACAGGTCCTCCTCCCATCCGTCCTCGGGTGGGTTCTCCGGGATGAACACATAGTCGCAGCCGCCGGCGATGGCCGCCATCAACGGCAAGTAGCCGCAGTGTCGTCCCATCACCTCGACGACGAAGCTCCGCTGGTGGGAGGCTGCAGTGGAGGAAATCGAGTCGATAGCATCGACGATCCGGTGCAGAGCCGAGTCGGCCCCGATCGTCATATCGGTACCGACCATGTCGTTGTCGATGGAACCCACCAGGCCGGCGATCATCAACGACGGATGTGCGGCCGCCGTCTCCGGATCGATCTCCCCCCGCCCCACCAGTTCTTCGACGAGCCCCGGCCAATTGCGCCGGAACTCGTTCGTGCCGGTGAGCGACCCGTCGCCTCCGATGACGACCAGACGGTCGATGCCGTGGGCCAACAGATTTCGAGCCGCCTTGAGCTGCCCCTCCCGTCCGCGGAACTCCTGGCAGCGAGCGGTCCCGATGATCGTCCCCCCGCTGTTGAGGATATTGCTGACATCCTCCCAGTCCATCGGACGGATGCCGTCGCCACCGTCGACCGCGCCCTGCCATCCCTCGGTGATCGCGTAGACCTCGACGCCCAGATGGATCCCGGTCCGCACTACCGCACGCACTGCGGCATTCATCCCTTGAGCGTCTCCACCACTGGTCAGGACCCCTATTCGGGCAGCTGTCGCTCCCTTCGCAGGGGCCTCTGACGAGAGATCGTCCCCGGGATCTGCCTCCACTCCTGCAGAAGCCGGTACGGATTGCTCGGACATACGGAACCCCTCCTGGTGTGCTCACGTCGTCGTCCAGCGTGCCTCCGGAGCCATGGCCGCCCTGTCCATCATGCCCCGAGAGGTCATCCCGCGGCCTGCCGACCCAGAGCAGAAAGCAGTTCAAGGACCTTGGGGGATAACGAAGTAGCCACGGAGGCGGGAGAATGGCCTTCGGCTGGGTAACTTCTGATCGGAGGATCGGACCAGAAGCGCAGATCCGGTCGGACGGCCAGCGAGTCGCGGTATCGGGGAGGCCCCGAAGCACTGCACTCGCTATCGTCATGAACGAACATATTCGCCGGGCCGTGCAGGCCCGTGAGGAGGGAACAATCCATGGCGATCGCCAACCCTGAGGGACGAACTCCCGCGCATGAGTCCTCCTCGGCTGCCGGGCGGGTTGCCGCCAGGGAGTACGAACCGACCATCGGGGCACTCGTCCACGACGTCCTGGAGGACGTGTCCACCCTCATTCGAAAGGAGATCCAGCTCGCCAAGTCGGAGGTGACGGCCGACGCCAAGAAAGGTGGCATGGGCGCCGCCTTCTTCGTGGTCGCTGGGGTCTTCGCCTTCCTCGGCCTGATCTTCCTGCTGCACTCCTTCGCCCGGACGATCGCGGTATGGCTGCCTGTCTGGGCGGGCTACCTGATCGTCGCAGTGATCCTCTTCATCGGCGCCGCCATCGCCGCGGTGATCGGCAAGAATCAGCTGAGCAAGGTCAAGGGCAAGCCGGAACGGACGATCGTGACCTCCAAGGAGACGGTCGAGGTCGTGAAGAAGGCCGCCCAGGGCTGATCCGGTTACGTGTCCGCCCCCCAGAGGCCCGCCTCCCCGTCACACGACTGGAGACGGGCCTCCGGCGTTCTTCCGACCCCCTCTGCTGTCCGTCCGAGGTCGGCCCTCAGCCACCGGTCTTCGTGCAATTTCCGGTGCTGACCTCCGGGGACTGACGGTTCACGCTCTTCAGAACCGGCCGGGCCTCCTCCAGGGTCAAGGCGTATCCGGTCTCCTTGTCATCGAGTGAACGTGCGAAGACCACCCCGGCGACGCTCCCGTCCGGTGCGAGCAGCGGCCCTCCGGAGTTACCGGGGCGGACCGTCGCCAGCAACGAGTACACCTGACGCTGCACCGGACTGCTGCCATAGATGTCGTCACCGTGTGCTTCCAGGATCTCCCTGATCCGGGCGGCATCGACCTTCAACGGGCCCCCCAGCGGATACCCGGCGACCACGGCAGACTCCCCGTTCTCCAAGGAGCGCCCCAGTGGCAAAGGTTGGTGCCGCAGGTTGTTGACCGAGAGGACGGCCAAATCACGCTTGGCATCGAAGGCCACCACCTTCGCCGGCAACGAACTGTTCCCTGTTCTCACCCGCACATTCTTCGACCCCGCGACGACGTGGGCATTGGTGACGACCATGCCCGGGGAATAGACCCATCCGGTGCCCTCCTGCGACCGGGAACAGGCCGGGGCCGAGGCATCGATCCGCAGCACCGAGTTCACCGCCTTCTGGATCGCCGGGGAAGTCGCCACGGACGGATCCACCCCGGCGACAGGCCGGATCGGTTCGGCACCGATGGTGGAGAACACCCGGGGGAAGCCGTAGGCGTCGAGTGTCGTCTTGACCTCGCCGAGCACTTGCTCGCTGGTGGCCGGCATCGCCGAGTCGATGGCCGCGACCACCCTCGACTGCCCGATTCCCCTGGCCAGCTCCCCCGGCACGACCACCCGCAACACCCCGACGGTGAACCACGCTGTCGCCGAAGTGACCACGACAGTGAGTACCGCGCCCAGCACCGAGTCGACGACACCCAACCTGGACCGGTCCAAGCCGTGGGCGATCTGCGCGACGACCTTGACGAACAGTCCTTGCACGACCAGAGCCAGGAAGAGCGTTCCTCCGACCAGGACGGCAGGCCGGAAAGCCGCGGGTGAGTCCGGCACCCACAAGGCCACATATCCCGGCAACAACCACAACCCGAGTGCCGCCCCGACGAGGAAACCCGCCGCGGACACGAAGGTCACCAAGAGGCCTCGGCGATAACCGGCCAAGGCGCCCGAAGCCAGCAGGAGCAACAACAGGATGTCCAGTACGACACCGACGTTCACCGGGTCTCCTCCGTGGTCCGGATGTGATCGGTCGAAGCGGGCAACCCCTGCCGGGGCACCTCACGTTCGACCGCGGGATCCCACCCGCCGGGGTCGATCCCGGCCAGGTCGAGAGTCGCGGTCAACAGAGCCGCAGTGAATCCCCAGATGAACAGGCCGTCGACAACGTAGGCCGGCGAACGGTATCCGCTCGGGTGGACAGCGGTGAAACGGTTCTGTGGAGTGGTGAGCTCCTTGACGGAGACCCGCACCACCCGCGCCACCTCCTCCGCGCTGTACGCGGAGACCGGCGAGGGCCGATCCCACCACCCCAGCACGGGAGTCACCGACGAATTCGACGCGGACAGGAAGAGCTCGGGCAGCTGGCCCAGGATCTGCACCCCTGAGGGGTTCAACCCGATCTCTTCGCGAGCCTCCCGCAACGCTGCGTCGACCGGCCCCTCGTCATCGACATCGATCTGCCCGCCGGGAAAAGAGACCTGACCGGCATGGCTACGCAGGTGAGCGGCGCGTTGAGTCAGGACGACGTCCTCCCCACCGCCCGGATGAGGACCGTAGAGCATCAGCACAGCCGCAGTCCTCCCACGTCGTCGGGGCGGGGGCCTGTGTCTGGAGAAATAATCTGCTTCCTTTGATCGTATGGCGAGGAGGACCTCGCCCATCCAGGAGGGGGGCCCGCCCGGCCGGGCCGGGCCGGCCGGAAGAGTGACCGCGGCCCTGCTCACCGGAACGTCCGGGCAGGTCGCGAGAATTCCGACAGGAACTCGATGGACGGCTTCAGCACGTTCGTCACGCCGGAGCCCCGGTGGCGGCCGGGCCCGGTTTCACCAGTGCAGCGGCTTTCACCGGGTCGGTTTCCCCCACCCCGTGGGACGGGCAGAATGTTGCCACCGTGCAGGCGCCACAAGCCGGACGGCGGGCGTGGCAGGTGCGCCGACCGTGGCAGATCAGCGTGTGCGAGAGCATGGTCCACTCCTTGCGGGGGAAGAATTCCCCCACCTCGGTCTCGACCACGACCGGGTCCTCGGCCGTGGTCCATCCGAACCGGCGCGCCAATCGTCCGAGGTGGGTGTCGACGGTGATACCTGGGACGCCGTAGGCCTCCCCCAGGACGACATTGGCGGTCTTGCGTCCGACGCCGGGGAGTGCGACGAGCTCCTTCTGGCAGCCCGGCACCCGACCGTCGTGTCGGGCGAGGAGTTCCGCCGACAGTCTCAGCAGGGCATCGGCCTTGTTCCGGTGGAAACCGATGGGCCGGATGATCTCCTCCAACTCAGTCCGCTCAGCTGCGGCCAGCGCGGCGGCATCAGGATATGCGGCGAACAAGGTCGGCGTGACGCTGTTGACCCGGACATCGGTGGTCTGGGCGGACAGCACCGTGGCGACCAACAGCTGGAAAGGATCCGCGAAATCGAGTTCGCAATGGGCATCCGGATAGCGTTCCCGCAGAAGACGATGGATCCTTCGAGCCCGACGGACCCGAGCGAGCTGACTCGGCTCCCCCGGTCGTTCGGTGACCGCCGCACCGGCTGTCATCGCGTTCTCCCCCTCGTTCCCCGGCCGTCCTTTGCGCGGCATCCATGACTTTCGAGACATTACGCCTCGCTGTGCAAGGAAAAGGCTACGCCGCTGCTCTGAACGGGACCTCTCCGTCCGCTGAGTGTCCTTGTCCCTGTGCCGGAGGAGACCACCAGTTCGACGCTGACGACATATTCGGACAGATGTCTTAACGAGTTCCTGCGGGACCCACGTGATCTGGCGCACAGCTGTGGCAGAGTAGGGGTCGTGGACAACGCTGTGGTGAGACGCTCCCCCCTCTTTGCCGCCCTGAACGACGACGACGTCGATGCCCTGCGCTCCACGATGTCGGAAACTCGCCTCCAACGAGGCGACGTCCTCTTCCGCGAAGGCCAACGAGGGGACAGTCTCTACGTCATCGTGTCAGGCAAGATCAAGCTCGGACGGTCGAGCACCGACGGCCGGGAAAACCTGATGGCCATCCTCGGTCCCGGCGAGATGTTCGGTGAGCTGAGCCTGTTCGACCCGGGTCCGCGTACGGCCACCGCCACCGCCGTCGCCGACACCGAACTCATCGGCATGGGCAACGAGTCCCTGCACGAATACCTCAAGGACCGGCCTGCCGTCTCCCTGACCTTGTTGGCCTCCTTGGCCCGCAGGCTCCGCCGGACGAATGACTCCGTCGCCGACCTCGTCTTCACCGATGTGCCCGGCCGGGTCGCCAAAGCACTGCTCGACCTCGCGAACAGGTTCGGTCAGCCCGCCGACGAAGGTGTCCTCGTCGCCCATGACCTCACCCAGGAAGAACTCGCCCAGCTCGTAGGCGCATCCCGGGAGACCGTCAACAAGGCTCTCGCCGACTTCGCCTCCCGTGGCTGGCTGCGGTTGGAAGCGCGAGCTGTGGTTCTCCTCGACGTCGACCGTTTGTACCGCCGCTCCCGCTGACGCAACTTCCGGGGCATGTCGCGCAGGTGCGACATGCCCCGGATCCGTCCTGCCGGAGGCAGCCGGTGGCCCGGTCAGCCGAGGCCCTCGACCCTCAAGTAGGCGAGTTGAGCCTGGACCGAACGTTCGGCGGCCGGTCGCAACGCCGGGTCGAGGCCTGCGTAGACACGGTCGACGACCTGGGAGACGCCGGAGGCCCCCTCGCTGAGTGCGGCGCGGATCTGGTCGAGTCGGTCGAGCCGATGCCGACGATAGGCCTCGACGACTTCCGCAGCGTGGGCAATGGGCCCGCCGTGGCCGGGGAGCAGGTCGGTGACCTGCCCGTCCGCAATGAGAGCGGCGATCTTCTCCAGGCTGAGGAGGTATTCGGCGAGGCTGCCGTCCGGCCAGTCGACGACGCTGGTCCCCCAGCCCAGGACAGTGTCCCCGGTGAGTAGCGCGCGGTCGTCGGCCACGAGGTAACTGATGGAATCACCACTGTGTCCGGGGGTGGCGACGACGTGCACCTCGACCCCGCATTCACGGAGGACGTCACCGTCGGCGAGGTCATGGCGTCCGTCGCCGATGGCGTTGACGTGGCAGTGGGCGAGATCGGCGAAACGGTGCGCTCCCGCAGCGTGATCGGGATGGCGGTGGGTGAGGAGCACCCGGGAGACCCGGCGTTCGCCGATCCGGCCGAGGACCCGGCGTAGATGTTCTTCGTCCAAGGGGCCTGGGTCGACGACGAGGCAGCTTTCGTCGCCGGGGTCGGCAACGATCCAGGTGTTGGTTCCTTCGAGGGTCATCGCCGAGGGGTTGGGGCAGACGATGCAGTCCACCCTGTCGCTCCAACGTCCGCCGGCCCACGTACCTTGCGCCCACCGGGGTGGGCGGGCGACGAGTTCTTCGGTCTGTCGGTCCGGTCCGTTCATGGCGTTCTCCCGTTCTGCGGGTGAGTAGGGTCGGCTCGGCCGGATGTGACGCGCTGGGCGACGATCTCGTACCTGTCGGCGGTCCGGACGGGAACAGCCAGGAGCGCAGGGACGACAGCTGCGGGGTCCTGGTGGTGCCACCATTCGGCGGCGGTTCGGGCGGGGCCGTCGAGCAGTGCGTCGAGACGGGACCTGGTGGGAGGAAGGATCAGGGCCTGTCCGACGTGGACCTCGGCGAGGAGGTCGGCAGGACGGACCCAGCGTGCGTCATCGGCCTCGGTGCAGTCGCCGTCCGGCTGCTGGCCGGTGGGGAGCACGGCGGCGAAGAAGCGGGTGCTGTAGCGGCGGGATTCGAATTCGGGGGTGATCCAGTGGTCGACGGCACGCAACAGGTCGGCGCGTAGGACGAGTCCGTTCTCCGCGAGAAGATCGGCGAAGGTGAGCCGGTGGACGACGAGTGCTTTGCGGGCGGCCGACCAGTGCGGGGTGTCGAGGTCGGCGACGACGTGATCGGGGTCCGGCCCGGCGAGCAGGACTCCGCACTCCTCGAAGAGTTCACGGGCTGCAGCCACCACAAGTGCTCCGGCAAGCTCCGGGTCCGGCAGGTCGAGGACTCGCGCCCAGGCCCGGGGGTCGGGTCCGTGCCAGGCCGATGGACGCTGATAGTCGGTGGGGTCGACGCCGCCGCCGGGGAAGACATAGGTGCTGGGCGCGAAGAGCATGGTCGCCGCCCGTCGAAGCACAAAGACTTCGAGCCCGCCAGATGTCCGGTCGGGCTGTGCGTCGTGTCCTCTGGTCCGATCACGCAGAAGGACGACGGTCGCGGCATCGCGAGGTCCGACGGCGGTGGCGCCGCTCTCTTGCCAGGCCCGGACCTGCGCGGTCCGATCTCCCGGCAGTGGGTAACGGCGGCCACCGTTCATCGGGTCACTCCTCCACGAGGGCGACGACCATCTCCACCTCGACGGGAGCATTGAGCGGAAGCGCAGCCACTCCGACGGCACTGCGAGCGTGCGCGCCTTTCTCCCCGAAGGCTTGCGCGAGCAGCTCGGACGCCCCGTTGATCACGACAGGCTGCCCGGTGAATCCGGGAGCGCTGGCGACGAATCCGACGACCTTGACTACCTGGGCGACCTTGTCCAGGTCGCCGACCACAGATTTCACTGCGGCAATGGCGTTGAGTGCGCAGATCCGGGCTAGTTCTTGGGCCTGTTCGGCGGTCAGGTCGGCGCCGACCAGACCAGCGCCAGCCAGTTCACCTGCGACCAGCGGAAGCTGGCCGGACGTATAGATGCGCCGCCCGTCCTGGACCGCAGGGACATAGGCAGCCACCGGTGCGGCCACCTCCGGGACGGTCAGGCCCAGCGCCGCGAGGCGTTCTTCCACCTGGCTCATGGATCAGTTCTCCTTCGGGCGTTTGAAGTAGGCCACGAGGTTTCCCTCGGCCATGGTCACTACCTGCACCAGTTCCCAACCGTCCTCGCCCCAGGTGTTGAGGATGGCCTGGGTGTTGTGGATCAGGACCGGCGTTGTTGCGTACTCCCACCTCGTCATATCTCTCAGCCTACTGGGCCGGGCCTGTCGAGGGCCGGACCGGCATGGATTGCCAGGTCGGCCGATCATCTTGAGCTGCAGAGCAGGACGAGCACAGGGCGCTCTCCTAGACTTCACTCATGCCGGACATCGCTGGGAAGCCTGGTGAACGGGCCCCGACGTCGGACTGGCCTGGTGTACGCCTGCACGTCGTGACCGGGAAGGGCGGCACCGGGAAGACGACCGTCGCGGCCGCGCTGGCCTTGGCGCTGGCCAGTCTGGGCCGCAGAGTGCTTCTCGCCGAGGTGGAGGGCCGCCAAGGGTTCAGCCAGGTCCTGGACGTGCCGCCGCTGCCGTGCACCGAACGCTTGATGTTGAAGGTCTCCGGCGGCGGGGAGATGTGGGGGCTGGCCGTCGACGCGAAGGCCGCGCTGGTGGAGTACCTGGAGCTCTTCTACCACCTGGGCCGGGCCGGGCGGGCCCTGGAGAAGGTGGGAGCCATCGATTTCGCGACGACGATCGCTCCCGGGGTCCGGGACGTCCTGCTCATCGGGAAGGTCTACGAGGCGGCCCGGCGCCGGGCGGATCGTCCGCTCCCGGACGGTACCCCGGACTGGCATTACGACGCGGTCGTTCTCGATGCGCCACCGACGGGCCGGGTGGGGCGTTTCCTGGGGGTGAACCAGGAGGTCGCCGACCTGGCACGGGTGGGGCCGATCCGGAGCCAGGCCGATTCCATCACGAAGTTGCTGCGTTCAGGGTCGTGCGCGATACATCTGGTGACCTTGTTGGAGGAGATGCCGGTGCAGGAGGCGGTGGACGCCGTCGCGGAGCTGCGGGCGGCGGGACTGCCCTTGGGCGCGGTCGTGGTGAACCAGGCTCGGGATCCGTTGCTGACTCCGCAGGAACTGGTCTGTTTGTCCGATGGCCGGATCGATCATGCAGCGCTGGCCCGCGTGTTGACGGACTCCTCGGCGTGGCCCGGTCCGTTCTCGGGGCGGGCTGAGGGGCAGCAGGAGGGGTGGTCGGCTGCGGCGGTGGACTCCCTGGTCGCGCAGGGTTCGGCTCATGCAGACCGGATGCGTCTGGAGAACGAGCAGTTCGCCGTGGTGGAGTCCTTGGGCCGTCCGGTTTATGTGCTGCCGCCGCTGCGCGAGGGAATGGATGCCACGGGTATCCGGGTGCTCGCGCAGGAACTCGCGGACCAGGCCGCCTGGTGAAAGAGGTGGATGAGTGATGAAGCCCGGGCCACGGAACACGGATATCAGCATGGGTCACGCTGTTCATCGGGGTGTCCGAGCGGCCAGGTCCGCCGAGCTGCCGTCACCGGCCTTGGACATCGATGCACTGTTGGACGATCGAGGGACTCGGATCGTCGTGTGTTGCGGCGCCGGAGGGGTGGGCAAGACGACGACGGCAGCCGCGCTGGGCTTGCGGGCGGCCGAACGTGGTCGTCGTGCAGTGGTGTTGACCATCGACCCTGCGCGTCGGTTGGCGCAGTCCTTGGGCCTGGCCGAGCTGGACAACAGCCCTCGGGAGGTGTCAGGGGTCGACCGCTCGGCGGGCGGTTCCCTGGACGCGATGATGCTGGACATGAAGCGGACCTTCGACGAGGTCGTGCAGGCGCATGCCAAGCCGGAGAAGGCGGAGCAGATCCTCGCGAACCCCTTCTACCAGGCGTTGTCGAGTTCGTTCGCGGGCACGCAGGAGTACATGGCGATGGAGAAGCTGGGGCAGCTCCACGACCGGCGGGACGAGGACGGCCGCCCGTACTGGGACCTGGTGGTGGTGGACACCCCGCCGAGTCGTTCGGCACTGGACTTCCTGGACGCCCCTGAGCGTCTGGGCAGCTTCCTGGACGGGCGGTTCATCCGGTTGATGGTGGCTCCGGCGAAGGCGGGCGGGCGGGCTTATCTGCGGTTCGTGCAGGCGGGGATGTCCGCGACGGCGCATGCCCTGTCCAAGATCCTGGGGGCGCAGATGCTGCATGACGTACAGACGCTGGTGGCTGCCCTCGACACCGTCTTCGGGGGATTCCGGGAGCGGGCTACGCACACCTATGCGCTCCTGCAGGACGCGGAGACGGCTTTCCTGGTGGTGGCCTCACCCGAACGGGATGCTCTGCGGGAGGCCGGTTATTTCATCGATCGGCTGGCCGCTGACGGAATGCCCCTGGCGGGGGTGGTGGTGAACCGGATGGCCCGGGTCGAGGTGGAATTACCTGCGGATGCTGCTGATCGGGCGGCAGATCGGCTGGAGTCGATCGCGGAGCCGGACGAGGTCCACCGTTTCGCTGCGGCACTGTTGCGCCTGCAGGCGGTGCAGGACGAATTGACGAGGCGCCAGCAGGCTGCGACCCGTCACCTGGCGGAGGGACATCCGGGAGTGCCGGTGGTGCAGGTTCCTTCCGCGGCGGTGGACGTCCATGATCTGGAGGCGCTACGTCGGATCGGGGCGGACCTGGCGGCCGATGCGGCGGCGTGACCGGCCGGTGTCGGCAGGTTCAGGCGCTGGCCCGGTTCTGCCGATCTGCTTCGAAGAGCATCCTGAAGGAGGGGATGTTCGGATGGCGGCGCAGCATGGCGCGGCGTTCCCGCTCGGTCATTCCGCCCCAGACCCCGAACTCGGTCCGGTTGTCGAGGGCATCCGCGAGGCATTCGGCGATGACAGGGCACCGTTGGCAGATCTGTTTGGCCTGTTGTTGGGCTGCCCCTTGCACGAAGAGTGCGTCGGGGGACGAAGCCCGGCAGGCTGCCAAGGGGGTCCACTCGACTATCCAGTTGGTCTGTTGCGTGTGCTGTTCCTGGGCGACTGTGCTCACCGTTTGCCTACCCTTGCCTGGGCCTGCTCTGGTCAGGCCGCCGACATGATGACAATTTGCACAGTAGGAACCCTGATAGGCCGTGCCCATCCCTCTAAAGAGCCCACCCTTATAGTCATAAAGAACTAGTCACTCGATGTAATCGGTTCCATCCTTCGGTGGAATCCTTTGCGGTTAGCTGGCCGAGAAGCCTTGTTGATCATGGATACTCAACGTGCGACGCGCATACTGGCCCACTGTGCCCCATGTTGGCCCGCCTCCACGCGTTGACATGGGGCACAGTCGGGACTACTCCAGACAAAGTCTGCGCAGCCTGGGAGACCACAAAGGTGCGTGATTCGTTACCCGCCCGGAAGGGGCCGCCTGCGCCCTCGCCCCTCAGACCCACGTACCCTTGACCACATGCAGCGCCGTGCCACCCGGTTCACCAACGTCCTCAATCTCATGGGCGCTTTCCTCGCCGCGTCAGTGGTCATGGGCTTCCTAGCCGCTGGACTGGCAATTCCTCTGGTCGGCGGCGCCGGGGCCTCGACCAAGCTGGCCATCGGCACCTTCGAAGCGCTCCCCAGCCAACTGACCGCGCCCGCCATCGCCCAGCAGACCCGCATCCTGGCCGCTGACGGCACCGAGCTGGCCACTCTCCTCAACGAGAACCGCTCCGTGGTTCCTCTGTCCCAGGTGTCCCCGATGATGCGCAAGGCACAGGTCGCCATCGAGGACGAACGCTTCTACGAGCACGGTGGCGTCGACGTCCGCGGCCTCATGCGCGCTTTCGTGTCGACCATGCGCGGCGACAAACAGGGCGCCTCCACCATCACCCAGCAATACGTACGCCAGTCCTTGATCACCAACGCGCTGCGCAATGACAACCATGACGCTGCAGCCGCCGCCGAGCAGCGCAATGGTGTCCCCGGCATCGTCCGTAAGCTCAAAGAGGCGAAGTACGCCATCGAGATCGAGAAGAAGATGAGTAAGGACCAGATCCTCGAGGGATACCTCAACCTGGTCTTCTACGGCGCGAACTCCTACGGAGTCGAAGCTGCCGCGCAACGCTACTTCAGCATCCCGGCGAAAGACCTCAACCTCGCCCAGGCGGCCATGATCGCCGGTATGGCCCAGCAGCCGACCGCCTACAACCCTCTGGTCTACCCGCAGGCAGCCCTGCACCGCCGCAATGCCGTGCTGGACCGGATGGCCGCCGGTGGCTTCGTCACCAAGGACGAGGCCACCGAAGCCAAGGCCGCCCCGCTGGGCACCAAGGAACAGGACATCAAGACCTCCTGCGAGACCGCGGTCGACAAGTGGGTCTGCTTCTACGTGAAGTCCTGGCTGAAGAAGAATGTGCCCGCGCTGGGCGCCAACGAAGCCGAACGGGAGAGCCGCCTGATGCACGGCGGCCTGACCGTCCAGACCACCTTCGACGTGAAGCTCCTCAAGGAGAGCCGCCGGATCCTGACCGAATGGGTGCCCCCCGCCCAGGAGAAAGAGGTCGGCACCGCCGCCGCTGTCGTCGAGCCCGGCACCGGAAAGGTGCTCTCGATCGCGCAGAGCTCCCAGAACAAGAACCACCTCATCTGGTCGGTCGACGCCGAATACGGCGGATCGGCCGGGTTCCAGATCGGCTCCACCGCGAAGATGTATGCCGTTGTCGAGGCCCTCAAACAAGGGATGACCGCGAGCTCCTCGGTGAACTCCACCCCCAGCGGAACGGTTTACAACCAGGGACGCTTCCGTGCCGGGGAATGCAAAGCCATGGGTGGCCCTTGGCCGGTGCACAACGTCGAAGGGTCCGCCAGCGGAACCATGTCCATCAGGGCCGCGACAGTAGCCTCGGTGAACACCGCTTTCGCCGACCTCGCCACGAAGATCGGCGTCTGCAAGCAGAAGGCGACCATGAAGGACATGGGCCTGCACACCGGCAGCGGAAAGCCCTATGGCGACTTCTCCCCCAGCATCATCCTGGGCGCGAACGAAGCCTCTCCGCTGACGATGGCCGCCTCCTATGCCACCCTCGCCGCGAACGGCAAGTACTGCGAGCCCTACCCGGTCGAGTCGGTCACCCAGCACGACGGCAAGAAGCTGCCCTTGCGCATCGGTCAGTGCCGCGACACCGGAGTGAGTGCGAAGGTCGCCCAGGACACCACTGACATCCTCAAGGGCGTCGTCTCGCCGAACAACCTGTCCGAAGGCAGGGACGCCGCCGCCAAGACCGGAACCACCGACGGAAACGCCCAGACCTGGATGGTCGGCTACACCCCGCAGCGTTCCACCGCTGTGTGGACCGGCCGCCCGGAGAAGGGCAACAAGTCGATGCAAGGCATCCGGATCGGAAGCCGCTACTGGGCCAACCCGTACGGAGGAACCCTCTCCGGGCCGACCTGGAAAAAGATCATGGATGTCGCGCACGTCGGTCTGCCCAAGGCACAGTTCAGCGGTTCAGCGGCTCAGTCCAACAACCGGGTAGCGGTTCCCACCGTGGTCGGCTCCTCTGAAGAGGACGCGAAGAAGACACTGGAAGCAGCCGGTTTCAAGGTGGTCGTCTCCAACCAGAAGGAGACGACGACCGAGGTCGAGCCGGGCACCGTGGCGCGCACCGACCCGCCTGCAGGAACCCAGATCAACAAGGGCGAGACGGTGAGCATCATCCTCGCAGCCGGTGGCGCGCCGAAGCCGTCGACCGGAACCAGCGCCCGACCTGAGCGCCCGGGAGCCCGACCGGACGGGGCTGCCGGTGGTGGTGCTGCTGGCGGTGCTGCCGGTGGTGGTGCTGCTGGTGCTCCTGGCGGCGGTCGAGGAGCAGGCATCGCCGGTGTTCCAGGTGGGGCAGGCGCTGCCCCGGCCAGGCCTGGCGCTCCGGCGCCGGGGGCTCCCCCGCCCGCGCCGGCCCGATGATCTGATACTTCCTCAGCTACCGATCCAAGGGTGGCTCTGACGGAGATACTTCCGGCAGAGCCACCCTTCGGTCGTCTCCACACCGTCCTGCTCTGCCATGACCTCGCCCGGCTCTGGTACTCGCCCCCACCCGCTCGGTCCGATTCAGCAAAGTCGTTGAGATCGCTCTCGAAGAACCGATGTCAGAGGCTGGGCGGCTCGCCCGCACCCGAACTTCTCTGGGAAGATGTCACACGATGAACACCTTGACGAAGACGGCCCTGTCAGTGGTGGGTGCAGGAATCTCCTGCCTGGCCTATGCCTCGCTCATCGAGCGCAATGCTTTCGTGGTGCGTGAACGTTCGGCCCCTGTCCTGCCCCCCGGTGCTCGACCACTACGGGTCCTTCAGGTGTCCGACATCCACTTGATGCCTGGGCAACGCCGCAAGGTCGCCTGGATCAAGGAACTGGCTCGGCTGCGTCCCGACATGGTGGTGAACACCGGAGACAATCTCTCCCACCCGGAGTCGGTCGAGCCGCTCCTGGAAGCGATGGCGCCCTTCCTCGACCTGCCCGGTGCCTTCGTCCTGGGATCGAACGACTACTTCGCCCCGCGGCCGAAGAACCCGGCGATCTATCTACGCCACAAGACCCGCATGCCCATGACCTCTCGGCTGCCCACCGATGCTCTGGTGGCCGGGCTGCGGTCCCAGGGGTGGCTCGACCTCAACAATGTGCGCAGCCGGGTGGAAATCGCCGGGCTCGATCTGGAACTGGTCGGGGTCGACGACCCCCACATCCAGCTCGACCGCTACGACGAGGTGGCCGGCCGGGCCGACCCCTCGGCCGACCTGACCATCGGCGTGGTCCACGCCCCCTACCAGCGGGTACTGAACGCCATGACCAGGGACGGCGCAGGGATGATCATCGCCGGGCACACCCACGGCGGACAGATCGCGATGCCCTTCATGGGCGCCTTGGTCACCAACTGCGATCTCGACCGCCGCCGCGCCAAAGGGATGTCCCGCTGGTGGCCCGGTGCTAACGGCGCGCCCGATAGAGAAGCCCCCGAGAATGCCGCCTGGATGCACGTCTCCGCAGGGCTGGGCACATCTCCTTACGCCCCAGCGAGATTCGCGTGCCGACCCGAGGCCACCCTGTTGACCTTGACGCCACGTGATCGGTGAACGACGGATGAACGCCCGACCATCCCCGATTCGGAAGTTCAACACCTGATCGGCTACCATGAGTCGTCGCCGGTTCCTCCTAGGTCTAACCTGGGTCAGCACCCGGCGACCAGCCACGGGGTGTGGCGCAGCTTGGTAGCGCGCTTCGTTCGGGACGAAGAGGCCGCAGGTTCAAATCCTGTCACCCCGACCATCGTTAATACAGAGACAAGGTCCTTTACCCAGATCGGGAAAGGGCCTTTTTTCATGCGGCGACTCGCGCCGCATTTCTCTTTTCCCCGCAGTGCGCTCGGCCCGCCCACTGACTCGTGGCAAGGCCCTGCGCACGCTTCCCCACGAGACCATGACCTCCTCCAGCAGCACCACGCGCAGCACCGACCAAGCACGTCCACCGATCGACCGGCCACCCGCAGGCGGGACTCACCCACCCCGCCCGTATTCACCTTTCACTTTAGTTAAAACCACAGGCCAACGTTTTCATGAGCGTGGTTCACCAATTTTCAGAAGTCCACACACTCTCCACACAAGGGCGCTGAGATATCCAAATAATTCGGGCATTTGAACCCAAATGTACGGATCATCATCCCCTCAACCCATGCAGGAAAAATCCAGGACACCTCCTTAGAGTGCGACTCCGGGACGGACACCCCGCCATCTCGCGATCAAGCCCATCATCTTTATTTCAACAAGATTTCCCGAGAAGGAAATCTATGATACAAAGAGCCCGGCATCTCGGGGGGACTGTCCGGAATGCCCTTATCAACAAGGTGAGGAGCTTTGAACGAATGGTCCATATAGGGAGACGTTCCTTCATTGTCATGTCCGGTGCAGCAGCCCTGGGTATAGGGCTGGGCACCTCTACCAGCCATGCTGCGGAAGAAAAAAGTAAAGAAACAAAGATCTACGACGACGCCTCCAACAAACAAGGCATCCCGATCACCGTCCTCGCTGCCTTCGCCCACTGCCAGAGCCGCTGGCAGGACCACGGCGGACGCCCCAGCGTCGGCAACGGCTTCGGCCCCATGCACCTGATCGACGCCGCCGAACGCCAACGCGGTCTCGAACGGGCAGGTAAACCGATCGCCGCCTTCGAGGACACCCTGGAGAGCGCCACCAAGATCAGCGGAATCCCCGCCGACAAGATCCGCAATGACGCCGGCGCCAACGTCGAAGCCGGCGCCGCGCTCCTCGTCCACCTGCAAAAGAAGGCCGGCCACCCCGTCGGCGCCGACACCAAGCCCGAAGCCTGGTACCTCGCCGTCGCCAGGGCCAGCGGCATGTCGACGATCGAAGCGCAGAGCACCTTCGCCGACCGCGTCATGAAGACCGTCGCCTCAGGGCAAAAAGAAAAACTGCCGGATGGCAAGTTCCTCGTCCTGGAGAAGAGCGAAGTCGGCTCCGTCGAAGCCCAGAAAGAAGTCCTGCTCCAATCGCGCGTAGACGATAAACCTCCGGCACCACCTGCCGACAAGAAAAAAATCGAGATCATGCCATCGCCCTACGAAAAGTACGGCGAATCAGAAAAAGACTACGGAAACCACGACCGCGCATTCCGCCCCAAAGCCCCCGCCATCAACTTCATCATCATCCATGACACCGAATGCTCATGGGATGTCGCAGTCAAGATGGTCAAGGACCCGAAGTACGTCTCCTGGAACTACACGATCCGCTCGAACGACGGCCACGTCGCCCAACACCTGAAACATCAGGACATCGGCTGGCACTGCGGCAGCTGGTGGTTCAACATGCACTCGATCGGCATCGAACACGAAGGCCACGCCGCCCGCGGCCACCGCTGGTACACCGAACCGATGTACGCCTCCTCCGCAGAACTCGTGAAGAACCTCTGCGAAGAACTCAAGGTCCCGATGGATCGCGCCCACATCATCGGCCACGACCAGATCCCCGGCGAGAAAACCGAACAGATCCCCAAGATGCACTGGGACCCGGGCCCCTTCTGGGACTGGGAGCACTTCTTCGAGCTCCTCGGCGCACCGCTCACCCAAGGCACCAGCAAAGACCCGATCAAACCCGGCGACGTCATCCGGATCCTCCCCGGGTTCAAAGGCAACGCCCAGCCACTCACCGCCTGCGGCAAAGACGGCCCCTGTGAAGCCGGGAACACCAACTTCGTCCCACTGCACACCAAACCGTCCACCAGCTCCGAACTCGTCCGCGACCCCGGGCTGCGCCCCAAAGGTGACCCCAGCACCACCCAGGTCTCCGACATCGGCGCCCGCGCCATCGCCGGAAGCGAATTCGTCGTGGCGAAGGTCGACAAGGACTGGACGGCCATCTGGTACCTGGGCGTCCTCGGCTGGTTCCACAACCCGCCTGCCACACCCAAGGCCCGCAAGGTCACCGAGAAACGCACCATCGCCACCACCACGGCGAAAACCAGGCTCTACGGCCGGGCCGTCCCCGAAAAGGCCGCCTACAAAGACCCCTCGCGTTACCAAGAGGTCAACTCACTGGTCTACAAGGTCGAAGCCGGACAGAAGTACGTCGTCGGCGATCTGAACCCGCCCACCGCCTACTACTGGTCGAAGTCCTTCTCCATGGACACCCCGAACGACCACGTCCTCATCACCGGAAAAGACCGCTACGCGCTGGTCTCCTTTGGACACCGGCTGGCCTTCATGAAACATGAAGAAGTCGCCTTGAGCTGACCACGGCGCGGTGGCGTCCGGTGCCGAAACGCCCGGACGTCACAGCGCCCCAGCGACTGCGCTTCTCAACGAGATTCCCGGCGGCAAGATCAGTCCTGTTCCAGCATGTTGCTCTTCGGCCTGTTCTGGTCACCCAGCACCCCGCTGATGATCCCCTGATCCGAGCCACCGTCGCCTCGACCCGGGCAAAGCGCCTGCACCACGCTGCCGGCATCCTCCTGAATCGCTCGTACCTTCTCTTCGACTTCCTCGGTCGCCTCCGCCGTCTCCCGAGCCAGATCCTTCACCAGCTCTTCCCAATGAGGGTGTAGGTCTGAGCCCTGCTGGCGGGCTGGAAACCGGCGCGTCGATCTGGGGATAGAGAAGAACGAGGATAAAGGTTTCCTACGCCTGACCTGAGTTCGCCCAGTCTGTGATTCCTGGCTGACGGCGACGGGCTGATCTGGGGGGGTGTGGCCCTGGCCGGTGTGAAGGGGTCACTAATAACCTGCTCGTGGCTAGCCTTGGGGGCGTGTCGTCTCGGTTCGTGCGCAAGGTGCGCACCTCTTCGGGCGCAGTCGCGGTCCAGGTCGTGACCCGTCAGGGGTGGGATGTCGTTGAGGTTGACCATGTGGGGTCGGCGCACACCGATGCCGAGTTGGAGTTGCTCGTCGCCGTCGCCGAGGAACGGCTTCGGTCGGGGCAGCAGGTGTTGGGTCTGGGGCCGTTAGAGCGGGTCGGGTCGCGGATGAGCGAGGTGGCTGACTGGACCAGCGACGGGCCGCCGCGGCTGCCGGTGCCGGCGGTTTCGGGTCGGCTCCGGACCGTGGCCGGCGGAGGTCGGGTGCTCTCGACCTCCGCGCTGCTGCTGTGGGAGGTCTTGACCAGCGCGTACACCCAGCTGGGATTCGACGTCATCGGTGATGAGACCTTCCGTGCGCTGGTGCTGGCCCGGATCATCGAGCCGGCCTCCAAGGCAGACACGATCCGGGTCCTCAGCGAGGTCGGCGTGCCCGCCCCATCGTTGAACACGATCTACCGGTGTCTGCAACGCTGCCAGGCGCGTGACTACCGCGGCCGGCTGGCCACGGGCCTGCCTGAGGCACTCGACGGCCACGACCGGCCATGCCGCGTTCGTCATGTACGACGTCACGACCTTGCACGTCGAGAACGAGAACGAAGACGGCCTGCGCAAAGTCGGGATGAGTAAGGAGCATCGCGTCGACCCTCAAGTCCAGGTCGGGCTCCTGGTAGACCCGGGCGGGTTCCCGCTAGAGGTGCACCTCTTCGAGGGCAACGCCGCCGAGACCACCACCCTGGTCCCGATGCTGACCCAGTTCCAGCAGCGCCACGGCGTGACCGCCATGATCGTGGTCGCCGATGCCGGGATGCTGTCCGCGGCCAACCTGAACGCCTTGGAGGATGCCGGGTTCTCCTTCATCGTCGGGTCGCGCCTGACCAAAGCGCCCTATGACCTGGCCGACCACTTCGCCCGGAAGGGGAACTACTTCACCGATGGGCAGATCCTGGAGTCGAAGCGGGTCATGGGCACCGGGAAAGCGGCCCGCGAGCGTCGGATCGTTTACCAGTGGTCCTTCAAGCGCCAAAAGCGTGATGACCGGACCATCAACGCCCAGATCACCAAGGCCGAGAAGGTCGCTACCGGCGCCACACCGTTACGCAAGACCCGGTTCCTCAAGGTCAGCGGCGCCGCCAAAGAGCTCGATCAGGCCACCATCGACCGCGCCCGTCAGCTCGCCGGACTCAAAGGCTATGTCACCAACCTCGACATCACCACGATGGCTGGAGCGGCGGTGATCAGCGCCTATCACGACCTGTGGCACGTGGAAGCCTCCTTCCGGATGACGAAGTCCGACCTTCGAGCCCGACCCGTCTTCCATCATCGACGCGAATCGATCGAGGCCCACCTGACCGTCGTGTTCGCGGCCCTGGCCATCACCGGCTACCTCACCTCGACGACCGGAACCTCCATCAAGAAGATCGTCCAGACCCTGCGCACCATCCGCGCGGCAACCATCGAGATCAACGGCCAACGACTCACCCTCGAGCCCGACATTCCCGAGCACGCCCAAGCCATCCTCACCACCGCAAGGGGGTCACTAAGCCAACTGGGAGAACTCAGGCTTGACTTCTGGAAGACCTCGACACGTGTGACACTTACCTTCGCCCTCATATTGACTGGATGGTCGCATCCCACAGAGAACAACACCCCATGGATTGCCAAGAGATTTATTTACTAGGCGAGAATTTACACTGCAGAAACCACACCACAATGTGTCATACCAACAGGTTCGCAGCTTTTCATGCCGAAGGGAAACCCTTCACAAGTAATACTCCCTGTTTTCAATAGTCGGAAAGGCTTCCATGCTTACGAGAAAGAGCGAGCCCTCTTCTGAATACAAAGATCCCAGCGGGCACTGAAATAAAAGACCACAAAAACAGTTGAAAAATAATAGAAATTAATCTATCAGGGGAGGCCGAGGATAGCATTGCTAATCTAATTCCATCCAAAGCCACCGTAGTGGGAATTAAGTGCGAAATATACTGCATCCATTGCGGCAATATTGAAACAGGGAACATAACTCCAGACAGTAGGGCGGTGGCCGTTGTGAAAACCCACGTTATCGGATCACCTTTCTTTGTAACTAACAAAACGCCACAACCCGCCAGGCCGAACCCAAAAAGAGTCAGCGTCAAGGAGAATAGAATTATTAAAAGACCTAAAATATTAATATTAAACGATATTTTAAATATAAATCCAAAGATAAAAATCATTAATGCAGACCCGGAAATCGTTCCAATTAATCCAGCTGCCGCAGAGAAGAGCATTGTTTTAATTAATGGCATCGGAGATGCAAATACTGACTCTAGTGTTCCCCCTCGCTGCTCTAGTGACAAATAGGAACTAAATGAAGATACGCAGATTCCTACGAATCCTGTGAATATAGATCCAGTAACAAAATATGAAAGAATGTCACCTCCATACGCCGATATACCCGGAAAAGAATTCCCTTCCTTTATAAAATTTCCCATGAATACAAATTGTAGAAGACTTATAGCTGCGGTTATTAGAGTTAAAGCGAGTGCAGTCTTATAGCTAACCTGCTCCAGGTAAATCCGCTTTAGATAGGCTGAAAATTGCCTTAAAGAATTCATTGAAACCCCTAGTTTCAGATTAGTTTTTATATGTATATAGTCTGTAGACTCTGATGGCACTACTCTGAGATAGCTCCTTTTAGAATAAAGGACTGCAAATCTAGCGGTGCAAAATCCTATTGGCTGCCAATTTACCTAAATTCCCTATGAGTTGCGCTCCGGGAACCACATAGTGTCTTTAACTGATGATATACATATTCCTAAGCCTGAGATCTCCTCCACAATTTGAGCCAAAGAAATTTCTACTGGAACATCAACTAACGCTCCATCGCTACTTAATGTGATTGGATACTTCTCGGAAAGTTTATGAATCGCAGAAGAGTTCTTTGATTCGAAGGAGAACTCGATTTTGCGGCTTAAAATAGATTTATTACTTAGCAGTAATTCACATCTTCCATTTTTTAAGGCTAGGACTGCTTTGGTCGATAAGCGCAAATCCTGCTGATGGTGAGTTGAAATTATCACAGATCCACCTGCAGAAGCATGCCTAGATATAACATCTTGAACTAAAAAAGTCCCAGAGGCATCTAGATTAGAGGTAGGTTCGTCTAATAAAAGAAGACTGGGAGAACCCAGGATAGCACGTGATACGCCCAATCTTCGTCTTTGCCCCAGAGACATTCTCATAAACATGCTATCTGCCTTATCTTCCAATCCTAGCTCAGAAAGAACACGATTTGCCTCACGCTTTGCTTCTTTTCCAAAAATTCCTTTCAAAGAGGCGAAATACTCAATATTTTGCCTTCCCGTTAATCTATAATAGAAGCTTCTTTCTGGATAAAGAGAAATCCCAATTGATCTCTGCGCCTCAATTGTTCTCGACAGAATATCTACTCCATTAATGCAAGCAGAACCTTTTTCCGGCCGAATTATTCCTGCAAGAATTCGTAGTAATGTAGTCTTTCCTGACCCGTTTCCTCCAATCAACGGCATTATTTCTGAGCTATTTAACTCAAAGCTAACATCTGAGAAGACACTTTTTTCTGCTCGATGATATCTCATCGAAATATTCGCTACTTTTAACATGCCGAACGCCTTCCAAAAAGTTGAAGTCGAACTGGTGAATCAATATCTCCGTACTCGCCTATATGCAGGAGTGCTACTGCAGCTCCGCCAGACCCTTCAAGAACCCCAGGAGAGTCGACGCAGTAATCTTGACTATGCTCCACATCTAATCCATAAGTGCGACTAGCATTCCAGTTTAATAAAATTTTATCCAACGATTTATCATCTGATACTCCCAAATTGGCAGATGAAAGCAGGAGCCCTGAATATCCATGACAGAGCGAAGGGTTGTCTATTTGCTGAATACTCGAAGGTCGTTTAATGCAAGATGCAATTAAAGACTTAGCACTGGGTAGTGTATCCGGATGGCTTGGTACACTTAAATTCACTGCGATGGCTAATCCTGGATTTCCATAGCACCATGCAGATCTGGTAAATTCTTGATATCTGCCATTTGACTGTGGATAAATATAGTAGTCAGTATCCGGACCATATTTAGTGTATACAATGGATCTGTTTAAAGTACTTCTAATGCGAAGGATTGAATCAGATAACCCGCGCCATCCTTGCTTTTTTGCCTCACCTAGTACTGCTAATACTCCGGCTAAGCCGTGAGCAAATCCTACATTTATATAGCCACTTTTTAAGTGACCATAATATGCTTGCTCCACATTTGTTATCTGAGTAGAATCTGTAAAAAATCCCATTTTTAAATAAGGAAGTAAGCTTGCCCTTCTCTTAAATTCTTCTAGAATATCTTCCAGAAGTTTCTCCAGTCTACTGTCTTCGGATGATTTTATTGCACCCCCATATAAAGTAGATCGGTGTAAAATGTACCACGCTACTCCAGATAGGCCATTAACCATATCATAGCTATCTGTAGGAATGCCTTGATTTGGATTTAAGTTGCTAATTAGAGCTCGTGTCTTAAGTATCAAAGTTTCATTAATAAATTTTAAAGCATTCTTATAGCGACGTCCTTCTCTAGAAAGAGACGTCAATGCGAAAGCTAGACCTGAAGCTCCAGAAAATAATCCAATATTTAAATCAGATGTATTGCAGAAATAGTCGAAAGCAACTGATGCATGCTTATGCGCAAGCGAATCCCATTGCCCATCTGGATCAAATCTATCAGCACTAGAATATATTAGGCATAATCCTAAATCTCCAGCTTCTAGCGATAACGGGTGCCAGGGCACAACACTGCTACGAATAAGAGGATGACGGATCCCCTCATTTTTTGTTAACTCCCAATTTTTTCTAATTCGATCTAGAATCTCCCACCCACGCGCTACTGCTTCAGCTTTATGTTTATCTTCTTGCGTGAAATCTCTCATTCTCAGATATCCTTTATTTTATAAATTCTGTCACGAATAATTTTATCTGCAATTACGGCCAGCACATACTCCTCGTGTCTCTTAAATCCAAGCCTATTACACCACATGTGAAGTAGGCTCAAATTCATTGATACTTTTTCAACATAATTCTCTTTCGAAGAGATTCTTTCCTTACTATTATTCATCGTATAGCTAATTCTTTTCTGATAAGGTGTTAACATACCAGAGATGTCAGGTAAAATTACCAGCTTTTTGTTAAATTTTCTGGATTTTTTATTTAGCTCGGAGATCTGTGGTGAAAACTCATTTTTATATCCCGCGATGGCTAGCAAAAGCATCTCATGGAGCTCTCGATCCGAAATTTGAAGGCTATCGAGCCAAGAGAGAACCAAAGGAACACCGAACATAATCCGATCTTCCTCATTTTTGGCTGAGTCCACGAAACTCGCAGCTTCGTGAAGTGCAACTATCTTTGACTCTATGCACCATAAACTCTCACAATTTTTAATTGTTTCAGGACCTCCATATCTTTCAATCTCTCTTTCGTAAGAACAGATAGTCCATTCAGATATCTGCCTTTCGTCTTTTAATGTAACTAATAGATTAGATACTTCCAGAGGGAAGGATCCGGTGTCCCTGAGTCGAAGGCGGAGGTGATCTTTTCCATCATTGTATCGAACAAAGAACCCGACGCATGATGAAGATTTATAGACAGACTCAAAAAGTTTGCGGAAATTTTGTGGATCACAATAGATATTGAAATACCACCAATCATCGCCTGGCGAAAGGAAGCGTGAGGTTACTGCGGGATCGTATCTCTTCCTATATTTCGGTAAAGGATCGTTGATTTCCTCATTAGGAGTTAAATTCAATACAGATACTATAACTTCTGTTGAAAGACTGGATTCTCCTTCCTTGGATCTGGCGTAACCAAGCATTTTAGGATCTAAAGCTTTCTGGACTAAACTATACCCTGGCTTAACTTCGCGCATTAAAAGGTCCAGGTGAGTCTCATCTTGAGAATCTACAAGAAGTTGATTGTCTCCTTCTCCGGCGAGGAGATAGCGCGGGATTCTTTTAGCTTGCATCCAGTCTTTGAGATCCTTGGTATTTTTCACTTCTGTAGGAATTCTCCACTTTGCCGAAGAAAGCTGGATTCCAGCATAAGTGACTCCTGGATAGAAATCTAGAAGTCCTTCCAAAGCCCCCCATGACCAGGATGGTTTACAGAATCCATCATTGCTTATATCTTCCAAAAATCTCACTAAGTCAGTGGTTAATTCGGAAGTGACTAGATTTAAGCGACGAAAGATTACACGTTTTTGTGATAAAATATCACGAACATAGAATTTTCCATCATGAACACCCAGCAAAAGATCATGTACGGTTCTTACTGAGCATGCCTCTGAGCTTGGTTTGGTCAAGATAAGGACGTTATCATACGCTAACGGTGACAAGAAAAGATCATTAGCGACAGCACTATTTGTTAAATACTCTAACTGTAATATTAGATCAGAGCTATTGTATTTTTGGTCATGCGTTGCGTACTTCTTTACTTGATCTTTAAAGATTTTATTTCCCCATCCAAAACGACCTATAGACCTACCTGCTGGGAAGGCAACTCCAGTAGCGCCTAGCGCATATTGCGTTTCTTGATTGTTCTCATGCATTTCAATGAATAAATCTGCTGAACTAGGTAATTTACCTGCGTATGGAATTTTTGAAACTAGTTCAGGTGATATCTCTACGCTCTCCTTCCTGCAACTTCTTGATTCTTCTATCAAATAGGACAGAAGCGAGGTGAGCTCAGGGGTAGTCCTATGAGAAACTCTTTCTTGTTTATGGGAAGATGTCTCATATCCTGCAGGCATTCCAATCCCCGCAGTTAAATCTAATGCATCAAGTAAAGAAACTTCAGTTTCCCCATATTTTTCTAAAAATCTATCTGCGTGTGCCGAGAGATTGGGAGATCCTGAAGGGATAGAGGTCAATCTGCAGAGCCCGTCAAATACGGTTGGTACAATTTCCTTAAGACTATTCGGAACGTTTCCTTCAAGTCTAGCTTGATAATCTACTTGGATACCTCGTTGAATTTCAGAAATATGAAATTTACCTAGCTTTTCTAAAATCAATAAGAGTTCCCCCTGCCCGCTCCCTAAGGGCGTGGCAGAATACCTATCGATTAGATCAATTAAAGGGTCAAGTTCATCTGGAAAAAATTTTATGAGTTTTTCTGCAGGGTCTGAATCAAAGGCAGACGAAGAAATATCAGTAACAAGCACATTGATTCTAATTAGCTCCTTCGGCAGTCCGTGGATTTTATCTCTATTCGATTCACCAAATTTCTGAATTAAAAGTGTTCTTAGTGTACCTATCTCCATAGAATTAGGGTTTTCATTAAGAATGAAATCTAAGGCAGGATTGATGCGAACATCTACTCGAGAGTTGGTACTCTCGGTTTTAAGATTACTCAGTGCCGCATGGAGCCGATCTCCATGAATAAATGTTGTGGGATTTATGGATACACAAAAATTCTCTAAGGTCATTTCAGCTTTATTTTGCAATTTCATTACTATTGATTGAGCAATCCTTGCCGACTTCACTCCCTCGTTGGAGATAACAAGAAATTCATTTCCAAAAGAAGTGCTTGAAACGGCAGCAAATAGGCCAAATGGAGTCGGTCGAGTTGAGATCCTAATAGCATACTTCAGTAGGCTCCTGCGGAGTGTCATAATTTTTTTATTCGGGATAGACTCTTCATCTCGTAAGACTTTGTTTATCGCGTTGGCAAGATTAGGACTCGCTAAAATTACGGCCTCCTGCAGAATTGGGTCAAGCCAAAGCTCTCTAATCAGATCTAGAGGTTCTTTAGTGTTGATATTAGTTGGATATTTATTGGTCTCTTGAGTAGATGTGCGAACGGCTAAAGAAGGATCAGCCTGCCATCTGTCGGCAGAGGAAGATGTTGACGACTTCGAAAAAATATGACCCATTTTCCTCTTCATTCTTTGTGGCTGAATATAATTCAGGTGGTATGTGTTCCCTGCTCAAAAGGAATCTTGTAAGAGCAAGTTTAAGACTTTCTATGAAAAGAAAGTGTTTCCGCGTAAGTAGTGTCTTCTACCAAGAAGGTATCTGCTCTTTCCATAGTTCTTGGGACAGTCTCAATATTTAGAAAACTATCTGGAAATCCCGGTTACGCTTGATTTTCCTGCTAGGAAAACAAGAGTCGGGCTAGACACCAGAAAAATTGCTGTTGCTAAGACAAGCTGAGATGGGTCGCTTAGCCCACCCCACGCCCACGGAACAAATGGCCAAAGCGTGCCACCGAGTGGGGTGCCGCTAATCAACACCCCGAAAATTACTCCAAAGATACTTATCACCGCCCCCGCAAACGATCCTAAGCGACTAGTAATCCAAATAATTATTGGAACAACTGTGCCGGCAAGAAGAGTACAGCTCATCCATAACTGTATCGAGATAGCGACACTCAGACCTTTAAATGCCAGAATTGCAAAAGTAAATGCTATGCCAACGCTTAGAAAAGCGACCACGCCAAGGGTAAGTAGAATTACAGGAAAAATAAAGCGAGGTCTACGAGTGGCAAAAATTCGCCACCCTGGCATAATCATGATCCATAAGTAGATAGGTAGTACAGAAACAGCTATAGGAATAGAAATCGAGACAAGAACCCGAGCAACACCCACTGGTGACTGCCAGCGTAAAAATATTAGGCTTAAGACCATGATCATGAGACTTGCCCAGAGCGCCCGGCTTCGAGCGGTAATTATCAGCAGTGAACACACTACTCGATAAGTTTGAAATCTCTGATGAGCTTTTGAAGTCTCGCTTGCGCGCGATACGCTGGAGTCACTCATCCCGAGAGTACTACTCTTGTCAAAAGTTTCCACTGAAGAGTCAGTAAAGCGGTGTACATGCGATAGGAGTGAACGATTTGGGATAATAAATTGACATAAAGTCAACAAAACTGTCAAAGCTATCGATAAGAGCGGAGCTGACCACAAAGAGATTCCCCATAGTTCATGATGGGGCGCGATCGCAACCCCATTAGCATGGGTGCCAATAAGTGGAAGAGTCGGCCGCAAAGCCCAGTTAGGCGGCCAAAGCATCCAATTGGACGCCTCAACGGTATCAACAAATATCCAAGATAAATAAAATATTGAGCAAGTCAGCAAGGAGAGGGAGCTGTTAAATAACCTCGCCACTAGAACGGAAAGAGTAGCCAAGAAAATTTGAGAGAATGCGGATACAAAGATGAGAGCGAAAACGGTTCCTGAAGGAAATCCCTGGGACTTCCCAGTTAATAAAAAGATGAGGCACGGAACCGTTAAAGCAAGGAAATTAGTGGCGAGAACATGAGCGCAAAGAATTACTGTTCTTGCAGAAGAAATGAATCGTTGATTAATATTCCTCCACTGGGTTCCGCCACTCCTTGTGCGGCCCTCCATCGAGATCATTGAAACCCCGATAAAAATAGCATAGAGCGGTCCCACAAAAGCGACCCACATGTTGCTCCAGTTAAGAACACCTTGCCAGGAACGCTGCATTCCAGAGAGATAGTAAAGAAATCCAACTATCACTCCATAAAAACCCGCAAGATAGATAAGGTTCTGCGGCAAGCTACGTCGCCATCTCAGCTCTTCCGCTTTCAGCAATTTGCCGAATGAAACATGGGTCGTGTTCATTTGTTCCCTCGCAGAATCTCAAAGAAAGCATCCTCAAGAGTCCCGTATTCAGATAAGTCTTCCATTGGTCCTTGCCAGCGGAGCTGTCCTGAATCTAGAATTCCTATGTCATCTGCCACATGAGAAACTTCATCAAGAAGATGGCTTGAAATAATCACTGTCCGGTCAGTGGCTACATAGTCACGCAAAGTTCGACGAAGGTCTTGAATCCCCTCTGGGTCCAGACCATTTTGAGGTTCATCAAGGATGAGTATTGAAGGATTTCCAAGTAAAGCTATACCTAAAGCCAAGCGAGCTTTCATGCCAGTACTAAAAGAACGTGCTTTACTCCTGCCAGTATTCGCTAACCCAACGTGAGTTAGAATTGAATTAATCTCATCTTTGCTGGCGCCAATTAAATAGGCATGCACCTGCATATTTTCCGTTGCTGTTAAATGTGGGTAAAAAGCGGGGCCGTTAATACTCGCGCCGATATGATCAAGAGAATTAGACGACCAGGGTTTACCAAAAATTCGAACCGATCCGGTGGTAGGAACCGTGAGGCCCAACAGAATGCTAAGGAGTGTTGATTTTCCAGCCCCGTTTGGGCCAATTAGCCCGTATATACGTCCCGAATTAACTTCAAGATCAATCTGACTCAAAGCCATTTTTTTGCCATATCTATGGCTGACTTTCGTTGTATCTATAATAGGAGTATCATTAAACATAAGGTGCTCTCCGATCGGAAGAATCTCTGGAAATCTTTATGGAGGACTCAACTCGCTTGTTGAGATTAATCTCAAACAATTCTTTATCTTAAACCAGTCTGGGCCCAGGATCAAATCATGTAAAAAATTTGATCCTGAACTGGTAAAGACGCTGCATACCTGTGAAGCAGTGGGTCATAGGATGCTAGTCAATTCACCTCCACAAAAATGGCATTTGAGCCAAGCGATTGCGGAGTGACCCGAGAGGGAAAATAACCACTCCTGCGGTGCCAGGTATACTTACCAAATTTCGACACCTAGTGAACAACAGTTATCAGCGGAAGACCCAATATTTCCTAAGGTCCTCTGCCGATTAAGTTCCACTCAAGAGTAGTAACATGCCAGTCACCTTTTCCGAGCTTGAGCCTGATAGCTGACGGCTCTTAAGACGAGCGCCATTTTCATATCTCAGCACACCTACAAATGCGAATTCACTGCTTCACAGGTCGGACAGTTGCGTTCTTATGGCATCGTGAATGATGCCCTCAGATTCACTCGCAACAAAGATTCCATAGATAATCCAGACCCTTTCAGATAGCCTGAATAAGGACCAGATCTTCTGGATATATTAACCCGTGATGCGGATCGTGCACCCCTTAGTGACCTCGTTGCACATCATGAATCCTGTAATACAGCCTGGAGTACACAAAGACTTTGACGTAACCCAACCGCCCGTCCGGGGTGAGGTCTCATGAACGTTCACCTCAAGGTCAAATTTGTCATCCATAATCTTCCTCGCTTTCTGTAGTGCGCCGTGTCTCTTTCGCTTCTGACGACCTCGGAGATGGTCGACAGAGTCCATAACTTCGCTCGACCACCAAGAATTTTTAGAGGTCAAAGCGATCTAACGGGATCGATTGTTACATGCAGTAGAACTCAGTACACCGTAAACACTAAAAAATTTTATATAGGATCATCTATCCTAAAAGTTCAAATGGTGGCGATTTGGGCGCTATGCAGTGCTTTACTGTATATATGTAGATATAGCTATATCATTCAGTTAATCCTGGTTAGGTTAAATATCGCATAAGAGTCAGGCCGTAGGTCATGATCGGGCGTGAGGAACGAATCGGTGACAACTGATCGTTAGTGCCAAGAGGCGCTGGCGGGGAGGATGTCATCATGCCCGGTCCCTATCCCAGAGAGTTCCGCGAGGACACGGTGTGGGTGATGTGTCTTTCGGGTGCCACGCTGCGTGTGGCCTGCACAGTGGTGCTTCTTCCCCTTGTATCGATTCTGTTGGCATGGACATATGCGGTGGTTGGGCGGGAGTGGGTCGGTCAGACACCGTATGTTTTGAGCAGCTGGGTGCTCTGTGCACTGGTGGCGGTGGTGAGCGGGACCGGTGTGCTGCGTGCCCTTCGACATTGAGATTTTCTCACCATCGGTCGCCGTTGGGTGGTGAGGACTACGAGGACCGACCCGTAGGCCCACCCGAATTCGGTACGAATGGTGTCCAAGGCAGCACGCATCGCAGATCGCTCCTCCTGAGCAGTATTCACGTTGTGCAGAACAGCGCTAGTCGCCTTGAGGTCAACCCGAGAGGCCTCGATCCGCTCCACTGCGTGCAACCGGGTCAACGTCTGGCCCAAGGTGCACCCCACGATGTTCATCACCGGGACGATGCTCGGATCTTGCGGGCTGTTCCCCACGAACTCGAGCACCCCGACGACCCGGCCGTCCTCAACCAAGGGCAAAGCCAACACGCAGACGACACCCGCCGCTACCGCTGCCCGGGCGGCCACGCCCTCCGCCTTCCTCGCACCGGGAACGAAGACCACACATCCTTCGTCGCCCACGCCTTACCCGCTGCGCCCTCGCCGAAGTGGTAGTCGAAATCCTCGTTACGCCCCTTCAACAACGCAGGAACCGCACCCACCGAGCGATACCAGGTCAGCTGTTTCCCATCCGGTGCGACATGCCACACCAATCCGAAAGTCCACCCGGTATCACCGACGATCACCCCGAACCCGCGATCGTTTCGGGAGATATCGCCCGAAACGATCGCATCCTCGGCGAAATCACTGACCGAATAGTGAATTTACCTCTTTACCTAGCGGGTTCGCAGATCTAATGTCACGCCATGACCGCCCGGAAAACTGCACGTCGTCGGAGCACCGCCGCTCTCACCGGCACCTTGGCCCTCGCCCTGGCGCTGCCCGCCTCCGCCACTGCCGCCGCCCTGGACATGACAGCCGGCACCGGATCCCCTCCCACCGCTGCTCAAACCACCCAGGAGAACCACTCAGCCACCCCGGGACGAACCTCCTCGAAAGCCCAGCAATCGACCCGCCCCGGGCCCGTCATCGAACGCGCCCCCAAGGTCGCCACCATGACCGGCAGCGGAGGCGCCGTGGCCAGCGTCGACCCGGTCGCCAGTCAGGTTGGCATCGACGTCCTCGCCCGCGGCGGAAATGCCGCTGACGCAGCAGTGGCCACCGCGGCCGCCCTGGGAGTCGTCGAACCCTATGCCAACGGAATCGGCGGAGGAGGATTCTTCGTCTACTACGACGCCACCCGCAATAAAATTTCCACCGTCGACGGACGGGAGAGCGCGCCCCGGTCCATGACCCCAACCTCCTTCCTGGAAAAGGGCGTCCCGATGGACTTCCACAAAGCCGTGAACTCCGGCCTGTCCGTCGGCGTCCCAGGGACCCCCGCCACGTGGAAGCACGTGCTCGACTCCTGGGGCACCCGAAGCTTCGGCGACATGCTCGCCCCCGCCGAGCAGATCGCCCAGCGAGGTTTCGTCGTCGACGCCGACTTCGAGAAAGCCACCGCCGAAAACGCCCGCCGTTTCGCCCAGTTCCCCGACACCGCGAAGATCTTCCTACCCGGCGGAAAACCAGTGAAAATCGGCGACGTGCTGCGCCAACCCGACCTGGCCCGCGCTTACGCCGAACTGCGCCGTCACGGACCGGCCGCCATGTACCGGGGCGACATCGGCAAGGCGATCGTCAACACGGTCAACGCCCCGCGCACCGCCCCCGGAGTAACCGTGCCCAAGGGCGGCATGACCATGAGCGATCTGTCGTCATATCGCACCAAGTCGATCGCACCGGTACGGACGACATACAAGGGGCACGACTACTACGGGATG
The DNA here is from genome assembly GCF_003391095.1 of Austwickia chelonae. Taxonomy (NCBI): domain Bacteria; kingdom Bacillati; phylum Actinomycetota; class Actinomycetes; order Micrococcales; family Dermatophilaceae; genus Austwickia; species Austwickia chelonae. The sequence continues at coordinate 450,496 of NZ_CP031447.1, read as the reverse complement.
GGCGGCTCCTCCTCAGGAGGGATCGCCGTCGCCGAAACCTTGAACCTCTTGGAGTCCTATGAGAAACGGACCGGTGTCCCGCTCTCCCAGGTCGACGACGCCCAGTACTACCACCGGTTCGCCGAAGCCACCGCGACGGCCTTCGCCGACCGCAACCGGTGGGTCGGCGACATCCCGGGCGTGCCACAACGCGAACTCGTCTCCAAAGGTTTCGCCGATGAACGCGCCTGCGGTTTCAACCCGAAAAAAGCTCAGCCCCGCCCGATCGCCTTCGGCAACCCCGACGGGAAATACGGCGGCTGCGAGCCTCCGGCGAAAGGCAAACCCGGCAAGGTCAACGACGGGCAGGCCACCACCCATCTGACCGTCGCCGACAAGTGGGGCAATGTCGCCTCGTACACCTTGACCATCGAACAGTTCGGCGGCAGCGGCATGGTGGTCCCCGGCTACGGATTCCTGCTCAACAACGAGCTCACCGATTTCAACCTCGCGCCGATGACCCCGGGAGTACCAGACCCGAACCTGCCCGGGCCGGGCAAACGTCCTCGCTCCTCGATCAGCCCGTCGATCCTGTTCAAGGACGGTCGGCCGGTGATCGCTGCAGGTGCGGCAGGAGGCGCGACCATCATCACCACGACCGCGCAGACCATCGCCGGAATCATCGACCGACGCCATGACGCGATGCATGCGCTCGGAGCGCCACGGATCTCTTCCCGGAACACCGGTGCCACCGCGGAACCTGCGCTGATCAACGGACCGGTCGGGAACTCGCTGAAGGCGTGGGGGCAACCGATGAAACCAGTCGACCACATCGGCCGGGGCACGGCGATCCGCATCCTGGGCGGCGGTCGGTTCGACGCCGGGGCCGAACCGACCCGAGGCGGTGGCGGTTCAGCGATGGTGGTACGTCCGGACGCGCCGGTGAAGGACCCCCGCTGACTCCCAGGGCGGCGCGTCAGGTCGAGGCGGTCACCCGTGTGCTTTGACGCGCCGCCCAGTGCAGGATCTCCCACAACCTGGCATCTGCTGCAACCCGGCCATTTCCGCTATGCCCCACCGAAGTCGCCCGCAGCGTGGCCTCCGCGCCGCGCCGCGCCGACTCCCTGACCCACCGATCGGCATCCTCCGGGGAGACCCTGCGGTCATCTTGGGGGGAAAACACCAGGCAGGGCGGCGGAACGAGGTCGTCGCCCGCTGTTTCGAGCAGAAGCAGCGGGGACAGCGCGGCCAGATCGACCCCGGGTTCGCCTACCCCGAATTCTCGTTCCCAGGCCGAGCCTGCGGGGTGACGTCTGCGGAGGTCAGACACATCCAGCAGCGGTGCGGTCAGCACGATCCCGGCCAAACCAGGGCGTCGCAGAGCAGCCGAGGCGGCGAGCCAGCCGCCGTGGGAGGCACCGACCAGCACGATCGGTGAACCACCGACGCTCAAGGCGTCGATCACGTCGACGAGGTCGTCGACCGCCTTTTTCTTTGCCGTCCCTGACCCGGCTCGATACCACGCCGGGCCGTGTTCACCACCGCCACGCACCCGGGCTGCCGCAGTCACACCGCCCAGGGCTGCCCAGGCGAGTGCTGTCGGTGCAGCTTCCAAATCGTGGATCACCCCGAAGCCGCCGTAGCAGGTCAGCAGGATCGGTGCATCGACCGGTGAACCGATGGGTACGGCTCGACGTACGGTGAGGCGTGTGCTGTCGCGAGCAGTGACCACTGTCGTCATGATCGCCGGGGGCGGGGTCGCTTGCGGGTGTGGTGGGTGCTGCTGGCCTGATGCGAACGACCGGGTGCTCTCGCGGGGTCGTGCTCTTTCGTCAAGTTGGTCGCCCTCACCCGGCGGTGTGGCGGTCAGGGATTCCAGGCGTGCCCGGCAAGGGTCGAGCGGGGAGGCAGTCGCCCACCAGATGTGGCCGGCGACGACGGCGCAGCCGGTGAGCTGTTCGCCGGGATGCCCTTGCCAGCGTGCTTCCCAGTCGGTCGGGTCGAGGTCGTCGCGGAGACGTCCGGTCGTCAATGGGATGACGAACAGGGCGGTGAGGCCGTCGTCGTCGACGGTGGTCAAGATCCGGTTTTCGCTGTCGTCGAGGAGTCGTCGTATCCGGTCGGGGTGTATGTCAGTGGGCAGCGGGAGGGTTGCGGTCTGGCCGTGGGGGTCGCTGGTGACGAGTCGTCCGGGGTGTCCATCGGCGAAGGCATATCCGTGAGTGGTGGCCAGGATCCGGGTGGTCCCCGGGGGGATGAGGATCGGGGACGGGTGGAGTTCATCGCTGCCGGTGGGGAGCTCCCACATGTCGACCCGTCCGTGCGCAGTGAGGCAGACCGTGGCCGTGTCGTGGTGGGCGGTCACTCGGCAGGTGGTGCCGGGCCCGGCACTGGGCAGGGGGATCCGGGTGTATCCGCCGTGGGGGTGGACAGCAACCAGGGTGTGTCCGTCGAGGACGAGTGCTCGGCCATCTACGGGGTGCACGGCCAGGTGGGCTGACCGGACAGTGAGCCTGGGGACCGCCTTGGCGGTGAGCGTTCCGGGATGCAGGACGGTGAGCAGGCCGATGTCCTGGCCGGGGCGGACGGCAGTCACATATCCGGTGCCGTCATGGTGCAGATCGGCGCGGCGGGGGACGTGCCCAGCGGGCAGCTCGACCCGGGGAAGGTCGGGCCAGGGATCGACGGGGTCCGTGACGGAGTCGCTTCCGAGGACACGTCCGTGGCGGACGATCGAGTGATCCGCGCAGGACGGTCGATGAAGGTGGATGACGTGGTCACCGACGGTGACGGGGGCTTCGGCGCGGGGCCTGGCTGCCCAGTCGGCGATGATGCGGGCGCAGATCGGGGGGATGTCAACCTCGTCAGCTCCCATGTCACCGCCCTACGGAGTCGACCTGCGGGTGGGGGCGGGCGTCACACCAGGCGAGGATCCCGCCGAGGTCGAGGGAGGTAGGCCAGGGCAGCTGCCGGTGTCCGTGTCGAGGGTCGGCGGTGTCGACGAGGTGGACGAGTCCGTCTCCACCGGAGGTAACGGCGACGAGGGAGCCGTGGGGGTCGGCGGTGATGGATCGTCGTTGGGCGTTCTCCCAAGGGGATTCTCCCGGGCGGGGCGGGGAGCTCATCGGTGGGAGGGGGATGCGACGGGCGACCTGGGATGCGCTGGTGCTGTCCTCGGGGATGCTGGCTACGACGATCTCGTCGCCGTCAGGGTGAACGCGGGCGACGGCAACGCCTCCAGCGAGGGGTGCACAGCGGAAGATCAGTCCGGGGCCGAGATCGATGGCGTGGGTGCGGTCGTAGCGAGGATCGTGGACCCACAGGGCATTACCCCAGCTCTGCCAGGTGTGGGGGTCACCACCCCCGGAGCGGACGATGCTGAGGGCCCGGTGGAGGGTGTGCGACCAGCGGAGGAACCAGCCGCGGCCGGGTGCTTGCCAGGGCAGGGTGCAGTCGTGGCGGGGGGTGTCGTCGGCGAGTGTCCAGCGTCGGACGCCGGTGGTCTCGGCGACGAGGAGGTGGTCGGTGCCGGGCAGGAGAAGGTCGCCGTGGGCACTGTCGTCGGACCCGGGATGTTCGCTGCCGCGCAGGCGGGGGTTGCCTTTGGGTGCGGCGAGGACGTCCTGGAGGTGGAGGATTTCGAGGCTGCCGGGTTCACGGTGGCGCAGGATAAGGCGGGCGTCGGTTCCGGTTCCGTGGATGACGACGCCGGGTTCGCCGGTGCGGCAGCGGATGCGGCGGGCGTCCGGCTGCGCGGGGTCGGTCAGGTCGATGGCGGTGAGCAGGTCGCTCCAGGGTTCGGGGTTGGCGCCGAGGCCGGTGGTGACGACGAGGTGGCGGCCGGTGGGGTCGGCGGCGAGGTGTTCAGCTGGGGTGGCAACGGGGATGGTGGCGGTGATCGCGTGGGTTGCGGGCCGTCGGGGGTCGACCAGGATTGTCCGACCGATGAGATCGTCAACGAAAGCGACGGCGCCATCTGGGAGTTGCAGGACGCCGGCATGTTCGGAGAGTCCGAATTTCCCTAATAGGCGTGTACTTTCATCGACGACGGGGTGAGCTGGGTCGATGAGGTGAATGGTGCCCGCGCAGTGGTCGGCGACGAGGAGTCGGGGGGTGGACTGGTCGGCGTTCGGCATGGAATCACCTTATTGCACACGAGATTCATTCTCATTAGAGTGGCGGCCTCGACTCCCGGGACCGCAGGCCCTCAACCCTGAGGCCGACCGGGAATCGAGGAAACCAGAAGGAGTACGTCATGCAGAACGATGTCATTCAGGTCATGACCGAGATCGAGGAAACCGAGCAGCTGGCCCACGAATCCGCCAGCCACTCCAACGCCCTCGTGGAGAACCCCTTCGACTGATCGGGTCATGAACCGGCCCCAGCCGGAACCGATCGGACCCCCGGGAAACGTCCTGTGTCTCCCGGGGGTCCACCCCACAGCCCACCCCACGAGAGGCCAGAGCATGCAGGCAACCCCGGCACCCGACCTCGTCCGCACCCCCGAGGGCACCGTCGTCCGCACCGGCGACGGCCGCTGGTTCCGCCTCCACGGCGAACCCGCCCCCGAACAGATCACCACCCAGATACGCCACCTCCACGACGAACGAGCGAGCTGGGCCACCTGCGGGAACCGCCACCTGCACCTGCACACCCCCGACAACAACACCCACCCCCTGCTCGACCGGATCGCCGACGCCCTACAACAGCACCAGGTCACCGTCACCCTCGGCGAACTCCCCCCACAACCCGCCGACGCCACCGTCATCCTCGACCACGACCACACCCGCCGCGCCGCACGCCCCCTCCCCACCGGACACGCCAGCACCCACATCTACCGCGAAGGCGACCTCTGGTTCATCGACCCCCTACGGGTCGCCCCGGACGACCCCAACGCCAGCCAGGTCATCCGACGACGCCTCGCCGCCAGCCAAGCCCCCCGCGAACAACTCACCTGGTGGCAGGACCACGAAGCCGGCGACGACCGCGAGCACCTCGACGAATCCACCACCTGGCGCATCGTCCACCGGATCGTCGATATCCTCCACGCCGAATGGTCCGACCCCAGCCCACGGCCGACCCACCGCCGCACCCTGTGGCGCCACGACCGCATCACCGGAACCACCAGCACCCACCCCGTGCTGAGCTTCCCCGAACCCGCGCCCCTGCCCCCACGCGCCACCGCCACGTGACCCCGGCCGCCGTCGGAACCGGAAACAGACAGCCCACAGCACCAGCCTGCTCGACCAACAGTTCCACCGAGGCAAGGCTCGCCACCGACCATCACCTGATCCCCGGCTCGCCTGGCAGCATCCTGCTGCGCACCCCCTACGGGCGGCGCTCCCCCGCCGTCCTCTCCTGGAAGAGCCACGGTCTCGACCTGATCGCCCAGGACGTCCGCGGACGACATGATTCCCCCGGTGCATGGATTCCCTACAGCGACCATGAATACCAAGACGGGCTAGCCGCCCTCGACAGCCTCCGCACCATCGACCATCGGCGTCCCATCATCCTTGCCGGATCCTCCTACGAAGGCTTCACCGCATTGGAAGGCGAGCGCGCCGCCCTCGACGCCGGTCACGCCGACCGGATCATCGCCGTCGTGGTCATGGTGCCCGCACTCGGTCTCTGGGAGACCGCCCACCATGCCGACGGCACCCCTCGGTGGCGTGAGCGCATCGGCTGGTGGCACGAGCACGGCTTCTCCCGGACCCCTCGGTGTCCGCTCTGCGCGGACGAGCTCACCCGCAGGGTCGCTGTCGGCGAGTCCGAAGGGCCGGATGCCCTCTTCGCCGACGAGGACTACGGCCCGGGAGCGCACCGCGCCTGGATGCGGTTGTGGTCGGCGCCGCGCACCGACCTGAAGCGGTGGGCACGCCCGGGGAGCGCGCCCGTCCTGGTCGTGACCGGTGCGCACTGTCCGCTGCGCAGCGACGCCCATCGGCTCGTACGTGAATTGTCCGCTGCGGGGAGGTCGGTCACCGTCTTGGACGGACCGTGGGGGCATCGTCTCCTGGCTGATCTCCCGGCCGATGGCCCGGTCGGTGCGGCAATCCGCGCCCGAGGGGGTCTGCGAGCGCCTTTGTTGGCCTGGTTGAATCGTCGGCTCGTCAACGACGGCCAGGCGCCGCTGTCCTGTCCGTCGTCCTCTCCCGAGCACGTGTTCGTCGGGGGTGAGGACGGCAGGGCCACCGTCGTCGCCCCTGACGGGCGCGCCCATGTCCTACCGCTGTCCGACTATCTGGACGCCGCCGTCCGGCCCGTTGTTCCGCCCCGGGAAGAAAGGTCCCTGTGATGAGTGCTCTCCCGATCGAAACCCTCGTCGATCCGTTGACCGGTGTGATCCGTTCGGTGAAAGACGTCCTCACCCCGGAGCATGCCCCGGCGGGGTACACCTCGATGACGGCGTCGGTGGCTGATGCCCGGCATCTGGGTGATTGGCCGGCTGATCGGGTCTCCTTGGGCACGACCTTCGGTGATCCGGCCGGGGCTCGGATCGCCGCGATCGGGGAGGCCGTCGAGCGGTATTGCGGGAATTATCTTCCGGAGTCGCTCGATCCGGATCTGTTGCGGGTCGGGACCCGGCGTGAGTTGTGCACCGACGGCTTGGACGTCATCGCGGTGTCCGACCTGCCGTCGTGGGCGTCCTGGCAGATCGCCCGGCCGGGCTTCGAGTACACCCCGTTGACCGAGGATGTCCCGACCTTGTGGGCACGGTGTCGGCGGGAGGACGGGACGTACTGCTGGTGGCCGAGTGCGATGGTGCATTTGAACTGGCGGCAGCGGCGTTTCCGTCATCTGCCGCGGGTGTTGCATCTGAACTATGCGGGGATCGCCACCGGCCAGGGCGTGCAGGATGCGACGGACCGTGCGGTGCTGGAGATTCTGGAGCGGGATGCCCTGGAGGTGTGGTGGCATCTGGGCGGGCCGACGGTCGGGGTCGATCCGGGTAGTGTGCCGGGTCTGGCGGAGGCGATGGCCGGGTGTCCGTTGACGTACTGGATCGTGGAGATGCCCTCGGAGTATGCGCCGTGCATGGGTGCGCTGGTGCACGACCGTCGGACGGGGATCTATGCGGCGGGGTTCTCCTGCAAGCTCGATCCGGCCGAGGCTGCGCGTAAGGCCGTTCTGGAGGCGGTGCACACGTGGATCTACACGCAGGGCACGACCACGGCCGACGGGTGGGTCTTCCGGGCGATCGAGCAGGGGTTGATGGCGAAGGGTCTGCATCTGGAGCATCGGGCGGACGGCCTGTATCTCGATGCGGCGGGGCCGACGATGCAGCATGTTCGCGATCTGGGTGCTCATGTGCAGGTGTGGCAGGACCTGCGCACCCATCATCTGGCCCGGAGGTTCGTCGAACCGGCCCGTGGGGTGTTGCCGGTCGGGGAGTTCGCGCCGGTCACGATGGCTCAGGTGTACGAGCGGCTGCGGGCGGACGGGCGGAGCGTGCACACCTGCGATCTGACGACCTCCGACATCGCTCAGACCTCGCTGCGGGTGGTGCGGGCGCTGGTTCCCGGGCTGGTGCCCAATGCTCCGGCGGCGTTCACCTATCTGGGGTGTCCTCGGTTCGCCGAGGCCGCGCAGGCTCGGGGGTGGGGTGACGGGGACACGTCGTCGCCGGAGAAGGTCACGGGGATACCGGCGCCGCACATGTGACCGGGGTGGTGTCGCCCGGCCGAGATCTGCCTTCCGTCGTCGTCCTCTTGAGTTCTGTGAGGTCCGTGCCATGTCCGTCCTTCCCCCGGTCCGTCCCGCCAGCACGGCAGATGCGAGCGCGGGCTTGTTGGCCGGGGCTTTCGACGCCCGCGATCCGGGCGGTCCTCGCCCGCCTGGACCTCGGACTGCTCGATGGTCCGGTCCGGGGGTGCTACCGGCTGCGCAGGCTCAGCTCCCGGTGGGGCGATGGTTGCGGGAGTTGTTGTACAGCGAGGAATGCCACCGGGATGCCCGGGGCACGCTGTTGTCGACACCGCTGCGGGCAGTGCCTTCGGCCGGTGGCTGCCAGCCGGTGACGGCGCATGTGATCTGCGGATCAGGCTGTGACCTCCCACCGGGGACGTACGCCTTCCAAGGTGATACGGGCGATTTCGTGGCCCGGTCCGAGCAAGTTCTGCCAGGTGACGCCAGGGCGGGTCTGGCAGCGGGCGCCGAGGTCGTCTTCTCGGTGTTGCCGCAGCGGCCGTGGGGCCGGTACGGGCACCGGTGTCCGCCATTGCTCATCGCAGATACCGCCTTCGCGGTGTGCTGGTTGGGAGTGCTGGCCGAGGAGGCCTCGGTGGCGGCCCGGTGGCGGCCGGACGTGTCCGGTGCGGCTGATGTCTTGGGGTTGCCTGGTTATCGGCGGTGGATGGACCGTTGGCCGGGCAGCGCTCCGGAGCTGATGACGGCCCGGGTCGTGCTGGGCGCCGGAGCCGACGGGACGGGGCGGGCCGTCGACGACATGGATGGGGCTGCCGTCCGGGGGCGTGCTCCACTCGCGGGGTCCTCGCTGGTGTCCCCGGTTCGTGCGGAGGAGCGTGTCCCGCGCCTGCTTCCGGGGCTGTCCGAGCGGACGACACTACTGCCCTGGCCGGATCCGGTGGAGTTGACCGGTCACGGGTGGCTTCCGGCGTTGGACACCTCCCAGTTGTGTTCCCGCCGCAGCGCCGACCCCTGGCATGCCACGGTCGGTGCCGGGGACGAGCGTGACGCCGATGGACTGTCCTGGATAAAAGAGCTCGTCGACCACGTCGACGGGCTCTTCGCCCGCTCTTCTTGCCGCCCTCAGGTCACCTCGACCGACGACCCTTTCCGGGCGGGACTGTCGGCACGCTGTTCCGGGCAGCGGTGGGTAGGACAGGCCCCGGTACTCGTGCATTGGGCGGTCCAGGACCGCCCGGAGGTTTCGGCTGCTGCTCTCCTCGACCGGGCCGAGGTCCACTGGGTCGCGGCGATGGAAGCGGCAGCATTGACTGCGCACGTCCATGCCGGACGGACGGGTTCGGCGGAGGGTCGGCTGGGCCGTTCCTCGTCCCGGGTCGTGGCCGGGTGGACGTCCGACGGCACGGTGCCGCCGGTGCTGGCCTTGGCGGTCTGGCCGTGATCGCGGGAAGCGAAGGATGTCGATGATCGACCAGCGTCTCTGGCTCGCGGTCCGCCCCCACCGGGGACGGCTCACCCTCACGACCGCCTTGTTGTGCCTGATCACCGTGTCCTGGTGGGTTCAGGCCGTGGCCCTGTCGGTCTCTCTGGCCGCAGTGGTCGCCGGTGACCACGACCGGGTCGTGGCCGGCGCGGTCGGGGTGGTCATATGCCTGACGGTGCGAGCACTACTGCGGGAATGGCAGGTTCGCTCAGCTCTGCGGTTGGGCGAAGCAGTTCGCACCGACCTGCGTCGGGGGGTGCTGCGGGCCTGCCTGGTCCCTGAGCGCCTGCATGACGCGCAGGATCGGATGGGGGCCCGGATGTTGGCGGCCACCGACGGGGTCGACGGGGTCGACAAGTACGTCTCGTTGTACATCCCGCACGTGGTACAGGTGTGGGTGATGCCGCCGTTGTTGATCATGGTGGTGGGCTCGGCCTACCCCGCGGTCGGAGTGGTGGCGGCGGTGGGGGTGCTCATCGCAGTGGCCGGCCCACGCTGGTGGGACAGGTTGATGACGCGCCGTGGCGGTGAGCACAGCGACACCTACGAGGGCCTGTCGGCGGATCTGTTGGAGAGCCTGCGCAGTATGCGCCTGTTGCGGGCGGTGGGCGCGGTGGAGCGTCGCCGTCGGCTCCTGGAGGAGCGTTCGCAGGCGCTGCATCGGGCGACGGTGCGGGCGATGCGGGTGTCCCTGGCGAGCACGGCGGTCATCGACGGCGGTGTGCAGGTCGGGGTGGTGGCGTCCGGGCTGTGTGCGGCAGTGGTCGCGGCGGGTGGTTCGCTGCCCGGCGGGGCCGGATTCTGGTCGCAGGTGACACCGTTCATGGTGTTGATGTTGGCTTCGGAGATCTTCCGGCCGGTGCGTGATCTGGCCCGTCAATGGCATTCGGGATATGTGGGCCTGTCCTTCATGAGCCAGGTGGACAAGGCGCTGCCGGAGGGGGTGGCCGGGGTCCTCGCGCGCACCGGAGAGTCGGAGGACCTTGCTCGGCGTGCCCAGGCCGAGGATATCCGGGCAGTCCGGATCGAGGGGGTCTCCTTCTCCTGGCCGGATGGCACCCCGGTGCTGTCCGGGGTCTCGGCGCATTGGCCGTTGCAGGGTCAGGTGGTGGGGGTGGCCGGGCCGTCCGGAGTCGGTAAGTCGACCTTGCTCGACATCGTGAGCGGCTTGTTATCACCGACAGGTGGACGTGTCGTCGTGGAATGTTCCGACGGGGAGCGGGCGCCTCGACCGGAGGATGTCGCAGTGGTCTCACAGCATCCGGTCTTCCTGGCCGGGACGATCCGGGAGAACCTCCTGGTCGCAGCCCGGCCGGGGACTTCGGACGAGACCCTGCTGCAGGCTTTGGCCGCGGCGGCGGCTCCGGAGCTGGCCGAGCGCGGCCTGGATCATGTACTGGCCGAGGGGGGGCGGTCGCTGTCCGGCGGGCAGCGGCAACGTCTGGCCATCGCACGGGCTTTGGTCTCGGACCGTCCGGTGATGGTGCTGGACGAGCCGACGAGTGCTTTGGACGCCGAACGATCCGCGACGGTGATGCAGACCTTGGTGCGCGAGTCGGCGCGGCGAGTGGTGGTGGTGACGGCGCATCAGGCAGATGCCTTGGCGGCGTGCGACGAGGTACTCGATCTGGAGGGTGTACGGCGATGACATTTTCGTCACCGGTGTCGCCGGGGTTGTCCGAGTCGTCCGAGAACCGCAGGGACCCGCTGTGGGCGTTGTTGCCGTGGCTCCGCCCTGAGCGTCGGGCCTTGGCCTGGACCTTGGCGGTGGACGTCCTGGCCCGGCTGCTGCTGGTGGGACAGTCGGTGTTGTTGACCTGGGCCGTGGCGGAGGCGGTGGTCAGCCGGGCCCTGCCGCCCTGGTGGTTGTGGGCGGCAGGCGTGATGTTGATCATCTCCCGGATGCTGTTGACCTGGCACGAGATGGACCTCTCCCACGACGTGGCCTATCGAGTACTGGCTCATCTGCGGGCTGCGCTTTTCGGTGGTTTCTCCCGGGGCGTGCCACGGCGCTCGCCGGGGCAGCACACGGGTCGTCTGGCGTCGACGGCGATGGGTGATGTGGAGACCTTGGAGTTCTTCTACGCCCACACGGTGCCGCAGCTGGCCTCGGCGGGGGTGCTCCTGGTGGGCGGTACGGCGGTGGCGGCAACGGTGTCGGGGCCATTGGCCGTGGTGCTGCCGGCGGCGGCATCGGCCCTGGTGGTCGCGGGGTCGCTCGGGGCTCGTCGGGCTCGGGTGCTGGGTGAGCAGGCCTTGTCGGCGAAGGAGTCCTTGGCGGCGGTGACGGTGGATGTCTTCGGCGCGTCCCGGGAGGTGATCGCCCATCAGGTGGTGGATCGCTGCGTGGAGGACGTGGTGGCGGCCGGGGGTCGTGCCGATCGGGCGCGGGCCCGGGTGGAGATGCATCAGCAACGTCAGGACCAGGTACGTGAGGTGTTGGTCCTGGTCGCGGTCCTGGTGGTCCTGGTGGTGTCGAGCGGGTCCGGTCTGTCGGGGCCGGTGGCGTCGGCGGTGACGGTCGGCGCTCTGGCCTTGTTGGGTCCGGTGGCGGAGGCGGCGACGACGGTGACGCGGCTGCAGCCTTTGCGAGCGGCTGCTGGGCGGGTCGTCGAGGGTATTGCGTTGCCGGTGGAGGGATTGCCTGAGCCGGTGTCACCGGTGAAGGTCGGGGACGGTCCGTGGGGTCTGGCCGTGGAGGGCGTGGAGGTGGTCTTTCCGCAGGAGACGGTGCGGATTCCCGAGGTGGTGGTGCAGCCGGGCGAACGGATTGCTCTGGTGGGCCCGTCGGGGTGCGGGAAGAGCACGGTGGTGAATGTGTTGTCGGGGGTGTGGGTACCTGATGCGGGGTCGGTGTTGCTGTCGACGCTCGGCGGCGAGCGGGTGTCCTTGGCCGAGGTGCCTTCTGCGGTGCGTTGTCGCCGGATCGCGGTGGTCGATCAGGAGTCGACGGTGGTGCATGGCACGGTGCGGGACAATGTGCGACTGGGGCGTCCGGATGCTTCGGAAGAGCTGGTCGTGGCTTCTTTGGAGCGGGCCGGGCTGGTGTTGGAGGGCCCTCGATGGTCCGAGGGTCTGGACACGGTGGTCGGCGAGGGCGGGCTGTCCTTGTCGGGTGGGCAGCGAGCTCGGTTGGCCTTGGCGCGGGCGTGGGCGCAGGAGCCGTCGATCTTGGTGCTGGACGAGACCACGTCGGGTCTGGATGCCCGGACGGAGGCCGATGTCCTGGAGCGGTTGTGTTCGACGGATCGGAGTACGACGGTGGTGGTGGTCTCCCACCGGGAGTCGACGGTGTCGGCGATGGACCGGGTGGTGCGTCTGGGTGGCTTTGCGGGGCCGGACGGGGGCGTGGCGAGCTGAGCTCTGTCCCAGGCTGGGGGTGACTTTCCGGTGATATACCCAGATTTGTTTCGGAAGTTTCCAGTCGTATCCCAGTAGGCGCCCGGTGAACCGTCAGGTTCATCGCGCATCATATATGCCATGTCCATGGCTGCGAGGCAGGCGCTCGACGCCACGCCGTCCACTCCTCCGGTCGAGAAGATTGCCAGCCTCTCCTGCCTCCACCGTCCGGACTTCCCCGCACTCGGACGGACATTCCCACACCCACAACGACCTTCAGGACAGACCTCATGACCATCCCCTCCTATCGCACCGAGCAACGCACGCCAGCGCCGTACCCCCCGCTGAAGGTCGCCCTGATCACCATGGGGCTGTGCCTCACCTGGATCGCGGTCTCCTTGTTCTTCAGCCTTTTCGCTCCGGGCACCTATGAGGAAGCCGGTAAGGACGCACGACTCTTCATCCTGCGGCTCGGCATCCCGATGATCACCATCAGCATCATCGCGACCTACTTCCTCCTCCGCCGGGGCACTTTCCACCGGCTGTGGCGTGAACCCACCAGCGTTCCCCAGGCCCCGAAGTGGATGTACGGGCTCGCTGTCATCCCCGTGGTCGGTGCGGTCGCCGGAGTCTTCTTCCAGATCGGCAATATCTTCCAGGGCAAGGCCCCCTTGGCCCTGGCCGCTGTGGTGACACTCTGCGCCGTCGGATACGTCGAAGAGCTCGTCTGCCGGGGCTTCGTCATCGACGAGATGCGCCGTGGCGGTTTCAGCGAATTGCACACCGCGCTCTTCAGCTGCCTGCTCTTCGGTTCCTGGCATCTGCCCAATGCCTTCATCGGGGTACCGATCGGCACGGTGATCATCCAGTTCTTCGCAAGCGCCCTGCTGGGAAGCCTGTTCTACTTCCTGCGCCGAAGCACCCGGAAACTCTGGCCCGGGGCCGCCGCTCACGCCGGCTGGGACATGATGGCCTTCTCCTTGGGTTCCTGACCCCTTTCCGGCACCACCGAGTGGTTGCCGGGACAGCAGTCGAAGAGCGGTGGGGGCCGCGACCGTGAACGGTCGCGGCCCCCACCGCTCTTCGACGTCCGGGTCACAGGGCGTCAGGGTACAGGCCCTTCGCGACGGCTTTGACCGCGTCGACGTTCCCCAGCACACCGGGCATCACATCGGTGGATTTCAGGTTGACCAGGCGGTTCTCCTTGACCGCGGTCACCTGCGGGAAGGTGGCGACCAGGTAGTCACGGGCCTTCGCACCCAGCTCGGGGGTCTGCGTCGCGAAGACGATGGCGTCGGGATTCTTCGCCAGGAGGGTCTCCGGGGAGATCGCGGCGGCGAAGAACTTCTTGAACTCTTCGTCGGTCGGTGTGAACTGATTGTCCCCACCGGCCCGTTTGATGATGTCGTACTCGACTCCGGCGCCGATCGCGCTGATCTTGCCCTCGTCGACGAAGAGCTGCACGACGGTCGGCTTCTTCTTGCCTGCGACGGCTTTGTCGACCGTGTCCAGATCGGCGGACGTCCGGTCGGCCAGCTCTTTGGCTTCTTTCTCCTTGCCGAGCAGCTTGCCCAGGTTCTTGATGTCCTCCAAGGTGTCGGTGACCGTCGCCGAGGCGCGCCGGGTCGTACAGCCGCCGGTGGAGATGTACGAGCTCGCCCCGGCCTGGGACAACTGGTCCCGGGAGGCGAAGCCTTGTTCGGCGTTGAATTCGTAGGAGGTCGGCGCCAGGACCAGGTCGGGGTTGACCGACATCAGCTTTTCCCGGGCCGGTGGTTTGCTGTCGCTGAGCAGTTGGGCTTTGTCGTTCGTGATGCTTTCGCTGATCTTTCCGGCGCGGTTCTGCGCCTCACCGACGATCTTGTCGGCCGCACCGAGTTTCACGACGAGGTCGGTCAGCCCGGGGGTCATCGTGACGATCCGCTCCGGGGTCTTGGCCGGATTCACCGTCTTGCCGCAGTTCTGTACGGAAGCGGCAGAGTTCGAGGAGGATTTCGTACCGGCGTTGTCGACGCCCTGCCCGCATCCGGCGAGGAGGAGAACGAGGACGGCCGGTGCGGCCAGCAGGCCGGGACGGGGTCGGGCGAGGGCCATGACGGTCCTTTCAGGAGGGGTGGAGAGTGGAGTGTGCGTGGTCATCGTGGTCCGACGCCGGAGGCGGCCATCGGAGCTGTTTTCCCGGGTCGGTCGACGGCGATGACCGTCCGGCCGGTGCGGGGGTGGACGACGTGGTGGGTGGTCACGCGGAAGACCGGGTCGAGGGTGTCCGGGGTGAGGACGTCCTCGGGGGTTCCGTGGGCGGCGACCGAGCCGTCGACCAAGAGCGCGAGCATGTCGCAGTACTGGGCGGCGAGGTTCATGTCGTGCAGGGCGGCGAGCACGGTGACCCCGCGCGCGGCGACCCGTTCGAGCAGGTCGATCTGGTAGCCGACGTCCAGGTGGTTGGTGGGCTCGTCGAGGATGAGCAGCGGGGTCTGTTGAGCGAAGGCACGGGCGAGGAGGACGCGTTGTTTCTCGCCGCCGGAGAGCGAGCTGAAGATCCGGTTGGCCAGGTGGGTCGCCTCGACGTCGGCGAGGGCCTCGGCGACGATGTCCCGGTCCTGGTCGGAGTCGGCTCCGAAGCCGGACTGGTGGGGGGTGCGTCCGAGCATGACGACTTCTTCGACGTGCATGGAGAAGTCGCTGCTGTGTTCTTGGATCATGACGGCGACCAGCTTGGCGAGTTCGCGTGAGCGCAGGGTGGCGATGTCGGTGCCGTCGATATTGATCCGGCCGACCGCGGGGCGGGTCATGCCGCAGGCGGCCCGGATGAGGGTGGATTTTCCGGATCCGTTCGGGCCGAGCAGGCCGAGGCAGCGTCCTGAAGGAATGTCGAGGGTGATGTCGTCGACGATGCGGCGACCGCCGAGATCGACGCTGACACCCTGGATGTTCATGGTGGCGGGGATCATCGGTTCATTCCTCCTCGGACGGCTCCGGCGGTGCGCATGATCCACAGGAAGAAGGGCGCACCGAGGACGGCGGTGACGATGCCGATGGGGATCTCGACGGGGTCGGCGATGGTGCGGGCCAGCAGGTCGCAGACCATGAGCAGGACGGCTCCGGCCAGGACGGTGACCGGGAGGGTACGTCGGTGGTCGGAGCCGACGAGGATCCGGGTGACGTGGGGGACGACCAGGCCGACGAAGCCGATACCGCCGGCGACGGCGACGGAGGTGCCGGTGAGGAGGGCGGCGGCGGCCAGGGTGAGTCGCCGGGTGCGTTGGACGTCGACGCCCAGGGATGTGGCTGATTCATCGCCGACGAGCATGGCGTTGAGGACGCGGCTGCGGCTGATGGCGACGAGGGCGACGGCGACGAGGGCGATCAGTGGCCAGATGACTTTCTCGAAGTTCGCTCCGGAGACCGATCCGAGGGTGAAGTAGAGAACGCTGTAGACGTTCTGGGCTTCGGTGCTGATGGTGAGGTAGTTGGTCAGGGCAGCGAGGAGAGTGCCCAGCGCGACTCCGGCGAGGATGAGTCGCTGGGGGCTGATGATGCCGTCCTGGCTGGCCAGGATGTGGACGAGGACGGTGGCCAGGAGGGCCCCGGCGAAGGCGGCGGCGCTCAGGGAGAGACCGGCGACAGCAGCGCTGCCGAAGACGATGACGAGGACGGCCCCGAGTCCGGCGCCGGAGGAGACGCCGAGGACATAGGGCTCGGCGAGGGGGTTGCGGACGACGGCTTGCAGGAGCGCTCCGGCCAGGGCGAGGCAGGCTCCGACGACGCCGGCGAGGAGGGTGCGGGGCAGTCGGAAGTTCCAGACGGCTTGGTCCTGCGCGGGGCTGAGGCTGCCGTCGGTCATCCAGCTCAGGCCGGGGACGAGGTGTCCGGCGACGAGTTGGGCGGCTTCGGTGAAGGTGGTCCTCAGTGGTCCGGTCGCTCCGGAGACGATGATCAGGACGGGGATGGCGAGCGCGAGCACCACGGACAGCAGGTGGGCTCTGCGGGTGAGGCGGCGGGTCGAGGACACCGCCCCATCATAGAGTGAGAATCATTATTACTTTCAGGTGAAGGCCACCCCGCACCGTCATCCCCGACAGATCAAGAACTCTCAAACCTCGTCACCGATCCGGAAGCATTCACCCCCGCGCCCGGGAATGCACCCGCGCCACAGCAGCCACAAAACGCTCATGCACCCCCGCATCCCGCACCGCCACCCGGATCCACGACTCCCCCAACCCCGGGAAGGTCTCCCCACGACGGACAGCGAAACCCTCAGCAGCCAACGCCTCCCTCACCGAACCCGAACCCCAGGCCGACGTATCCACCAGGACGAACGGACCCTGCGCAGGAGTGACCACCTCAGCACCGACCGCGCGCAGGCGCGCCACCAGATCGTCCCGCTCCACCGGAAGACGACGCGCATCCTCAGCAGCAACCTGCTGCGCCGACGCGGTCAACGTCGCCAGCCCCGCCCGGATCGCCGGGGTCGACACCGACCACGGCGGCTGCTGGGCCGCCAGCCCGGCCACCAACTCCGGATCGCCCACCACGTAGCCCGCCCGAAGGCCTGCGATCCCCCACGTCTTCGTCAACGACCGCAACACCAGCACCCCGGCCAGATCACCCGGCCGGATCAACGACTCCGGCTCCCCCGGCACCGCATCCATGAAGGCCTCGTCCACCACCAGGACCCGGCCGGGCCGACGCAGCGCATCCAGGACCGACGCCGGATGCAGGACCGATGTCGGATTCGTGGGATTACCGACCACCACCAGGTCCGCATCATCGGCGATCGCCCCCGGGTCCAGACGGAAACCATGACCTGCGGTCAACACGTGACGGCGCACCCGCCGCCCCGCCGCGGTCAAAGCAGCCTCCGGCTCGGTGAACTGAGGATGCACCACCACCGGCATCGACGCGGCGACGGCCCGCGCCACCAACGTAAAAGCCTCCGCACCACCAGCCGTGGGCAGCACCGACTCCACCGGCACCCCGTGATGCGCCGCCAAGGCCTCCCGCAACGGCCGCACATCCGGATAGGCCGCCCAGTCGGCATCCTCGACCACCGCCTGCACCAAGACGTCCGGGGTACGTGCCGGGCGGACGTTCACCGCCAGATCGACCAGCCCCGGTGCAAGATCGTCGTCCCCGTGATGGTGCAGGTCCACTGCTCCGGCCGAGGCCACAGCCACCGACACGACATCCTGCGAGGCAGCCTCTGCGCCGGCCCCCGCAAGCAGCCCGATCTGCGCGCCTGCCGCCGGTTCGAAGGCCCGCACCGCCGCCGCGAAATTCCGCACCGAGCGTGGACATCCCGCCCAATGGGTGTGCAGATAACTGGCGTGGACCGTTGGCCGCCCCGTCCCCGCAGGGTCGGCCGACACCCCGTCCTCCCGTCCGTCCAGTTCCCAAGCCGCCGACCACGCCCCGGAGCCCAGACCGCCCTCGGGAAGACATACCTGCGTGCGGTGGAACTCATGTCCGGCGACCTCCTCCCCCTGCGCGGCGACCAGCAGATCCGCTGGAGCCACCCCCCGCCGATAACCCATCGTCAAACGAGGCGCCATCGCCGCCTCCACCGGCAAAGCCCCTGTCATGGGCACGCCGTCGACCGTCCGGCACAGGTAGAGCAGCCCCGCGCACTCGGCGACCGTCGGCATCCCCGCCACCACGGCATCGGCGATCTGCGCCCGCAGAGCCTCATTGGCGGTGAGTTCGGCAGCATGAACCTCCGGGAATCCCCCACCCAGGTAGAGCCCCCGGGTGCCTTCAGGCAGGCTCGGGTCACGCAACGGGTCGAAGACGACCGGCGTACATCCTGCGGCGGCGAGCAGCTCAGTGGTCTCCGCGTACCGGAAGGTGAAGGCCCGGCCTCCGGCGACCGCGACCACCGGACGTTCGGCATCTGATCCGGCGGCACCCGGCCCGGCACCGGACTGAACGTCCGCGACCAGGGAGGTCTCGTCCGCGGACAGGGCTGCGACCGGATCCCAGGCCGGTCCGGGCAGCGGTGGCGCCGAACGGGCCAAGTCGAGCAGAAGATCCAGATCGACCCGGTCGACGACATGGTCGGCGAGCGCTTCCAGCACGGCCGAGGATTCCGGCCGTTCCTCAGCAGGGACCAACCCCAGGTGGCGGGAAGGGGATTCGATCTTCCGGTCGCGAGGCAGCGCGCCGACGACCGGCATCCCGATCTCGTCGAGGACCCGTCTGATCTCGGCCTCGTGCCGAGGCGAACCCACCTGGTTGAGGATGACCCCCGCCACCGTGACCGACGGGTCGAAGGATGCCAGCCCCTGGACGACCGCGCCGACGGTGCGAGACACGTGACGGACGTCGACGACGAGGACCACCGGGCTGTCGGTCAAGGCCGCTACATGCGCCGTCGACGCGAAACCCGCAGTGCCCAGGCGGCCGTCGTACAAACCCATGACTCCTTCGATGACGGCGACATCGCAGGGTTTCGGGGTGCGCGCGCCGTGGAGCAGCAGCGGGGTGACGAGTTCCTCACCGACGAGGAAAGGGTCGAGGTTCCGGCCTGGCCGTCCAGCGGCCAACGAGTGGTAGCCGGGATCGATGTAGTCGGGGCCCACCTTCGCCGGGGCCACCTCCAGACCGCGCCGGCGCAGCGCCGCCATCACCCCGATGGTGACCGTGGTCTTGCCGTGGCCGGAGGCCGGAGCCGCGATCACCAGACGTGGAAGGGTGACGGCTTCGGTCATGTTCTCTCCTGAGCGGTCCAGGCCTGCGCGACGGCCTCGAGCGTGCGCGGACGCCCCGGCAGGCCCACCCTGCGCGCCAGTTCCAAGGGCCAGGGCCGCGCCAGACCGGCACGTCCCAACAATGCCGCATCGTCCAACAGCTCGGTGACCGGCCCCGAGGTCACCGTTCCCGAGTGCACCACGGCGGCGTCATCGGCCCAGGACAAGGCCAAATCGACGTCATGGGTGGACAGGGCGACCGTCGTCCCGGCTGCTTCGAGACGTTCCAGTGCGGTGAGCATCGCGGCGGTCCCGGCCGGATCCAACCCGGCCGTCGGCTCGTCCAGCAGAAGCACCCGGGGTCGCATGGCCACCGCACCGGCCGTGGCCACCCGTTTACGTTCCCCGTAGGACAGCTGATGCGTAGGACGTTCCGCGAGATGCGAGGCCCCGACCAGGGCGAGGGCTTCGTCAACGCGGGTACGGACCTCCTCGACGGGCAGGCCGAGGTTCATCGGGCCGAAGGAGACGTCCTGGGCGACGTCTGCGGAGAACAACTGATCGTCCGGGTCCTGCAGGACCAGCTGCACCTCGGTGCGATGGGTGCGTAACCCTGCCCGGTCGTAGGTCAACGTACGGTGACCGGCAACGATCCGTCCGGATGTGGGCCGGTGCGCCCCGGAGAGGCAACGCAACAAGGTGGTCTTCCCCGAACCATTGGCACCGAGCAGCACAAGCCGTCGACCTGCGGGGACATGAAGGTCCAAGCCGCGCAGCACCGGTTCAGCGCCTGGGTGCCCGGCGACGAGGCCGTGCACGGTTACCACAGCAGAAGTCACCGGGATACCCCCGCCCACCAGGCGTGCTCCCCGAGCCCGTACCACGTCCACAAGGCGGTGACTGCCCAGATCATGAGCAGACCGGCTACTGTGGCGGCGAGGAAGAACGGTGAGCTCTCCCGCTGCCGGGGAAGGGTGATCAGATCACCGTCGTAGCCTCGCCCGGCCAAACCGTCGGACAGCCTGGCCGCCCGCGCCCAGGAACGCACCAGGACCACACCGACCAGCGCCCCTGTCGTCTCCATCCGCCCCTGCCAGACCGACCGGCCAGGACGCCCCACCGGCGCCGTCCCGAGCCGTCCTGCCTGGGCTTCACGCACGGTGACCACGGTGTCGAGCAGAACGAAACACCACCGGTAGATCAACGCTGCCACGTCCAAGCAGGCCTCGGGCACCCGCAGGCGGCGACTTGCGGTGACCAGGTCGACCACGGGAGTCGTGGTCGCCAAGACCATGACCGCAGCAGCTCCGGCGACGCCGTGGACGACCAGGGCGACGGCCCGCGCTGCACCGTCCGGACCGACCGACAGCGCGCCCCAGGACCACCAGGCGTCGGCGGTCGAGGGTCCGACAGCCACCGCCACCGGCACGGCACCCAGCACGGTGAAGAGCACCGGAACCACCATCGCTTCGACGAACAGACGTCCGGGCACCCGGGCCGGGCCGACCAGGACCGCCGTGGAGGCCAGCGCAGCGAGAACACCGCCGGGCAACACCGGCGCGAACAAAGCTGTTCCGATCAGTCCGGCGCTCAGCAGAGCTTTGTCCCGGACGGCGCGATGACGCCACGGGCTGGTCCACGCGGCGTCATCGAGGGAGGTCAGACGGATGGACACTCAGGGTCGGCCTGTCGATGCCGCAGCCGGTCCGGTCTCCGAGCGGGTTTCGTGAGCTCCGCGACGCCCGTGCAGCCTACCGACCGCGTACCCGAAGATCAGCCCGCCCAGTGCGGCCTGGGCAGCGAAGAGACCCGATTCGACTTCACCGCTGCCGGGCTCGAAGAGTGGCTCGAACCACCGTTGGGCGCCGTCCTTCTCCAACATGGCGCTGACTGCGGCGTCCGTCCCGCCGAAGGCTTCTTCTCCGTCGTCTTTCGGGCGGGGCGCCAACGACCAGGACAGGACGGCCAGGGCCACGGCGGCCAGGAGGCAGCAGGCGCTCACCCAGGGGGTTCGGCGCGGCGCGCGGCGGGGGCGTTCAGACATGGGAGGCCTCCGGTTCCGGTGCGCTGTCGGATGTGTGCAGTCCTCGCCGGGCCAGTTCGGGGGCGGCGACTCGGGTGAGGAACCGGAAGACCGCGATGCCGAGGAAGCCTTCGACGAGGGCGAGCGGTATCTGGGTCAGCGCGAATACTCCAAGGAATTTCACTGCTGCTCCAATGAACCCACCAGATGCGTCGGGGTAGGCGAGGGCCAGCTGCAGGCTGGTCGTCACATAGGTCGCCAGGTTCGCGACCGCCATCGCCACGAAGACGCCGATTTCTGCGGGCAGGCGCAGGCGGCGGGCCGCGACGAAGCAGGCGTATCCGCACCAGGGGCCGATGATCGCCATCGAGAAGATGTTCGCGCCGAGTGTCGTCAGCCCGCCGTGGGCGAGGAGCAACGCTTGGAAGAGCAGGACTACCCCGCCGAGGAAGGCCATGACCGGTGGGCGGAAGATCACTGCGCCCAGTCCTGTGCCGGTGGGATGGGAGGAGCTGCCGGTCACCGAGGGCAGTTTGATGGCGGAGAGCACCAGGGTGAAGGCTCCCGCAGCAGCCAGCAGCAGCCGGTTCTCGGGGTTTTCGCGGGATTCGGCGACCACGGCTCTGGCTCCGTGGACCACGAAGGGCGCGGAGGTCAACGCCCACAGTGCGCAGTGGAGTGGAGGGAGGAATCCCTCGGCGATGTGCATGAGCAGATATCTCCTCTCGAGATGACGCGTCTCGATCGTCGGTTTCTCGTTCTTCCGGAGTTCCTGACTTCCACCGCGTCGATGCGGTGTTCACAGTGGCGCGACCGTGCCGGCTTCGCCCGGCTTCCTCCGAGATGAACGATCAGATATACGCATCGTGGCATATTCGGGCATTTTCGGCCCGGGTCCTCGGTCCTCTGCACCGGCGGGTGTGTGCTCGTCGTACGCTTCCCAGGCAGCAGTGCCGCAGGGGAAAGGCCGGGTGAACGAGCTCATGTGCTTCCACAGCCATGTCGATCGGCTCACCGACGCCGCTGTCGCTCTGGTGAATGCGCTGACGCCTGGGCATGCCGGCGGGCATCCTTTCGAGGCACCCAGCGGGATGGCTCTGGCCGACGCGATCGTGGAGGCGCTGCGTCGTCCGGACTATGCGACCCGGCCTTCGTTGCACGATGCCCGGCTGATCGCGGCATGTGCGGCGCAGGCTCGTACGGTCTTCGAGGCTTTGGAGGCGGGGGACGAGGAGACCGCGGTGGGCACGGTCAATCGGATGTTGGTCGACAGTGATGTCCGTCCGTGTCTGTATCCGACGTCCGGTGGTGGTCACGGTTTGTATTTCCGTGGCCCGGACGGTTCGTTCGGGCGGAGTTGGGTGGCGGGGATCGCGGCGGGTCTGGCGATGGCGGTGGACGGCGATCTGGGTGGTCGGCTCGGGGTGTGTTCGGCTCCGCTGTGTGACCGGGTCTATTTGGATGCCTCACGGAGCGCTCATCGGCGTTTCTGTTCGACTCGCTGTCAGAGCCGGGTCAATTCAGCGGCGCGGCGTCGCCGTCGGGCCGAGTTCGCCCGGCGTCCTGAGTAACCCTCTTCCTTCCTGCACCCTCTTCCCTCCTGCACCCTCTTCCTCACCCTCTTCCCTCCTGCACCCTCTTCCTCACCCTCTTCCCTCCTGCACCCTCTTCCTCACCCCTTTCTCTCCCGTTCCCTCCTGCGCCCTCTTCCCCACCTCTTCTTCACCCTCTTCCCCACCCTTCTCGGAACCTGGGCACCGTACTCGGTGCTCAGGTCAAGGTTGTTCCAAGGTTTCCCGCTGATCTCCCCCATCAACCGGAACCTGAGCACCGAGTACGGTGCCCAGGTTCCGATCCACACCCCGATCTACGCCCCGATCTACGCCCCGATCCACGCCCCGGTCCACACCCCGAACCAAACCCCGGTCCACGCCCCGATCCACGCCCCGATCCAGGGCAGGACGAGGCCGGATGTCCCTGTCCGGATCGTTGGGGGCGCTGGCAGACTGGGCGGAAAGCGCATCCCCTCATCGGCCCAGGAGGCAGCCCCACCATGCAGCCGTCACAGCAGGTACCTCGTTACGACTACCGTCACCTGGGCGCCGACATCTATGACGAGTCCTTCCGGATCATCCGCGCCGAGGCAGACCTGTCCCGTTTCCCTGCCGATGTCGAGCCGCTGGTGGTGCGCATGTGTCATGCCGCTGGTGACCCGTCGATCGCCGACGAGGTCGCTTTCTCCGCGGGGGTCGCGGCGGCAGCCAGGTCGGCATTGCTCGACGGTGCCCCGATCCTGTGTGATTCGACGATGGTCGCTACCGGGATCATCCGGTCCAGGCTCCCCCGCGACAATGACGTCATCTGCCTGTTGGGTGAGCCGGGGCTTGCCGAGGAGGCCCGCGAACGAGGCACCACGAAAACGGCTCGTGCGGTGGAGTGGTGGGTGGAGCGGGGGCTGCTCGACGGCGCGCTCGTCGCCATCGGGAATGCACCGACGGCGCTCTTCCACCTGTTGGAGGGCCTCCACGAAACGTCGGCCCGTCCTGCTGCGGTCTTCGGGATCCCGGTGGGTTTCGTGGGTGCGGCCGAGTCGAAGCAGGCGCTGGTGGAGAGCGAGTTGGGTTTGGAGCACCTGGTGGTGCAGGGCCGACGGGGTGGTTCGGCGGTGACGGTTGCGGCGGTGAATGCGGCGGCTTCGGATTCGGAGCGCTGACCGGTCGCTTTCTCGAACGGTCTGGTGGTTGCCGAGCCGGTGCCCGCCCGGGTCCTGTCCGGCCGGGCACCGGCTCGTCGGTTCAGGTTATTCGTGCAGTGCGCGGAGGAGGGCGTCGCGGACCTGGGCGGAGCGGCGCGGGTCACGGTCGCCGACGACGGCGACGGCGAGTCCTCCGGCGCGTTCTACTGCGGGGGTCCAGGCGGTGCCGCATCGGGCGGCGTCGGCACGGACGCAGAAGGTCTGTGTCCGGCCGGCGAGGTCGACGACCCGTTCGTTGATTGTCGGGTCGTCGGTGCAGGCCAGGACATACCATGCGCCATCCACATCGGAATCTACGAAAAACCTTTGTTGCCAATCAATTTGGCCACAGTCTCGGCGTAATCGCGACAGTCGGGTGGTCAGCTCGGGGGAAACGATCCGTACCCGAGCACCGGCTTCGATCAGACGAGGCACCCGGCGTTCGGCGACCCGTCCGCCGCCGACGACCAGGACGGTACGCCCGTTCAACCGCAGCCCGGCCAGATAGACCGGGGCGTCACCGGTGGCGGTGGTGCCGCACTCGTGAGCGACCTCGTAATAGCGATCAGCGACGACCTCCGCGAGTTCGTCGCAGTCGCCGATCACTTCACCGACCCGAACGGTCACCTCGGGGTGCGCTTGCCTCCACGCGGCCGACTGCTGGTGGGTCCAGGTGCGCAGCATCCCCGGGAACAGGAAGTTCGGTACGACGACGATCCGGCGGTGCCCTAGCACAGCCAACTGGTCCAAGGCTTCGGGCAGCGACGGATGGGTGACTTGGATGTACGCGGGCAGCACGGTCGCCGCGCCGGTGTCCTCCCACAGGAGCCTGGCCAGTGCGGCATGGTCGGCGTTCGCCTGGGGCACTTTCGTCCCGCGCCCCAGCAGGACGACAGCGGTGCCGTCGACCGCCCAGTCACCGGCGGCCTCGACGAGGCGGCGGCGTAGTACGCCGAGGAGTCGCGGGTCGTGGCCGAGCGGTCGGCCGTAGGCGGCGTGGCCTCCTGGAACCCGGGAGGTCCCTTCGGCGATGGCCTCGGGGATGTCTTGTTGCACATGGCATCCGGTGCCGACCATCAGGGGGACGACGACGGCACGGGGGTCTTCGGCGTCCCCCTTCCGAGCGGCGAGCACGTCGGCGAGGGCGTCGGCGATGGGCGGTTCGACCAGTTCGACGTACCCTTCTTCGACGTGGACGCCGGGCAGGTGACGTCGTACCCGGTCGACGAAGGATCGGCAGGTGGCGACGCCTTCGGGGTCGCGGGTCCCGTGGGCGGCGAGCACCAGCGGCAGCGCGCCGGCGGCTGGTTCATTCATGGCGGTCTTCCTCGGCGGATGGTTCGCGCACAGGTGCGGCCGGCGTGGTGGGGTCGGTCGTCTCCGGGGTGCCTGTGGGCGGGTTCTGCTGGGTCGTGGTCTCCGGCATCCACGAGTAGTCGCGGGGGGTCACGATGCGTTTCTCTCCGCCGCCCGAGGTCACATAGGTGGTGGTGCTGGACCCGATGATGACCAGGGAGTTCATGTCGACGTCGTCGGGGGTGAAGTCGGCGAGGGTGCTCATGATCACTCGTTGCCGTGCCCGTTCGGCTTGCATGACGACGGCGACGGGGGTGTCGGCGGGGCGGTGGTCGGCCATGATCTCGAGCACGCGGGGCAGCTGCCAGGTGCGGGTTCGGCTGCGGGGGTTGTAGAGCGCGACGATGAGGTCGCCCTCGGCGGCGGCGACCACGCGTCGTTCGATGGCCTGCCACGTGGTGTGCAGGTCGGACAGGGAGATGATGGCGTGGTCGTGGCCCAGCGGCGCGCCGAGGATCGCGGAGGCGGCCAGGCCTGCGGTGACTCCGGGGACGATGTGGACGTCGATCCCGTCGGTGCCTTGTTCGAGGACGGGGCTGGCCATGGCGTACACGGCGGGGTCGCCGCCGCAGACCAGGGCGACGGATTCTCCGGCGCGGGCACGGTCGATGGCGGCTGAGGTGCGGGCTTGTTCGGTGCCCATCTTGCTGGCGTAGATCTCCACGCCGGGTCGGACCAGGTCGCGGATCTGGCGGACGTACGGGGCGTAGCCGACGACGAAGGTGGCTTCTCGGATGGCGGCGACGGCGCGGGGGGTGAGTAGGTCTCGTACTCCGGGGCCGAGCCCGACGACCCAGAGCCGTCCGCGTGCGGGCAGTCGTCCGATGGCGCAGGTGGCGTCGGTGGTTTTGTGTTTGGGGACGACGAGGTCGGCGCCGCGGGCGAGGACGGAGGCTTCGCTGACGCTGGGGCTGCCGACGTGCCCGTCGACGACGGTGCTGGGGGTGGGGACGTCCTGGTGGGCGAGTTCTTCGGCGGGGTGGTGCTCGAGGGAGAGCCCGAGCCGGGCTGCGAGTTGGATGAGGCCGAGTTCGCCGGCTTTGAGGTCGATGGTGGTCAGTGCGGCGACGGATTCACGGGCGAGTCCGGCTTCGGCGAGGGTGTTTTCGAGGAGTCCGGCCAGGTGGTCGACGTCGGTGCCGGAGTTGCAGCCCATGCCGATGACGAGGGTGCGCGGGTGGAGGACGACGGTGGGCAGGTCGGATTCGGCGAGGATCTGTTCGGCGGCGCGGTCGGTGACGACGATCCGGGCGGCGGGCTCGTCGCTGTCGGATGCGGCTTCGTGGTCGGGTGTCGTCGCAGGAGCACTGGCGTCGATCACATTGCCCGGCAGGGGCGGTAGCGGGCAGCGGTGTTCACGTTCCAGGCGAATGTTTTTCCCGTCGAGCAGGGCCCGGGTGGTTCCGGCGACGTCTCCGCGGTAGGCCCAGCCGAGGGTGTCGAGGGCGGGAATGCCGAGGGAGTCGGTGGCGGTGGTGACGACGGGGGTGCCGTCGAGTGCCCGGGCGATGCGGGTGGCGAGTTCGTTGGCGCCTCCGGCGTGTCCGCCGACCAGGGGGACCGCGAAACGGCCTGCTTCGTCGATGACGACGACGCCGGGGTCAGTTTTCTTGTCCTGCAGGAGAGGCGCGATGATCCGCGTGGTCGCGCCCAGCGCCAGGTGGCTGACGATCAGGTCGCAGTCGTGCCAGGCTCGGGGCAGGGCGTCGGCGGCCGGTCCTTCGTACCAGGTGGTTCTGCCGAGGGCCTGGTCGAGTTCTTCTGCGCGGGCGCGGGAGGCCGGTGAGCTGCCCACGATCTGTCCGATGCGGGGGCTGTCTCCGGGCGCGTCCTGCGCATCGGGGTGGTTCACTGCTGCTCCTGCTCCAGATCGAGGGTGATCAGGTAGTCGTGGCGGGTGCTTCCGGCGTCGCCGGTGATGGCCAGGTGTTCGACGACGGCGTCGCCGGGCAGGCCTGCGTCGTCGAGGGCGTGGGCGCAGGCCTGGGCGGTGTTCTCGTCGGCGAGGAGGACCAGTCGGCGTGGCGTGCGTCCGGTCAGCAGGGATACCTGGCGGGGGTCGTCGAGGACGACGAGGTCGGCTTCACCGGCTGCGGGGGCGGGTGCTTCGGCCGTGTCGGTGGGCAGTTCCAGGACGGCGGCGCCGGTGCGGGCGGCCAGCCCACGGATCTGGCCAACCAGTCCGCTTGAGCACCAGACTGTTTCTCCGAGGACGGGGAGGTGTCTCCCCCAGATGAGGCTGAGTCCGTCGCGGGTCGGCCCGGCGGCGGGCATCACGGTGTCACCGGCGCGTTCGGGGTGCCGGTCGAGGGCGGCGGAGGCGGGGCGGGGACCGCCGACGTAGGCGGTCGGTTTGCCGAGGGCGTCCGGGCTGTCCGGGGTGCTGTCGAGGACGAGGACGACGTTGGGTTGGGCGATGTCTTCTGCGGTCAGCGTGCGGGCTGCTGTTCCGTCGAAGGTGCGGACACGTTCGTCGTCCTCACCGAGACGTTCGGCGAGGACGTACCAGCGGGGGAGGTCGGCGAGTCCGGCGGCGATCTCGCAGAGTCCTTGGCCGGGGGCGGTGAGCAGGGCGACTTTGGGCAGGGCCCGGCAGGCCGCCAGTGCCGGGCCGATGCCGTGTCCGTGGGCGCTGACGACTTGGGCGTCGTCCCAGGGCAGTCCGACGGCGGCGAAGGCGTGGGCGATGGAGGAGGTTCCGGGGTGGACCCGGCAGGTCAGCCCGGCGGCGCGGAAGCGTCGGACGACACCGTAGAAGAGGGGGTCGCCGCTGGCGAGGACGACGGCGGGCCCGGCGTCGGGGTCGGCCTGGTGGGCGATGAGTCGCTCGATGGCGGGGAGTACCCGGCCGAGCACGACTCGCCGTTCGTCGGGGACGTTCAGGCTGTCGAGGGCTCGGGTTCCGGCGACGACGAGGGTCGCTTCGGCGCAGGCGCGACGGACGTCGTCGGGTGGTGATCCGAGGTAGCCGTAGACCTCGATCATCGTGTTTCCTCCGCTGTGTGTTGTGGGTCGGTGGCGACGCCGAGGGCACCGTGTCGGTGTAGTTCGTCCTGGGCGGCCGGGTCGGCGGCGCGGTATTCGTGGCGGAAGCCGGGGTGGTAGAGGTGGCTGCGCGCTGAGATGGGTCCTTCGGCGAGGGCTGGTCCGACGAGCACGATGGTGTGTTTCCAGAGGTGGTGTTCGTGCATGGTCGCGGAGAGTTCGTCGAGTCGGCAGCGCATGATCAGTTCGTCTTCCCAGGTCACCCGGTAGCCGATGAGGCAGGGGGTGTCGGAGGGATATCCGCCGGCGAGAAGTTCGTCCTGGAGTTGCCGGTGCCGGGCGGCGGAGAGGTAGAGCGCCATGGTGGTGCCGTGGGTGGCGAAGCCACGGACGGTTTCGCGGGGCGGCATCGGGGTGCGGCCTCCTTCGAGTCGGGTGAGCACGAAGGACTGGCTGATTTCGGGGACGGTGATCTCGTTGTCGGTGCGGGCGGCGGTCGCCGAGTAGGCGGAGATGCCGGGGATCGTTTCGTGGGTGAGGCCGAGCAGGTTGCATTGGTCGCGTTGTTCGGCGGTGGCCCCGTAGATGGAGGGGTCGCCGGTGTGGACGCGGGCGACGAGGAGGCCTTCGTCGCGGGCGCGGATCAGGAGTGGTTCGAGGTCTTCGAGGGAGGCGGAGGCGGAGTCGATGACGAGGGCGTCGGGACGGGCGGCGGCGATGATGCCGGGGTGGACGAGGCTGGACGCCCAGATGACGATGTCGGCTTCGGCGATGATGCGGGCGCCGCGGACGGTGATCAGGTCGGCTGCGCCGGGGCCTGCGCCGACGAAGACGACTTTGCCGGTGCGGGTGTCCTGGTCCGAGGGGTTCGTGTCCGGTGTGGCGGTTTCGTCGGTGGTCACAGTCGTCCTCCGATCTCGGTGCGGGTGGGGGTGGTGAGTGCCGTCGAGAAGTAGGGGACTGTGTTCTCGGTGAGTTCGCTTACCGGGGTGATCTTTTCGCGGTCGAGGCCGATGTTTTCCCCGATGACGGTGTGGGCGGTGCGACCGGTGTCGGTGAGATGACGCAGCATCTGCGGCAGTTGGCGTCCACCTTTGTAGGCGACCACGGTGTCGGCGAATTCGAGTGCTTGCCGGTACTTTTCGGCACCTGCGGTGATGGGTACGAGCGCGAGTACCTCGGTGCCTTCGACGAGGGGGGTCCCGGCGCTGGCGGCGAGGGCTTGCATGGCGGTGATGCCGGGGACGACCTGGACCTGGACGTCGGGTTGGGCGGCGATGACGTGCTCGGCGAGATAGGAGAAGGTCGAGTAGACGTTGGGGTCGCCGACGGTGGCGAAGACGACGGTGGATGCGCCTTCGGCGTAGGCGTCCAGTGCCGCTTGGGCGGAGGTTTCCCAGGCTTCTCGGCGCCGGTCGGTGACTCCGCTGCGGTCGGCCATGGTGAAGGGGATGCGGCGGATCGCGGGTGCTGTCTGTGGGCAGCAGGCGAGGACGATCTGTTCGGCGCGGCCTGCGTTTCCGCGGGAGGCTTCGGTGGCGGGGACCAGGATGACGTCAGCGTCTTCGAGTGCGCGTACGGCTTTGAGGGTGACGAGTTCGGGGTCGCCGGGGCCGACGCCGATGCCGATCAGTTGTCGACGTGGGTGTGCTGCCGTCTGCGGCGTCGCGCCGTCCACCTGGCCTCCTCAGGTCTACCGCCCGAATGACATGCCGCGTTCGGTGGAGTTCCTGGCTTCCGGCGGGAGACATTGATCGCGTCAGCCGGTCACAGTGGCGGGACCGCCCCGGAGTGGCGCCTGGGCCGGTTGGCCGAGTGCTGCACCGGTGTTCCTCCGTTCCGCACGCTCCGGCCATTTTCGCATGTCATCGGGCGCCTGTACCGGGTCGAAGGTCCTCACCGACCAGCGCGGCTACGTAGCCGCCGCCGTAACCACACCACCCCGCCGATACCCCCGGCCACCACCGCAGCCGCCGCCGTCCCCCACAACGCCACCGCCGCCCAAATAAACCACTTGTCCTTGTCGTACTGCGTGACCGGCGGCTTCTGAGGAGCAACCGGAGCATCCGGCTTAAACGACGGATCCCACTCCCCCATCGACTCCGTATCAAACGAGAACCGATCACTCGTCGCCCCGGCCTTCAACCGGCCCAACGGGTTCTCCTTACTCCCCGCCGGGACATCAGCCGTCACCGCCGCATACGCATCCACCACACCCCACCCACACTTCTCATCCGGCACCGCACCATCACCATTCCGCTTCGCCGTCGCCAACACCCGACGAATCACCTGACCCGCCGAAAGCTCCGGATACTTCGACCGCACCGCAGCCACCACCCCCGACACCACCGCCGTCGCCGACGACGTCCCACCACTCGCGTAATACCCCCCACCCGGCAACGGACCAATCACCGGCACCCCCGGCCTCACCGAAAAAGGCCCACACACCCCATTCCCCTGACCGTAAAGCACGCCATTCGGTTGCCTAGCCACGCCCCGATTCGATTTCGGGTCCAACTGCAGATCCGCCATCACCCCACCCACCTGCAAAACCCCGAAGACCCGCGCCCACGAACCACCATCGGTATCACCGTCATTCCCCGCCCCCGCAACAATCACCACATCCTTCTCCTGCGCCTCCACCAACGCCGCAACCTTCCCGTGACCATCTATCCCCCCCGTCATCGAAAGATTGATCACCTTCGCCCCCCGCCCCACGCAATACCTGATCGCCTTCGTCAACGAATCACTCCACGTCACCCCCAAACTCGCACTCGACGTCACCGAAATCACCCTCGCCTCCGGCGCAGCACCCAACACCCCCTCCGAACGCCCCGGACCAGACCCCAAACCCGCAATAAACCCCGCCATCGACGTCCCGTGATCGCTCGTGGGCTTCAACCCATCAGTCCCCCCTTTCTCCGACGTATCCGTCCCCGCCTCAATACGCACCCCCACCAAATCCGGATGCTTCACATCCACCCCCGAATCCACCAAACACACCGTCACCCCAGCCCCCCGAGACACCACCAACGACCGATCCACCCCCAAACCAGAAATCCACCACGCCCGCTCCCGCGCCAACCGCCCATCCCCCACACTCGCCGACGACGACACAGGAACAGCAACAGGAACCACCGGCACCGCAACCGCCGACAACGGAGCACACCCCACCCCCACCACCGCCACAACCGCACACCACACCCGACCCCAACGACCCACCATCACACCCAACCCTCAACCACACCGACGCGACACACCCACCCCGACATCAACCAGAACGCCCACGCCTCCGCCGCACCAACCACACCACCCCGCCGATACCCCCGGCCACCACCGCAGCCGCCGCCGTCCCCCACAACGCCACCGCCGCCCAAATAAACCACTTGTCCTTGTCGTACTGCGTAGCCGGCGGCTTCTGAGGAGCAACCGGAGCCTCCGGCTTGTACGCCGGCTCCCACTCCCCCATCGACCCCACCGAACTCACATTCCATTTGCTGGACCTCGCCCGGAATTCCAACCGGCCCAACGGGTTCTCCTTACCCCCAGCAGGAACATCCGCCGTCACCGCCGCATACGCATCCACCACACCCCACCCACACTTCTCATCCGGCACCGGACCAGACCCATCCCGCTTCGCCGTCGCCAACACCCGACGAATCACCTGACCCGCATTCAGCTCCGGATACTTCGACCGCACCGCAGCCACCACCCCCGACACCACCGCAGCCGCCGACGACGTCCCACCACTCGCGTAATACCCCCCACCCGGCAACGGACCCAACACCGGCACCCCCGGCCTCACCGAAAAAGGCCCACACACCCCATTCCCCTGACCATTGAGCAAACCACCACGCTCCCTCACCACACCCCGGTTCGACTTCGGCGCCAACTGCAGATCCGCCATCACCCCACCCACCTGCAAAAAACCAAACGCACGCGCCCACGAACCACCATCGGTATTACCGAAATTCCCCGCCGCCGCGACAATCACCACATCCTTCTCCTGCGCCTCCACCAACGCCTCAACCTTCCCGTGACCCTCCAGACCCCCGCCCATCGAAAGATTGATCACCTTCGCCCCCCGCCCCACGCAATACCTGATCGCTTTCGTCAACGAATCACTCCACGTCACCCCCAAACTCGCACTCGACGTCACCGAAATCACCCTCGCCTCCGGAGCCGCCCCCAACACCCCCTCCGAACGCCCCGGACCAGACCCCAAACCCGCAATAAACCCCGCCATCGACGTCCCATGCTCATCCGTGGGCTTCAACCCATCAGTCCCCCCTTTCTCCGACGTATCCGTCCCCGCCTCAATACGCACCCCCACCAAATCCGGATGCTTCGCATCCACCCCCGTATCCACCAAACACACCGTCACCCCAGCCCCCCGAGACACCACCAACGACCGATCCACCCCCAACCCCGAAATCCACCACGCCCGCTCCCGCGCCAACCGCCCATCCCCCACACTCGCCGACGACGACACCCCCACGCCAGCAGACGGCACCGGCACCGCGACCGCCGACAACGGAGCACACCCCACCGCCACCACCGCCACAACCGCACACCACACCCGACCCCAACGACCCACCATCACACCCAACCCTCAACCACACCGACTACACCGACTACACGGAAGTTACGAACCAGAAGAATCCTTCTTGTTGAAGGCGAACTTCGCCTGACCATCCGCTTGCAGCAGCCCTGTTCGGCCCTGCGCCTCAGCCTGCACATAACTCGCATGCGACTTAGCCAAACCGTTCAAGACCTGCTTCACCATGCTGTCAAGGGCCTCGGCGTCATTCTCCAGCTTGCTCGCCGAAACTTGGACCGCCCGCCAGCAGTCCTCGGCACCTTTGAGACTCCCACCAGGTCGGGCGCCCTCCAGCCGCTCCTTCGCCGACCCTACTTTCTGGTACGCC
This sequence comes from Austwickia chelonae, assembly GCF_003391095.1. Classification (NCBI taxonomy): domain Bacteria; kingdom Bacillati; phylum Actinomycetota; class Actinomycetes; order Micrococcales; family Dermatophilaceae; genus Austwickia; species Austwickia chelonae. Next base: position 417,336 of record NZ_CP031447.1, on the reverse strand, counting down.
GCCTCCAGTTCCTTGTGCAAGTCACGCAGTTTCTTATAGGTCTCCCGGTAGGAGTCGAACTTCAGGTCGAAACTAGCCCCCCGCACCTTGTCCATATTCGGCCGGTCCCAAAGCACCTCAGGAGGCCGGGTCTCTCTCCCATCAGCCCAGCACGCACCCCACGTGGAAGCACTCTCCGCGTTCTCCGCCATCACCCACACGTCCTTTCCCGACACGCTCCACCAACCAACCCGACCACACCCAACTCACTCATCACCCAACACCGGCGGAGCCACCAACTCCGTATCCCCCCACACCTCATCCGACGCCACCAAAAACTCCGGACGAGCACGCAACCCCCGATCACGCTCACCACCAGACCCACCACCCAACGGCACACCACCCTGACCAGCACCCCCACGACCACCCACCGAACCCACACCAGACCCCACACCACCACCGGTGCCACCAGGCCCAGCACCAAAACCACCAGACCCCACACCAGACCCACCCGCACCACGAGCCCAACCACCACCACCGGCACCACCACCAGCGCTACCCGCACCCCCAGCGCTACCGCCGACACCACCAGAACCACCAACCCCACGGGCCCAACCACCACCAGCGACACCGGCACCACCAGGCACACCCGGCCGCACCCCACCCGGACCACCCGGCACCACCCCACCAGGCGGGAAACCACCACCAGGCGGCAACACCCCCACACCACCAGGAACCCCACCAGCACCACCCGGCAACCCACTACCAGGCGGCAACACCCCCACACCACCAGGACCCCCAGGACCACCCGGCACAAAACCACCCGGACCACCCGGCACCCCACCCGGAGGCAGCGGCAACACCCCCACCGGAGCAAACACACCCCCACCACCAGAACCACCCGGCACCCCAGGCACACCCGGGACACTCCCACCCGGACCACCAGGAATACCCGAGCCACCAGGCACCCCAGAACCACCGCCACCCGGCAACCCCGGAACTACACCCCCACCACCAGAACCACCCGGCACCCCAGGAACAACACCCCCACCGGAAGAACCCCCACCAGGACCACCCGGCCACACACCAACCCCCGAACCACCCGACCGAACAGGCCCAACCCCAAGCCCACTCCCCGACCCCCCATCCGACGAAGAACCCCCACCACCCGACAACGACTCCGGAGGCTCTTCTTCCGACTGAAACTTCAAACCAGGCCACCTCACCCCGTCGGCTTTGTCGCCGGAAGACAGCGCAGCCGCGTCCATCTCCTTCACCTTCGCCACCAGCGCCTCCCGGTCGGCCTCCTCCTGGTCGTACTGCTTCTTGTACTCCCAGGCAGCCAAGGGAGAGGTCAACCACCCCGTCCCGGACACCTCGGGCATCGTGGCCTTACGCGCCTGCATGCCTGAGATCTCCTGCTGAAAACGGCTCATCGTCGTCTGGAACACGGCAACCGTGTCTTCGGTGGACTTCGCCGCCACCGACAACTCTCTTCCTTTGGAGGCGGTGTCAATCACCTTCTCCAGGGCAGCCACGGACGCCTCACCACTCCAGCCCGTGCCCACCAGTCGCGCCAGTTCGTTGTGGAGCAGGCCCGACACCCGCTCCACCTCCTTCGAGGCCTCTCTGAATGCGTCGACCGCTGCGATCATCTCTCCCGGGCGCACGCTCGCCGCCACACCCTTCAGTTGCTCCGCGCGCAGACCCTCGTACTCACCGTGACGACCCCCGGACATCGACGACCCACTCCTCACACCGATAAGAAACACCTGACACGCGACACAAGAATTTAACCCGAGACCGGGCGCGATTCCGCTTCTTCACCGGATTGTGTTTGCACAAAAGAACATGCGCACCGGTGGTGCATGAGTCGGCGTCACCACTCACCAGCGCTTCGCTGTGGCGCGCTCCTCTTTCGCTCGACGGTTGCGCCATATCTGACGGGCCAGATCAAGGAAAAGCAGCAGGCTGATGCCGATCAACCCGACCGCGATCAGGTCGGACCGGTCGCTGCACAGAAAGCTGTAGACACCCATACCGATCCAGAACAGCAAGAGCAGCGCCCGGGAGCGCACCCGCCCCTTGAACTCGGCTTCGGTGTCCCGTGGCAGGCCGGCCGCATAGTCGGTGGGTGCACCGAACTCCGTGACGAGGGTGCGGCCGGTCGCGACAGCATGAGCGCGGGCCTCGGCGCAGCGGGCACGCACCCGGCTTTCGGAGTACATGGTCGACCGTCGCAGCTCTTGGCCGAACACAGCCAGCCATTCCTCGTCATCCATGCCCGAGATGTCGGTGCCGCGAGGAGACTGCTTCTCACGTCGCCACTCCCGCGGGAGAACCGCGGCAAGAAGCATGGCGACACCGGCGTTACCGACGACCTGACACAGATGGAGAAGAAAGCCGTTCAACCCGAGCACGTGCCCACGGGTGACCGCGATCAGTACGACGGCCAGGGCGACGGCCACCCCTGCGACGGCGCAGGCACAGGCCGCGGCAACCGGGCGGGAGAACCGCCGCAGCGCACGTTCGTAGGTGCCATAGCCGGCGGTGCAGCCGAGCGCCACGAGCGTGGGAAGGAGCGCGTACCCCACGGTGACCTCGATGGCCTGGTCGTCGAACCGGTCGAAGAGCCCGAAGAAGAGCGCCAGGGTCGCAGCGAGCCAGAAGGCGCCGACCAGCATGGTTCGCAGGTCGAGAGTGGCTTCGACGGCCCAGACGGGGGTGCCTTCGTCACGCCAGTCGGCGACAGTGGCCGCCGCCCAGTCGTCCGCAGGTCCGTGTAGGTCTGCGGCGCGGCGGCCTTCGCCGTCGCAGGCGATCGCGGCGTCGATGAGAGCGGTCTCGACGTAGGTGCGGGTGACCCCGGCCCGGATCAGGGTGAAGACGGCACGGTCGACCCAGTCCGAGTCGGCCGGAGGGAAGAGGTCTCTCAGGTCGGACAGCGTGTTCTTGGATTCCACATTTCCTCCAGGTGGCCGTGGGCCACAAGAGCGAATGTCACTCACGGGCGAAAGTGGGCCGACCGCATGACTAGATCAACTCACTCAATAAGTATGCCTCGTATCTACAAACTCAACAAGCATTCTCACGCCCCACTGACAGCACATTTCCTACACTGCCCCCACATTTCCTACACTGCCCCCTGGTTTCATCACGTCAACCAGTACCGGAAAGGGGCTGTCAGTCGACAGGATCCGACCCACTGCCGCAGCCCCCGCCCCGATGTCACCGGGCCATGTCGAACAACCTGTCCAGGTCGAGATGCGTCTCGACGGCATCAGCGAGCGCCTCGATCATCTGTTCGCGCCGCTCACCGAAACCAGGATGTCCCTGGTGAGGCCGCCAGAGGTTCCCCGTGGTCTCGGCGATACCGGTCAGCCAGGCCCGACGGAAGTCGTCATTCTCCAAGGCGCCGTGCCACAGGGTGCCCCAGGCGGCTCCCCGGCGGCAGCCGTCGAGGAAAGGCTCGACCTCCCCGTCCCAGCCCCCAGCCCCGCCCCAGCCCCCAGCCCCGACCCCGTCGCTGTCGACCTCGCAGAGGCCGTGGTGGATCTCGTATCCCTCGACGGGGTGCCCGGCCCAGCTTCCGCGCGGCCGGGCGAGGGTCTTCTCGGCGTGGAAGCGCACAGTCACCGGTAGCAGCCCCAGGCCCTGCGCCGACCGCCCTGCGCCGCGTGATGCGCCGCGTGATTCGACGCCGTCACGGTCGTCGACCGTACGGGCAAGCATCTGGTAGCCGCCGCAGATCCCCAGGACGGGACGACCCCGATGCCACCGGTCGACGATCACGTCGGCGATGCCCTGACGGCGCAGCCACTCCAGGTCGGAGAGCGTCGATCGAGAACCGGGAAGCACGACGAGGTCGGCGTCGCGGAGCCGTCCCAGGTCACGGGTGATGACGACCTCCACTCCGAACTCGTGGGCGAGGGCGTCGACGTCGGTGGCATTGGAGGTGCGGGGGAAAGCGACGACAGCGACCCGCAGGCGTTCGTCGTCGTCTCCCTCCGGGCCGCCGTGTGCCCGCCAAGCCCCCAGGTCGAGGGCGTCCTCGCCGTCGAGCCAGACCCCGTCGACCCAGGGCAGGACGCCCAGTCCGGGCATCCCGGTACGCCGGGTGATCTCGTCCAACCCGGGTTGGAGGACGCGGGCGTCTCCACGGAATTTGTTGATGATGTACCCGGCCAGGCAGGCCCGGTCGGCGTCGTCGAGGATGGCCCAGTGTCCGTAGAGCGCGGCGAGCTGCCCGCCCCGGTCGATGTCGCCGACGAGCACCATCGGCAGGTCGAACCGGCGGGCGAGCCCCAGGTTCACGTAGTCACCGGCGCGCAGGTTGATCTCGGCAGGTGATCCGGCGCCCTCGCAGATGATCAGGTCGTGCGCAGCAGCGAGCTCTTCGTAAGCAGCAAAAGCGGCTTCGGCGAGATGCTTCCGCCCGGTGGCATATTCACCGGCTTCGAGACGTCCTGCGGGTTGTCCACGCAGCACGACGAAAGAACGGCGGTCGGTGCCGGGTTTGAGGAGGACCGGGTTCATCCCGGAGTGCGCCTCGACCTGCGCGGCCAGGGCCTGGAGGTATTGGGCCCGGCCGATCTCGGTGCCGTCGGCGCAGACCATCGAGTTGTTCGACATGTTCTGCGCCTTGTACGGGGCGACGTCGAGGCCGCGGCGGCGGGCGGCCCGGCACAACCCGGTGACGACGAGGGATTTCCCGGCGTCGGAGGATGTTCCGGCGATGAGGATTCCGGTCATGAGTGGGTCTCCTGGGTACGGGCGGCGGCGAGGCCCAGGGCCGTGACGGCGACCGCTGCTCCGGCGGCGGTGACGGCGCGGACGAGGCGGGCGGCCCGGTGGATGTCGGTGCCGTCGGGGCGTCGCCCGTCGCCGAGCAAGGGCCGCTCCTCAACCCTCGAACAGTAGACATTGCGTCCACCGAGTTGGACGTGCAGTGCTCCAGCCCAAGCCGATTCGCACCACCCTCCGTTGGGGCTGGGGTGCGCGGCGTGGTCGCGGAGCATCGTCGTCCATGCCGCCGCCGGGTCGCCCCCGGCGAGAGGCGCGACAGCGCAGGCGAGTAGCCCGGTGGCTCGGGCGGGCAGCAGCGCCATCAGGTCGTCGAGGCGAGCCGAGGCAGTACCGAAACGGGCATAACGGGGGCGACGGTGGCCGACCATCGCGTCCAGCGTGTTGACGGCGCGGTGGACGAGCAGCCCGGGGATACCGAGGCAGGCACCCCAGATCAACGGGCAGGTGACCGCGTCCGAGGTGTTTTCGGCGAGGGATTCGACGGCGGCCCGGGCGAGTTCGTTTTCATCCAGGTCGGAAGGTTCACGCCCGCACAGGTGCGGTAACCGACGCCGGGCGGCATCCAGGTCACCGTCGGCGAGCGCCGCAGCAAGGGTTTCGCCTTCGTGGGCGAGGGTACGGGCACCGACGACGGCCCAGGTCGCGGCGGCGGTGGCGAGGACGTGAGCGGCGGGGTGTCGTCGGCTCGCCCGTTCGGCGGCAACACCCAGCGCGAGAACAGGCAGGGTCGCCGCGAGAAGGTGGACAGCACCGGCGGCGCGGCTGTCCCGGTAAGTGGTCTGTTCCAGCCGAGCGGCCCACCTGCCGAAGAGTGCGACAGGGTGCCCCCGGCGGGGGTCGCCGATGGCGGCGTCGACAAGGAGTCCGAGAGCCAGCCCGGCGGCGCGGGTGGCATGGGGTGAGGCCATGCGCTGGACGCTAGCAGAGCCTCCCTGGAGAGCGAGGGCCGTTCGTCACCAGGCTCTTCGCGAGATCGCCGGCGTTCTCGGGTCGGTGGTGAAAGCTCACGTCGCAGATAGCGCGGTCGATCTGGAGGAGGTCTGTTCGATCCGCGGCAGCCGGTTCTCCTCGCCGCTCGTCGGGCGGATTCTTCGTCCGCGGTGAAAGGTGTGGGTCGTGGCGGTTCCCCGTGACCGGGTCCATGTCGACCCGGAGGGTCTGGTGTTGACCGATTCGGATCTGGCGTTGTTGAGCAGGGTGTCCGGCCAGGTGGTGATGTGGCCGGCTCTGCGTTCGACGCCTCCTCCGCAGGCGAAACACATGGCACGGATTCGTACGTCGGTCTTCGGTGGCGCTCCCGGCGGGGAGATGATCCCGGCGATGCAGGAGTACGACCGGAAGCTGCGAGCGGCCGGCGAACCGGAAGCTTTCGGGGCCTATTTCATCGCGATGTGTCAGCTGTCCGTGACGAAGGACAAACGGCGGGACTCCCGCCCGCCGGAGAAAGCTCAGGCCGATGCCGACGTCCTGCGGTTGTGGTTGGGCGGTTGAATCCAGGCCGGGACGGGCTCACGCCAAGTGGGGGAAGAGCTCGGTGCCGACCTGCTTGACGAAGTGCAGCGCATTGGTCACGGCACGGTCCGGTCCGCCGAGGACGACGACGAGCTGCCAGACCACGGCGATATTCAGCACGACGGCGATCCGCCGCTCGGTTTTCTTCCCCGTCTCGAACAACGGGATGGCGAAGCGTTTCCGCCGCCAGATCCACAGCACAGGGACGGGCAGACCGCGTTCGGTGACGAGATCACCGGCGCAGTGGACCAGCACACCGAGAGCGACGACGAGGGCCAGCTGGTCGAGGTGAGCGGCGACATGCGGGGCCAGCTGGACTCCGATGAGCGCAGAAAGTCCCAGGTTGAGCAGCGGACCGATCTTGGTGACCCCGGACAGACCGAGCGCTTTGAGCGAAAGCCCGACGACGACGGCCAGGAGGATGGCCGACCCGAGGGTGCTGCGAGTGGCCCAGCTGGCGATGAAGGCATAGGCCAAGGGCGACAGGATGATGTCATGGGTACCCCACCTGTGGCCGCGGGCGACGACCCGGACAACGGTGGCCACCGACTGGGAGATCGGCCCCCACATCGAGCCGATGGACGATTTCGGTTCGTCGAGGTCGGGCAGGAGCGCACATCCGGCGCAGGTGATCACCCAGGCCGCGCATTCGGCGAAACCACTGACCGGTGCGACGGGGAGGGTGAGCAGTCCTGCGAGCCAACCACAGGTGGCGTGGGTGCTGCCCATCATGTGCGGTCGCCCTCCTCGGGTGTGAACAGCGGAGGAGAACGACGATTCGTTGATCCGGGCGCCACCGGCGAGACCCCGGCCACCCTCGGCACTGTGTTGTCAGGACAAGTAAACAGGACATTCGTCCTGATGTCCTCTCGCCGGGTACACCTAACCCTCGCGTACCGGCCCGGCCCACCACAGCGCCCCGTTCACAGAAGACGCAACAGCCCCGAAATCAAGGCCCCCGAAAGATGAAGTCGAGGAGCAACTCGTTGACCAGCTCCGGGCGATCCACATTGGCCAGATGCCCGGCCTGCGGCACACGATGAAGAACCGTACCGGCTGCCGTCGCCCACCCCTGCATCGAACGCCGGACCTGACCTGTCCCGTCCAGCTCCCCGCAGATCAACAACAGCGGCATTCCCGACGGCGCCGACCGATCCTTCGTCAACTGCCCCCGCGCCGTCTCCCAGGCCTGCACGAACTCCTCACGAGACAACTGCGCGAAGCTGCGCCGGGCAAGGCCGACCCCTTCCGAAGTGGCTGCGCTCGCCTTCGCCATCCGTTTCACCGACCACGGCCACGGAAGACAGCTCAGCAACGGACCCAACGCCCGAAGAGCCGCATTCTCCAGGGGTGACAGCTCCTCGGCATTCCACGCCGAGTCGATGACGACCAGCGAATCCACCCGGTCCGGGGCCGATCGCGCCACGTGCTGGCAGATGTTCCCACCCAGGGACTGCCCGACCAGTACGGCACTCGTCATCGCTGCCTCGTCCATCATGGCGACGACCTCCGAGACGACATCGCAGTCGGCCAGAGAAATGGTGGCCGGTCGCGACTCGCCGTGCCCCCTCAGGTCGAAGGTCAGGACGCGGCAGCCGCCCTCCACCAATGCGGGGACCTGAGCGTCGAACATGGAACGGTTCATGCCTGCCCCGTGCACGAGTACGACGTCACGACCCTGCCCTCGTACTTCGCCCACGAGCTCACACCCAGCTCGTCGTACCCTCAACCGACTCTCCATGGGAGCCCTCCTGGCATCCAGCCGAATCCACTGAGCCACGGCACTTTCACCGTAATGGGTGGGACGAGGGCAGGCCCGAGGATTGGCATAAACCGCAGAGGAACACCCTGCGTCACCACTCAAGACGCAGGGTGCCGCAACGACCCCGTCGTCCGAAAGGCCACAAATCCGCTGCTTGTCAGGCCTTTCTGACACCAGAATGAACGAACAATATGGAGAGGTAAGCTTCTTCAACGTTTACCCGGCAGCGGAGTTCGCATGCAGTCCATCCTCGTCGACGACGCTCAAGGCGTCCGGACCATCACGTTCAATCGTCCCGAGGTCCGCAATGCCATCGACAGCACCCTCTCCACAGAGGTCTCCGAAGCCATCGACGAAGCCGAACAGCTCGATGACATCCACGCGATCGTGGTCACCGGTGCAGGACGTGCATTCTGCGCCGGGATGGACCTCAACGCCTTCGCGCGAGGAGAACGCCCCTCGATCCCAGGACGAGGACTCTGCGGCATCACCCGGCACGAACCTCGCCTTCCCCTCCTGGCAGCAGTCGAAGGCGCCGCTGTCGGCGGCGGCTTCGAGATCGCGCTCACCGCTGATCTCCTGATCGCCGCCACAGATGCCCGCTTCGCACTGCCGGAAGTCCGCCGCGGGCTGGTCGCCACACAAGGTGGTGCCTTGCGGCTGGGACGCCGCCTTCCCCACCCGATCGCCGCCGAGATGCTGCTCACCGGACGCATGTACACCGCAGCAGATCTGGCCGGAACCGGGCTGTTCACCCGCCTCGTCGAACCAGGGCAGGCCCTGTCGACGGCGCAGGAGCTGGGCCGTCTGATCTCGACAATGGCACCATTGGCCCTCCGGGCGACCCTCGAAGTCCTACGTCAGCAGAACACCCCCAGCCCCGACATGTGGGCGCATCAGGACACCTGGTTCTCCCCCGTCCTCAACAGCACCGACGCCCGCGAAGGCGCTACTGCCTTCGTCGAACACCGCCGGCCTCGCTGGCAGGGCCGCTGACCATGCACTCCCCCTCCCCACCGGAAAGTCCTCGTCCGTCCATCGCCGACGCCTGCTCACTCGTCCTCGACACTGACGGCTGGCGCGCCTACCTGCTCCGCTTCGCGGAGCCAGCACCCGAATACCTGTCAGTGTTCGGAGCCGCTTTCTGTCGGCTCTTCGACGGTGACCTGCAGAAGTACCAGGCAGCGCTGGCGACAAGCCCACAAGCCGCAGTCGATTACCTCCTCCCCGTCGACCGCCGGATCGACACCCGCCGCACGCTTGAGGAGCGCCGGCAACGCGGAGTCGTCCTGGAGTTCCTCATGGGCTCCGCCGAAGAAACCGGCTCCGGAGCGACCGTGAACGAGTCGATGCTGCACGCGCTCGCACATGAACCGGGGACCGACATCTGGGTCGGCCTCCCGTTGAACGATCCCAGCCGCGCCATGCAGACCCTGGAGGACTCGGTCGCCCACGGCGCGCGAGGCAGCAATGTCATCCCTTTCCTCGACGGCGTCCCGGTCACCGACCCCCGGAACACCCACCTTTTCGGCGCGCTCGCTGAAGCAGGCCTCCCCGTGTGGATCCACTCCGGCCACCACTTCGCCTCCCGCTACCGGCAAGGAGCAGACAGCTGGCGTGACATCGACGACCTCGCACGCCGGCACCCGCGACTCACCATCGTCATCGGCCATGCCGGCTGGCCCCAAGTCCTCGAAAGCACACTCGTCGCCAGCAGACATGCCAACGTCCACCTGGAGTTCTCCTCGCACCGCCCCCGTGTCATCGGTGCTGAACCGGAGTGGCGAGCGCTGATCCGTGCTGCTCACGGCCCGCTGCGGAAGAAGATCCTCTTCGGCACCAGCAGATGGGTCAACCCGCAACCCGTCGACGTCCTCGCCGCCGAGCTGGCCTCGCTACCCATCGCGCCCGAAGTGGCCTCGGACTGGTTGTCCGGCAACGCTCTCCGCCTCAGTCGCCCTGAAAGTCCGCTCGGTGCCCGTCGGCCGCAGCCTCAATGCCCCGGGAGGCGTCCCTCACCTGATCGTGGGTCACGAGATGACAGGCGTCCTGCAGGCGAAGGCCCGCCTGAACAGGCTGACCCCATGCCCGTTCCCGCAGATCTTTGAACAATCCGATGGATGCCGTCGGTGCGCAGGCCAGCTCACGGGCAAGCCGCGTGGCCCTCGTATGAACTTCGTCGTCAGGCACGACCTCGTCCAGGAACCCTGCGGAGAAGGCTTCCCGCGCACCCACCAGGCGCCCGGTCAAGTACCAGTTCGTGGCCCGGCCCACCCCGATGATCCGTGGCAACAGCACGGCATGGCCGACATGGCCCACGTTGATCAGGCGGCTGGCGAACCTGGCCTGCTCACCGGCGACCCGGTAGTCGGCAGCGCACGCGATATCGAGCCCGGCCCCGGCGGTCACTCCCGTCAGACCAGCCACGACCGGTTTCGGCGCTTGGATCAGCGACTCGCAGATCCGCAAGTAGTAGGCGTCGTGGGTCAACGGATCGAAGGGCGCTTCCCCGGGTTTACCGCCGTTCCACGCCTGCACACCGTGCAGGTCATCGCCCGCGCAGAAGGATCCGTCTTCTCCTACGAGGAGGAGGCAGCGCACCGACGGATCTGCCGCCGCCCGTACGACCGCGTCGAGCAGACGGCGACCCATGGCAGCTGTCAGGGCGTTGTGCTGCCCACCCCGGTGAAGGGCGATGACGCCGACGGCACCGTCACGACACACACGGATACCGTCGTCGTCCCCCGCCAGAGCGTTCAGGTCGCCACGAGGGCCTGCGACATGTCTCATCGAGGAATCCCTCGCTGACGATCCGGTACGGCCAGCTGCTGGACGAAACCGTCACCGCCGGTCCAAGAAGTCGTCATGTCAAGGGCCTTCCTGCTGGTGGCCGACGAAACGCGCGATGCCCGCTGTGGCATCAGCAGCGGGGTCGAGTGGTTGAACCTCGATCACCGGCCCGATCTGCACCCTCGCAGGAAGGGCCACGAGCCACCTGACCACCTCAGCGATGTCCTCCGCCTGAAGCAGGAGTTCCTCGGGCACTCCGAGTGTGTGCGGGTCGGCAGCGAGCTCGGTACGCACCCACCCCGGACACAGCGCGTGGACATGGATGCCGTGGCCGCGGTTCTCGGCGCAGAGCACTTTCGCGACATGGTGTGCGGCCGCCTTCGACACCCCGTAGCCCCCAGTGCCGGGCACCGCGGAGAGGCCGGCCGCAGACCCGATGATGATGATCCAGCCCGATCTGCGGGCGCGCATCGAAGGCAGCACCGCTGCCGCTGCCTCGACGTTGACGAGGCTGTTCAGGCGCAGCTGCCGCTCCCACCACTGGAACCTGTACTCGTGCAGTGGAGACAGCCGGGCCATCCCCGCGCAGGAGACCAGGATGTCAATCTCTCCCAGCTCGTCCTGCGTCCAGCGGACCACTTCCTCGGCCGCTCCAGGCACGGACAGATCCCGTGCAAGCTTCACAGCGTGCCCGCCTGAGGCGGTGATGTCATCGCAGATCGCTTTCAGCTCACGCTCACGACGTGCGCACAACGAGACGGTATGGCCTGAACCGGCGAGCATCCGCGCCACCGCTGCGCCGACTCCACTGGACGCACCGAGTACCAGGGCAGTCCGTGGCCGCGTCATGACGTCTCCCCCGCACACAGCGCACGCACGTCCTGAAGACCGGCCACCCATCCGAGCCCGAATCCTCCGTCGATACGTGGGGCGGTGCCCGTGACCATCTCCGATCCTGAAGCCAGGAGGTAGCCGACGACGGCCGCGACCTCTGCCGGTGTTCCCACTCGCCCCAGGGGGATCCTGCTCAACCAGCCACGGCGGTGCATCTCCTCAGCCACATCGCCCATGTCGGTCTGGATGATGCCGGGGCAGACGGTATTGGTGCGGATTCCGCACCGTCCCACCGAGACCGCCAAGGCCCGATGATGCTGGCTGAGAGCAGCTTTGCTCGGACCGTAGTTCTCCAGCAGGGCGACGGGAGCCAGAGTCGAACTCACCGAGCTGACCGCGACGGCGGAGCCGGGCAATCCACGGTCCACCCATCTGGTCACCATGTTCTCGGTCACCGTCGCAGAAGAGAAGAAGTTCACCTGCATGGTGGTTCGCCGAACGCCTTCACCACCTGGTTCGGCCAGCCCGAGCTGACCCGCCGAGCAGGCGAGACGATGCACCGGACCGCCTGCCGCTGCCCAAGCCCTGTCGACGAGTGATGCCGCCGCCGCCGGATCGCTCAGGTCGGTCTCGAGTGTCCACGCCTGCGAACCGCCGGAAACGATCTCGTGCGCCACCTCGTCGAGTTTGTCGACGCGCCGTGCAGCCAGCACGACATCGGCTCCCCGTGCAGCAAGTTCCAAGGAGATCGCCCGCCCGATCCCGCTGCTCGCTCCGGTCACGAGGGCAACCTGCCCCTGCAACAGGCCGGGGCTGCCGGTGACAGGCACCTCTGCGCGGCTGGGCCCCGGGGATCCATCGCCACGGATCGCGGGGAAACAACCGAGATGTGCTCCGCCGTCGACCCGCAGGGTCTCTCCCACCAGGTATCCACCGGCGGGAGCGAGCAGGAGATCGAAAGCTGAGGCGAGATCCTCGGCTCGGGTTCCTCGCCGGAGTGGCTGGTAGCGCAGGACGTGCTGCGCCTGAATCCCGGTCAGAGCGTGCCCCGCCTCCGGCGAGTAGCCGACCTGGATGTGGCACGCCGATACGCCGTGCCGCGCGGCGTCGACCACCAGCTGCTCCCACCACCCGAGCAGCTCAGCTGCTTCGGCGTGGAAACCGCCCCCTCGTCGACTCCCCGGACCTATGTCGGAGACCAGGATCAACCGCCCTGACCCCCGAGAGACGAGCTCGGCGGCATGGGCCTCGAAACGGGAACGGTCAATATCCGCTGCGCTACGGGGCGCACCCAGAGCAGCATTGACCGCCACCGCCAGGCATGCGGCATCGACCTGTCCTGTCATGTCGCCTGATCCGGCCGGCTGACCGATGAGATCGAGTGCCCTTCGGACCAACGAGACGGGTTCAGGGTCAGGGCCCTCCACGGCTACCTGCATCGTCGTCTCTCCCTTCATTGTCTTTCTCCCCCGGCCCAGACGAGCGCGACAGTGGCGTCTCCCCCCGCGCCGGAACTCACGATCAGGGCCGGTCCCGCCGCGTCGTTCAACGGTCCACCGGCGAGATTCACCGAGCCGAGACCCCCGTGGGGTGCGCGGACGTGCGGGCACGGCGCGGCGGCTCCCTCGGCCAGCATCTCCAATGTCACGAGGAGGCGGAGCAGGCCACCGGGCCCGGCGACATGGCCGAAGATCCCCTCCTGGTTGACCAGCGTCAGCCGCCCCCGGTGCTCCTCAAGGGATCTGAGTTCGTCGAGAAAAGCCACGAAATGTTCCTCGACAAAGGCGTTCCCGTCTGCATAGTCGTTGACGAAGGCCACGTCGGCCAGACCGATCTCGGCGTCTCTGAGCAGCTCACTGGTCGCCTGGGCCAGGGGTGCGGTGGGCCCTGTCGCCACCGTCGACCGCCCGGAGCTCCGCACCGTGCGAAGGTCGATTCGGAACGGCCGTCCCCGGTCGGGCAGAGTGTCAGCCTCGATGACCAAGGCGATGGCGCCCTCTCCGCTGGCATTGCCGCGCGGGTCGCTGTCGTGCGGGCGCACGTCCTCGATGTCGAGACTGGCCACCGCGGCCTGATAGCCGCTGCTTCCCTGGTGCAGCGCCCCGGCGAGGAAGAGGTCGTCCACACAGCTGTCGACACCGAGGAGGACCAGCCGATCCGCCAGCCCGGCGGAGAGTACTGCCAGCCCCACCTCCAGCGCCCGGAGACCGACATTGCAGCTCCCGGCGATATTGAGAGTCGGCCAGCTGAGCCCTAGAAGCGCGGAGATCCCTCCGATCAGCGCAGCCGGTGTCCCCCGGCGCCAATAGGCCATCCCCACATCGGCTGCATCACCCTGCACGAATGTTTCGTACATCTCCTGCAACTCGCTCGCCCCGAACTGCAGCGACGCGGTCACCAGGATCGTCCGTCCGGAGGTGTCCGCGGCGTCGACACCTGCCTCGCGTAGCGCATCCCGCACTGCGGCAGCGCCCAGCAGCGCCGCCCGCGAGTAACGGCTCGCTTCCCCTGGGTCCAGTGACAGTGCCGCAGCGCCTTCGAGGTCATCTATCCGTCCGAGGACGGTGCTCCCCAGCCCGTTGTGAGGTGACAACGGAGTGAGGCAACTCGTCGACGCCCGGACGCAGGCCATCACCTCGGAGAATGTCGTGCACGCCCCTCCGCCGGGTCCGGGGAACAGAACGCCGGCACCAAGCAAAGTGAACCGGCCGTCACTCATCGGAAGCCCCGAGAAGCAACGCGCTGTACACGCCACCGACCTGGTAGTTGAAGCTCAGTGCTCTGTCCATCTCGAGCGGTCGTGTCCATGTGCCCGGCATCGGATCGAAGGGCAACGTGGGGTCGGGGTAGATGCAGGCCGCCGTGGGGCAGACCTCTCCTCGAGACATCATGAGGACCGTGAGTGCCGCTTCGAGTGCGCCCAAGGGTGCCCCGCTGTGTCCGAAACATGCCTCCTGAGAGCTGACGAGCGGCATCGGCGCAGACCCCATCAGCTCGATGAGAGCATTCGCCTCCAGCCGAGCGAAGAGCGGATCGCCTTCGGCGCCGCCGTTCACGTACGTGATGTCCTTAGGCGTCAGGCCCGCACGCCGGAGAACGGTGCGGGCCGCCTCGGCAAGAGCCGAGCCGTCTGTCGCGAGCGCTACTGCGCTGTGCAGTCCTCCGCGGCGGGTGCATTGGCCGAGGATGCGCCCGTGTATCCGGGCAGGACGTCGCTCGGCCCGTGCCCGGGACTCCACGACGAGGGTCGCGGCGCCGCTGCCGTAGTTCATGCAGTCGCTGTGCACGTCGTAGGGGCGCATCTGCCGGTCGTGTCGCGGAGCGGCGGGGGGGTCGGCATGGTGGGTGGCCGTCACCGGCATCGTCTGTTCCACGCTGGCGGCGAGTCTGGCTCCGTGGAGGACCCGGTCTGCTTTGAAATGGTCTACGCCGGTGACGACGACGAGGTCCTCTCGTCTGCTGCGGATCAGGTCCGCGGCGATCCCGAGGAGCTCCGCGGACGAGGCGCACCCGGAGCTGAGGACAAAGCTCGTTCCGCGGCTGCGGAGCATGGCGCTCTGGATCAGTCCGACGTCGGACCAGGTTCCGCCCAGGAGGAGCTGCACGAAATGTGACTTGATGTTCCGCGGGTCTGCCGTTGTTCCCAGGTCGTGCCAGGCGCGGTAGGTGTCATAGGTCGAGTCGACTCCTGCTCGGGCGGTGAGGACTGCTGAGTCGCGGACTTCCTCACCGGCGGGGTCGAGCCCTGCGTCGTGGAGAGCCTCGTGGAGGGATACCAGACCGAGGTGGTGCACCTCCTGGTAGGAAGCCAGATGGTGTTCGGGGATCGTCGGCCATCGCCGGGCGGCTTCCGCTGCGGCCCCGTGCACTGTCCCGTGGAAGAAGTCGCCGGTGCGCACCCTGCTGGTGCCGGTCGAGGCGACCTTCCAGAGCTGGTCGATGGTTGTCGTCGGTGTCTCGCTGTCGCCGGGAAGGCAGAAGCCCATCCCGGTGATCACCGGGTCGAGGGCAGAGGGTGGCGTCATGAGGCGCCTCCGTCGATGACGATCGCTTGGCCTGTGATGCCGTCGGAATCGTCCGAGAGCAGGAAGCGGATGGTGCTCGCGACTTCTCCCGGGGAGATGAGTCTGCGGAGCGCTGTCGAGCGTACGGCCCGGGCCAGGTAACGCTCCCAGGTGAGGTCGACCGGGCCGTGATGTTCCGCGAGGCTGCGCATGAAGTCGTTGGCGTACCGTGGAGCATCGGTGGTCCCCGGAGCATCGACCAGCCCCGGGCAGACGGCATTGACGCGTACGCCCACGTGTCCGACTTCCAGGGCGAGGGCTCGCACGAGCCCGATGACCCCGTGCTTCGCGGCGCAGTACCCGGTGTTGGACGGGAGGCCGCGCAGTCCGGCCACGGAGGAGACCAGCACGATCCCGCCCCGTTGTCGCTGGGTCATGTCGGGCACGACGGCGTGGCACAGGCGGAATGCTCCCCCGAGGTTGATGTCCAGGCCGCGGGCCAGGTCTTTGTCGTCCTGGTCCTCCAGGAAGACTTGGTCGGTGGCGTCGACGGCACAGTTGACGAGTAGGTCCGGCCCGCCTAGTCGTTCTCTCACCTCCTGCACTGCGGCCTTCACGGCGTCCGTGTAGCGGAGATCGGCGGCGACGACGATGGCTTCGCCGCCTTCGTCCTGAATCTGTGTGGCGACTGCGGCCAGTGCCTGCTCGTTCCGGGCCAGGATCGCGACCGCTGCGCCTTCCCGGGCCAGGCTTCGTGCCACTTCTGCGCCGATGCCGCTGCTTGCGCCGCTCACCAGGGCGGTCCGGCCGACGAAGCGTCGGTGGGTCCGGTCAGATACGGACGCGTGGGGGGATGCCTCCACAGTGAACCTCCAGAACTGTTCCAGTCACCGAGTCATGGGATGCGGCGAAGATGACTGCGTCGCAGACGTCGTCCGTCTCGGCCCACCGTTGGAGCGGGGTTTGTGTCTTCAGCGCTGCCATGTAGGCCCGGTGGCGTTCACTTGCAGCGATGCGTTCTCGTAGTCGTTCGCCATCGAGCACGCCGGGAGCGATCGCCACCACGCGGACGCCGTGTTCCCCGAGTTCCCAGGACCAGGTACGCGTGAGCGACTCCACTCCGGCTTTGGCTGCGGCGTAAGCAGATTGCCCGTAAGCGCCATGTCGCACCGCGGACGAGATGTTCACGATGACGCCGCTGCTCTGCCGAACCATCATGGCGGCAGCGGCGCGGCCGACCAGGAAGGTTCCGGTGAGGCAGAGGTCGATCGTGGTCCGCCAGTCCTGCAGCGGGTAGCGATGTAGTTGCTCGGGATCGGATGTAGCACGAACCAGCTGGTGGGAGTTGTTCGTGCCGGCATTGTTCACGCAGAGGTCGAGTCGTCCGGCCAGTCGTTCCACTTCGGTGAACAGCGAGTCCACGCTCGACTCGTCGGTCACATCTGCCACGACAGGATGCAGCGTGAGGCCTGCTGCCCGTGCTATTTCCGCCTGCTCTTCAAGCCGCTCTTGTGAGCGCGCGCAGGTCACGACCTGGTATCCGGTACGAGCCAGTGCGACGGCGAGTGAGCTGCCCAGGCCTCTGCTGGCGCCGGTGACCAAAGCCCAGGGTGCGTCAGGCACGGAAAATCATCCCCCCGTAGAACCAGCCTGCGCCGACTGTCGGCGTCATCACCAGGTCTCCGTCGCGCAGCCGCCCGTCCGCCCGCATCTCGGACAGCATGATGGGGATGGACGCGCTACCGGTGTTGCCTCGCTCCTCGTAGTTGGTGACGAACTTCTGCGAAGGAACCGACAGTTCTTCCTGCATGGCGCGGTGCAAGGCACCGGTGCCGGGATGCGGAACGAACCAGTCGAGGTCGTCCATGGCCAGTCCGTTGCGTGCGAGCAGGACGTTGACCGTCCTCCGGTGGGAAGCGACCGCAAGCTCGAGCAGATGCCGTTGGCTGCGGATGTATCCGTCCGGGGGTCGCACCGTAGTGACTTCTCGGTCCAGGCCGCTGGCGAACATGACGGTGTCAAGAAGTCCGGTTCCTGGGGCACCTCCGGTGTGCAGTACTGCCGCGCCTGCGGCATCGCCGACGATGAGGGTTCCCTTGCTGCCGGGTCTCACGCGCCGGGAGAACCGGTCGGCGCTGACCACGAGCGCGGTCTGACCGTATCCGCCAGTCATCAGCAGTGCAGCTGCCTGTTGCACGCCGTGGATGAAACCTGTGCAGGCACCGCACGTGTTGTAGGCGAATGCGCCAGGCATCCCGAGCACCATCGCGAGCTCCGGTGCGGGTTCGGGGACGAACTGCCGGTCTGTCCAGTTGCTCAGCACGACCAGTCCGACGTCCTCAGGCCGCGTCGCTGCATCGGCCAGGGCTCGTTGTGCTGCGCCTGCGGCCAGTTCGACGAGGGTCTCGTTCTCGGCGGTGACATAGCGTGAGCGCACGTCGATGCCGCCGATGACCGCCTGGTCCACCGATCCAGGACGGAGTGCTTCACCGGGATCGTTGACGACGAGTTCAGCGGGGTAGTTGTGCCCGTAGCCGATGATCTGGATCCCTGCATGGGACCAGATCCCCGCGTCGGGTTTTGGCTGCTCAGGCACGGAACAGCATCCCTCCCCAGCTCAGTCCACGGCCGATACCGACGGTGAGGACGGTGTCACCGGGCTTGACCTGGCCCGATTGGAGATTCTCCGACAGGCAGCTCGGGATACTCACGCTGGAGGTGTTCCCCCGGGACTGGATGTTGGTCAGTGTGACGCTGCGCGGGATCTGCACGAGGTCGCAGACGGCGTCGATCATGTTGAGGTTGCCTTGGTGGGGAAGGAACCAGGTGATGTCGTCCGGCGTCAGCTCGTTGCGTTCCATGAGTTCTTGTGCCGCGGCTGCCAGCAGTCCCGGGCCGACCTCGCCGATGGTCTTCCCCTTCATGAGCATCTTGTCGTTGTCGTCGATGTCGAAGGCACCGAAATACTTTCCGTCGGCGTGGAGCACGACGTCGCAGAGCTTCCCGGGGCCGTCGCCGGCGGACCAGACAGCAGCTGCCGCGCCTGCACCGAAGAGCGTCGAGTAGCGGTATCCGAAGTTGAGGATCGGGCGCGGATTCTCTGCGCAGACCACGAGAGCATTGCGCATGCCCAGAGAGGCCAGGAGGGACATCGACACCGCGCTCCCGTAGAGGAAGCCTGCGCAGGCGACAGCGGCGACGTCGAAACACACTGCCCGGGTGAGGCCGCATTGGGCCTGCAACGGCAGGGAGATGTCCATGTAACGGTTGGTCAGGGAGGAGGGGTTCACCCTCGGTCGCGTGGTCGAGGTGGTACCGATCACCAGGTCGATATCGGTCGGTTCGAGCTGTGCTCGTTCCAAGGCCTGTTCGACGGCGTGTGCGGCCATCTCCACCGGGCGTTCGACCGTCTCGTCCGGCCAGTGCCGGCTGTGGATTCCGGTGTGTTCCTGGATCCAGGCTTCGTCGATCCCGAGATCCGGCAGGTTCGTGAAGTAGTCGTTGGTCACCGGCGCACCGGGAAAGTAGTGCGCGATGCCGCTCAGATGAGTCGGCGGTAGGTGCGGCACTTGCCCCAGGCGGTGGAAGGTCTCGGGATTCATCAGCGGTAGTCCCCTTTCGGATCGATGGCACGCACGCAGGCGAGCTCTGTTTCGGAGATGGGTTCCTCGTCCCAGGGGGTCGGCAAGTCCTCGGGGTCCCAACTGGTGAGGCGGGCCATGGCGTCGGCCGGGGTCTCCGCCTGGTCTTCGGGTAGCCAGGAGGCGAGCGCGAAACGCCCGTCCTCCCTGCGGTGGAATGTGCCCACGTGTGAAACCAGTGTTTGCACTCGTTTTCCTGGGCTCGTGGTGTGCGCGAGTTCGCGGACGTACCGTCGACGTGAGGCGGGTGCGATCACGACGCAGTCGGAGCTCGACGCGATGTCATTGGCTCCTCCGCTGCCGGTCACCCACCGCCCGTCGGGCAGGAGGACGGTGTTGAGATTGCCTTCCGGGTCCACCTCGGCGGCTGAGAGGACGCCCAGGCATCGGTCGTTCGCTGCGACGAGTCCGCCGAGGATCTCCGGAATGCCGGTGAGCATCTGTGCCTTGGCGACGTGCCGTTGGCTGAAGAGGAAGACGTCGCCCGTCGAAGGTTCGTCGGCCACGAGGCCGAGCTCGGCAGCGAAGACGACGGGATGTCCGTCGGCCCGTAGCTGCTGGCAGGCGACCCAGGCCGCGATGTGTGAGGTGCCGATCCCGGCGAGGACGGTGTCATAGCCTCGTTCCAGCACCAGTCTTTTGATGGCCCGGGCACCGAGGATCACGAGTCGTTCCTGCTTGGTCGGTTCCGCAGGAATCGAGCTGATCTCGACGGTGTCATCGTTCGGCGGTGGTTCGGTTGTTCTGACTGGTAGAGCGATCCGGGTGACGGCTCCGGTCTGTTGAAGTTTGCGCACGTACTCCTGGTGTGTTCCGTCCAGGACCCATTCGTCGAACCAGCGTCGGGCTCCGGCTTCTGTTGAGCAGGCCTCGACGATGTGACGTAGGTGGTCGTAGTCGTCCAGATATGTTTCGACGCCGGCGAGTCCTTTGGCGCGCAGCGAGTTGGGGTGGGCCCCGTAGCGTGCCTCGCAGAGCCCGATGACGCGTGAAGCGGGGATGAGGATGTGATCGGCGATATCGGGCAGTTCCCCACGAGGGACGAGGTATTCCACCGAGGCGATCACACCTCGCTTCGCCGCGTAGGCCGCCCAGGGGCCCTCGCCGTAGGGGGCGCAGATCGCGATATTGCCCTCTGGGTCGGCGCAGACGCCGTGGTAGAGCGCGATATCGGGACGAAGCGGGGTCATCAAGGTCACGGTGTGGCCTTCGGGGCCGACCTCGACGGTGGTGAGATGTTCTTCCTTGTCTGCGCCCAGGCTCGTGCCGAGGAGGTCGGAGCCTGTCGTGGCGAACGGTTGTCCGAGAGCGCCGGCCATGAGCCGCTGGGTGTAGGTCAGGAGTGACCAGAGCTCCACCTCGAAGGGGATCCCTTGGTGGACATTTCGGTACAGGCTGTTGGGACGCGGCGTCGGGTAGGTGTCGCCGAGAAAACCGGTGATGAGTTTCCGGCAACATCCGGAGAGCGCGAGGGCGTGGGCACTGGAGTGCACTGCAGGTGTGCTCACCACCAGATTCCTTTGTCCACGAAAAACCCGGGCGAGGGACCGCTGGAGCGCATTGGGGCGGGACATCGTGGCGGCTAGGTGGACATGTTCACCGGGGCGCACCAATGCGCTGACCAGTTCGTCCGGTCCGTCGGCGATGAATGTCGAGTCTCGTTTTTCCGGTGTCATTTTCATGCGGCCGATCCCACGGACATGACGGAGGTCTGGCTGCCGAAGGCGAAGGACATCGACAGTGCGAGGTCTGCCTTCGTCGCCCGAGGTCCGTCAGCGAGGTGGTCGATGTCGCATTCGGGGTCGACGACGTCGAGGTTGGCGGTCTTCGGGAGCAGGCCGTGGTGTAGAGCCAGTGTTGTGGCGGTGACATTGAGTACACCGGCCATCCCGAAGGTGTGTCCGTAGATCGCCTTGTTGGAGCCGTGCGGCGGAAGCGCTCCGGACAGGCGACCGGAGTAGAGGGTGCGCAGTGCCCGGACTTCAGCGAGGTCGTTGTAGCGGGTGGCTGTTCCGTGTCCGCACACGAAGCCCACTTCGTCAGCAGCTCGACCTGAGGATTCGAGTGCGCGGGAGAGCACATCGGCGGTGACATGTCCTTCGAGGTCCATGCTCGTACCGTGGTTGGCTTCGTTCATGGGGACGTGGGCGAGCAGCAGACCGTAGATCCGAGCGCCGCGCGCCCTGGCATCGCTTTCCCGTTCGAGACAGAGCGTGATGGCTCCTTCTCCAAGGGCGAATCCGTCGCGGTCGCGGTGGTACGGCTTGACTGCCCGATGCGGTTCGTCCTGTTGCCTGGAGAGCACTCCCTGGCCCATCGCCGTGTAGCAGTGGGCTACTTCGGCCAGCACGGGGAATTCGTGTCCGCCGGCCAACACGACGTCTGCTCGTCCGGCACGAAGCTGGTCCATGGCCAGGCCGAGGGCATGATGCCCTCCGACGCAGGCGCTGGACAGCGTGGTCACGAGCCCTTGCGCACCCAGGTGGACCGCGCTGAGGGAGGCGGGGCAGCCGGCCAGGCCTCGGAACATGGCGCCGCGGTCGGCGAAAGCGTGGCTGCCGTCGCCGGACATGGCTCCTCGCCACCATTCCAGCGGCCCCCGTGAGGAGGACTGGACGATGGAGAGCCGTGGCCCGGCGATCGTCTGGGCCCGGTGGCCGGCATCGTGGAGAGCAGAAGAAATCGCAGACATCGAGATGAGAATTTCGCGACTGTATTTCGCTGCATGTTTCTCAGGGAGATCGGGAAGGTCATGGCGATGATCGAAGTCCCGGATCTCGGCCGACGCGTGGACGTTCAACCCACCTGCTGTGCCATTGAACCGGGTGAGCGCACCTATCTGCGACTTTCCCTGACTCACATTTTCCCAGAAGTCCGCCACACTTGACGTCCCTGGCAGGACAAGCCCGATACCGGTAATGGCAATAGATTCTTCAAAGAATTTTCCCATACAACAATCCTCACCATTGCCACAGGCAGCACGAAATGAACTCAATTCGACTGCCGACGAATAAAGAAACGAAGGAATTGAGAACTGATAGGTCAGTTTTTATTTCCGGCGACCAGCCGGATCACGCATTGGCGATATCGCGACGCTCGATGAACAAACAGCCCACGGCAAGACAGGCCGCCCCGGTCAGCAACAACAGCAGCAGCCCGGCCCCCTGCCATCCGTTCACGAGCGGGTCCCCGCCCAATGCCCACTCCCAGGGGGAGAGCTTCGCCGACCACCGCAGGTCCGGGACGAGAGCGACAACCGCCTGCACCACATATCCCGCGACCAGTACGCCACCTGCCGTGCCGCTCACGGCCCCCTTCGAGGCACCGGCACAGGCACAGAGGAATGCCAGGGCGGCGTGGAAGAAGCCCAGCAGGAAGATGGCCGTCGTCACCGCCAGGACTCCTCGGGTGTCGACATCCATGTCCAGCCAACGCGCGCCGAGAATCACGGACGCCGCCATGGGAAGGCTGGTCAGCAGCAGCACGACAACGACAGCGCACAGGCGGGAGAGAGCCACCGTCCAGCGCCGGACGGGAAGTGAAAGAAGGATTTCGAGGCGCCCGCTGCGTTCGTCCCCGGAGAGGAGCCCCGAGATACCCGAGATACCCATGAACCCGATCAGGAGGGGAAGGATCACGGCGAACAGGTTTCCTTTGAGGTAGCCGGTGGCCGTTCCGAACCCGTCCAAGCCCATGGCTTGGGCCATTTCCGGTGTCATCCCGGCGGTGAGGCTGCCCAGGGAGCCGGAGTCACGCAGTGGCGGCCAGACTGCCAGGACGCTGACCACGAGGAGTAACACCGAGCCTCCCCAGAGCAGGAGATCCCGTTGCTGCGCTTGCAGAGCACGCTTCAGCAGATGCGTGAAACCGCTCACTTGCCACCTCCGTCGTTGCTGTCATTGCGGTAGTAGTCCATGAAGGAGCGCTCCAGATCCGGCTCATGGATTCGCATTTTCTGTACCTGACACCGACTCAGCACCTGGATGAGACCGTCCATCGGGCCGCGCCAGGCGAGGCGCAGCATGTCACCGTCGATCTCCACGTCACTGGCACCGGCCAAGGAGTTCAGCTCCGCGATATCAGGCGCACGGCCGACCACGCTCTCGACGATCTGCTGGGCCTGATCACGAAAACTGGCGACGGACCCCTCGGCCACGACCTTTCCCTGGCGGAGGATGACCAAGCGGGTGGCCAGCCGTTCCACCTCGGAAAGCACGTGGGACGAGAGCAGTACGGTCGCGCCCTCCCACACCGCCTCGCCCAGGGTCTCGACGAAGGCCCGCTGCATCAGCGGGTCGAGCCCGTTCGTGGGCTCGTCGAGGATGAGTACGTCGGGGCGCACCATGAAGGCGCCCACCAGACCGACTTTCCGGCGGTTCCCCGTGGAGAGCGAGTGCACGACCTTGCCGGGGTCGATGTCGAACCGTTCGATGAGATCGGTCATCAGAGCACGATCGACCCCGCCCCGGAGCATGGACCAGGTCTCCAGGGTCTCGCGGATGGTGAGGCGGTCGTCGAGACGCAGCTCACCTGGGCAATAGCCGACCTGGGCACGCACTGCTGGCACCTCGGCCGGGTTCTGGCCGAGTAGGTGCACGGTCCCGCCGGTCGGTCTGGTCAGACCCATCAGCATGCGAATGGTCGTGCTTTTCCCCGCACCGTTCGGGCCGAGGTAGCCGATCACCTCGCCCGGCTCGGCGACGAGGTCGAGGTCCTGAACGGCCTGGAACGAGCCGAAGACCTTCGTGACCCGCTCGCAGTGGATGACCCCGGTCATCTGTACTCCTTTCCCTGCGCCACGGTCGTGGCGTCGTGATGGAGGGCATCAGAAGCGGGGAGCAGGGTTCTCGTCCGGCCGAATGCTCATACAGACCATGTGGCGCAGACTTCCGGCTGCACGGCGGGGGCTCGTCGAGCCCTGGGTGAGGTCACAAAACGGTCGTTGGAATAAGCACTCGAGCAGCCATCATTGATATGAACTATTCTCAAGAAAAAGTCGAACTACCTCCTCGCCCGGCACGAAAGCCTGGGATCCATATAATTTATCCATCGACTACAGGCCAGTTTTTTCCAGCACAAAAGCACAGCTTTGATGGTCGCTCCAAAGCGCACCAAAAGCTCCGACATGCTCGATCCTACATGACATCATTTCTTTCTCAATGGAGGGGTACTTTAACTTTGAATGAGCTAAATGTCTGATATATTATCATTAATCTAATTTAATAATTTGGTCGCAACTTCATCATTGGACACCAATTCCATGCGACCTGCGACAACTTCAACGCAGGGCACACTTTTCATAGGCAAAATATTTCACTGTCATATTCATGGACTATGAAGCAGCATGCCTTCACCCACCGTCACTCCATGTCCCCCAGCGGACCGATCGAGCGGCAGCGAAGAGTGCCCAGCGGCTTGTTCAGGATGAGAGCCTCCTTTCCGAAGGCTCGACCTCGCCAGCTGAGCAGGGTGTGGGACAGGGGGTGGCAGATGCTGCTATTCGCCACCCCCGCTTATGTGTTCTCGCTTATGCGTTCTCGGGATCGGTGAGAAGACGCAGGAGAGACCTCTTGTGTCTCTGAAAGGCGGCCAGCCCCTTGCCGGTGGCATGAACAATCGTCTCTTGACCGTAGGCTCCGCGTCTTTTCATGGAGAAAATGCATCCATGATCTGCCAGAATCTTGAGATTCTTGGATAGGTTCTGCGGCGTGATACCTAAAACGTCTTGCAGGTAAGCGAAGCTGGCCGAGTTCGTCCCTGAGAGCAGTGCCATGATCCTCAGACGGGTGGGCGAGTGAATGAGGTTGTCAAATTCGTCCATATCACCGCCTCCACAGACTACCGAGCATGACGGTGAACATCGCCACGCAGAGAACAGAAGCGCCCCCGAACACGAACCAGGGAATCTTGCCGAAGTCACTCGTAGCGACGATGACCAGCACGACACTGCCGACCACATACGAATAGAAGGGGACACCTCGAATCCGCGGGGTATTGCAACGCATGGAATAGTAAAGAACCCACAGCGTTTCGAGAATCCAGAACCCGGCTAACCACACAGGGCTAGCCATAGCATAAGCGCCGACAAGCACGATGGCGCCTGCCACGACGCTTGCCGCACCGAGGGTTTTCGTGATCACCGAGGAAGGATGCCTCCTTGCGCTCAAGTCATCCAATTCCCCGAAGAGAAGCGAGTCGTCGTGGGCGTCCATTCCGTCATGCTGTCAATTCTGTTGCCAACTAGGCAAGTGCATCGCTCAGAAAAAGTTGTCTACGGGGTCATCGGAGAGACCAGAGGACGCTTATTGCCACGATCGGTCATGGTCGGCCCGCCCATGGTCAGGCGCTCGGCCGAATCCCCCGGGGCCCGGCACTCTCGCCGTAGCGGATGGGGGGTGTCGTCCGCCCCGACCTCGTATCTTTACCGAGCTGTCCTGGACACATGTCTCTGTGGACTCTTCCCGTTCACTTATGTCAACCTGCTGTGACCCCTCCGTCTCGCCCACCACTCATTCCCGAGGGGTACGACACGAGGTGATCGCCATGATGCTCGAAGAAGGCCTTGCTCCCATCGACGAAGAAGAACGCCTACGTCTCCAGGCGAAAGTCGATTCGGCTCGTCAACAGGAACGACGCGTCCACGCCCGCCGGGCCACCCACCAAGAACGCACCGGAGTGCGCAGTCCGCGCTCCGGTGCCCATACACACAGCTGATCTCTGCACACGGTGCCCAAGGCCACACATCGGCCCGAAGACGAAGTCGCAGCGACAGCCCCCGATATGCCGACGGCGTCGGAATCCATCACCCGAAGGTGGCGATTCCGACGCCGTCGGCATATCCCCCAGGGTCAGAGAAATCCCGGGACACGCATCATGCTCAGTCGCGGGCGGTCAGCTCCGCGCACACCAGCTCGGCGATCTGTGCCGTGTTCAGCGCGGCACCCTTGCGTAGGTTGTCACCGCAGATGAACAGTTCCAAGGTGTTCGGGAAGTCCAAGGCCTGACGCATCCGGCCCACCCAGGTCGGGTCGCTGCCGACCACATCGGCCGGCGTCGGCCATTCCTGGTGCTCCGGGTCGTCGAGGACGACCACGCTCGGTGCCTGCACGAGAGCCTCGCGGGCCTCGTCGACGGTGATCTCCTTGCGGAAGGTGGCGTGCACCACCAAGGAGTGGGTGGTGACGACCGGCACCCGCACACAGGTCGCGGAGACCTTCAGATCCGGGATGCCCAGGATCTTGCGGGATTCGTTGCGAACCTTCAGCTCCTCACTGCTCCAGCCGTCGTCCTTCAGTGAGCCTGCCCACGGGACGACGTTGAGTGCTAACGGAGCCGGGAAGGGCGAATCGGCTCCGAGCTGCCCCTCCACCAGGCGACGCACGTCCCCGGTCTGGGTGCCCACATTCTGCCCGGATACCGCTGCGAGCTCGGAGTACAGCCGGTCGACGCCGGGCTGTCCGGCACCGGAAGCCGCCTGGTAGGAGGAAACGACCAGTTCGGTGAGCTCCCACCCGGCGTGCAGGGCGCCCAAGGCGTCCATCATCGTCAAGGTGGTGCAGTTCGGGTTGGCGATGATGCCCTTGGGCCGGTTCTTCACCTGCGCCGGGTTCACCTCCGGCACGACCAGGGGGATCTCCGGGTCCATCCGGAAAGCGCCCGAGTTGTCGACGACCACGGCACCCCGCTCGACCGCGACCGACGCCCACTGCGCCGACACCTCGTCGGGGACGTCGAACATGGCGACGTCGACCCCGTCGAAGACCTCAGGGGTGAGCTCCTGCACGACGACATCCTCGCCACGCACCTGGAGCACCTTGCCCGCAGACCGCGCCGAGGCCACCAGTTTGATCTCGCCCCAGACGTCCTCACGGGAGGAGAGGATCGACAGCATCACGCTGCCCACCGCACCGGTCGCCCCCACCACGGCGAGGGTCGGCTTGCTGCGTTCGGTCAGTGTGCTCATCGTCCGGTTCCTCCATAAACGACCGCTTCACCTTCGGAGGAGTCCAGGTCGAAAGCGGTGTGCACGGCGCGCACCGCATCGTCGAGTTCCTCGTCGCTGGTGATGACGGAAATACGGATCTCCGAGGTGGAGATCATCTCGATATTGATGTTGGCGTCCGACAACGCCTTGAAGAGCTTGGCGCTGACACCGGAGTTGGTCCGCATCCCTGCACCGATCAGCGACAGCTTGCCGATGTGGTCGTCGAACAGCAGACCGGTGTAGCCCAGTTCGGCCTTGGTCTTGTCCAGCGCCTTGACGACCTGGTCGACCTCGACGCGGGGCAGGGTGAAGGAGATGTCGGTACGGCCGGTGTCCACGGAGGACACATTCTGCACGATCATGTCGACATTGGCCTCGGCCGAGGCGACCGTGGCGAAGATCTTCGCCGCATAGCCGGGCTGGTCGGGCACACCGACGATCGTGACCTTCGCTTCGGTGCGGTCGTGTGCGACACCGGAGATGAGGGGAGCCTCCATGGCCACTCCTTGCTGTTCGGGCTGCTCGATCGTGTGGTCGGTGATCATCGTCCCCTCCTTCGCGGAGAAGGACGAACGGACGTGGATCGGAATGTGATAGCGGCGGGCGTACTCCACGCACCGCAGGTGCAGGATCTTCGACCCGCAGGCCGCCAGCTCCAGCATCTCCTCGGTGGAGAGCCGACTGATCTGACGTGCGGCCGGGACGACCCGGGGGTCAGCGGTGAAGACACCGTCGACGTCGGTGTAGATCTCGCAGACGTCGGCATTCATCGCCGCGGCCAAGGCCACGGCAGTCGTGTCCGACCCGCCACGGCCCAGCGTGGTGATGTTCTTCGTCGTCTGGCTGACGCCTTGGAACCCGGCGACGATCGCGATGTGGCCCTCTTCCAGGGCCTTGGTGATCCGCCCCGGGGTGATGTCGATGATCCGGGCCTTGCCATGCGATTCGTCGGTGATGACCCCGGCCTGGCTGCCGGTGAACGACTGGGCGGTATAGCCCAGGTTCGCGATCGCCATGGCCAGGACCGCCATGGAGATCCGTTCTCCTGCGGTCAGGAGCATGTCCAGCTCACGGGCCGGTGGCAGGGGGCTGACCTCTTCGGCGAGATCCAACAGATCATCCGTCGTATCGCCCATCGCCGAGACCACGACGACCACGTCGTGTCCGGCCCGTTTGGTCTCCACGATGCGTCGGGCGACGCGTTTGACGCATTCTGCGTCGGCGACGGAAGAACCGCCGTACTTCTGGACGACAAGACTCACGCTTTTCGCTCCCTGCATTCTCGAGCGACGGTTGACGAGGTGAAGTCTATCGGTGCGCCTGAAAGGCACTCGAAGTGACCGTCTTAAACGCTGACATCGACATCTCGACGATCGAACGATTCACGGCTCCGTCATCCGGAAAGCTCACCCCGTTCACCTGCGGGAACCGACCGGATCTGCCCATACGAGGGACGACCCGCCCGACTCACCGGTGAAGAGCGTCGAACTCCGCCTCAGCGACGGTGTCCTCGTCCGCATCCAGCCGGATATGGCTCAGGATCGACTGCAAGGCCCGCAAGGCCCCAGAGGCCCGGGCACCCCAGTCGGAGAGATAGCTGAACTGCCACCACCACAGGGCCTCGCTGACCCGCCCGTCCGCATAGTGACGCAGCCCGTGGACCAGCGCCGATGCTACTTCGGCGAGCTCGCCGGAGAGCGTTGCGGTCGACAGCTCCATCGTGGTCAGCGGGTCCACGACCTCGGCATAGTCGTCGAGCCCGGTGAACAAAGCAGCCAAGGAATCCCGCAGCTTCTCCACATCGAAATCGATCCCCAGGTCGGGTTCGAAACGTTCGAGCGGGACGACATCGTTGATGGCGCCCAAGCGGGCCCCGGTCACCAAGATCTGCGAAACGGCCAGCAGCAGCAACGGAATCGCCTGCTCCGGAACTTCACCAGCCCCGACCTGACGCACCACGGCGAGGAACTGACGCGCCTCCTGGGCTGTCTCCTCCCCCAGCAGCGCCAGGTCGGCATCGAGCGCCTCGACCATCGGCGGCTCCTCGACCGGCCCAGCTGGTTCAGTCACCTCAGAACGCGATTCCTCTGATGTCGACGAAAAATCAGACATTGAGCAGACGCCTCCCTTCGAAAGCTCGACCGAGAGTCACCTCATCGGCATATTCCAGATCCCCACCGACCGGAAGACCTGAGGCCAAACGAGTGACCCGCACATTCAAGGGGGACAACAGCCGCGCAAGATAAGCAGCTGTGGCCTCACCCTCCAGATTCGGGTCGGTCGCGATGATGATTTCCTCGACCCGTCCGTCCGACAAACGCGCGAACAATTCAGAAAAACGCAGCTGGTCCGGCCCGACGCCATCCATTGGATTGATCGCTCCGCCCAGCACGTGGTACCGCCCCCGGAACTCCCGGGTCCGTTCGATCGCCAGCACGTCCTTCGGCTCTTCGACCACACAGATCGCGCTGTCGTCGCGCCGCTCGTCGGAGCAAATACGGCATTTCTCGCCCTCGGCGACATTTCCGCAGAGCACACAGAAACGGACCCGCTTCTTCACCCGCACCAAGGAGTCCACCAGCCGGTGGACGTCCTCCTCGTCGGCCTGCAACAGATGGAAGGCGATCCTCTGGGCGCTCTTCGGGCCGACCCCGGGCAGCCGCCCGAGCTCATCGATCAAATCCTGAACCGCACCCTCGTACACACCGACCAGCCTACGACGCCGCACCGACAAGGTTGAGCGTCCAGTCGACGACGCGCTGACCGGACGAGCCGAACATCTTCACCGGATCAGTCGGTCTCCGTGGTCGATCGCACGTTGTACTCCCCCGCCCACTCCTGCCCGCTCAGGGCATGAACCGCCCGCATCACCTCGTCCGCGATCTCCCGACGGGCCTTCCCCTTCGGCATCCCCGCGTACTTTTCCTGCAGGTACAAGGCCTCACCGAAGCGGACCCCCACCTTCGCCGGCCGGGGGAAGGAAGACCCCACCGGTTGGATCCGGTCGGTGCCCCGCAAACCCACCGGCACCACCGGCGCACCTGACTCCAACACCAGATGACCGATCCCCGAATGTCCCCGGTACAGCCGGCCGTCCCGCGAGCGTGTCCCTTCCGGGTAGATCCCGAAAGCACCCTGTCCGGACAGGACCCCCAGAGCCAGATCGAGGGACTTCTGCGCCGCCCTGATCTCCTCCCGATCCACGGGAATCGCCCCGACCGCGGTGAAGAAGAAGCGATTCCACGCCCCGGAGATCCCGCTACCGGTGAAGTACTCCGATTTCGCCAGGAAGGTGATCGGACGTGGCGACGTGGCCGGAAGGATGATGCTGTCGAAGAAGGACAGATGATTGGCGGCGATGATCACCGGCCCTGTCGTGGGAATGTGCTGCTGCCCCTCCACCTGGGCTCGCAGTATGGCGCGCAGCACCGGCCCGGCGATCTTG
The DNA here is from genome assembly GCF_003391095.1 of Austwickia chelonae. Classification (NCBI taxonomy): domain Bacteria; kingdom Bacillati; phylum Actinomycetota; class Actinomycetes; order Micrococcales; family Dermatophilaceae; genus Austwickia; species Austwickia chelonae. The sequence goes on along the minus strand of NZ_CP031447.1, from coordinate 386,579 downwards.
CGCCCTGTCTCGTAGAACCTGGTTCCTTCCACGAGGAGCGAGCCTACGGGCATAAGCGCACAAAGCACACCGCCGTGGCGGTCCAGGCCGGAGCCCACGAGCCAGTGCGGGGAAGCCCGGTCAGCCTTCGTACTCGTCGATAACGACTCCGCCGAGGACCCTGGCGATCACCGGTTGCCCGATGGAGGTCATGTCTTCGACGGTTTCGTCGTCATCGCTGATACCGGGATCCTCGTTCTCCGGAGAAGAGGGGGCAGCCTGAGCCATACCAGGTCGAACGTCCTGGGCAGCGCGACTACCTCCAGCTTGTTGAAGCGCGGCTTTGGCTCGCTGGTAACCGCTCATCCGACCGCTGTCGGGAGCCGGCCCCCGGGCGGTCAGCGGTGCTTCTGGTGCCACCGAAGGACTCTGGGCCGGTGAAGGTGCCTGGGCCGGTGGGGGTGCCTGGGCCGGTGGGGGTGCCTGGGCCGGCGCCGGCGTGTGCTCGGCCGAACGGTCCACCGGCGGTGGCGGTGGCGGCTCGTATCCGGGGTCTTCCCAGGGGTCCGGAGGCACGTCGTCGTCCGGGGGAATGTCCCGGTCGTCCGGCCAGCCGCCATCAGCTGGTGGGGGTGCGGACTGCCCCCGTCCGCGGTTGTCCGGAGCGGGCGGCTCAGGAGGTGCCGCCGGCGTGTCCCGGCTCTTCGGATCAGGTCGGTGACGAGGCTCTGCCGCGCCGGGTCCGTTGCGAGGCCCTGGTGTGCCACCGCCGTGGCCGGGGCCTCCCGCCGCCCCAGGAGGCGACAGCACTGTTCCTTCGGCCCGGAGGCGCAGGCCGAGGACATGGTTCAGGGCCTGGCCGACCATATCGGCGTGTCCGCCCTGGTGGAAGGCACGCACCAGGCCTGGGTTGGCGAATCCGAGGACGACTCGTTCGGTGTCGACGTCGGCGACATGGGCATGCTCGGCCAGGAGGGCCCAGGTCACTTTGCGAACGGGCAGGATCGCGGCGAGCACATCGGGCCAGCGTTGGCGGAGCCCGGAGACATCTGGCCGGTTCGCGCCCGGCGCGCGCGCGGCATCGGCAGGTGGCACGGATGGTGCCGGGGTCGCGGGAGGCTCCGCCGCCGGACGCTCCACCACCGGAGGCGCTGCCACTGGAGACGAGGCCGCCGGACGCTCCGGAGCCGGGGTGCTCTCCTGCGCCGGCGGGGCAGAGGCCGCAGGTGCCGGCTGGTCTGCCCCACGCATCGCGGCGTGCGCGCGGCGCAAGGCTTCACGGCCGCGCGCGCCGGTGGCCGCGGAGGTCCGTGGACTGTGGCCGGTCGGCGGGTTATCCGGCGGGAGAACGTCGCCGGTGGGTGCAACGGCGGGGGGTGCGCCGGCCTGTGCCGTGGACAGGGGCCCAGCCGTGTCGAGTCGTCGTTCGATCCGGTCCAGGCGTGCGCCGTGTCCTTCTGCGCCGGAGACGGCGGGCAGGAGCAGCCTCGCGCAGATCAGTTCCAGTTGGAGGCGAGGTGAGGTCACGCCGTTCATCTGGGTCAGGCCGATGTTCACCAGGTCTGCGCATCGGGAGAGTTCCGCGGCGCCGAAGGAGGTGGCCTGGTGGTGCAGCCGTTGCCTCTGGTCCTCGGGGAGGCCTCTGAGGACGGCTTCGGCGCCTTCGGTGCTGGCGGCGACGATGATCAGGTCGCGGAAGCGTTCCAGGAGGTCTTCGACGAACCTGCGGGGATCCTGGCCGGTCTCGACGACTTTGTCGATCTGTCGGAAGACGCCGCCTCCGTCCTGGGCGGCGAAGGCCTCCACCACGGCGTCCAGGAGTTCTACTTCGGTGAATCCCAGGAGTGCGGCTGCTCCGGCGTAGGTCAGTCCGCTTTCTCCGGAGCCGGCGATGAGTTGGTCGAGCACCGACAGTGAGTCCCGGACAGATCCGCCGCCTGCTCGCACGACGAAGGAGAGCACGCCGGGTTCTACGGGCACCGCTTCCTGGTGGCACAGATGCTCCAGGTAGTCGGTCAGCCGGGCTGGTGGCACGAGCCGGAAGGGGTAGTGGTGGGTTCGGCTGCGGATCGTGCCGATGACTTTTTCCGGCTCGGTCGTCGCGAAGACGAATTTCACGTGCGCTGGTGGTTCTTCGACGATCTTCAGCAGGGCGTTGAAGCCCTGTGGGGTGACCATGTGCGCTTCGTCGATGATGTACACCTTGTACCGGGACTGCGCGGGCCCGTAGGCGGCTCGTTCACGCAGGTCGCGGGCGTCGTCGACGCCTCCGTGGCTGGCTGCGTCGATTTCGATGACGTCGACCGAGCCGGGGCCGCCGGCGGCCAGGGCGACGCAGGACGGGCATTCTTCGCACGGTGTCGGTGTCGGGCCCTGTTCGCAGTTCAGGCATCGGGCGAGGATGCGTGCGCTGGTGGTCTTTCCGCAGCCGCGTGGCCCGCTGAACAGATAGGCGTGTCCGGTGCGTCCTGTCCGGAGTGCCTGCATGAGTGGCTCGGTGACATGTTCCTGCCCGATGACGTCGGCGAAGGTCTGGGGCCGGTAGCGGCGGTACAGGGCGGTGCTCACGGTGTGACCTTATCGGCCAGGGCCGTCAGGCTCATCTCCTGCGTGTGATGGCTGCGATCGGCGAGCGGTCCGGGGTCGGCGGGCGGACGTCAGCCTTTCGTAAGAACTTCGCAATGGTGTGTGACGTCCTCCGGGCGGAGCCTGGTGGGGAAGGGGTCGTTCGCGGGACGAGGAAGGAACCGATGTCCACCACTGCAGAGTCTTCACCGCCGTGGGTCGATGGCCTGGCCGGGTTGGTCGCTGCCGGAGTCGGTGTCGCGGCTGGGCAGTTCGTTGCGTCGGTGACGGATCCGACGAGCGGTCCGGTGACCGCGGTGGGTGCCGTGGCTGTCGATCTGGTTCCGGCGTGGTTGAAGGACTGGGCGATCGACACTTTCGGGCTGTGGGACAAGGCTGTCCTGGTCGGGGTGGTCCTGGTCGGGGTGGGTGTCCTGGCGTGGGGGTGCGGGTTGCTCGGACGGTCCTCCCCGTTGCGGGGGCTGGTCGCTCTGGTGGGGGTGGGTGCTCTCGGAGCAGCTGCGGATCTTTATCGCACAGATGGTGCTTCGTTCCTGCTGATTCCGTCGTTGGCGGCTGTCGTGCTGACCGTGGTGGCTTATGCCGTGGCGGTTTTCCTGCTGCATCCTTCCCCTGAGCCGAGGTCTGCCTCGGTGCGGGTCTCTTCGGAGATGGCGGCACGGCCGGGGGATCGGCAGCCGTCGACTCCGTCGGGGATCGACCGGCGGACGTTCACGGTGGGCGGTTTGGCGGTGCTGGCCGCTTCCGGGGTGGTGGTCGTCGTGGCGGGGGTGCCGGGCCCGCAGACCCCGGTGACCTTGCCGCGGCCGGCTGAACCGTTGGCGAAACTTCCGGCTGGTCTGGATACCCCGGGGGTGGCTCCGCTGCAGACCCCGCAGTCCGATTTCTTCCGGATCGATATCGCTTTGGCGGCGCCTCGGGTGGATCCTGGTGACTGGCGGTTGGCGATCGACGGGATGGTGGACGCGCCGTTCTCCCTCACGTGGGAGCAGTTGACGGCACTGCCGATGGTCGAGCGGGACATGACTTTGGCTTGTGTGTCCAATGTGGTCGGTGGCTCATTGATCGGTAGTGGACGGTGGCTGGGGGTCGAGGTCGCGCCGCTGCTGCGGCGGGCCCGTCCTCGGGGTGGGGCCGACCAGGTGCTCAGTCGGGCGGCGGACGGTTTCACGGCCAGCACTCCGTTGGAGGTGCTTCTGGACGGGCGGGATGCGTTGATCGCGATTGCGCTCGACGGGGAACCGTTGACCCGTCAGCATGGTGCTCCAGCACGGCTGTTGGTTCCTGGCTTGTACGGCTATGTCGGTGCCACCAAGTGGTTGCAATCGTTGTCGGTGTCGACCTTCGCCGAGGAGCAGGCGTATTGGACGAAGCGGGGCTGGTCTGAGCGTGGTGAGGTGAAGACCTCTTCCCGGATCGACACGCCACGGGCACGTTCGGCTGTCCCTGCAGGGCGGGTCGTTCTGGCAGGGGTCGCGTGGGCCAACCATCGTGGAGTGGCCGGCGTCCAGGCGCAGGTCGACGGGGGCCCTTGGCAGGAGGCCGAGTTGGGTGACGAGGTCGGAGTGGACTACTGGCGGCAGTGGCGGTTGCCGGTGGAACTGGGCCGAGGAGTGCACCGGGTTCAGGTACGAGCGGTCGACGCGACGGGAGCGGTGCAGATCGCCGATCCGGCTCCGGTGGTCCCGGACGGCGCCACCGGCCTGCACGTCGTGGAGTTCCTTTGCGAATGAAATGTTTCGGCCATCGTTGCGGGGCTCGTTCGTGGCGGGTCAGCCAGCAGGCAGACGCAGCGTGAATCGGCAGCCGGTGGTCGACATGTTGGCCACGCCGATATCGCCGCCGTGGGCTTGGGCCACGGCGTGCACGATCGCCAGGCCGAGGCCTGCTCCTGAGGAACGGAAGGGGCCGCTCTCGGGGGTTCGCGCGCTGGTGCCCCGCCAGCCTGCGGTGAACACCCGTGGCAGGTCGGCTTCGGCGATTCCTCCGCAGCTGTCCTCGACGGTCAGCTCGACCTGGTCTGCGACCCGCTGGGCGGAGATCACGACCATCCCTCCGGTGGTGCTGTGCTGGACGGCGTTGACCACCAGGTTCAGGCAGGCTCGGGAGAGTTGCCGGATGTCTCCGCGGACGGTCAACGGTTCCGGGGACGCTGGGGCTTGCCCGTGGAGCTGTACACCGGTGGCCCGAGCGGCCGGGCCGACGCTGGCGAGGGTGTCCGAGAGCAGGTCGGTCAGGTCGACTTCGTCGATGACGGTGGCGCTCGTCCCCGCGTGCAGGCTGGTCAGGGCGAGGAGGTCGTCGACCATTGCGGTGGTGCGATCGATCTCTTTCAGGATGCGTCGCACGTAGTCGTCGGGGTCGGTCGCGACTTTGTCCTCGAGGGCTTCGGCCATGGCACGGATCCCTGCGAGAGGGGTGCGCAGGTCGTGGGAGACCGCAGCGACGACCTCTCGCCTGGCCCGTTCGGCTTCGGCGGTTTCCCGACGGTGCGATTCCTGGTCGGCCAGGGCCCGGTCGACGGCGCGGACCCGGACGGCGATGAGGACACCGACGAGGAGAGCCGCTGGCAGCGTCGCCCCGATCATCGACAGCAGGGCGTGTAGTCGCGCTTCGTCGAAGAGCATGGTGCGGGCTCCGGTCAGCACTCCGGCTGCGACGCAGAGCACGGTGACCAGGGGCGCGGCAACGGTTGCCGCAGTCATTGACCGTCGGGCGAGCATCGCGGTGGCTGAGGCCCCGAAGAGACCGACGACGAGGGTCGCGGCCAGTGCCGTACTGACCGAGTGCATCTGGGAGGTCATGCCGCTCCGGCCCCAGGGTCGCCTTCACTCGCCTGTGGCGCACAGTCCCACCGGTAGCCGACACCCCAGACGGTGACCAACCGGGTCGGGCGAGGACCGGTCTCGATCTTCTCGCGCAGCCGACGTACATGAACGGTGACGGTGGACTGGTCGCCGTGTTCCCATCCCCAGACCTGGCGCATCAGTTCTTCCCGGGAGAAGGCCACACCGGGGTGGGCGACCAGATGGGCGAGGAGGTCGAATTCCCGCATGGTCAGCGTCAGGGTCGTGCGTCCCCGAGTGGCTCGGCGAGCAGTGACATCGACGACGAGGTCGCCATCGCGCCGGATCTCCCGCATGGGAGTGGTTGCGGCACAGCCAGGCCCGGGCGAGATGCCTGAATCCGCGGGGCCACCGTCGGGGCCATGACCGGCGCGGGCTTCTTGTCCGGTGTGTTCTTTGGTGTGAATGGTCGCCGTGGTGCGGCGCAGGACCGAGCGGACGCGGAGCACCAGTTCGCGCGGGCTGAAGGGTTTGGTGACGTAATCATCTGCGCCGATCTCGAAGCCGAGGACGCGGTCAGGTTCTTCACCTCGTGCGGTGAGCATGACCACCGGTGTCGCTCCGATGTCGGCCCGTAGCCGGCGGAAGACTTCCAGACCGTCCATCCCGGGAAGGTTGAGGTCGAGCACGAGAAGGTGCGGCTTGGCTGCTCTGACCTTTTCCAACGCATTCGGGCCGTCGACGGCTTCACAGGTGTCGAAGCCCGCAGCGCGCAGGTAACCGACGACGACCTCCCGCACGGTCGCATCGTCGTCGACGACCAGGATCAGTTCACGGCCAGGGTCGCCCGACGTCGTTTCCACCACTCGTCCAGGATCACATGAGAGGAACCTTCCTCTTCTGACGACCTCACGAACACGACGGATGAATAGCACTCCTCGTCCCGGGCAGGTCGCGTGAGGACATCTATCCGGGGTCGGCCCCGTCATTCCGCGCGCTCTCCACCGCGGCGATCTCCATCATCGCGCCGAGTGCTTCGTCCACGATGGTGCGCATAGCGATCTCAGCGGTGTTCGCGTCACCGGTGGCGACGGCGGCGGCAACACGGCCGTGGAGATGGACGGCGTCGGCCTCAGGTTGCTCAGGCATCAAGTGGTGGTGCGTACGTCCGGTGAGCACCTCACGGACGACAGGTGCCAAGGCCACGAGCATCTCGTTGCCGGACGCCTGGAGCAGGGTCTCGTGGAAGACGATGTCGTATTCGAGATAGGCCAGCAGGTCGGGGATGCGAGCGGTCATCGCCATCCCGGCAGCCGCCGACGACAGGGCCCGAGCCTGTTCCTCGGTGGCCTGAAGTGCTGCGAGCCTGGCGGCCAGCGGCTCGAGTCCGCGGCGCAACTGGCTGATCGACATCAGCTGGTCCATCCGCCCGGGGCTTTCCAACCGCCATCGGATGAGACGTGGGTCGTAGACATTCCACCGCGCGCGTGGCAGCACACGGATCCCTACCCGTCTGCGGCTCTCGAGCAGCGACATCGATTCGAGTACTTTGACGGCTTCACGAGCCACAGTGCGAGACACCTCGTAGCGCACCTCGAGCTCTTCGATCCGCAGGATCGTCCCTTCCGGGATCTCACCGGATACGACTGCCGCACCTAGATGTCCGAGCACCCACTCGTGCAAGCCGACACCGGCGCCCGGAGGCTTGACGGGGAGCATGGCAGGAAGCATAACGGCCACTTGCCAACATCTGATTGAGACACATAGTTGTCAAAGATCATACTTTTGACGCATCCTCAGGGGGCATCGACAGCGCGCTAGCGGTCAAGGTTGACCAAGGAGGCCATATGGGCAACGACGCCCCACTCGTCGTCGTCATGGGTGTGTGCGGATCCGGTAAGAGCACCGTCGGCCAGGCCCTGGCCGAAAAACTCTCCGTTCCCTTCGCCGACGCCGACGAATTCCATCCCCAGGCGAATATCGACAAGATGGCCGCCGGACATGCCCTTGACGACACCGACCGCGCGCCCTGGCTCGCCGCGATCGGCATCTGGTTGTCCGAACACCACCAGACCGGAGCAGTTGTCACCTGTTCCGCGCTCAAACGCATCTACCGCGACATGTTGCGTGCCCAGGCCCCCGGGATCGTCCTGGTCCATCTGGCCGGGGACGCCGAGGTGGTCACCGAACGCGTGTGCACCCGCACCGACCACTTCATGCCCGCTTCCCTCGTCGACTCGCAGTACGCGACCTTGGAACACCTGTCGGCCGACGAACACGGCGTCACCCTCGACCTGGCACTGAACGTGGACGACCTCGTCGCCGCCGCCGATGCCGCGGTCCGGGTGCCGACGCACCACTGAGTGTCGTCCCTCTCCACCACTTCCTCCCCTCCCTTAGCCAGTTCAGGAGCAATCGGACATGTCATCCTTCACCGTCATCGCGGCTGATGCCGCGAAGGTGACGGCGCCAGCCGGTCAACTCGTGGCCGCCGCTCTCATCGGCATCGCCCTCCTCGTCGTCTTGATCACGAAATACAAGCTGCACCCCTTCCTCAGCCTGACCCTCGGTTCGCTTCTGGTGGGCCTGATCGGCGGGCTCTCGATGCAGGCCACCACCGACAGCTTCACGAAAGGTGTCGGCTCGACCGTCGCCGGCGTGGGGCTGCTGATCGCGCTGGGCGCCATGATCGGCAAGCTGCTCGCCGATTCCGGCGGCGCCGACCAGTTGGTGGACACGATCATCGATCGGGCCAGCCCGGCAGCCCTGCCCTGGGCGATGGGCCTGGTGGGCGCGGTGATCGGCCTGCCCATGTTCTTCGAGATCGGTCTGGTGCTGCTGATCCCGGTGATCCTCCTGGTGACTCGTCGGTCCGGCCTACCCCTGATGAAGATCGGGATCCCCGCATTGGCCGGCCTCTCTGCGATGCATGGTTTCGTGCCGCCGCACCCGGGGCCTTTGGTCGCCGTGGACGCACTCAAAGCCAATCTGGGGTTGACCCTGGGTCTGGGTGTCCTGGTCTCCCTCCCGGTGATCGCACTGTCCGGACCGCTGTTCGCGACCTTCGCCGCGAAGTGGGTCCCGGTGGGCGCCCCGGATCTCTTTCTCGGCCCGTCCGGTCAGCCCGCCGAGGGCGAAGAAGGCACGAAGGAGGTCCGTCGCCCCGGCTTCGCGGCGACCTTGATCACCGTGCTCCTCCCGGTCGTCCTGATGATGGGCAAGTCGTTGGCGGACATCTTCCTCCCGAAGGGCGATGTGACCCGGCAGGCGCTGGACTTCGTGGGCGCCCCGTTGATCGCCCTGCTGCTGACGGTGCTGGTCTCGATGTGGACCCTGGGCCGCGGCTCGGGCATGAACGGCAGCGCCCTGGGCAAGACGATCGGTGACTCGCTCGGCCCGATCGCTGGGATCCTGTTGATCGTGGCCGCCGGTGGCGGCTTCAAGCAGGTCCTGGTGGACACCGGGATCGGCACGATGCTCGCGCAGTGGATCCAGGGGTCGAGCTTCTCCCCTCTCCTGCTGGCCTGGGTCGTGGCGGTCTTCATCCGCCTGGCCACCGGTTCGGCTACCGTCGCGACGATCACCGCAGCCGGCGTGATGGCTCCGGTCGCTGCGTCGATGACCGGCAATGAGACCGCTCTGCTGGTTCTCGCGATCGGTGCGGGTTCGGTCTTCTTCAGCCACGTCAACGACGCCGGTTTCTGGTTGGTCAAGGAGTACTTCGGCCTGGACGTGGGGCAGAACATCAAGACCTGGTCGTTGATGGAGACGATCATTTCGGTATCCGGTTTGGCCGTCGTGATGGTGCTGTCGCTGGTGATGTGAACCAACCGGTGTGCGACACCGGCACGTCGATCGAAGGGCCTGTCCTCCTGGGGCGGGCCCTTCGCCACGCTGGACGTCCTTGCCCGGCAGCAGAGCGGAGCAAGCCCCGGGGTACGAAAGGACCCCCCGCGTACCTGGAAGAGCTCACTTACCCTTGCTGCATTCCTGCCCTGGGGGAGTTCGGTGAGGTACCACCACGCGGGGGGCCGGGTTCCACTGTAGTCCAGCGGACCGCTCGATTCGAATCCCGGTTGCCGGCACATCTTCCTGCCCTGCTCGGCAGCATCGGGAGTCGGTGGCGATGAGCTGCGATCCTGACTTCAGGCAGCCGGATTGGGTTCCTGCGGAGCTGTCGGGTACGCTCGTCCACGGAGGATTCGCATAGTGGCCTAGTGCGCACGATTGGAAATCGTGTTGGGGATGAAACCCCTCGCGGGTTCAAATCCCGCATCCTCCGCCAGTCTCAGGGCTCCGAGATCGTCCGCGATCCGGAGCCCTTGGCTTTTCCAGGGCGCGTCTTCCCCCGGTCAAGAAGACAACTCCCCCTGCGCGTCAAGCACCACATAGGGCGGACGATGCGGCAGGACACCCCCGGCAAGCAGATGCTCCCCGACCAGGCGGGCCCCCTCCAATGCGCCGCCGAGCGCCGGCATGACGAAGAATCGTCGTCGACCCAACGCAGAGGCCAAGGCCACCCGCACCCCGTCGAGGTACAGCAAGCCGCCTACCGCCACCACCGGACCGTCAGGCAGAACTGTCCGCGCCGACTCCACCAGGTCAGCGAGATGCTCACCGGCAGCAGTCACGATGGCCCGGGCAAGCGCGTCATCAGCGGCCACCTCACAGACCACCGGCGCGAAACGGGTGAGCGCGAGGTCTCCGTGCTCGGCGAGCAGCCTCGACCAGTCACGCTCGTCGCCGAACTCCACGCGGGCTGCCGCGAGCAGCCGTTCCGAACCGTCGGGCACTCCGTCGCGGTGACATAACGCTGCGGCCAATCCCTGTGCACCGATCCACGCCCCGGATCCTCTCCCGCCCAAGGGAACCGGCCACCCGTCAAGGAGATGCCAGCGGTCGCCAAGATCCGTGACGAGCGCGGAAGCCGTGGGACCGAGGTTGAGGCAGATACCGGGCAGCACACCACCGAAAGCCCCGACGTGGGCGGCATAACTCTCGTCGACGACGACCGTCCGCTGGGCGCCCACGGCGTGCAAGGCGGCGAGAAGGTCGAGGGTCGGCCCGCCACGCCAGCCCGGGTGCACCGCCCAGGTCACTGCTTCCGGAGGCCGGCCACCCCGCTCGGTGAGGACGGCGACAGCAGCGACGAGCGCAGCCGCGTCAGAAAGATCTCCGGGGTCGACCGCGGCGTCAGGGACCTCGACGAAGGAGTCCGCGGCGTCGGTCGTCCCAGTACGTCTGGCCCGGACGCCGCCGGTGCCCACGGTGACGGCCAGGACATCGCGGGCAGGAGGGGTCAGCTCGCTCATACGTGACCCATCGGCCACCTGGGCGCCCCTTCCACTTTTCCAGGGATGAGAAGTGTTCCTCGACGGGAAAATCGAAGAATTGGTCAATGTCTTACCCGACGGTAAGATCTCCTTCGGAGAAGGTGTGGCCAGACAGCCCCTGCAGCATTCCGTTCACGAAATCGTGACTAATCGTTGCCGAATCCGGGCACGTACCGCGTAGGAAATTCGTCCTAGATGTCGGTGAGAGAAGTCGAAGCCCAGTGAGACACACCTTTTTTCTCTCGAAGAAACGGTGGCCGCACAGGAACCTCGGCCCCTGTTGCACCGGCGACGAGCCCCACGGCTCCCTACGGATAGCAGCTGGCTCACCGGCACCTCTCGCTGCGCGCGACCGCACCCCTCGTTCGCGGCGAACCCTACGCAGTGAAGCGTCGCCACCCCTGTTCCGTTTCCTGACGACCTTCGGCAACGACCAACGCTCCCCGCCCGGAGAGCGTCCGCCGGTCTCCGGCACGCCGAGGAATGACGATGGGCGAGGATGGAGATCTGCACCGGGGCAGGATTGATTCAGGGGGGGAACTAGGAGGAGATCGTGACCGACCTCGACGGACGTGGATATCCGAGCGCATCCACTAGCCAGCGCCGCCGTTCGATCATCGCTCTGGCTGCACTGGGGTCTGTTCTCCTCATCGCCTTCCTCACCGCGTTCTCCTACATCCACGGATGGTTCCCCTCGCAGAGCGTGGCCCAGCCCGCAGCCCCGACCTCGAAGGCCACCGAACCCGCCCAGCCATCGGGCTCACCTGCGCCGCCTTCTGCGCCACCTTCCTCACCGTCCTGTACCCCGATGACGCCGAAGAAGGTCACGGTCAACGTCTTCAACGCGACAAAACGCCCAGGATTAGCCGGGACAGCAGCGAAAATCTTGAAGGACCAGGGCTTCTCGGTGGGTAAGGTCTCCAACGACCCGTCGAACAAGAAGGTCGAGGAATCCGCAGAGATCCGCTTCGGAGCTTCCGGGGAAGCCAAAGCGGATTTCCTGGTCAGCAGGGTCGTCGGCGCGGTGAAAGTCCAGGACAACCGCAGCGATGACACGATCGACATCGCCCTGGGCGAGAAGTTCAGCAGCATCAGCCCCGGCCCGAGCAGCGGAGGCTGCTGAGGAGCAGAGCAGGCACGATTCAGGCGGCAAGCACCTCCTCCAATGCCTCCCTGGTCGGCCCAGCCGCCGAGATCGGCTGACGCACCGACAGCGCCGCAGCCACCGTCGCCACCCGGGCCGCACCCTCCAGGCTCTCCCCTCTCGCGATCTCAGCGAGAAAGGCTCCTGTGTAGGCGTCCCCAGCCCCGGTCGTATCCACCACATCCGAGATCACCGGCGCAGGGAAGTGAAGACTTTCCCGGTCAGGACGGATCAGATGACTGCCGCGAGCCCCGTCCCGCAGAAGAAGGAAACCATCGGGGCGGACCAGGTCGAGCACAGCCGCTGAGCGACGGATGTCATGGGGATCCACGACGGGGGAGAGTTCTCCACTGAGCAAGGAGAACTCACGGGTGTTCAGCGAGAGCACGTCCGCTCGTCGGAAAGCAGCATCTGCCACATCCTCAGGAATCTCCGCGACCAAAGGCCCGGGGTCGATGACCACCAAGGCGTCATCGCCGACGTCTTCGGCGAGCCAAGTCGCCAGGGCCGGACCTGAACCCGGGTAGGTCAGGTCGTACCCGGAGACGAAGACCACATCGTCCGAACGAACGGGGACCAGCGAGAGCTCCTCGCGAGTCAGTTCCGATTCGACCCCGGCAGAGGTGACGAAGGTGCGCTCACCGTCAGGCTCGACCATCCCCACACAGAAACCTTGCTCGCCGACGACTCGGGGGATCAGTTCAGCAGTCCCTTCCTCGATCAGCGCTGCAGCGACGATTCCGGCGAAAGGTCCGGTGCCGATCCGACCAGCCAGAGCCCCAGGCAGGCCGAGCCTCGCCGCAGCCGCCAGGACGTTGAAACCACCACCGGCTTGGGCGGTCGCACTACGAGCCATGACGTCACCGCCTCGGGAAGGCAGCTGGGATACCGGCATGATGACGTCAACGATGACGCTTCCGGCGACGACAAGCCGTCGTGGTCTGATATTCATCACACTCCGTTCCTCCGAAGTCCACGCATGGCAGAAATAGGTCTCGTGCGACGGCGTCCGACCAAGGCGTCACACACTAAAAATTTTCGAATGCGTTGGACTTCAGTAGCATTCAACTCCACTTGTTGGTCACGTTTGCCCCATGTGCACGCATATGTCAAGGAGAAACCCTGCGCTGCCCGTCGAAGTCCACCGATCGATGGGCAAGGCGCACCCCTCATCGCAAAAGGTCGCGCAAAGACTTCACCTCAGCTTCTGCGTGCCCCGTTCCCGTGCAGCATTCCCTCGGGCACAGTAGAGAGAGAAGACCTCTCCTCGGCCTGAGCCTCGGGAAAAATTCTCTCCGGTCACATCGGACGCCTTCCTGACGGTTCCTGGACGAAAGGGAGTGCGGTGACGTCCAACGGCAACGCCCGGTCCGGGGTGGAGCGCAATGGCATCAATGTGATCGCCGAGGACGAAAGGTACGGTCGCGCAGGCGACCTCTTCTTCCCCTGGTTCGCAGCGAATGCCTCCGTCCTGGGGTTGAGCTACGGAGCCTGGCTGTCCGCCTTCGGTGGTTCGCTGCGGCAATCCGTTCTGGCCATCTTCCTCGGAGTACTCGCTTCCTTCCTCCTGGTCGGGATGATCTCCCTGGCCGGACAACGCGGCTCGGCCCCGACGATGACCCTCTCCCGATCGGCCTTCGGCCCCTGGGGAAACCTGGTCCCCACCGCAGTGGCCTACCTCTCGCTGATCGGCTGGGAGATCGTCCTGATCTCCATCGGAACGCTCATGGCCCGCACTGTGGCCCGACGGATCGGCGCCGGCGACGGCTCCCTCGCCATGGCGGCAACCTTCGTCACGATGGTGATCATCGTGATGGCCTCAGGGATACGCGGGTTCCCCTCGATCATGCGAATACAGTCCGGTCTCACCTGGGCCACCGGCGTCCTGACCATCGGCTACCTGTTCCTCGTCGCCGACCACATCCACCCCGAGGTCGTGCTGGAGCGCCCTGAGGCGTCCGTCAGTGCCATGGTCGGCCTGTTCGTCTTCTGCCTCACCAGTTTCGGCCTGAGCTGGGCTAGCTGCGCGGCAGACTATTCCCGCTATCTTCCCCGTCGGGTCTCCGGGAAGAAAGTGGTCTCCGTGACCGTCTTCGGAGGATCATTACCGATCCTGGCGTTGGTGATGACCGGACTTTTTCTGAGTGCCTCCGACAGACAACTCGCCGGACACATCGCCTCCGACCCGATCGGAGCACTCACCGGGGCTCTCCCCACCTGGTACGTCCTGCCTTTCGCGATGGTAGCTCTGCTCGGCCTGCTCTCCGGGGCGATCCTGGACATCTATTCCTCGGGACTGACCCTGCTCAACCTGGGTCTGCCACTGAAGAGGTGGCAGGCCGTCGCCGTGGACGGGGCGCTGATGATGGCCGGTTCCGCCTACATGGTCTGGTTCGCGCCCGGTTTCCTGACCGTCTTCCAAGCTTTTCTCCTCGCTCTGGGAGTACCGCTGGCTGCCTGGATCGGAGTATTTCTCGCCGACTTCGCCCAACGACAAGGCCAGTATCCCGACGCTACCGCTCCGGAGGAGATGCCCCACCGGAACCGCCTGGTCCCACTGGTACTGATGGCACTGGGAACAACGGTGGGCTGGGGGCTGGTGACGAATCCAACACTGCCCGTGTTGGGATTCCTCCTGCCGTGGTTCGGCGACCCAGAAGGACATCTCGCGCGTTCCGGCGCCGGCGTCCTCATCGCGATGAGCATTGGATTTCTCGGCAGTTTCCTCATTCACCAAGTCAGTTCATGCCATCGCCTTGAGGCGGCCTTCGGTGGTAGCCACGCCCGGCAGAGCTAAACCCCGCCCGCCGGGCGCCACTGCGGCCTAGGCTGAGAACATGGAGTAGCCAGACACCCCTCATTACGGGTGTACAACACGGCGACCCCGGGCCGCCGCATCCCCGCTGACGAGACCAACGCCGAAGAAGCGCTTCCGTGGACGAGACGGACCTCGACGACATCACCTATGACACTGTCGTACCGACACTGCAGCCGGGCGCGATGGCGCACATCCGGGATCTTCTGGCCGACAGAGGCCTGGACCACGATCCCAGCGTCGACATCTTCTGCGTCGCCCACAGCCACGGCGAGCTCATCGCCTGCGGCGGCATCTCCGGAAATGTCATCAAATGTGTGGCCGTCCGTGAGCGGTACCACAGCATCGGAGTCCTGGAGCACTTGGTCACCGAGCTGACGTACACCGCACTGGACCGCGGGATCAGCCATCTGTTCCTCTACACGAAACCGGCCAACGAACAGGCCTTTCTCGGCTGCGGTTTCCACACCATCGTGCGGGTCCCCGACACCGTCGTCCTGATGGAGAACTCCCCCTTCGGGATCAGCAAATGGACCGAGGAGCTCAGCTTCTACCGACGGGAGCAGCCCCGCGTCGGCGCCTGCGTGGTCAACTGCAACCCCTTCACCCTGGGGCACCAGTACCTCCTGCAACAGGCCGCCGCCGACTGCGACTACCTCCACGTCTTCGTCGTCAGTGAGGACGCCAGCTTCTTCTCCTATCGCCACCGGCTCGCTCTCGTCCGCGCCGGAGTTGCGCTCCTCCCCGAACGCGACCGCATCCACGTCCACCCCGGCTCGCAATACATCGTCAGCAAGACCACCTTCCCGACGTACTTCATCAAGGACAGCGGCATCATCGACATGGCCGCAACCGCCGTGGACCTGCGGATCTTCCGCGAACACATCGCACCAGCCCTGGGTATCACCCACCGTTACGTCGGCACCGAGCCCTTCTGCCAGGTCACGCGGCGGTACAACACCGACATGCACTACTGGTTGGAACGCGAGAAGGACGACCACCCCCCGGTCGAGGTCGTCGAGATCCCGCGCTGCGCCCACGACGGTGACGCCATCTCTGCCACCGAGGTGCGCCGCCGCATCATCAACGGCGATCTGGACGGGCTGCACGACCTCGTCCCGCCGACCACCTACGCCTTCATCGTGGAGCGCTACGGCACCCCGGCCGACCGTGACCGGGCCACCGAGATCACCAACCGCACCGCCGGACGGGCCGAAGTCCACGAGACCGCGCTGGCCGCGCTGGCCCGCGCCTTCGACCGGCAAGGAGTCGGCTGAACGACCAGGAGACCACCGGGCGCTCCGCCCGTGGACATCATGTCGACCAGTCCCAGTACACACCGTCACCCATGCAGTCAGGCAGGAGAGGAACGATGCGCATCGACCGCGAGGCCGTCGCCGGGACCTTGGAGTCCAGCGACGTGATCGTCCGGGTGGCCCCGGTTGGAGAGGACACCGAGGCCACCCTCGAAGTACTGGTGATCTCCAATGTGATGGCCCAGTTCGGTGACGCGATCCGAGAAGTGGTGGATGACACGCTCACCCGTCTGGGGGTGGAGTCCGGACGCATCGTCGTCGAGGACAAGGGCGCCCTGGACTGCACCATCCGAGCCCGGGTCCAGGCAGCGTGTCTGCGCGGCTCCGGCGCCCCGGAGAACGTCGATTGGAGTCGGCTGTGAACGCCTCGGGCCATCACGGTGAGCATCACGCCTACACCGCAGGAACGGCCCCCCACTCAGGACGTCGCACGATCCGCACCGACAAGCCCCACCGGTCCATGCTGTTCATCCCTGGCAGTAATGCCGCGATGCTCTCCACAGCCTATGTCTTCGCCCCCGACGCGATCATGTTCGACCTGGAGGACGGGGTCGCGCTGCGGGAGAAGGACTCCGCCCGGCTGATGGTCTTCCACTCGCTCAGCCATCCGGTCTACCGGGCGATGGAGACCGTGGTCCGGATCAACCCCTTGGACACCCCGTACGGGCTGCTCGACCTGGAAGCCGTCGTCCGGGCCGGGGCAAAGATCGTGCGTCTGCCCAAGACCGAATGCGCCCAGGACATCGTCGAACTGGAGGAGCGGGTCGCTGCCATCGAAGCCGACTGCGGACGCCCTGTGGGGTCGACCAGACTGATGGCGGCCATCGAATCGGCTTCCGGTGTGGTCAATGCCGTCTCCATCGCCACCGCCAGCCCCCGGATGGACTCCATCGCTCTGGCCGGTTTCGACTACGTCATCGACATGCAGACGACCCGGGGTGACGGCACCGAACTGTTCTACGCCCGTTGCGCAGTGCTGCACGCCGCCCGGGTGGCCGGTATCGGCGCCTACGACGTCGTCTGGTCGGACCTGTCCGACGAACAGGGTTTCCTCGCCGAAGTAGAGCTGATCAAACGGCTCGGTTTCGACGGAAAATCCCTGATCAACCCGCGGCAGATCGACCTGCTGCACAATGCGTACGCCCCCACCCAACGGGAGCTCGACCACGCCCGCCTCGTCATCGAGGCCGCTGCCCGCGCCGAGGCTCAAGGGCTGGGCGTCGTCTCCCTGAACGGCAAAATGGTCGACGCCCCGATCGTGGCAGCCGCGCGCAGAACCGTGCAGTACGCCGATGCGTCAGGTGTACGGCAGCAAGAAGGGGCCTGAGAGATCATGAACGACAACATCCACACCGTCGACTCCTATGCGGACAATCTGGCCCGGGTGACCGGCCGGGAGACCCCCTTCTTGCAGGGACTTCGCCCCTTCACCACCTTCGACGCCCTGGCCCCGCACTTGTCCGACGCGAAGGCCAAACGCACCCGGAAACTCGTCGAGTCGCTGCCGGAGGCCATCCGTAGGACCGGGCTGGAGAACGGCATGACAATCTCCTTCCACCACCATTTCCGAGAGGGCGACAAGACCATCCTCCAGGTCGTACGCGCCCTCGCCGAACTGGGACTGCGTCATCTGACCCTGGCCTCCAGCTCGTTGAACAACTGTCATGCCGGACTGGTCGAATTCATCCGCGCCGGGGTCATCAGCCGGATCTACACCTCCGGGATGCGGGGGCAGCTGGCCCGGGAGATCTCCGGCGGACTGCTGGACGAACCGATCCATATCCACTCCCACGGCGGACGGGTCAATCTCATCCAGTCCGGGGAGCTGCACATCGACGTGGCCTTCCTCGGGGTCAGCCAATGCGACTCGATGGGCAATGCCAATGGCATCTCCGGGCACAGCTCCTGCGGCAGCCTCGGCTATGCCATGGTCGACGCCCGGTACGCCGACCAGGTGGTGCTCCTCACCGAGGAGATCGTCGAGTACCCGCACCTGCCCGCATCGATCCATCAGGACCAGGTCGATCTGGTCGTGCAGGTCGACGAGGTCGGCGATCCGGGCAAGATCTCGGTGGGTGCAGCCCGGATCACTTCCAACCCTCGCGAGCTGCTGATCAGCCGGATGAGCGCCGATGTCATCGAACACAGCGGCTTCTTCAACGACGGCTTCTCCATCCAGACCGGGTCCGGTGGGTCGGCCACCGCCACTGCCCGCTTCCTGGAGGCGAAGATGCGCCGCAAGGGGATCACGGCAGGTTTTGCCCTGGGCGGGATCACCGGTGCCATGGTCGACCTGCACGAGAAGGGGCTGATCCGGGCGATCCTGGACACACAGAGCTTCGACTCCGAGGCGGCGCGTTCCCTGCGAGAGAACCCGATGCACCACGAGATCTCCACGAACCAGTACGCCTCCTTGACCTCCAAGGGCGCCTCGGTCGATGAGATGGACGTCGTCATCCTCTCCGCCCTGGAGATCGACCTCGACTTCAATGTCAACGTGATCACCGGTTCGGACGGACTGATGATGGGCGCTTCCGGCGGACACAGCGACACCGCCGCCGGTTCACACCTGTCGATCATCGTGGCCCCGCTGATCCGTTCACGGATCCCCACGGTCGTCCGGCGAGTCACCACCGTCGTCACTCCCGGGGCGAATGTAGGAGTCCTGGTGACCGACCACGGCATCGCGGTCAATCCGGCCCGTCCCGAGGTCGCCGAGCGGCTGCGTGCAGCCAGACTCCCGGTGTACACGATCGAGGAACTGCACGAACGTTCCCTGTCGATCACCGGTGAACCCCGGCCGATCGAGTTCGACGAGAAGGTCGTCGGGCTGATCCGTTACCGGGACGGCTCGGTGATCGACGTGGTCCGGCAGGTGCACGCCTTGACACGCCGGTGAGGGCTGCCGGACCGTACGAGGAGATCGACCTGGCCGAGATGTTGGCCGCCCGGGACGCCCGGGCGGCCAACCAGTCCCGGTTGCTCTCCGTGGTGTGCTCCCTGCGCGGAGCGCACCAGGCCGCGGAGGTCCTCTTGCCTGCAGGAGAACGGCCGTCGGGCTGTGTGCTCTCGTTGTCGGTGGTGGTTCCCGGGCCGGTGAAGACCCTGCCGTGGGTCGGGCCGGTGTTCGACGAGGCCGTCCGGGCCGTGGAGCGTCTCTGCGCTGATCAGGGGTGGCCGGTCCACGACCGTGTGCTCTCGCCGGTGGCTCGGACCGGGCCGGAGGCACTGTGGGCGCTTCAGGCCCCGGGCCCACGGGTCAAAGCTGTTGTCACTGCGCTGGAGGACAGCCATCCGGTAGGACGGCTGTGGGATCTGGACGTCGTGGTCACCTCCGCAGACGCCCCGGCGGTCGGCGCTCGAACAGGTGTGCTCTCCCCCGATGTGGCGGCCCCGATACCGCTCTCCCGGTCCGACCGGGGTGTCCCTCCTCGACAGTGCCTGGTCTGCGGGCGCCCATCAGCCGAATGCGCGCGATCACCACGACATCCGCTGCCTCAGGTATTGGCGGCTGCCCGTCGGCTGGTCGGCCGTTGGGAGCTGGGCGAGGTCTCTCCCGCGGCGCTGCTGGCCTACGACTGTCTGCTGGCCGAGGTGCACCACACGCCGAAACCAGGATTGGTCGATCTGCGTAACACCGGTGCGCATCACGACATGGATGTCCCGATGTTCGAGGCCAGCGCGGCAGCGACCGTGCCGGGGCTGGCCCTGTGCGAGCAGATCGGCACCGACCAGGCCCGCGCCGGAGGCGAGCTGCCTGACGCGCTGCCTCGGCTCCGTACAGCAGGGCTGAGCGCCGAAGCCCGGATGGCGGAGGTCACCGGCGGGGTGAACACCCACCGGGGTGCGATCTTCGCCTTCGGGTTGCTGTGCGCCGCGGTCGGCTGGTTGAAGGCGGCCGGTCACCCGGTCGACGTAGATACGGTGTGTTCCCTGGTGTCGGCGACAGCTGCCCCGACCCTGGCCGACCTCCCGGACGTGACCTGCCCCACACATGGGTTGACGGCTCGGGCTGCCTACGGAATGGCCGGGGCCCGGGGAGAGGCCGCGAGTGGTTTCGTGACGGTGCGTGTGCATGCGCTACCGGCGTACGAACAGGTCTGGGCGGTCTCTGGCGACCGGGCTGCGGCAGCCGGGCAAGCCCTGCTGGAGTTGATGGCGCACAACGAGGACACCAATCTGGTGGCGCGGGGTGGCCCTGCCGCAGTGGAGCTGGTGCAGAACCGGGCCAGGGGCCTGCTGGCATCCGGCGGCACGCTGGCTCCTGGCCACGAGGCCGCGATGCGTACTTTCGACGACGAGTTGATCGCGGAGGGTCTCTCGCCGGGCGGGGTGGCGGATCTGCTGGGGGTGACGCTTTTCTTGGCTCACCTGGACAAGACGACTGCCGACGGTACCTGCGGAGCGGCCTCGTGATCTTCCGGACTCCCCGGATGTGGTCGATCCGTACCGTGAAATTCATATATTTCCCTGCGCATCAAGACAGTTCACGCCTTACAGTCGAAGAGGAGAGGAAAGACCCGAAGGGGAGGGACGATGGCCCGACTCCGCTGGCTCGAACGTGTACGGCACCCTCCGGTCAAACATGCCGGGCCAGCCGCCTACACCCTTCCCTCGCGCTCTCCCGAGGAACTGATCGAGGAGTTCCGGAAGAACCCGACAGCGAGTGATCTACGCCCCATCGTGCGTGCGATGAGCCGCGACGTGGTCGCTTGGCTGATCGGCCACCCGGCAGCCTGCTCAGCTCAGGAGACGAGGTTGTTCCGGGCCGAGATCCTGACTTCCCCAGAGCTGGAGCCGCTTTTCGAGGCACGGATGCGCCACCTGGCTCAGGTCATCAGCCAGGCCAGCACCACCGGTCACGAGATCCCGGCGTTGACGTTCAATCTGCCGCTACGTCCGACCACAGAGGGCTTCTACGACGACATCCTGGACGTGATGCCGACAGGTTCCTTCGTACGCTTCGACATCGGCTACCCCGATTTCGACCTGACGACAGCCCATGCGGCGGTGCAACGACTGCGCGACCGACAGATCAGGGTGTCTCTGTCAGGGCTGTCCGCCCTGGTCGAGGACGGAATGACCGACGAAGCCGGGGGCGGGGAGACCTTCCCCGAAGGCCATGACGCTGGAGCCGAGTCGCGGCGTGACCTCGTCGTACCGGCCGACCAAGTAGGAGCAGTACCCGAGTTGGCTCTGACAGAGTCCCTTTCCGAGGAGGAGATCGTTCGCGAGCTGGCTCCGGACGTCTTGGTCTACGACAGCGCCACCCCACTGGAATATCGCGATCGGATGCCTCAGCTGCTGCGGCTCCGGGCAGCGGCCGGGCGCCCGCAAGTACTGGTTTCCGGGGTGTCGACGGCCGTGGACGAATGGGCGGCGATCACCTGCGGTGCGAACTGGCTCAGCGGTCCGTTCTACGAGCGGGAGAGTATGTCCGGCCTGGATCAGCTGGCGGATCGTCCGGAGTTACGGCGGGCCGACGAAGAACTGAGTGCCTACGAAGTAGCTGCGAAGCTGTACACCCCGCGAACGGTGACAGTGGGAGAAGCCCTGGACCTGGCTCTGGAGTTGCATCATCGGGTGTGTGCCGTCGGCGACTACGCCGATGCCTACCTGTCGATGCCGACCATCGAGGGGATACCGACGCGCGCGCTGGCGGCGATCGAAGCCATGCTGCGTTCGGGCGCTGCGGTCACGACGGTGTCACCGGATCTGACGGCAGCACCCGCGGAGGGCATGATCTGGGGGCGGACAGATCCGGACGACTCCCTGGCGCAGGACTGGGTCTTCGTCACCCTCTTCCCCGGAGAGGGGCAGGTGCTGGTGGCCCGGCCGTCGCAAGGGGCCGACATCACGAAAGGGCTGTCGTACATTTTCGCTCAAGATCGTGAGATAGCTTTGCGCATCGCTCGCCGAATTAGCCGTAGTGCCAACGGTCAGTAAAGACTTCAGGCAAACTACCGGGGAGGATCCAGTCGGACGCCCAGGTGTGTGACCTACACCGCACCAAAGGTCCCTTGACGGTGGCTGTCGCCGCCCGGCAAGATGTGGAATCGATTTCAGTGGAAACGATTCCACCTCGACTGCCCTCCGCAGCATGCCCCTGACGTGCGGGAAAAGGCAGCCCACCGCGTCCAGCCCGGAGCCCCATGCACAAGGAGGTGCAGCACATGGCCACACTCCGCGATGTCGCCCGCGAAGCCGGTGTTTCCTCGGCCACCGCGTCCCGAGCCCTCACCCACTCCGGCCCTGTATCGACCGACACCCGTGAACGCGTCATCGAAGCAGCACGGAAACTCGACTACCAGGTCAACAATCTCGCCCGCGGTCTACGCACCCAACGCACCCGCGCAGTCGGCCTCCTCGTCCCCGATATCCGCAACCCCTTCTTCACCGACCTCGCCTACCACGTCGACAAGGCCGCCGCCCAACGCGGGCTCGCCGTCATGATGGGCAGCGCCGACGAGCAGACCAGCCAACAGGACCGCTATCTCAACGTCCTCACCGGACACCACGTCGACGGCATCATCGCCGTCCCCCAAGGGCCGGCCAGCGAAACTCTCGTCCGCACCGCAGCAGCCGTCCCCACCGTCCTGGTCGACCGCGACCCCGGCATCCCCGGCGTCCCCACGGTCACCAGCGACAACCACGGCGGGATGACCGCACTGGTCGACCACGTCGTCGCCCTGGGGCGGCGCCGCATCGGTGTCGTCGCCGGGCCTCAGACCACCTCCACCGGTCGAGAACGTCTCGAAGCCCTGCGCGGCCGACTCGCCGAACACGGCATCGAACTACCCGCGAACCGGATCGCCGAAGGCGACTTCCAGCTCGAGAGCGGCCTGGCCGCCACCGAACAGCTCCTCTCCTGCGGAGACCTCGACGCCATCGTCGCAGCCGACAACCTCATGGGCCTGGGTGCCATCATGGTGCTCCGGCAAGAGGGCATCAGCATCGGCGACGACATGGCCTTGGCCTGCGTCGACGACATCCCCTGGTTCTCCCTGGTCGACCCGGCGATCACCGTCATCGCCCAGGACGTCAGCCGACTCGGCGAGGTCGCCGTCGAACTCCTCCAGGCCCAAGCCGACGGTCATGCCGTCGACTCGGTCGTCGTCCCCATGCACCTCATCCCCCGGACCTCCTGCGGGGAGAAGAACATCGCCCAAGCAGAATCCGCAGGAGGCAACCGGTGAACGACTGCGTACTCGAGTTACGCGGCGTCGGCAAGACCTTCGGCCACGTCCGCGCAGTCCAAGGCGTGAACCTGAAACTCCGCGCTGGAGAGGTCCACGTCCTCCTGGGCGAGAACGGCGCCGGAAAGTCGACGCTGATCAAGATGATCGCCGGCGTCCACGAACCCAGCGAGGGCGAAATCTTCCTCGACGGAAAAACCGTGCGCATTCCCGACACGGCGACCTCCGAACAGTTCGGCATCGCCACCATCCACCAGGAACTCAACCTGGTGCCCACGCTCTCCGTCGCGGAGAACATCACCCTGGGACGTACCCCGCGCAGCCGCGGCTTCATCGACCGCAAGGAAATGCGCCGTCTGGCCCGAGCCGCCCTCGACCGGGTCGGCCTGGACATCGACGTGGACCGCCCCGCCGGAACCCTGGGCATCGCCCGGCAGCAGCTCGTCGAGATCGCCCGTGCACTCAGCCAGAACGCCCGCATCCTCGTCCTGGACGAGCCCACCGCGGCGCTCACCCGCAAAGAGACCGACATCCTGTTCGACATCGTGCGTGAGCTGCGTCAGGCCGGAGTGGCGATGGTCTTCATCAGCCACCATCTCGACGAGATCGCCGAGATCGGCGACCGGATCACCGTCCTCCGCGATGGCACCTATGTCGACACCGTCGACGGAAGCACCGACGAGGCCGAGCTGGTCCGGCTCATGGTCGGCCGCAAGATCGACGCCCTCTACCCCCGCCGCCCCGCTACCCCCGGCGACCCGCTGCTCGAGGTCACCGAACTCAGCAGCGTCGGCCTCTTCGAGGACATCTCGTTGACCGTGCGCGCCGGTGAAGTGGTCGGCATCGCCGGACTCATGGGCGCCGGGCGTACCGAGGTCCTGCGCGCCATCGCCGGGGCCGACCGATACGACTCCGGCAGCGTCACCGTCGCAGGGCAGCCACTGCCCCGCCATGACGTCGCCGCGGCTGTCCGCGCCGGGGTCGGCCTGGTCCCCGAAGACCGCAAGACCTCCGGGCTCGTCCTGAACGCGTCCATCACCGACAACCTGGGATATGCCACATTGCGTTCCAGCGCACGCGGCCCCCTCGCCGATCTGTCCGGGCAGGCCCAACGAGCCCATGGCATCGCCGACTCCTTACGTCTGCGCCGCGCCGGGATGAGCCAACCCGTCGTCAGTCTCTCCGGAGGCAACCAGCAGAAAGTCGTCTTCGGCCGGTGGCTGATGGCCGGATCCCGGGTGCTTCTCCTGGACGAACCGACCCGAGGCGTCGACGTCGGAGCCAAGGTCGAGATCTACGAACTGATCAACCAGGTCACCGCAAACGGTGGCGCTGTCCTGCTCGCCTCGAGCGAGCTCCCCGAAGTCATCAGCATGAGCGACCGCGTCCTCGTCATGGCCCGTGGCCGTCTGGTCGGCGAACTGCCCGCTGACGAGGCGACGCAGGACGCGGTCATGTCCCTGGCCGTCAAGGAGGTCGAGTCCACCCGTGTCTACTGAGACCAGCGCAACCGCCGACACCGGCGCACCGGCGAAAGAGTCTGCGGCCTCGGCTGCGGCGCTCACCCCGTGGGCGCGCATCGGCGCCTTCCTGTCTGACAACGGAGCCTTGGTCGGCCTCTTTGCGGTCTGTGTGGCGATGTTCATCGCCACCCCCGACTTCCTGACCACGAAGAACTTGTTGAACGTAGGTGTGCAGGCGGCGGTCGTCGCCGTCATGGCCTTCGGGTTGACCTTCGTGATCATCACCTCCGGAATCGACCTGTCGGTCGGCTCGGTGGCTGCGCTCTCCGCGATCACTGCCGGCTGGGCAGTCACCTCTGCGGGCTGGCCGGGATGGACGGCCCTGGTCGTCGGTCCTGCGGTCGGCCTGCTTGCCGGGTCGATCTGCGGTCTGGCGGTGGCCTATGCGAAATTGCCGGCCTTCATCGCGACTTTGGCCATGTTGTCCATCGCCAGAGGTCTCACCTTGGTGATCTCAGGTGGGCGGCCCATCGAGATGCCTGACGCGGTGAAAGTGCTCGGGGGAAACCTCGGCCCGGTTCCGGTTCCGGTGATCATTCTGGTCGTCGCCGCGATCATCACTTCGATCGTCTTGCGCCGCACTGTCTTCGGGCTCTCCCTGTTCGCGGTGGGTGGCAACTCCGAAGCAGCGCGTCTGGCCGGACTCCCGGTAGCCCGGCTGACCGCCGTCGTCTACGCCCTCTCGGGCCTCTTCGCCGGTCTCGCCGGCCTTGTCCTGGCCGGACGGTTGGCTTCTGCTCAGCCACAGGCAGCCGCCGGATACGAGTTGGATGCGATCGCAGCCGTCGTCATCGGCGGTGCCAGCCTCTCCGGTGGCACCGGTAAAGCCAGCGGGACGCTGGTCGGCGCGCTGATCCTGGCCGTGATCCGTAACGGACTGAACCTGCTCAACGTGACCTCTTTCTGGCAGCAGGTCGTCATCGGAGTAGTCATCGCCCTGGCGGTGCTGATCGATGTCATCCGTCAGAAACGTTGACCGGAAAACCCAGCACGATCCCACACCCTCCGGTCACACTGCACAGTGCACCACCCACCTATCGCTCAACGACGAGTAATCCCTGGAGAAAACCCCATGAAGCTCACCACCCGCCGCACCGTCGCCGTCTCTGTCCTGATCGGTTCGATGACGCTCACGATGACCGCCTGCAACCGTGAGTCCCCCAGCGCCGGAGGCAAGGACGGGAAGAACATCACTCTCGCGCTGTCGACCTTGAACAACCCGTTCTTCGTCGATGTCCGCGACGGTGCCCAGGAAGCGGCGAAGAAGGCCGGGGCGACCCTGAACGTCGTCGACGCCCAGAACGATGCCGCCACCCAGGCCAACCAGATGTCCGATGCGGTCACCAAGACACCTTCGGCAGTCATCATCAACCCGGTGGACTCCGATGCTGCCGGTGCGGCGGTGAAGCCGGTACTCAATGCCAAGGTGCCGGTGGTCGCCGCCGACCGTGGCGTCAACGGCGCCGAGGTGAACAGCCTGGTGAGCAGCGACAATGTCGCAGGCGGCAAGCAGGCGGCCGAGGCGTTGGCCAAGGCGATCGGCGAGAAGGGCGAGATCCTGGTGCTCCAGGGAGTAGCCGGCACCTCGGCCAGCCGCGACCGGGGGCAGGGCTTCGAAGAGGGCATCAAGGCCTTCCCGAACATCAAGGTCGTTTCCAAACAGCCGGCGAACTTCGACCGGACGCAGGGCCTGAATGTCACCACGAACCTTCTGCAGAGCAACCCGAATATCGTCGGCATCTTCACCGAGAACGACGAGATGGCTCTGGGTGCCATTCAGGCGCTCGGTGCAAAAGCCGGGTCGGCGGTGAAGGTCGTCGGATTCGACGGTACTGCCGACGGGCTCAAGGCAGTGAAGTCCGGGACGATGGCGGCGACCGTTGCCCAGCAGCCGAAGCTGCTCGGCGAGAAGGCGATCGACCTGGCGATGAAGCTCGCCAAAGGCGAGAAGGTCGACAAGACCGTGCCCGTCCCGGTGAAGACCGTGGAGACCTCGAACGTGGACGAATTCCTCAAGTGAGTTCTTCGTCGCACATCGAGCCGGGCCAGTCCGGCACCGACCGGAAAGGTGAGCACGTGGATCGGCAAGGACAGGTCGTCGTCCTCGGCTCGTTGAACGTCGACCTGTTCGCACGGGTCGATCGCCATCCGGCCCCGGGAGAAACTCTCCTGGGGCGGGGCGGTGACACCAGGCCTGGCGGCAAGGGAGCCAATCAGGCGGTCGCTGCCGCACTGGCCGGCGCACAGGTGTCGATGGTCGGCGCGGTCGGTGACGACGGGCATGCCGAGGTCGCGCTGAGCGGCCTGCGGCGCAGCGGGTGCGATGTCACCGCGGTGCGCCGGGTACCTGAACCGACCGGTTTGGCGCTGATCACGGTGTCCGCGGACGGCGAGAACTCGATCATCGTCGTCCCCGGTGCCAATTATTCGCAGGACGAGGCGGATCTGGCAGCAGTGGACCCGCTGGGCGAGGGCGACATCCTGGTGGTTCAGGGGGAGGTCCCGGTACAGACCGCGGCTGAAGCGGTACGCCGGGCGCACGCCGCCCGAGCACGCACTGTGGTGAACCTGGCCCCGGTGGTGCCTTTCCCCGCGGATGTCCTGCGGATGGCCGACCCGTTGATCGTCAACGAACACGAGGGCAGGGGCGCCGCTGAGCTACTCGGGCTTGACCTGGGCGAAGGGGAACTCTCTCCTGAGGAGATCGTGACCGCGCTGGTCGGTGCAGGTGTCTGCTCGGTCGTGATGACTCTGGGCAGTCGCGGAGCGCTGATCCACCGGGTCGACCAGACAGATGACGCGCCGGTGAACGTCCCGGCGCCGAAGGTCGACGCCGTTGACACGACCGGTGCCGGTGACGCTTTCGTCGGAGCTTTCGTAGCCCGGTTGTCTGCCGGGGACGACGCTTTGCCGGCCGCCTCAGCAGCCACGATCTTCGCCGCCCGCGCTGTCACCCGTGAAGGAGCTCAGGACTCCTATCCCGGCTGGGAGCAGCGGAACGTAGCTACGGCGATGGACACCCCGGCGGACGCTTGACCCTCGGAGACGAGACGAGCGGCCGTGGCGGGGAACGATGACGAATCGAAAGGGAATCGCGATGAGACGCGATGGCATCCAGCACGCTGAGCTCTCCCGGTTGATCGGGTTGCTCGGGCACACCGATCGGGTGGTCGTGGCCGACTGCGGTCTGCCTCTTCCCCGCGACCTACCCGTGGTGGATCTCGCGTTGGGTCGCGGGCAGCTGGGTTTCCAAGTGGTGCTCGATGCATTGCTCGACGAGATCGTCGTGCAGTCCCACACCGTCGCCTCGGAATGCGAGGATTCGCCGGCTGCTTCCTGGTTCGTAGAGCGCGCCGATCTGATGGGCGAACGACACGAGGTGTCCCATGAGCAGTTCAAGAAGGGCCTGAACAGCACAGCTTTCGCGGTGCGGACGGGTGAACGCACCGCGTATGCAAATGTCGTGCTGGAGTGCGGGGTTCCTTTCTGAACTGAAGGTACTCGGCACCGGGCTCCTGCTGCGGGCCGAGACCTTCCGTCGGGTGCCGTGTCCGATTCCCTGTCGGGCACGGCACCCGGTGGGTCGCAGGCGCGGTACGTGGTCGGGCCGTAGCCTGGGGTCTTCCCTGGGTGAAGGAGTCCGGTCCGTGCTGTCCGTCCCGTCTTCGGTGTCGTCCGTCCTGGTCGTCGACAACGACGATTCGTTCACGTACAACCTGGTCGATCTGTTCCGTGCGGCCGGTTGCCGGGTCGACGTGGTGACCAACCGTGACCGGGAGGCCATCTCCCGTCTGGACCGGTATGACGCCGTGGTGCTCTCCCCCGGTCCGGGGAGCCCGCATGTCCCCGAGGATGTCGGTATCTGCCTCGACATCCTGGAGGGAGACCTGCTGCCTGTCCTCGGGGTCTGCCTGGGCCATCAGGCCATAGCAGTCGCAGCGGGGGGAAGGGTGGGACGTTCCGCTCAGCCCGCTCACGGCCTGGTCGTCGAGGTGGACCATGACGGTCAGGGGCTGTTCTCCGGGTTGTCCGGTCCGTTCCGCGCAACCCGCTATCACTCGCTGGAGATCGTCGAGCTGCCTGAGTCGTTGGAGGCGACGGCATGGGGCCCGGACGGCGGGGTGCAAGCAGTACGCCATCCACGAGCCCCCTGGTGGGGCGTGCAATTCCATCCGGAGTCGGTGGGGACCGAGGTGGGTACGGAATTGGTGGGCAATTTCCTGGCTGCGGCGACGCAGTGGAACCGCGTTCATCGTCCATGGCGGCAGATGGATTTCGCACACCGAGCGATCTGCAGCGACACCGACCCGGAGCAGATGCATCGTGCGCTTTTCGCCGATTCTCCGATCTCCTTCTGGTTGGACAGTTCGAGTGCCACGGCCGGGGTCAACATCGGCGAGTCCCGTTGGTCC
This sequence comes from Austwickia chelonae, assembly GCF_003391095.1. Lineage (NCBI taxonomy): Bacteria > Bacillati > Actinomycetota > Actinomycetes > Micrococcales > Dermatophilaceae > Austwickia > Austwickia chelonae. The sequence goes on along the minus strand of NZ_CP031447.1, from coordinate 357,489 downwards.
TTCCTAGGGGATGCGTCGGGTCCATTGGCCTCGGTGGCTGTGCACGATCTGGGTGGTGGATGCGTACGAGTCACCGGACGAGACGGAGAGCGGGTGCTCGCCGGAGGCTTCCTCGATCTGCTTTCGCAGGATCTGGCATCCCGAGGAGATTGGGCAGCGCCACCGGTGCCTTTCCCGTTCGTCGGCGGATGGGTCGGTTACCTGGGGTACGAGACGAAGGCCGAATGCGGTGGGGGCCTACGTACCGCCGATGGGCATCCGGAGGCGGCGATGATCTTCGCCGACCGTTTCGTGGCCCTCGACCATCACACCGGTACCTGGCATCTGGTCGCGTGGTCGCACGGTGGGTGTGCCGTCGAGCAGAAGAGCTGGCTCGACGGAGTCGAGGCATGGCTGACAGGTACAACCCAGGAGGGCGTACTCCCCTCGGTCGAAGCCGCCACCGAAGACGGTGACCATGCTGTGCACGCGGCTTCCGTCGTGCGCCCCCGGGTGTCCCGGGCCGATTATCTGGCCTTGGTCGAGCAGTGCCAGGAGTTGATCGCCGATGGCCAGTCCTCGGAGATCTGTCTGACGACGATGCTGACCACAGCTTTGGCCGGGCGGGATCCCAGAACGATGTACTCCTGCTTGCGCTCGGACAACCCTGCCCCGTACGGCGCTTTCCTCCGGATGCCCGGGGTGGATGTCCTGAGCACCTCGCCGGAGTGTTTCCTCCGGGTCGACGAGGAGGGAACGGTGATCTCCATGCCGATCAAAGGGACCCGTCCACGGGGCACGACGAGGCAACAGGACGAGCAGCTTCTCCAGGAGTTGGGGGCCAGCGTCAAGGACCGCGCAGAAAACCTGATGGTCGTCGACCTGGTCAGGCATGATCTGGCCCGAACGGCGGTGCCGGGCAGCACCCGGGTGAGTGAGCTCTTCGGGTTGCGCACCTATGCCACAGTGCATCAACTGGTCAGCACGATCTGTGGTCGGCTCGCTCCGGAGACAGATCGGGTTGAGGTCGTCCGGGCCGCTTTTCCCGGTGGGTCGATGACCGGTGCTCCGAAAATTCGCACGATGGCGTTGATCGATGACTTGGAGGGAGCGCCGCGGGGGGTCTATTCAGGAGCGATCGGCTACTTCTCCTTGTCCGGCCAGGTCGATCTGTCCATCGCGATCCGGACGGCGACGGTGGTCGGGGAAGAGATCCGTTATGGCGTCGGCGGTGCGGTGACGGCGTTGTCCGACCCGTTGGAGGAGTACGAGGAGATCCTGGTGAAGGCCCGCCCGTTGACCGGTCTGACTGGCAGTCCGGTCCAGGTGGAAGCTGGTCCGGAATGTTGATCGTCGAGTCGTGGCGAGTGGTCGACGGGCACATCGCGGCGCTCGATGCTCACCGAGCACGCTTCCTCTCGTCCTGTCGGCGGCATGCCCCTGACCTGGCTGTGTCGGCCTTCGAGGAAGCCTGGTCGGAGTTCCTGCTACAGCTCCCGGCGCACGGTGACTTCTTCCCTCGCCTTCAATTCGACACCGAGACGAAGGCCTTCCGGCAAGCAGTTCGCCCTTCACCGGTGCGGCCCCCGACGGCGACCTTCTGGTGCGCCCCTGCGGGAGATCCTCGCCGTCATCCGGAGGTGAAAGGCCCTGATCTTGACCTCTTGGCCGGCCTACGTGCACAGGCCACGGCTGCTGGTGCACAGGAAGCCTTGATCCTCGCTCCGGACGGAACCGTGGTGGAAGGTGCGTACACCGCAGTGGTGTGGTGGGAAGAATCCACATTGTGTGTCCGCGACGACAGCCTGCCCAGGCTGCCTTCCGTCACCGAGGAGCGTTTGCTCGGCATCTGCGCACGCCGGGGCATCCCTATTCGCCGCGGCCGACTCGACTCGAGGCTGTTGTCCAGTCACGAGACGTGGATCGTGAACTCTCTCGACCAGGTGCGGCTTCTGGTCTCGGAACCGGGAAGCGCCGGAGCGGGCTTGCGCGCCGAGAGCGACCGGCCGACGTTCTCCCGGCGTTTCGACGAATTGTCGGCTGCACTCTGGTCGGGGTGGGCACCGCTGCCTTCGTGCTGACCGGAGACGGTCCGGGCCTGGGCGTGGATCTGGCACGCCCCGTCGAAGATACGGAAGGGCCCCGTCACCGACACTTGACGGGGCCCTTCTCCTCAGGTCTTCAGGTCAGCTACGACCCTCTTCAACCGAGCCTTCAGCAGCGGCGTGCGGTGAGTTCGCGACTTTCTGCGCGTGATGGCTGTGCCAGACCTCGCCGGGGATCCCGCCGGGAACGTACTGGTTCTCGTCGAGGTCGAAGACGCGTTGCATCAGCGGCCCGTCCTGGTTCTCGAAGTCTTTCAACGCTCCAGCAGCGTATTTGCCGAGCAGGAAGAGCGCGGACAGGTTGATGACGGCCAGGAGCGACATCGCCACATCGGCCAGGTCCCAGACGACGCCGAGGTTCTGCATGGCGCCCCAGAACGTGGCGCAGACCACGAGGACACGCACGGCGAGGTTCCCCCAGCGTCCTCCACCGATGTAGTCCTGGTTGATCTCGGTGTAGGCGTAGTTACCCAGGATGGTGGAGAAGGCGAAGACGAAGATCAGCACTGCCATCACCGGGGCGACCCAGGAGCCCAGCTCGGAGACCACTGCCGCTTGGGTGAGGGTGGCGGCGGAGGATTTCTGGGTGACACCGGGTGCGTAGACCGACGGTCCGGCCAGGATGATCATCAGGGCGGTGGCGGTGCAGACGATGATGGTGTCGACGAAGACACCGGCCGACTGGATGAGGCCCTGGTGAGCTGGGTGGCTGGTGGTAGCGGCTGCGGCGGCATTGGGCGCTGAACCCATACCGGCTTCGTTGGAGTACATGCCGCGCTTCACGCCGTTGAGCACGGCCGCGATGATGCCGCCCATGGTTCCGTAGAGCGCCTGATCGAAGCCGAAGGCTCCGGCGATGATGGAGCCGATGGCACCGGGTACGTCGGTGATGCGCACCAGCAGTACGGCGATCGCAAGGAGCACGTAGAGCAGAGCCATCATCGGGGCCAGCCATTCGGTGACCTTCGCGACCTGCTTGATGCCACCGAAGATGATGACGGCGGTGAGCACGGTCAGGCCGATGGCCACGTTGAACTTGTCCAGCCCCCAGGTGGAGGAAGTGACATCGGCGATCGTGTTGGCCTGCACTCCGTTGAAGCTGAACCCGAAGGTGAAGATGAAGATGGCAGCGAAGAAGGTGCCGAAGACGCGGGATTTCAGGCCTCGCTGAATGTAGTAGGCCGGGCCGCCACGGAAGGTGCCGTCGTTGTGTGGGACCTTGAAGAGCTGGGCGAGCGTCGCCTCGACGCAGGCGGTAGCCATTCCGAGCATGGCCATCACCCACATCCAGAAGATGGCTCCGGGGCCGCCCAAGGTCAGGGCGATGGCGACTCCGACGATATTTCCGGTGCCCACCCGGCTGGCCAAGCTCATCGCGAAGGCTTGGAAGGAGCTGATCCCCCCGGCCCCGGCATTACCGCGGCTGGAGAAGATGATGCGCCACATATTTCCTAGATGCCGGAACTGCACACCGCGGGTGACGATGGTGAAGTAGATGCCTGCGCACGGCAGGACCACGACGAGGAGCCAGGTGAGCCACTCGTTGAGGAAGTCGACCACGGCTTGCATGGGGGCACCTCCAAGGTTCGGTCGAAATTTAAGGGGTAGGGGGAAGACTAAGGCTCGCAGCGGATGCCGTTGACCACAGCAGGACCCACCCGGGCTGCATTAGCCTCGTAAGCCCGGCCAAAAAAGCTGATTTGAAAGGGATCTACGTTTCTCGACCAGAGATACCCAAAACCGAAAAAACTTCGAGAAGCGGCCCCGGAGAAAACCGACCTGGACGAGAGCACACGCGGACTCAGCGGGTTATGGATGCTCGCATCGGTGCGCCCCAGAATCCTGTCAGCACAAGAACTTCTCCGCTCGGGAGAGAATCTCCTCGCTGGCGTCAGGCAGCACCGGCCAACGGATTGCACGAAGAAGTAAGGGCGCTCGGTCCAGACCTCGAGCAAGGCACTACTAACATGGCCCGGTCATGTCACCGTCCGCTTGGGGGAACGATTCTCCGTGGCTAATCCACACCGTCGTCCGGGTGCGTCCGCGCCCGTCGAACCATTGCCCTGGTGGGCGCTGGGACGACGTGCCGCATACGCCTTGCGTATGGCACGCGCCTTCGGTGCAACCCGTCGTTATGACATCAACGGCCGCAGCTTCCTCGGTCCGACCCCCTGGGCCGAGCTGCCGGGCCTGGGCTTCTGGCTCCTGTTGACCTATTTCGGCCAGGTGTACACCTACCGCCACGGGGGATGCATGGCCACGATCCTCACCCCTTGGCGCGGTATCGCGCTGGCCTGGGTGGCCTTGGGTGTCACCACGGTCGCGGCGTTGATCGGTCCGCAGGCGCTGATCGCCCTGGGATGTGTCGCCGTGGTCTTCGGTCTGTCGATCGCCTTCGGCGTGGCCAGCGCGATGCGAGGCCGGGATCAGGCCCAGTACCTCCGCGATCAGATCCGCGGCAATTCCACCGATGTCGACGACGACTGGGAGACCGCTGCGCACTACCAGGCAGCAGACTCACGCATCCGCATCAATGGCGTCTACCTGGTGGGGCACCTGGCTGCCGAGTCCGGTACTGGCGGGATCTCCTTCTTGTGGCGGGTCACCGAGCTTCACCTCTCCCAGGGCTATGCGGTCGTCATCGACGCAGCGAATCCTCTTCTTTATCAAGTCTATTCACGCAACTATATTCCATTGGACGGACGTCCAGGAGCCCTGGTCGCCTTTCCGCAGCAACATGCCACCCGAACAGCCCATCCGCGCCGGAACCACATGCCTACGCCCTTCTGATCCAGCACGGGGAAGGCATGCCCTACGTCTGATCGATCCAGGTCCTCATCCGGCGGTCTCGGAGGCCGCTCCGCCCTGCGCCCGCCTGATGATCGCCGCCACCAGATCCGGCAACGACGGATTGGAATCCGACCGACGCTGAATCAGATCGACCTGCCGGCACAGGTCCTCGTCCGTCAACTCCAGATAAACCACCCCCGGTGTCGGCACGGCCGCCAGCTGCGGGATCAAACTGACCCCCAGCCCCGAGGCCACCAGTTCCCGAGCGAGTTCATAACTGTCCGCACGATGCCGGATATCCGGGGTGAACCGGGCCCGCCGCCCCAGGTGGGTCAGCACCGCCTGGAAACCCTCGCGGGGACGCGGCGCCACCCAGGCCTCGCCCACCGTGTCAGCCACCGTGCACTGCACCGCCCCAGCAAGCCGGTGCGCGCCCGGAACAGCCAGGAGCAGCGGATCACGGAAGAGCTCCGAACGCGAGAGCCCTGCGGTCGGATAGTCCGGGGCGAACGCATACCGGTGAGTGACCGCCAGATCGACCCCTCCATGGAGCACCGCGCCGACGATATCCCCCGGCTCCACCTCCGTGATGTCGACACTCGCCCCCTGATGCTCCTCGAGGAAAGCGCTCACCGCAGGCAGCACCAAGCTGTTCGCCGCCGAGGCGAAGGTGCCCAAGCGGATCCGCCCGGCCCTGGTCCCAGCGATGTCATCGACCAGCCGGATCGCATCGTCCAAACCATCGAGGATCGGCAAGGCCGCCCGGGCCAGGGCGGCTCCTGCTGCGGTCAACCGGGTCGATCGCGGGAGACGCTCCAACAGCGGAGTCCCCAGCCGCTCTTCCAGTGCGGTGATGTGCTGCGATGCCGCCGATGCGGTGATCCCCGATTCCTTGGCCGCAGCCGCGATACTGCCCAGCGCCGCGATGTCGACAAGAGTGCGTAACTTCACCGGATCGAGCATCAGAAAATCTTATCCTCCGCAGGAGTGCAGATCGCGGCCCCGTCGGCAAGTCCTCCCCATCCATCGAACGATGGACCCCCGGAGAACCACGCGGGCGATGTGCCGGCCCCCGCGGGAAGGTGTTCTGGACAGGTCACCCACATCGACCTGTCCAGCGAGGAAAAATGTCGTCCGCACCTGATCCCGCCCCCACCCGAGACCGCCACCGCGTTCACCCGGCACTGACCCGTCGCGGAGCGTGGATCTCGGCGTTGGTCACTCTCCTCGCCCTGATCTCCCTCGTCGGGGCACTACGCGGCGCCACCAACGAGACTCCCTCCCGACAGGTCCCCGACACTGCCGAATCAGCCCAAGTGGACGCGCTACGCGAGCGCTTCGCCGATGCCCGTCTCGCCACCGTCATCGCCGTCACGACCCGCACCGACGCAGGTACCCTCACCGCTGAAGACCAGGCAGCCGGTGCTCGGCTCGTCGAGAAACTCACCCGCAGCAGTGCGCATCCCGCGCGCGGCCCCATCCCCAGCCAGGACGGCAAAGCTGCCATCGTCCTCGTCCCCGTGGAACGAGCCGCGCACAACACCACTATGCGAGAGTCCGTCGAACGCCTCCGCCAGGACGCCCGCGATGCCACTCCCGAAGGGCTCCAGGTCCAGATCACCGGCGGGCCGGCCTTCGGCGCCGATATCGCCGGGGCCTTCGCCGGTGCCGATCTGCGGCTGCTCATGGTCACCATCGGTGTCGTCGCGCTTCTCCTGCTCCTCACCTACCGCTCCCCGGTGCTTCTACTACTGCCCCTGACCGTCGTCGGGCTGGCCGATCAGGCTGCGGCGGGAGCAGCGGCTCGGCTGGGCAGTCAGTTCGGATGGCAGTTCGACGCAGGCATCCTGTCCGTCCTCGTCTTCGGAGCCGGGACCAACTATGCGCTCCTGCTGATCTCCCGTTATCGGGAAGAGCTGCGCCGGACCGAAGACCACCGGGAGGCGCTGACCACGGCCTGGCGGGCCGGGGTGGGCGCCATCGTCGCCAGCAATGTGACCGTCGTCCTGGCCCTGCTCTGCTTGGCTCTGGCAAGCCTGCCCGCGACCCGGGGGCTCGGGATGGCTTCCGCTGTCGGGCTCGCTCTCGCGCTACCTGCGGTGCTCTTCGTCCTGCCGCCTGCGCTGGCAGTCGTCGGCCGGGCCGCTTTCTGGCCGCTCGTCCCCCGGCCTGTTCCGGCCGAGGTGCCTTCCTGCGATGCCCGTCCTGGCCTCTTCGAGCGGACCGCGGCCGCGGTCGTACGTCGGCCACTCGCCGTCCTACTCGCCTCTCTGGCTGTCCTCGCCGTCCTGACCACGGGGATGATCGGCACCCGGATCGGGCTCAGCCAAGCCGAGAAGTTCCGGGTCACCTCCGAGTCCGCGAACGGGCTGAGCACTCTGTCTGCGCATTTTCCCGCCGGAGAATCTCAGCCGCATACCGTCGTCGCCCGTGCCGAGGCAGCTGCAGAGCTCACTGCAGCCCTGAAGCAGGTCCCCGGCATCGTCCGAGTCACCCCGACAGGTACCTCCGTCGACGGTCAGCTCGTCCGGCTGTCCGCCGTGGGCACCGCAGCCCCTGACACCGAGGAGGCTTTCAGCGCCGTACGTGCCCTGCGAGAAACCTCCCGCGCCCTTCCCGCTGCTCAGGCTCTGGTCGGTGGACCCACCGCCACCGAGCTCGACTCCCGAGACACCGGGCGCCGGGATCTGCTCCTCGTCGCCCCGCTGATTCTCCTCGTGGCTCTCGTCGTCCTGGTCGCGCTGCTGCAATCGCTGGTGGCGCCCCTACTGCTCACCCTGGTCAACGTGCTCAGTGCGCTGGCAGCCATCGGTGCCGGCACCTTCGTGGGCACCCACCTGTTCGCCTTCCCCGCGCTCGACGCCCATCTGCCGCTACTGGCTTTCCTCTTCCTGGTGGCTCTCGGTATCGATTACACGATCTTCCTGGCCCATCGCATTCGTCACGAGGCCACGGTCCACGGCACCGTGACCGGCACGGTCCGGGCCGTCTCCGCCACCGGGGTCGTCATCACCAGCGCCGGTTTGGTCCTCGCCGCGGTCTTCGCCGCCCTGGGCATGCTGCCCCTGGTGGTGCTCGGTCAGCTGGGTCTTGTCGTCGGGCTGGGCGTGCTGATCGACACCCTGTTCGTCCGCACCATCGTGGTCCCGGCGCTGTTCGCACTGGTAGGTGACTCCATGTGGCGGCCTGGACGGCTAGCGTGACCCCATGGGTGGGCTGAGCCGGAGCACCGTGGAAACCGGACATGAGCGAACCGGCGCGGCAAGAGCCCTCGTCGCCGGACAGCATGCGCTCTTCGCCCTGCTGATGGCCTTGGCGGTGATCCGCAGCGCCGTCCACGAAGCTCGCCCTTGGTGGGTGGTCGTCGCTGCGGCAGCCGTGTCCGGATGGTACGTCCTCGGTGTTCCGCTGAGCCGTCGGGCACGTCTCAGGCCGTTGCCGGTCTGGTGCGTGCCGGGCTGGTTCTTCGTCCTGGTCACCAGCTGGGTGGGTCTCCTGGTCTTCTCCCGTGAGTTCTCCTGGGTGGCTTTCGCCCTCTATCTGCTGGCCATGCACGTACTTCCCCTTCGATGGGCGCTGTCCGCTGTGGTCGCGATCATGGCTGCCGTGCTTGTCGCCCAACCGGATGGCCCTGCCGGGCCGGGGCAGGTCATCGGCCCTGTTGTGGGCGCTCTCGTCGCGGTCGGCATCGCTGTCGGCTACCAGCGGGTCATCGCCGAATCGGAGGAGAGACGCCGTCTGCTGGCCGACCTGGTCTCCGCTCAGGAAGATCTCGTGGCCGCGCACGACGAGCTCGCCCAAGCCCAGCGCCGGGCCGGTGCTCTGTCCGAACGGGCACGTCTCGCCCGGGACATCCACGACACTCTCGCTCAAGGGTTTTCTTCGATCATCCTGCTGAGCCGCGCCGGGCTGGGCGATCTGTCCTCTCCGGACGTCGATCAGCGCCGGGCATTGCTCGCCCAGATCGAGACCGTGGCCGTGGAGAACCTCGACGAGGCCCGCCGGGTCGTCCATGCCCTCACTCCGGCTCCGTTGGAGGAGACCCCGTTGCCTGCTGCTCTCAGACGGCTCATCACCCGTTTCCAGGAACAGTGCGGTATCGAGGCCGGAATCACCGTCGACGGAAATGTGCAGGTCATTCCGGCCAGCCACGAGATCGCGCTCCTGCGCTTCGCTCAAGGCGCGCTGGCCAACGTTCGTCAGCATTCCCGCGCAGACCGGGTCGCGGTCACGCTGAGCTATCTTCCCGAATCCACCGGACTCGACGTGGTCGACGACGGAATCGGCTTCGCCCTGGAGGAAGCTCGGCGGGGGACCGTGGAGAGCCGGCGTCCTGACGGTTCCGGCTTCGGGTTACGCGCCATGCGAGAACGCCTGGCCGATGTCAACGGCACCGTAGTCGTCGAGACCGAGCCCGGCGAAGGGACAGCGCTGTCCGCGATGATCCCTTTGCCTGGGTCCCCTGGTCCCTCACCATCCGGGAAGGAAGAACGGTGACAGCGGTACGAGTGATCCTGGTGGACGACCACCCCGTGGTGAGGGCGGGTTTGGCCGCTCTGCTCGGCGCCGACGATCGGGTGGACGTCGTGGGCCAGGCCGCATCCGGGGAAGAAGCTCTCGCCCTGGTCTCCCGCACCCACCCCGATGTCGTCCTGATGGATCTGCGCCTGGGTGCCGGTATGGACGGGGCCACCACGACAGAGCGGTTGTCCGCAGACTCCGAGCCTCCGGCGGTCCTGATCCTGACCACCTATGACACCGACGCCGACATCCTGCGCGCCGTCGAAGCCGGAGCCGCCGGGTACCTGTTGAAGGACGCCCCGCCGGAAGCCATCGTCTCCGCCGTGGAAGCCGCGGCCCGGGGAGAGACCGTCCTCGCCCCAGGGGTCGCCGAACGGCTGGTCACCGCGCTGCGACGGCCACAGAGCACGTTGAGTGATCGGGAGGTTCAGGTGCTGAATGCGGTGGCCGACGGCAAGTCGAACCGGGCGATCGCCCGCTCCCTGTTCATCTCCGAGGCCACGGTGAAGACCCATCTGGTGCATGTCTTCGACAAACTCGGGGTGGACAACCGCACAGCGGCGGTCACCGTGGCCAGGGAACGTGGGCTTCTCGGCTGACCGAGCAGCCGGTTCCTGTGTTGCGATACCGACTCAGGACCGGGTGAATGTCACGCGATAGCAATCGCCTTCAATGGTCTCCGTGTCCACGGTGTACTCGCCTGGAAGGCGTTCCTCCATCAGATCTGCGATCGGAGTCGGGTCCTGGTCGGTGAGCACGGTGACGGACTCCTCCGGCGGCAGGCCCACCAGCACCCCGAAGATCGCCGACTGCCGGATCATCGGGTCGAGGGTCCGCGCGTCCAACTCGGGAACATAGACGAGATGCCCGCCGCAGCCGCCACCGCTGCCACAGCCACCCTGGCCGTCGCATCCCGGGGATTCGCTGCCACAGCCCCCGCCGTGCGATCCCGCAGCCTCGGCCCCGGCCTGGTGTGCGCTGGCAGCAGGATCGGACATCGTGATATCCCTTCAATCTGTGACCACGACGACATTACGCCGTACGGCGATCGTACCTGTGCCGTCAGAAGGGTCAGATCAGTGTTTCTCCTGCCATCCCTGAAGCTCGCGTCCTCCGCGACGGAACCAGGCGGTCCGAGATGAAAGGGCACGCCACCTCGCCGGATGCACCTTTGGGACCTCGCCCGGCGAACCCGAAGGTCGACCCGATCGCCCGGCTGTCCGGCCCGCGAGCGCACGTTCTCGAACGGCTGGGGGCCTGTTCCCGTCCGACGTCCGTGGCTCGGTTGTCCAGATTGTGCGGGCAGCACCCGAATACGGTTCGTGAGCATTTGGATGCCCTGGTTCAGGCCGGGCTGGCCCATCGGGAGAGCGGTCCGGCTCGGGGCCGTGGACGCCCCGCGATCCTGTACTGGGCAGAGCCCTTGGACGCCCAGCGTCCGCAGGTCCGGGAGTACAGCTTGTTGGCGACGACGATGGCGGCGCATGTCGAGGCCACCGAGGAGGATCCGAAGGGGTGGGCTTTCGCTGCGGGTGTGCGGCAAGGTCGTTCCTCGGTGTCGGCGGAGGCCCAGGGGCTTGCCGAAGCCGAGCGGACGGCCAGGGCTGCATTGTCACGGGACGGGCATGCGCCCGTGGATGCGCCGGATGGGACGGTGCGTCTGCGCCAGTGTCCGTTGTTGAACGCGGCCAGGGCGCATCAGGATGTGGTCTGTTCGCTCCACCAGGGCGTGTTGACCGGGATCTACGAGGCACATGGGGTGCCTGCCGCGCAGGCGATGCGGCTCACTCCGTTCGCGCTACCGGGGTGTTGTCTGATCGAGTTCCCGCCGGATCCGTCGGCGGGTCCGCCGGCCCCGCCACGTCCGGAGCCGGTGCGTCGTTCGTGGCTTCCCCGGTCCTGAGCCGTGGAGCTGCCCTCTATCTGAGATGGGTTCGGTCGACAGGACGGTCGCCCGATTCGGTGGCACGGTGCTCCTGAGAGACTGTCCGCGAAAGTTGTCCTTCCGATCGAGGAGTTCGCACCGATGCTCGTCCGCGAGATCATGACCGCCCCGGCTTTCAGCATTCACGCCGATGCTGACCTCAACGAGGCACTCCAGCTCCTCGCCGAACGCCGTATCACCGCGGTGCCGGTGGTCGACGCCGGCAACAAGGTCGTCGGTGTCCTCTCCGAGATCGATGTCCTGCGTCGTGCGGTGGAGCCTGATGCTCGCGCTCATGCAACTCCGTTGGCCGAGAGCGAGCCGTTGCCGAAGACGGTCGCGGAGATCATGACGACGGACCCGCGGACCACCACTGAGGGCGCTGATGTGTCCGATCTGATCGATCTGTTCACGCATACCTCGTTCAAGAGTCTTCCGGTGGTCCGTGAGGGTGATTTGGTGGGCGTGGTCAGCCGTAGCGACGTGGTGCGTGCGTTGTGGCGGTCCGATGAGGACCTGCTGGACGAGTTGGTGTCGGCTTTCCACGACTACGGGCAGGATCACTGGCGGATCACCGTGGAGCACGGTGTCGTCGAGGTCCGTGGCGCGGGCAGTGCCGTGGAGCGCGATGTCGCGGTCGCCATCTCCCGGTCGGTGTTGGGTGTGCGTCGGGTGCATGTCGTGCTGGACGGCGTCACGAATTCCTGATCTGGTTCCGGTGGCTGGGCGCAGTAGGCGCCCGGCCACCGGATTTCGTGAGCTTCAGCCAGGCTGAACCTCATTGAGGTTCGTCAGCCTTTCCGTGCGCCGACGACTCCCCGTGTTTTGGTCACATCTGGCTGTTCACAGCCGATCGAGAACGGCGATCATCTTTCCAGGGGCTCTTCCTGGTTGCCCTGGCCCGGACGATAAGGTCCCCGTCATGTCTCATCGCCGTGCTTCCCTTGCCCACCGCGCCTGCACACTCTCGCTGGTCACTGTCCTCGCAGCAAGTGGGTGCTCACTCGGCGAATCGTCCACCGACGCGCCGAGCGTGCAGAGAGCTGCTGCCGTCTCGGTCCCCTCGGAGAAGATCGAATGGTCCGCAGGCCCGGAATCGCTCAACATCCCTGGCGCCACCACCAAGGAGTTGTCGAACAACGACCCTGCGGCCCCGGTCTTCATCATGTGGCCGGACATCCCTGGAGCTCCCAAGCTCAATGAAACCGTGTCCGAGTGGGCTTCGTCCCGCTCCAAGAAGTTCCTCGCGGACGCTCCGTCCCGCGCTGAGTCCCCGACCGAACTATCCGGTTTCGCCGTACCGGTTCTCGCCGACGGCACTCTTCTCGGAGTGCGCGCCGAGTCTCAACACTCCACCGAGAACGACACGGTGGTCTTCCACCAGATCTGGTACTCCGATGCTGCCTCCGGCCAGGTGTGGACGTCCCCTGACCTGTTGACCGATGACGGCCGCAAGGAAATCGCCGAACTGGCCATCGATCAGATCAAGAGATCCGGGGCGAAGGTCGACGCGGCGAAGTTTCCCCAGGAGCAGCTCCTCGGTGACATCTGGTTCACCAAAAAAGGCGACCTGGTGCTGACGCCGGGGACGGAGCCTTCTGCTTCTCTGGAAGACGACAACGCTACGATCACCATCCCCCGCGACAAGGCGGAGAAGCTGCTCAGCGACAGAGGCCGTACGATCCGCGACTCAGCTGGTCGCCCCTCGACCTACGCTGCGGAGAAGCCGAAGGAGCAGCCAAAACCGGCAGAAAAGTCGACGTCCCAGTCACCTTCTCCCGCACCGTCGACCACGAAGAGCTACCCACAGGTCGACTGCGCCACAGCCAAATGCGTCGCGTTGACCTTCGACGACGGCCCCAGTCCGGAGACCGAGAAGATCCTCGACTCCTTGTCCTCGGCGAATGTTCCCGGCACCTTCTACATGCTGGGCCAGAGTGTCTCTCGCGCCCCGCATACGGTGCGTCGCGCTGCTTCCTTGGGTATGTCGGTGGGTAACCACACCTGGAGCCACCGCAACCTTGCTCTGCTCTCACCTGAGCAGCAGCGCAACGAGCTCAAGCGGACGGAGGACGCGCTCGCCCCGCTGCTGGGCAAGAAGCCCACGACTATGCGTCCTCCGTACGGTTCGTACAACCCGACGACCCGCAACCTGGGGTACCCGATCATGTTGTGGGATGTCGACACCGAGGACTGGAAGAACCGCAGTGTCGCCACCACCACCAAACGCGCTCTGGACGGAGCGAAGCCGGGCAGCATCATCCTGATGCACGACACCCGGCCCACCACCGCCGAAGCCGTCCCGAAGATCATCGAGGGTTTGAAGTCCCGCGGATTCACCCTGGTCACGGTGGAGCAGCTGCTCGGCAAACCCACACCGGGGAAGGCCTACTTCTCCCGCGGCAACATCCGTTAGTCGCCTGAGCGAGGGCGCGGGGACACCGGATGCCGGTGGCCCTGCACCTTCTCCAGTCCCTCGACCTCGTCCAGTCCGGGCCGGGTGACGATCATCCCGGTGCCATCAGCCCGCGCGATCATGTCTGCCGGAGCCACAGCCCGCGCCAGGTGATAGGTGCCGACGGTCACGATGGTGCCCAGGGCGATACCGGTCAGCGTGAACTGTCCGAAGTGCACTCCGCCGACGTCGACCGGCCCGAGGGAGAGAGTCACATCACCGATCGCGATGATGATGCCCGCCGCGACCGGAACCAGGTTGAGCGGGGTGGAGAAGTCGACATGGTTCTCCTTCCAGATCTTCGCACCGAGAAGCCCGATCATGCCGTAGAGCACCACGGTGATTCCGCCGAGCACACCTCCAGGGGTCGCCGAGACGATCGCCCCGAACTTCGGACTGAACCCGAAACCGATCGCAGTCAACGCCGCCACGAGATAGGCCGCGGTGGAATAGATGCGGGTTGCCGCCATCACCCCGATGTTCTCCGCATAGGTGGTCGTCGGCGCTCCTCCCACAGCGGTGGCGACCACGGAGGTCAGTCCGTCGGTAGCGATCGCCTTGCCCATCACGTCGTCGAGATCCTGCCCGGTCATCTCGGCGACGGCCTTCACATGCCCGACGTTCTCCGCCACCAGGGCGATCACGGCAGGAAGCACGATGAGGACGTAGGTCAGTGAGAACTGAGGCAGATGCCAGCCGACCACCCCGGAAGCGGCATCGGTGGCCGGCGGGAAACCCCACCACGGGGCTTCAGCCACCGCGGACCAGTCGACCCGGAGGTGGGTGTCGACCACCTTGGTCACGGGGTTGAAGGAGGTGATCGGCCCGAGGACCCGGTCGAGCGCCGCGGAGAGAAGATAACCGAAGAGCAATGCCAGCGCGATGGACACCCGGCCGAGGAAACCCCGCAGGCCCACACTCATGGCGATGACCGCCAACATGACGACGAAGGCCACGATCTGATCCTGCGGCCAGTAGATCTTGGCGACGACAGGAGCCAGATTGAATCCGATCAGCATGACCACGGCACCGGTGACGACCGGCGGCAGCACCTTGGTCAGCGCAGAAGCTCCGGCGATGTGAATGAACAGACCGATCAGGGCGAGCACGACTCCGGCGATCAACACCGCTCCGGAGACCTGCTGCGGAGTACCGCCGAGCTGGTGGATGGCCACCGCTCCCCCGACGAAACTGGCCGATGATCCCAGATAGCTGGGGACCCGGCCTTTCAGCGCGACCAGGAAGCACAGGGTCGCGAAGCCGCTCATCATGATGGCCAATTGCGGGTTGAGCCCCATCACCACGGGGAACACGAAGGTGGCTCCGAACATCGCCACCACATGTTGCATGCCCAAGCCGATGGTGCGCCCCCAGGTGAGCCTCTCACCAGGGCCGACGATGTCGTCAGGACCGATGGTCCGCCCATCTCCGTGCAGTGCCCAACCCAATGCCATAGGTCCCTCCAGGCCGTGCGAACGGCCGGGGGTGTCCCGACCGGACCAAGCCTAATGGAGGTTTTGTCCGGTCTTCGCCGGGAGTCCTCCCGCACCGGGAAGACTCCCCCACAGGAAGCTGGGAATGCTTCAGCTCGAAGCTATCCCAGAAACAAACCCAAGAACGACCGGCGGTGCCGGGTGATCCCCCCGAGAGAACACCCGACCCCGTCGGCGTGCCCATCACATCGCCGGAGACCTCGCCCGGACGCTGCCGATCCAGGATCGGCGCAGCCCGCATACCGGACGATCGAAACGGCGATGCTGGCGTCTTAGGCGACCAGGGTGCCAGGAGCTTCGTCCTGACGAGCCAGGTCACGACCCACGAGATAAGCCAGAGCCAAGTCGAGCAGATCCCCCGAGTAGGGATTACCTTCCGGGCAGTTCTCCTCGTAGGCGGTGTAGACCTTCTCCATGTAGGAGATGCTGACGTCCTGACCGTCTTTCAAGAGACCGGACAACCGGTCCAAGGCCAATTGCAGAGTGAAGAAGCTCACCCGGACACCGAGTCCCTCGACCCGCTCGGGGAAGGTTTCCCCGGTCACCACGCTGATGAGTTCCCGATCCGAGACGGTCAGAGCGTCGAGATCGCGCGGACCGGCGTACAGCCAGCGCAGATCCCCCATGATCGGTGCGCCGATCGCTGCCGAGGCCGCCCGCAAAAGGGGAGACAGACCGTGCGAGGTCATGGCGGGCTCCTTTCAAGCCTCCTGGGGAAGAAGTCGCACCCCCCATCGGCAGTGCAGCAGCCAGCTAAAGCATTGAGCCACAGTTGGTACAGCCGACTTCCGCTTCGGCGCTCAACGGGCAGCCTCACCGGCGACCGGCCCGGCCTCACCGGCTGGCCCGGGGACCCCTTCTTCCACGACAGCACCCGCCTCGCGGACGGTCCCTTCGCGGCCCTCTCCCCAGGCAGCACCGGGGCCATCGACGACCGACAGGACGGTCGCGGCCGGAGAGCCCGGCGTCGCCGCCTCGTCTGTGACGCCAGCGGCCACATCGACACGGACCCCGACCGCCACATGGGCCGGGTCAGGGGCGGGCAAGGCCGATACCGCCTTCACCACGTTGTTCACGATGGCGACCAGAGGAACGGCAACAAAAGCCCCAAAGGCGCCACCCACCATCGCCCCGCCGGTGACCGTCGCCAAAATAGCCAGAGGGTGGATCTGCACCGCTTTACCGAGGATGTACGGATTCAGCAGGTTCCCTTCCAGCTGAATGACCAGGAAGAGCGCCACCCCCATGGCCAGAGCGGTCACAGCTCCTTTGAGCACCAGGGTCATCAGCATGAGCACCGCCCCGGCCAACAGCATCCCGATCATCGGGATCAGCGACCCCAGGAAGAGCATCACCGCCAACGGCACGACCAAGTCCATCTGCGCAAACATCATGATCGGCACCATCGTCAGCGCATTGATCAACGCCAGGATGATGGTGCTGCGCATATAGGCCACCAGTGTGCGCCAGGCGACCGCTCCGCCGACCTGCACCCGGTGATGTTCTCGCACCGGGAACAGCCCGACGACCCACCGCCAGATCTGTCCGTCGTCGAGCAGCAGGAAGAGCACCGCGAACAGGCACAGAATCGACCCGGTGAGGAAAGTCATCAGGCTGTTCGCCGTGGCCAAGGCCCCCGACGCTATGTCCCCACGCGCATTCGACAACTGGTCGGTCAGCTGTTTCGACAGCTGGTTGAACTGTTCCGGAGACATGTGTGCCGGGCCGTACTGCAGCCAGGACAAAATCGCCTGACCTGCCTCGTTCAACCGCAGCGCCATGCTGTCCAGGTTGTTGGTGATCTGGGTGATCACGAACCACATGGCCACGCTGATCAGGCCCACGCCCAGCAGGAAGACGACAGGAGCGGCCAGCCACCGAGGCAGACGACAACGCACCGCCCCATCGACAAGAGGCCGCAGAACGGCACTGATCATCACAGCGACGGTGATGGTGATCGTGACCAGGCTGATCTTGTTCAACAACAGGATCAGTACGTAGAGAAAAGCGATGAGAACCAGCAGCCGCCACGCCATCAACGAGGCTGCACGCAAGGCCCCTTCAGAATCGGGCTGAGCTGTCTGCGGCTCAGTTCCGGCTGTTTCCTCATGACGTCGCAGAAAGGAGGGCCACTTTGCGCCACGAACCTTGTTCGCCATCTCCCCGACGTCCACGGCCCCACGTTACGTGCACGAGATAGAAACGGCAGCCCTCACGAGCGACGAGTCCATTTCTTCCCGCTTTTCTTCCTCTGGAAAGAACAACCGGGGAAAGACCGAGGATCAGGTGTTCTGACAGTGTTTCCACAAAGCGTCAGCGGCAGCCTTCAACGGGGCACCGTTCACGTCCTTCTCGGCTTTGTAGTCGGCGCTGATCTTCTTGAGCTGCACGCTCACCGCCGCAGTCAGCTTGATCACCTGCTCGTCACCGCTGTTCTTGGCCACCCCGTCAACCCCTTCGGCGGCCTCGACCAGACTATCTGCCGCCTTCTTCAACGACGCTGCGTCATCCTTGGAGTTGGCGTTGTTCCAGGCGCTGACCACTTCGATGACCGCAGGGTAGATCTCCCGACAGGCCACCTTCACCTGCGAAGCTCCGGTCGCAGTGATCGGAGGCGGAGTCGTCGGGTTGATCCCGCCGATCGAAGCGCCCGAGCCTGTGGGCGGAGTGCTCTGAGAGTCTCCGGCGGCCAGTTTCGGAGCCGAGGTGTTCGACGAGGACGAGGAGTCGCCGGACGAACAAGAGGAACCGGCCAGACATACCGCAGTCAGCAATGCCGCTGTCCAGACCAGACGCGGCGCGCGGAAACGGACAACCTTCTGAGAACTCCTCGACGGCATGTGCAAGGCTCCTGTGTAGGGACTCAGGGAAAACCCCAGCATGTCACGTTCGGCGCGACGAATCCCACTCGGTGCAGAATCGCCCAGGCGGACCAGAAACCTCCGTCAGCGATGCCAAGGCATAGCGGAAGAAGGCTCCCCACAGGACCATCCGCGCGCTCAACGAGCCTCCAAACGCATTTCCACCCTGGTCAACCGAGCTGAGACCGAACCACCCGGCCGGTTGATGAACCCCTTCTCCTGCAAGGAATCAGTGAAAGCACGCAGACGAGGATCTGTTGACGCATCGACCTTGGACGCCCCGCTCACATACTGGTCGAGGTCATGCCCGCCCACTCCCGATTTCGTCCCGGTGAACCGAACCGTGGTACGCAAGGCACCGTCCGGATTCGTCCGTCCCTCCAACGTCGGGACAGGATCACCCCGGTTCTCCAACGAGAGCACCCGGACACCCCGGGGCGCGGCCATCGTCCCCACCGGGGAACCTGCCGTCACCACGTGGCTGACGTCATATCTGGATCTCATCACCGGATCACCAGCAGCGGCATAGGCCGTCATACCCCCTTGGCTGTGCCCGACCAAAGCGACCCGTGCCCCCGCCGGAACACCGGCCTTCGTCAGGACCGACGGCAAAGCCGCAACCTCCGCCGTTCGGTCTCCCGACACCAGCTGAAGATTCGATTTCACGCCACGAACATCGTCCGAGAACAGGTGGAAAGGTGCGACGGCCCAGCTGGAGGTCCCCCACAACGAGACCACGTACGAATCCTGCGAACGCCCGTCGGGATCTGTCGTCGTCACCTTCGTCACATCGACCCGTCCCGACGGAGGGTCGTTCACCGCTTTGTCCGCCCAACGGCCACCGACCAAGGACACCAACCCGGCGACCCCCGCAGGCGCCTCGCCCCCGCCGAGCTCCTCGGCCGGGCCGCTCCGAACCTCACGGGGATCCCACCAGAACCGGGACAACGGCCTGATCACCCCGTCCTCCTGCCAGGAGGACGGATTCGCCGACCGGTAAGGACCCTGAGGTCCGGCAGGGAAGAAGAAGGACCCGACGGATGCCAAGCCCGACATCATCCCCGCCAGGCCACGCTCCTCCTGCGAATAGGACTCTGCTGCGCGAGTGACCCTCGCCCCCAATGAGGCGACCCGGGCCGCCACCAACCCGAGAGCCAACGGGGCCACCGACATCGTGGACAGGGCGTGCAAGGCCCGGCCGGGTTCGACGGCCGCCAACGTCGCCGTGGCCGCGACGACCTCGGACTCCGCCAGGAGCAGACCTGTCAGCGCCGAGGTCAGGGATTCGGAAATCTCACGGCATGTCCCGGCGAAGGCGTACAGGTCGTCGACGTCGACATCGATCCCACCGTGGATCTCTATCTCGCTCATCGCAGGCGTCTCGTCTCGAAGGAACGCAGGACGTCGACCGCCTGGGAGCATTCGTCGACGACCCGGGACAGCTCCCGTTGGATCTCCTCGGCCTCGTGACGGCATTTCGCCCCTGCCGCCGACCGCCACTGCGTCTGCGCTACGGAGATTTCGAGGAGTCTTCGGGCCCGATCGATTTCCTGGACAAGACCTTCGGCGCGGGCACCGGCCGAGTGGATCTCTTCGAGAGCATGACGGAGCACCCGCTGGGCCATCTCGTTCACCACTGCGCCGGAAGATGTCATCGTGTCGTCTCCACCCGGGTTGTCCTGGACTGCCCGGAACCGGGCCGGATCATCCTGATGTCCTCGGTGAGTAGTCGTTATTCACGGTCCACAGGTGGCTTCCTGCCGAGTCGAGGAGTCCGAGGATGTGGATGTCGGTGGACCGCAGCCCAGGGAACGGATTGAATGGGCAAGACGTCCGGGTCATCGGGGGGCGGCGTCGTAGCCCACCCGGATGCACAAGGAGGATGGAGACCACATGACTCAGCCATTGCAGCCGCCACCCGGCATGTCCGCCGCGATGCCAGAACCGACGCTCGTCTTGGAAGCACCGGCCCCACCGGCCGTGGTGCCGGCGACCGCTGCGCCGAAGATGGCGCCCGCCGTCGACCCTGCGGTCGCGCCGCAGCTCGATCAGAAGGTCGAGAGCTTCATGAAAAGCCTGGAGGCCGTTCCGGGAAAGTCTCCCGAGTTCGAGGCCAAGGCCTCCGAGATCCGCACGATGGGTGATCGCGACATCCGAGAAGCTGCCGAGACCTCCAACCGGCTGTTGCAGTCACCGGTGCGTGCCCTGAAAGAGGGCGGGGTGTCCCAGGGATCGAAGGTCGGCCAGACTCTCGTCGACCTGCGACGTACCGTGGAGGACCTGGATCCGGGGCAGGCCAAGGGCGCCAAGAAGGTGTTCGGCATGATCCCCTTCGGGAACAAGCTGACCGACTACTTCCGTAAGTACGAGTCCGCGCAGTCCCATCTCGAGGGAATCCTGCACGCCCTGCGGAGCGGCCAGGACGAACTGGCTCGGGACAATGCGGCGCTCAACATGGAGAAGCAGCAGCTGTGGACCATGATGGGGCGGCTCAACCAGTACGTGTACATCGCTGAACGGCTCGATGCGAAGCTGTCCGCTCAGGCCTCGGAGCTCGACGCGACCGACCCGGAGAAGGCCAAGGCCCTGCGGCAGGACGTGCTCTTCTACGTTCGGCAGAAGCACCAGGACCTGCTCACCCAGCTGGCTGTGTCGATCCAGAACTACCTGGCCATCGACATCATCATCAAGAACAACCTGGAGCTGATCAAGGGCGTCGACCGCGCGGCGACGACCACCGTGTCGGCCTTGCGTACTGCGGTGATCGTGGCGCAGGCGTTGAACAACCAGCAGGTCGTGCTGGAGCAGATCTCTGCGTTGAACCAGACCACCAGCAACCTGATCGAGTCGACGTCGGTCATGCTGCGTGACAATTCGGTGCGTATCCAGGAGCAGGCGGCCTCGTCGACCATCGGTCTGCCTCAGCTCCAGGCCTCCTTCGCGAACATCTACCAGACGATGGACGCCATCGACACCTTCCGTATCGAAGCGCTGGATTCGATGGCCAGCACCATTGGAGTCCTCGAGACGGAGGTCGCCAAATCCCATTCCTACCTGGAACGGGTCCGCCAACATGACCGCCGTGTCGGTCAGGGTGCGCTGGACATCAGCGGACCCAGCCACCGCTGAGGACGACGATGGCTTTCGGAAATTTCTTGTCGAAGTTCGGTGGCGGACCTGAGTCCGCCGAACCTGAGGAGACGATGCCCGCGGCTCCCACCAGGGACGACCTGTACGTGTCCCTGGACCAGGTCGCTGCGATGGTGGCCGGGGAGGCTGTGCCCAGTTGTGTGACCGCCCGGGTCGAACGGGTGCTCGGTGTCGTGCACGACACCATTCCCCGGCTCGACCAGATCCGTGGAAGCAGCAGCGCCTACTCGGTGGTGGCCACCGCCACCGACTACCTGCCCGAGGCGTTGAACGGTTATCTGCGGCTTCCTCGGCGTTTCGCCGATTCCCGTCCGGTCGACGCCGGACGCACCTCGCTGATGGTGCTGATCGACCAGCTCGACCTCCTGGCAGCCACCATGGATCAGGTCTTCGACGCCGTCTGCCGAGACGATGCGACTGCGCTGGTCGCCCACGGACGATTCCTCGCCGAGAAGTTCGGTCATGGATCCTCCGGTGGCGCGCTCGACACGCGCGGAGAGCTCCCCGTACCTCAAATGCCCGGGATGGCCGTAGATTCAGGCCCGGCATCTCCGCACCACGACCAGGAAACGCCACCGATCGAGCATGTCGCGCCCGCCGAACAGCGCCCGGCAACCGAGGATGCTCCGCAACGGCAGGCGCCCGCTCCACCGCGGCAGATGGCGCCCCGAAGATGGCCTCCGGAACAGCCCGCCGCGCGGTCCTTTCCTCCGTCGCGGGGCTCAGACACCGATGAACCACCCAGGTTGGCACCACCATCGTGGTCCTGACCGGGACACAAGGAGAACACCATGACCGACCCGGCGAACCCCACGTCGGACGGCACCCTGGCAGACGCCATCGACCGCCTCGTGAAAGTGGGTGATGAGGCCGGGATCACCGCAGGACAGGCTCGCTCCGAGGCACTTGCGCTGAGTGCTGCGATCGTGGAGACCGGCGGCCCCAGCCGAGCACCTCACGCGTGGGCCGATCAGGTCGGGGCGTCGGTCGGTGTCTTCTTCGAGCAAGCACCTCGGGGGCGGCGTTTTCTGTCCGGTGCCACGCCGACGCTCTCCCTGTTGGCGGGGCAGGATCCCGCAACAGCGGCTGTCTACCTGCGAGCTTTGACCCAGGTGGCGCACACGGCGAGCGTATTGGAGGGAGCACCTCCGGTGGCCAGGTCACGGGTTGAGGCCTTGCGCGCCGCGCAGACCTCGGCGTTGACGGCAGGTGTCTTCCCCGAGGTGAGCTCTCCCGGTATGCCGTCGCTGTTCTCGGGCGGGAGTTCTCCGTCCCATGACCAGATGTTGGCCGATGCACGTCGGGTACAGGAGCAGCTCGATGCGGTGACCCGCGGGCTGGGGGCCTCCGGTCCTTTCCCTCCGGTGCCTTCGCTGCCGAATGGACACGTCGTGGACTCTTCCGTGGCCTCAGTGGCGCCGGAGTCCCCCGGCGAGGCGGCACCGGAGGAGGAGCAGCCGACGCCACCGGAGCGTTCGCTGGACGAGCTGTTGGGCGAATTGGATGCGCTGATCGGCTTGGCCGATGTGAAGCGGGAGGTCCACCGGCAGGTCGCCTTGCTGGCTGTGGAGGCCAAGCGGGAACGTGCCGGTCTGCGTTCGGCGGCGTTGACCCGTCACCTGGTGTTCGTCGGTAATCCGGGTACGGGCAAGACGACGGTGGCCCGTCTGGTGGGTGGCATTTATCGGGCGATGGGTCTGCTCAGCACCGGGCAGCTCGTGGAAGTGGACCGTTCAGAGTTGGTCGCCGGTTATCTGGGGCAGACCGCGCAGAAAACGACGGCGGTGGTCGAATCGGCCTTGGGCGGGGTGCTCTTCATCGACGAGGCCTACACCCTCAAGGGAGATCAGTACGCGCAGGAGGCCGTGGACACCCTGGTGAAGGAGATGGAGGACCACCGGGAGGATCTCGTCGTGATCGTGGCCGGTTATCCCGACCCGATGGCGGAGTTCATCGCGTCCAATCCCGGATTGTCCAGTCGTTTCCGGACGACGATCACCTTCGCCGACTATGACGACGACGAGATCGTCGGCATCCTGGGCGATCTGGCCGACCGAAATGACTACGACCTCACCGAGCAGGCGCTGACCCGTTTCCGGGAGATCCTGGCAGCCACTCCTCGAAGCAGCGGATTCGGCAACGGACGTTTCGCGAGAAATACGTTGGAAGCAGCCATCGGTCGACATGCCTGGCGGTTACGCGACGTGGCGGAGCCGACCCTGGCCGAACTGCGTACCCTGGAGCGATCAGACCTGGAAGACCGCCCTGACAACGATCTTCCCCCGGCGACGGACGGCGAGGTCGACGTCAGGTCAGGTCAAGGAGAACTCGGATGAGCGCGCCGCCCCCTCCCCCCTTGCCCCCGGTACATTCTGGACAACCGCACTGGGTCACTCGGCCCAGCCCGGGGCAAGCCAGCGTCCCGGTGAACTCGACCGTTCCGGTCGGCCATGAACCGTCTTCCGGTGAGGAGTCGACGGCTCTCGCCCAGTCCTCCCCGGCCAAAGGGCCGGCGAAGACCGTCGCCCGTCCACGGCGAGGTCGCTGGGTGGACACGTCCTCGACGCCCGCACAGTTGCGGATCGCCGGGGTGTTGGCTGCGGCTGCCTGCATCTTGCCCGGGCTGGTCGGCATGGTCGACATCGCTGGTGCTGCGGGTGCTCCGGTGGCTTCCCCGACCCAGACCTATGCGGATCTGCGCCACGGGATCGCGCTGTACGAGGCGCGGGCTGCGGTGGCCACCTCCCCGGGGGGTGGGTCGCTCGAGCCCGCGACCGAGGCGTTCAAGGACGTCAGTGAGCAGATCGGTCGCGCAGCCTTGTTGTACCCGGACCGTGCTTCGGAGCTGTACGCGGTGAACAAGCAGATGGTGCGTCGCCACCACGAGGTGGAGACGGCATGGTCGCAGCGCAGCGGCCAAGGGGCGGGTTCAGCTTTGAAAGCCCCCGAGACGCCTTTCGTCGAAGCGACGAATGTGTTGAAACGGGTCCCTGCGGCTCGAGCTGCCGACGGCATCGAGCGGGTACTGATCGCCGGGTCGACAGGCGTGATCGCTCTGCTGGGCGTCTCCGTGTGGTTGTCCCGTAAGACACGGCGGGTGATCAACCCGGGCCTGGTGGGTGCCATCGTCCTGACCGGGACGGTGATGGCCGGGTGCATGCAGTCCTTGTCCGGGTCCGGAACCGCCGAGGCGGTCGATCGGCTGGCCGAGGTCAAGGAGGCTGCCGCGGTATCGGTCCAGGCTGAATCCTCAGTGCTGTTGTCCGGTGGGGGGTCATCGGCGAAACAGTCTGCATCCGATCAGATCACCAAGGGCCAGGACGCCGTGGGCAAGGTTCCGATGCAGTGGAGAAACCAGGCCGGGTCGGCCTGGGCTGCTTTCAGCCAGGACGCGTTGAGTGCGGAACAGTTGTCGTCGAGCACGGAACGTCAACGGTTGGTGCAGCGCAGGATCGACGCTGCTCAGAACTTCGGCAGCCGGGTGGCCACCTTGTCTTGGGAAGCGGGGAAGAACAACCCCCGTCCTCACGCCCTGTTCGGTTTCGGGCTGTTCGGAGTGTCCTTGGTGGCGGGTGCCATCGCGTGGTCCGGTATCGGACGTCGTCTCGGAGAGTATCGATGAAAACTCAGTTCGCTGTCGCCCCTCACGCCCCAGGCAGCCTGGGCGAGGATGTCGAACCGCAGGAGCTCCTTTCGTACATCAAGCAGCTCGGGGAGTGGATCGAGCGCCGCAGGGGCGAATTGGACGCCCTGGACGAAGCCTCGATGCATGCCTCCGAGCGAGACAATCACACCGGTGACGTCCTGCTCTCGATGACTTTGTGGAAGGCGGTGTCTGACCGGTACACCCTGCTGACGAACTCCTGGGACTCCGGCCGCCTGCTGGAGCAGGACCGTCGGCGCCTGACCACGTTGATCTGGGGCAGCCTCGACATGTCGGCGTCCTCGGGTTCGGCGCTGTCGGTGTCCTTGCCCGAGGCCTGCCGGTTGTCCGATTCGTTGGCCTCCTCGTTACGGGGCCGGTTACGTCTGGCTGGTTCCGAGCCTGACGTCGATATCCGGCTGCGTTCCTTGCGGGCCTCCGTCGAACGCATCCGCGACCAGATCTCCTTGGTCCCTCCTGCTGCCCGTCCCGGCGTGCAAGCCGTCTACGACGCCCTTCAGGAGCGCACCACCGAGGTCTGTGAGCGGGCCCGCCGTGGTGCTGACGTCGGCGGGTCGTTGCCCGCGTTGGAGTCGGACGCCGCGCTGGCCGAGCGGGATCTGATCGTCGGCGCGGCTCGACGCACCGAGATGAAGTACGACCTGGCGCGTGCCGCCCAGGTACGTGACGAGCTGGCTTCGCGCAGTGAAGCGGTGCACAAGCTCGCCTTGTCCTGTGTGTCTCAGGTGGCCCCGGCGCCTCGACTTGGCATTCCTGACCCTCAGGCACTGGGCGACCCGCCGACCAGGCCGGAGGAAGTGAAGGAGTACCTGTCCCGGCTGGAGCTGGTGGGCCGGGCTCTGGAGCAGTGCCAACGTTCCTATGCCGGTGCTTTGGAGCGGCGGGACGCCCTCCTGTCGAGGTTGTCCGCCTGTCAGCAGACGGTGTCCTCCTGGCCGGAGGGTGCGCCGTCGGAGGACGCCCGCTATCTGCAGGCCCGTGCGGAGGAGGTCGCGAAGACCTTGCCGGTGGAGCTGGTCAGGTTGGCGTCCTTGGTCGTTGCTTGTGAGGCACATGTCGCGGCGGCAGCCCCGACGTCCGGCCGGGGGGAGCCTCGCCGTTGAAATGCACCGAGTCCGGTTGCACGGGCAAGTACGTCGACGGTTACTGCGACTTCTGCGGTTCCCCTCAGCAACCTTCCGAGTTCCCGGTGGGTACCTCCGCGAGCCCGTCTGCGGCAGCGGCATCGGTGAGTCCGTCGACGATGACCAATACTGCGACCGCTGCGTCACCGCCGGCTCCGCCCGGGCCGTCGAGCGCGCCCGCAGCTGCCCTTCCTCCGGCTGCGCCTGCGGGGACCTCCGCGACGGTAGGCGGGTCGATCCTGATCGGTTCGGCCCGGGGGACGAAGGCCACTCGACGGTTCGGGACGACGCTGCGTTCGCGGGCTTCTTCGCTGGGTGCCGGGTTGACGACGGTGCCCGGCGTGCCGGTCTCCGATCCGGCGGCGGCTGTCCTGGCCTCGCCGATGATCCCCGAGGAGAAACGGAACTGTTCCTACTGCGGAGCCCCGGTGGGACGGACCCATGGCGGACGCCCTGGACGTGAGGAAGGTTTCTGCCCGCAGTGTCGCAGGCCTTTCAGTTTCCGTCCGAAGCTGAGCCGTGGAGATCTGGTCGCCGGTCAATACGAGGTGGAGGGCTGTCTGGCGCACGGCGGCCTGGGGTGGATCTACCTGGCCAGGGACCGGAATGTCTCCGACCGGTGGGTCGTGTTGAAGGGTCTGCTGAACGCGGGCGACCCCGATGCATTGGCGGCGGCGATCGCCGAGCAGGAGTTCCTCGCCGCGGTCAGTCATCCGTTGATCGTCGAGATCTACAACTTCGTCACCCATGACGACGCCGGGTACATCGTCATGGAGTATGTCGGTGGAACCAGCCTGAAAGAGTTGCTGAAGCAGCGGATGTCCTCCGCAGGGCGGTATGACCCCTTCCCGGTGGACCAGGCCTTGGCGTACGTCCTGGAGATCCTGCCGGCTTTCCAGTACTTGCACGACCGGAACCTGCTGTACTGCGATTTCAAACCGGACAACCTGATCCAGACCGGTGACGAGGTACGCCTGATCGACATGGGCGGGGTACGGCGGATCGACGACCTCGACTCCCCGATCTACGGCACGATCGGCTACCAGGCCCCGGAGATCGCGCAGACCGGTCCTTCGGTCGCCTCGGACATTTACACCATCGGGCGGACACTGACGGTGTTGACCACCGAGTTCCGCGGCTATCAGACCACCTATGCCACGTCGCTGCCACCGATGCAGCAGGTTCCGGCCTTCGTGGAATATCCGGCGTTCTACCAGTTGGTCGCGAAGGCCTGTGCTCTCGACCCGGACGACCGATTCACGTCGGTGGAGGAGCTGCGGGTCCAGCTGGACGGGGTGCTGCGCCGGGTCGTGCGTGATCGGCGGGGCTCTCCGGCGGCTTCCCAGACACATGCTTCGCTCTTCTTCGAGGCCCCGGTCACTCAGAACGAGAATTTCGCCTGGTGGGAGCTTCCTGCGCTCCTGCCTGACGGGGACGACCCGATGACGGGTTGGTTGCAGACGGTGCAGTCCCAGGAGCCGGTGACCCGGTACGAACAGCTGGCGAAGGCGCCGACGATGTCGGCCGAGGTGCTCTTGGAACAGGCGCGCACCGGGATCCGAGGGCAGCGCCATGACCTGGTGGTCCGGGCCACCGACATGCTGCTGGCTGCGGACCCGTGGGACTGGCGCGCGGTGTGGCTGATCGGGCTCGACGCCTTGTCCCGGCATGAACTTCCGCAAGCGCGGGCGGCCTTCGGGTCGGTGGCCGCCGAAGTGCCTGGCGAGTTGGCTCCCGTATTGGCCGGTGCCCTGGCAGCGGAGCTCGACGGGCAGGATTCCAGCGCGGAGTCGGCATATCTGACGTGTCTGCGGACCGACTCGGCGTATGTTCCGGTGTCGGCCTTCGGTCTTGCTCGGATGAGGGTCGGTTCGGACGATCTGCGCGGGGCGGTCACTGTCCTGGAACAGGTCCCGGCCAGTAACCGCGCTCACCCACGGGCTTTGTGGCTGCGCGCTCAGATGCTGGCCCGGGCCGGCGAGCAGGGCGTGCATTCGTTGTCGGAGGCGATGGACACGATGGTGTTGGCTGCGCCCGACCGGGTGGAGCTGACGACCTTCCGGATCGATGTACTGGAGATGGCCTTGGAGATCGTGCGACGCTCGGGGGCCCAGCCGGATGTACAGATCGACGGGGTGCCTGCCAAGGTGGTGGACCTTCGTCGGGCCCTGGAACGTAATCTGCGGGATCTGGCCCAGTTCACCCCGGACGAAAAGACCCGGATCGCGCTCGTCGACCGAGCGAATTCCATTCGACCTTGGAGCCTGCGATGACTTCTACTCCCGGACGACCGGAACGTTCCCACCCGTTCGAGGCGTTCATGCCGCCCGAGGCCGGTGTCATACCGCCTGCGCGGGCCGGGTCGTCAGGGCCGATGCCGGGGCGGGAACCGCATTTCCTGGACGACGAGATCCCGACGATGCCGGTGCCCCCGCCGCGTCATGCCGCGCCCAGGACGCCGGTGACCGAGCCGTTACCGATGTCGTCCTGGTCGGCCAGGAAGGATCCGGCGGAGGACCGTTGGTCGTTACCGGAGGAGACCGCTGCGGAGGGCGGACTGGCGGAGACCGTGGAACAGCCCGTGGAGGAGCCGCAGGAGGGCGACATGCTCGTTCTGGGCGGCATCGCCTCACACGCCGAGCAGGTTCCTGGTGGCTCGTCGGGTCTGTGCCGGGAATGTCGCGGCTCCTACAGCCCTGACGGGTACTGCGAGAACTGCGGTGCCAAGGCCCTGGATCCACGGCATCATTTCGAGATCGAGGTGACTCCGTGGCTGGCCGGGGTCTGCGATCGAGGCATCCGGCATCGAGGAAATGAGGATGCGTTGGCCGTTCACGGCACCAGCAGCGCGTACGGGCCGCGGGCGTCCTTGGTGGTCTGCGACGGTGTGTCGACCGCACCGCACTCGGCCGAGGCCAGTTTGGACGCGGCAGAGGCTGCGGTCCAGGTGCTCACCGATGGATGGGCGTACTGCGCCGCGGAGATGCCCGGCGGATCGGTGGGTGAGCTGGGCCGACGGGTCGAGGAAGCTGGTGCCGCAGCGGCCGAGGCGGTGGCCAGGATGTCGGAGCCTTTCCTCTCCGAGGGGCAGGGTGGGCCGTCGTGCACCTTGGTAGCGGCATCGGTCGAAGGGGAGACCGTGGTCGTCGGCAGTGTGGGTGACTCCCGCGCGTACTGGATCCCGGACGGGAACCCGGCCGAGCTCCTTACCATCGACGATTCATGGGCCGCTGAGCAGATCCGGTCCGGGGTGCCGAGGGCTCAGGCCGAGGCCGGGCCGTATGCGCACACGATTACCCGATGGTTGGGTGAGGACAGCCCCGACCAGGTGCCCGCGTTGACTCCTTT
This sequence comes from Austwickia chelonae, assembly GCF_003391095.1. Classification (NCBI taxonomy): domain Bacteria; kingdom Bacillati; phylum Actinomycetota; class Actinomycetes; order Micrococcales; family Dermatophilaceae; genus Austwickia; species Austwickia chelonae. Next base: position 328,075 of record NZ_CP031447.1, on the reverse strand, counting down.
GCAGGTGGGCGCGCCCGGATGGTTGCTGCTGTGTTCGGACGGTTTGTGGAATTACGCCTCGGAGCCGGAGGAGCTGCAGGCGGTGGTGCACCGGGAAGCGCTGCGGGCTGCAGAGGCAGGTCGAGTCATCGCCGGGACCGCCGGCTCCCGAGGTTCCGACGACCCGGGCACCCCGACAGCATTGGCTTTGGCTCACGGGTTGGTGGCCTGGGCGAACGGCTGTGGCGGGAGCGACAACATCACGGTGGCCCTGGCTCGCCTGGTGCCGGCGCCGGGTCAGTCGGAGGGGTCGTCCTGGGACGGTCAGCATGCAGAGCTGGCCCCGTCACCGGGGGTCGACGATGCTGGGCTGGCCCCGACGATGGTGATGCCGGTGACCCGCCCGGGGCGGCATTCGGTGGAGGGGCGCAGCCTGCTCTCGCAGTCGGTCACGACGACACGGACGAATACCGAGAGAGGATAAGGGGATGGCCGATTTCAGCGCGTCCGTCTTCCAGAACGAGTTCTTGCCCGAGGGCGGCTCGGATGTACATGCCATCGTGACGGTCAACTGCACCGGGGCCGGCGGTGCCGGGCAGTCCGGTTCAGGGGACGCCGGCGAGATCATCGTGGTGGACACCTCACGTTCGATGGAGGAGGCCGGAGTCGCGGCGGCCCGTTATGCGGCTGCGGCGGCCTTGGACCAGATCTTGGACGGCGTGTGGTTCGCCATCGTGGCGGGGAACCATCAGGCCCGGCTGTGTTACCCGGACGGGTATTCGGCGGCGATGGTGAAGATGTGCCCGCAGACCAGGCAGGCTGCGAAGAAGAGTCTGGAGCAGTTGCGTGCCGATGGTGGCACAGCGATGGGAACCTGGCTGTCGGCGGCCGCGCAGCTGTTCGACACGGTCCCCTCTCTGGCGCAACGCCACGTGATCCTGTTGACCGACGGGGAGAACCAGCATGAGGCGCCGGAGCAGTTGACCAGGGCGATCAATGCCGTGCGAGGGCGTTTCCAGTGCGACTGTCGCGGTTTGGGCGCGGCATGGCAGGTGGACGAGGTGCGCCGCATCTCCCAGGCGTTGATGGGAACGGTCGATCTGATTCCGCGCCGTGAGGACATGGCGATGGAATTCGAGTCGCTGATGCGAGCGTCGATGGGACGTGGGGTGGCCGAGGTCACCTTGAATGTCTGGGCTCCGCAAGGTGCCCAGGTGCTCTTCGTCCGTCAGGTGTCCCCGACTTTGGAGGACCTCACGGCGAGGCGTCGTGACGTCAACCCGCTCACCGGCGCATATCCGACTGGTGCGTGGGGGGACGAAACTCGTGACTACCATGTGGCGGTACGTCTGTCGCCGAAGGCCATCGGCCAGGAGCAGTTGGCTTCCCGGGTTCAGCTGATGGTCGGCGGACAGATGGCCGCGCAGGGCCTGGTGAAGGCCAAGTGGTCGGGTGATGCCGGTTTGACGACTCAGATCAGCCCGGAGGTCGCTCATTTCACTGGCCAAGCAGAATTGGCGACGGCTATTCAGCAGGGGTTGGCGGCGAAGGCCGTCGGCGACGATTTTACGGCGACGGCGAAACTGGGACGTGCGGTGCAGTTGGCCGCGCAGACCGGCGATGCCGCAGCGACGAGCAGGTTGCAGCGGGTGGTCGACATCGACGACGCTGCCACCGGGCGTATCCGGTTGCGTCGCGATGTCGACAAGCTCGACGAGATGGCGTTGGACACGGCGTCCACCAAGACGACGAGGGTGAAGAAGTGAGGATTTGCAGTGCCTGACCGGCGAGGGTTCCGACGATGACGGCGACATGTCCCCAAGGCCATGCGAGCCGCGCGACGGATTATTGCGATCTGTGTGGTGCGCCGATGTCTTCCGCGAAGGACATCCCTTCGTGGGCGCGCCCACCGGAGGAGAAGCCCAAGGCGGCTGCCGAGGTACGGGTGTGTCCGCATTGTCAGGAGGCGGGGAGTCCTACCTACCTGTTCTGCGAACACTGCGGTTATGACTTCACGACGGGGGCCCTCCCGCGCCCGCTGCGTGAAGATCTCGCCGTGGTGGACACTCGGGTGGAGCGGGCTTTCGGTCCTCCGCCTGGGGCACGTCAGGAGCAGGAGGACGCCGATGAGCCCCGGTCGTGGGTGAGCCGCGCGGAGCGTGCTTCCGTGATCGAGCGGCCGGAGCCGGAGGCTGATCAGCCGGAGGCTCCGGAGCGTCGGCCGTCGATCCATGAGCAGATCCGGTCCGCACAGGCAGGCCGTGGCGGACGGGTGGAGCGGCCTGCACGTCATGAACGTCCTGAGCCGGCGCCCGTGGCCGCCGAGGAGCCTGCGGAGGAAGAACCCGAGATGCCACGGCGGTCGCCGGCTGCCGCGCAGTCGACGCCCCAGGGCGCACCGGCTTCGGAAGCCGCGGACCCCGCGCCGCAGCGGGAGAGCGCAGGTGAGCGGAGGATCTCTGCGGAGGCTGCTCCGGGTTGGGCTTTCCCGGCGTCTGCAGAACGGGCCGCCTCTGTGGCTCGGCGACGTTCGGTGATCCAGCGCCCGGAGCCGGAAGAAGCTGCTGAGACGGCAGCACCTGAGCGCCGCATGCCACCGGCCCGGCCCGAAGCCGCGCCCCGGGGCGACGCCGCTGAAGTGCCGCTACCACCTCGGCGACGTTCGGTGATCCAGCGCCCGGAGCCGGAAGAGCCGCCGCAGCCTGCTGCGAACGAGGAAGAGCTGCCGGACACCACTCCGATCACGGTCATCGCCGCCCCGGAGAAGGCTCCGGCGGAGCCCCGCCGTCGCCCCGCCGTCTCGGACTGGGTCGTGGAGATCTGGGTCGACTCCTCCTGGTACGAGGTCCAAGAGAGCGACGAGTCCTGCCCGTCCCCGGGGCTGCCGGAAGTCGTGCAGATCTCTGATCGCGCTCTGGTCGGGCGCTATTCGGCCAGTCGCGGGATCTCTCCGGATATCGAGTGCGGCACCGACTCCGGGGTCAGCCGACGGCATGCGGAATTCTTCACGGACGGCACCCGCTGGTGGGTGGAAGACCTGGGGTCCAGCAATGGTACCTATGTCGGCCAAGCCAGCGGGCCACTCCCCGAGGAGCCCATTCCTGCAGGCCAGCGGGTCGAAGTCTCCCACGACGACCGGATCTACGTCGGTGCCTGGACTCGATTGGTCGTGCGCCGAGCGACGGCCGCGGATCATGCCGCGACCGGTCGCCTCGGCTGACGGCGGTCTCAGGCGAAGCTGAATTCACCTTTGGTGGTGTCGGGGCGTCGAGCCCGGAAGAGCGCATCCCAGGCAATGCGGGTGCCTTCGTCGGTCTCGACCTCCCGGGCCACCCGGTCGGCGCGTTCCACGACGAGCGCGCCTGAGCCGACCATGTCCTGCAGGTCGTCGGCGACATCGCGTGCGGTGTAGAGCAGGGCCGGGTCATCGGGCCCGCCGTGGCCTTCGACGAGGTTCGAACTGTCGTGGGCGACCACCAGGAGGATCCCGCCCGGCGCGAGGGTGCTCGCGGCGGCGCGGAGCAGCGGCGTCCGTTCGTAGGCCTCCAAGTGGACGTAGGAGACCAAGGCGAGGTCGTACCGGCCACGGAAACCGCCGTCGGCGGTGATGTCGGCGTTCACCCAGTGGATGTCGAGTTCACGCCCTTCTTCGCGGGCTCGTAGCTGGCTCTCGTGGCCCCGGTCGAGGGCCACTTGGGAGAAGTCGACGGCGACGACCGACCATCCTTGGTCTGCGAGCCACAGACTGTTGCGTCCTTCGCCGCAGGCGACGTCGACGGCCTTACCGGGGGGCATCCCGGAGAGTTCGTGGATGACCCATCTGTTCGCCTCCGTTGACCACAGGCGCCCTCGGCTGTACCTCTCGTCCCAGTCGGTCGCTTTCATCTCGCCGTCCTTCCATTCCGTCTCCGGGGTGCGGTCCGGATGGACCGCTGGGAGGGTTCTTCCGCAGGCCTCATCCTTCCTCCTCCTCGTCCGCAGTCTGTCGGAGATGGCAGTCATCTGCCAGGTAAGCCGCGGGGAAGGAGTGGTTCGGCTTTTTGTCAGGAGGCGTGCTCCTGCGTGAAGTCTGGTTTACCGGCTCGGCGGGGAAGCAAGCTGCGGGTGCTTGTCGAGATGACTACATGGGCTTGAACTCGATGTTCATTTTCGTCGTGAACGAGTCACTCGTCCTTTTGTCAGTAGGACGGGTTAGCGCAATAGGTGAGGCACCACGTATCGTGCAATCGACGTTAGTTTGCGGCGGAGGGTAACACACACAATGAGATTGTGATCGTTTTGTGATTTGACATAACCAAGAAGTGGGACATTGGTCCCGATAAGCCCTCAGGGCTAGCACTGACCATGTGGTCAGGACGGTCGCCCGCCGTCCTTTTTTGACGTCCCCGCCGAACCTTTACAGGGACGGATGCCCCCTGCATCCGCAGGTTCGACGACCGACCGACAGGAGAGCCATGGACGCGCTCGACCTCGCACGATGGCAGTTCGCCATCACTACGGTCTATCACTTTCTGTTCGTACCCATCACCATCGGCATGTCCGCTCTGGTGGCCGGCTTCCACACCGCCTGGGTCCGTTCCCACAACCCAGAGATGTACAAACTGACGAAGTTCTTCGGAAAACTCTTCGTCATCAACTTCGCGCTCGGGCTCGTCACCGGGATCGTTCAGGAATTCCAGTTCGGAATGAACTGGTCCGACTACTCTCGATTCGTCGGAGACATCTTCGGCGCACCGCTGGCCTTCGAAGCGCTGCTCACCTTCTTCCTCGAATCCACCTTCCTCGGTCTGTGGATCTTCGGTTGGGGAAGGATTCCGGAAAAACTGCATGCCATGACCATGTGGCTGGTCCACATCGGCACCGTGATGAGTGCTTTCTTCATCCTCGCCGCCAACTCGTTCATGCAGAACCCGGTCGGTTTCCGTTTCAACGAGGCCACCAACCGCGCCGAGCTCACCGACTTCATCGCCGTGTTGACCAACAAAGTGCAGCTGGTCACCTTCCCCCACGTGATCTTCGCGGCCTACATGACCGGTGGTGCGATGGTGCTCGCCGTCGCCCTGTGGCACCTGCGCCGCCCCGAGGTGGGCGACAACGCCCCCATGTACCGCAAAGCCACCCGGGTGGGCGCCGTGGTCACCCTGGTCGCCTCGCTCGGCGTGATGATCTCCGGAGACTTCCAGGGCAAGGTCATGACCGAAGTGCAGCCCATGAAGATGGCCGCTGCGGAGGCGCTCTACGAGAACACCTCCCACGCACCCTTCTCCGTGCTCTCCGTAGGTGCGCTGGACGGCTCCAAGGCCACCCATATCATCGAGGTCCCCGGCCTGCTCTCCTTCCTGGGCCATGGCGACTTCAACGCCGAGGTCAAGGGCATCAACCCGCTGCAGCGTGAAGCCGCCCAGAAGTTCAGCGACGGCAAGTTCACCCAGACCAAGGGCCAGATGTACACGCCCAATATCCCCGGCACGTACTGGACCTTCCGCCTGATGATGGGGCTGGGCTTCCTCGGCACCTTCATCTCGTTGTTGGTCCTGTGGGTCACCCGGAAGAAGGAGTCCGAGCAGCAGCTCGCCCGCAAGTGGTGGCTGTGGGCGGCGATCGCCCTGCCCTTCATGCCGGTCTTCGCCAACAGCTTCGGCTGGATCTTCACCGAGATCGGCCGTCAGCCCTGGATCGTCCACGAGCTGATGACCGTCGAGAACGCCGTCTCCCCCCGGGTGACCGCGGTCGAAGTCCTCATTTCCATGGTCGTCTACACCATCCTGTACGCCGCTCTGGCCGTCGTCGAGATCAAGCTCTTCCTCAAGTACGTCCGCATGGGCGCCGAGGCGATCCCCGACCCCGGACAGAAGCCCGACCGCGAGGACGACGACGCTCCCCTCGCCTACGCGTACTGAGAGGCTGACATGGACTACTCGATGCTCCAGAACCTGTGGTTCCTGCTGATCGCCGTGCTGTGGATCGGCTACTTCTGTCTCGAAGGCTTCGACATGGGCGTCGGCATGCTCATCGGGATCCTGCACAAGGACCCGAAGGGTGACGCCGAGGAGACCGAACGCCGCCGTCGGCTCATGCTGACCACCATCGGCCCGCACTGGGACGGAAACGAGGTCTGGCTGCTCACTGCGGGCGGCGCCACCTTCGCGGCCTTCCCCCACTGGTACGCCACCTTGTTCTCCGGTTTCTACCTGCCGTTGCTGCTCATCCTCGTCGGTCTGATCATCCGGGCCATGGGGCTGGAGTACCGCGGTAAGGGAGAGACCGCAGCCTGGCGGAAGAACTGGGACTACTGCATCATGGCCGGTTCCTTCATCCCCGCCCTCCTGTGGGGCGTCGCCTTCGCCAACATCGTGGCCGGCGTGCCGCTGAACCCGAAGACGTTGGAGTACACCGGCAATCTCTTCACCTTGTTGAATCCCTTCGGATTCCTCGGCGGCTTGACCACCGTGGCGCTCTTCCTCACCCACGGGGCCCTGTTCATCGCGTTGAAGACCGACGGGGACATCCGCCACGAGGCTCGCGCCTTCGCCCTGAAGTCCGGCCTGGTCACCGCGGTCCTGGCCGTGCTCTTCCTGGGCATCGCCAACGTGAAGACCGGCAACACCCTGTCCTGGGTCGCCGCCGGTCTCGCTGCGCTCTGCCTGGTCGCCGCTCTAGGAGCGGTGAAGGTCAAGCGGGACGGCTGGGCCTTCACCGGGACCTTCGTGTGCACGGCGCTGGCCGTCGCCAGCCTGTTCCTGGCGCTCTTCCCCGATGTGATGCCCAACAGCATCCCCGGGCAGACCGGTCTCACCGTGGCCAACTCGGCCAGCTCGGAGTACACCCTGCAGATCATGACCGGCGCAGCGGTGATCTTCGTGCCGATCGTGCTCGCCTACCAGGCGTGGACGTACTGGGTGTTCCGTCGTCGTCTGACGACCAAGCACATCCCCGCTGCGGCGCACTACTGATCCGTCAGAGCCCGTCAGCACCCCGACAGGACGCCGGGTCGACTCAGTGCGAGCCGACCCGGCGTCCTTCGTCACTCCCGTCATTCCCCCGTCACCTCCTCGTTCGGCCTGGCACTCCTCATGCCACCGACCGGCCGGTAACGAGCTGTTCCCGAAGAAATCTGGTGAACTGAACGCCGTGAAGCCCTTCGACCCACGACTGCTGAGCCTCGTGCCCGACTGCCGCTCCGGGATCGTGGGCCTCTTCGCCTGCGGGGCCCTGCAGGGAGCCGCTGCCATCGGCCAGGCCTTCGCCGTTTCCGCCCTCGTCGTCGCCCTCGTCGACGGACGTTCCTGGCATGTCGCTGCGGCGTGGGCCGTCGCGGCCTTCGTCGTACGCGCCGGTGCGGCTGGAGCAGCCGAAACCATCGCCGCCCGCACCGGGACGACCGTGTCCATGTCTGTGCGCCGTCTGCTCTCGGAACATTTCCTCGCTCGTGGCGCCACCGGGCGAGCAGACGGACCCCAGCTGCTGACCTTGGCCACCCAGGGGTCGACCAGTATCGAACCCTACGTGGCTCGCTATCTGCCGACGCTGGCCAATGCCGTGGTTCTCCCTCCGGCGGCGATCCTGGCGATGCTGATCCTGGACGTGCCGACCGGGCTGATCCCCATCCTCACCGTGCCCTTGCTGCCCTTGTTCGCGGCTTTGATCGGCGCGTCCACCGCCGAAGCCACCCAGCGACGCTGGCGGACCCTGACCCGGTTGTCCGGGCATTTCTTGGATGTCATGCGCGGCCTGCCCACTCTGGTCTCCTACGGACGCGCCGAACGTCAACAGGAGACCATCCGTCAGGTCAGCCACGACCACCGCAAGGCCACTGTGGAAACCTTGAAGCTGGCCTTCCTCAGCTCGGCGGCCTTGGAGCTGCTCGCCACGATCTCCGTGGCGATCGTCGCAGTCTGGGTCGGCATCCAGCTGGCACACGGTGAGATGGAGCTGTCCCTCGCGATGCCGTTGATCCTCCTCGCCCCGGAGGCCTACTGGCCGATTCGCCGGGTCGGTGCCGAGTTCCACAATGCTGCCGACGGTGCGGCGGCCTTGGAGCAGGTGTACGCCCAGGTCGAAGCGGCTTCGTCACCGGAGTCCCCCACCGGGAACCGGCTCTCGGTCTCTTCGGGGAGCAGCGGCCAAGCGCCCCAGGGCATTCGGCTGACCGATGTCGGATACTCCTATCTCGCCGAGGGCACCCCGGTCATCGACGGACTCACCGTCGAACTACCCGGCCCAGGGCTGACGGTCGTCACCGGGCCCTCGGGCGTGGGGAAGACCACTCTGCTCGAACTCATCGCCGGGCTACGCACTCCCGATCGAGGCAGCATCGACGCCGGTCCTGGTCATCTGGTCACGCAACGTCCTTTCCTGACCGACGGAACCTTGCGGGAGAACCTTCTCCTGGGTACCGGGCATCTCGACGGACAGTCCCTGACCGATGGCCACCTGCGCAAGGCGCTGGCCGACGTCGGACTGGCCCCGATGGTGCGAGCGCTTCCGGAAGGACTGAGCTCCCGGATCGGTGACGACGGTTTCGGGTTGTCCGCTGGGCAGCGGGCCCGGCTGGCCCTGGCCCGGGCGGTCCTGGCCGACCCACAGCTGTTGCTGCTCGACGAACCGACAGCGCATCTGGATTCAGCGTCGGAAGAACTTGTCGAAGAGTTGATCGGCATGCTCGCCACGACTCGGACCGTCGTCACGGTCACTCACCGCGCCGGCCTTCTCGCCCGGGCCGACCACCACCTCGTTCTAGGCGGAGCAGCATGAATCTTGTTCCTTCCCCGATGCTCCGACGGTCCGGTCCGGTACCGGGGATTCTTCCGGCAGCTCTCATCGGGGGGCTTGCCCTGACGTGTGGCGTCGCGCTGACGGCGACCTCCGGGTGGTTGATCGTCGCGGCCTCGTACCGGCCGCAGATTCTGACCTTGCTGGCAGCGATCGTTCTGGTCAGGGCTTTTGGTATCGCACGTCCGGCATTGCGTTACGTGGAACGGATCCGTAGCCATGACGCTGCTCTGTCCTTCCTCGCCGAGGAGCGTGCCCAGGTCTACGGGCGGCTCATTCCGCTGACGCCGGCCCGGTTGGGGCGCCGTAGCCGGGGTGAGGTGCTCGCCGGTGCTGTGGATGATCTCGATGACATCGCTTATGCGCAGGTCCGGGTCGTGGTGCCGCTCGTGGCCCTGGTCGTTTCAGGGGTGTTGGCGGCTTTCGCCAATGCGGTGATCCTTTTCTCTGCTGCTGTGGTGACCTTGTCTGCGTTGGTGTGGGCCTTGCTCGTCGGGTGGGCGAACTATCGGATGGAGAAGCAGGCCCATCAGGAGGTGGTGGCGGCTCGTGCCGAGGTGAGCCGGGTGAGCACCGTGATCGCCGCGCAGGGTACCGAGCTGGCTGCCATCGGCGCGCAGGCGCAGGCGCTGTCCTGGCTGGATTCTGCGCAGAGTGCGCTCGCTGCTGCGCTGCGGCGGCAGGCCAGAGGCCGCGCTTTCGGGGTGGCGGCGATGCCTCTCGTGACCATCGCGCACACGGTGGCGATGGTCGCCCTGGTGGCGCCGTGGACTCACCTGGGTCTGCGCACCCCGTTGGCTGCTTTTCTGGTGTTGACGCCGGTGGCGCTGGGAGAGGTCGTCTCTGGTGTGCCGGACGCAGTCGGTGCTCTGGCTCGGGCTCAGAGCGCTCGTACCCGGCTGGATGCCTTGGTGAATCAGCGTCCGGCTGTGCGGGATCCTGCTATGACAGCGGCTGCGTCAGAAAGTTCTCTCCCGCAGGAGGATCTGAACCGCCCGCCCCGGTTGACCACTGATCAGGTGACGGCCAGTTGGGATGGGCAGCGTCCTGCTCTGTCCGCATTGACCACCGATATCGCTGTGGGGTCGAGGGTTGCGATCGTCGGCCCCAATGGAAGCGGCAAGTCGACTTTCCTGGCTGTTCTTGCCCGCCATCTGGATCCGATGAGCGGTGTCTACCGGGTCGATGGCACCGAGGTGTCTCGTCTGTCGCTGGCCGATGCGCGTTCTCGGTTGGCCGTGGTGGACGACGAGGCCCATGTTTTCGCGTCGAATCTGCGGGAGAACTTACGATTCGCCCGGCCTGGGTGTGCCGATGGCGATATCGAGCAAAGTCTTCGGTTGGCGGGGTTGGGGCCGTGGTACGAGGCGCTGCCCGATGGGTTGGATACCCGTCTAGGGGTGGATGGTCAGGGGATCTCGGGGGGTGAGCGGGCTCGGCTCGGCATCGCTCGTGCGCTGCTCTCCCGTCGTCCGGTGCTCTTGTTGGACGAGCCGGTGGCTCATGTGGACCATCCGACGGCTGTCGCGGTGATGCGTGATCTGCGGGAGGCCTCGACGGGTCGCACGGTGGTCCTGGTGTCTCATCGCGCCGAGGGCATCGAGGAGGGCGATCTGCTGGTGGACCTGGATGTGGTCAGGAATCCGCCCCCGGTCGCCGGGCCACGATGAGTTCGGCCTCGTCGACGGCACGCTGCCGGTGATGTCGCAGATCACACCGCCACCAGGTGGCCTCCTGATGGATGCGCGCGTCGGTGTTGTCATGATCGGGGGCATGCGCACGTGGATCACGAACCTGCCGTACCAGGAGGAACTGTCCGTTCTGGCCGACCGGGTCGAACAGGATGTGAATGTGGTGGGTGTTCTGCTCACCGGTTCGCATGCACATGGCCTGGCCACTTCCGGATGCGATGTGGACCTGCATGTCCTGTTGGCCGAGAAGGATGATTCGTGGCGGCCGATGCGCCAGGGCGGCTTGGACCTCCAGGTCCATGACGCGCAGTGGTTACGGCGGGTGCCTTCTGATCCGTCCCGGTGGTGGGACAGGTATCGGATCGCTCGGGGGATGCTGGTGGCCGATCGAAGTGAGGGTGCGCTCGGCGACGATCTCCGAGGCTGGGGCACCTTGTCGCTGTCGGAACAGGCAGATGCCATCGATTTCGCATTGACTCCTTATCTGACTTATGCCATGCGTTCCCTGTACGAATTCAGCACGGGTGAATTGACTGCTGCCCGTTTGGACGCGGCGGAGAACCTGCCTTGGGCTTTACGACTAATGTTCGCCGTCCAGGGACGTCCGCGCCCGACGAATCGTTATCTTGCGTGGGAATTGGAATATCATCCGCTGACCACACCGGCCTGGCAGTCGGAGTGGGTGCTGGGTATTGTCGAGGCGCTGCGCTGTGACGGTTCTCCTGCGGCGCAGCGAGAACTGTTCGCCGCTATGGAACCGCCATTGCGCGCTCTGGGTTTCGGTGGCGTGCTCGATGGCGATTCTCGGGCGGTGACGCTTCTCCAGGCATGATCCGCAGCTTTTTCCTCATTGCGGGCGGATCATGGCGCGAGCAGCGCGATATGCCACAGTGGACATCGATCATTCGGCAGGGGAGGCAGCGTCCATGAGTAAGGACACCACCGGTGAAGGCAGCCGTCGCGACGGCGCAGCACCGCAGATGACACCGGCGACGAAGAGCATTCCCGAGGTGGCGGGCACCTCCGCTGCGAGCACCGGGCCTTCTCCGGCCGTGCCTGCGCCAGGTGCTCCGGACCCGGTACATCCTTCTTGGTCGCAACAACCCCAGACGAGTTATGACCAGGTGTATTCCGGGGGGTGGGGCACTCCAGGACACAGCGATTCCGGTCCGATCCGGTTGACGGGCACTCAGGGCGGAGGCGTTCCGCCCTCGATGTCCTCGTCCGATCTGTCCACGCCGCAGTGGTCGTCCACTCCGCCGTCCAGCGCATCGCCGACGATGCAGGTTCCGGCGCCGGGTGCGTCGTACGGTCAAGGAGCTACGGCTCAGGTACCTTCCCCTGGCTCGCCGTCTGCGATGTCGGCGCCATCGGGCGGTTTCGCCGAGGCGGCACCGACTTCATCTCCAGGTTATGGCGCGGCTCCGGCTGAGGGCACGTGGTCGTCGTCGAACCCCTACGGGCAGCCCTACGGAGTCGTTCCTCCCCCGCCGCCGTCCGAGAGCACGCAGTTCTCCGCCTACGGGGCCTCGGCCCCGGTCGGTTCCGGTGGCCCCGGGTATACGGCTCCTCCCCAGGGAGACCCGCAGCCTTCGCGTTCTTCCTGGGCCGGGCAGCAGCCACAGTCCCGCAGCGACCGTCCGTCTGACCCCAGGTCGTTGGGGCTGGCCGCGATGCTCGATTTCACCTTCGTCGCCCGGGCCACCCGGGCTTTGGCCCCGGTGCTCTTCTGGCTGGTCGTGGCGTGGTCTTTGTTCTCGGTGATCACCGGTTTGGCGTCCTCCTTCAGCGCTCCCGGCTATGCCCGTAACGATGCGGCGACCTTCTTCGGTTTCCTCACGGCTGTGGTCCGGTCGTTGATCGCGATCGCGGTGACCCGTATCTTCCTCGAGCTGTGCATCAATGTGGCGGACCTGGCCGATAAGCGCTCCGGTGAGGGGAAGTCTTCGTGACATCGCCTTATCGGGTGTGTGTGATCTGTTCGGGCAATATCTGCCGTTCGCCGATGGGCGAGGTGGTCCTGCGGGAGTCCTTCGCGCAGGCCGGGATGTCCGAACGGGTCGTGGTGGACTCGGCGGGCACCGGCCCGTGGCATGTCGGTGAGGGCGCTGATCCTCGTGCACTGTCGACCTTGGCGGCGGCGGGTTACGACGGCAGCTCGCATCGGGCCCGAGAGTACGACGTGGCATGGCTGACCGAGCACGACCTGGTGCTGGCGGCCGACGAGGGCCATCTACGCACCCTGCGGCGGTGGGCCGACGAGCAGGGTTACCAGGTGGGCCCGCAGGGCGACGTGGATATCCGGTTGTTCCGGGAGTTCGATCCGGCCGCGCTGTCGGCAGGCACGGTGGAGATCGACGACCCGTACTACGGCGGGCAGGACGGTTTCGACCGGGTCCTCGCAGAGGTCGTTGCGGCTTCTCAAGGTGTGGTCGCTCATGTGACGGAGTTGTTGACGGACTGAGTCCGTTACGCCGTCTGAGTGTCGGTCCAGGTCGGTCCGGGCTGTCAGCCCAGGTCGGCGCGGATGAATGAGTAGACCATCATGTCGACTCGTCCGGAGTGTCCGACGGAGCTGGATCGCTCGATACCTTCGACGACGAAGCCGGCTTTCTCCGCAGCCCGCCGCGAGGCCAGATTCCCCGTGGCGGCCTTGATGACGACTCGTTCGATCCCTTGGTCGAGCACGGCCCAGGTGGCCAGGGTCGAGGAGGCCCATCCGGCGAGCCCGTGTCCGCGTCTCCAGGGCACGATCCAATAGCCGATCTCGGTCCGTAGATTTTCCCAATCTGTTTCTCGCATCGCGACGGTGCCGGCGAATTCACCGCCATGTTCAATAGCGAGGGCGAGACCTGAACCACTTTCCCGCATCTCCCGGGCGAAATCGGTGACATAGTCACGGGCATCGTTGAGGGTGTACGGATTGGGCAACCGCGTGAGCCACCGGCGCATCTCCGGATCCTGACAGGCCAGGTGAACAGCTTCAGCATCGTCCTCGTGCAGTTTTCGAAGACGCTTTTCTCCGTCCTGGACGTCGAGCGTGGCAAATTTTGGCAGCGCACTCATGGTCGAACACTTTATCCGTGGGCATGAGCCGAGGAAACTCTTTTTACTCCCAGCACAAGCCCCCGCCGGTGAAATATGTCACGACTTTTCTTCAGACATATCTGTACCATGAAGAGAAACGGATGATGACATCCGCGATGTTCTCCATAAGCGGATGCGTCCCGAAACGGATCGTTCGGAAGGGAGCAGCGGAATGAGTTCACGCAAGACCGGCGATCGGGTCATCACCTCGGCTCTCATCGCCGCAGGCATCAGCTTCCTCTCCGTCTACTCCGTCCTCATCGGTCGGGGGTTGTGGTCGGCCTTCGTGCTCTTCCTGTGCGCGTGGCCGGCTGTCTACCTGATGATGGCGGTGGGTGATGACATCAGTCATACGTTGAACTACCACTTCCGGAGGAGACCGCGCGGCCCTCGGTGATCGACGCCTGGGCGAAGTGACCCGTGGTGCTCTGCCAGGATGGAGACATGGGTTCCCTTGCCGATGCTTCTCCCGCCATCGCCTTGTCCGCGCTCGACGGGCGTTACCGCGCTGCGGTCGCACCCTTGGTCGATCATCTTTCCGAGGCCGCGCTGAACCGTGAGCGCGTGCACGTCGAGGTCGAATGGCTGATCCATGTGACCAACCGGGGTGTGCTGCAGGGGGTGCGTGCCTTCACCGAGGAGGAGCAGGCCGCGCTGCGTGCCGTGGTCACCGATTTCGGCCCGGAGCAGGTCGCCGAGCTGGCCGAGATCGAACGGGAGACCGTCCACGACGTCAAAGCGGTGGAGTATTTCCTGAAGCGGCATCTGGTCGAGATCGCTCCGGGCGAGCCCGGTTTGGCCGAGCTCATCCATTTCTGTTGCACCAGCGAGGACATCAACAACCTGTCCTATGCCTTGATGGTGAAGGGCGCGGTCGAGCAGGTCTGGGCGCCTCGGGCGACGGCTCTGGTGGACCAGGTCGCCGAGATGGCTCAGCAGCTGGCCGAAGTGCCGATGCTGGCTCACACCCACGGACAGCCTGCCACGCCGACCACGCTCGGCAAGGAGTTCGCCGTCTTCGCGCACCGGCTGCGTCGACAGCTGCGCCGGATCGCCGGACAGGAGTATCTGGGCAAGATCAACGGGGCCACCGGAACCTTCGGCGCGCATCTGGCGGCGGCGCCGGGAGTGGATTGGCCGGAGATCTCCCGGTCGTTCGTCGACGACATTCTCGGGCTGACCTGGAATCCGTTGACCACGCAGATCGAGTCGCACGACTGGCAGGCTGAGCTGTACGCCGATGTCGCGCGATTCAACCGGATCCTGCACAACCTGTGCACCGACACCTGGACGTACATCTCGATGGGTTATTTCGCGCAGGTGCGGGGCCAGGGCACGGTCGGGTCGAGCACGATGCCGCACAAGGTCAACCCGATCCGTTTCGAGAACGCCGAGGCCAACCTGGAGGTGTCCAATGCGCTGCTGGACGTGCTCGGCGGAACCCTGGTGAACTCCCGTTTGCAGCGGGATCTGACGGATTCGTCGATGCAGCGCAACATCGGTTCGGCGATGGGTCACGCACTGCTGGCCCTGGACAATGTCGGTCGCGGGCTGGCCGGATTGGACGCAGTTCCGGAGCAGATGGCGAAAGATCTCGACGCCAACTGGGAGGTGTTGGGCGAGCCGATCCAGTCGGCGATGCGCGCTTTGTCGGCTCAGGGGGTGCCCGGCATGGAGAACCCGTACGAGCGGCTGAAGGAGCTGACCCGGGGCCGAAGGGTCGGTCAGGACGAGTTGGTCGCCTTCGTGAAGGGGCTGGGTCTGCCCGCCGAGGTCGAGGAGCGGTTGTCCGGGCTGACTCCTGCCGGCTACGTGGGGTTGGCCCCTCGTCTCGTGCGCGATCACCTCGGCTGAGCTGCCCCGTTGGTCTGCCCGTTGTCGGTAGCTACGCTGACGCCATGTCCACACCCCCCATCGTCTCGGATGTGGTGCCCGGGTTGAAGGGTCGCGGTGTGATCCTGGCCGATCACACCGATCTGCCCGATGTCGCCTTGGCTCTGATCTCCGCCGGTTATGTGGTACGTGAGCTGGACGGGGCCCATGTGGTGCAGCGATCGCAGGCGCTTCCGGCCTTGGCCGATGCTTTACATCTGCCCGGAGCGGCGGACCACAATCTCGACGCCCTGTTGGACAGCCTGCGCGATCTGCCCGACCTCTGGCCTGGACGCAACGGGGTGGTCCTGTTGTGGCGATCTGCGGAGCAGTTCATCGAAGGCGACCCGCAGGTGTGGGAACAGATCGAGCAGATCCTGACCTTGGCCTGTCTCGAACTGGCACCGAACGAGTTCGCTTTCGAGACGGTGGCCTTCGTCGAGGGGTACGATCTCGCCCCGTTGTTGCTGGGCGTGCCACACGATAAGGGACCGGTGTTGTGAGTCAGGACGAACTGTTGAGCCGTTTGAAGTCGAAGAAGGTCCTGCTGGCGGCGATGGTGCTGCTGATCCTGGTAGCGGTCCTGGTCATCGGCCGTTTCGCGATGAAGGGTCAGAGCGGGAAGTCGACGCCCGCAGCGTCCAGCGGGCGCAGCGCCCCGGCCAAGCCGACCGGGGGTTCCGCCAAGGGCGGTTCCGGTGGCGCGGCTGCCGGTGGCATCGCCGCTTGTGATCCGCAGAAGCTTCCGTCCGAGGCGAAGCAGATCATCGCGGCGATCCGGGCTGGTGGTCCTTTCCAGCATCCGCGTAACGACGGGGTGACCTTCCGCAACGCCGAGAGGCGTCTGCCGCAGAAGGACAGTGGTTACTACCGGGAGTACACCGTCCCGACTCCGGGGGCACCCAACCGTGGTGCGCGACGAATCGTCACCGGCGGTGACCCGCAGAAGAACCCGCCGGACTGGTATTACACCGGCGACCACTACGACTCGTTCTGCAAGATCACCGCGCCCTGAGCTTCGGGAAACAGCTGAACCGGCAGATGACATCTTTGGGCCTGGATTCGCCACGTTGTGCCAGGGAAGTGGACCAACATACCGAAGTCGGCTCTACCCATGCTCGGTAATAAAGTTCCGATCCACCTCTGCGATACCTATCTTTAGCTATCGCCCCCTACCGGAACAGCGTTAGCTTGAACAGCCCTGGTCAGGGAGACAGAGAGAATAATTGCAGCTACTATCCACATTCCTATAACATCTATCGAAGCGCCGAAAATACTGAGGAAATTCCCATTTTTTGAGCTGCTTATCGCCAGCGCACCCAGTGCGGCTGAAATCTGCAAAGAGGTCGAAGAAAATAAATCGACCATCGTGAATATTTGAACGCGATCCTTCTTCTCAACTAGATCATATGTCAGATTAGATATTGATATCGAAAATACTGATTTACTCAATGAGAACGCCACGACCAGTGAAACCATAACGATCGAAATCAGCAACTCGCGATTGGCAACTAGCGATAGAAGAAGCCAGCCAATCAGGCATATCGAAACCAGTCGCCCGGATTGAATCGCTGCCCTGGCGGCACCTACGGCCTGGATCCAACGTCCAATGAAAAACAAGGCCACCAGACTGGCTGTCGTTCTAGCCAGAAGTGCTACCCCTAGAATTTCATTGGGAAACCCCAAGATACTTACGATATACACAGACAGCAATGGCACGCCTATAAAAACTTGAGAAATTGCAGAATATGCAATAAGTCTATAATCAGGACTGGCTAGCCAACTAATCCAGTTTACCGATTTTCCAGAATTTAAATCCGACGCACCATGCCCCTGCGCCCACCCATCTGCACCTTGCGGGAGGACGAAGTATATAACGCAGGAAGATATGAGGTACACAATAAGGAGTGAGCAAATTATTCTGTAAAATGTGAAGGTCACGCTGCCCTTGAACAAGATTGTCTGCACAAGGAAAGCGGCAGCCATCACCAGCTGGGAGCACCCCCTTGAGATCGATAAGAATATAGGACGCTCATGGGGAGAAAAAAGCTCTGCCGTCCACGCAGACCAGACGGTCCCATACGACAAGGAGTAAGCTATTTCGATAAGAGTTGTAGATAAAACAATGAGGATAATTCTCTCCGAGAGAGACATGGATCCGAGAAGGATTACTATCGCAAGCAGGCAGGATCCCGCCCCGAGCAGCATGATCTTCCTCAAGCCCAGTCTCTGCGCAATGGTAGGACCCAGAAACTGTATCGGTATGCTGCACAACATCCCGATATAAACCAGACTGAGCACAGACGGGTCATAGCCCATAGTGTCCGTGATGAGGAGATTAAATATGTCTCCAGACATGCCTCCGGAAGCACTACTTAATAGTATGGTTCCGCTCGCAGGGACTAGCGCAAGCCATTTTTTGCCCTTCCCTAGCCCCACTTTCACCAAACCCTCCAGAGGGCCCCTCGCCGTCACAGTGCAAGATTTTTAACATACCCAATCAGCAATGCAGGCATTCGTCATTACGCCGTCTCGGAGAGAGCACTTCTGATCTCTTCATTTTTCATGATGCCAACAGGCCGATCACCTCGGACTCTAAAACGTAGAGGCCAATCAAGATCATGCCGACCCGCCCGCTGATCCTCGGTTTCAAAGATCGAGTGTTTAAGTTTTAACTTAGATGCCAATCCTCGTGTATTGAGATTTTCGGCAGAAGAGGTATTGACCGAGCAGCGCTCCGCCTGTGACCACATGGCGCGCCCAGTTCCTGATCGCCCTGATCGCCAATCGGAGACAACTGACGAAGAACGCTCTACTTCTTCTTCCAGTTCTTCCAGTCAGGGCAGTGCTGACCGACGACCTTGGCTTCGTCCTTGGTGATCACCAGGTCATAGGCGTCGGTGACCTGGGCGTACTGGCAGACGTAGTCCTTACGGTATTTGGTGTTGGAGGGAAGCCACTCGGCCAGCCCTTTGTCGCCCTTCTCCCGGTTTGCCGAGGCCCCGGCGGCCACGAGGTTGCGGTCGATGTCATTCGCGAACTGGACACGGCGTTGGTCCGTCCACCGGCTCGCGCCCATGTCCCAGGCGCGGGAGAGCGGGTAGATGTGGTCGATGTCGATCTTCGTGGGGCGTTGCCCGCGTTCGAAGGCGATCTTGTCGCCGCTGTACGCGTCGATGACCTCAGCTTTGGAAACGGTGCATTTGCCGTCCTTGACGACCTTGGTGCCGCTGAGTGCGAGAACGTCATCGCGGGTGGAGCACCCGTTCTTGCCGCCGGTTCCTTCGTGGTCGTCGGTCCAGGCCTTGCCGAAGACACAGCCCTTGCCCGAACCGCAATCGCGTTCGTAGCCCTTGACCTTCTCCCGGCTCTGTACGACGCGCAGGCCGTGCTGGCGTTCGTTCGACAACGGCCCTGCGCTGCTGTTGGTGCGGATAAACCAGAACACCGTCAACGCCACGACGACAACAGCAACCGCCATCGCCCCTATTTTCTTGGAACCGAACCCCGCCACCTGTGTGAACCTCTTCATCCCGCCGACCGTGCCTGGATCTCGTCGTCGCGCCCCTGACGACGCACATACGACCCATGGACAATCTGATGGCAGGACACGAGGACACGTCGACGAACAGAGTTGAACCCTACCCGGTCAAGGTGGCCGAAGTGTCCGCTCTCGACAGACCTGACCCTCCGGAAATGCGCAGGTTCCGTTCTCGGTCAGGAAACCGGCGGCGCCCAGAACACCCGGTCAGATCTCCACCCGGCCCTGCGGGGTCTCGAAGGCCACCGACAACAACCCGGCGTTACCGTGCGGGGCGATGAACGAGAAGTCGATGACGCTGGACGTCTTCTCCGCAGGCAAGGACAACCAGTCGTGCACCCGCCCAGGATCCCCGGCGATGGTCATCCCGCAAATATTCACCAACGGTTCGACCTCGACCGCCCGGGAAGGATGCAACTCAGGGTTTTCGAATTCCACGAAGAAAGGCAGCTGCGGGTCGTTCAGCAAACCGTTGATCCCGATCTGACGCCAGGAGAGACGACGTCCGTCCGGGAAGACCCGATGGCCGTGTACCCCTTCCCGACCGAGCCTTTCCTCCACGGCGGCCAGATCCTCGACCCGGACCACCCAGCCGAGCCACCCCCCTCCGGCCAGGCAGGCCTGCTTCACAGCTTGACCGAACGGAGCCTTGTCAGTGGCCGGATGATCCAACGGCTCCACCACTTCGACATATCGCTCATGGGCCATCGGAAGAATCACATTGCGGGTACCGAACGACGGATGAACCCCGCCGTTGACGGCACGGACCCCGAGTTGCTCGGCCAGGCGATCGGCGGTCGCCCGCACCCCGTCCTTTTCGGCGGCATAAGAGACGTGATCGACTCGCATACGGCCATCGTGGCACAGCCGACAAACCCGGAAACAATTACGACGTGTACATCGACCGCCGCTGTCGAACCGCCTCGTACACCACGATGGCTGCGGCAGTGGCGACATTCAAAGAATCAGCGCGACCGGCCATCGGAATGCGCACCCGGTAGGCCGCCGCCTCCAACACGGCGTCGTCCAGTCCCGTTTTCTCCGTGCCGACGGCCACCGCCACCGGGCCGGTGTAGTCGACATCGGTGTGGAACAGATCGGTGTCCGGTGTCGTCGCCACCAGCGCGATCCCTCGATCCGCCAACCAGGCGAGCGTCTCTTCCGTGCTCGCCGAGGCGACCGGCACGGAGAACAATGTGCCTTTACTTCCCCGAACCACGTTCGGGTTCCCCCAGTCGGTCGCCGGGTCCGCCGCGACCACGGCCGACACCCCGGCTGCGTCAGCCGTCCGCAACATCGCGCCCAGATTCCCCGGCTTCTCCACTCCTTGGCTGACCAGGAGGAAAGGATTCTCCGGAAGATCAAGTGCGGCGAGCGCCCGCGACGGCGAAGCGACCACGGCGAGCACCCCGTCCGGGCCCTCCCGATAGGCGACCTTCTCGAAGACCGGGCGGGACAACCGGATGATCTCGCCGCCTCGACCGGTGACGATCTCGGACAGTTTCTCTCCTCGGCCGGGGTCGGCCATCAGATCGGAGCACAGGTAGAGCCCGGTGGGCCTTGCTCCGGCGTCGAGCGCGAGTGTCGTCTCGTCGACGCCTTCCAAGAGGGTGATCCCCTGGGCGTCGCGTGCCCGACGGCGACGCAACCCGATCAGCGACTTGACCCGGGGATTCGCAGGACTGGTGATGGTGAGATCTGCCATGGCTCCCTCAGCTTGTCATCTTCCCGCCATGACGTGCACCCCGCCCGGGCCTCGGTGGCATGAGCACGGGGCGAGCACCTTGGTCAGATGCCCGCCCCGGCGTTCGTGGGTGATTCCCGATATCGACCGGCCGACCGGTTTCTCATTCGTCGTCGCTGTGGGGGAAGAAGAATCCCCCGTGGCGGAGGTCTCCGGACATCAGTGCTTCGGAGATGTCCGACAAGGCCCTGGCATACCCGAGGAGGTATTCGTCGTCGGGTCCGTTGCCGCCGAGTTGCGTCTCCGTGAGAACACGGTGAGAAAGGTCAGCGGCGAAATCAGCGATGCGCAGATGGCTGGAGAGCACGGGGTCGGCTGCTGCGTGCTGTTCACCATCAGCATTCTTGGTATCCGCGGAAATAAGCACGATCCTCCTTTCGGGAGATACTTTTGGCGAGTTTTTAATGAACATCACCTTGCGGGTGACACCCTCATCATCGACTCGACCACAGCGCGGTGAAGCTTTCCCGAAGAGAAAATCGTCGAACCGTCACCCATCGACGTATGCCCAGTTCACAGGGGATGGCAACAGCGACTTGCCGTACATGTCGAACGATCGTAAAGATTGATCCTGCCAGAAAAAGACATACAGACGTGCGTTTAAACAAAGCGACCCGGATGATAAAAATCCGGGCCGAAAGGGTGCGTCAGGCGCAGCGTTCTTCTGCGCAGCCCGGCGGAAGAGCCCGCAGGACCATCGCCAAGCCGTCGTCGTCGACATGAGCAGTCACCAGGTCGGCGACCGCCCGCACCTCCGCCGGGGCATTGCCCATCGCGACCCCACAGGTCGCCCACTGCAACATCTCCAAGTCATTGCGCTGATCACCTACAGCAACCGTGCGAGACAGATCGCTGCCCAGCAGCCGGGCGACCCCGGTCAGCCCTGAGGCCTTGCTGATGCCCTCGGGGGCGATGTCCAGCCAAGCGGTGAAACCCACCGCATAGTTCACCCCGTGCAATCCGATCCGTTCCACGAGCCCCAGGAAGTCCTCAGCAGTGCCGGTAGCGCTGCGAAAGGTCACCCGGGTGGTCGGGGTCGACACCAGTTCGTCCCAGTCCACCACCCGGATCTGCCCCTCCAGGTCCTCGGTGCCGTCGAATTCCCCACTGACCTTGAAGCCGGCACCGACCTCTTCCACGGCCATCTGGGCGTCCGGCCAGGCGTCCCGCAGTACTGACAGCGCCGGGCCTGGATCGAAGGTCTGCACGGTGAGCAGGCGAGCGCCGCCGGGTTCGTCGGCGTCCAGGACCGCGGTGACTGCGCCATTGCTGCAGACCAGGTAGTTGTCCTCCAGCCCCAGCGCGGTGGCCACCGGTACCGTGGCGATCAGGGATCGCCCGGTGGCGATCACGATGTCGTGTCCGTCCTCCTGGGCCTCGGCGACGGCATCGATCACGGTGCGGGACAAGGAACCGTCGTGGTGCAGGGTCGTGCCGTCCAGGTCGATGGCGACCAGGTGCCGCCCCTCGGAGGTCGGTAGGAGTTCGGGGAAGGAGATCCCGGAACCGGTCGTCGTACGGTCGATCTTCATCACATTCCTCCTCATGCCCGGTTTCCTTCTCCGTGCCGGCGTCCGTAGTGCTACGGGCGGCGTCTCGACAGGTTCACCTCGTTCCTGTCACCGGGCTGGTGTTCGTCGTATCTCTACCGGAAGAAACGTCCCACGGATCAGGAAGGTTCGTCGTGTCGCCGAGATGACCGCCCGGCGAATTCTCCGTTCGGTGTCAGGGGTCGCCGGCGGAGAAGGCTCACAGCCGGGGCATCCGGCCATCGGGCAGCAGGATCTTGGCCTGCTCGGAAACCACTGTCTGAGCGGCTTCCACTGAGGTTCCCGGCATCCGGGTGGTCATGATCGCCACCGCGTACCGGCCTCGGTCCACATAGCCCACGCTGGGGGTTCCGGTGACGGTCCCTGACCCGTCGCCGCCGCCCCAGCCCTGCTTCACCACGGCTGCCGGGTCGGCCGAACGCAGACCGAAGACCTGGTTGGTGCCGTCCGCGGCCAAGGTCGACATGTCGGTCATGGCGTCGAGCAGCCAGGGGCGGGTCTTCCCGTCCTGGTGCACGGCGTAGAGGAAAGCCGCCATTCCTCGGGGAGTCACCAAGGTGCTTCCCCATTGGCCGGGGCCCTGAACCGGTGGGACCCCTAGGTCTGGGATCGCGTAGCGGGCGGAGACCCAGGTGATCACGGCGTCACCGCCGCCTGCGGCGTACAAGGAGTTCGCAGCCTGGTCGTCGGACAGTGCCACCATCCGTCGAGCGGCGTCCTCGGTCGGTCCGGTGAGTCGGCCCTCGACGAGCAGCCTGGACGCCAGGAAGAGCTTCATCGTGGATTCGGCCCGGAAATATCCACGGGCGTCCCCGGCCAGGGTCGTCTGCCCGGTCTCCAGGTCGACGACGGCGATCCCGCTACGCCACCCCTGGGAGGTCGCCCGCAGAACCGCAGCATCGGCAGCACGTTGACGCGCACCCGGGGAGACGTCTGCCACGGCACCTCCAGAAACAGCGTGTTTCGCCGCTCCAGGTGGAGTCTTCGATTCGTTCGTCAGCGGAGCCGTGGTCTTCAGCGGCGCAGCGAAAGAACTTGTGGGCGGGAACAGCTCCGGGAGGAAGACGGCCGCGAACACCCCGAGTACCGCTGCGACCCCCCAGGTCACCAACGCGGCACACCACAGCTGAGCAGTTCTGGTCATCGCTCGCCCCCTTCCTCTCACCTCTCGACAGCGGAGGAAGGGAGTTGAGCGGTCGACGGATAACCGGCTCAGAACAAAGGTGCATGTACCTCCCTTCGGGGCGGAAAGCCTCCGGCGAGCCCACCGATGAGTGAGAGGTGAGTGGGATCAGCGGCCGGTGTGAGCCCGTTCGAAAGGGTGCAGGGGCACGGCTGTCGACAGCGGGCGGACCAACACCACATCGCCCGTGGAGGTCACCGCGACCAGGTAGACGTACAGGCCGTCGGCCACCCGGGTAGCCCAGGCGGTGGTGTCGGCCCCCGGCCAGGCATCGGTCCGAGCTTTCCACTCGAACTCGTCACCACCTGGACGTTGCACCCAGACCTCGCCCTTCGTCGAGGAGGAGACGGTACGTCTGGCGGTGAGCACCCGCACCAGGCCCAACGGGGCATCCGGCGGGATGTCGGGGGCCGCCCACGGGGACCGTCGTTCCCGGTCGAGCAGCGCACGAGCTTGACTCTCGTCGATCGCCTCCGGGGGGATCCACTCCTGTGCCGGGACCAGCGGGGCGATCGCCAACGGTCGCCGCAGGCTGATCCCACCTCCAGCGCCCACGGTTTCCCGACCCTGCACCATCGGCACCCCGTCCTGCGGAGAAGCGCTGGGTGGCAGCACCATCCTGGCCCGACGCAGGCCTCGGACGAACAGGCCCGACCCCAACGCCGGGTCCCAGCGCAGAGCCGCGAACGGCTGTCCGTCTCCGCACGAGACGGCCCAGAGTTCGTCGCCCGCCCGCAAGGATGTGGACCCTTTGGCGATGGTCAGCGGAACTTCGAGGATCGCGCCGTCAGGTCGACGAACTCGTAGCCCACGTTGCCCGGCGCACGGCGCACGCACGATCACGCAGCGGGTCAGCGGGGCGTCCAGGTCGACCGGCGCCCGGCCGCTACGCCACATGCCTGCGCCTGCAGCTGCAACAGCTGCGGTGACCGTCGGCCACAGGGCCAGATCGATCGAGGAGGGATCGCCGCCCCACAGGAGACTCCCGCCGTGGACGGCGGCGGACAAGGCCGCTCCGATGAGGGGGAGGACTCCTGCGACGGTCAGGCGTCGTCGTTGTGTGACGGCACGGCGGAGCACTGCTCGGACGTGTCGTTCATCCATGGTCACAGCCTAGGTGTGCTCGTTTTCCGCAGTTCAGAAGGATGTTTCGGGGTCGGCTGCGCAGAAGCTGCGATGAGGTGGTGTCCGGAGCGGCCGAGGGCGGCTCCGGACACCGGGGTCAGCGGCTTCCCGGGCTGAGGACGTCGACACCGAGGTAACGACGTAGCGCCTGAGGCACGACGACCGAGCCGTCGGACTGCTGGTGGTTCTCGACGAGGGCGACGAGCCAGCGAGGCGAGGTGGCCAGGGTGCCGTTGAGCGTCGCGACGATCTCGGTACGTCCGTCCCGCTTCTCCCGGATGCCCAGCCGCCGCGCCTGGAAGGTGGTGCAGTTCGAGGTGGAGGTGAGCTCGCGGTATTTGCCCTGGCTGGGAACCCAGCCTTCGCAGTCGTACTTGCGCGCTGCGGGCCCGCCGAGGTCTCCGGCTGCGACGTCGATCACCCGGTAGGGGATTTCCATCAGGTCGAGCATCTGCTTCTCCCAGGTGAGGAGACGTGCGTGCTCTGCTTCGGCGTCCTCGGGCCGGCAGTAGACGAACATCTCCGCCTTCTGGAACTGGTGGACGCGGATCACTCCGCGAGTGTCCTTGCCGTAGCTTCCGGCTTCACGTCGATAGCAAGTGGATTGGGCGATGTACCGCTTCGGCCCGTCACTCAGGTCGATGATCTCCCCGGAGTGGAATCCGGCCAGGGCGACCTCGGAGGTGCCGGTCAGGAAGAGGTCGTCGGCCTTGAGCCGGTACACCTCGTCCTCGTGGGCGTCGAGGAAGCCCGCCCCGGCCATCGTGTCGGGGTTGACCAGGGTGGGCACGGTCAGCTGGGTGAACCCGTTCTCGTAGGCGGTGTCCAGGGCCAGGTTCATCAGCGCGTTCTCGAGGCGGGCGCCTTGGCCGACGAGGTAATAGAAACGCGATTCGGCGACCTTGACACCTCGTGCCATGTCGAGGGCCCCGAGCCCTTCGAGGACAGCCAGGTGGTCCTGGGGCGCGAACCCTTCGGCGGCGAAGTCCCGGGGGGTGCCGCACTCCTCGCGGAGGATGTAGTCGTCTTCGCCGCCGGAGGGAACCCCGTCGATGATGACATTGCCGATACGGCGCAGGAGGGTGCCCAGCTGAGTGTCTGCTTCAGCGGCTTCGGCCTCGAGCTGTTTGACCCGGGTGGAGAGGTCTCCGGCGAATCGACGTGCCGTATTGGCTTCGTTCTCCAGGCGGGCGATCTCTTCTGCGGGTTCTCCGGCTTTCTTCGCGGCCTGGAGTCGTCCCATGGCCGCGCCGACATCTTTGCTGGTGCTCTTCTGCTCGGATCGGCGCTGCTCGAACTCGGCGAGGGACTCCCGTCGCCTCTTGTCGGCATCGAGGACCGCGTCGACGATCCCCGGGTCCTCCCCGCGGGCGATCTGGGACCGGCGCACGATCTCGGGGTTCTCACGCAGCAACTTGATGTCGATCACAGATCTCAGGGTATCGGCGGGAGCAAGTCGGCAGCGAACGAATTGTTCGGCGGTCTCGCCGTTTCGGGGAAGCGCAGTACCCGGGAGCCTCGCCCTCCCCTCCTCGGCACACCCCTTGGAAGTATCTGTGCAGCCTTCCAAGTTCCACGTATAGATGCAAGAGAATTGAAAAAGTATTTCGGATAACAGAGCAAACTTGTATCCCAGAAAATGTCTCAGTAAATAGTAAAAGCGCAGGTCAAAATAGTAAGCAGGCGTTCATTACGGCCATCTTTCTTGACTATTCTTGGAGAAAAACATACGAATCCTTGGGCGATCTCTACCTCAAGCAACCTTTAGCGTTTTCAACAGCCGCCCCCAACCCCGACGGGTGGCCCAGATGAAGGAGAAGATCCCCTTGGCTCCCCGAATCCCCAAGAAGACTCTTGCTCTCGCCACCGCCAGCATCGCCGTCAGCGCCATCTGCGTGGTCGCCCCGAATATCACCGCATCCGCATCCTCACCTTCTGCCACCCCCGCCAGCAGCATGAGCGAACGGATGTCCAGCTTCGAGAAGTTCGAGGCCTCCACCTACCGCGACACCGACGGCCAGTGGATCGTCAACGGTGACGAGGCCATCCGGACCCGCACCGAGCTACGCGCCTTCTACGACATGCTGAACGGCAAGAGCCCCGCCAAGTCCGGTCAGAAACTCATCGTCAACCAGGTCTACGGCGAGGACGATGTCTGGACCTCCTCGCAGGTCGGCCGCCTGACCTACTGCGTCAGCACCCGCTTCGGGTCCAACCACTCCCGCATCGTCGAAGCCATGCGCTCCGGCGCAGCGCAATGGGAGAGGGCCTCCAGCGCAATCGGGTTCGAGTACGTTTCTTCCGAAAACGGGTCCTGCGACACCCGCAACCGGAATGTGGTCTTCTCGGTGGAGCCCGCCAGCTCCAGCGCTCCTTACATCGCCCGGGCCTTCTTCCCGAGCTCCCCCAAGTACTCGCGCAACGTCCTCGTCAACACCCGCTCCATCTTCGGAGGAAGCAGCTCGGCCTCGAACGTGATGGCACACGAGCTCGGTCACGTGCTCGGCCTGCGTCACGAGCACACCCGCCCCGAGTCCGGGACCTGTTTCGAGGACAACAGCTGGCGTCCGCTGACCAAGTACGACGCGTCGTCGATCATGCACTACCCGCAGTGCAACGGCACCTCGCGCAGCCTCTCCATGACAAGCACCGACATCGCCGGTATCCGGGAACTCTACGGCCGCTGACCGAGCTTCCCCACTCACCAGGGAATGCTCACCGACGGGGTCGGACCGACAGGTCCGACCCCGTCCGCAGGTCCGGGCCCCTTTCCGACGAAAATCGTCGCCCCGCCCTTCGTCGGGTCAAGGACGGGCGTGGCCGCTGATCCAGTAGCCGCAGTAGAAGATCTGACGCCGGTCCATCCCTGCACGGCGCAGCATGCGGCGGGTCTTCCTGACCATCGTGCTCTCGCCACAGATCCATGCCGTTCCGTAGCCGCTCAACGGAGTCGTCGCCAGCACCGGCTCGATCGCCGATCCAGGCACCCGGACCCCCCGTCGATGGATCTCCACCGGGAAGGGCATCGTCGGCAGCGGTGCAGCGTAGTCGTCATCGGGAATCTCCACATAAGCCCGCACCACGTCGGCCTCAGGCTTCCCGTCCAGGCTCTCCCCGATCGCGCAGAGCGCCGGCAGCGCGCTCTCGTCGGCGATCAGGATCTGTGGCTCGCCATCGCTCGGAGGGCGATATCCCCCACCCGAAGGACGAAGCCCTACCTGATCACCGATCTGCACTGTCGCCGCCCACATTCCGCCGGGCCCGACCTCCTGCCCGTAGCGCACGATGTCGAGGTCGATCTCCAGCTCCTGGGGACGGTGCGCACGGATCGTGTACCACCGCAGTTCAGGCCTGGTTTCCTCGGGCATTTCCCGTACGGCCTTGCGGATGTCGAAGACATCGGACGGAGGAAGCGAAAGACTCTCACCGCCGGGGATGAACACTCCTGCGAACTCGTCCGGAGCCACCAAGGAGAACCCGTTCAGGGCAGACCCGCTCAGGGTGATTCTGCGGACAGCCGGTGCCACGTCGGTGATTCCGCTGACCTCGAGGACCAGATGTGGAGAGTTCTCCCGCCTGATCGGAGAGCTCATGACCACCTTGGAACAGGTATCGATGAGACCTCGCAGGATCCGCTCGGAGGTGGTCGGCATCCCGGCTCCTTCCGGTTGAACATCACTAAGGCAAGACTTACCTTTAAGGTAAAGATACTGAGGACACGAGTGACGGGTATGGCCTGGCCCGCCAGTCGTACCTGTGATTCTGCCGCACCCCTGAAAGGCCACCGTGCCCGCCCTCGACAGCGCACCGTCGACATCTCCGCACGTCGACCGTCCACTCCTGTTCCACCTGGGCACCGCCGTCCTCGCCCTACCGCTCCTCCACCTGTGGCACGCCCGCGGTGTCCCCCCAGCACTGCTGACAGGCCTGCTGTCCGTCCTCCTCCTCTGGGCCCCCTCTCAACTGGCGTCTCTTCTCCGCCGACCCGGATACACCCCGTCCCCCACCGTCAGCCGACCCGGATACCTGGCGCCTCCCCTCCACGCCGCCCTTCTCCCGGCACGGATCGCCATCACCTCAGCCGGAGCCGCACTCTTCGTCCTCGCGGCCCGCGCCCAGGGCCAGACGTTCCACCTCGCCCTCGCTGTCTCCGTCGCCCTGGTCGGCTGGCTCCTCATCACCCGGGTCACTCCGACCGTCATGACCGCGCTCACCGTCCAACGCATGCTCCTGCTGTCCGCCCTCCTCGGCACCGTCGGACTGCTCTGCGCGCTCCCACTGACCAAGGAGCCCGCTGGACCCGCCACCGGACCGGCGCTGGCTGCAGGGTTACTCGGTGTCGCCCTGATATCGGCGGCCCTCGACACCGCAAGCCATGCCGCCCGTCCGTCGAGCCCCTCGGCATCGAGGGGAGCACCTTGGACAACCCCGGTGAAGAATTTCCTGGTCCTAGGGGTCACCTTGTCCGCTGCCGTCCTGTGCGCTCACGGCATGACCACCGGACAGCCCACCGAGCGTTTCCAGGACATCGCCCTGACCGTACTCGCGGCCACGGTCGTCGCAGCCTGGCTCCACGTCTCGGCCACCCCTGCAGTGCCCGACTCAACAACAGACACCAACTGCCCGAACGCCGACATCAACGAGACACACTGACACTCATATGACGTCGGATGCCCGTCAAGTCGTCTGAAACCTCCTACGCCAGTATCGTCATGGCGTGAACGAACTCGGCTGGTCGACGCAGCTCATTGCTCTGATCATCGGCCTGATCGTCATCGCTGCAGTCTTCTTCACCGCAGGAATGCAGCTGGCCCAGCGCAAACAGGACACCGCAGGGTCGATGCCTCCTGCCTCAGCCGAGGGCGAGGACCCGGAGAAAGACACCCTTCCGGTCGCGGCCGTCGTGATCAACCCCTCCAAGTTCACCGAGACCTCCAAGCTCAGAGCCACCATCAGCCGGGTCTGCCAAGAGGAAGGATGGGCGCTGCCGATCTTCTACGAGACCTCCAAGGAGGAGACCGGGGCCACCCAAACCCGCGAAGCAGTCGATCAGGGAGTCGACCTCGTCTGCGCACTCGGCGGGGACGGCACCGTCCGAGCCGTGGCAGCCGGACTGATCGGATCAGACACCCCCCTCGGGGTGCTCCCCGGAGGCACCGGGAATCTCCTGGCCCGCAACCTCGACCTACCTCTCGACAATCTCTCCGCAGCCCTGCGTGTGGCCCTCACCGGAGGAAACCGCGCCATCGACGTGGGTGTCGTCAACATCGACATCCCCGAAGACGCCCAGACCGAACCTGAGGATCACTACTTCCTCGTGATGGCAGGCGTGGGATTCGACGCCGACGTAGTGGCCCAGGCCCCCGAAGACCTCAAGGCCCACGTCGGCTGGGCCGCTTATCTCGTCTCTGGCGCGAAAAATCTCGACGGGCACCGTTTCGCCGCAACTCTCGTCTTCGACGAGGAGGAGAGCAGCCACCGTCGGGTCCGCTCAGTGATCATCGGCAACTGCGGACGGCTGCAGGGCGGGGTCGAGCTGCTCCCCGACGCAGAGATCGACGACGGAGCGCTCGACGCGGTCGTCCTCTCCCCCCAAGGCATCGTCGGCTGGGCCGGGGTAGGCGTACGGCTGCTGACGAAGCAGCGCAAAGGGCACCCCATGGTCGAACACCGCCGGTGCACCTCGCTGTCCATCACCCTCGACCACCCGCAAGAGGTCCAACTGGACGGCGACCCGCTCGGACCCGGGCTGGTGCTGACAGTGGCGGTACGTCGTCATGCCCTTCTCATCCGCACCACCGCCGGGAGTCCTACATGAGTGGTCCGCTTCCACCTGAACCTCTCTCCGCCGAGCCAGCGACATGCGATGACCCCGACCGCCCCGGACCGAACCCGAGGAGACAGAAGCTGCAGGAATGGATCGCCCTGGCCAGAACCGTTCCCGGCCGCTTCCTGATCGCTGCCCTGGTCGCCTGCGGTACCTGCCTTCCGGCAGCAGTCGTCACGGTTTCGGTCGTCCTCGGCTGGGCCCCGATGATCTCCTGGGACGAGGGCATCGTCCGATCGGCCACCGAAGTCACCCGCGGCAACCGTCCGATGATCCTGCTGTTGTTGTTGTGGAAGGACATCTCGGCCCCCACCAATGTCTATCTACTCAGCGCACCGGCCCTCGTCTGGGCCTGGCGCAGCGACTACCGCCATCGCACCCTGTGGGCCGGCGCCACCATGTACGTCGGTTCGCAGATCGGGCCGACAGTCAAGGAAATGGTGGCCCGTCCCCGCCCGGACTTCTCCGGGATCTCCCATTGGGCCCCCGGGTTCAGCTTCCCCTCCGGGCATGTCTTCCACGCGACATTGATGTTCTGCACGGTGCTGGTCCTGGTGTGGCCACTGCTCACCGGTCGCCCGCCATGGATCCGGATCTGCCTGGTCTGCGTCGCTGTCCTCTTCTGCGCGGTGACTGCGCTGAACCGGCTCTACCTGGGAGTCCACTTCCCCAGTGATGTACTCGCCGGCCTCCTCCTGGCAGGCGGTCTCACCCTGGCGGCGTGGGTGGGACTCCGCCACCGCCCCGCTCGACAGAGCGCGAGCTGATCGCCGAGCGTCACCGGTCTGTCGAGGTCCAGCGGAAGAAACGAGACGCCAGCGCCACGAAGACGATCAGCCAGCCGGCGACGAGGAGAAGCTTCGTACCACCCCCGGTGAAAGAAGCATCCGACCAGCTGATGCGCATGAGTGCAACGATCGGCTTGAAGGGAAGCAGGTCAACCGTCGTGGCCAGCCAGCCAGGCAGCTTCCCTGGGTCGACGGCCTGACCGCTGGCCACCATCACGGCGAAGAAGATCAGCCCGGACGAGCCCCCTGCGACCTCCACCGAGGTGAATCTCGAGGCCAACAGAAAACCGAAGGCGATCATCGTCGCCAAACAGAGCAACAGACAACCGAGGAAGACGAGGAAGTTTCCGCCCAGGCGCACGTCATAACCGGCATAGGCCACGAGGAGGAGCACCAGCGTCCCGACCAAGGTGACCGACACCCGATCGGCGATCTGCGCGATCAGATACGAACGAGGCCGCAGCGGAGAGGAGAGATAGGTCTTCAAGGTGCCGTCAACCCGCTGCTGGGTGATCGCCACCCCGATCGAGAAGAGCCCCGAGGAGAACACCACGATGACCAGCATGTCCGGGACCGCGACATGCCGCATCTCCGGCGGGTACCACAGGCGCGTGGCCAGGAGGAAAAGACCGGTCGGCATGAACAGCGCGAAGAGCAGCCCGCCGATCCTGCGGAAATACAGCGACATCTCCAAACAGGTCAACGCCAGGATCTGGCGGACCTCGGAAACCGTTGCAGAGTCGTCGTCACGCGCCATGGGCTCTTCCTCGGAATCGGCAATCTACGGTCAAGCGCGCAAGGACGCGCCGGTCAGCAGGAAATAGGCGTCCTGCAAGGTCGGCTCACGCTCGGAGAGAACCTGGACACCTTGCAGACCAGCGGTAACCGACGCTCGATCAGGGCCGTAGACGACGGTGACTTCGCCTTCTTCCACGATCCGGTGTTCTCGGCCGTCGGCCATCCCCGCAGGTATCGAACCGGTGATCTCGACCCGCCACCCCTGGCACTGCTCGGCGATGATCTGCCGCGGAGCCCCGGCTGCGACGGCCCGGCCTGCATCGATCACGATCACCGTGTCGGCAAGCAATTGCGCATCGGCGACGTCATGCGTGCTGAGTAATACTGTCCGGCCTTCGCGGGCCAGGGCCCGGGTCTCCCGTCGGAGAAATTCCTGTCCTTGTGGGTCGAGCCCAGAGGTCGGCTCGTCCAAGACGACGAGTTCAGGATTCCCCACGAGTGCCCGCGCAATGGCCAGCCGCCGTTTCTGACCGCCGGACAATGTCGGAAAAGGGGACTTTCTCTTCTCCTCGAGCCCAAATTTACGCAGCAGATAGTCGACATCAAGAGGCTTCCGGTAAAGGGAAGCAAAGAACCTCAAGGATTCCTCGACACGCACCGTCGGCTGAAGATTGAATTCTTGCACCTGCACGCCGAGGCGTTCGGCCAGTCGACGCCGGTCACGTCCGGGGTCGAGACCGAGGACCTCCACCTCACCGGCGTCACGGAGGCGCAGACCGGTCAGGATTTCCAACATCGTCGATTTGCCCGCCCCATTGGGGCCGAGCAGCGCAACGATGCTTCCTGCCGGAATGACCAGGTCGAGCCCGTCCAAGGCTTTCGTCGCGCTGTAGCATTTGGTCACCCCCCGGAAACAGGCTGCCGGAGTTCGCGCCTCACCTCGCTCCGACGGCTCGACGTCAAGGCTGAGCTCGTCCTCGAGAGTCATCGTCGTTCCCTGCTCCGATATCGCTAACCCATGTGACAGGGGGCCACTTCTTTAACGGAATAGAGATTAGCAATCAGCCTGGAATATGGCACGAAAAAGGTGCGCACATGATGCACTTCACATGACAGGTTTCACCATAAAGCGCACGATGAAGTCAAAAGGGATAAACCCGTTGACATAACCTCCACCTTCGATGCCGGCCAGGCTCGATCCACAGCAGACGTCCCCTGGCCGGGCGCGAACGCCGGCTTTCCGAAGGCATGACGGGTAGCCACCCCCTCCGGAGGGCACCCACCCGTCATGCCTACAGATCAGCGGCAGGCTCAGCTCCCTGCGACCGCTGCCAGGTCCTGTTCGGGCGTGGTCGTGCCCCGCAAACCGAAGGCGGAGACCAGGACCTCGAAGACCTCCGGAGAGACGAAGGCCGGCAGTGTCGGACCCAGGTAGATGTTCTTGACCCCCAAGGAGAGCAGCGAGAGCAGCACACAGACCGCTTTCTGCTCGTACCAGGAGAGCATCAAGGTCAACGGCAGGTCGTTGATCCCGCATTCGAAGACCTCAGCGAGCGCCGAGGCCACTTTCACCGCGGAGTAGGCGTCATTGCACTGGCCCATGTCCATGATGCGGGGGAAGGGGCCGATCTGGCCCAGGTCGAGATCGTTGAAGCGGTATTTCCCGCAGGCCAGGGTGAGGACGAGGCTGTCGGCCGGGGTCTGCTGCACCAGGTGGGTGTAGTAGTCGCGGCCGGGTTCGCGGCCGTCGCAGCCGCCGACGAGGTAGATGTGCTTCAGTGCGCCGTCCTTGATGGCGGCGACGACCTGGTCTGCTGCGGCGAGGACGGCTCCGTGCCCGAAACCGGTGGTGAGGGTGGAGCCTCCGTTGATGCCGCTGAAGTGGCGTTGCTCGGGCCATCCGCCGAGTTCTTTGGCGCGGGTGATGACCGGGGAGAAGTCTTTCCAGCCGTTCTCGTCGGCGGGAATGTGAGCGACGCCGGGGTATTCGACGACGGAGGTCGTGAAGATATTCGACTGGTAGGTCCAGCGGGGCGGCATGAGGCAGTTGGTGGTGAACAGGAAGGCCCCGGGGACGTTCTTGAACTCCTTCTGCTGGTTCTGCCAGGCGGTGCCGAAGTTGCCCTTCAGGACGGAGTACTTCTTCAGTTCGGGGTAGGCGTGGCCGGGGAGCATCTCCCCGTGGGTGTACACGTCGACACCGGCTTCCTGGCACTGTTCCAGGAGCATTTTCATGTCGTGCAGGTCGTGGCCGGTGACGACGACGAAGGGGCCGGGCTCGACGTCCATGGTGACACTGGTGGGCTCAGGGGTGCCGTAGCTGGCGGTGTTCGCCCGGTCGAGCAGTTCCATGCAGGCGAAGTTGGCCAGGCCGAAGTCGTGGAGCAGCCCGAGCCATTCTGGGACGTCATGATGGCGGGAGGCCTCGGCGAGGCCGTGGACGAGCCACCGGTCGACCTGGCCATCGCGGTATCCCAGCACGTAGGCGTGGTGCGCGTAGGCGGCCATGCCGCGCAGACCGAGGATGAGCAGGCTGCGGCAGGAGCCTTCGACGCCGCCTTCGCCGAAGATCGCGCGATGGTCCGCGAGGGCGGGCAGGGTGCGTTCGGGGCTGGGGTCGAAGGAGCGGCGGGTTTCGTCGACGCGGTGTGCGAAGCCGGTGGAGGCTTCGGTGCCGAAGCTGACATTGGTGATCGTGGTGAACAGGGCCTCCATGATCAGCACGATCTCGTCCTCGGTGGCGGAGTCGGCCCCGCCTTCCCGTTCGGCGATCGCGGCGGCCAGCCTGAGTGTTTCGTAGGTGAGCCCGTCCTGGGCCCCGGCGGTTGCGGGGGTTTTCCCGCAGATGCCTTTGGTGACGCATCCGGTGCCGTGGGCGGTCTGTTCGCACTGGTAGCAGAACATGCTGGTCAAGTCGGTCGCCATGGCTTCTTCCTTTTAATGAAGGCGGGCGTTGCGGGGTCGCCACGCACTATGTGACCCATATATGGGCAGTGTCACCAGCGACGCTATGCTTTCGACATACAGATTGTCTGTTGCCGCGGCAACACTCTTCATTAATTTACAGGAATTCAGGCCTTGATGTGGCCGGGAGATCCGATGACGCCTATCACGCCCCGCACAGGCCACCGCAGCCCTCATATGACCCTGGTCGACAGATCCGTCTTTCTGTCCTCACGGCTCTCCACCGGCCTGCACCCGCAAGACCTGGCCCAGATGCTCGACGACGGATACGCCAGGATCATCACCTGGCCGACGGGCAGCATCCCCGCCTACGAGGGCAACCCCCAGCACCATTTCTTCGTGCTGCTCGCCGGACGCATCGACGTCACCCATCACCATGCCGATGGACGCACCCAGATCCTCGACGTCATCACCCCGGGAAAGGTCTGCGGTGCCGTCACCGCCTGCCTGCCCGCCCCCCGTTGGCCGGCCGACATCCATGTCACCGAAGCCGCCCGTGCGCTGCTCATCGACCCGGCAGCTCTACTCACCGACGAAGCAGCTGCCCTCACTCCCGGCGACCTCGCCCGGCTGCGGCTCCTGCAGAACCTCACCCGGATACTCGCCGGACGGGCCCGCCACCTGCACACCCGGATCGGTGTGATCACCGCGCCCAGCCTGCGCGGAAAGATCTCCGCCTACCTCCTACAACAGCCGCGGAGCCTCGACGAGACAGTGCAACTCACGGTCAACCGCCAAGAGATGGCCGACATCCTGGTGGCCTCCCGTGCCTCGATGATCCGTGAGATGAGCCGCATGGTTGCCGAAGGGTTGATCACCACCAAGGGGCGCCAGGTCGTCCTGCACGACCTGGCAGCCCTGCACGACGCGGCCGGCCATTGAAGGACCTGAGGCCGCGCCCCTCGCTCAACGCAAGGTCAGCTGCCTGCTCAACAACCCGTTCTTCGCCCGACGCTCGTCAGCGGTCAACGGGCCGTCCTCGTCCAGCGCCCGCGCAAGCTCTTCGGCCAACCTCGCCACCGGTTCCTCGTAGTCCGCGGCGTCGAGCGCCGGGTCCAGGTCCCAGACCGGGCAGAGCAGCCCACCGGCCCGGAAAGCACCCAACAGGCGGGTTCCGTCACCGAGCAGGTCTGCACCGCGGGCGTGCAGGCGAGCCAACGCATTCGTGGCCGCGTCCTCGTCATGGGCCAGCAGCCAACGGATGTGGGTACGATCCCCGACCCGACACCAATAGGCCGAGTCGACCCCGGTCAGACGACAGGTCGGGATGATCACTTCCTTCGCCTCGGCGAGGGAGGCCCGGCCGTCCGCCGGGAGATCCGCATCCGGTGCGACCCAGAAATCGAAGTCGTCCCGAACGGTGACCTCGAAGGGGACCAAAAGGTCGAGAAGGTCCTGAAGTCGAGGGGTCTCCACCGTGGCCGGCGGCAGGTTCTCCACCGCGCTTCCCGGTTCGAGGGCCAGCGCGGCCAACAAGGCCTGGGCCAAGTCCCGAGAAGCGTCCCCGCTGGCATTGACCGTTTGCAGAGCCAGGAAGATCTCGCCGTCGGTGCGTCGCAGCGCAGGACAGGCCATCGGCAGGATCGTGCACACCGTCACCTGCCGCGGTGCGTTCTGCGGGACCCCCACGGCACCGCCCAACAGACCCACCGTGGCGGTCGCCGAGGGAACGATCTCCCGCATCGCCACCCAGTCGGCTTCTCCGGGCAGACCGGCGAACGGCCTGGCCACATAAGGAGCCGGGACTGCTCTCACCACTTGGCCGCTCTTATCGGCTTCCTGACGTTTCCTCCGCGATGCCTTGCCCATGCGGACAGCCTAACGAGCCTGGAGCACCGACCGGGTCACAACCGACGGCGCCGTGACGGCCCACCCAAGGAAGCCCATACCGTGCGGCCGCTCTTGTCGTCCTGCACACCCCATTCGTGAGCGAGACTACGTACGATCCGCAGCCCGCGCCCGCTGTTCGCCCACGGCGAAGGCGGCACCGGACGGATCGTGGTGGCCGCGCCCCCGTCACTGACCTCGACCTCGACAGTGCCCCCCTTGACCTTCCACCGGATGCGCACACAGCCGTCGCCCAACGGCTTGGCGTGCTTCACCGCATTGGCCACCAGCTCGGAAGCAACGGTCTCGACCTCCCCGATGATCTCCTCGTCGACTCCCCGCGCGCGCAGATCCTCATGCAAGATCTGGCGGATCTGAGGAACCGACTCCACACCGTGCACGATGCGGACGCTGCGCTGTCCCTCCGGCTGGAGGGTCGACGTCGTCCTCGCGTCCGTGTCCTGGCCTGTATCGATGGCCAATGCTCCGGATTCGTCGTTCACCGTGGACCTCCTGATCATCCTTGACCTGTTCACACCATCTGTCCTCACGCTAGCGAAGGCGCTCCACTGATGCACGCCGGTTCACCAGGGGCAGCGGCTGCCCACCTGCCTCGGACGCCGGGCCTAGGCTGGGGCCATGGATCTCGCCTCGTGGCAACTGCACCCAGGAGAACTCCCCAGCCCGCACATGGCCTACGGGCGACAAGGACACCTCGGGCTGGTCGTTCTGGACCGACCGCGTGCCATCAACTCCCTCACTCTGGACATGGTCCGTTCGATGCAGGCCCAGCTCTCCGCCTGGGCCGCGGACGACCAGGTCCACGTCGTGGCCCTCACTGGGAACGGCGAGCGCGGCCTGTGCGCCGGTGGCGATGTCGTCGCTGTCCGCGCGGGGATACTCGCCGGTGGGGAGGCAGCCGTCGACGCGGTGAACTTCTTCGCAGTCGAATACGCGGTCAACCGGATGATCGCTCTTTTCCCGAAACCCTTCGTGTCCTTGATCGAAGGCGTCACCATGGGCGGCGGTGTCGGCCTGGCCTGTCACGGGAATGTTCGCCTGGTCGACCCTGCGGCTCGGATCGCCATGCCGGAAACGATCATCGGATTCTTCCCCGATGTGGGTGCTCGCCATCTCCTGGCCCGTTGCCCTGGACAGCTAGGGGCTCATCTCGCGATGACCGGGTGCACGGTGAGTGGTGCCGACGCGGTGCGTCTGGGATTGGCCGATGCTGTCGTCCCGGCGACGGAGTTCCCGGCTGTGCTCGGCGCTTACGGTGCTGGTGAGTCACCCTCGGCTGCCGATCTGGGTCAGACCTCCCCGGAAAGTGCCCTGGTCGACGACCGTGGATGGGTTGACGAGTGCTACGCAGGGGACGATCCGGTATCGGTTCTCGAACGGTTGACCGCCCATGACGCCGAAGCAGCTCGCAACACGGCTCGGACCGTCGTCGAGCGTTCCCCCTTCGCTGTCGCCCTCGCGCTGGCCTCTGTCCGGCAGGCCGAGAACATGACCGGGATCGAGGCCGTGCTCGAGGCCGACCTGGCTATCGCCCGCGCTATCGCGTATGAACCGGACTTCCACGAAGGTGTCCGCGCCCAACTGGTCGACAAAGATCGTCGGCCACGCTGGCAGGATGTTCATGTGAGCGATGTCGACCCG
Source organism: Austwickia chelonae (assembly GCF_003391095.1). Taxonomy (NCBI): domain Bacteria; kingdom Bacillati; phylum Actinomycetota; class Actinomycetes; order Micrococcales; family Dermatophilaceae; genus Austwickia; species Austwickia chelonae. The sequence goes on along the minus strand of NZ_CP031447.1, from coordinate 289,725 downwards.
GTACACGTGCAGCAGGTCCTCCACGGTGAGAGGCCACGAGATGAGTGACCGGTCGCTGGCTGTCGTTCCGGTCGGGCCGGTCGACTTCGACGCCCTGTACACCGGTGATCCAGATCCGTGGGAGGTCGGCAGCAGCTGGTACGAGCAACGCAAGATCGATGTCGTTCTCGCTTGTCTACGTCGCCCCCGCTATCGGCGGGCCTGGGATGCAGGCTGTGGCACCGGACATCTGGCGGCTCGGCTGGCCGATCGATGTGACCAGGTGAATGCCACCGATGTATCGCCGGTCGCTGCTGCGCTCGCTGCAGCCCGTACTGCGGGCACTCCCCAGGTCACCTGCGGGGTGTCCGCATTACCCGACCGCCCTCAGATCACGGAACCGCTTGATCTGATCGTGCTCTCCGAGGTGCTCTACTACCTCGACGAGGATGACCGTTGCGCCACCTACGACCTGGTCGACCGGCTCGCCGCGCAGGACGCAGATGTCATCGGCGTGCATTGGTGGCCTCAGGCCGAGGACTACCGGGTTCCCGGAGTGCAGGCGCATCGGGAGCTCGGCGAAGCCTTGACCTCCCGCGGTTGGACGCGAGTCGTCACCCATACCGATGAAGAGTTCCTCGCCGCGGTCTGGTCCCGGTCTCTCCCTGCCCAGGTCGGCCGTTGATGGTCGGGCCGGTCGCACGTTTCCTGGACCTGTGGTTGGACGCCCATGACGTGGCCGTCGTGGGCAGGTTCTGGGCCTCTGTTCTGGGCATGTCGTCCCGCGCCACCGAGGACGGTGCGGTCCGTCTGTCCGGGGACCACGCCTGGGATGCGCTGTGGATCCGCCCAGTGGGCCCGGAAGCTACCGAATGTTGTGTTCACGTCGACGTTTCCACCCGGCGGCTGAGTACCTTCCTGGACCTGGGCGCGGAGGTCATCGATGCCTCCTCCTACCCGTGGGTGGTGCTGCGGGGGCCGGAGGAGGCCGAGATCTGCGCTTTCCCTCAGGAGCCGGGATCGAATCACCACATCATCGACCTGGTGATGGACACCGCGGACCCGGTGGTGGCCGCTCAATGGTGGGGAGAGGTGCTCGGTACCGGGTACCACGCTTCCGACGACGGCGACTACGCCTGGGTGGAGCCGGTTCCCGGAGCACCTTTCCAGTCGATCGTGTACGCCCGGCAGCAGACTCCTTGCCCGTCGTCCTCCCGGAAGCTACGACCGCGGCTGGCCACTCATGATGTCGGAGCGCTCTTCTCCCTGGGGGCCACCAGGATCGCGGGCGCCCGGCCTGGGGAAATTTTGCTCACCGACCCCTGTGGCAACGAATTCTTCATCGAAGAGACCGAACTCGTCATCAGGCCTGACGACGAGTGAGGCGCGGGCGTCAACGGTTCGGCACCGCTGACGCCCGCCTCCTTGGTTCAGCCGACCGGGTTACCCCCGGCTTTCGTACCAGGCACGTGACCGAACCGGTGCATGGTGCGGCTGATCGCCTGTTCACGCACCATCACCAGGAGTTCGCGTCGACCGGTGGCCAGCACCGGCCCGGTGAGCACCGTGACCTCTTCCCCGGACAGCTCCCGGACCAGCTCGGGCGCTTCACCGATCAAGCGCACTCGTCCGTCGATCCGGCCGTCGGCGACCCTGGCCCGGAACTGTTCATCCGTCTCGGCCCGGTCCACGTACTCGTTCAGCACCCGTAGCGCCGCGCTCGTCTCGGGGTCCTTGCCGTCCATGGCCTTCAAGACCGAAGAGGTCTGCGGATCGAAGCTGATCCGGACCTCGGTGCCGGTGGCGAGACCGCCGAGCACCACTCGCAACAGTTCCACGATCTTGCACCCCGGGGTGGTCCGAACCCACACCAGGGGGTACGGCCGGTACCGGAAGACATTGGTCTCCACCACCAGCGCGGAGTCGTCGACCTCTCGGCCGAATTCGTTCTCGATCGCGTAGGCGTCCGAACCGATCGCCGCCCGCAACCAGGTGCGATCGGCCCGTTCGGTCAGCAGAGGAAGCAGGCTGTGGGTCCGGGTACGCACCAGCAGACTCGGGTCGGACAGACGTTGCGGTGTACCGGCGGGACGCCACGTGCCCAGCTGGGCAACATAATTGGGCCCTCCTGCCTTGGCGCCCGGACCCATCACCGACTGTTTCCATCCGCCGAAGCTCTGCCTGCGGACGATCGCCCCGGTGATATGCCGGTTGACATAGGCATTGCCCACGTCGACCAGGTCTGTCCACCGGTCGATCTCCTTCTCGTCGAGGCTGTGCAGTCCACCGGTCAGACCGAAGGCAGTCGCATTCTGCAGCTCGATGGCCTCGTCCAGGTCTCGGGCTGTCATCAGACCCAGCACCGGCCCGAAGACCTCGGTGAGGTGGAAGAAGGAGCCAGGCCGGACACCTTCCTTCAGCCCTGGCGACCACAGCCGTCCGCTGTCGTCCAGCTGTCGGGGTTCCACCAACCAGCGTTCGCCAGGCTCCAAGGTGGTCAGGGCACGCAGCAACTTGCCCTCAGGTGGCTCGATGACCGGCCCCATCGTGGTGCTGAGATCCTGCGGATAGCCCACTCGCAGCGAGGACACCGCGTCGATCAGCTGGCGGCGGAAACGTTCGGAGGTCGCCACCGAGCCCACCAGGATCGCCAAGGAGGCCGCAGAACATTTCTGCCCGGCGTGCCCGAACGCCGAGCGCACCAGGTCGGCCACCGCCAGGTCCAGGTCCGCGGCCGGAGTGACCACCAAGGAGTTCTTCCCGGAGGTCTCTCCGTAGACTCGAGGACCGGCCGGGAGTTCGGTGCGCCACGAGGTGAACAACTGGCCGGTCTCGCTCGATCCGGTCAGGATCACCGTCTCCACGTCGGGGTGGGAGATCAGCGTGCGGCCCACCGCGCGGTCGCCGGCGCGCACCACTTGCAGGGCGTCTCTGGGAATACCCGCGTCGTACAGCGCCTCGACGCCGACCTCGACACAGCCGACCGTCGGGTGCGCCGGCTTGATGACGACTGCGGATCCAGCTGCCAGACCGGCCAGCACACCACCCAGCGGGATCGCCACCGGGAAATTCCACGGCGGCGTGACCAGGACGACCTTCCCCGGGGTGAAGGCTGCGCCGTCAACGGCGGCGCCGTCCTCCAGGTCCAGTGCCCGGTCGGCGTAGTAGCGGGCGAAGTCGATGGCCTCGGAGACTTCCGGGTCTGCTTCGGCGATGGTTTTCCCCCCTTCGGCAGCCATGACGGTGATGAGTTCACCACGACGACTTTCCAGACAACGCGCTGCCTCGCGCAGAATGGCAGCGCGCTCGGCGGCGCTGCGTGAACCCCACGCCAACTGCGCGGACACCGCTTTGGAGATGGTCTCCTCGACGTCTGCGGCGGAGCCCAGTACTCGACTGGCCAGGGGTGGCGGGGTGTCGTGCAGGACGGCACGGGCCCATGACCGGGTCGCCGGCAGCGAGGGGTCCGAATCCGGGGTGTTGTCGAATCCGTCGGTGATCTCCGGCCGCTCCGGGGTGCGACGTGCCCCGGTGTGGACGTTCAGGGCGAGTTCCACCGATTCACGGAAACGTCTTTCCTGATCGTCCATGGGACGCTCCCCGCCATGTTGGCCGGGGATGGAGAAGAGCGCGTGCAGGAAGTTCTCCTTGGTGGCGTTCTCCTCCAAACGCCGGATGAGGTAGCTCACCGCGACGTCGAAGTCCTCGGGGGCGACGACGGGGGTGTACAACAGCACCGTTCCGACATCGGCTTTCACGGCTCGGGACTGCGCCGGAGCCATCCCTTGGAGCATTTCGACGTCGAGGGCGTGGCTGACTCCGCGGTCGGTGGCGAGCAGGTGCGCCAGAGCGACGTCGAAGAGGTTATGGCTGGCGACACCGAGACGAACGGCGTCGACGACGTCCGGGCGCAAGGCCCGTTCGATGCAGCGCAGATAGTTGGCGTCCACATCGACCTTCGTGGTGTACGGGGCCTGTTTCCACCCATGGAGGAGAGCTTCGACCTGTTCCATCGCCAGGTTGGCACCTTTGACGAGGCGGATCTTGATGGGTGCACCGCCGCGGGCACGACGTCGACGTGCCCAGGTGATGAGTCGTTCCATCGCAGGAAGCGCATCGGGCAGATACGCCTGGAGGACGATCCCGGCTTCCAGGTCGAGGAATTCGTCCTCGTCCAGGAGACGGGTGAACAGTTCTATGGTCAGGTCGAGGTCGCGGTACTCCTCCATGTCGAGGTTGACGAAGGAGGCCGGGACCTTGGAGTTGGCGACCCGGTAGAGGGGGCGCAGCCGTTCGATGCATCGTTCGACGGTGCCTTCGGTGTCCCAGGTGGAGATCTGCGACACCAAGGAGCTGATCTTGATGGAGACGTAGTCGACATCTTCCCGGCGGAGCAGTTCGGTGGTGCGACGAGTACGTCCGGCGGCTTCGTTCTCTCCCAGGACGGCTTCGCCGAGCAGGTTGATGTTCTGCCGGAATCCTTGGGCCCGTTGGGCGGCCAGATGTTCTCCGAGCTGAGGGTCACGGGCGTCGACGACGAGGTGGCCGATGATCTGGCGGAGCCGCCAGCGCGCGACGGGGACGACGAGTGGGGGCGCCAGCGGTGCGGCGACGGTGCCCATGGCCAGCAGCCCGAGGTCGATCTTGCCCAGGAATCCAGCCGCATTCTTCGGCGAGATCCGGGAGAGGTCGCGGGCAGCGACATAGGGGTCTTCGGGGCGAGCAACCCGGTCGACGAAGGTGACGGCCAGGTCGAGGCCGGTCTCGTCGCGGACGAGCGAAGCCAGTTGGGTGGTGGTCGCGCGCTCGGCGGGAGTCTGTCCTTCTTCCGTGGCGGCGTACCACCGTTTCGCGAGAGCGACAGACTCCTCGACATATGGCGCGAGGGCCTGCGGGCCGGGCTGGGCCACAGAAACGGAAGGATGCGTCATGCCCGCAAGTATCGTGACCGGCAGCCTCCTGTGTCCCCCGAATGAGGGTGCGAATTTAAAGTGTTCTTGATCTTTTTTCGCTGCGGCAGGGATCTCAGGACAGTGAGCTGCGGACGAGGCCGATCATGGCTTCGACACCTGCGGCATTGGGGTGGACCCCGTCCGAGAGCAAGTTGTCGATATTGTCGGACCTTCCGCGGAAGAGCGCATCCCAGGGCACGATGGTCAGGTTGGGGGTGCTGGCGGCTCGCCGGGTGAGGATCCCATTGATCCACGCGGTATTGCGTTCGTCGGCAGCCGATCGGGGGCTGTGCGGGCGCCGGGAGTCGAAGGTGCTGACCCAGAGGATGCGCCGTTCCGGTCCGATGGCGTCGAGGATGCGTTCCATCTGGGGCTCGAACAGTGGCGGGTTGAAGATGTCGTTGGTGCCGGACATGACGATGATCTGCGGCGGGAGCCCGTAGCGGAGTTGCAGGTCGAGAAGCGCATTGGCGGTGCCTTCGGTGGCTCGTCCTGGCCAGGTGTCGTGGACGCAGGCGTGGCCGGTTCCCTCACGGAGGTCGGCGACGAGGTCACGGATGACGAAGGTGGCGATGGAGTCACCGATGACGAGGCATCCAGCGGGGTCTGCGACTGCGCGACGGAAGTCATCGGCCGAAGACACCTCACGGGTGAATTTTCCGTAGTCGCTGTGGAACCCGCTGCCGTAATCGTGGTCGGGATGGCGGATGACAACAGCATCGGGGTCGTAGCGGGCCGCCTTGTCCGGAAGGTGCGCCGAGGGCGGGCGAGGCTGTTCGGTGCCATAGCTGGGCGCACGTCCGTCTGCGGACAACAGGGTGGATGCCGAGACCTGACTTCCTGGTGCAGTGGTGGTGGCTGCTGCGACGGGGCGGGTGTCGGCAGTGGTCGGGATGGTTGCACCTGCCCGCTCGTCACGAAGCAGATAGCTACCGGTCACGGCAGCGGCAGCGCCCAGGCAGAGCGAAAAGATGACGGCCAAGACCGTCGTGCGGGTCCTCAGTGTCTTCACCGTGCAGCTCCTGAGCGTCCATGGGGCGACTCGTCTTTCGACGATAAGCACAGAAAGGATGAAAGAGACTTAAAGGACACACGGGGGAATCTGTCGAGGTCGTAGGAAGATGAGGTCGACGGCAGCCCTCCCCTACAGCCGATGTGGCGAAAAATGTCGAGCCAGACTCCGCGCCAGTCTTGTTCGATCGTTTTGGACGAATGACTCATACGGAGGACCACCTGGTCGATAGGAGCTGTGGCGCTCGCCAGGGGAAAGCGAGTGCCAGATCCAGGGGAACCGGTACCGAGTGACCGGTGACATTCATGATGGGGAGAGAACGACGATGGACGCCTACGACGCCATGATCGATGCTGCGCCGCTCCGCCCGACCCGGGCCACCGCGCAAGACGAGAACATCCTGCGGGACTATCTCGGAGCCTGCCCGACCTGCCTGGGGTGGGATGATCCCACGGCAGAGTCCGACGAGCGGGTCGCCACCCCGGGCCGCGCAGTCTGCCCCACATGTGGGCTGGCTTCCGTGGAATGGGATCTGGCCGCTGAGACTCACGGAATCCTCGACCGGTGGCGCCGCTGGGAGGTCTTGGACGCCGCTGTGGGGAACGAGGGTTGATCAAGCGTCCGACCTGGACGTCAATCTTCAAGACTTGGTAAACAACAGCCACCTCTTCTTGGCCTGATGGCGGGGAGGGCGATGGGACCTATGTCACCGGTACACCGGCGTTCACACCCTTTGAGACTTGGCTCCCTCCGCGAAGAGCAAGGACATCTTGAACGGCCGGCGGTGTCTCCCAGGATTTTCAGCCCGAATATCCCGAATGTCAGGAGGACGACGTGACCGTTGCATCCGGTTCAGATCACACCCCGCCCGCTGCCGCGCCCGAGCCGATGGTCCTCGAAGCGACTCAGCCTGCCGGTCTGGATGTCCTGACCCCGTGCCAAGATCACGCCTCCCTCCAAGCAGCACCGGATTCGGAGACCACCGAGGCGGCTTCGCTCGCCGTCCAGGACGACAGCGCGGCCGAACCGCATCTGTGCGCCACCTGCTTGGTTCCCAGTGGCGGCGATGCCGATCTGCGCCCTGACGTGGAGTTCCCCGGAGTGGCTCCTCGGCTGTGCCCCGACTGCGAGGTTCCGTCGGTGGACTATGCGCTGTCGGCGGCGATCGAGGAGCTGACCGATGACATCGAGAGGTGGGATGTCCTCGACGCCGCAGTGTGGTTCGCCGCGTGACCGTTGAGAGATCACCTTCCCGTGGGGCGGGCCTGCTAGGAGCAGGTGCCAAATGCACCTCGACTGCGCTGCTGTTCTCAGACGAAGGCCCCGGACATCGTCCGGGGCCTTCGTCATGTCCGGCCGTGAGAGCCGCTGCCTTCTGCGAGCAGATCCGCTGCGGGGTCGACACCATCGCTGGAGCAGAAGCGCCACTCCGTCGAGACAGAGAAAGAACCTCCCACCTGCGTTTTCGCATTATCCAGTCTAGACTTCCCCCAGGTATCCGCCTGGAGAAAGTAAATAAGTTCAAGTCTTCTTAAAGACCCATCATCGCAGCTCACCCCACGTCTCGCCGGGCCGACTGGGATGGTGTCAGGAACGAACGCATCGACTTACACCAGGGGAAAACCATGGATGCCAACGCCACGCTCAGCCGCACCACCCGCCGCCGCCGCACCAGCACCGCAGCCACTTGCCGCCAGGGTGCCGCCCAGAACCAGGCACCTGCAGTGAACGCCGTGGAGAGCCTGTCCGCCTCCACCTGCCCCACATGCCTGGCTGCCGCGACTACTGCGGTTGACGCCCTTCCGGGAAGCACTTACCCGGGCGTCACCTTGCAGACCTGCCCCACCTGCGGCGAGGCCTCGATCGAGTACGGTCTGACGATGGCGATCGACACTATTGTGAACCAGCTCAACGGCCTGGAACGCTTGGAGCAGGCGCTCTGAGATCGACCCCAGTGCGTCAGCGTTCGACCACCTTGCGACAACAGCACGACCGCATCCGCGGCGGGAAGGGATCTGGGGAATCTCTCGCCGATATGCCTCGAACGGGCTCGGATGGCCAGGAGGAGCAGCCTCTGGCCATCCGAGCCCGTTCGGTGCCCGTCCCCCGTCGCGGGCCTGATACGACCGGACGGTCGCTCGCCGGATTCCCTGTCACCCGGCGGACATCAGTGTCTGGATGGCACAGCCTCCCTCGCCAGGGAAATGCGAGAGATTCAGCTCTTCGACTGCACCCTGGACGATAGATCTAGACAAAAGTCTAGGAGAATGAAAATTACTGCCGTTCAAGCAGTTTCAGGTGGGGCGATCGGGAGCGACGCCACGACCACCCAGCGACCCTGCTCCGGACCGGCCGTGAGCTCACCACCCAGGAGCGAGAGCCTCTCCTCCAAACCGGACAAGCCCAACCTGGTCGAGGGAAATGCCTGCTCCGGGTCCTGACCGAAACCGTCGTTGGTGACTCGCACGAACAAGGTGCCCTCTTCTCGACGTACCGTCAAGGAGACCGACGAGCCCGCTGGGGAATGCTTCAGCACATTCGTCGAAGACTCTCGGAGCACCTGCTCTGCCGCCAACTCCACGCTACGCGGCAATTCGCCTGCTGCGATATCGACCTCGACAGGATGCCCAAGTCTTCGGAGATGTTCCACCACTCCGTCGACGACCTCCTGCAAGGACAAGTCGTCGGCACAGGACACCTCGGAGACCGCCTCACTGGACCGCAACACCTGCAGCAGACGTTTCAACTCGTCCAAAGCAGCCCGAGACGTCCGTTCGATCGAATCCCGTGCCGACTCGACCGAATCCTTGTCCTGAGCCAGGCGCATGACCGAGGCCTGCATCGCGATGATGGTCAACTCATGTGCCACGACATCATGCAACTCCCTGGCCAGAAGAGCCCGCTCCCGTTGCCTGGCTGTCGACAACAAAGCTGCTTTCTCCTCCGCGGCCCACCGGCAGCGCACCGTCGCCCCGACATATCCACCGACCCCGGCGGTGATTGCCACTGCAGGGAACTCCGCGAAGAGCAGCCGACCTGTCCCTGCCGGATTCACCGCCACCGTGATGATCCGCAAAGGAATATAGATCGCAGCTCCGATCAGAACAAGATTCCGTTCACCCCGGAAAGCCGCATCCGCGATCGCCAAAGCTCCGGTCACCGTCAAACAGGTCTGCGAGGAAACCGATAACGTCGGCATCGCCAATGACAGGATGTGCACAAGAGCCGCAGCCACCAGACAGCACAGGTTGAACCAGTGACAGCGCAGCACCACTCCGACGATCGCCGCCGAAATCAGAAACGAGCACCCGATCACGCCGAGCTGACCGGTCAACGACGACGAACCTGCCAGTACCCGGCGCGTATCGTCCAGAAAGGACAGCGCCGCGAAAGCGATGATGATCGGGCCCGTCCAATGCGACCGACCCCGTGGTTCCCCAGTGATCCCGAAGGGTAGGCGCATCCGTGAGCTCCTCAGGGCAATGGGAAACTACCGACCATGGCGGCGCGCGGTGACCTCACAGGAGGCTAGTCCAGCCAGGTAGTGCTGACAAGCAGAGATCATGGGGCAAACACGCCCACCGATGCACAGAGTCGTCACGATCGCACATCGTGGCGCTGCGCCCTCGCCCTCAGGAAGGCACATGACAACGACTCAGGTACTCATCGTCGACGACCAAGAGCTGATGTTGCAGGCTTTGAAAGTCTTCGTCGGTCAAGCCGAAGACATGACGGTCGTGGGCGACGCCCGCAACGGCGTCGAAGCCGTGGAACGTTGCCGTGAGCTACGCCCCGATGTCGTCCTCATGGATCTTCACATGCCGCTGCTCAACGGTGTGGACGCCACCCGACGTATCCTCGCCGAGCAGCCGCGAGTCAAGGTCATCGCCGTCACCACCTTCGCCGGCCCCGAAGCCATCGTGCCCGCGCTGTGCGCCGGAGCCAGCGGATACCTGCTCAAGGACAGCGAACCCGAACTCCTCGTCCGATCCATCCGAGAGGTGATCGCCGGACACAACGCCCTGTCCCCCGCGATCACCGCCGCACTGGTCGACTCGTTACGTCATTCCCCCGACCCCCGCCGCCATCTCCCGGCCCGGATCGCTCCCGACAGCCCAGCCGCCCTGCTCACCCCGCGGGAACGCGAAGCGCTCGACCTGCTCGCCGAGGGAATGTCCAATGCCGAGATCGCGGCCGAACTGTACATCAGCGAAGCCGCAGTGAAATCCCGGCTGGGCACCCTCGCCCAGAAACTGGGCGTCTCCAGCCGCGTACAGATCCTCGTCCACGCCTGCGAGCTCGGGCTGGCCCAGCCACGTCTCCGACGAGCCGGCGCACAAGGCAAGCAGGCTCGCCGTCCACGCCGCCCCTGAACTGTCCCCTACTCGAGTCGAGAGCTCGTTGTCATCCTGTAGTAGGAGATGGTGCCGGACATGAAACAAGCCCCTTACCAATGGCCGGCTCCTCGCCCCAAGGCCGGTGACGCCTGCTGGACGGCGTTGTACGCCCCCGTCATCCTGTTGGGCGTCTCGCTCGAAATGGACGGGCCGAGCCTTGAGCTGTGGTGGATTCCGCTCTGGTGCGCGCTGGTCCTGGTACCCATGCTGTGGCGACGATGTTTCCCGGAGCTCCTCGTGGTCGGAACCTTCCTGGCCCATGTCGTCCAGATGATGGTGATGGACGGGCCAAGCACTCTCAATGTGATGATCCCCGTCTGCGTATACTCGCTGGCCGCCTACAGCCCGAGCCCCCGTTACCGCTGGTGGCTCGGGCTCGCCGTGCCCTTCATCATCGCCGAGACCTACGACTGGGCTTTCCACCACGATGGTCCGGAGCATCCGGCCGACCTCTCGGACATCACGGTCTGGTTCATCGCCACCTTGACCGTCGTCGCTGTCGTCGGCACCTTCTGGGTCATGGGTGAGCTCTCCCGTCATCGCCTGGAGAACATCCAAATACTCCAGGACCGGGCCGAATATCTGGAACGAGAACGTGACCAGCGCGCCAGGCTCGCGACCCAGGAAGAAAGGGCTCGGATCGCCCGTGAAATGCATGACGTGGTAGCCCACAGCCTGTCCGTGATCGTCGTCCAGGCCGACGGTGGCGTCTACACGGTCAGCCATGGTTCCGACGCGCAGAAGCAGGCGGAAGTCGCGATGAGCGCTTTGCGGACCATCGCCGAGACCGCACGTGAAGCCCTCTCGGAGACAAGAAGACTCGTCGGAGTTCTCCGTCGGGACGACGACGAGACGGAATACACCCCGCAAGCCACCCTCGACCAGGTCGAAGAACTGGTCGAACGGCTCCGTCACGCAGGCGTCCGCACCACCTACCTGACCGAAGGCGACCCCCAGTCCCACCCGCCACTGTCCGCCGGTGCCGAGATGGCCGCCTACCGAGTGATCCAGGAAGCCCTGACCAATGCGATGAAGCACGGCGGACCCGATATCGACGTCGCCGTGACCATCCAACACCAGGCCAAAGGAGTCATGCTGTCGGTGCGTGACAATGGCACCGGATCACAGTGCGGTGTCAAGACAGATGGTCAAGGCCACGGCCTGATCGGCATGACGGAACGGGTCGCCGCCTACGGTGGAAAGATCCTGGCTCGTGATCGGCTCAGCGGAGGTTTCGAAGTCGTCGCCACGATCCCCGCAGACGAACGCACCAGGACAAAGGAGAACTAGATGATTCGGCTGCTCATCGCCGACGACCAAGCCCTCGTCCGGGCCGGTTTCCGCATGGTGTTGGACGCTCAGGCAGACATGGAGATCGTCGGCGAAGTCGGCAATGGCAGAGAAGCCGTGGACGCCGTCCTGTCGACCGACGAGAGCGCTCCCGCCATCGACATCGTCCTGATGGACATCCGCATGCCGATGATGGACGGCATTGAAGCCACCCGGCTGATCACCACGTCGTCCCAGGTCAAAGTCCTTGTCCTGACCACTTTCGATCTCGACGAATATGTCTACGCCGGACTCAAGGCCGGTGCATCCGGCTTCCTCCTGAAAGACGCCGGACCGGAGGAGCTGCTCACCGCAGTACGCGCCGTCTACTCCGGGGACGCCGTCGTCGCCCCCAGTGCAACCCGACGACTACTCGCCCGAGTCATCCCCGGGTTACCGATCACTGTCGAGGAGATGCGTTCCCCCGACGAGCGGCTCGCACTGCTCACCGAACGCGAACGAGAAGTTCTCACCGCCGTCGGACGAGGTCTGTCCAACGCCGAGATCGCAGCGACACTCTTCGTCACCGAAGCCACCGTGAAATCCCACATCGGACGGATCCTCGCCAAACTTTCCCTGCGTGACCGGGTCCAGATGGTGGTCCTCGCCTACGACACCGGGCTGGTCCGCCCTGCCTGCTGACCCCCAAACACCGTCGTACCACCCCGGTCTACGACCATGGTCGTAGAACTGAATTCGCGCTCACGGCTGATCTGGACCTCCCTTTCCTTCCCTAATGTCGACCACGGAAAAGACTGCCCGGAAGACGCACGGAGAAACGATGTCCAAAACCAGCCGCCAGGTGGCGGTACGCACCGAGAACCTGATGAAACGTTACGGTTCCGGTGAGAGCGCCGTCACGGCACTCGACCACGTCAGCGTCGAGATCGAATCCGGTGCCTTCACCGCGATCATGGGCCCTTCCGGATCTGGCAAATCCACCCTGATGCACGTGGCAGCCGGCCTGGACGAGGCCACATCCGGCCGCTCCTGGATCGGTGACACCGAGATCACCGGGCTCTCCGACGACGACCTGACCCGCCTGCGCCGTGACCGGGTCGGTTTCATCTTCCAGGCTTTCAACCTGATGCCGACGATGGACGCGCGCTCCAACATCCTCCTGCCCCTCAAACTCGCCGGCCGCAAGGTCGACCAAGCCCTCTTCGACCAGGTCGTCTCAGTCCTGGGCATCGAAGGACGCCTGGGCCACCGACCTTCGCAGATGTCCGGCGGGCAACAACAGCGTGTTGCCGTCGCCCGGGTACTGGTCGCCCAGCCCGACGTCATCTTCGCCGACGAACCGACCGGAGCATTGGACTCTGCATCGGGCAATGCCCTGCTGGAATTCTTGGCCCGCAGCGTCTACGAGCTCGGACAGACCATCGTGATGGTCACCCATGATGCGCACGCCGCGTCGTACACCGACCGGGTGATCACTCTGGCCGACGGCCGGATCTGCTCGGACGTACGCCAGCAGCCCACCAACGGGCAGCTGTCCGAACTCGCGCTCTGGACGGCCTGATCACGTGTTCGCACAGCCACGTCGCTTGATATCAGCGGGAATCGCGATCGTTCTGGGCGTCGCCTTCGTCGCCTCCGCCCTGATCCTGGGCAGCACTTTCCAGTCGTCCTTCCAGAAGCTCGCCGCGAAGGACGTCGGCGACTCTGCCGTCGTCGTCTCCGCCAGGCCGACCGACGATCCCAGCACCTCGGGCATCTCCAAGTCCTTCGTCGACGAGCTGAAGAAACTACCCGGGGTCGACACCGTTCGCGCCAAGATGGAGATCGACCTCCAGCAGGAGCTGGACGGCCGCGAGGGCATGACCATCGGTCGCAGCATCCCCGGCGAGGACGAAGACCGCTCGCTCTCCTCCGGACGCCTGCCGAATACCTCCGGTGAGGTGGTGATCAGCAGCAGCCTGGCCAAGAGCCGCAAGGTCTCCCTGAACCAGGAGATGACCCTGTTCGGTGAAGCACAGCAGCCTGCCAAGGTTCGAGTCGTCGGAATCCTCACCGAACGACAGGGATCGGAGAAGACCCTCTCCGTCGTATATGCCAGCGAACCCGACCTCGCCACCTGGAGCGGGAAAGACCGCTACCAGCAGGCGTATGTCATGGCGCCCTCGGCAGACCAGGCAGAGCTCCGGGACAAGGCCAAGAAGATCCCCGGCGCTGCTTCCTTGGAGATTCGGACCGGCCCGGACGAGATCAAGGAGCGGCTGAAGATTCTCGCTTCGGCAGGGAAGGTCGTCACCGGTCTGCTCCTGGGCTTCGCCGCGATCTCCGTCCTGGTCAGCTCCATCGTCATCGCGAACACCTTCTCCATCCTGATCGCCCAGCGGATCCGGGAGCTCGCGCTGCTCCGCTGCATCGGAGCTACTCGCCGTCAGGTCTTCGGGACGGTACTCAAAGAAGCCTTGGCGCTTTCCGCCGTGGCGTCGGTCGTCGGCATCCTGTTGGGCTTCGGCACGGTCGGCCTCATCACGGCAATTGCCCACCAGGCGGGCACCGACATCCAGGGCATCCATTTCTCCGCGAAGGACATCCTCATCCCTCTCCTGGTCGGGATGACGGTGACCACGCTGTCAGCGGTCCTCCCGGCCCGTCAGGCGACCAAAGTGGCCCCGATGGCCGCGCTGCGTCCTCAGGTCGAGCCCTTGAAAAAAACCCGCAGCGGTAAGGTCCGCATCTCGGTAGGTGCACTCCTCACCGTGGGAGGTTTCGCCCTCGTCGTCCAGGGTGCGCTCTCCCACGAAGCAGCGTGGGCCGGTGGCGGCGCGGCACTCTCCTTGATCGGCATCATCATGCTCGGCGCACTCGTCGTGCCGGCCATGGCCAAGATCATCGGGGTGATTCCGAACCGTTTCGGAGGGATCCCGGGGCAGCTCGCCGTCGACAACTCCCGCCGGAACCCCGCGCGGTCCGCCGCTACCTCCAGCGCGCTGCTGGTCGGGGTCACCTTGATCACCTTGTTGACGGTGAGCATCACCAGCGCTCAGCAGATCATCGAACGGGAACTCGACCAGATGACTCCGGTCGACGTCATCGCCACCTCCGCAGGGGGCAGCATTCCGTCCACCTCTGCAGACAAGGTGCGCAAAGTACCCGGCATCACCGACGTGAGTTCTCCTCTCCTCACTCAGGTCACACTCCAGGGCAAGAACAAGAACGGCGTGGAGACCCGCACCGAACGTGATCTGTTCGGCGTCACCCCTGCGAGCGGGAAAGCGTCCAGGGCGACAGAAGCGATCTCCGGACTGAAGGACGGGGTCATCCTGCTGCCCGAGGAGGACGGTTTCGCCGACGGGTCCACTGTCACGGTGAAAAATGCGCAAGGCACCTCCATCTCCGTGAAGACCCTCGTCCGCCCCCGCAGCGGAGACATGGCGATGGTCACGGAGAACACCCTGCACCAGCTGGCACCGAACGCGCACAACGTCCTGTGGGCACGGTACGCCCAAGGCACCGACATCGCGGTCGCCCAGGAGAAGGTGAGCGAGGCACTCAAAGGAGTGCCTGCGGTCCAGATCGCCGGGGCCGCGGCCTTGCGCCTGCAGTTCGACACCGTGGTCACGATGCTGCTCTCCCTGGCCACCGGGATGCTGGGAGTGGCTGTCCTCATCGCCCTGGTGGGCATCAGCAATACGCTGAGTCTGTCCGTCCTGGAACGCACTCAGGAGTCGGGCCTGCTCCGCGCCTTGGGCATCACCCGACGCCAGCTCCGACGAATGTTGGGAATGGAGGCGATCCTGCTGGCCTCCGTCGGTGTTCTCCTCGGGCTGCTGCTGGGAACCCTCTACGGATTCTCACTGCTCCAGGCGGCAGCGGGCGGCAAGGTCGACGTCCCGTTCGACCTGCCGTGGGGAACCCTCTTGACGGTCTCCGGGGTGGCTCTTCTGGCGGGCTGGGCAGCCTCGGTCCTTCCCGGACGGCGGGCGGCCAAGGTTCCTCCGAGCGCTGCGCTCGCCTCGGAGTAAAACGCTGAACTGCTGATATGACGTGGGAGGGGTACGAGCACCACAGGTGCTCGTACCCCTCCCACGTTCCGGTCAGCCGCGCTCGGCGCGAATATGTCCGACGAGGCGGCCGAGGACGTCCTCCAAGGTCACGATGCCTCGTAGCTCGCCACGGTCGGTGGCGACCTTTCCCGGGATCTCGTCCTCGGCGAGTCCGACCTGACGCACCTGGGCGATATGCACCTGGGAGCTCTTCATCGCTTCCAGAAGCGTGCGCAGGCTGGCTTCCTGGGCGATGGCGGGCAGTGGCCGGACCACCTCGGCGAGGAGGACCTTCCCCAGCGATTCGGGGTCGGCGGTGATGACGTCCTTCAGGTGGATGTACCCGATGTATCCGTCTCCTTCGTCCGAGAGGACCGGGAGTCGTGAGTACCCGGTGTCAGCGGCGATCGTCTCGATCTCGGCGCAGCTCTGCCCTAGTCGGACACTGGCGACTTGGCCTACGGGGATGAGGGCAGCAGTCACAGTGTCCTCGTCGAAGTGCAGTGCCCCGGCGAGGAGTGCTTTCTCCTTGTCGTCCAGGAGGCCTTCCTCTGCGGCCTCGTCGACCATCGCCTGAACCTGTTCCCTGGTGAAAGCGCTGGCGACCTCGTCTTTAGGGGTGATCTTGACGAGACGTAGCACACCGTTGGCCAGGGCGTTGAGCGCGATGACGAAAGGTCCGAGCACCTTGGTCACCGCCACGAGCGGAGGTACCAGCCAGAGCGCGGCCTTGTCCGGCCCGGCGAGGGCGATGTTCTTGGGGATCATCTCGCCGAGGACGACGTGCAGGTAGACCACGATCAGCAGCGCGAGGACGAAGGCCACGGGGTGAACCAGGTGGGAGCCGACCCCGAGTGCGAGGAAGGGCGCTTCGATCAGATGGGCCAGTGCGGGTTCGGCGACGGCGCCCAGCCCGAGAGAGGCCAGGGTGATGCCCAGCTGGGCGGTGGCCAGCATGAGAGAGACCTGTTCCATGGCACCCAGGACCACCCGTGCGGGCGCCGACCCGGCGTGGGCTTTGGGTTCGATGGCGCTACGTCTGGCGGAGATCACGGCGAATTCCGCACCGACGAAGAAGGCGTTGAGCAGCAGGAGCAGTGCTGCAACGAGGAGCATGATCCAGTTGGTCATCGGCGTTCGTCCGTGGTCGGTGCGGCGGTGTTCTCGTCGTCGGGGAGGGCTTCTCCCAGGTGGATACGGACCCTGTCGACGCGGAGGGCGTCCAAGCCGGTGACGGTCAGGGTCACCGGGTAGCGCCGGTGTTCCTCGTCCTGACCGATGACCTCGACGACGTCTCCGAGCTCGGCGAGTCGGTTGAGCTGGTCGACGATGAGCCCGGCGAGGGTCTCGTACTCGGCGTCCTCGGGCAGGAGGACACCGGTGACCTCCTCGACTTCGTCGGGGCGGAGCAGCCCTGAGACCTCCCAGATGCCGGGCCTGGTCTGGCGTGGTGCCACAGGGGTGTCGTGTTCGTCCTCCAGTTCCCCGGTGATCTCCTCGATGAGGTCTTCGAGGGTGACGATGCCGTCGACACCGCCGTATTCGTCGATGACGACGGCGATCTGCTGAGATCCGTCACGCAGGTCGCCCAGGAGGGAGTCCAGATCGATGGATCCGGGTACGAGGACGGGGGTGTCCATGACCTCGGTGACGGCGATCCGGGAACGGTCGGCGGCTGGCACGCGCAGGATCTGTCGGGTGGTGATGAGCCCGACGACCCGGTCGGTCTCCGCGTCGAGCACAGGGAACCTGGCATGTCCGGTGTCGTGGACGTGCCGAACGACGTCGGCGACGCTGTCCCCCACGTGCACGAAGTCGACCCGGGTACGCGGGGTCATCACATCACTGGCCCGGCGTTCACCGAATTCGATGCTGCGCTGGACAAGTTCTGCGGTGTCCTCCGGAAGGGTCCCTTCCCGGGCGGAGCGGGCCACGAGGAAGTGGAGTTCCTCGGGACTACGTGCGCTGGCGAGCTCCTCGGTGGGTTCGATACCCATTCGTCGCAGGGCCCGGTTCGCCGATCCGTTGAGGAGGGTGATCATCGGTTTGGTCGCGGTGGTGAAGCCCCGCATGGGTGCTTGCACTGCTCGCGCTGTCCGTTCGGGGATCGCGATGGCCAGGTTCTTCGGGACGAGTTCGCCGAAGACCATGGTGAGCGTGGTGGACAGCAGCATCGCCAGGGTCAGGGACACGGCGCGTGATCCGGCGCCGTCCAGTCCGAGTCGGTTCAGTCCTGGCGCGATGAGAGTGGCCAGGGCCGGCTCGGAGAGAAATCCGATGGCGAGATTGGTGATGGTGATACCCAATTGCGCGCCGGACAGTTGAGTGGAAAGTGTCCGTAGCGCTGCAAGGACGCCGCCGGCGCCGGAGTCGCCTTCTGCAGCCCGACTCTCGACGTGGTTCCGGTCGATGGTCAGGAAGGCGAATTCTGCAGCCACGAACAGGCCACAGGCAGCGACGAGGATCAAGGACAACAAAAGGAGCGCGAGCTCGGTCATTTCTCCGCTTCATGGCTGGTCCCGGGGGTGGGGTTGCCACCCGGGGCTCATCTCGATGATGAGATGAAAGGCCTATTTTATGCAGCATGGCCGACAGACACCAGCACGTCCGATGGATGCAGCCTGAGTAAGGCTCCGCCCATCTCTCTTTCCCTGACGAGGCGTCTCTTCTCCATGAACTCACCGACCAGAGATGCACTTCATGTTCCCACCCAAGCTCTTCTTCAAAGAATGACACGACATCCCCAAAAAAAAATTTACAAAAAGCGCAGACTTCACAGAACAGAGGTCGCCCAGCTCTCCCGAGAGGACTAGCACGGCCAAGGCCACCTGCACCATTCCCTCAGTCAGTGGTGAGTTCATGAAACGAACACTCAAAGGAAATTGGGCATCAGCCACAAATCTTCTTCACCAACAGCCAAAGGCACACATCGACAAAACCCATACGGCCCTGCATTCTCCAGCGAAACGACCGTCAAACCCTGATAAACCCTGGAGTTGCCCCACTCCCAGCACTCCTGGACGTGGCGCCCCTCCGATATTCCACGGTGCGCATTAGTCTGCGCCCATGGGAAGTACCGAATTCGTCGCCACCGCTGTCGATGACCTCTCGTTGTACGGCCACTCCTGGCTGCCCTCGGCAGAGTCGTCGTGCCCCGGATCGAACGAACCCCGAGCAGCAGTCGTCATCGTGCACGGCATGGCGGAGCACTGTCAGCGATACACCCCGTTCGCCGGCCAACTGGCCGATGCCGGCTTCGCGGTATATGCCTACGACCAGCGCGGACACGGACGCACTGCGGTGGCCAACGATCGACCTTTAGGGCATCTTGCCGACCGTGCCGGTTGGCAACTGTTGCTTTCCGACCTGGGCGAGATCGTCCGCATCGTGACCGAGAACCACCCGGGGCTTCCGGTCTTCCTCTTCGGGCACAGCATGGGCAGTCTCGTCGTGCGCGCCTATGTGCAGAGCCATGGCGACGACCTTGCCGGGGCAGTCCTGTGCGGCACGGCCGGAGATCCCGGACCCGTCAGATGGGCGGGGTTGGCCTTGGCCAGGTCGGAAGCGGCCTTACGGGGCCGCCTGGCCAGGTCGTCGACGATGAACCGATTGCTCTTCGGCTCCTTCAACCGGCCTTTCGAGCAAGGGCTCGTACCGGGGCAGGTCACTGGTTTCGAATGGTTGTCGACCTCTACCCAGGAGGTGGCCACCTATGTGGCCGATCCGTGGTGCGGCTTCGTGTGCACAACACAGTTCTATGCGGATCTGCTGGCCGGGATAGGGCCCGTGCACGACAGGGCGAGGGTCTCCGGGGTACCGCCTTGGTTACCGATCTTCCTGGTGGCCGGCTCCGACGATCCGGTGGGCGATTCCTGGCGAGGTGTCCTCCAGGCGAAACAACTTTTCCGGGACTCAGGTGTGCGAGATGTGCGTTCTCAGCTGTACCGGGGCGCCCGGCACGAGATCCTGAACGATCGCTGTCGGGATCAGGTCGCCCGTGACGTGGTGGCCTGGCTGGAGGAACAGATCAGGGCGACCCCACTGCGACGCGAGAACTGAGCGGGAGTAGGTTCCTGAGCGGCTGGTCGTCCGCGTCGAGGAGGCAACTCGGTGGAACTTCCCCAGGGTTTATCGCGTGGATCCGCAGGATTCACGCGAGCTGTGGTCGCGGTGGTCTGTGCCGGCCTGGGGTCGTTCAACGCGCTGTACTGCACGCAGGCGTTGATGCCTGCGATCAGCTCCGGCTTGGGGGTGGATCCGGCCCGGGCCTCGCTGACGGTCAGTGCGGCGACCGGGGTGATGGCTGCGGCGATCCTGCCGATGTCGGTGCTCTCGGAGCGTTTTGGTCGAGGGCGGATGATCATCTTCTCGGCGATCTCGGCGTCCGTGCTCGGCTTGATCCTTCCGCTGGCCCCGACGATCTGGTGGTTGATCATCGGGCGCGCGGTGCAGGGATTCCTCCTGGCGGGGGTACCGGCTACTGCAATGGCCTGGCTGAGCGAGGAGATCGCTCCTGGGGATCTGCCTGCGGTGATGGGGTTGTACGTGGCAGGCACCACGGTGGGCGGCTTGTCCGGACGGTTGATCCCGGCGATGGCCTTGGAGGTGACTTCATGGCCGTGGGCTTTGGCTGCGACAGCCGTGGTGGCTGCGCTTTGCGCCGGGGTGATGACCTTGGTGATGCCTGCGCCGCGGCGTTTCCGCCCTAAACGTCTGCGCTGGCGGGAGGAGTCGCGTGCTTTGGCCCGGCATTGTCGGGATCGCCGGCTGATGGGTTTGTTCGCTGTGGCCTTCCTCCTGATGGGAGTCTTCGTCTCGCTGTACAACTACCTCGGCTATCACTTACTGGCAGAGCCTTTCGGGCTGAGCCAGGTCGAGGTGGGTGCGATCTTCCTGCTCTACCTCTGTGGGACGGTCGCCTCGGCGCGTGCTGGTTCGGTAGCGGCTCGGTTCGGACGACAGCGGGTGCTTCTGGCCGGGCTCGGCCTGTGCTTGGTGGGTATGCCTGCGGTGATGGTCGATGCGCTGTGGTCGGTGCTCCTGGGCACGGCGGTGTTCACCGCAGGTTTCTTCACCGTGCATGCGGTGGCCTCTGGCTGGGTCGGCGCTTTGGCCGTCCGTGATCGCGCAGAGGCTTCAGGCCTGTACCTGACGAGCTACTACTTGGGAAGTTCCCTGGTGGGCTACCTGTCGGGGCTTGTCTTCCATGCCTACGGGTGGCAGGTCCTGGTGTGCTGGCTGCTCTTCCTGATCGTGGCGGCGGGCGTGCTCGCTTTGTCAGAGGCTCTCCTGCTGCGTTCGCAGCGGCACGCAACTTCCTTCTGAGTCACTTTCCGCATATCCGGCGCAAATCTCGCCGGACTTTTATCATTTCTTGACCTTAGAAGAAACCCTTTAATCGCTGAACTTTCACTGGAAGTCCTGTTCGATAAGCGCCCGATCAGCCTTTTCTTCACCGTGAATCATTTCACCTCCCCGAAGACACCCAAAGTCGCCACTCAAATATGCTGTATGATCAGATCATGCCGCGGTAAGTCCACTCGATCGGAATACCATCGAACAAAACGGACATTCTGATCACCTGCACATTATGCACTGAGTGCACATTCACCTCGACTCTCGGAAAAGAGCCTCCTTGTCGAAGCACACCCTGCGCGCGCTGGTAGCCGGATCCTTTGCCGCCGCATTGGCGGCCGGTGCCGTCATCGCGCCTGCACACGCCGCATCCCCCGCTCCCGTCGCTCCTGCTGCGCCAGCCACCTCCACCCAGCGGCCGATCTACGCCATCGCCCACCGCGTCTTGACCACCGGAGGTGTCGACGACGCACTGAAGATGGGCTACAACGCCCTCGAAGTCGATCTGACCGCTTGGAAAGACGGCTGGTACGCCGACCACGACGGCATCCCGACCAGTAAGGGTGACACCGTCGAGCCGATGTTCAAACGCATCGCCGAGAACCGCAAGGCCGGCAAGAACGTCAGCTTCGTCTGGCTCGACATCAAGAACCCTGACCATTGCAGCTCAGGAGATCCCAAGTGGAAACACTGCTCGGTGGCCCACCTGCAGAGCAAAGCTCGAGAAATCCTCGAACCCGCCGGCATCAAAGTGCTCTACGGCTTCTACAAGACCGTCGGCGGCGGCGGATGGAAAACCATCACCTCCTCCTTGAACAAGAACGAGGCCGTAGCCGTCAGCGGCACCTACGGCAGCGTGAAACAGCAGTTCAACGAGCACGGCAAGAACATTCCGCCAGCCCAGCGAGTCGCCGACTACGGCCTGTTCGACATCCGCCAGGGCTTCGGTGACTGCGGCACCAAGGGCAACAAGACCTGCAACGAACTGCGCCGATCGTCCCAAGCCCGGGACGAGGGTGAACTCGGCCGCACCTTCGGATGGACCATCGCCAAGAACCAGGACGCCTATGTCGACGGTCTACTCGGCAAAGCCCATGTCGACGGCATGATCACCGGGTTCAAGGCCACACACTTCTACAGTCACAGCCACACCGAGCAAGCGCTCAAGTCCATCACCAGCTGGGTCGAGAAGCACTCCTCGACCCACCGCATGGCGACCAACGCCGACAAACCGTGGTGACCCCGGGCTGACCCCGGAACCGAGAACGGACGGGGCGGGCGAGATGCATCCGACACATCTCGCCCGCCCCGTCTTCGTCGGTATCGACATCTGCTCTCAACGCGATGGCTGCTCCAGAACCGATCTCACGATCTGTGCAGTAGCTGCCGGCCGCCACCACATGACGGCATGACCACACGGCACCAGCAACTCCCAGGACACTCCGTCCTCGCCTCGGGGATGCGCTGCAGCCAGCTCGGCCACCAACCGCTCCTGCACTTCCTGCCAACGCCGGTCCCCTGACCGCCACTGGGTGAGCAGCGCCGTCACCACCACCATCGGGACGTCCGGCAGCTGCGAATCGGCCCGGAGAGCTGCCACTGCCGCGGCATCGCAGTCGTACCGGCGGAAATCACGCAGAAAACGACGTACCACCGGAGTCCGCTCGGCCCACCCTCTGCCGGAGAAGGACGACAGGGAGGCCAGGTCCTCGGTCGGTGACGACAGATCAAGTTCTGCGCTCGGATCCAGCAGGACCAGCCCGGCCACCTTCTCCGGATGACGCCGGACAAAGGTCTCCGCCGCGAAAGCCCCCATTGAATGGGCAACGACCACGAGACTTCCCGGCGGATCCTGCGCGCAGAGCGCTGCCATGCCCGCCACATCAGCCTCGAGGTCACCGGTGCCCCGATCCCAGACCTCGTAACGGCCCGAAGGCAGGCAGCGACGCAAGAGACCCTGATAGCTGCGAGCGACCATCCCTGCACCGGGGAAGAGCACGACACGGCGGACTTCGCGTCCTTCAGAGTACGGCCCCTCCTCAGACACCGTTCTGCCCCCTGTCGGCCGCCGCGCGAGTAGCTGCCAGGCCACCCCAGAAGGCCAGACCCGCCAGGGCCAGCATCCACACCGACCCGCTCCCGACCTGGAAGCGTTGAGCGACCCCCAACAATGCAGGCCATGGCCAATCGATCGTGGCCCTGGCGACCTCCAGCATCGTCCAGGCCGTACCCAACAGGTATCCCGCAGCGGATACCAGGAGCAGCAGACGCAGCACTGACATCCGGTCGCCGGACAGCCAGGAAGAACGGTGCGCCAGGAACAACGGAAGAGTGATCAGGACCACCGCCGCCATCATCATCACCGATGCCGTCACACTCGTGCCGACGTGAGCCGAATGGGTCCAGTGCAGCTCGAAAGCGGCTTCTTTGGCCGCACACACCTTGTCGGCGCTGGGAGCACACGACAAGGGTGCCAACGCATCCGCGACCGTGGCCACCCCGAAACCGGTCAGGGCCCACCACCCCCACTGCGCCCGACCGATTTCCCTTAACCGAGCACGCCATCCGGCCACTGCCGCGATCAGCAAACCGGTGATCAGGTCCGAAACCCGGAAGAACCACGAACCGGGCTGATCGGTGGCGGCCAGCTCGCTCGCATAGGTGCTGATCGGATCCAAACCATCCGTCGCCACGACAGGCGCCCAGATCCAGGAGAGGTAGAACAGTCCGGCAGCAGCCACCCCGGCAGCCCAGTTCGTCGCTTCAGCTGTGCGTTGTCCCACCGACGAGCCGGTAGCCCCGACAGCCGTGACCTCCTTCGCACCCGCCTGGTCCGCCCCGGACGCGTTCCCGCTCATCGCGGACGGGCCATCGGGAAGGGCAGGGTCTCCCTGATGCTCGCCCCGGTGATCATCATGACCAACCGGTCCACGCCCATGCCCAGACCACCGGTCGGTGGCATGCCATGCTCCAGGGCGACGAGGAAGTCCTCGTCCAGCTCCATGGCCTCGGGGTCACCAGCGGCGGCGCTCTCCGACTGTGCGGTCAACCGTCGACGCTGCTCCAGCGGATCGGTCAATTCCGAATAGGCGGTCCCGAGCTCTACGCCCCAGGCCACCAGGTCCCACCGTTCGGTGACCCCGGGGGTCGACCGGTGGGAACGAGTCAACGGTGACACCGACACCGGGAAGTCGCAGTAGAAGGTCGGCCGCTGGGTGTGTTCCTCCACCAAACGCTCGTACATCTCCAGCGCCACCGTGCCGGCATCCCACCCGCTCAAATACGGAACCCCCGCGAGATCACACTGCTCACGCAGGATCTCGACCGGCGTTTCTGCGGTGATCTCCTGGCCACCCATCTCCAGCAGCGCTTCCGAGATCGCGCCGTGCAAGGTCTTCACCGGCCACTCCCCGGAGATGTCGACCCGCTCCCCGTTCGGTCCGGGTACCACGCACTCACCATTCGCGGCGATCGCCGCATTCTGGATCAGCTCACGGCACAGGTCCATCATTGTCAGGTAGTCGCCGTGCGCCGCATAGGCTTCCAGGATCGTGAACTCCGGGTTGTGCGAGAAGTCCACGCCCTCGTTGCGGAATGTCCGCCCGAGTTCGAAGACCCGGTCCATACCTCCGACGCACAGTCGCTTCAGGTACAGCTCAGGAGCGATCCGCAGGTACAGGTCGAGGTCGTACGCATTGATGTGGGTGCGGAAGGGCCGTGCATTGGCCCCGCCGTGAATGGTCTGCAGGATGGGGGTCTCCACCTCGAGGTATTTGTAAGAACCAAGCGTGGAGCGCAGGGAAGTGAGGACCGCGGACCGGGCCCGCATCCGCTCGCGGGTCTTGGAGTTGACCGCGAGGTCCAGGTAACGCTGACGGACCAGCGCCTCCGGGTCGGTCAGTCCACGCCACTTGTCAGGCATCGGGTGGAGACATTTGGCTTCCATCCGCCACATGTCGACCAGGACGGAAGGTTCGCCCTTCCTGGATTTTCCTCGCCGACCGGAAACCCCGATGAGGTCACCGAGGTCGACGCCGCTGCGGAAGGCCTCCAGCATGGCTTCACCGCACACCTGGCGGTCGAGGAGGAGCTGGGTCCGTCCGGTCCAGTCACGCAGCTCGACGAAGATGACTCCACCGAAGTCACGGATGCCGAGCGCTCGACCCGAGACCGACAATCTGGTGCCCTCCTCCAGGCCCAGGACGTCCTTCGCCTCGTGGCTCGGAGGCTTCGACATCGGCCAGGGGTCGACCCCGGAGCCGATCAGGTGGTCAGCTTTCTCCCGCCGGACCCGTTCCTGCTCGGGGTATCGACGCACCTGTTCCTCGACCTCGAAAACGCTCAGGTCAGGGGCGTTGCTGGAGACGACAGCGGTATCGCCGCGTAGTGGGCGGAGGGGACGGGGCAGGCCGACGAACCCCTCGGCGATCCCGACTCCCAATCCGATCCGAGGAAGCTGTCCTCCGTCCTGGAAGCACAGGAAACGCGGTTCCCATTCGGGCTGGTACTTCAGGTTCGAGCGGTACAACGACTCCATCTGCCACCAGCGGGACAGGAAGACCAGGATTCGCCGCCACAGCCGCAGCACCGGCCCGGCACCGATCTCAGCTCCTTCTTCGAAGACCGACCGGAACATCGCAAAGTTCAAGGAGACCCGTCGTACTCCGACCTCGTCGGCGCGACGGCACAGATCGGTGATCATCAGCTCAGTGGTGCCATTCGGGGCATCAGGAGATCGCCGCATGACATCCAGGGACACCCCAGCCCTCCCCCATGGGACGAAGGAGAGCAGTCCGACAACACGTTCTTCCGGGGTGCCCATACCGATGACGGCTTCTGCGAGCAGGCAGGCCCCGTCCGCCGGATCGTTCCACCGTCCAAGCGCCATCGAGAAACCACGCTCGGGCTCTTCGCCGCGCCATTCGTCGGCCAGACGGCCCAGCTGTGCGAGTTCTTCGGCCGGGACGTCGGCATGCCGACGCATACGCACCTTGACCCCCGCTTTCTCTGCGTGGCCGACCGCGCGCCGCAGCGGTGCACGTTCGGTTCCTCGCAACGAGAAGTTCCCCGTGTACACGATGGCTTCATCGCCGAGGTCAAGCACGGAGAAACCGGCCCGATGGTAGGCCTCGGCGCCGGCCCGGGAAGTACCGATCGCGGCGGGGACCCAACCGTAGGGTCGAGCGGCCTGCATCCAGGCATCGATCGCGGCAGCCCAGGATTTCGGGTCGCCGAGCGGGTCGCCCGAGGCAATAGACACTCCCGCTTCGACCCGATAAGCAATCGCAGCGAATCCGTCCGGACTGAAAACGACAGATTTGTCCCGACGCAAGGCGAAGTAGGACAGTGAGTCGGCGCTGCCATGTCGTTCGACGAGCACCCGCATGGCCCGCTCGTCGGCTTCGCTCAGCTGATCCTCGGCGCGACGGGTACGGAATACCACGACGACGGCGGTAATGAGGCAGATCGCGCCAAGGGTGCTCTGGACGATGGTCACCCAGCCAGGAGCCGGCGATTCGAAGTAGCCGCCCTGTTCGATGCCGAGCCCGGCGACCTGGATGATGGTCCAATCGAGCCGCTGTTCCGGTGGAACCTGGCCCGGGTCGAGTTCGAGCAACAGCCACCCGAACGGGATGCAGATCGCCAGACCGGCGAGCAGGGTGCCCAGTGCCCGCAGGTAGGCGACCTTACGAACCCTGGTCCAGAACTCTTTACGTGTCGCCAGCAGGAGCAGGATGACCACGGTGTGGAAGGCGATCGGTCCCCACTGCCAGACGCCGTCGTAGAGGTAGTCCGCGATGTCCAGAGTGAAGAAGATCACCGTCCACAGCAGGGAGAGCCCCCACGCTGCTCGTTTTCGCGCGGCCAGTGCTGCGGCGTTCATCATCAGGACGGTCGCCCAGGCGATATTGGCCTGGATGTCGATGTACAGGCTCACCGTGTCGATGAGCTCGTAATGTCGATCGCGGAATTCCACTCCGACCAGCGCCAAGAAACCGGTGAGCAGCCCGTTGAGGAAAACCATGAGGGCGAAGAAACCAGGGAATTTGCCGCTGGCCGATGCCCACAGCCCGCCGCCCGAGGAGGTGCCCTGCGGTGGAGCCGCTTCGGCGGAAGAACCGCGGCGTTCAGCCTCGCGGTGGTCGTGCGCTGACTGATCGAGCATCGATCTTCTTGCCTTCCTCACATTGAGTTGTCGTCGGGGCGACAGGCTGTTCCATGGAGTTGTCGGTCAATTCCGGGCACCGCTCCTGAGCAGTGGTCATGCAGTTTATTTCTGCGGGCGGAATCCGGGGATCGATGAACCCATCCAGGCGAATACCTTCGGCATCTCGCCCTGCCAGACGTCCCAACGGTGCCCGGTATCGAGCAACACCACAGATTTCAATGACATAGGGTCCTTCGCTGAATCCATGAAGGACTTGATGTCCTTCCAGAAGGGGCTGCGCTGCCCGGCCTGCACGTACATGGCAACCGGCGGCACCTTCTCCTTGATCCGAGCGACCAAGTCGTACCGGGCAGCTAATGGGCTGCCTGCGGGCCAGGGGGCTCCGGTGGCAAAATCTGGTTTCACATAACCGCCCAGGCTGACCACGGCCCCGAAGGTGTCGCTGTGGTGCATACCCATGAGAGTGGCACAATAACCGCCGACTGAGTAGCCCATGGCGGCCCAGGAGTCACGTCCTTGTTCGACCCGGAAACGATCGCGGACGAAACGCGGGACATCTTCACTGACCCAGGTCTCCATCTGAGCCTTCCCAGACGGACCGTTCACGCATTCGCTGTCCACACCCCGAGGAATGGTGATGGCGGGGACGACCAGAAGTGTCTCTCGAATCTTTCCGGAGGCAACCGCTTCATCCAAATATTTGGGGGCGTCCATCTTGGAGACCCACCCGGAGGGCGTTCCAGGAAAACCATGGAATGCTTCAGCGACCGGATATTTCTTGGTGCTCCCGGGCTCTTCGTAGCTCTTCGGGAGAACAACAACGATTTCGCCGGTCAGTCCACTTGCCGGCCCTTTGAAGGTGTATGTCTGTTTGCGCTGCCCAGGTTCGGGCAGGGGCGGGAAACTCGTAGGAACCCGATGTTTCTGCGCGGCTCCCTCGACCTTCTGCGATGCAGCTTTGGCGGCGTCACCGGCCTGAGCTTCTTCTTGTTTCGGCGCGGCGCCGACCAGGTCACCCCACGAGGAATACCACCCGTTAGTGGCATTCAGATGAGTGGCGACAGTCATCACTACCACAACATTGACGCAGGCCAGGGCTATGATGCGCATCATTGCACGCGGCCACGAGCCCACCAGCCGAGGCATCCCCCAAATCGCCAGGACGAATGCCGCGATCGCCGCAGTCGTCATCGTGACGGTAAACGGCGTGCCGGTCAGTTCCACGGAGGTTCTCCCTTCGATGTCCTCCGACCAAACGCACAACATTCATAGAAGGTGCCGAACCTCCTGGCGATCATCACCTCGGCGCGAAGGAGGGGCTTGCCCGACCGAGCCAGGTGAAGGAACGCACCAACCCTTCCTTCCAGACCACGGTGAGGTGACCTGCTCCGGGCTGATCGAAAGTCGTGATCGACAGCGGCGCCTTTGCCGCTTCGATCAACCTCTTGACCTCGCTCTTCCCCGAGGAGTCTCGGCCTGCGGTGATGTCATCACGTTGAATCCACAGCGCCACCCCGGGCGCGGATCGGGCGACCTCAATGAGGTTGTACGACTTCGCCTGAGAGCTGTTCTCGGGGAAAGGTTGGTATGCGGAGCTGAATGCGGGGGTCAGGTATCCAGAGAAAGAAATGGCTGTTCCGTAGGCCTCAGGATGCTTCATGGCGACCATCAAGGAGCAATACCCCCCGGCGGAATATCCAATAGTGTTCCAGGCCGCCCGTTCGGTCTTGGCCCGGAAATGCGAGGTCACCCATCCAGGGAGGTCTTTCGCCAGGAAAGTCTCCACTTTCGGATGACCAGGCTCCGTGCCGTCAACACACTCGGTGTCGACCGCCTGAGGCATATTGACCTGCGGCATCACGACCAGTGTCGGCGCGATCTTCTTAGAGGCGACCGCCTCGTCCAACTTGGTCTGGATCTGCATGTGCTTGGTCCAGTGGTCAGGAGTGGCCGGGTAGCCGTGCAGGGCCACCATCACCGGATACTCCTCCGATCGCTTCGGGTCGTACTCCTTCGGCAAGAGCACCATGATCTTCGTCGCGAAATGCGAATTGGGCCCAGTGACCTCGTACTCCTGAACCCGACTGCCCGGAGTCGGCAGGACCGGAAGCTGGGACGGCGCCTTGCCCAGCCCGGTCGCCGAGACCTCTTTCTTCAGGGCATCGGCGGGCTTACCCATGGTCTGTTCGGCACCGTTGAACTTACCGTCGGAGATCAGACTCGCCCAGGTCGGAAAGAAGCCCATGGCTCGGTTGATGACAGCTGCCACCATGATGACGACCAGGACATGTGCCACCAGCTGGAGCAAGGTGCGAGCGAGCAGTCGCCAGATGCCACCGGAAAGCCGCGGGGAGAGGACGATCGATCCGATGACGGCTGCGGCAGTGAGAACACCCGCCACAAGGAGGAAACTGGCGCTGGTCGGCTGCATGGAGCGATCCCCTGGTCGGTGATTGTGCTGGCGTGAATCTCGAGAACTATGTTGTTGAGAACAGGATTCTGTTCATATCCTCTTGATCGCCTTCGACAGAAAGAGATCAAGGTTGATGTCATTACGGGAAAAAACTGATTAAGGTTCTCTGCCTCAGCAGCCACCCACTACTTCGTCCGAACATCAACGGTCCGGGTGTTCCTCGTCGAATGGGCTCGAAGCCCCTTGTGCAAAACCACGAAGAGCAGCACCATCGCGATGGTCATGATGACATGCCCGATGCCAGCGACTCCGGCCAGGGCCTTGTGATCGACCATTGGGCTCTGCAATACCTGAAGCGTTCCTTTGACGAACATTGCACCCAAAGTGATAGTCAAACCAATCTGCCACGACCAGAAGAAGTGTCTCAGCTGTGGGAGGTCATCGAGGTGGAACACCTGGACCAGAACCATCACGACCAGCATCCACAGACAGCCCAGAACTAAGGCATGGGTATGCGTCGGCGCCAGCTGCGTCTCCATGCCGCGAGTGAATCCTGTTGCCTGTGTCAGGGATCGATAGTAGAGCCCTGCAGCCAGTCCCACCCCGGCCCATACGGCTGCAGCGACATAGAGCTGACGTATCACCACACTTGCCTTCCCGACCTCAAAGGACCGATCGGTTCCCGAGATCATGCTCGACACCGACCACGCTAACGTCGCAACCTGTTAGCTCGCTCCAAGCATCCTCACCACCCTGTGTGTCCGGCCGCGTGCGTCGGGACTCATCGCAGGAAAGTCCCTCGTTCGACGTGACGCACCTGGGCGATGTCGTCCGCGGTCGGCAGACCCGCCGCAGCGATGAAGTCGGACAGCGCTGCCCGATAGCTCTGGATGGTGACGTCACCGCTTGCGTGGGCCCCGCCCTCCACCGGATGCACTGCGAGCCGACGTGGGGCGATCAATCCCGCGTAGGTGTCGATGGCTCGCCGCACGTCCACCGTGGTGTCCGCTCCGGCGTCCTGCGCACGCAGGTAGGCGAACGACGCATAGGGCAAGGCATTCGGATCAGGCATCGGATAGAAGTTCTGGATGTAGTCGAACTGGTTGGCCATGCCTCCGCTGGTCACCACGGTGGCCTTGTACCAAGCCGTCCGGATGTCATCGAAACCAAGCGGTCGGCGACCTTCTCGAAAGTTCTCGACCGCAGCTTCACCGATGTGCAGAGCTGCCCGGTTCAGCGGCCCACCCTTGAGTGGGTTGGGGATCCCCAACGGAAGATCCGGAAGTCGGTTGATCGTCGCCCCCAAGGCCACGAAACCCCGCTTGTCCGCCGAGACGCTGTCAGGGCCGGCCGGGCTGGAGTCGAACAGGACAGCGCGCACCACGATGTCCCCCTGCCCATCGAGCTGACGTGCGACATCGTAGGCAATCATCCCGCCCATACTGATCCCGTAGAGGTACAAGGTGACCGGCTGCCCCGGGTCGCGGTTCTCCTCAATCCGGGCACGCACCGCAGAGGCGATCTCGGCGGGGTCGAGCCTGGCGGTGGACGGCGCGACGCAGAAAGAGCGACCTGTCGGTCCGGTCACCGGCGCGAAAGCCCGTTCGACATCCGAACAGAAGTTGATCCCGAACCCGGGAAAGAACACCCAGTAGGTATTCGGCAACACCGTGTTCACCATGTCCGAGTGGACCACTCCGGTGGTGGTCACCGTAGGAAAGGCGGCGCGGTTCGCCACTTCGAGGGAAGTGTTGACCACTGTCAGCGCCGCCAGGAAGCCCAGGACCCTCCAGAATCTGCGCCATCGGGAGACCTGCATCCCAGATCGGCGACGACGAGGGCCCTGCGATTCACCAGGAAGCACCGTGGGCTCCGCTTCCGGCAGCACCGACGACGAGGGTTCCACGGCGAGAATCGTCATGGCATCTCCTTGTCGTCCGTCCCGGTCGCCTGGTACATCGGCCGGAACGAAGCACTCCGAAGCGCCTTGCGCGAGATCTGCCGCTGACCCGCGCTTTCAGGTCAGGACGTCGCAGCGGCCTCCCATACGCCCAGCACCTGATACATCAGGTTGTGCAGCGGGGTGTCCACCTCGGCGGCCCGCGCTGCGCGCACCACTCCGCCGATCTGGCCGTCCATCTCGCTGGGCAGCCCGTCACGCAGATCGCGGTGCAGCGACGCGGTCGATTCCGCAGGCTGGCCGTCGGCCAGAGCCAGGGCGCGCTCCACCGCATCGCCGGGGACGGGGACGCCACTCGCCAGGGCCACCTGGTGCACCTCGTCCATCGCTGCTCGAAGGGTGTCTCGCAGGTCGGTACGCAAGGTTCCGATGGGAACGCCGGCCAGCGCACCCAAAGCACCTACCGGCTCGACGAAGATGGCTTTCTCCCACAGGTCGACCCAGATGTTCTCCGGGCAGTGGACGGTGCTGCCTGCAGCGGTGAAAGCCTCCTGCAATGCTTCGATCCGAGAACTCCGAGGGCCGTTTCCTTCCATGAGGGTGATGCTGTTGGGCCCGCCCATGTGAGCGATCAGTCCGGGCTCGACGACGTAGGTGAAGATCCGCACGATGCAGGGCACGACACGTTCGCGCCCCATGAGTTCAGCCACGATGGCGGGAGCTTCGATACCGTTCTGCATGGTCAACACGGCGGTTCGGGGCCCGCACAGCTGAGGAAGGGCCTCCAGTGCCCCGGAGAGCTGGTGGGTCTTCACTGCCAGGAGAACGGCATCGACCGGACCGATCCGGGTCGGATCGTCTGTGGCGCTGTGCGGCTGGGCGGCGTGGTCGCCACTGACGCCTTGAATTCGG
Organism: Austwickia chelonae; assembly: GCF_003391095.1. Lineage (NCBI taxonomy): Bacteria > Bacillati > Actinomycetota > Actinomycetes > Micrococcales > Dermatophilaceae > Austwickia > Austwickia chelonae. The sequence continues at coordinate 257,309 of NZ_CP031447.1, read as the reverse complement.
ATTCCCTTCTCCTGCAAGGCTGCCAACGAACGCCCTCGGGCCAGGTAATGGACCTCATGGTCGGCTTCGATCAGTCGGGCTCCGTAGTAACCACCGATGGCTCCGGCACCGATCACCGCGAACTTCATCGTTCCTCCTCCACGCCGGCCTTGCTGGGGTGAGGCTGCCTGCGCCCACGCCTGTTCAGGTCCGGATCTGCCTTCTGGCTCTGGTCGGGGCTGTGTGGGGACAGGCTGTCATGTTCAAGGCTTTGTGGTGTATCTGATCTCGCACACTGATGATTTCTCTGGTGTACGAGGTGGACGCCCCGTAGGCTCCTCGCACCGAACCGGCCGGTGAACGCCGCTCGCTCAAGAGTGGAAGTCGAGTTCCGTCCAGTCCAGGACCGGAGTTCGGCGGTGGCGTCGCCCTGTTTTTCGGAGGACCATAGGGCTCGCGTAGGTCGTCGACCGGTGGTCTACGCAAGGAGGCCGAACAAGTGGATGAACGTGAGGCGACCCTCGCCTCTTATAACGCTGGTGTCGCCGAGTACCTGCGGTTGACCCCGGAGGAGCCCAGCGCGCTGGCGTTCTGGCTCGGCACGATGGTGGGCGATGTCTTCGCCCCCGGCGCTCGGGTCTGGGAGATCGGTTCCGCAGGAGGGCAGGATGCCCGTCACCTTCGAGAGTGCGGTTTGGAGGTGCTGGCCTCCGATGCGGCAACGGCTTTCGTGGATCATCTGCACGAGAACGGCTTCCCTGAAGCTTTCCGGTACGACCTCCAGGTGGACGACCCTCCGCTGTCCGATGTGGACATCGTCTTCGCGAATGCTGTTCTTCCGCATCTGCGTCGTGATGAAGTCGGCCCTGCGCTGGCCCGTGTGCAGTCGGCGGTGGGCGATGACGTGGTGCTCTTCGCCAGCGTGAAGTTGGGGGACGGTGAGGGGTGGAGCACTGAAAAACTCTCCGGTCCGCGGTGGTACACCTACTGGCAGCCGGAGGAGTTCACCCGGGTGCTGCAGAGCTCGGGGTGGGTCGTGGAAGAGGCGCGTGCGCGGGCAGGGCGTTATGACGACTGGTTGGCGGTGATCGCTCTTCCCACCCGCAGCGCCCTGCGCGATGCCTTCGACGAGCGAGCTGCGTCTTATTGCCGTAGCGATTTCCACCGCATACATGCGGAGCGTCTGGTCGAAGAGACCCCGTTGGTCCCAGGCACGACCGTGGTCGATGCAGCAGCCGGAACCGGGTTCGTGGCTCGAGCAGCTGGCCGGAGGATCGGGCCGGACGGACGGGTGATCGCCGTCGATCTCTCCGAAGGCATGCTCCAGTCGCTGGCCACCGGTGATGACGTCGATGCAGCACCGATCGAGGTCGTCGTCGGCGATGCCGTCGAGCTCGATCTTCCTGATCAGGCGGTGGACGCCGTCCTGTGCAGCGGCGGCTTGCTGTACATGGACGTGGACCTGGCTCTGTCCGAATGGCATCGGGTCATTTCCTCCGGTGGAGTGGTCTCCTTCTCCACGATGGCCGCTGAGAATCCGCCGCCGTCCCTGCTCTTCCGGGTGCATGCTCGTGGTTACGGGCTCGACATAGCCGACCCCTATGCCCCGTTGGGTACTCCGGAGGCCTGCACGGCCGCCCTGGAGCGGGCCGGCTTCGTGGACGTCCAGGTCACTGCAGGTGAAGTTCCTTTGAGTGATCGCGATCTCGACCAGACGTGGGAGGTCTACCAACGGATGGCTCGCCACGATCTGGCGACTCTTCCTGATGCCGATGTCTGGCGGTTACGCGCCTCTTATGTGGCGGAGATGACCTTACGATCCCGTTCGGATCTCGAGTTCCGTACGGGGCGTGCCCTGTACGCGACGGGTCGGCGTCCCTGAGTCCGGATCGCTCTCCGCTGGTTGGACGGGAACGCCCGACGGAGAGATCAGACAAGCGACACTGTATGGCTGAGCGGACAATGGACGTCCACCATCGCGGAGGGGATAGATCATCATGACCGAACAGAACCAGCAACCTGGGCCGCCACCTGGTCCTGCTCAGCCTGCAGCAGCTTCGCAGCCCTCGAATGGCGCGTCTGCTCAGCACCAGCCTTTGGCCCCTCCACCACTGCCCGGTTCTGCTCAGCAGCCTCAGAGCCCGCTCCAGTACGGCGCTCCTCACGGGCAGCCCCAGCCTGCACCCCCCGCTAGGCCTCTCCCCGGGCAGCAGCAGCCGATGCCCGCGCCGCAGTACGGCACCGCTCCGCAGGTGCAGGTCCCCTACCCGCAGTACGAGGCTCCGCAGGGGCAACCACCACAGACGATGCCTCAGTACGGTGCTCCGCAGTACGGCGCTCCGCAGTACGGAGCTCCGCCCTATGGCGCTCCGCAGTATGGTGCGCCGCAGTACGGTGCGCCTCAGTACGGTGCGCCTCAGTACGGTGCGCCTCCCTACGGCCCTCCGCAGTACGGTGCACCCCAGTACGGCGCTCCGCAGCAACCCCCGTACGGCGGTTACCCACCGGCAGCCAATATGCCTGCGCCACAGAGCCTGCTGCGCGCCGTACTCATCCTGAGAGTCCAAGCCGCTCTCACCATGATCACCACGCTCCTGGCCTTCATCCCTGGCACCACTCTGCACAAGTTCAGGGCCGACACGAAGCTCTCCTCCTCGGTCGACGGAACAGCGCTCGAGGTCGGCACTCTTTTCTTCATCTTCATCGCCACAGCATTCGTCGCCGGCATATGGATCTGGATGGCGGCGATGAACATGAAAGGACGCTTGTGGGCCAGGAGAGTCACCACGGTCTGCTTCGGTTTCTCCGCCCTCAGCGTTCTGATGATCATCCTCAGCGGGTCGACACCGGTAGACATCATCGTGAACCTGGTCGTCATGGTCATCGGAGCCGCAGTGGTCTTCTTCCTTCACCAGCCGGATTCCTCGGCCTACTACACATCACAGCAGCACACGCTGAACTGAGCGGAAGCTCACCGAGGAACAGCTGACGGCCTCAATCCCGTACCGGTGACGGCGATTCATGTCCAGTCAAGTTGACTGTATCCCTGAGGGAACATCAGCATGATCGTCGTCACCAGCTCGGAGGGGGCTTGTCCATGAGTGGGAAATTCCGATCAGCGTCACCGCACAAGGGGATTCCCCCGACGTCGGATCCGACGGAGATCTACGGTTCGATCCTCCCCCAGGTAGCAGGACCATCGTCCGACTACGAAGAGATGCCGATCGCCGACGGGGCACTGCCGTCACCGTCACCGTCGTCACTCTACGGCTCGGTCCTCCCCTCACCGACCTACCCGGTAGATGCCTCTCGCTATGAGCAGATACCGATGCCGCCGACCGCTCTCCTCCCTCCCGAGAATGCGAAGGACGCAGACGGTGAGAAGGACAAGGCTCCGTCGTCCGAGGAGAAATGCCCGACCGCCAAGGTCGAGATGGTCTCCTACGAGACGGGACCGCTGCCACGGATCATCCCGGCAGGGGAGAAAGTGCTTCCGGACTATGCAGTGATGAACGCTGCTGTCCCCGCCTCTGGCCAGCTGCCGCCCCCATGTCCGGCAGAGCCTACGACGGGGACTCCCCCGACGGCACGCCACAAGGACACCTCGCTCTGGGGCTTCCCCCCTCCGGCTGACCAGCCGCCACCTGCTGATGAGCGGCCGGTTCCTGGCAGCATCGCCACTGCGACATTGCTGATGAAGGCCGCACCGGTCCTCGCCGTGGCCGGCGTGATTCTGTCCTATGTCTTCGGTAGCTTCCGGGGGGTATTCCACACCCTTCAGCAAGGGGAACAGCAGGATGCTTCCCGCGCAGCTTTCACGGTGGCCGTGACCTTCGTGCACTTGTGCATCGTCATCGTTCTGTGGTGGTGGATGTCCGTGAAGAACCGACAAGGACATGTGTGGGCGCGCAAGGTCTATGTCCTCTTCTTCATCTTGAGTGCGATCTATGCGGCGGCGGCTTTTTTCCTGATCCGTCATCCACTTGATGTCACCGTCCAGCTCATCTACCTGGCGCTGGGGTTCGTGATTCTTCGTCTGCTTTTCAGCCCCGATTCCTCGACGCATTACCGGACAGAGCAGATTTAGCTCCACGGAGGAGCACACCCGGGAGGAAAACCTCTTCGCCTTCCGCCCTCGTCAACACTGGGCGATGCCGCCCGGCCTCAAGCTTCCACGGCGCCTCGGAGAAGACTCTTTGCAGTCAAGAGAAAAATGCTGACATTAGCTCTTCAATCAGCTCACAGCACCGCTATCGATGTCATGCTGTGAGCTGAAGTGTGTGCTTTTCGCAGTGCAGCCAAAAGGAGTCTTCCATGAGCACTCAGCCTCCCCCTCCCCCGCAAGAGCCCTCAGGGGCATCTCCCCAGCCGGGCCCCCCACCTCCGGGGCAGGCTTTCCCGGTTCCACCCACTGACCCCGCCCCTCCGACGTCCTGGCAGCCACCGACCAGTCCGCCGCAGCAGGGCCAGCCGGTCTACCAACACCCGCAGTACAGTCAGCCTGCCCCCGGGAATCACTACCAGCCGGCTCCTGTCGTCCGACCGGCGAGCATGGACAAGGCGGTCTGGGCCATGCGGGCCGGCGCCGTGATGGTGGTCGTAAGTCAGTTGGTCGACTTCCTGCTGAGGGAACAGACCGAAGAAGCCATGCAAGCGTGGATGAAAGGCTTCGGCGTCCAAGAGGCGACGAACACCAGCTCCTCCCCTGTCCTGGCCATGGTCAGCGCGGCCTTCGCGGTCGCCCTCTGGCTGTGGATGTCTGTCGCCAACGGCAAAGGGCGCACCTGGGCCCGGGCCCTGGCGCATGTTTTCTTCGGCCTCCACACCCTCACCTTCCTCGTTTCCCTGGGCCTGCCGACCCCACCCTTGTCGAAGGCCGTCACTCTGCTGTACTGGGCCTGCGGCTTGGCGGCGATCATCTTCATCTGGGCGAAGGACTCCCGGCGTTTCTACGCGGAGAGCTCCCGAGAACTCTGAGGACGACCGGAAGGCTTCGGTCAGCTCCGCGAGGTGAAGACCTCGTCGACCGCCGGCATGGCCGACCGATATCCGTCCAGCAGCAGACGCGCCGTGCTGACCGAGTCGACCAGTGGATGCTGCGCGAAAGCAGCGATCGCCAGAGCAGGCGATCGCTGCTCCACAGCTCTGATGGTTAATTCCTCGACCGCCTTGACCTGCTGGACCAGGCCCATCATCCGACCGGTCAACAGACTGGGCTGCTCGACCTGGATCCCGGTCCCGTCGACCAGACAAGGAAGTTCGACCACGGCCTCGGCCGACAACCCGGGGAGGGCCCGTCCGTTCCGAACGCCGAGGATCATTCGGGACGGCTCACCTCGGGCGATCGCTGCCATGATCGCCAAGGCCACCGATTCGTACCCGCCTGCTTGAAGGTCCGCGGCGTCCCGCTCGTCCCCTGCTGCGCGTGCTTCGCGCATATAGGTGGCGTCCCGTTCGCGATGGCTGTCTTGCCACAGCCGCAGAGAATGCTGCGGGTTCGCGTCCGCTGCTGCGAAGAACGTCCTCTGCTGGTGGAGTAGGAATTCACCACGTGTCCGCGCGGAGCCGCCGACGGCGGCCAAGGCTTCCCGGGTGAAGTCGTAGTAGTAGAGGTACTCGTTGGGTATCGCACCCAGGCTCGCGAGCCAGTCCGCGCCGAAGAGTCGTCCTTCTTCGAAGGTGTGGAGACGGTCGGCGTCGGAGAGGAGTTCGGGCAGCCGGTCGACTCCGTTCACCCGTAGCCCTTGCAGCCACCCGAGGTGGTTCAGGCCGGCGTAGTCGAAGAACACTTCGTCGTCCGAGAGGCCTAGAGCGTGAGCGGCTCTGCGTCCTAGGGCTATCGGGGAGTCGCAGATCCCGATAGCCCGCTCGCCCAGGACTGTCTGTACAGCTTGGGTGATCAGCCCGGCAGGGTTGGTGAAATTGATGAACCAGGCGTCGGGCGCTACTGCGGCGACGCGTTCGGCCACCTGGAGGGCTACCGGGAGGGTGCGCAGGCCGTAGGCGATCCCTCCTGGGCCGACGGTCTCCTGCCCCAGGACGCCCAGGTCCAGGGCGACTCGTTCGTCGCAGGTCCGACCGGACAGCCCGCCTACCCGGATCGCGGAGAACACGAAGTCGGCATCGGCCAGAGCCTTGCCGAGATCGGTGGTCGTCTCGACCCGTGGCGCAGCATATCCGGCGGACAGCCGCGGGTTCTCGGTCGCAGCCATCTGAGCGGTCACCTGGTCGATCACGGCCAGTCGTGCCGGATCGACGTCGTACAGGCAGACTTCCTCCACGCGGGGAGTGCACAGGTCACCCAGAAGCGCCCGGTACACCAAGGGGACGCGGAAGCCTCCGCCGCCCAGGATGGCCAGTTTCACGCGGAGGACCTTTCAGTCGGAGACCCTTTTCAATTCAGCATCCACGATATTTTTCAGCGCGTCCAGCTCTTTCTCCGGCGCAGATCCTTCCCGAATGACTCTGCCCATCATGTCGTGAAAACTGGTCTGGCATCGCCTGCTCCAGAGAATATGACGTTGTACATATCCTTTTTCTTTGGCCAGCCTGACCGCTTCCTGGGCTGGACCTGTTTTCAGCTTCTCTGCTTTCTCGGCAACAGAGTTTCTTGCGGGGATGTGCATCCCGTACGAGGTGGCCCAGTCGATCTGTTTGGCTTCTTGTTCCACCCAGAGCCATTTGACATATTTCTTGGCGACCTCGAGGTTTTTGCTACGAGCATTCACGCAGGCCCCGTACGCACTGACCACGACATTGTCATTTCCGCCGCTCATCGCCGGCCAGGGCAGTACGCCGAAGTCGTCACCGAGCGAGCGCATCAGTTCGGGGAGGTTCCACAGTCCGGTGAACTGCATGGCGGTCAGCCCTTGGGTGAAGGCTTCCGGGCTCCACCAGTCCTTCTTGGCACCGGTCAGGAGCGACCCGGACAGGTAGAGCTGCCGCAACAGACTGATCGCCTCGGCTGCTTTCGGGTCGTCGAAGGCGACCTTCCCATCGCGTCCCAGCATGTCCAGCCCTGCGGAGCGCAGGATCGGCCCGCCCATGAGCCCGGCGCCGGCATCATTCCCGATGAAGAGACCTTTGACCTTTCCCGAGGTGGTCTTCTCCGCTGCGGTGATCAAGGCATCCATCGTCTTCGGGGGTTCGACTCCAGATTTCTGGAGCATCGATTTCCGATAGACGAGCAGCTGCATGTCCAATACCTGTGGGACGGCCCAGATCTTTCCCTGGTAACTCATCCGGTCCAGGATCTGTCCGTGGAAGTCTGCTTTCAGGTCCCCGAAGAGGTCGGTCAGGTCGGCGACTTGGCCGGTTTTCACCAGATCGATAGTGGGTCCACTGCCGTATTCGAAGACATCAGGGGCATCGTTCAGATACAAGGCGGTGACCACAGCGGTGTCGTAGTCATCGCCTTTCCAGGTCGTCGACACCTGAGCTGCCGGATAGTCGGCGGCATATCTTTCCATTGCCTGCTGGGTACCCTGCTCGCCATACTGGTGGAACCACTGGGTCAAGGACGGGCCGGGGTTACCTGCGGCGCGCCCCGCCCGTTCGTCCTGACCCCCGAGGCCACAGGCGTTCGTCGCTCCCACGAGCGCCACCCCGCCGGTGAGGGCCAGGAGTCGACGTCGGGACATCCCGCGTCGACGAAGAGAGGACGTACCCATCACAGAGACTCCTTCATGAGCGTTCACGCCCCATGTCCGTAGCGCTCTCCGGCACGGGCACTCCCCTGAATTGTGCTGTACGAACCTGTCATTCCGCTTGAAGCCGGACGCAAAACAGACATTCCACACATCGACCGTGCAGAATATGTCTTTTTTCCCACCCGGACGAAGGAACTCACATGCCCCACCTCGCCGCGAATGGCCCCTCCTTCGACCCCTTGGCCGAACGCCGGAGCACCGACGGCATCCCTCGGTTCGACCTCTTTCTGAGCGGAACCGTTTTCCTCGACATCGTCTTCACCGGGCTGAAAGATATGCCCTCCCACGGCCGCGAAGTCTGGGCAGAAGGGATGGGTTCCTGCCCAGGAGGCATTGCCAATCTCGCGGTGGCAGCGTCCCGTCTCGGCCTGTACACCTCGCTAGGCGCAGCTTTCAGCGAGGACGACTACGGATACTTCTGCTGGAGGGTTCTCGAGCAGGAAGGTGTCGACCTGTCGACCAGCCGCCGGTATCCCGACTGGCATTCGCCGGTCACCGTCTCCTTCGCCGTCGACGGGGACCGCAACATGGTCACCCACGGGCATCAGGAGCCTGAATGCCCCTCGGCCATGATCGGCCACCCGCCACCGGCCCGCGTCGTCCTGATGGACCTCTCCGCCCATCACCCCCAGGAGACCCTCGGCGCGAGCTGGGTCGATCAGGCTCACGCCGATGGCGCGCTGATCTTCGCCGATGTCGGCTGCGACCCCACCGGACGGTGGGACCCCTCTCTACTGGACTCCCTCAGTCGATGCCACGCTTTCACCCCCAATGCGATGGAAGCGATGAAGTACACCCGGACCGACACCCCGCAAGATGCGCTCTATGCCCTCGCCGACCGGGTACCCCTGGCCGTGGTCACCAATGGACCCTTCGGAGCGCTGGCCTACGATTCCTCCACCGGGGAGGAGGCGAGTGTCCCCGCCTTGAAGGTCGCAGCCATCGACCCCACTGGAGCCGGTGATGTCTTCGCCGCTGCAATGGTCCTGGGCACTCTCGGCGGTTGGGCGCTGGCGCACCGTTTGGCCTTCGCCTCGCTCTGTTCCTCCTTGTCGGTCCAGCAGGTCGGCGGCTCGCTGGCCGCTCCGGGCTGGGGCGATATCGCCGACTGGTGGCATCTTGTCCGTGACTCGCCCACCGCCAGCGCGTATCACCTGTCCTTACGACGTCGTTACGCCTTCTTGGACGATCTCGTCCCGGAGAAACCCTTCGGCGTGGTCCATCGAGCTCAGGCGACCATCGCCAGGCTTTCCGACGCCTGAGACCGGGCGCTGCGCACGCTGTTGCCCGCGTCACCGGTAATGGACACGGCACTCCCACGGCTGCAGCTCCGCAGTGGCTTCGCATTCGTCGCCGACCAGTGGTCCCGCGGAACGTCCCGGACCGCTGGCCAGCAACAGCCCGGCTCCGATGATCCCCTCTTCCAGCTCCTCCTCCTGCGGCCACGGGCAGACCTCGTCGGAGCAGTTGGCCACCACCGTCAGCGTGCCGTTGTCCGAAGTACGCCGGTAGGCCCACAAGGTCGGGTGTTCTGCCAGCAACGGGGTCAGCTCTCCTTCCACGATCACCGGAAGTTCATGTCGCAGGGCGACGAGGCGGCGATAGTGGGCGTAGACCGACTCTTCGTCATCCACCTGATCAGCGGCATTGATCGTCCGATGATTCGGATTCACCGGGAGCCAGGGCGTAACAGTGGTGAAACCTCCCTGAGGACCTGCATCCCATTGCATGGGAGTTCTGGCGTGGTCGCGGCTCATCGAGGTGACCGAGCGCAGGGCTTCCGCCGGGTCGCGTCCGCTCGCCAGCGCCATCGCGTAGGCCCCCCGTGATTCCACGTCGTCGATCTCATCCATGCTGGAGAAGGGGTAGTTCGTCATGCCCAGTTCCTCCCCTTGGTAGACGAAGGGGGTGCCTCGCATGAGGTGCAGCACGGTCGCCAGGGCTTTCGCTGAGTTCTCCCGATGGTCGGGACTGTCCGACCCGAAACGGGAAACAGCGCGCGGTTGGTCGTGGTTCGCCCAGTAGAGCGCCTCCCAGCCACCACCTGCCCGTAGTTCACGTTGCCACCGGAAGATGATCTCCTTAAGCCGGACCAGATCCACCGGGATCGGGTCGTACCGCCCACCTGGTCCTTGGTCGACATCCATGTGCTCGAACTGGAACACCATGGACAGCTCCTGACGGTGTTCAGCGGTGAAGCGCACCGCGTGGTCCGTGGTGACTCCTGGGGTCTCTCCGATGGTGAGGATCTCGACGCCGGGGCGGGAGATCGCCGCGGACATCTCGGCCATGAACTCGTGGATACGTGGCCCGCAGAGCACTTCGGGAAAGCCACTTCCGTAAGGGTGCCCGTCGCCGCGGTCGGTGCCGGCGATCGGGGTGCCGTCCTGCAACGGGAGGCGTTTGCTGACCAGGTTGATGACATCCAGCCGGAAGCCGTCGACGCCCCGGTCGAGCCACCAGTTCAGGATCTCGTACAGTTCCCGGCGCAGTTCGGGGTTCTCCCAATTCAGATCAGGCTGCTCTGGGGCGAAAAGGTTGAGGTGGTAGGTCTGGGAGGCGGGGTCGAAGGTCCAGGACGGCCCCCCGAAGAAGGACAACCAGTTGGTCGGTTCACCGCCGGGTTCGCCAGGTCTACGCCCGGCTCGTGGCTCGGCGAACCAGTACCGGTCACGGGCAGGGCTCTCCGGATTCGCCAGAGCTTCCTGGAACCAGGGGTGCTGGTCCGAGGTGTGGTTGAAGACGATGTCCATGACGATGCGCATGCCCCGGTCATGAACGGCTGCGATCAATTCGTCCAGGTCGGCCAGGGTGCCGAAGAGCGGGTCGACGGCCTGGTAGTCGGCCACGTCGTAGCCGTTGTCCTTCATGGGGCTGCGGTACACCGGGGACAGCCAGAGCACGTCGACGCCCAGATCGGCGATGTGGTCCAGCCGGTCGATGATGCCGCGCAGGTCTCCGATGCCGTCGCCGTCCGAGTCGGCAAAGCTTCTCGGGTACACCTGATAGACGACAGCGCTCTTCCACCAGCCAGGGATCGTGGCATCCATGCGTTCAGCCTAGGTCCGCGCCCCGGGAGTCATCGGCCGGATCGCCTCGGACTATTCGGAACTCAACGTGCGGAGATCAGATCGATCTGGCGCAGCGCGACCATCCCTCCGGAGGAGTCACCGATCAGTTCCACCTTGGTGATGGTCTGACCGGTGGCGCGGGGCGGCAGCGGGATCCGGATGGTGCTCAGGGAGTAGGACCCGTTCTCACCCGGAGCCGCCCTGTTGACCAGGGAAGGATGGTCTGCGGGGATGAGGAGCGCGCTGGTGGTGCCGTCCTGGGTCGTCAGCCTCACCGTCAGCGGGGTGCCCTTCTTCTTGTCCGCCCGATCACCGTATGGGGCGAGGGTCAACGCTATGTGGGAGGCACGTTCCACCTTGGTGGTGATGGCCGCTCCGGCATCTGCGGTGAGCTTCACCGGGGCTACTGCGCCGAGGGCTCGCACGACTCCGTCCTCGGGTTCGACGCACCGGTCCGGATGCTTCTCCGGATTCTGAGGGTGGTAGAACGTGCAGCTCTTCAGCTGATGTTCTCCTTGTCCCGATGATCGCCCGGTGGCGTCGAAGATGACACGTCGCTGGGGAGAGTTGGTATGCGCCAGCCAGGAGACCGGCACATCGCCGAGTTTTTCCGGTAGGCCTGCGGTCGCCGCAAAGGGGATCTCGGCGTCGGCTTTCTCCCGCAGCGAGGTCAGCCAGCGCGTCGCCGCGTCGGCGAGAAGCTTTTCGTGAGCTGCTGCGTCCGGGCAGCCCTTGTCGCATTCGGTCCGGTCGTCGGTGCCTTTGGCGGACAGGGTGCGGTTGACGTAGTTATGGCCGTACCCGGGAAGAAGGCCGACCAGCGCAGGCTGGGTGCGGGTACTGCCCAAATGGTGACTCAGCCAGTTCACGGCCTGGTAGGAGACGTCCTTGTCCTTGTCCCCGAGCAAGGCGAGATAGGGGATGTCGGGCACCATCGGAGTGACCTTGTCCTTGTTCTCCACGGCGTAGGAGGGTCCGTAGGCCAGCACACTGGTGATCTTGGTCGGCCCTTTCGCCCAGGCCGAGACGATCTGATCGGCGATCTGTCCCGAACGGGAGTGCGCGATCAAGGCGGCTTTGGCGCTGTCGATCTTTCCTTTCAGCGCGACCCCGAAGGTCTTCTCCTCGTTGGTGGTCGCAGAGCGGACCTTCTCCAGGAAGTTCCCGACGACTTTTGTCCACCCTTCGGCCTGGTCGTAAGGCTCGGTGAGTGAGCGCGGCATGAAGAGCGGACCGAGGTCGGGGACGACGACGGCATATCCCTTCTTGGCCAGGTCGGTCGCGAGATAGGCCATCCCACGGTCGAAGCGATTCTCCTTGTCCCCTTGGCAGGGGAAGGCGTGAGTGCCGTCGGCGCAGTTCGGGTTCCGGAGGTGGCTGAGGACGACCAGGGGCGCAGGCTCAGCGGTCTCGACCGGGACGGCGAGGAGCCCCCGAACCGGGGAGCGGAATTCGCCGGCTTTCTTCCCGATCTCGACATCGCCGAGATCGACGTCGGAGAGGTGGACCCCGTCAGCCGTGGTCAGCTTGGTCTCAGCTCTCGGGCGGTTCTGGGGGGAGTGGGGTCCGTCCTTCTCATCGGCATTCTTCGGCGCTGCCGGGGCGAGCCCGCCGACGACCGAGATGCCGCGCTGCCCTGGAAGCACTGCAGCATTGATCGAATATGTACTGATCAGACTGCCTGCGACGAGGATGACGACGGCGACTCTGACACCTGTGGATGCCCTCACCGGTCGACCTGTCCGCCGACACCGCGGGAAATCATGTCACCAACCACTTTCTTCCAAGCCAGAAAGGCCAAGGAGGCTACCACCAGAATCTCCACCGAGAGGAAGACGACATCGAACAGGCCGACTCTCCCGGCGATCCACTCCGGGCTCGCCCAAGATAACACCAGCAGACATACACTCAAGGCAGAATGTCCTGGACTCTTGAAGAGTTCGGAAATGCGTATTTCACATATCTGACAGGCAATATATGTGAACACCGCAAAAGGAAGTGCGACAGCCCCACAACAAAGCGCGACATGCGGATCATGCCCCTGAATCACATTCTTGAACAGGAGCTTCAGCGAGTTCGCCACCGCAGTCCATAAGCACAGAGAAATCACAATGAGCACATAGGGTCCGTCGTTTCCCCCAGGCAGCCTCCGCACCCGAACACCACCTTTCCCACCCACCGGGACTCCATATCCCGAAATACTCATCAGCCTGGCGAAACACCCACACCGACAACAGGGACAGATCCGCCTTCACCGGAAGAACAGGTCGGTGTCACCCTGCAGGAAAAGCCAATCGGCCGACCCCACAGCTCCATTCCTAGAACGTGCCTCGTTCTATCAACGAGGACGCAGGGCGGGCAAGGACGGATGACACATCCGAAGTCACAATACGGTCACGCAGCGGCTCCACCTGCGGTATCGCAACCTGTCGCCAGGCAGAGACACCCCAGGGTTCACGTGCCGCGCCCCGGTGCCGATGATGTCCACGTGCCCGAGACCACAGCAGCAGAAACCCACCTCCCGTCGTTCGACGCCTCACAGGCAGAACCCGGGTCCAGCCGCACCGTCGTACGTCTGCGCCTCGCACGGCTCGAGGACGCTCCCCGGATGATGGACCTCGAAGCAGCGGTCAATGTCGCCGCACTTCCGCACATCTTCCCGCCGGAGCAGTACCCCTACCCCCGTGACTTCGTCCTGGAACGATGGACCAAGGAACTCCAGGACCCCACCTTCCGGATCTGGGTTGCCGAAGCCACCACGTGCAGCGAAACCGCAGGAGCCCCCCGGGAGAAGCGCATCGTCGCCTATTGCGCCTGCTGCGAGAAGGAGGACGAGGCCTGGCTGGAGCACCTCGGGGTCGCCACCGACCTGCAGGGCAGCGGCCTGGCCCGAATGCTCGTGGACAACGCCCGTACCTCCTACAGCGGGCGCGAGTTGAATCTGTGGGTCCTGGAAGAAAACCGGCGCGCTCGGCGGTTCTACGAGCGGGAGGGGTGGAGCGCTACCGGAATCACCATGCCGGCCATCTACCCGCCCTATCCGACGATGGTGCGTTATCTCGCCCCGCCTGCCTGAAAGCTGGCCCGACTGCGGGAAGACCAAGGTGCGGGCGCGCCACGACGGATAATATGGCCCAACAGCCATGCGCGCCCGCACCTCTGCCCGCGACCTCGATCTCCTGGGTCCGAGACGTCCCTGAACGTCGTACCGGCCTCGCCGACACGTCCTGGCGCCGCATTCCCTCCCCGCCGTCTCCACCAGAGGTGTATGCGCCATGCCCATGACCGCCGACCTGCGCGCCGAACAAAACCATGTCGTCCATGCCCGTGCACAATTGCAACGGATGCGCGCCCAACTGAACTCCTTGAATGTCCAGGCAGCGGACCGGATCAGCGCTGAGCAGATCGCATCCGCGCTGGACCGCCGCGCTCGTTCCTTGACCGACGACGGATATTCGACACTCTTCTTCGGTCGCCTCGACCTCGACCAGGACCACCCGGTCGCCGCTGATTCTCCCCGGTTGTACATCGGCCGTCTGCACATCGGCGACGAGAACGGTGACCCGGTCGTCATCGACTGGCGCACCACCGTGGCCAGGGCCTACTACCGAGCCTCCCGGGACGAGCCGATGGGCGTCCGGGTCCGCCGCCGCTTCGGCACCGAGCACGGTCGGATCACCGCCATCGAAGAGGAGCAGCTCACCGAGCCGAGCCAGGACACAGGCCCCTCCCAGATCCTGGCCGACGAGATCGAACGGCCCCGAGTCGGGCCGATGCGCGACATCGTGGCCACCATTCAGCCCGAGCAGGACGAACTCGTCCGGGTCGATGCCAGTCGGACGATCTGCGTGCAGGGAGCTCCCGGTACCGGCAAGACTGCGGTCGGGCTGCACCGAGCTGCCTGGCTGCTCTTCGCTTTCCGGGAGCAGCTCTCCCGCCAGGGTGTCCTGGTCGTCGGGCCAAACCGGGTCTTTCTGCAACATGTGAGTGCGGTGTTGCCGATGCTCGGTGAGGTCGACGTCCGCCATACGACAGTGGAGGACCTGGTCGGTGCCGATGCCGGGGTCAAGGTGCGCGGCACCGACCCGGTCGAACGGGCCGTGTTGAAGGGCGACCCTCGCATGGCCGAGGTCCTTCGGCGGATGGTCTGGGCACATCTGAGCCGTCCCGCAGAGGCCTTGCGGGTGCCGCGAGGTGCCTCGGTGTGGCGGGTCTCGGCCGATGAAGTGGCGGACTCGATGAGCGTCCTGTCCGAGCGCGGGGTGCGTTACGAAGCTGGTCGCGTGCTGCTGGCCCACCGACTGGCGCACCGGGTACTCGTCCGGATGGAGGCGGCCGGTGGAATGCCTGACGACCGGGTTCAGGATGCGGTGGCCCGTTCTGCGCCGATCCGCGCGATGGTGAAGCAGTGCTGGCCGACGTTGACCCCGGCTGCGGTCGTACACGCTCTGCTCAGCGACCCGGCGGCGCTGTCTTCGGCTGCTGAAGGCCTCCTCACCGAGGAGGAACAACGCATCCTGTTGTGGAAGAAACCTCCGGCACGTCCCGGATCGGCACGCTGGTCGGCAGCGGATGCGGTTCTCCTCGACGAGGTGCGTGACCTGCTGGAGCGTACGCCGAGCCTCGGCCACGTCATTCTGGACGAAGCTCAGGATCTTTCCCCGATGCAGTTACGCGCGGTCGGTCGGCGTTGCTCCACTGGGGCGGCTACCGTGTTGGGCGACATCGCGCAGGGAACGACGCCATGGGCGACCTCTTCCTGGGCGGAGGCGATGCAGCACCTGGGTCATCCGGATGCGCACGTGGAGGAGTTGACCAGAGGGTTCCGGGTTCCTTCGGCCGTGATCGACTTCGCAGCCCTGTTGTTGCCGGCCATCGCTCCGGAGCTTCACCCGCCGGTCTCCGTCCGTGCTCATGGCGGCTCGCTGTCCGTGATCGCCATAGCGCCGGACGCGGACGATCTGTGGGCTGTGTCGGCAGAACAGGTCGTCTCGGCCTGTCGGCAGCCGGGCACGGTGGGGGTCATTGTGGCGCCTTCGTCCGTGACATCTGCCGCTGAGGCGTTGACCGCTGTCGGGGTGGAGCACACGGTGGCCGGTGCGGGCCCGGAGGCAGCAGTGTCACCACGGGTCTCGATCATCCCCTCGACCTTGGCGAAGGGCCTGGAGTTCGACACGGTGGTCGCCGTGGAGCCTGCGGAGGTGGTGGCAGCTGAACCTGAGCAGAGGGTAGGCCTGCGTCGGCTGTACGTGGTGTTGACCCGGGCTGTCTCACAGCTGGTGGTGGTGCATTCTGCGCCTCTGCCCGCAGAGCTCGGCTGATCGTCGTCGAGTGACGACCGTCCACTTCTCAGCCGGGCGGAGGCCGTATGCCCCTACCCCGCGCGTGAACGATATATCCGGAGTGTCGGATCATCCGGGAACAAGGAGATGTGTCACATAGTTAAGTGATTGATCATTCAATAATCGTGACGAAGGAATCCCTCCATGCCCGAGAACACCCCCGCCGGCCCCGGACCGACCGCCCTTCCGGCCAGCGCACAACATCTCATCCTGCTCATCGCCCGAGTCCTCCTCGGCGTCATCATGATCGCCCACGGCTGGCAGAAGCTGGTCACCAATGGCCTCGGACCCACCACCGCAGGATTCACCAAACTCGGCGTCCCACTCCCCGCAGTCTCCGCCGCGATCACCGGAGGCGTCGAACTCATCGGCGGGATCCTCCTCGTCCTCGGGCTGCTCACCACCCTCGCCGGCGGCAG
Organism: Austwickia chelonae; assembly: GCF_003391095.1. Classification (NCBI taxonomy): domain Bacteria; kingdom Bacillati; phylum Actinomycetota; class Actinomycetes; order Micrococcales; family Dermatophilaceae; genus Austwickia; species Austwickia chelonae. The sequence continues at coordinate 240,789 of NZ_CP031447.1, read as the reverse complement.
CATCGCCCTGATCCTCGCCGGCGCCTTCTGGTTCGCCCACCGTGGCACCACGATCTTCGCCCAGCAAGGCGGATGGGAACTCGTCGCCGCGCTCGGCCTCGCTGCACTCGTCATCGCCGCCGTCGGCCCGGGCCGCTACAGCCTCGACACCCACCTTCAGCGCTTCCTCGCCAAGAAAACCGCCTAACCACAGGCCAGCACATCGGACGGGTCGGACGGAACACACCGTCCGACCCGTCCGCGTACCCGGCTCACAGCCACGTCGGGGAAAGACACCGGACGTCACGCCGGGGAATCCACCACCCCGTGCGCCTCCCGACGACGGCGAGCCCGCTCCAAAGTCGCGACGAACCGATGCGTCATCACCACGAACACCAACCAGGCCCCGCCCAACAGCCAGCCGGTCAGCACATCCGTCAACCAGTGATGCCCCAGATACACCCGCGACAACCCCATACACACCGAATAGACCGCAAGAAAAAGCAGCAACGTCCGACGACGAGCCAGACGGCGCTCCCGCACCATCAGCAGGTACACCAGAACGCCCACGACCACGACCGCATTCAACGAATGCCCACTCGGGAAAGACGGCGACACCTCGAAAGGCGGCACCGCGAACTCGTGCGACGGACGGACCCGTCCCACAGCCTGCTTACCGATCACCGTCATCGCCACCGACCCCGAGGCCGCGAAGATCGTCAACGCCACCGGCAGCCACGAACGCCACCGCCACGCCAGAAAAAGCACCACCGCCGATGTGACGATCGGAAGGACCACCGTGCCCCCGAGCGTGGTGAACACCGTCACCACCGAGTCCAGCCACGGTTGACGCCACAGCACCATCTGGTCCAGCACCGGCTTGTCCAGCGCGTACAGCCCACTACGGTCGTGCACCGACTCATAGATCTCCCCGGCCGCCCAAGTGGCCGCCACCATCACCATCAGACCCGCAGCGAGCATCAACAAGAAGAGAACCCACTCGCCACTCAGCGAGGTCAGCCTCGACATCCGGGCCACCAACCGCCGCGCATCCACCCACCGACGTGCGTGCCGCCCCCCGCCTGCGCCCTCCGGGACGTCGAGGTCGGTGGGCGATTTCTGCGATTCCGGTGGCATCCCCCCATGATCGTCGTCAGAACCGGATATTTCCTGGACATTTACTGCACATATCCCGCACAGCCTCTGATCATCCGCCGAACATCCACTGAACCGGCTTCCCCTGCTTCTCAGGACGAACCCGGTCCCCGACCCGACAGCTCTCCCCCGAATCGGCACCTACCAGAGCGCTCCCAGCGCTAGCGTGAGAAAAGCACCTGGACGACGAAGACCGAGGAGGAGCCGATGAAGGCACGCGCCGGCGACTGGGTACAGATCCACCAGGTCGTCCTGGAACCTGAGCAACGCACCGGGAAACTCCCCGAAGACACCCGAGCCGTCCCTTTCCGCTCCTGGTCGAAGGGCTACCTGTTGACCGATGCTGAAGTCGGCGCGCAGGTCGAGATCGACACCGTCCTGGGACGCCGCCTGATCGGGGAGCTGGTCGCGGTGAACCCCGGGTACGACCATGGGTTCGGGTCGACCTACCTGCCCGAACTCCAACAGGTCGGCGCGCAGGCACGATGCCTCCTCGCCGCAACAGCCTCGGACGAGGAGGCCCGATGACCCCCAGGGAACAGGCTCACGACACTCAGGACCGCTCCTACGAGGCGGTCATGGCCCGGAACGGCGACATCATGCGCGCCGCGCTCGGGGTCGACTACGACCGCTACGAGTCCGGATCCATCGCCTTCGACTACGACGCCCTGATGGCCGATGTCGGTTACACCGTCGACCAGGTCCGGGAAGCCCAACGGCGGGTCGGGGTCGGTGACACCCCCTTGTTGGAGATGCGCAATCTGACGGAACTGGCCCGTCGATGCACCGACGCCGGGCTGGGCGCACGAATCCTGGTGAAGGACGAACAGTGCAATCCGTCCGGTTCGTACAAGGACCGGCGAGCTTCCATGTCGATCGTGCAGGCCCGCGAACTCGGCTACCGGGGGGTCGCGGCGGCGACCTCCGGGAACTACGGCGCCGCGGTGGCCAGCCAGGCCGCCATGGCCGGGTTGGGCTGTCTGATCGCGCAGGAGTGTTACGACTCCGACCGGGTCGGCCAGCCGGAAATTCTCGAGAAAATGCGCAAGTGCGAGGCCTTGGGCGCCGAAGTGCTCCAGCTGTCCGTCGGCCCGGAGCTGTTCTACAGCTATCTGCTGGCGTTGGAGGAGACCGGCTATTTCAATGCCAGCCTGTATTCGGCCTATGGCATCGCCGGGGTCGAGCCCCTGGGAGTGGAGATCGTTGAGCAGTGTCGCGAACTGCTCGGCAAAGCACCGGAATTCGTGATCGCAACCAATGCCGGAGGCGGCAATCTCACCGGGACGGCCCGCGGCCTGGCTCTGGCAGGGGTCGACACCCGCGTATACGGCGCGTCGGTCGACCTGCACGGCCTGTCGATGGCCTCCGACCGTGACTTCAACCGGAAGTCCTTCACCACCGGTCATACCGGGTTCGGGATGCCATATGCGACGGACCCCGACCATTCCGATGTGCCACGCAGCGCAGCCCGCCCCCTGCGGTACATGGATGAATACCTGCTGGTGAAACAGGGGGAGGTCTTCGCGATGACCGAGCTCCTGGCCCAGTTGGAAGGCATGGAGCGTGGACCGGCCGGGAATACCTCCCTGGTGGCTGCCTTCGCCATGGCCCGGACCCGCCCCCGTGACGAGGTCATCGTGGTGCAGGAGACCGAGTACACCGGCGCGGGGAAGCATCCGTTGGCGCAGTTGGCCTTCGCCCGCGACATGGGTGTCGAGGTGCGAGTGGGCGATCCGGCGGAGGAAGTCCCCGGCCGGTCGATCGTCCTGCCGGACCATCCCAGCCGGATCGAGGCCAGGTACGCCGACTTGCGTCGAATGCGTACGTCATACATCCGCAATGCGGTCCGCCATGCCGGTGTCGACCGAGCGACCACCACCGATGTGGGCTACCTGGCGGCGGAGACCCGCACCGATGAGGCCTTTGTCCGACAGGCGCTGACCGGTCTAGGTGTCGCGCTGCCGGACACGACCGTCTAACCTGCCACGATGGCCGACGTCCGACTGGAGACACACAGCACCCTCACCCCCATTGAGGCCTGGAATGCGTTGTGGGATCTACGCGCCCACGACCAGATCATCCCGTTGACCCGTGTGAGGGGGCGGGCGCTGGCCGCCCCGCACGAGTGCGCCCAGGCGCTCGACGTCGGTGCCCGTTTCGTGGCCCGCACCGGGTGGGGGCCCTTCGTCCTCGACGACCCGATGGAGATCCTTCGGTGGGAGCCGCCGGTGGTCGATCCCGACGGCCGGTCGTCCACAGGTCTGGCGGTGATCGTCAAGCGCGGACGGTGGGTGCGTGGCCGGATCGAGGCGACAGTGTCCCCGCACGAGACCGGACCGTACGGTTCAGGGTCCACGGTGACCTGGGTGCAGACACTGGCCGTCGCGGGGATGCCTCGCTGTGCCGATCCGATGACCGGGGCGGTGGGCCGAGCCGCCTATGGCGCTGTGCTGCGTCGGCTCCTCGAGCGGCGGAGCACAGCAGGGTCGGCGATGCCGGGGCATTGACCACAGGTCGTTCTGGTCGGTTGACCGATGCTGGACGCTCCCGGCCCGTCCGGGGCGCTGCTGGCATCATCGGCCGACGTGAGCACCTTGATCTTCTTGCACGCCCATCCGGACGACGAGGCCAGCCAGACCTCGTTGACGATGGCTCGAGCCGTGGCCGAAGGGCACCGTGTCGTCGTGGTCTTCGCCACCAACGGCGATCACGGCGAGGTGGCTGCGGATCTGCCCGAGGGGATGTCCGTGGTGACCTATCGTCGGGGCGAGGCCGAGCGCTCGGCCCAGGCGATCGGCACCCATCGGGTTGCCTGGTTGGGATATGCCGATTCGGGGATGACCGGCTGGGAGCAGAACGAGTCCGCTGATTGCCTGCATGCCGCTGATCTGGACGAGGCGGCCGGGCGGTTGGCCGCGATCTTGGACGAGGAGCAGGCCGACGTCCTGGTCACCTACGACGACCACGGCGGGTACGGTCACCCGGATCATGTGAAGTCGCATCTGGTGGCGCATCGGGCTGCGGAGCTGGCGTCCCGTCGCCCGCGGATGTTGGAGTCGACGATGAACCGTGATCATCTGCGTCGGCTCTTCGTGGCCACCCGGGCGTTGGGTCCGGGGCAGGCTTTGGAATGGAACCCGGATTCACCGGGGGACGACGGACGTCCGATCGGCATGCCGGAGAACGCGATCCGGTACTGCGTGGACGGTCGGGATCTCATCGCGGTGAAGCGGGCATCCCTCGCCTGCCATGCCAGTCAGACCAGTGATGTCGGGATGATGCTGCGGATCCCGGAGGGGCACTTCCGGGAGGCCTTCGGCTACGAGTGGTATCTCGAACCAGGCCGCAGGCCGGAACTCGGCGGCCCGATCACCACCTGGTTCCTCGACGACCTTCCCACCTGATCCGCACTTCCTCGTCGTGGACCTGAGCACCGAGTACGGTGCTCAGGTCCACGACGAGGGCGTGCGCGGGGGTGGCCGAGGGTAGAGACGGCGCTGCGGGGCGCCTCCGTGACGGGTCACAGTGAGCCATGGCGATCATGACCCTCACCCCTGATGAGATGCGGGCTCGGAACACCTTGAAGTGGACCAGGCACGCCCCGGAGATACTGCCGTTGTGGGTGGCGGAAATGGACATCGAGACCTGTCCTGCGGTGCAGGACGCGATCCGATCCGCCGTCGACCGTCAGACCTACGGCTACCCGGCCGGGGACACCCGGCTTGCTGACGCGACCGCCGACTGGTGTGCCCGCCGCTACGACTGGCAGATCGACCCGGCCCTGGTGCACGCCGTCCCGGATGTCCTGGTGGGGGTCCGCGCGGCGATCGACCACTTCACGACGCCGGGCTCGCCCATCGTTCTCCCGGTACCTGCCTATATGCCTTTCTTCGACGTCTTGGACGTCTGTGGACGGCGCGGCGCCTTCGTTCCGATGCTGACGGAGAGAGGGCCGGAGGGCAGCACCGCCCACCTGTTCGATCTGACGGCGATCGAGGCTGCTTTCGCCGCCGGTGCGGGCGGTCTCGTCCTGTGCAATCCCTACAACCCGTTGGGTGCCGTCTTCCCGGCATGGCACCTGGCCGAGATCTGTGATCTGGCCGCCCGCTACGGAGCACGCATCATCTCCGACGAGATCCACGCGCCGTTGGTGTACGGGCGACGGCACATCCCGACGGCTTCGGTCAGCCGTACCGCAGCCGAGGTGACGGTGACCGTCCTGGCCAGTTCCAAGGGCTTCAACACCCCGGGGTTGAAATGTGCGCAGGTGGTGCTGAGCAATGATGCGGATGCCCGACGCTGGCCGCAGGTGCATCGGATGCGTTACGAGGGCGTGTCCACACTCGGGGTCGAAGCCTCGATCGCGGCCTATCGGGAGGGCACGGAATGGTTGGACGAGCTGCTGGTCTTCCTGGCCGGCAATCGGGACTATCTCGCCGAGACTCTGCCTGAGGCCGCTCCGGGTCTGCAGTGGTCGCCGCCCCAGGCAACTTTCCTGGCCTGGCTCGACTTCTCCGATGTGGGGGCACTGGGCGGGGCCGACCCGTCGGCCTGGCTGCTGACGGAGGCGAAGGTTTTCTTGAACCCTGGCCCGGCCTTCGGCGAAGGCGGGCGCGGCCACGCACGCCTCAACTTCGGCACCTCACGAGATATTTTGGAGGAGTTCGTCTCTCGCCTCGACAGCGCGCTGAAGGATCGGTGAGGGCACTGTTACCCCAGAGCAGCTTAGGAAACGTCAAAACGCTTGGGTTGATCCCCCCGACCGAATAAAGTGGACTTCACGAATCGAACGGAGGTGCCCATGACCATGACCACGCGGGATGAGCTTCTTTCTTCTCAGGTGCGCCGACGTATCGTCGATTTCGTCCGTGACACCCCAGGGCATCTGGCCGCTGCAGACCTCGGCAAGTTGCTGGGGCTCCATGTGACCACAGTGCGTTTCCACCTCGACCAGCTGGAACAGGCCGGAGTTTTGAGGTCCGAGCGGGAGCGCCGAGACACGGTGGGCCGCCCTCGGAAGGTGTACACCCTCGCGCCGGAGAGCATCCCGGTCAACGAAGCTGCCTATGTGATGCTCGCCGAAGTCCTCGCCGAGGCCCTTCCTGGCGGGCCTTCCGAACGCGCCCGGGCGTCGGAGTTAGCCGGCGAGGCCTGGGCCCGCAGGCATATTCCGGAGAATGAAGCCCAGCCGTCCCCGGGGAAGCGGCGTTCCTTGCCGGTTCGTGAGGTCGTGGATGTACTGGCCCGGTGGGGGTACCGCCGTGAGACGGTCACTTTGGAGACCCCGTCACCGGGATGCCATCGGATGTTCTTGCAGCATTGCCCGATGCGGGAAGCAGCTCTGGCTCACCCCGAGGTGGTCTGCGCCGCTCACCTTGGGCTGATCCGAGGAACCTTCGACCGGTTGGGCGTGCCCAATGTGCATGTGGAGCTGTCTCCGTGGGTCACCGATGACACCTGTCAGGCTGACCTGACAGTCACGATCACCGAGCTGCCAGGCTCCTCCACGAATGAGATGAACTTGCTGCCGTTGAAGCCTGCCGAGGGGATCCCTTCGCCGGACCTCGATAAGGCTGTCGGCTGATCGGCACAGATCAACGCAAGAACACCAATCCTGGTACGACGAGGGGGGTCCTCGCAGCAAGCTGCGAGGACCCCCCTCGTCGTGGGCGGCGGATAAGCCTGATCAGCTGGGACGAGGTGCGCCCGGGCGGGCGTAGCGCATCCAGGTGATCACGATGCAGAGCGCTGAGAAGACGAGGCAGCCCATGAAGAAGGTGTAGGCCCCGAGCAACGAGAGCCCCACGCCGAACAGGAAGGGACCGAAGGCCGCCACGGCACTGGTCCAACCGATGACGCCACCAGCCTGACGCTTCTCGAAGATCATCGGCATCTGCTTGAAGGTGGAGGCGTTGCCGATTCCGGAGAACAGGAAGATGGCGAGCATGCCCCACAGGAAGTTGTCGAAGCTGCCCTGCAGCGCCTCGGCCGACGAGGTGTCAGGAGTGAGTGCCGTCATCGTGAAACCCATGGAGGCCACCAGACCGATCCCGGAAATCACCGTCCACAGCGCACCGCCCATCTTGTCGGTGAGCGGAGAGAAGAGCACGCGAGCACCGGCACCGACGAGCGGGCCGAGAAAGACGTATTTGACCGGGTCAGGAATGGCATAGCCTTCGACAAGCACCTTGGCGGTGGCGCCGCTTCCGGAGACGATCGCGGCGTTCCCGGTTCCGTAGAGCTCAGCCATCAGCAGGCCGAACTGGGCAGACAGGCCGGAGAAGGTGCCGAAGGTCATGATGTACAGCAGAGTCATCCACCAGGTGTCGCTGTTGCTGAAGATGTCGAACTGCTGGCGGACGTTCGCCTTGATCGGAACAGACTTCAGCATCATCCAGGCGAGCACCGCGCCACAGATCATGAAGGGAATCCAGAAGAAGGCACCGTTCTGGTACCAGACGGTCGCGCTGTCCTTGCCAGGGACCTTCATCTGCTGGGAGTCGCCGATGAGCCCGAGCCATCCCATCCCGACCAGGATCGGGACGACCAACTGGACCAGGGAAACACCGAAGTTACCGATACCGGCCTGGAGACCCAAGGCGGTACCAGACAGACGCTTGGGGAAGAAGTAGGAGGTGGAGGGCATGAAACCGGAGAAGGCCCCCCCACCGATACCGGCCAGGAAGGCCAGGACCATGAGCTCCCAGTAGGGTGCCGTCGGGCTCATCACCCGGACACCCCAGCCGACGGTCGGCGCGATCAGCATGAGCGTGGTGACGGCAATCATCTTGCGGGTGCCGATCATCGGGGGGAGCACCATCCAGATGATGCGCAGCAGCCCACCGGCGAGGCCGGGCATGGCTGCCATCCAGTACAGCTGTTCCTTGGAGAAGGAGTACCCGAGCGCATTGAGCTTGGGCACGATGGCGCTGGGCAGGAACCAGGCAACGAAACAAAGGGTCAAGCAGAATGTGGTGACCCACAGGGTTCGCCACGCGAGCCCGGAATCCCAGGAATATTCGTCCTCGGGATCCCAGTCGCCCAACCATTCACCGCTGACGCGGGAGTGTTGCGCCGGGGTTGTCATGACTTTTCCTCGCTAGGGGTGGGGTGGACAGTGTGGTCGTCGATCTCACGAGCCAGGTGAGGGCTGTGCTTCTCGTGCATCCGCATGATCGTGATGTGCATCCAGACTGCGCACACCAGGGTAAGGATGAAGAGCACGAAGAAAGTACTCGTGGGGAAACCGGACCACTGCTTCGTGTAAGCGAACAGCGGCGGCAGGAAGAACCCGCCCAGGCCACCGAGCATGCCTACCAGTCCACCCACCGAGCCGACGTTGTCGGGGTAGTACTCGGGAATGTGCTTGTAGACGGCGGCCTTGCCGATACCCATCGCGCAGCCGAGCAGGAAGACCAACACGGTAAACGGAATGATGGAGTTGGTGTAAGCAAGATGCTCACTGAGGTGACCATCGGCATGTTTAATGACGAGGTGACCGTTCGGCATCATCAGGATGCCTGAGCTGACCAGCATCACGGCAAAGGTCAGGTACATGACCTTGCGCGCCCCCCACCGGTCAGACATCCATCCGCCCACCGGGCGGAGCAGGGATGCGGGGAAAATGAAGAGAGCAGTCAAGTAAGCAGCTGTGACCAGGTCGGTGTTGAAGTTGTCCATGTAGTACTTCGGTAGCCAAGCGGACAGCGCAACATAGGCGCCGAACACGGCGACGTAGTACAGGCTGAACCGCCAGACGCGGACATGCTTGAGTGGCGCGAGCATCTCCCCGATGGGCTTGCTGGCCCCGGGCATCTGGTCCTGGCGAGGGGTGAACAGCAGGGTCGCCACGGCAAGAACGACGAGCAGAACGGCATAGATCACTGGGACGATCCGCCATCCGCCCTGGAAGACGCCCAGGTAGGTGGCTCCTGCGGTGCCGGCGATCAGCGGCGGGCCGATGAACTTGGTGACGGAGGCGCCAACATTTCCTGCGCCGAAGACACCCAGCGCGAAGCCCTGGCGTTCGCGGGTGAACCAGGCTGCATTCCAAGCGACTCCGACCGAGAAGAGGTTTCCGGCGAAGCCGAGGAGGAAGGCCAGCACCAGCAGCATCGCATAGCTGTGAGTCAGGGAGACCAGGTACGCAGGAACTGCGGTGGCCGCCAACATGACGATGGTGACTTTGCGCCCGCCGATCCGGTCGGTCAGCATCCCGGCCGGGAGTCTCCACATCGAACCGTTGAGAACGGCGACGGCAGTCACCCAGGAGAGTTCGACATCGGAAAGTTGGAGTTCTTTCTGGATCGGCACCCCCAGGATGCCGAACATAAGCCAGACGGCGAACATCACCGTGAAGGCGGTGGTCGACATCACGAGAACGGCATTGGCGCCCTTCGGCAGCCGCTCCTGCGGTTTTGTTGTGGCAGTTTGCTCCGCAACCGCGGAGTCGGAGGCCGCTTCAGGCGACGTGCTCATGATGCTCCTGACGGGCTAATAAAAGGAACAGTTCACGGTATCACCGCTTCCCACCAGACCTAAAAATGCTTACATCATGGCCATCCAAACTCGCCATGAGCTGGGTTTTTATGTGCCATCTCGGTTCTACACCCCTGAAGTGATCCGGTTGCCCCGGCATCATGGTTCAATAGCTTTAGTCCTTCAAATTGGTGACGATTGCGGGACCTTAGACCGCAGACACGGACGACCTTTCAGGAGCAGGCATGAGCACGCAGGCCGGGAATCACGGGACTGGCCTCGACGGCCCCTTGACGGAAGCCCTCGTCTCGACCCGGAAATTCTTCTCGAAAGCACAGGTCTCGCCCGACGGCCGCACGATAGAGAAGAACGGCGGCCGCTCCGGCGACAGCTTCTACCGCGACCGCTGGAGCCACGACAAGGTCGTGCGCTCCACCCACGGCGTGAACTGCACCGGGTCGTGCTCCTGGAAGGTGTACGTCAAGGACGGCATCATCACCTGGGAAGCCCAGCAGACCGACTACCCCTCCACCGGAGCCGACCGCCCCGAGTACGAGCCCCGCGGATGCCCTCGAGGTGCGGCTTTCTCCTGGTACACCTACTCCCCCACGCGCGTGCGCTACCCGTATGTGCGTGGAGTACTGCTCGACATGTACCGGGAAGCCAAGAAGCAATACGGCGACCCGGTGATCGCCTGGGCCTCGATCATGCAGGACCCGGAGAAGGTACTGGCCTACAAATCGGCACGAGGCAAGGGCGGCCTGGTTCGGGCCTCCTGGGCCGAAGCCGTCGAGATCGTCGCTGCGGCGAACGTCTACACGATCAAGCGCTGGGGCCCAGACCGGATCGCCGGTTTCTCCCCGATCCCAGCCATGTCGATGGTCAGCTATGCCTCTGGAGCCCGATTCACCGAGCTCATCGGCGGCGCCATGCTCTCCTTCTACGACTGGTACGCCGACCTGCCGATGGCCAGCCCCCAGATGTTCGGCGACCAGACCGACGTCCCTGAGGCCGGCGACTGGTGGGACGCAGGCTACTTGATCATGTGGGGCTCGAACGTCCCGCTGACCCGGACACCGGACGCCCACTGGATGACCGAGGCCCGCTACCGCGGTCAGAAGGTCGTCGTCATGAGCCCCGACTACGCGGAGAACGTGAAGTTCGCCGACGAATGGCTCGCGGTCGCTCCGGGAACGGACGCCGCCCTGGCCATGGCGATGGGGCACGTCATCCTGAAAGAATTCTTCGTCGACCGACCTGTCGAATTCTTCACCGACTACTGCACCACCTACACCGATCTCCCCTTCCTGGTCTCTCTGGAAAAGAACGATGAAGGCGCATATGTGCCAGGTAAATTCATCGTGGCAGGGGACCTCGACGATATTCTTCCGGAGCAAGCCTCCTCCGAGAACGCCATGTGGAAACCTGCCCTGATCGATGCCAAGACAGACCAGGTCGTCATTCCCAATGGCACCCTCGGCGACCGCTTCGGCGAAGAGGGCATGGGCAAATGGAACCTCGATCTGGGTGAGATCACGCCACGGCTGAGCCTCCACGGAGCCCCTGAGGTCGAAGCCGTCGAAGTACGTCTACCCCGCTTCGACGCCCTCGACGGCAAGGTCGCCGACCTGCCCCGAGGCGTACCCGCCCGGCAGGTGGGTTCCCGCATGGTCACCACGGTCTTCGACCTCATGCTCGCCCAGTACGGCGTCTCCCGTGAAGGTCTGCCCGGTGCCTGGCCCACCGGTTACGAAGATGCCGAGGCCCCCTACACCCCGGCCTGGCAGGAGGACATCACCACTGTCCCCGCCGCCGCCGTGGCCCGGATCGCCCGCGAGTTCGCACAGAACGCGGTCGACTCCCAAGGACGCTCCATGATCCTGATGGGCGCCGGCACCAACCACTGGTACCACTCCGACCTGATCTACCGGGCCATGCTGGTCCTCACCACGATCACCGGTTGCCAGGGCCGCAACGGTGGCGGCTGGGCCCACTACGTCGGACAGGAGAAGATCCGCCCGCTCTCCGGCTTCCAGCACACCGCCTTCTCCCTGGACTGGCACCGCCCGCCGCGCCACATGGCCCAGACCGCCTACTGGTACATGCACACCAGCCAGTACCGTTACGACACCTACTCGGCCGCCGATGTCACCGCAGGGCTGGACGACTTCGGCGGGCGCACCGTCGCCGATCTCGTCGCCCAGTCCGCCCGCTCCGGATGGCTGCCCAGCTATCCGACGCTCAACCGCAACCCCCTGACCCTCTGCGACGAGGCCCAGGCAGCGGGCATGGAGCCCAAGGACTACGTCGTCGACCAGCTCAAGAAGGGCGATCTCCGCTTCGCCGCGGAGGACCCCGATGCCGAGGAGAACTGGCCTCGCGTGCTGATGATGTGGCGGGCCAACCTGTTCGGTTCCTCCGCGAAGGGCGACGAATACTTCCTGCGGCATCTGCTGGGCACCGACCACGGCGTCAACGCCGAGGAAGCCTCCCCCGATCAGCGCCCGAAGGAGGTCGTCTGGCGGGACGAAGCCCCCGAAGGCAAGCTCGACCTGCTGATGACGATCGACTTCCGCATGACCAGCTCGACGATCCTGTCCGACGTCGTCCTCCCGGCCGCCACCTGGTACGAGAAGAACGACATCAACACCACCGACATGCACCCCTTCATCCACAGCTTCAACCCGGCGATCGCCCCGCCGTGGCAGTCGAAGACCGACTGGGACGCCTTCGTGGAGATCTCCAAGGTGTTCTCGAAGCTGGCCGAAGACCACCTCGGTGTCCGCAAGGACCTGGTGGCCAAGCCGCTGTGGCACGACACCCCCGAGGCGATGGCCGACGTCCACGGCGTCGTCAAGGACTGGAAAGCCGGCGAGTGCGAGCCGATCCCCGGGAAGACCATGCCGGTGCTCGCCGTCGTCGAACGCGATTACACCCAGACCTACGCGAAGATGACCAGCGTCGGGCCGCTCTTCGAGAAACTGGGCAACACCACCAAGGGCATCACCTACGACGTCCGGCGTGAGGTCGACTACCTGCGTCACAAGAACGGTGTCGTCCGCGGCGGCATCGCCGACGGACAGCCTCGCCTGGACAGCTCGGTGAACGTCGCCGAGACGATCATGGCTCTCTCCGGCACCACCAACGGCCACTTCGCCACCCAGGGTTTCAAGACCCAGGAGAAGCGCTGCGGCAACGTGATGCACGATCTCGCGGCGGAGAACGAGGGCAAGCTGATCACCTTCGCCGACACGGTCAACGCACCGGTGCCGGTGATCACCTCCCCGGAGTGGTCCGGTTCGGAGACCGGTGGCCGCCGGTACAGCCCGTTCACCATCAACATCGAACGGCTCAAGCCCTTCCACACCCTGACCGGCCGCATGCAGTTCTACGTCGACCACGACTGGATGCAGAAGATGGGCGAAGGACTGCCGACCTATCGCCCTCCGCTCAACATGACCCAGCTCTTCGGCGAACGTGCACTGGGAGAGGTCGACCAGGAAGGCGGTCAGGGAGTCGCCGTCTCCGTGCGTTACCTGACCCCGCACAACAAGTGGTCGATCCACTCCGAGTACCAGGACAACCTGTTCATGCTCTCCCTGGGCCGTGGTGGCCAGTCGATCTGGATGAGTGACAAGGACGCCGACAAGATCGGCATTCGTGACAACGACTGGATCGAGGCGGTCAACCGTAATGGTGTGGTCGCGGCCCGGGCCGTGGTCACCCACCGGATGCCTGAGGGCACGGTGTACATGCCGCACGCCCAGGACCGGCTGATCGACGTGCCGCTGACCGAGCACAACGGCCGTCGTGGCGGTATCCACAACTCGATGACGCGGATCATGGTCAAGCCCACGCACATCATCGGCGGGTACGCCCAGCTCGCCTACTTCTTCAACTACATCGGCCCGACCGGGAACAACCGGGACGAAGTCACGATGATCCGCAAGCGTTCGCAGAACGTGCAGTACTGACACCCAGAACGAGGAGAGGCAACAGTCATGCGCATCATGGCCCAGATGGCGATGGTGATGAACCTCGACAAATGCATCGGGTGTCACACCTGTTCGGTCACCTGCAAACAGGCGTGGACGAACCGCACCGGCACCGAGTACGTCTGGTTCAACAATGTCGAGACCCGTCCGGGTCTGGGATACCCACGGCGGTACGAGGACCAGGAGGAGTGGAAGGGCGGCTGGGAGCTCGGCAAGAACGGCCGCCTGAAGCTGAAGGCCGGCGGCCGGTGGAAGAAGCTGATGAGCATCTTCTCCAACCCGAAGATGCCGTCGATCGACGACTACTACGAGCCGTGGACCTACGACTACGAGACCTTGCTGAACGCTCCGGCGCAGAAGCACTTCCCCGTCGCTCGCCCACACTCGTTGATCTCGGGCAAGCCGATGAACATCTCGTGGTCGGCGAACTGGGACGACGATCTGGGTGGTTCGAAGGAGACCGCGCACAAGGACGTGATGCTCAAAGGCATCGCGGACAAGGTCGCCTTCGAATTCGAGAAGACCTTCATGTTCTACCTGCCTCGCATCTGCGAGCACTGCCTCAACCCGAGCTGCGCGGCATCCTGCCCGTCCGGTGCGATCTACAAGCGCACCGAGGACGGCATCGTCCTGGTCGATCAGGACAAGTGCCGCGGATGGCGGATGTGCATCACCGGATGCCCTTACAAGAAGGTCTACTTCAACCACAAGACGGGCAAGGCGGAGAAGTGCACCTTCTGCTTCCCGCGGATCGAGGTCGGCATTCCCACGGTGTGCGCGGAGACCTGTGTGGGTCGGCTGCGGTACATCGGCCTGGTGTTCTACGACGCGGATGCCGTGCTGGAAGCGGCGAGCGCGCCGGAGCACGAGTTGTACGAAGCTCAGCGGAAGGTCCTGCTGGACCCGCATGATCCGAGGATCGTCGCCGAGGCCGAACGAGCAGGGATTCCCGGTGACTGGATCGTCGCGGCGCAGAAATCGCCGATCTACAAGCTGATCAACGACTACAAGGTGGCTTTGCCGCTGCACCCGGAGTACCGGACGATGCCGATGGTCTGGTACATCCCGCCGCTGTCGCCGGTGGTCGACGTCATCCGGGAGACCGGTTTCGACGCTGAGGACAGCGAGAACCTGTTCGCAGCGATCGAGGCGCTCCGGATCCCGGTGGAGTACTTGGCGAACCTGTTCACCGCCGGTGATGTGGCACCGGTCGATGACGTGCTGCGCAAGTTGGCGGCGATGCGTTCGTACATGCGGGATATCAACCTGGGGCGGGACCCGAACCCGGAGATCCCGGCGAGTGTCGGCATGTCCGAGGAGGACATGTACGAGATGTTCCGTCTGTTGGCCTTGGCGAAGTACGACGACCGCTATGTCATCCCGTCTGCGCATGCCGAGCAGGCTCACAGCCTCGAGGAGCTTGCCACCACCTGTGATGTGGCGGCCTATGAGACCGGACCGCAGGGAGTCTTCGGTGAAGGTTCGGGGTCGGTCGAGCCGATCGCGGTGGAGAACTTCCGGATGTTGCAGGCCCGGCAGACCTCCGATGTGACCACTCCGACCGGCAAGGGCCGGATCAACCTGTTGAACTGGGACGGCAAGGGCATGCCCGAGGGTATTTTCCCGCCCGGTGACGCGGTCGGTGACGCGGTCGGTGAGCGACGATGAGATTGGCTTTGCGCCGTCGTAAGAGCGGCACCTTACCGATGACTGAGGAGCAGATCCGGGCGACTTGGCAGTGCGCTTCGGTCCTCATCGGTTATCCGGACGATCAGATGCTCGGTCATCTCCCGGTCCTCACCGGGGTGATCGACCAGCTGCCTGCCGCGGTGCGGGAGCCGCTGCGTCGACTCGTCGACGATCTCGCCGGTGGCGATCTGGAACGGATCCGTCGTGACTATGTCGCCACTTTCGACTACACCCGTCGGTGTGCGCCTTATCTGACGTACTTCGCCTATGGCGACACCCGTAAGCGTGGGGTGGCTCTGGTGCAGTTCAAACAGGCGTACCGGCATGCCGGTGTCGAACTGTCCGATGCGGATGCCGAGCTGCCCGACCATCTCGCAGTGGTCCTGGAGTTCGGCGCCACGGTCGATCTGCAGGCTGCGCTTTCCTTGGTGTTGAACCACCGGGCGGGTGTGGAGGTCCTGCGGTTGGCGCTGCTCGACGCCGGGTCGAGGTGGGCCGACGCCGTGGTGGCGGTCTGCGCGACTCTGCCCCCGTTGGACGGTGAGGAGCAGGAGGCTGTGGCCCGGCTCGTCGCCGAGGGCCCGCCCACTGAAGATGTCGGCCTGGCCCCTTATGAGATCGACCCCCGCCTGAACCCGAACCCGGCGGACGACCTGAACTGGACCGATCTGCCCGCCCCTGAAGGAGCCCGCTCATGAACACCCTGCTGTGGGTGGTCTTCCCCTATATCTGTCTGACCGCCTTCGTCGTCGGTCACTTCTGGCGTTACAAGTACGACCAGTTCGGCTGGACGACGCGTAGCAGCCAGCTGTACGAAGACCGGTTGTTGCGCTGGGGGTCGCCGATGTTCCATTTCGGCATCCTGTTCGTGGTGCTCGGTCACGTGATGGGTCTGCTCATCCCGAAGTCGTGGACCGAGGCGGTCGGTATCAGCCAGGAGATCTATCACTTCCTGGCGGTGTCGGTCGGTCTGCTGGCCGGTTTCCTCACCTTGGGTGGCCTGGCGATCCTGATCTACCGTCGCCGGACGACCGGGCCGGTGTTCTCCGCGACCACGCCGATGGACAAGGTCATGTACGTCTTCCTCGGGGTGACGATCTTGCTGGGCCTGTCGAACACCCTCGGGTGGCTGGCACCGGGCATCAACAACCCTGGGCCGCTGCCGGAGCATTACAACTACCGGGACGGGGTCTCCATCTGGTACCGCCAGTTCCTGACCTTCCGGCCCGATGCCGACCTGATGGCGCAGGCTCCGCTCGGTTTCCAACTGCACACCTTGGTGGCCTGTGTTCTTTTCGCGCTGTGGCCCTTCACCCGGTTGGTGCACGTCTTCTCAGCGCCGGTGGGTTATCTGACCCGTCCGTACGTGGTGTACCGCTCGGCGGACCGGCGCCCGGGGACAGGCGTGGGTACCCAGGCACCACGCCGCGGCTGGGAGTCGCGTCCGGAGCTTCGGCAGCGTTGACCACCACGGCTGGGAAGGAAGAGAGCATGAACGACTTGAATGAGACAGAAGCCCGCTGGCAGACCTGGGTCGAACAGACCGCTGCTCTGTTGAACGTCGATGCGGGCCTGGTGGACATCCACGCCATCCACGACCTCACGAAGACCATCGCGCACGATCTGGAGCGTCCGATGGCACCCGTGGGTTCGTTCATGTTGGGTCTGGCCATGGGCGTGCACGGTGATTCGTCGGATCCAGCGACGTTGAAGGCGCTGATCGAGTCGACGACCCGGTGTGATGCGGTGGACCAGGTCAAGGCCTGAATCGTGTGGATGAGGGGCGGGCGCCGGGTTCTCCTGGTGCCCGTCTCTGCATGACAGGGCAACTCAGTTCAGGGTCGTCGCACGTTCAGTGGCGTCCGGGGCACGTCGCCGACGCTGGAGGCTGTGGGCGAACTCCTTCGCGCGGAGGTCCAATCCTTCGACGATCTCGGAGAACGGCGCGTGACCTCGCTGGAGCGGATCCTGCGGGCGTCGGGGCCGCCGGATCAACGGGTGGTAGCGGCCACGGCGAGGCGGCGCTTCCCTGGTGTAGTAGTAGGCGGCCAGGGACATTCGGGCAAGGCCGTCGGGGCAGTTGATCGGTTCCGGCATACCGTGGATGGCGACCGAGCTGTTCTCGAAGACCACTGCGGTCGGAGCGACCGGGGAGATCACGGTGGTGGGGGTGGCACCGGAGGGCGCCCATAGTTCGAGTTGTCCGCCGTAGTCTTCGGGCCAGCTGGGGTTGAGATAGAGGATCACGGTGACCCGGTGCCAGCGTGCGTCGTCGGGATGCCGGATGAAGTCGCGGTGCAGCCAGTGGTAGTCACCGGGCAGGCTGACGTGCAGCCCGGCCCAGGCGCGTCCCGGGTCGGGTTCCAGTCCGGAGATGCCGGTGAGTTGCTCGAGGAAGTCCACCATCTCCGGGCTGTCGAGGATCTGGAGGATCTGGCTGGCGGCCGGGCCGAAACCGTCAGGGGCCGAGGATTTCCTGTTGCCGTGTCCGCTGAGTCGGTCCAGCCGGTGGATACGTCGGCATTCTTGTTCGTAGGCGTCCAGAGCGAGTTGTCGAGGCACGAGGTCGTCGAGGACGAGATGGGGCCATGGCTGCGCAGCGAGGAAGTCCTCTCGGCGTCGGGCGCAGGTCGATCCGTCGGGTAGCTGGAGGCTGTAGCCAGCACCGGCGATCTCCGTCACGGTCGTCCCCCTGTCTCGCTCGGGCGCACAGCTGCCCCACACCACGGCGAAATCCTCATAAGTTCACGAAACTTACTGAGGCTAAAAGTTATTCGCGATAGTACCGAGTCATCCAGACAAAAAGGGTCAGGGCGAAACCCAGCTGAACAAAAGGTTGAAAAAGGGCATATTCGGCAGCTGTCGACCGCTCGTCGCGCCACAGAGCACCCAGCCAGCGCCCTGCCCCAGAACGCACAAGGGCCCGGGCGCCTCGCGGAACACCCGGACCCGACCCCGCCACGTAGGGCGATCACTTCTCCGTGATCGTCACCTTCGTCATCTTGTGCTTCTTCGTCGGCGTACCCGACTCCGAACCGTCCTTCTCGATCTTCTGCACCACATCCATCCCGGAAGTGACCTTGCCGAAAAGGGTGTACAGCGGCGGCAGGCCCACCCCTCGAGGCCCGGTCACCACAAAGAACTGGCTGCCGTTCGTATTCGGCCCGGCATTGGCCATCGCCAACGAGCCGACCTCATAGGCGCCGGCCTCAGGAAGTTCATCCGCGAACTGATATCCCGGACCGCCCCGCCCCGTCCCCTGCGGGTCACCGCCCTGCACCACGAAAGAGGGCATCACCCGGTGGAAGTCAACTCCGTCGTAGAAGTGGTATCGCGCCAACACCACGAAGTTGTTCACCGTCTTCGGTGCCTTCTTCGGGTCCAGTGCCACCTCGAAGTCACCTACGTCGGTCGACACCGTCGCGGTATAGGTCTTCGCCGGGTCGATACACATCGGCGGGGCAGCATCGAAAGCGGCTTTCTTGGCCGATGAGCCGTCAGCCGCCGGGCAGGCCGTCGCTCCTCCCGTCCCGGCAGAAGAACTCGACGAGGACTTCGACGGCGAGGCCGAATCCGCGCACGAGACCAGAGCCAAAGGCAGACACATCAGGATTCCCAGGCGGGCAAGTCGAACGGTCATATGCGCCACACTAACCGGCCAACCTTGAGCGAAGCCCCGGACCACGCCATCGGCGGCCGGGGAGGACCGGCCGATGATCACGGCCCTGGACACCCCGCACCGCACCCCAGGCCCGGTCATGAGACCGACAGAGTCCACGAGCCGGATGGACACCGACCCAGCTCCTGGGACATTTCGCCCGGCCACCCCCCGTACCGGCAGGAACAAGGACGCCTGTCGTTCGCCTCCGACGCACAGACCCAGGTCAGCCGACCCGGCCGGTACGCTGAAAAAGCAGCATGCATCGACAGAAACCGTCGGAGATCCTGCACGTACGAGGGGCCGCTCACCCAACGACAACCTCGGGCCGCCGCTTTCGTCCCCGTAACCCATGTCACGAACGACGACCCGGAAGGACCCCGCATGCCCTTGGTGTGGACGCTGCTCACGCTCGCCGTGGCCGTCCTCATCGCGCCCGCGGCCTGCGCCCGCCTCGGACGCGCTGCAGGATGGCCCCTCGCCGGCCTCTACCTGATCTCGACCGCCGCCCTCTGGCCTGCGGTCACCGCCGTCATGAAGGGGGAGAATCCCACCTGGCGCGCATCCTGGGTACCAGCCCTCGGAGTGGACATCGCTCTCCGAGCAGACGGCCTGGGCATCATCTTCGCGCTGATCGCGCTGCTCATCGGAGCCGTCGTCTTCGCCTACTCCACCCGCTACCTGGGATCCGGCCCACAGACCAGCTTCTACCTGGTCATGACCATGTTCACCCTGGCCATGCTCGGGCTCGTCCTCGCCGACAACCTCATCTGGTTCTTCCTGTGCTGGGAGCTCACCAGCATCGCGTCCTTCCTGCTCATCGCCCGCTCCGGTCACGCCGGGGAACAAGCCTCGATGCGCACCCTGTTCATCACTTTCACCGGTGGGCTCTCCCTACTCATCGCTATCGCGCTGATCGCCCAACGCACCCGCACCGGCTCGCTCTCCGCCGCGCTCTCGCACACCGTCTGGCACGACGACCCGGCCTTCGCCGCGACGGTGGCCACCTTGGTCGCCATCGCAGGTTTTACCAAGTCGGCCCAGTTCCCCTTCCACATATGGCTGCCCGACGCGATGGCGGCCATCACCCCGGTCAGCGCATACCTGCATGCCGCGGCTGTGGTCAAAGCAGGGATCTTCCTCCTGCTGCGCTTCACACCTGCCTTCCACCACGTCCCGATCTGGAACATCCTGTTGATCGGCGTGGGACTGGTCACCGCAGCGCTCGGAGCCTGGTTCGCCCTCCAGCAGACCGACCTGAAAAAGCTCATGGCCTACTCCACCGTGAGCCAGCTCGGGCTGCTCGTCGCCACCATCGGCGTCGGCACCGCAGCCGCCATCACCGCGGCCGTGCTGCACACCATCGCCCACGCGCTGTTCAAATCAGGTCTCTTCATGATGGTCGGCGTCATCGACCACGCAACCCACACCCGCGACCTGCGCAGACTCCCCCAGCTCTATCGGGCCATGCCGGTTTCCTTCACCGTCACCGCCCTCGGATGCGCCAGCATGGCCGGCATCCCCCCCATGCTGGGCTTCGCATCGAAAGAAAGCCTGCTGACCGGGCTGCTCTCCGCCCCTGGGCCGTCCTGGGCCGGGCCGGTCGCGATGGGCGCCGCTGTCGCGTCCAGCGTGCTCACCTTCGCCTACTGCACCAAGATCGTCTTCGGAGGATTCGTCGACGGTCAGGGCGACCGGCCGATCGAGCCCGTCGAGAAGAGCCTGCTCCTGCCCGCATCACTGCCCATCCTGGTCGGGCTTCCACTGGGTGCAGCCGTCGGACTGCTCGACCTACCTGTCAGCCGTGCCGCCGAAGCAGCCCTGCCCGGCGCCGGAAGCAGCGTGCACCTCTCCCTGTGGCATGGGGTCACCGCTGAACTGGGCGCAACGCTGGTGATCTTCGCCCTGGGCGGAGCCGTCGTCGCCACCCGGCGTTCCCTCTGGCCACGGCTCGAACATCCCAGCCTCCCCTGGGACGGACCGGCCGCGATCAGCGCACTGACCCGCGGACTCACCCGGCTCGGCGAGACCTGGGTGCGCCCCCTCGCCGTCGACTACCCGTCACGTCACGTGGCCCTGCTGCTCGCCGCCTTCGTGGCGGTCACCCTGCCTGCGCTCACCGCTGCCACCGGAGCCGTCGGGCTGCCTCCGACACCCGCTGGAAGCACCCGCCCCGTCGACGTCCTGCTCGCCGGGCTCGTCACCGCCGCCGTGATCGGCGTCTGCCGGGCCACCAGCCGTCTCGCCGCGGTCGTCTCGCTGTCTGCGGTCGGCGCCCTGTGCACCGTGCAGATCCTCGCGCTGGGCGCACCCGACGTGACCCTCACACAGCTGCTCGTAGAGACGCTCACCGTCGTGATGATGATGCTGGTGCTGCAGAAACTCCCGCTGAACTTCGGCGAACACCCGCCAAGGCAGCGCCGCGTCGCTGTAGTCCTGGCCTTGGGCGTCGGGCTCGCTGCAGGCGCAGCAACCTTCGTGCTGAACGGTCGGCGGGAACATGGCGACGTCGCCTCCTACTTCCAACGTGAAACCCTCGACCTGTCCGGCGGAGCCAACATCGTCAACGTCATCCTGGTGGAGTTCCGGGCCTTGGACACCCTCGGTGAGCTGTCCGTCCTCGGCATGGCCGGAGTCGTTCTCGTCGCGGTGCTCTCCACCGTGCGTGACCGGCACCTCGACCCCGATCTCGCCGACCGCCCGTCGAGAAAAGCCGGACAGGACGCGGCCCAACCCCAGCTGCGCGCCCCGGGAACGACCGCCCACCGAGCCATCACCGAGGCGTGGAGCAATGTGCTGCCCATGCAGTTGATGCTGCGGCTGGTCACTCCCCTGCTGGTGTTGCTGTCGCTGTTGATCTTCATGCGCGGCCACAACGAACCCGGCGGCGGCTTCATCGCCGCCCTCGTCGGATCGGCCACCATCGGATTGGCCTATCTGTCGACCTCCCGCGACCGCCAGCTCGGACGTCCCCGGCTTCCGCTGCGCCTGATCGGCGGCGGAATCCTCGTCGCCGTCGCCACCGGGGTCTGGGGGCTCGTCGTCGAGGGGTCCTTCCTCGACCCCATCGTCGGTCATCTGGGGTCCGCGCATCTGACCACGTCGATGCTGTTCGACGTCGGTGTCTACGCAGCCGTGCTGGGCCTGGTCATGGTGGCCTTCAACCTGTTGGGCACCTCCGCTGCCAGCACCGACCACGCCGGTGGCGAAGACACCCGGGAACGGGTCGACGAAGCCGTCGAAGGTGAACTGAGCGGTCCCCTCGACACAGTGCGCGGTGAAGCCGCGCCCTCCGGACGACGGGTCGGCGTCGGCACCGACCATCTGGCCACCGGACGCCAGCCCAAGGAGGTCGGACGATGATCCTCGCGCTGACAGTGGCCGTCCTGGCCGCAGGAGGCACCTACCTGGTGTTGCAGCGAAGCATGGTCCGCGCCATCTTCGGAATCGGGCTGCTGAGCCACGCCGGAAACTTCGTCCTGCTCACCGCCGGAGTGCCCGCCTGGCGCGGCGAGCCGCTGTCCGACCGGACCGAGCTGTCCGCCATGGCCGACCCGCTTCCCCAGGCCTTCGTCCTGACGGCCATCGTGATCACCCTGGCCGTCACCGTGATCATGCTGATGTTCGCCGTCCTGGGACATAACGACGACACCCATCTGATGCCTTCGACCGGAGAGACCCACGACTCATGACCGCAGCTGCACTGCCGCTCTTCGTGGCGGTCCCGCTCGCCGCCGCCGCGCTGACCGTGGTCTGGCGGCAGATGTGGCTGGAACGTCTCCTGATGATCGGCGTCCCGCTGGCCTCCGCAGTCGGCGGTCTGACCTTGATCGTGGAACATCGCGGCACCCCCGTGATCGCGCACGGTGTCGGCGGCTATGTCGCCGGGATCGCCATCCCGTTCGCTTCCGACACCCTTGCTGCGGCAATGATCGTGGTGACCGGGGTGTCCACCGCGGCAAGCTGCTGGTTCCTGACCTCGACCGGCGAAGATCGCTACCGTTTCGTGCCCTCGCTGGCCTTGATGCTCAGCGCAGGTGTGAACGGTGCGCTGCTGACCGCTGACCTGTTCAACCTGTTCGTCTTCATCGAAGTGATGCTGCTGCCCTCCTACGCTCTGATCGCGGTGAGCGGCAACTGGCGTCGACTCGGTATCGCTCGCCTTTTCATCCTGGTCAACCTGGTGACCAGCACCTTCCTGTTGATGGGCGTAGGGCTCGTGTACGGGGTCGGCGGAACCGCGAATCTGGCTGCGCTGGCCGGGCGCGCAGGAGAGGACCCGCGGGTCGGCGCCGCCGTCGTGGTGGTGCTGCTGGCCCTGGCCATCAAGGGAGGGGTGGTGCCAGTACATGGTTGGCTGCCCCGCGCCTACCCGGCGACCTCCGCCGGGGTGATGGCACTCTTCAGCGGGCTGCACACCAAGGTCGCCCTGTACGCCCTCTACCGGATCTACTCGGTGACCTACGGCGGCCGCCCGGCTCCCTGGATGTGGGTCTTCGCCGTCGTGGTGCTGCTGACCGTCGTGGTCGGTTCGGTCTCGACCATCGGTGAGCGACGAATCCGCTCGGCCCTGGCCTTCCAGATGGTCGCCGGGGTGGGGCACATCCTCATCGGCCTGGTCGTCATGTCGTCGGCCTCGCTGGCGGCGGGCCTGTTCTATCTGGCCCACCACGTCGTCACCATGTCAGCACTGCTGATGAGCGCCGGGGCCATCGAACACACCTACGGCAGCGGCCGGTACGACCGGTTGAACGGGCTCCTGCACCGTGACCCGGTGGTGGCCGGGGCGATGGTCCTCGGGCTGTTCTCCCTGGTCGGTCTACCGCCGACCTCCGGAATGTGGGGGAAGATCGGGATCCTGCAATCCGTCGCAGAACTCACCGGTCGTGATCCTCTGCTGGCTTGGTCGATCATCGCCGTCGTCGTCCTGGCTTCCTTGGCCTCTCTGCTCGCGCTGCAACGGCTCTGGGACGACGTGTTCTGGGGCAAGCCGATGGAGCAGTACCGCCCGGACGACGAACGGACCGGACGCGGCGAGCTGGTCCCCGTGCCTGCGGGACACCGTGTCTCGGCTCGTCTGGCTGCGCCCGGTGTGGTCATGATGATCCTGTCCGTGGGGATGTTCCTCGCAGCAGGCTGGCTTTTCCCGGTGGCTCAGGACGCTGCGTCCGGGCTGACCGATGTCCGTCTCTACGTGGAGGAGGTACTGCGATGAAAGCCTGGTACGTCCTCAGCTATCTGTTCTTCCTGGTCCGTGAAGTCCTTGCCGGTTCGTGGCGGATCACTCGGGCCGCACTGTCGCCGCGGAGACTCTCCTCGCCGGCGATCGTCGAGTTTCCGCTACGTTGCCGTTCGGACTTCGAGGTGACCGCCTTGGCCTCCTCGATCACGATCACCCCGGGAACTCTCGTGGTCGGCACGGCCGCCGGCAACGATGAGGTCCCGCCGACCCTCTTCGTGCATGCGCTGTTCTCCGGCGGGCGCGAAGCGGTACTGGACGAGTTACGTGGCATGGAGACCCGTCTGCTGCGTGCCACCCGTGGTCGGGAGATCCCTGCCCCGATCCACGCCCCCGGCGAACGTGTCGCGGCCTTGCCTGCCGAGCCCGTCGACAAAGATCACCTCGACGAGGGAGGAGCCCGATGATGATCGGCATCTGGGTGGCTGCCGCGGTTCTGAGCCTGGCCGTCCTCATCGGCTTGTACCGGGTCGCGACCGCTACCGATGGCGCCAGCCGAGCCGTGGTCGGTGACCTCGTCTTCTTCTCCGGGATCGGTTTGCTGGTGCTCTTGGGCATCCTGAGTGATTCAGCAGCGGTGGTCGACGCTGCGCTGTTGGCGTCCCTGCTGGGCATCCTCGCCACGATTGCACTGGCCCGCATCATCACCCGGGGGCATCGATGAACATCGTCGTCTCCTGGTTGGTCCCAGCCCTGAGCATGGTGGGATCGTTCTTCGTCCTGGTCAGCGCCATCGCGATGATGCGCGAGGGCGATGCGATCTCCCGCATCAATGTGCTCAGCCCAGCGACCGGTCTGGGGCTACCCCTGATCGTCATCGCCGGCTATCTGCATCGCACCGCCCAGGTCGGTTTCGACGCAGTGGATCTGGCGAAGCTTCTAGCCACTTTGGCTGCTTTGCTCGTCGTATCCTCTGTCGCCAGTAATGTATTGGCGCGCGCTGCGTATCTGTCCGGGGCCCCGGTGGATACCAGGACCATCCCGCAGGATCTTGCTGTCGAACCGGAGGAAACAACACGGTGACCGAGAGGCCGGTATCCCTCACCGATGACGACGTCGCCCGTGGGGTGACCCTCCCGGAGAAAGTCGCCTCCCCGTGGCGCCGCTTGGCGCACCGGTTGGGCGCGGCTCTAGCGATTCTGGTGGGCACGGTGTTGGTGGTCTACCTGGACAGCGACGGCTACCGCGATGCCAATGGGGATGGCATCAGCCTCAGCGATGCCATCTATTACGTCACGGTGACTCTGAGCACCACCGGGTACGGCGATATCGCCCCAGCCACCGATATGGCCCGGCTGATCAACGCTTTCGTGGTGACGCCGGCTCGCATCATCTTTCTGGTGTTGCTGATCGGCACGACCTTGGAGGTGCTCGCTGCGGAGAGCCGTCACGAACTTCGTGTCTCGCGTTGGAGGAAACGGATGAACAAGCACGTCGTGCTGGTCGGTTACGGGATCAAGGGCCGGAGCGCGGCAGCGACCTTGATCAGCAGTGGTCGGCGCAGGGACGAGATCGTGGTGGTGGATGCCAGCGAGGAGGCCCGGCTGGATGCGCTGGCCGATGGACATGCGGTGGTGGCCGGAGATGCGACCCGCCGTGAGGTGTTGTCCAGGGCAGGCATCGAAAAAGCCGACCGGGTGATCCTGGCGACCGAACGTGACGACACGAACATCCTGATCTCGTTGACGATCCGCCGGATGAATGCTTCGGTGTTCATCGCAGCTGCGGTGCGTGATCACAACAATGCGGCATTGATGAAGCAGAGTGGCGCGGATTCGGTGATCGTCTCGGCCGATTCAGCGGGCCGGATGCTGGGCAGCTCTGCGGTTTCCCCGCAGTTGGGCGTGGTCCTGGAAGATCTCATCACCCACGGTGAGGGGATCGAGATGGCGCAACGGGACGCCCTGGCCAGTGAAGTCGGTTCACGTCCGACGATGTTGGCCGACCGGGTGATCGCGGTGATCCGGGACGGCGATTTGATGTACTACTTCGAGCCCTCGGTAGGACAGGTGCAACGGGGGGACAAGTTGATCGTGGTGCGTTCCTCGGTGGAGCGTCCCTGGGCACCGCGGCCGGGGACGCACGGCGAACGCACCTCGACCGAGGACGAGGACTGAGATGATGGCGAAGGCGAATACGACCTGGTCGTAGGGCCTGACGGCCTTTTCTCGGTCAGTGGCCGGGTGCGTCGAGGTGCTCAGCCAACCCCGGATAGCCGGTCTTGAGCGAAAACCGCTGCGCCGAGAAGTGCAGCGTCCTGTCCTGCGCTGGCGGGCAGCAGCGGGGTGTCGGCGACGGCGTCCATCGCCTCGACCGCCATGCCTTCACGGACCGATCGCCACCAGGTCTCACCGATGTCGGCGACACCTCCGGTGAGGATGATCACTGCCGGGTCGAGGATGTTCGCAAGGCCGCCGATGACTCGTCCGGTGGCGCGGCCACAGATGTCCAGGGTGCGGGCGGCGAGGGCGGCTGACGGGTCCTCGGTCTGTGCTGTGCTGCGGGACGCGAGGGCGACGACGGCACGGGTGTCCTCGGCTTCTCCGCCGGCTCTCCGGAAGGCTGCGAGGATCCCCGGACCGGAGGCCAGTCCTTCGAGGTGGCCGTCGCGTCCGCAGCTGCAGCGGATGCCTTGGGCTTCGGGTGCAGCGAGGTGGCCGATATGTCCGGCGACGAAATGTTCGCCGAAGAGGACCGAACCGTTCATGACCTGTGCGCCGCCGATGCCGGTGCCGACGGCGACGAGCAACATCGAGCGGTGTCCTCGTCCCGCGCCGTAGCGGGCTTCGCCCAGCGCGTGGGCGTGGACGTCGTTCAGGGCACGGGCAGGAACGGCGAAGGCGTGGGCGAAGGCCTTGGCCAGAGGTGTTCCGGGCCAGCCGGGCAGGGCATCGGTGGCATGGGTGACCGTGCCGGTGCAGGGGTCGATGACTCCGGCTGATCCGATCCCGACGACGTCGATCCGGTGCCCGGCGGTGATTTCTCGACCGAGGTCCAGTGCGCAGTCGAGGACGGCTGCGGCCCCGCTCTCGGCGGGAGTGCGGGCCCCCCGACGGTCGAGGATCCGACCGGCGGGGTCGACGAGGGCTGCGGCGATCTTGGTCCCGCCGATGTCCACGGCGAGGGTGAGCTCCGCTGTGGACATCGGTGAGTCGTTCATCGTCCTGGCTTTCGTCGGAGGTGGAGCGGTTTCTTAGAGAAGCCCGACCCGGCAGAGCACATCGTGCACCGCGTCGACATTGGATCCTTCCAAGGCCGTCATCGGTGCGCTCATCGTGTTGGTGTCGAAGACACCCAGCAGGTGCAGCGCCGTCTTGAACGAGCCGACTCCTGCTGCGGGGCCGACCTTGCCGACGGGGGCGAAAGCGATCTCCATCAGCTGGGCGAGCCGGTCCTGTTCCAGACGGACCTGCTCCCAGTCTCCGGCTTGGGCTGCGGTGTGCAGTCGCACGTACCCGGCGGGGTCGACATTGCCCAGCCCGGGGACGCAGCCGTGTGCGCCGGACAGGTAGGCACCGTCGACGACGACCTCATGCCCGGTGAACAGGGCGAGAGGCTCCCCCAGAGTCCGGTTCTGCAGGGCGAGACGGCGGAAGGAGACGTCGTCTCCGGAAGAGTCCTTCACCCCGACGATGGCCCCGCTCTGAGCCAGGTCCATCAGCATCTCCGGGCTGAGCTTCGTGTGGACACAGACCGGGATGTCGTAGGCCAGCACAGGGACATTCGCCGCTTCTCCGATGGCGGTGAAGTGGTGGCGGACCTCTTCGGGGCCGGTGATGGCGTAGAAGGGCGCGGTGACGACGACGCCGGCGACCCCGGCTTTCTCTGCCGCTCGGACGTGGGAGATGACCCGGTGGGTCTGCATGTCGATGCATCCGGCGAGGACCGGGACCTGGTCGGCGACGATGCCGGTCACGGCATCGAGGACCCGGGCACGCATGTCGTCGTCGAAGAAGGCCACTTCGCCGGAGGATCCGAGGGCGAAGATGCCGTGGACCCCACCGTCGAGCAATCTGGCGATGAGTCGCTCCAGGGAGGCCAGGTCGAGTTCACCGCTGGCCGTCAACGGTGTGACGAGCGGCGGAATGACGCCGCGGAAAGGCGAGTTCACTTGTCCTCCCAAGGTTCCGGGTCATGGTTCAGTAGCGAGGGGGTGGAGAGCAGCAAGGAACGGGTGTACTCGCCACGGGGATCGTGGAAGAGTCGTTCAGCCGGACCTGATTCGACGATGCCGCCGCGGTACATCACGGCGATCCGGTCGGAGATATAGCGCACCGTGTTGATGTCGTGGGAGATGAACACCAATCCCAGACCCAGTTCGTTCTTCAGGTCAGTGAGCAGGTTCAACACCTGGGCCCGCACCGAGACGTCGAGCGCTGACGTGGGCTCGTCCGCGATGATCAGTTCGGGGTCGAGAGCGAGCGCCCGCGCGATCGCGACACGTTGACGTTGTCCACCGGAGATCTGCCGGGGCAGGACGTCGAGGGCGGACAGGGGCAGGCCGACCAGGTGCATCAGTTCTTCGACCCGGTGTCTGCGGTAGTTCTCGTCACCGATGCCGTGGACCCGTAGCGGGTCGAGGAGCTGTTCCCGGACGATCATGCGGGGGTTCAGCGCGGTCGAGGGGTCCTGGAAGACCATGGAGACGGTGCGTCCCAGCACACGGCGCGCGTTGGCGTTGTGTTTCATGGGTGCGCCCCTGAAGTGGACCTCACCCTTGGTGGGCGCCTGCAGGCCGACCATCACCCTGGCGAGTGTCGTTTTGCCACAGCCAGATTCACCAACGATTCCGACGGTCTCCCCGCGGTAGGCCCGGAAGTCGACGCCGCGCAGGGCCTGGACTCGTTCGGGCTTGAGGAAGGTGCTGCTGCGGGAGCGGTGGACGACCTGCACTCCGCGCAGTTCGAGTAGCGGATCTGCATCCGGTTCACCCTGGTCGGCGGGGGCTTCCGGCTCTGGCTCCCACGTGGCGTACTCGTCGTAGCCGTCGTACTCCTCGTAGGCCTCGCTCTTCTCCGACGGCGTGTTCATCGGCGTTCTCCCTTCAGCACTGCCTCCAGGGCGTTCGTGGTCGCGTAGAGGTGGTCGACGTCGGTGCCGAGTTCATCGGAGATCTTGCGCAGGTAAGGCTTCTCGCCCAGGCCGATGGTCGGGTACGAGGAGCGGGGCGCGAAGCGGTCGCCGGAGACGAACTCGGCGGGGCTGGGCACGGTGCCCGGCACCTGGTAGAGACGGCGTGAACCGGACTCGATGGAGAGCACCGAGCCGAGAAGCCCCTGGGTGTACTCGTGCTTCGGGTTGGTCAGGATGGCCCGGGTGGCGCCTTGTTCGACGACCTGTCCGGCGTACATGACGGTGATCCGGTGGGCCAGCTGGGCGACCAGTGCGAGGTCGTGGCTGACGAAGACCATCGCGAAGCCGAGCTGTTCACGCAGCTCATTGAGCAGGTCGACGACCTGCTGCTGCACGGTGACGTCGAGGGCGGTGGTGGGCTCGTCCGCGATGATGAGCTGCGGGTTCCGGGTGAGCGCCATGGCGATGAGGACGCGCTGGCGCTGGCCGCCGGAGAGCTCGTGCGGGTAGGAGCTGAGGGTCCTCTTGGGGTCGAGGCCGACCAGTTCCATCAGTTCTTCGGGGGTGCGGGTGCCACCTCGGCGGGTGAGCTGGGTGAGCTGGCGTCGCACCACCATCGAGGGGTTCAGCGAGCTGAGCGCGTCCTGGTAGACCATGGCCATGTGGTGGCCGCGCAGCTCGTTGTGGGCTTTCTCGTCGAGTTCGAGCAGGTTCTGCTCGCCCATCATGATGCGTCCGGAGATGCGCGCGGTCTGGGGCAGCAAGCCCATGATCGCCATCGAGGTGATCGACTTCCCGCAGCCGGACTCGCCGACCAGGCCCATGGTTTCTCCGGGGCGGACCTCGAAGGAGACATTGTCGACGATGTCGACGTCGCCGTGGGCGGAGGGGAAGGAGATCGACAGGTTCTCCACGCGCAGAATCGGTTCGGCCTGACCCGTGTACTGGAGGCGGTCGCTGCGCACCATTTCGGAGGTCCGTAGCGCGCTGAGGCTGACCGAGAGCAGGTCCTTGGCGGTGCGCTCGTCGGTCAGGCCGAGCATGCGCACGCCGTCGGCCTCTGCAGCAGCGGCCTGCTCGAGTGCTTTCTCCTCGGCATCGATCGCGGCGGCTTTCCGAGTCGCCGGGCTGGCCATCGCGTCGGTGAGCCCCTCGGCGAGGACGTTCAGCGCCAGGACGGTGATCAGGATCATCAGTCCGGGGAAGAAGGTCGGCCACCAGTGCCCGCTCAGGAGCACCTGCTTACCGTCGGAGAGGATGTTTCCCCAGCTGGGGTCCGGCGGCTTCACACCGGCGTTGATGAACGACAGCGAGGCTTCGAAGACGATCGCGTCGGCGACCAGCACGGTGGCGAACACCAGGATCGGAGCGATGCAGTTGCGCGCCACGTGCTTGGCGAGGATGTAGGGCACCCGGGCGCCCATCACCCTGCTGGCGGCGACATAGTCCTCGCCGAACTGGTCGAGGACATTGGCTCGGATGACCCGGGAGAGCTGAGGCACGTACAGGAAGCCGATGGCCAGGACGAGAACGGGCACGGAGTTGCCGAAGACGGCGACGAAGACCGCGGCGAGGGCGACTCCGGGGAAGCTCATGATGATGTCGAGCAGCCGCATGAGTACTTCGGAGACGATCCGGTTACCGGTGGCGGCGACGGAGCCGAGGATCGCGGCGACCACCAGGGCGACCAGGGTCGCGAAGATACCGATGACCAGTGAGGAGCGGGCGCCCCAGACGACGCGGGCGAAGACGTCCCGGCCGATGGCATCGGTGCCGAAGAGGTGCTCGCCACCTGGTGCCTGGACCGGTGTCCCGGTGGCCAGGGGGTCGCCGGCGACCAAGGGCGCGGCGAGGGCCATCAGGACGATCAGGCTGATCAGGCCGAGTGCGATCTGGGTGGAACGGGGCAGCGTGCGTAGCGCCCCGATTCTCGTGCCCGGGGACGATTCGAGCCGTGAGGTGAGTTCGGATCGCATCAGATGCTCCTGATCCGCGGGTTGACCAGCACGTACAGCAGGTCGACGAGGATATTGATGACGATGAAGGCGATGGCCACGGTCAGGGTCACTCCCTGGACGAGGAAGACGTCGTTACGGGTGACCCCGTCGAGGATCAGCTGCCCCATCGCCTTGATGTTGAAGATGATCTCGATGATGACTGCGCCGCCCATCAGGTATCCGATGCGCAGTCCGAGGACGGTGATCGGGGTGATCAGGGCGTTGCGCAGCACGTTGACCGCGACGACCTCGGAGTAGGGCACTCCGGATCCGACGGCGGTGCGCACGTAGTCCTTCTCGAGTTCTTGGACCATGGAGGTACGTACGACGCGGATCAGCGATCCGGCGACGGGGGTGGCCAGCGCGAACACCGGGAGGAAGGTGTTGTTCAGGTAGGTGGCCGGGTCCTGGGTGAAAGGCACCCAGGTGAGGATGAGCGCGGGGAAGAGCCCTGCGCCGCCGGGAACCGTTCCGAGGTTCTGGATGAGCAGGATCGCCAGCCAGAAGGACGGGGTGGCCAGGGCCATGATCGAGAGCACCCGGATGAGCTGGTCGGGCCAGCGTCCGCGGTGGAGTGCCGCCAGGACACCGAAGACGACGGCAATGATCACGGCGACGATCAGGCCGAGGATGGCCAGCTGCATGGTGATCGGGAAGGCCTCGGCGACCATGTTGATGACGGGGGTGTTCCCGCTGGTGGTGCCGAGGTCTCCTTGAAGCATGCCGAGGAGGAAGAGTCCGTATCGGACCAGTAGGGGCTTGTCGAGCCCATGTTCGGTGCGATAGGCGGCGAGAGCGTCGGGGGACGCCGATTCGCCGAGTGCGAGACGGGCCGGGTCGGACGGTGAGAACGACATGACGACGAACACCAAGAACGTCACGCCGAGAATCATCACCGGCAACGCGACCAGCCGACGCCCGATGAGGCGCATCAGGTTGGACACGGTCTGCTCCTTCGTGCAGCAGATAGGTGAGACAGAGGACGGCGGGCGGCGCTCGTGGCGCAGGCCGTGGGTACCGCCGTGAATAAGTCGATGATGTCGCAATGACGCGACATCATCGACTTATTACTAAAGCCGTTAGGGATAGTACTGAACCCTCTGTACAGGGACCAATGTCACCCAACGCTTTACGGCTATAGCTCAACAACTTCATGCAGGATGCAGCATCCCTGATGCAGGCTATTTTCCGGAGCCGACCCCCATGAAAGAGAGTCCGGTGAGGGCAATCGGTTTGAAGTCCGCCAACGAAGACCCGTCCCAGGCCATCGGCGATTTGCGGTGGAACAGCGGATACAGCGGGAGCTCCTCGGAGATGAGGTCGAAGAGCTTCCCCCACACCTCTTTCTGGGTATCTTCGCTGGTCGCCTTGAGTCCCTCGTCAAGGAGGGACTGGACCTGGGTGTAGGAGGGCTGCCCCTTCCAGTGCATCCGCTGCTCGGTCCAGGTGTCACCCCCGTACCACCAGCGCATCAACATGTCGGGGTCATTTCCGAAGACCGAAGGGTCGCCCGGTGCGATGACTACGTCATAAGCAGCAGGCTTACCGTCGATGGTGTTGTACACATCTGCCGATTTCTTCTCGATGAAATCGACCTCGATCCCGACTTCCTTCAACGATTCGGCAATCACCGGCGTGCATTTCTTTACCCAGTCGTGATCAGTACACAGCAGCCGGAGCTTGGTGAGCCCTGTCTTGGCGAAGAGCTCCTTCGCCTTGGCCTGGTCGTGGGTGTAGACCACGGACGCCTTACGGTACTGCGGATGATCGGCGTGCAAGAAGCAGGTCGCCGGAGTGGCCTGTCCGAGCAGACCGGTCTTGACGACCTTCTCCATGTCGATGGCGTAGAAGAAGGCCTGCCGGTTCTCCTTCTTGGCGAAGGGGTTGTCGGCGGAGTGGTTGAACATGGCGAAGAGCAACCCGAAGCCCTGCACCGATTCCACCCGAGAAGTGGCCTTGAGCTGGTCGATCGACAGATAGGGCACCGAGTCGATGGCCTGCACGCTCTTCGACTGCATGGCGTTGGTGCGGGTGCCCGCATCCGGGATGATCTGCCACTTCATGGACTTGGCCCGAGCCGGCTGCGGGCCGTTGTAAGCCTCATGGCGCTCGAAGGTGATCTGTTTGGAGGTCGCCCCGTTGTCCGTCATCTTCCACGGACCGGAGCCAATTGGATTGGCATCAAAAGCTTTACGGTCTGCTGCGGCAGCCTTCGGCACGATCTTCACGACCGAGAGCCGGGAAGCCAGCAGTCCGGTGGGGTGCTTCAGCGCGATGGTGACGGTCTTCTCGTCCTTCTTCGTGACCTTGTCGACGAAGGGGATGAACTGCGCGTACAGCGACTTGTTCGCCGGATCCTGGACGCGCTCGAAGGAGAAGACGACGTCATCCGCCGTGACTGGCGTGCCGTCATGGAAGGTGGCACCGTCACGCAGAGCGATGTCGACGCTGGTAGACGTGGCCGCGGGGAGCTCCTTGGCGAGCGCGGCATAGGTCTTCCGGGTGGCCGGGTCGATCTCGGTGAGACCTTCCATGGTGTGCCAGTTGACGGCGATGGTCAGAGCTGCGGAGGTCGTCATGGGGTCGTAGCCATTGGTGCCCAGCTCGTAGGAAATGGCGCCGACGATGGTGCCGTCCTTCTTGGCGTCGACCTTGGCGTCGACGGCGCCGGAGCTGGAGCCCTTGGGCCCGCAGGCTGACAGTGATGCCGAGAATCCTGCTGCAAGGCCCACCGCACCTGCCAGCTTGAGAAATCCGCGCCGTGAGGAATTGTGCGCGAGGAGGTTCAAGATGGACACCTTTCCTGAGTAGCGGTGGTCCGATACCGCTCTTGGTGGCCCGATTGCCTGACATATTGTTCAGACAATTTAAGACCTAACATCGGACATCCGACGTCCGATGATGTAACGTGACATTAGGTGACTTCCACGGAAGGGTCAAGCGCCTTCTTGAACTTTCTAATACCGACAGATCGCCTTCCCTGCCCCGCTAAACCATCCATCGATCCACCTTGTCGACACACCAACACGAAAGTTCCTCTCAGAGAAACTTCTTCACGCATTCACCGCAAGATGGAATTAACACCATCCACCCGTACCTCGGGGCGGCCCTTCACGAATCGAGGTCTCCATGGCTATCGCAGACCGGCGCTCGAGCACCTGGTCCACGGCAGACGGGATTAAGGCGTACATCATCGAATACGGCCTGAGGCCCGGAGACCTCATGCCGACCGAGGCCGACCTGTGTGTCGCTCTCGGAGTGTCCCGCTCCTCCGTCCGCGAGGCCGTACGCACCCTCGCCTCACTGGACATCGTTGAAGTCCGACACGGACACGGCACCTACGTCGGACAGATGTCCCTCGCCCCCCTCGTCAACGGCCTGGTCTTCCGGCTCTCCCTCGACGCCGAACAGACCCTGCACTCCCTACGCGACGTCGTCCACACCCGGATGGCACTCGATCTCACCGTCGCCGACGAGCTCATCGCCCGCAACCACGGGAAGTACCGACGCGAACTGCACTCCCTGCTCGACGAGATGGAACGACGCGGCGCAGCCGGCGGAGAATTCATGGAAGAGGACTTCGCCTTCCATGCCCTGCTGTTCAAAGACGTCGACAACACGATCATGGGCGAGCTGGCCAGCGCCTTCCTGGAGATCTACACCCGAGCACTCCCCCACCTCGGGGTGACACCCCAGGAAGACATCGCCCAGACCGTCCGTACCCATCACGACATGCTGCGCGCCCTGGAAACAGGCGACGAAGCCGGGTACAAAGCAGCGATCCGCGCCCACTACGCGCCCCTGCAACGCGCCATCCAACGCGCCATCGACACCCAGAAATCCACAGCGGAAAACCCTTTATAACCGCCACCACCTGCACGGAAAGAGCACGGATGCATCCCCTCATCAACGGCCTGCGTGGACAGCTGATCGTGTCTTGCCAGGCCTACCCCGGTGAACCCCTACGTCACCCAGAGAGCATGGCCCAGATGGCCGAATCCGCCGTTACAGGAGGAGCCGTCGCCATCCGCGCACAAGGACTCGCCGACATCTCCGCGATCACCGGGCGGGTCGATGTCCCCGTCATCGGGTTGTGGAAATCCGGACACGACGGTGTCTTCATCACCCCCACCCTCCGGCACGCCCGCGCCGTCCTGGACGCCGGGGCCCAGATCGTCGCCCTCGACGGCACCCGGCGACCCCGGCCCGACGGGCGGACCCTCGCCGACACCGTCGCCGCCCTGCGCACCAGCCACCCGGACTCCTTCGTCATGGCCGACTGCGGATCCCTCGACGACGCCAAGGCGGCCTCCGACGCCGGAGTCGACGTCCTCGGCACCACCCTCGCCGGGTACACCGACGAACGGCCCCGGACCGAAGGCCCGGACCTCGACCTCGTCGCCGACATCTCCCAAGCACTCCCCCTGATCCCCCTCATCGCCGAAGGGCGCGTCCATACCCCGGGCCAGGCCGCAGCAGCCCTCGCGGCAGGCGCCCACGCCGTGGTCGTCGGCACAGCCATCACCCACCCCACCACGATCACCGGGTGGTTCGTCGAAGCCCTTCACCACTGACGAGACACGTGAGCGCACTCACAGCATCCACAAGGGGAGATCAAGCATGACCCTACGACGCCGGCTCACGCTCGCCGTCGCCGCGACCTTCGTCCTCGGCATCCTCACGGCCTGCGGTCTCGGGAACACGGGGAGAACATCCGGTTCCCCCGCGACCAGCAAACCAGCGTCCTCCTCCAAGGACGGGCGCGACCGACGCAACCTGGCCTACGTGGAAAGCGGCGACCCGGTACACGCCCTCGACCTCTTCCTCCCGGAGAAGTCCGACGGGCCGGCCCCGGTCTTCGTCTGGGTACACGGCGGTGGCTGGCGAGGAGGTGACAAAGCCGATGTCGACGAACACCTGCTGAAGGTGGGCCGTCTGCGCGACGATCTCCTCAACGCGGGCATCGCCGTCGCCAGCGTCAATTACCATTTGCTGCCCCAAACCAGGTTCCCGCAACCGATGCAGGACGTCTCCGCCGCCGTGCGCTATCTCAAGGCCGAGTCGTCGAACCTCGGGCTCGACCCCGAGCGGGTCGCCATCGGCGGCGAGTCCGCTGGAGCACATCTGGCCGGAATGGTCGCCATGACCCCCAAGGAGGACGCGCTCCACGGCACCATCGGCCCCAAGACCGACCCCAGCGTGAAAGCCTTCCTCGGGTACTACGGCATCTACGAGTTCACCACTCGGCTCGCCCAACAGCGCGGACAAGGCTGCAACCCCGGACGCACCGGGGTGGAGAGCTCCCACGGACGACTGATCGGCGCCGACCCTGAATCTCCCGAAGGCCGCATGGCCGCGGAGAAAGCCAGCCCGATCAGTCACGTCCGCAAGACCTCACCGCCCAGCCTGCTGATCCATGGCAAGCAGGACTGCACCGCCCCGGCGAAACAGTCGGTCGACCTCGGCGAGAAGCTGAAGCAGTCCGGAGTCGAACAACAGGTCGTCCTGATCGACGCCGGGCACGCCCAGCCCGTCTTCTACACCGACGACAACCTGCGCAGTCAGGCCGTGCAATTCCTGGTGGGCAAGCTCAAGGGCTGAACCGGGCCGATCGATTTCCGACAGGGTGACGGCTCGACACCGACAGCGGCGGAGACCACGCGTTGAAGGGCCGCGCCGTCCACCCCTGCCCGGCATGCGATCGCCAGCTCGCGGACGAAGGCCTCCAAGCCGATCTCGTGTCGCGAGGGATGCGGAACCTCCACGCTGACCGGAACCCCTTCCAGGAAAGCATTCAGAAAGCCGTATACGTCCGCGCCGCCTGCTCCGGGCAGCAGCCGGTGGGAACGTGACTCCTCGATATAGCCGTCCAGGTCGGCCGGCGGCTCGGCCGGAGCATCGCACAGCTGCACCATCACGACCAGGTCGGCCACTTCCCGGGCCATGTCCGGAGTGGTTCCGGCCCGGTGGAAGTGCAGGGTGTCCGGCAGTACGAGGCATCCGGCTCCCCGGGCCAGCACAGCAGCCTCGGCCAGCGTCGATACCGTGCGGTAGGCCATCGGCTCGAACATGGGGACGATATTGAAGTCCATCGCGTCCCGGGTGAACTCGCCGAGCGAATCGGCGATCCGGGACCGGTCGGTGTCCGAGGCCGCCACCGTGAACACCCGGGCCCCCAGCGCTGCGCCTGCCTCCAGCGCCGGCAGCCAGGTCTCCGGGCCGACGGTTCCGTCGAAGACCAGACATTCGACGTCCAAGACGGTCAGCCCGGTGTCGTCCAGAGCCTGACGAGTTCGTCGCAGCTCGGAACCGCCCGGGTTCAGTGCGAAAAAAGGCTCGTCCTCCGAGACCCGCTGTACTCGTAGCCCGACGAAGTCGAAACCCGCACCGGCCGCGGCCTCCACGACACGGTGAGGCGCCTCGCCCAACACCGACAGCGGGGCCAGACCCAGTGCCCTCCCCACCGGAATCCCCCCAGAACGAACACCAAAACTGTTTTTACCCAACGTCATTCCTTCGGATTCCGTGAGTGGCGATCTCACCTTCGAAACAGACTCCTCCACCCGATCTGCCACACGGTACGCGCCCTGTGGGTCGGACGTACAACCTGGTTCCCCACATCGTCCGTCAGGCCGTGATACCTCGTTCCGTCGCCGACAGCGCGCAACATGGGATCGACGACCGCCTCACAGATGGCCGAGAGATCAGCCGGGGACCCGGGCGAACAGCAAGGCGGCATCCTTACGGCGCAGCGCCGGACGCTCCACCGCCAGCCAGGACAGTGCCGACACCGCAGCCGTCCCCGTCATGAGCAGAACCAGGTGGGCCACCACCGGCAGCGCTCCACTCCCCGCCGTCGTCAGGATCGTCGCGATCGGCCAGTGGTAGACGTACACGCCATAGGAGAGATCCCAACGCAGTGACCTACGCAGCCACGGCGTCCCCACGACCGCCCAGAACATAAAGTTAAAAAGTTACCCGGATTGTTGAAGGTTTTGGCGGAAACTTGAGCACTCGACGCCCTGTCAGCCTATTTCGCGTTCAATGTTCGCGGAACCTGTGACTCGGTTGAAGTTGGTGCGTCATTCCCGACCGAGGTCCGCCCCCTAGATCTCGACAGTGCCAACATCGTGCAATATGCTGCACTCTATGGATGGGAGAGCGGAGTCGCTGGCACGCGCGATCGGTGCGCGGGTGAAGCAGGAACGCAAAGGGCGCGGCTGGACGCTCGACCAGCTCGCAGCCACTGCGGGGGTGAGCCGTCGCATGCTGGTGAATGTCGAGCAGGGCGGTGTGAATCCGAGTGTGGGTACGTTGCTGCGTCTTTCTGATGCGCTGGGTGTCGGGCTGCCTGCGCTGGTGGAACCGCCTGCCTCACGCACGGCGAAGCTCACCCGGCACGGTGACGGCGCAGTGTTGTGGACCGGCGACCAGGGTGGTCAGGGTGTGCTCGTGGCGGGCACCGAGCCGCCGGACGTGGTCGAGCTGTGGGATTGGATGCTCGCGCCAGGCGACCAGCATCAGAGCGAACCGCACAGCGCGGGCACCCGTGAATTGCTGCATGTCCAGGCTGGCACCGTGACGGTGATGGTCGGCGACGAGCGTTTCGAACTCGCCCCTGGTGATGCGCTGGCTTTCGACGGCGATCTAGCCCACTCGTATATGAACACCACTAAAGACCCTGCCCGGTTCTCGCTCGCGGTCTTCGAACCGGGAGTCGGGGCCGCGCACCGAACGGAGATCCCGAATGCCTGACACCATGACCCCCGACGAGTTCCTGGCCGCCGCCACTGTGGAACCTGCAGTGTTCGAGCTGCGCCCTGACTACCGGGCCATGCTTATCGTCATCGACGGCCTCACCCCGGCGATCACTGCACAAGAGGGCGGGCAAGGAGTGGACGAACTCATCACCGCAGCCGAGAAGCATGCGGCTGGTCTGCTTGCCGCTTCTGCGATGGATGAGCTGCCGCACATCGCAGCGTGGCGAGATGCGTACCGGGGGTTCGGAGCGAAGCCGCAGCGCACCCGCAACAGTCTCGAAGCCCTCACCCGCCGCACTGAGAAGGGCCTGCCGCGGGTGAACGCGCTCACGGATGTGTACAACGCGATCTCGGTGCTGCACCAGATTCCTTTCGGTGGCGAGGACTTCCACCACTATCAGGGTCCGGCACGCCTGATACGTGCCACCGGCACCGAACCGTTCGACACCACCGCGAACGGGGAGCCCGTTACCGAGTACCCGGATGCCGGCGAGGTGGTCTGGTGTGATGACGACGGGGTGACGTGCCGAAGATGGAACTGGCGACAGGGCCGCCGCACCGGGCTCACCGATGGCACGCGCACGGCGTTCTTCATCCTCGACGCCCTCGCCCCGGCCTCAGACGCAGAACTCCACGCTGCCGCTGATGCCCTGGTCGATGCCCTCACGGATCTGGGCACCGGAGTCCGTGTGACCAGCCGTCTGATCGGAGCGCCGTGACCAAGGCACGCACGACGACGGGGATTCCGCCGTGGTCGATGGCGGTCGCGGCGATGCTGTCTGTGCAGCTCTCCAACGCCCTGTCGGTGCCGGTGATCGACCAGGTCGGTGCGGCAGGCACGGCGTGGTTGCGGATGTGCTTCGGGGTGGTGTTCTTGTGGATGATCGCCCGCCCCGCGATCCGCTCGTTGCGTCGCAAGGACGTGCCCGCGCTGATCGCGCTCGGGGTGGTGACGGGGTTCATGACGACGTTCTTCCTCGCCGCCGTCGAGCGCATCCCGCTGGGCACCGCGGTCGCGATCGAGTTCCTCGGACCCCTCACCGTGGCGGGCCTCATGAGTAAGCATCGCAAAGTCCTCATCTGGCCCGCCCTCGCTTTCGTCGGGGTCGTGCTGCTGACGGAACCGTGGCAAGGGCGCATCGACCTCGCAGGCGTCGGCTTCGCGCTGGCCGCGGGCACCTGCTGGGGGTTGTACAACCTCCTCACCCAGCACGTCGGCGACCACTTTTCCGGGATCAGCGGCCTCTCGCTCACAATCCCCGTTGCTGCTCTTGCGACGCTCCCGATCGGGTCGCCGCAGGTAATCGGGGGCGAGTTCACCTGGTGGGTGCTGCCGGTCGCGGCGGGGATCGCTCTGATCACCCCGGTGATCGCGTTCGGGCTCGAGATGCTCGCCCTGCGCCGCATGACCCATACCGCCTTTGGCACGCTGCTGTCGATCGAGCCCGCGTTCGGGATCCTCATCGGCCTGCTCGTCCTGGCCCAACAGCCGACCCTGATGCAGCTGGCGGGCATCGCGGTGGTCATTTTCGCCGGTGCTGCCGCGCAGCGCGACGGCAAACGCCCCGCCAACCCCACTGTGCCGATCACGAAGCCGGAGAAGGAGACCGCATGAGCGCCACGCCGAAGTACAGTTCCACGTTCATCTTCGAGACGAAGAACCTGACCGCAGAGTTCGACCATATCGATAGCACAAGATCACCCAGCGTGCTCGCCAGATCCCCGGAATCGCGCAGGCCACCGCGACCAGCAGCCGACGCCGCCCCGACCGCAAGCCCCCGGCCCATCCCAACGCCATGACCAGCACGTAGCAGACGGCCTCGAACCACAAGGTCCACAGCGACCCGTTGATCACGCCTGGGGTGTGCGTGCCGGTAGGCAGACCGGCAACGGCGTAGTCCCGGATCAGGAGAAAAGCATTGTCCAGGACGTACAGACCGGACGGCGCTTCCCCGGAGAACACCTGCCCGGGGGTGCCACCTTCGAGCACCGACAGCAGCGGAGCCATCACCAGTGCGGTCACCACCAGGCAGGTCCAGAATCCTGGCAGGATCCGCAGCGCGCGATGCCGGGCGTAGCGCACCGGACACGACAGGCGGAGGAAGGACCCGGCGACCAGGAAGCCGCTGAGCACGAAGAAGCCGTCGACCGCCAAGGTGCCCAGATCGGTGTGCCCGAGCCTGGGTTGATACCCATGGGCAATCTGCATCCCATGGGCGACCGCCACGAAAGCTGCCAACAGCAAGCGAAGCATGTCCAGACTGTTCGCCCGTGGATCGAAGCGGGCAGCAAGGCTGTCTTCCGTCGAGGGCTGCCCCGCCGACTCTACCGTTACGTAAGGGTTGCGCCGAGCGGCCCCAGGACCAGCGGCATCCGCCCTGCGGACCGCCCGCCTGAACTCACAACCAGGGCAAGTTATTCCGCAAGAACGTGTAACCCACGAAAGCCACCACGTCCAACAAGGTGTGCGCCACCACCAA
Organism: Austwickia chelonae; assembly: GCF_003391095.1. Classification (NCBI taxonomy): domain Bacteria; kingdom Bacillati; phylum Actinomycetota; class Actinomycetes; order Micrococcales; family Dermatophilaceae; genus Austwickia; species Austwickia chelonae. The sequence continues at coordinate 199,286 of NZ_CP031447.1, read as the reverse complement.
CGGCATCACCCGCCCTGATCGGACGAAGAGCCACCCGAAGAAGAGCCCCATCGCAATATTCCCCAGGAAACCACCAAAACCCTGATACAGGTGATAAGCGCCCCTGATGACCGCAGAAATCCCCACCACCCAGTGCCAGGACCAGCCGACCTGCCGCCACCTCGTCATCAGGTAGCCGACCATCACCACTTCCTCGACCACGGCGTTCTTCACCGCCGACAGGATCAGCACCGGCACCGCCCACCACACCTGCCCCAGCCCCGCCGGCGACACCGTCGTATTGATCCCCCACTGCATGGCCGCCACGTAGAACACCAGCCCTGGCAGACCGACCGCCGCGGCCAACAACGCCCCGCGGAGCAGATCCCCACCAGGGTGCTTCAGATCCATACCGATCCTGGCAGGAAACACCCCGTCCCGGGCCAACAGGTGCAAAGCCAGGAGCGCAGGGAACAGCGGCAACGCTATCCCGGCCAGCTGATACGCCAGGTCTAGCCACGGCCGGTCAGGAGTGACCGACGCATTCAACGACGACGTCTGCCGGGAGAGCGCCACCGGATCGGTGAGCCTGCGCACAATCGACAGCACGGCCCACACCGCCGAGGCGCCCAGACCGACTCCCAGCACCAGAAAAGATTCGACCAGCAAGGTTCTTCGCCCCACGCTCGAAGTCGGCGCCTGAACATCCATGTCCGCAGGCTACCCAGTCGGACGGAACCGCTTGCGCGTCTCCGGCGTCCAAGACATATGGCCCGCGACCACCGCTCGCCCACCGGCCGTGTGCGCTCCGTATCCGGGACGCACGCCGCCATCCTGCTCTGCGGAGGACTGCTCATGATCGTCACCGGATGCACCGGCCCGGGCGAGAACCCCGGGCAACACTCCTCGACCTCGACTCCCGCCACGAGCACGCCACCGACGGCCACGGCCACCTCGAGCACCAGCAGCGGTACCCCTTATCTGCCCTCGCCCATCCCCGAGCTGCCCGACCCCGCAGCACCGACCGGAGACCTGGAACAGCTCTCCGGAGTGATCACCGAAGGTGCCGAACCCGGCTGCACCCTCCTGCAACTCGGCCGCGGCGAAGCTGTGCTCCTCCTGGGCGCCGTACCACGGCTCGCGCCCGGAACCCAGGCCGTCGTCGAAGGACATCACCGCCCGCACCAGGCCACCACCTGTCAACAGGGCCGCCCCTTCGTCGTCACCAGAGTGGTCCACGCTCGCTCCTGACGTCGACACTCCGACAACATGATGGACCGGCCGCCCCGAGAACAGGACGGCCGGTCCGATGTGTATCACCAGCGGTGGATCACGATCTCAACGCTGGAGGCGCAGTCACGACCGGAGTGCCCGACGGCGACGGTGACGCTGTCGTCGGAGAGCCGCTCGTCGGCACTGGGGAGGACGGCGCCGGAGCTGGCACCGGAGGCGATGACGGGGACGGAACCGTGGTGGTCGTCGAGGGAACCGGCTCCGACTTCAGGACAGACCCGACGAAGACCTGGCCGATACCGAGCACCGACCCCTCGGAGTTGACGACCCGCATCTCACCGAAGAGCTGACGCCCCTTGGCCACCTCTGACTTCGCGACCAATTCACCGGTGACCTTCATCTCCGCCCCGGTTGCCAGGTCCTTCGACACCGGGGGGACCCGAAGAGTGCCCAAGCTGTCACCGAAATAGACATCCAAGTAGTCGAATTCAGTGCCACCAGGTGCGCTCACCGCATAGCCCTCGACGATAACCGTGTACGGCCCAGGAGCCGGGTTCTTGAGAGTGACCATCTCCTCGGAGTCGCCCTTGGCCGACTTACCGACCTCACGTCCGACGGCGTTCTTCACGAAGAGATCCAGGTCAGCACTCTGATCGGAAGGATTACCGATCTTCACCTCGAACCGGCTCACCCCGGCGGGGACGTCCACGGTGAAGGTCTTCTTCTCCTGGGCTTTGATCGTGGGGCGAGCCTTCATCGACGAACCCAAGGGTCCGCCCTGAGCGGAGGCCTTCACCGCACCCATGTCATTGCGCACGGTCCACGACACCGGAGCAGGCTTGCCGATCACGACGCTGTCGAGGGTCTGGGCCGCCGGCTTCACCGAGACCCCCTCGGCCACGGCGGTCAGCGTGAACGGATTCTGCGTCGTCGGCGTGGTTCGTGCCGCCTCGACCAAGATCTCCCACACCCCCGGCATCGGGTTCAGGTAGGCCCGTGAAGTCGGGTGACACAGCTTCGGATCGGTGTGATTCGTGTAGCACGAAGCGCGCCCTTGAGGGTTCTCCATCGGCAGGCCGTAAGGGTTCACCGACAGGAAACGGGTGACTGAACCAGCCGCGATACCCGACAGATTCACCTGAAGCGCCTTGGTCCCCTTGGGCACCGAGACGAACAGGCTCTGCGTCCGCACCCGCTCCACCGAACCGGACATCTTCTGGACGAACGGCTTCTCCTTCAACGAACTGGCCACGACGATCTCGGTCATCATCTGACCGTCGATCCACGGAGTGGCCGGCGAGTCGAGGTTCAGGATCGCCGAGTGCGCCCCCATCGACTCCGGCTTCGCCGTCACCTTGACCTTGACAGCGGTACCGACAGGCAGGTCGACCTGGGTCGGCGCGCTGAAGGCGCCATTGTTGCCGACCCACTTCAACTCGTGGCGCGACTGGTCGGCCGGGCCAGCGGTCCGTTTGACGACGACCTCGTAGGTCTTCTCCTCACCGGCCTTCTGTCCGCCTTCGCCGTGCGAGCAACGGTTGTACAGGCCTTCGCCGCGGTTCTTCACCTTCAAGGAAGCGGCCAACGGCGTGCACACCGGAGCACTGATCTCATAGGCATTCTCGACCTTCGGGGCCTTGCTCAGAAGGTTCCAGGCCTTGTCCACCCGGATGAGGCCGTTGCCCTGGGCGGCAGCTTCCAGCCCCGGGACGAACTGGGCCGTGCTGTAGATCGACGCGCGCAACTGCTTCGGGGTCACGGCCACATCGGACTGGCGTGCCCCTGAGACCAGCAGGGTCGCCGCGCCTGCTGCCTGCGGGCTGGACATCGAAGTGCCGTTGAACATGGCGTAGCCCGCGGGAAGGGAATATCCGGCTTCCGGAACCGGCCCGCCCTCGAAGACCATCGGGATCGTGCTGATCGCCGACCCGGGCGCGATGATGTTCGGCTTGAAGCCGCCGTCCTCGCGCGGACCTCGTGAGGAGTAGTTCTGCGCCCAGAAGCTGGCTGTCGCCTTCGCACCGTAGTTGGCCATCCAGGTGTCCTTGGACGCCCCTGCTGCGACGCTGATCACGTCGGGAGCCACCGAGGGGTCACCCACCGTGTTCACTCCGGGGCCCTCGTTGCCGGCTGAGATGAACAGCTGGACGCCGTACTCGTCGATCAACCGCTGGTACAGGTAGGACCGGGTGTTGTTGCCGTCGTTGAGAGCGGGAAGCCCCCCGATGGACATGTTGACGATGTCGACCCGCTGGTTCGCGACCAGGTCGATCATGCCCTCGGAGAGCGCCACCGAGGTGCACCCGCCGGCGAAGACGCAGGCCTTGCTGGAGACGATCTTCGCCCCCGGCGCGGCACCATTCATCTGACCGTCGAACAATTTGTGCCCGGCGGCGATCCCGGCGACATGAGTGCCATGGGAGCTGGCGATGACACCGATGTTCACGAAGTCGGTCCGCTTTCCCTCAAAGGAGGGTCCAGCTGGTGAAAGATCGACATCTTTGCGGAACTCCACCACGAAAGGCAAGCTCTCCCGGACATCGGTCTTCGGATTATCCGTCCCGAAATGACCGACGTCGAAGCGTTCCTTGTACGGACGCATCATCGCATCGTCGGTGAAATCGTGGTTCCCATTGACGTCGACCCAGATGTCGCCCGTGTTGTAGTCGTAAAGAATCCCCCACGAGCTGCTGTTATTGCCGTCCCGGTCGAGATCTCCCCAGAACTCACGGCTGCCATTGGCAGCTGACTCGCGGAAGACATTGATCGCGAAGTCGGCGCCCGGACGACTGGGAAGCTTCCATTCCGCTCCACCGAACTGCGCGCTGGCACCGGAAACCTTGGTCAGCATCGGACGCCAGGTTCCGTCCGACTCCGACAGCGGATCGGTAGCGGTGACCCAGTTCACGATCTTGCGTTCGCCGGTCGTGGTCTTCTGCAGAGCAGGGTGATCGAGGTCGACGCCCGAGTCGATCACGCCGATGGTGGCCTGCCTGCCGTCGAAGGTCGGATGAGCCTGACGGAAAGCGATGGCACCGGTCTCGTTCGTCGGCATGTACGGGTTCGAATCCGGGGTGGAGGCATTCGGTCCGGTCCACTGTCGGATGTTCTGACTGCTGCCCCCGGGCTGATCGGCGATCGGGACCGGGACGGTGAGCATCTCGTCCAGGTCGACCTTCTTGACCTGGGCGATCTTGGCCACCTTCAGCGCTGATCCCGTAGCGAGGGTCGCCCGGACATAACCGGTCTTCTCATGGACGTAACCGACCGAGGCCCCCAGGGACTTCAACTGGCCGACGACCTCCTGGGTCTTTCCCTTTTCTGCCAAGGTCATCACGGTGACCTTCGCTTTTCCGGAAGATTCTGCTTCCAGCAACAATTCCTGACTGTGGGAGCTCATCTTCTCGGCCTGGGGGGTGCCCTTACCGCCCTCTGCGGCGAGGGTGACCGGCGCCACGGGAGTCGGTGTCATTTCTGCCGAAGCCGTATTCATCCCGACGGCAGAAAGCCCCACGGCGAGTATCGCGGCAAGCCCGCGTCTCGTGGTGTGAACGCTCACTGGCTGTCCTTATCTTCAGGGGCAGAAGGAATCCCCGATTGTCGACAGGGATCGACATCGCTGGCTGCCCGAGTTATTCATACTCTGCGGACAAGCTGTCTCCCGGATAACGCCACACGTCGCGGGCAAACAAATCGTCAATTTTCGACAAGAAAATGACGGGAAACGATTCCAGTCTTCACAGCTTCGTCACAAGTACCTGATGGCATCGTCCAAGTCGGCCCTCCCACAATGGAGATCGAACGGAGAAGGCACAGTCTCCGGCCTCATGACCCGCTGACCGAAGGAACAGTCATGGCCCCCAGAAAGCATCTGATCTCCACCGCGGCCGCCGTCGTCGCCGCCCTCGCTGTCACCGGCGGAGCTGTCATGGCCAATGCTTCGTCCGCCCCTTCCCCCGCCCCGAGCCCCAGCCCGAGCGCCTCCGCCCCGGCGACGCCAGGACCCCAGGACGGACCCTCGAAGGGACAGGGACGTGGCGAACACGGGAAGAGCCACGGCAAGAAGCGCGGCATCGAGGTCACCGGTGACGAGGCCAAGAAAGTGACCGATGCGGTCAAGGCCAAGGACTCCGGAGTCGAGGTCATCCGGATCGTCAAGAACAAGAAGGGCGAATACCGCGTCAAGGGCAAGAAGGACGGGCACCGGATCGGCTTCGCGGTCAGCTCCGACCTGAAGACGGTGATCGAACGGCCCGGTTGGGGCAAGGGCGGCGAGCCCCGCGGTCCCAGGCGGGACGGACAGAGGCCTGGTGACGGCAAGATCTACCCCCAGCACGACCGTCCCGGAGACGGCCAGGGGCAGCGCCGATCCGAACGACCCGTGGGCTGATTTTCAGAAGTGGCAGATGGCGGGGCGGGCCCAGGGCAGGGCTCGCCCCGCCATCCTCATGGAACTTTCCAGGTCACAGCTGGAGGTCGGGTTTGATCCGCCTGGCCGTCCAGATCCGTAGCCGCAGCGCCGCCCACCGGGTGGCGATCATGGCGAGCAGCCAGTAGGCGAAGAGGACGGCGACGATCATCGGCATGCGGTGCAGAGGGCCGCCGTACATCAGATGGCGCAATCCCTCGACCGCGTAACTCATCGGTGCCAGATGATGGACGATCTGCAAGGGCTCGGGCAACGTCTGCCAGGGAAAGGTTCCACCTGCGCTGACCAGCTGTAGAACCATGAACACCAGGCCGACGAATTTACCCACCGCTCCGAAGCGGGAGGCCAGGGCCAGCAGGATGGCGACATAAACGCAGGACACCCCGATCAGGAAGAGCACGGTCGGGATCGGCTTGTCCATCCTGAAGCCCAGCCCCCAGCCGATCAGCAGGAAGACCGCGACAGCCTGACAGGTGCCCAGCAAGGCCGGGGTCAGCCATCCACTGAACGCGATCCGCCACCCGGGCTGGTTGGCGACGACGGCCCTCAGGGAGACCGGACGCACCACCAGGAACAAGGTGTAGGCCCCGATCCAGAGGGAAAGAGCGAGGAAGAAAGGAGCCAGGCCCGCCCCGTAGTTCTCCGCTTCAGCTGCGGCAGCCCGTTCGATCGCGACCGGTGCCCCCATGACCTGCGCAGCAGCTGAGCGCTGTTCAGGTGTGGTGGCAGGGATCTTGTTCACGCCACCCTTGAGACCGTCGCCCAGTTTGTGGGCTCCTTCGTCGAGTTTCTCCACGCCCTGGACGGCTTTACCCGTCCCGTCGTGCAATTTGTGTGCCCCGTCGTCGAGCTTCGCCAGCCCAACGGTCATTTTCCGCGCGCCATCAGCCAGTTTGTTCGATCCGGTGCGGGCTTCTTTGATTCCGTCGGACAGTTTGACCGAAGCGCCCGCCAATTTCTCCGCGCCGTCGGCCACAGCGGTCGACCCGGTGGACAGCTGACCGAGCTTGCCCGAGGTGGACGTGACCTTCCCGCTGATGGTGTTCAGTCTGCCGTCGACGTCGGTGAGCGCTTGACGAGCTGCTTTCGTCGCTTCAGTGATCGCCGGGTCCGGTTTTTCGGCTGCTTTGTTCGCCTTGTCGATCGCGTCGAGTCTGGCCGCAAGATCGGTCTTCAGCGTGCTCCGGGAGCTGTCGATCTGTTTCGCACCTTCAGCGAGCTGTTTTCCGGCAGCTGCGACCTGCGCATTGCCGTCGGCGACTTTGCGTGCTCCGTCGGCGAGTTGACGTGTTTTCGCGGGCAATTCGGCCGTTCCGTCGGCGAGTTTGCCCATGCCTTGGCTGAGCTTTCCAGCCCCTTGGGCAAGTTCTTGGCTTCCTTTATGGGCTTTGGTGGTGCCATCGACGAGTTTTTCGGTGCCATCGCGGAGTTTCTTCTGCCCGTCGAGGAGTTGGGTGGTGCCATCGGAGAGTTTGACGGCACCGTCCGAGGCCGTGGTGAGGTTGACCCGGATGTCGTTGAATCCGTCGAGCATCTTGCTGGCCGTCGTGGAGGACAGTTTGGAGGCGATCGACTTGGTGATCTCCGCGATGACCTGGTTGGAGATGGTGCGGGTCAGGTATCCGTTGGCGTCATTGGTGATCTGTTCGAGATGAGCCTGCCTGGGGTTTCCGGTGCCCACCGAGGACAGATCGGCGGAGAACCCTGAAGGAATGATGACGGCGAAGTGGTAGGTCTCGTCCTTGACGCCCTGGGTGGCACTCTCACGGTCGATGACAGACCAGTCGAATTTCTTCGTCTTGGCCAGTTGCTCGGCAATCTCCTTCCCGAGCTGGATGCGTTCGCCGTTCGCGAGGGTGGCGCCTTGGTCCTCGGAAACGATGGCGGCGGGCATGCTCGACAGCCGGGCATAGGGGTCGCGGTTGGCGTACAGGTAGAGGCCTGCGTACAAGCTGGGGATCAGGACCAGAGCCACGAGAGCGATCCGGATCATGGGCGCCGAAGTCAGACGGAGCAGTTCCGCCAGGGCGAGTCGATGGCTCCTCACAGGGAAACTCCGATGTGGTAGGTATCTTCGAGCCCCAGGATTCGGGCAGTGCTGGGGGTGCAGACGATGACGATGACCCGGTCCTCGGCGATCAACTCGCCCAAGGGGATGGCCCACTCCTCGACGTCGCCGCCCCACCGGTCCGGATGGGTGACGACGATGGCTTCGACACCCTCCTCCATGAAGGCCAGTTCGGCGAGCCACCCGGTGCGGCTGCCGTGCGGGGCTTGTTCCCAGCGGGTCTTCACCAGGTCGAGAGCACCTCGCTCGGCGAGAAAACGGGCGATGTCCTGCCTACGGGAAGGCTGACCGGCCAGAGCCAGCTCGTGTCCGATGACGGTGCGTACGTGCAGGCCACCGTCGGGTTCGGTGACATCCGGCAGGTTGACCAGGGCTACCTTCCGCCGCCGCAGAGCCGGGGCGGTGTTCTCGTCCCAGGACACCTCGCCCCGGGAGAGCTTGACCCGTCCGGCCAGAGCCAGGGCGAAGGTGGTGCTGCCGGGTCCGATCTCGCCTTCGACGACGGTGATCTGTCCGGCCTCGGCGATCATGCTCGTGGGCATCAGCAGGGGTTCGTGCAATCCGTCGAGCCCGATCTCCTTGGCCACTAATGCCATCGCATGTTCTCCATCCTGTAGACATACGGGTCGCCCACCACCGGAACGGTCCCTCTCGACGACGGACCTGGCAGGACTGTCGGTCCGTTCGCCGATGGTTTCAGGTGCGGAGCCGAGCCCCACAGGCTTCCCGGCTCACGACGCACCTGCCCATGGTGCCTGCGGCAGTTGGCTTTTCCCAATCCACTCCGAAATCGGAAATAGAACTCGTCTGTACTGGCTGTTCTCCCTTCGACCACAGGCCAGTAGGAGCAAGAACTTCCTTCGGAGGAAGCTACGGATTCGGCCTGAGCGGACTTTCACCGCATAGCTCGCCGATTTACTGCTGATCCATTGCAGTTCACACCGTTCAATGCGAGGATGAGGACCTCCCACGGGAGCTTCCGTACGACGCGAAGCCGGTGTGATCCCGGCGCTGTCCCGCAACGGTGATGCCCTGCCCCCAGGGACGAGCCCGGTCGCCGCCGGACGGTCGATATCGGCCACCCACATCCGCGGCGTACGGAGAAGGCAGCACAGCCACACCCTGTCGTCGCGTTCCCTGAAAGACGACACCGTGTCAGCCACCCGTTCACGTTCGCGCCATCGCCTCGCCCTCGCCGTCGCCATCACCGGATCACTCCTGCTCGTCGGCTGCGGGGCCCCCAACCATCCAAGCTCCGCCGCCGGTAAATCCCTGGTCATCGCCGACTCCCGCGATGTCAGCAAGTACAACCCCCTCGACGACCACGGCGAACACGGCAACAGCCCCATCTACGACGGACTGCTCCAGATGGAAGGCGAGAACGACACCAGCCCACCTACGCTGAAACCCGCGCTGGCCGAGAAACTCCCCGAGACCTCCGAAGACGGACTCACCTGGACCGTCTCCCTCCGCAAAGGAGTGGTCTTCTCCGACGACAGCACCTTCGACGCCGAGGACGTCGTCGCCACCTACCGCAACCTGATCGACCCCAAGGTCGCCGCCTCCTCCGCCTCCGACCTGGCCATGCTGGACAGTGTCGAGGCCGTCGACCCGCACACCGTGAAGTTCACCCTGAAAAAGCCTTACGCCGAATTCAGCTCCCGGATGCTCTTCGGCATCGCCCCCTCGGAAAAACTCGACGGCAGCCCGGTCGACAAATCCCCCCTCAACAGCAAGCCCATCGGCACCGGCCCCTATGTCCTCGCCGAATCCTCAGCGGAGAAAGCCGTCTTCACCGCCAACACCAAGCATTGGCGCGGCAAGCCCACCGTGGAGAAGCTCACCTACATCCGAGTCACCGACGACAACACCCGTGCCCAGCGCATGGCCGCCGGTGAGATCGACGGCACCGTCCTTCCCCCCACACTGGCCGCCACCTTGAAGAACCGCGACAGCCTCGTCCACACCTCGGTGCGCTCGGTCGACTTCCGGTCCATCTCCCTGCCGAAGACCTCGGCCTTCGCCCAGGACCCCGTCGCCAGGATGGCCATGAACCAGGCGGTCGACCGCCAAGCCATGGTCGACAAGATCCTGGCCGGCCAAGGCTCTCCCGCCACCATTCCCGTACCCGCCGAGATGGGCGACTCCCACGAACCCACCGCGACCATCGCCCACGACGTCGCCGCCGCCGAGAAATCCCTCGACGCCGCAGGATGGATCAAGGGCGAGGACGGCATCCGCGCCAAGGACGGCCAACGCGCCGGATTCACCCTCATGTACGCCGCCGCCGACACCGTCCGCAGCCAGTTGGCCATCGCTTTCGCCGCCGACATGAAGAAGATCGGTGTCGACATCACCCTGGAAGGCAGCACCTGGGACAAGATCGAACCCCAGCTCGGCAAAGCAGGCCTCGTCCTCGGCGGCGGCAAACACCCCACCAGCATCGACTCCCTGCTGTACAACCCACTGCACCGGCGCGACGCCAACACCAGCTCCCCGTACAGCAACCCGGGGAACTACGGCAGCGAAGCCCTCGACACGCTCCTCGACAGCGCCCGCCACGAGCAGGACCCGGCCGCCCGCGCCCAGACCTACCGGGCGGTGCAGACCGAATACGTCAAGGACCCCGGCAACGTCTTCCTGCTCACCCTGCGACACACCTATGTCGCCAAGAAGGGAGCCGTCGGCGCCGGTAAGACCATCCTCGAACCACATGTCCACGATGCCGGATGGGGACCCCGCTGGAACCTCGGCAGAGCTCGATGACCCTCTGCCCGACCGGACCGTCCCGGTGGCGTCGACGCCGCCGGGACGCCGCCGTCCTCGTCGCCCGTCGCACCGCCATCGCCGTCCCCGTCGTCATCGTGGTTTCCCTCGGGGTCTTCCTCCTGTCGGCGTTCTCCCCGTTCGACCCGCTCATCGCCTTCCTCGGCGACCGGGTCCAAAATGTCAGCCTCGAAGAACGTCGACAGATGGCCGAATCCCTCGGGTTGAACAAGAGCTGGTGGGAGTCCTGGCTGATCTGGGTCGACGCGCTCGCCCACGGTGACCTCGGACATTCCCGGGTGTACCGACAGCCCGTCGCCGACGTCTTCGCCGAACGCCTTCCCTGGACGGTGCTGCTCTCCGGGGTCGGCATCGTGGCAGGCCTGGCGATCTCCGTGGTGCTGGGGGTCCGTGCAGGGCTGCGCCCCGGGTCGTGGAGCGACCGGATCGCCACCACCTTCGCGGTCCTGCTCGGCGCGCTGCCCTCCTACGTGGTCTCCCTCGGCGCGATCATGGTCTTCTCCCTCGGGCTGGGTCTTTTCCCCACCGGAGGGCTCAGCCGTCCGGGCGACCCGATCACCGCTGCGGGGGTCGCCCTGCATCTGACTCTCCCGGCCATCGTGCTCGGGCTCTCCCTGGTTCCCTGGCTGCTTCTCTCGGTGCGGTCGTCCGTGCACGAGGCGATCCGTTCCGAGGCCGTGGCCGGAGCCGTCGCCCGGGGCATCCCACCGCGGACCGTCGTACGCGCCCACGTCCTTCCGGTCTCCCTCGCACCCGTGGTGACCCTGTTGGGAACCCGGCTGCCCGAACTCGTCGTGGGAGCCGTCATCGTCGAGGAGATCTTCGCCTGGCCAGGCCTGGCACAGGCCACCGTTTCCTCCGCCCAGCAACTCGACTTCGCACTGTTGTCCGCGCTGACCATCGCGACCACACTGCTCGTCCTGCTCGGATCGCTGCTCGCCGATGCGATCTATCTCTTCCTCGATCCTCGGGTGACCCCATGAGCACCACGCGCACCACCCCGGTGGAAAACCCGCCACCGGTCGCTCCCGCCCAGGAGCCAGCCACCGGGACCGTCCTCGGCCGTTCAGGCTCTGGTAGAGCCCACCTCACCTGGCGGGTCAGCACCATCGCCTCCGTGTGCACCATCGTGGTCGTCCTCGCGTACGCCGTCTTCACGCCGCTGCTCGCCGACGCCCAGGACCTGGCCGCCAACCTGGGCGATTCCCGCCAGGCTCCTTCCGCCGCACACTGGTTCGGCACCGACGCGAACGGCCACGACCTGGTCGTCCGCATCGCTCAGGCCTTGCAGGTATCGCTGCTCATCGCGAGCATCTGTGCCATCTCCGCCACCGTCATCGGTGTCCTCGTCGGCGGACTCGCCGCCGTCTTCGGAGGCTGGGTCGATGCGACCTTGATGCGTCTGGCCGATGCCGTCAACGCGCTGCCTCATCTGTTGCTCGGCATCGTGATCGTGGCCCTGTTCAAGGGGTCGGTGGCTGCCATCGTCATCTCCGTCGTCGCCACTCACTGGTCGTTCATCGCCCGGCTCGTCCGTTCGGCCGCGCTGACCGCCCGCGCCATGGAGTACGTCGACTCGGCTTATCTGGCAGGGGCCGGACGGTGGCACGTCCTGCACCGCCATCTACTGCCGGCAGCTATCGGACAGGCGCTCATCGGGGTGACCTTGATGCTGCCGCACGCGATCTGGCACGAGTCAGCCTTGTCCTTCCTGGGGTTGGGGTTGTCCCCGGACCAGCCGTCCTTGGGGACCTTGCTGGCCCAGTCGCGGGGCGAGGTCTTGCTCGGCGGCTGGTGGACCTTGGTCTGTCCGGCCGCTCCGCTGGTGGCGGTGACCCTGGCCACGGCCGGTCTGGCTGCGGCGCTGCAACGCAGGTTGGCTCCGCCGGCCGATTCCCGGGAGGTGTCCTCGTGAGCGATCCGTTGGTGGAGGTGAAGGACCTGACGGTACGGATCCCGACCCGACTGTCGGGACGTCCTGCATGGGTGCACGCGTCCACGCAGGTGTCCACGAGCCTGCATCCGGGCAAGGTGCGCGCGCTGGTCGGCGAGTCGGGTTGCGGGAAGTCGATCCTGGGCTCGACCTTGATCGGGATGCTGCCGCCGGGGACGTCGACCTCCGGGAGCGTCCGGATCGCCGGTGAAGAGCTTCTGGGCGCTCCGGAGAGCCGGTGGCGGCAGATCAGGGGACGGGTGTGTGGCCTGGTGGTGCAGTCGGCGGTGACCTCGTTGACCCCGACGAGAACGATGGGTTCTCAGTTGCTCGAGACGGTCGAGGTTTTGTCCGGCCCATCGGGTCCGCTCGAGTTGTGTTCTCGGGTGGGGCTTCCGGTAGAGGCTTTGGCCTGTTATCCGCACGAGTTGTCCGGTGGGATGGCTCAGCGGGCTGCGGTGGCCTTCGCTTTGGCGGGTGATCCGCAGGTCGTCATCGCCGACGAGCCCACGGCGAGCCTGGATCCGGAGTTGACCGATCATGTGCTCGGTCTGTTGCGTTCGTGCGCGGAGGCGGGGGCTGCGGTGCTCGTCATCACCCATGATTTGCGGTCCTTGGAGCGTACGGGCGTCGCTGACGACCTGTCGGTGATGTATGCCGGGCGCATCGTGGAGCAGGGTCCGGCCGGTCGGGTGTTGTCGGCGCCGGAGGAGGCGTACACCCGTGCACTGTTGGGTGCTTTGCCCGAACATGGGATGGTGCCGATCCCGGGGTCGCCGCCGTCGTTGACCGATCTGGATCCTTCGGTGACCTTCGCCGACCGGGTGAGGGGGATGGCATGACGTCGACGGCCGTCGAGGTGGGGTCGCAGCCGGTGGAGCAGGAGCCGGGTGGTCGCGGTCTGCGGGCGGAGAAGGTGTCGGCAAGGTACGGACGTCGCGGCCCCTTGGTGCTCGAGGGGGTGTCGGTGACGGTGCCGCCGGGCCGGATCACCGGTCTGCGGGGTCCGTCGGGGACGGGCAAGTCGACCCTGGCCAGGGTGTTGTCCGGGCTGTTGGCACCCGCTGCCGGTGAGGTCACCGTGGACGGCGTTCCGGTGTCGACCCGTCGGGGGCGGATGGATGGTCGGACAGCGATGCTCTTCCAGTCGCCGCGGAGGTCGTGCAGCCCGTACGCGACCTTGCGCAGGACCATCATGGAGCCGACGACGATCCGTGGTTCGCGGGCTGCGGGCGTCCCGGTCGACCTGGCGTCGGTGTGTCGACGGGTGGGGCTCACCGACGACCTGTTGGATCGGTTGCCGACCCAGGTGTCGTTGGGGCAGTTGCAGCGGGCTTGTCTGGCACGGGTGATCGTCTCCCGGCCGGATTATCTGATCTGCGACGAGGCCACGGCGATGCTTGATGCGGCGTCGGCCGCGTCAGTGGCTCACCTGGTGCGAGGCCTGGCCGAGGACGGGATGGGGGTCCTGGCGATCAGCCATGACGCGCCCTTCCTCGAGGCATGGGCCGATGAGGTGTGCGATCTGGCCGATCTGAGCGGTGCGGTGATCTGAGACGGTGGGGGTGCCGGGCGTCGCCGTGGCGCCCCCACCGTCTACTCGTCTTTCTCGGTCAGGCCCGGCCGGGCTCGCCTCGTCCTCGGGAGATGATCATGCCGAAGACGAAGCCGATCAGGGCGGGCACGGTCCAGCCCATGCCGCTGGCGAATCCGGGGAACAGTTGGGACGCGAGGTCGAGCAGGGTCGTCGCGACCGAGGAGGACTTCAACGCCGGGGGGAGAGCGTTCAAGAAGTCGAAGAAGGCCGCGACCCCGGCGAAGGCGACGGTGAACCGGTGCACCGACGGACGCTCCCCGAGGAGGGGGGTCATCAGCGCCAGGAGGATCAGGACGATCGCCAGCGGGTACAGGAACATCAGGACCGGCAGCGATCCTTTGATGATGGTGGCCAGGCCGACATTGGCGATGGCCAGGGAGATCCCGGTGAACCCGACGACCCACCGGTCGTAGCTCATCACGCGCGGGAAGATCACGACGAACATCTCCGCGCAGGCGGTGGTCAGCCCGATGGCGGTCTTGAGGCAGGCGAGGAAGACGATCGCAGCGATCAGCAGCTGTCCGCCAGATCCGAAGTAGTGCCTGCTCACTCCGGCGAGCACGGCACCACCGTTGGGTGCACCGACGGTGACGGCGAGGCTGGTCGCACCGACGAAGGCCAGCAACCCGTAGAGCACCGACATGACGACGGCGACGGACACCCCGGATTTGGCCGTCTCCACGGCGATCTGTCCGGGACGTTCGATCTTCAGCCGTCGGAGGTTGTCGATGATCAGCACGGCGAAAGCCAGTGACGCGAGGGCATCCATCGTGCCGTAGCCGTCGATGAGACCGGTGAGGAAAGCGTTGTCGACGTAATGACCTTTTGGCTCGGCCAGCGGGCCGTCGGTCATCGGCATGATGACGGAAGCCAGCAGCATGCCGCTGAGCAGGACGAGGAAGGCCGGGGTGAGATACCGCCCGACCCAGTCGATCAAACGTCCCGGGCGTAGACCGAAATACAGGTTGAGGCCGAGGAAGACGATGGAGAACAGCGCCAGGGAGATGACGGCGGCACCGTCGGAGACCAGCGGACGCACGCCGACTTCGTAGGAGACGGTTGCCGTGCGGGGAATGACGAAGAGCGGGCCGATGGTCAGGTAGAGCACGCAGGTGAACACCACGGCGAAACGGCGGCCGACCCGGCCTGCCATTTCCAGGACGCTGGAGCTGCGGGAGAGCGCCGAGGCGACGACACCGATGATGGGAAGACCTACTGCAGTGACCAGGAATCCCAGAGTTGCCCACGGGGTGTTCGCGCCGGCGGCGCGCCCCATTTCGACAGGAAAAATCAGGTTTCCAGCGCCGAAGAAAAGCCCGAAGAGCAGCGACGAGATCAGTGCGCTCTGGCCGGGGCGAAGCGTACGTGGCTGTTCAGGTGGTGACGTGGACTGCGTAGCAGTATCTGCGGTGGACACGACTCTTAGCAGATCACACGGGTCTCGTCCATTTCCAAGCGGGTTACTCCCAGGGAGCGAAATGCTTCCTCATTTCAGGGTATTTCTTCGGGTTGGACGAGATTTCGTAGATAATCGGCGAAACCTCTCTGCACCTTCGAAGACATTCGCCTCGTAGTACGTGCGGATGCCCTTCACCCAGACGGTGTCACTGACGCCACTTTCGCAGGTGTTGAGAGGCCAGCCAGACCGGCTCCACGATCCCGTGACCGAAGCTCCGGCACCGAGGAACCCCGTGAGGGTCAGCTCTTCGCGGACCGTTCCGAGCCGGGGCATCTTTCTTCTTCGTAGGTCAAGGGGTCGCTGGCGATGAGGGAGTTGGCCCAGCGCGCTTCGGGGTCGGCGTCGACGAGTAGCGATTTGCACAGCAGTGTCGCGGGGATGGCCAGCAGGGCGCCGAGCACGCCGAGCACCCAGGACCAGAAGAGCAGGGAGACGAAGGTCAGTGTCGCGGTGATGCCGACGGCCTGGCCGGTGAAGCGGGGCATGATCAGCGATTGCACGACGAAGTTCAGCACCATGTAGGCCGCGATGACGCTCAGTGCGTGGCCTGGGCCTAGGGCGAGGAGGGCGAGCAAGGCCGGGGGGACGAGCCCGATGAAGAAGCCCACATTGGGGATGTAGTTGCACAGGAAGGCGAGGATGCCCCAGACCGGGGCGAGGGGGACGCCGATCCAGCGTAGGGCGAGGACGTCGAGGACGGCGGAGATGATGCCGAAGACGGAGGAGACGATCCAGTAGCGGCGCACTCCGCTGGAGAAGGATTCGAGCCCGCCGACGAACCGGGGGTGGTAGCGGCGGGCGAGTTCGAGCCGTTCGTCGATGCTGACGGTGTCCATGGTCATGAAGAAGACGACACCGAAGAGGACGGCGAGCAGTGCGGCCCCGGAGGAGAGGTTGGCGAACAGGGGGGTGACGACGCCGATGACGCTGGAGGGGCTGATCTGTTGGATCTGTTTGAGCAGGGTGTCGGGGGTGACGCCGACAGAGGCGAGTCGTTCGGTGACGGTGTTGACCAGGGTTTCGAACTGTTTGTTGTATTCGGGCAGTGAGGTGACCAGCTGGGTGATGGCCCAGCCGATGGTGGTGAAGAAGGCGCACAGGACGAGTAGGACGACGAGTCCGGTGATCATGGCGGAGATGTTCCGGTTGACCCGGTGTTTGACCAGCCAGCTGTGCAGCGGGTAGGCGGTGACCATGAGGTTCAGCGCGAGGAAGACCGGCCCCACAACGCTGCCGAGCCCTTGGACGAACATGATGCAGTAGGCCAGCCCGGCGCCGCCGACTCCGATGAGGAAGATGCGGGGCATGCCGCGGACGGTGCTGTTCACGGAGGGTGGCGGAGGGTCGGTGGTCTTCTCGGGGGTGGCGACGGCGGTGGGTGCTGCCCCGGCGATGCGCTGGGAGGTCCGCGGAGGGCGATGTTCGGCGGAGATCGCGGGGTCCGCCGCTTCGACGTCGGCTTTTCTGGCCCGATTGCGATTCCGGTTCTTGCTCACCGATGTTGCCTCTCTTCTGCTCACCACCGTCGGTTCACGGTACGCCGTCTTCCTGCACTTACCCCGAAGAGGCCGTGGGGCCCATCAATTTCCCTGTTGTTCACAAGAATTCAACCATTTATCACTTATGTCATGAGTTGTCCGGATTCTAGGGTCACCACTGGTCGATCCCATCCCAGGAGGCGTCATGAGCACCCAGCGATCATCCGGACAGACTCTCGAGACCAGCGCGCCGCGCACCGGCCGACGCGCCCTCCCCATCGCGAGCTACGTCGTGGAAATGCTGGGCACCTTCTTCCTGACCCTCACCGTGGGTTGCACCGTCCTCACCCAGAACCCCCTGGCCCCCTTGGCGATCGGCGCCGTCCTCATGGTGATGGTCTTCGCCGGCGGACATGTCTCCGGCGCCCACTTCAACCCGGCCGTCACCCTGGCCGTCACGATGCGCGGCGGCCAGGCCAGCACCAAACTCCCCAGCTACTGGGCCTGCCAGCTCCTCGGCGGAGCCCTCGGCGCCTTCACCGCGGCGATGTTGACCGGGCAACACCCCACCGCGAAGGCCGCCTCGAACATGCCCGCAGCGCTCATCGCCGAATTCCTGTTCACCCTCGCCCTGTGCTGGGTCGTCCTCAACGTCGCCACCAGCAAGGACCACCCCGACAACAGCTTCTACGGGCTGGCCATCGGCTTCACCGTGCTGGTCGGCGCGGTAGCCGTCGGCGACATCAGCGGCGGCGTCTTCAACCCGGCCGTCGGTCTGGGCGCCGGCATCATGGGCCTGCTCACCTGGGAAGCCCTCCCGCTGTGGGCCCTGATCCAGCTCGTGGCCGGTGCCTGCGCGGCGCTGCTCTTCCGCGCCACCAGCCCGCAGGACCACTGATCCACTTCGCTCGACAGGCCGGACCCCGACCAAGGGCCCGGCCTGTATTTCTGCGCCCTGCCGACGGCTTTTCCGCCCAGGAAGCATCCAGTGAACTTCCTTAACGTCATGTTTCATGTCTGCTACGCAATACTCTGCGCGCCTCGGCGCCTTGATGCTCCTCACCCGTTCCAACGGCTGGGCTCGACCCTCGCTGATCATGAGACGGGCATCAATGATCGGGGCGACGGCCTTCGACCTCGCCGATGCCGGCTACCTCGACCTCTCCCACTACACCTCGAACGTCCTGAACTTCGACCTACTCGAGATAAACCCCTCCGCCAGCGCAGCAGACGCTCTGACCCGACCAGGGGTACTCGACGACGCCGAACAGCACATGGTGCGCCATTTCCAGGACGACCCCGGACAGAAGATGCACTCGATGATGCGCTGGGGCACCGCAGACCCCACCATCCTGGTGGCACGACCCCTGGAACAGGCCGGCGTCCTGACCATCGCTGAGAACGCCCTCAGCGACAAACTCCCGACGCTCTACCACATCAAGGACACCTCGATCGGGCTCGGCATCCGAGAACGCCTGCTCGATGTCCTGGAGGGTGCCACCCCCACCTTCACCGATCTCACCGTCCTGGCGATCCTGCTCGGCAATGAATCCATCGGATACCTTCTGGAGGACGACATCAGGCCGGAGACGACGAAGAAAAACGCCAAAGAATCCGCCCAGAGGATCGTCGACGAATCCCTGCCGCACTACACCCTGCGCAAAATCACCTGGCGTTGCCTCTACGAAGGCGGCTCCATGCTGCACGCTGCAGCCTGGTGACCCCATCGCACTGATCGGGCACCGACCCATCCCGCGAACACCCCAGTCGTTTTCCGAACGAAAACGGCTGGGGCACAGCTTTTGACGTCAGACCGCTCACAAAAATCCCGTCATCCCGCACATATGCCCTCCCGAACGGCAGAGTGGGGTCCAGAGACCCGACCGCGACGAAGGAGGCACCATGAACAGCCCACGTCCCCGAGTTCTCATCGGCTACGACGACTCCGAACAAGCCCGACGTGCCATCGGCTGGGCGGCCGACTACGCGCGCGCCCGTTCCTGGCCCCTCGAGGTCGTCACCGCGCGAACCCTGCCGCTGCCACCTTTCGGCCCCACCGGAGTGATCACCGACCCCTTCCTGGTCGACGACGGGCCGTACGAATCGGCGCTGCAACAAGCCTGCTCCGCATTGAAGAGCAGCCATCCCGAGGTCGAGATCACCTACCGCACAGTCGACCCCACCGCTTCACGCGCCCTCATCGAGGCCAGCGCCGAACCAGGGATCGTGGTCATCGGTACCCGTGGGCTCGGCGCGATCTCCTCGATCTTCCTCGGTGGGGTGGCCGACCAGGTCGTCACCCACGCTCGCGGCCCCGTCGTGGTCATCCCCGACCACCCTGACAGCGAGGACCACCCTGACGGCCCCGTCGTCGTGGGATACGTCAGCGAAGAGCACTCCACCCGTGCCGTCGAGTTCGCCGCCGAACAGGCCGAAGTCCTGAAACGTCCGTTGCGCATCGCCACCGCCTGGGATTTCGGGATCCCGGTTACCACCGAAGCCAGCCTGATGATGCCGGGCCCCGCACCCAGCCACGAAGTGATCGCCAACCTGAACCGCACCGTCTCCGAGGTGGCTTCCCGGGTCACTGCGGAACGGCCCGGTCTCGACATTCACATCGACGTCCAACACACTTCGCCGGTCGAACTACTCGTCGGGCACTCCCGTCAGGCCTCGATGGTCGTGGTCGGCAGCCGCGGCCATGGCGGATTCACCGGCCTGCTCCTGGGCTCCACCAGCCGACGCGTACTGCAGCACACCGAATCACCAGCGGTGGTGGTACCGGGCCAGTAAAAAGGCCCCGGTCAGCGGTGCTCCCCCCAGGCCTGCCACAGCTCCTGGAAAGGCCCCGGCCGGGAGATCAGCTCCTCCGGCGTCCCTTGGTCGACGATGCGCCCCTGCGCCATCACCACGACCCGGTCCGCGCTCACCGCCTGGCTCAGGCGGTGAGCGACCACCAGTGCGGTCCGACCCCGGATCACCGCCTGCGCGGCTTCGTCGAGGACCCCCGCTCCGGCGCTGCCCGCCTCGGCGGTGGCCTCGTCGAGCACGACGACCGCCGGGTCGGCCACCAGCACCCTGGCCAACGCCAGCTGCTGCGCCCGCGACGGGTCGAGCCGGTACCCCATCCGTCCGATGACCGTGTCCACGCCGTCGGGCAACGCCGACACCCACGACTCCGCGCCCACCTCGGCCAGCGACCGGTGCAGCAGAGCCGCTTGAGCGTCGGGATCGTCGGCGCCCTCCGCCCCTGGAGGCAGAGCCAACAGGACGTCCTCCCGGAGAGGACCGGAGAAGGTGTGCACATCCTGAGAGACCAGGACGACCCGTGGACGACCGGCCTTCTGCCGGGAGCCACCTCCGACGACGACCCGGCCGCTGTCCGGCTGCAATGTGCCGGCCACCACACCGGACAGGGTCGATTTACCCGCCCCGGAGGCGCCCACCACAGCGACGACCTCACCAGGGCGGACATGCAGGTCCACCTCGTGCAGCACTCGATGAGAACCGTCGTAGGAGAAGGAGACCCCCTCGAGCCGGATCCCGCCGTCACCTCCCTCGACGGAGGTGGGCGGCGGACGCCCCGGCAGGTCGATCACTCCTACGATCCGCCGTAAGGCCACCAGCGCCGCCTGGAAGTCGTCGAGGAAGAACAGGATGAACCGCACCGGGCCGAAGATCCGCACCAGGATCAACACCGCCGCAGTCGTTTCCCCGACAGAGACACTCCCCTGCCCGACCAGCACGTCACCGACCACCAACAGCATCGACACGGTCGCCGCTTCGACCAGCAGCAACCCTGCACTCAGGGTGATGACCAGCCGACGCCCGTGCATCCTCCGACGGCACAACGCCCAGGAGCTCTCGGCCACCAGCCGTCGACGCATCCTCTGCACTCCGTAGGTGTGCACACTGTCCAGCCCGTGCACCGTCGCCAGCACGTGACCGGCCTGGTGCGCCGACGACGCCCGTTCAGCCACATACGCCTGTGAGGCTCGCGGCCAGTACCAGCGGATCAGCAGGACATGCCCGGTCGCTCCGACGGCGATGGCCGCGAGGAAGGCCGGGTGGGCCGCGGCGATCCCCAACCCGGACACCGTGATCAGGATGCCGGTGGAGACGATGCGCGGAATGACCAACGTGGCGGCGTCGCGCGCGCGGGAGACGTCGTCGCCGATCCGGGAGGCCAGGTCGGCCAGTCCGGCACGTTCCACCGTCGTCTGCGGTAGGTCGAGTGCGGCGTGGAGCATCCGTTCTCGTAGTCGGGTCAGCACCGAGGCGAAGAAGGCCGGGGCGAGGGAGAGTCCGATGCCGCCGGCCACTCCGCTGGTGAGGATCGCAGCGATCATCGCCACGGCGTGCGGGGTGAGGCTGCCCGGTCCGGCGCCGGCCCGGACGGCGTCGACGATGCGTCCGGCCTGGTGGGGGACGACCAGGTCGAGCAGGGCTGCCGTGGTCATGGCGGCGACGGCCAGGACGAGGGTGCGCCGCAGCCCTTGTCCGGTGGCCCAGGCGACAGCGGCAGCACGTCGCCCGGTGGCCAGGGGCAGGGGTGTCCCGGTCGGGGCCGGTGAGGATGTTGTGGTGGTGATGGGAGGAACGCTAGTCGGTCGAGGCTTCGGGCGCTCGATCGTCGGTGTCCTCGATGTGGCGGACGATGCGGGCGGGGTTGCCCACGGCGACGACATCGGCAGGCAGGTCCTTGGTGACGACTGAACCGGCACCGACGATCGTGTTGTCCCCGATGGTCACTCCTGGCAGCACGATGACTCCGCCGCCGAGCCACACGTTGTTGCCCAGGACGATGGGTTTCGCCGATTCCCAGCGCGCCCGACGTGGCCCGGGCTCGATGGGGTGGGAGGGGGTGAGGAGTTGCACGTTGGGGCCAAGGAAGCAGTCCTCGCCGATGGTGATCCGGGCGACGTCGAGGGCGACGAGGTTGTAGTTCACGAAGCTGCGGTCGCCGATGCTGAAGTTGATGCCGTAGTCGAGGAGCAACGGGGGCCGGATGATGACGTCCTGTCCGCAATGGCCGAGCAGGGCTCGGAGCACCTCGGCTCGTAGGTCTTCCTGGCGTTCGGCGGTCGAATTGTAGGTTTCCTGTAGATCGGCGCACCGTAGGCGGATCTCGACGAGTTCGGGATCGTCCGCCTGGTAGAGGTCTCCATCGTCCATGCGCTGGCGCATCGTCCTGGTGTCCTGGTCTTCGGTCATCTCTTGAGGATGCCAAAAAACCTTCCAGGACAGCCTCTTACGCCTAGGAAAGCACCTGTCGATAGGCCTCGTCGGCGAGCAGGTCGGTGTGGCGGCCGCGGCGGCGGACCTGCCCGTTCTCGTCCAGCTGGACGACGAGGTCTGCCACCGCCAGCAGCTGTGGTGACGTGGTCACGAGCAGGGTGCCGCGGTCGGCCCGGATCTCCGGGAGGTGTGCCGAGATCCGGGCATTGGTCGCCGGGTCGACGCTGGTCGTCGGGTGGGTGAGGACGAGGAGCGGCCGGTCGGTGTACAGGGCTCGGGCGAGGGCGACCCGTTGCCGTTGCCCTCCGGAGAGGGCGCGCCCGCCCTCTCCGACCGGGGTGTCCCAGCCCAGGGGCTGGCTGGCGGCGACGTCATCGCAGGTGGTGGCACGCAGCACTGCGTCCAACCGGGCTCGTTCTACGGCAGTGACGGGTGGCCGGTCCAGGGTGATGTTCTCCAGGATGGTGCCGTCGAACAGGTCGCTCTGGTGGGGAGGTGCGGCGAGGGCGGCCAGGTGCGCGGCGGGAGTCAGGGTCTGGAGGTCGGTGTCTGCGAGCCGGATCGTTCCGGTTGCCGGGTCGCGACGGCGGGCGCACAGGTCGGAGAGGGCTTCGGCGTAGGTGCCGGGTGCGATCAGCGCGGTGATGCCTGTGCCGGGGAGTTCCAGGGTGAGGGGCGCGGTGATCAGCGGGGGAAGGGTGACCTGGTCGAAGGTGAGGGTGGGTGCTCCTTCAATGCCGGGGACGTCGCCGTAGGTGCGGGCCGGGGGGACGACGAGGAGGTCGACGACGCGGTCGGCCGAGGCGTGGGCGGTGCTGAGCACGCTGGCGGTGTCGACGCCGAGGCTGCGCAGGGGTGGGCCCATCGTCTGGGCGAGCCCGGCGACGGCGACGACTTCACCGACGGTGAGTTGTCCGCTCAGGCCGAGGTGGGCGGCGGTGATGGTGAGGGCGGCGACGAAGAGTCCGACGGCGCCTGCGATCGAGGAGCTGAAGATTCCTCTGGCTCGCCGGGCGGCGATGGTCGCGGCGAGCGCTTTGCGGCTGGTGTCGGCGAAGCGTTCGCGGGCGCGTTCTTCGGCGTCGAGCCCTTGGACGACGCGGAGTCCTGCGGTGAGGTCGGAGGCGGAGCCGACGGCGGCGGCTTCGGCGGCGCGTTCTTTGCGGGTGTAGGGCCGCAGGGGTCGGACTCCGTACACGGAGAGGGCGATGAGCAGGGGTGTGGAGATGGCGACGACGACGGCGAGGCGTAGGTCGAGCAGGCTGAGCACGATGAGGGAGCCGGTGACGGTGACGAGTTGGCCGGGGACCGAGGTGAGGGTGGTCATGCCGCGGGTGCTGGTGGTGACATCGGTGGTGGCGACGCTGAGCAGGTCGCCGGGCAGTCGTCGGTCGCCGGCGAGTCCGGTGGGGTCGAGGAGTCGGTCGAGGACGGCGAGGCGCAGGTCGTGTCCGGCGTGGTTGGCGCCGCGGTCGCCGATGAGTCGCATGAGGGTGGCGGCGGCGCGGAGGAGGTAGGCGGTGAGGATGACGGCGATCCACAGGGCGCCGCCGGTGAGGTCGCGGGCGACGAGGCCGGCGTCGATGGCGCGTCCGATGGCGAGGGGGATGACGAGGGTGAGCCCGCTGATGGTGGCGGCGGCGAGGGCGGTGGCCAGGAGTCGCCGGTGTTCGCGTCGGATGAGTCGTCGAACGAGTTGGGGCCCTCCGGTGAGGCCGGTGTGGTCGAGGGGCGGGGTGTCGCGGGTGGCGGGGTCGTTGTCCTGTGGCGTGGTGGTCAGGGTGTCCTCCAGGCAGGACGGTGTGCGGTGGCTGGTGGCGGGCGACGTGGCCACCCTACTGCCCGGGGTCTTCAGGGTGTGTGCACGTGGGGCTCTTAGGGTGGCGGCATGCCGGTGACTTTTGCCCATCCTGCTGCGGTGCTGCCGTTGTCTCGTTCTGGTCTTCCGTTGTCGGCGTTGGTGGTGGGCAGCATGGTCCCGGATCTGCCGTTGTTTCTCGGGGTGGAGGGTTTTTACGGTTTCACGCATTCGGTGTCGGGTCTGGTGACGGTGGATCTGGCGGCGGGGGTTGTGATCTGGTGGTTGTGGGTGGCGTGGTTGTGGCCCTGTCTGGCGGATGCGGCTCCGGGGGTGGTGCGGAGGCGGTTGCCGCCGGTGGTGCCGGGGCGGGTTCTGCCGCCTGGGGGTGTGTCGTCGGCTGGCCGGTCGTGGTTGTTGGTGCCTTTGGGGGTGGTGCTGGGGGCGGTGACCCATGCGGTGTGGGATGAGTTCACTCATGCCGGTCGGTGGGGTGCGACGCATATTCCGTGGTTGGCGGCTTCGCATGGTGGTTTGCCGGGGGTGTCGTGGGCGCAGTATGCGAGTGGTCTGTTCGGTCTGTCGGCTTGCCTGGCTGCGGTGGTGGTGGCGTGGCGGCGGCGGCCGGTGGGTGAGTTGGTGGCTCGTCGGCATCCTCGGTCGACGGTGATTCTGTGGGCGGCGCCGGCGGCGGGGGTCGTGGGTGCTGTGGTGGCGGCGGGGTTGTTGGCGCATGATCTGCGTTCAGCGGTGTATTTGGCGATCACGAAGGGCGCGCTGTCGGCGGTGGTGGCTGCGGTGGCGGTGGCGGTGTTCGTGGGGAAGGGGATGCGGGCGTGACGCAGCGGATGTCGATGTGGGAGGGCTACGAGCATTTGGTGCGTCGTGGCCTGAAGTTGCAGACGATCCGGGTGGACGATCCTTTCGCGGTGGGTCCGGTGGTGATCTTCTTCGAGAGGTCTTCGGGGGAGGTCGTGGAGATCCCGGCCGAGGTGGTCTCGGTGGTGTCGATGCGTCGGGCGGAGCTCACCGAGGAGATTGCCCGTGTGGATGGTTTCGGGTCGTTGGCGGAGTTGCAGGCGGCTTTGGACCGGCATTACCCGGGCCTGTCCGCGGAGGTGTCGGTCGATGTCGTCTCGTACTGCTTGGTGAGCGGTCCCGCTGCGGTGAGGTGACTCCTGGCGGGCTGTCTTCACCTTCCGATCAGCGTTGTTGCTGTTGTCCGGGGTTGTCTGGCAGCTCAGTTCACGAAAGACGCCGACAGGGGCTTCTCCATTCAGCTACTCCCCAAAGAAAAATTCGATTTATCCCCGCATTGAATGAAAATTAATTATTTACAGGCAGCAAAAAAAGTAAGAGGGGATCCCGCGCCCCCTTTCGACACGGATGATATATGATCAGGCCGCAAAGGGTACATTAGCGACCGATCGCTTCGACAGGGCCGGTCGCCATCCCCAACCCAGCCCTGTCACACTTTCGGGCGATATCTCGGACACCTGCTCGACCCCCCCCGGGGTCAGCTTGCACCCCCGACCGGCCCAGATTCACGTATATCGCTGTCAGTCAACGATATTCACGCATAAAGGAATTTCCTACATCATCTCCCCGAACCCCAAGGATGAAAACGCTTTGGAAGCAAAACGCATTTTCCCACAAAATATTATGTGACACGACACACTAGATTCCGCTTTACCCGCGATCAATTTCAGCGCCACCGGACCCGGCCAGCTCATGCTTCATATACGTGAGTTATCATACAACCTATGAAGACGGGCAAATTAAAAGAAATTCTCCAGCCGTTGCTGGAACGCCTGATGGCCTTCGATCGGGCTGCCATGACGCTGACGCGACTGGGACTCATCACCGTGACCGTCTGGATCGGCGGGCTGAAGATCATCCCCTACGAGGCCGAAGGAATCATCCACTTCGTCTCCAACAGCCCGTTCATGAGCTGGCTGTACAAGGACCCGGGTAACTACAAGAAGCACCGCAACCCCGAAGGCGCACTGGTCCAGGCCAACAAGGACTGGCACCTGATGAATGGCACCTACCCGGCTGCGCTGTTCATCGGCGCGATCATCGTGATCATCGGCATCATGATCGCCCTGCACTGGCTGTCGCCGCTCATCGGCGCACTCGGCGGGCTGGCCCTGTTCGCCATGAGCTTCGCCACCCTGAGCTTCCTGTTCACCACTCCCGAGGCGTGGGTCCCCAACCTCGGTGACGCCCACCACGGCTTCCCCTATCTCTCCGGGGTCGGGCGATTGGTCATCAAGGACGCCATCATGATGGGCGCATCCCTGGTCGTGGGCATCGACTCGGCCCGCATCGTCCTGGCCCGCTGGTCGGCGCAGGACGCGCAGGAGAACTCTCGGGCCGCTGCCTGATCCTCCCGATACCGCTAATCGACGGGTGGTTTCCGAAGCTTCGCTTCGGAAACCACCCGTTTGCCGTACAGAAGCACGAAGCGGGTGCCCTGCCCTTGCCCTATGACACGAAGCTCGAAGTAAAGAAAACCTCTAGAGATCCTCGAAACAGCAGAAATGAACCATCGTCCTCAGCCCGCCAGTTCCATACTGCAAGAGGAACCTTCTTTCCATGCCCAGAACTTCCGGGGATGGAACCGGGATCGGTTTCAGCGACATAGCGGCGAACAGGACACATCACTGAATCATTGATCGATCGGGGCATATGGGATCGTCGCCTAGCTCCACTTTCAAGGAGTCAATTTTGAATGTTACTTCAAGCCAAGTCATTAGGCATGGATTTTCCGGACGGCAAGCGACAAAGAACTATCTTTCAAGACATCAACTTCTCAGTACCTCCAGGGGAAAGCCTTGCCCTGACCGGAACCTCTGGATGCGGAAAATCCACGATTCTTAATATTCTCGGAGGACTTCTCACCCCGACGGAAGGCAGCGTTCTGATCGGAGATACGGTTCTTTCAGCAGTCTCCGCTTCCCAGCAGGCTAAATTTCGGTCCACGCACATTGGTTTTGTGTTCCAGGAATGGAACCTGGTCAGTTATCTCACAGCATTAGACAATATTGCCCTCCCCCTTCAGCTGAACGGGCTCACCGTCAAGGAGTCTCGAGCACAAGCCCAGAGCACCTTAGAAAAGGTGCAGATGGGATCGCTGTCACGCTCCTTACCGGAGCAACTTTCTGGGGGTGAACAGCAGCGCGTCGCCGTCGCTCGCGCTCTCGTCGGCGACAAATCCGTCATCCTCGCCGACGAACCCACTGGCTCACTGGACTCGATCAACAGCACTATCGTCATCGATCTCCTGATGGAGCAAGCACACGCTCGAGGGATGTGCTGCATCATTGCGACCCACGATGCAGAGATAGCCCACCGCTGTCATGAAGTTCTTGACCTAGAGCAATGTGATAAATCGCTTTCTTCGCAGGCGCGCAGGGAATATTCGTGAATGCCGTCGTGAAGAAGCTTCATCTATCCAGCACATTGACTTTAGCGGTCGCTCAAGTGCGCAAATACCACATCATGGTGTCATTAGCTTTTCTAGGGTGCCTCTCATGCCTGCTTCCACTGGCCACAGCCGCCAGTGTCGAACGTACGACATCCCTTTCACAAGAACAGATCAGGGAACGTTCCTATGGCACCTATGACGGGATCGTAGAGACTTCCGACGGTCGACCTTTGAGCGAAGAGGCCAGAGAGCTGCTCGGCCCACATGCCATGATGCAGCACATCGAGTCGGCTCAGGTCACGCATGAGGCGAAGTCCGCCGAAGCTACCGGAAGAATATTTCCGGCTGATGATCAACGACTCAAAAGTTTGACGGTGGTCAAGAACGGTTCGTTCTCCCCGGCCCCTGACTCACTCGCCCTGACTGAGGCGCTGGCCCAGCGAATCGGGGCAGCCGTCGGCAGCGAAGTCACGATCGACAACTCCAGGTTCACCGTTTCGGCAGTTCATGTCGACCCACAAGATATTCGACGCTTAGGCTGGGTGGCTCCCCCGTCCGCTGCAGATCG
The DNA here is from genome assembly GCF_003391095.1 of Austwickia chelonae. Taxonomy (NCBI): domain Bacteria; kingdom Bacillati; phylum Actinomycetota; class Actinomycetes; order Micrococcales; family Dermatophilaceae; genus Austwickia; species Austwickia chelonae. The sequence goes on along the minus strand of NZ_CP031447.1, from coordinate 171,289 downwards.
ACTACCTGGCCTGACGGCCAGGTCGTCCTATCTGACGTCAACCCAGCCCGCGGAATCCTTCCTGACTTCCCATCACGCAAAATATCTCGTCCAGCCAGATACTGAAGTCAGTTACAGAACAAAGACTCATGGGTTGGGCCTGGGCAGCTCAGCTGCTTTGATCGCCACATTCCTCGTAGTTCTCATGGCGGTCCTTATCGGGTTCAGCTCCATCCTTCTGAAAGAGCAAGAGAAAGACTTCATCTGCCTTCATAGAGTGGGCCTGCCACAACAGGTGATCACGTTGTCGGCGATTTCTCCCCTACTGATTGGCGCGACCCTGGGGATACTGGCGTCCTATGCGGCTACCCCCCTGCTCACCGAGCGAATAGTGCGTGCTCTCGAGGAGAGACATGGGCAACTATGGGGAACCGTTAAAGATATCTCACCGGAATTCCGCTGGATCCTGACTCTCGCCCTGATCGCTTTTATAGCGGCGTCATGGTGGCAATGTCGAAGATTCTTCGCTGAATACATCCACCGTCGTTCTCAGAAAAATATTGCCGAAAGAACTACCGCAACCATCTGTATCGGACTCTTAGCGCTCGGAATACTCTGCGCCTGGATCGGTTCGACGAATCCGAACTGGCAACCGATGATCCTGGCCGGCATCTTCCTGATCGCTGTCGCCCTGTTCGTGCTTGTTCCACGCGTCCTTCCTTTGATGGCGAGACGTGTAGTGCGCCGCGCACTTCCTCCTCTGATCTCTGTGCCGATGCAGGCCGTAGCCCGTTCCGGACGACGAAACAATGGCATTGTCTGCGCTTTCACCGCCTTGATCGGTACTGCGGTGTTCATTCATGTCGTAGCTTTCGGTCTTCAGATAGGCGTGGCCGACTATCACGTCTCTCCACTCGACACCAAAGACAGCGTGGTCAATACCACTCGGGCCTTGACCCAGCAGGAACAGCAGCGCCTCGACACCAAGGCGACATGGCAACGAGGCATGATGTCGGACGGAACTCGCCGAGACTTCGTCTACGGCGGAAGCCACCAGGTCCTGTGCCGAAGCCTTCCCCCGGGCTCTGCTCGTCACCCCGCGGAAGAGGTGTGCCGTCAGGAGCAGCTGGGCTCCTTCACCAACTCGAATCTCACCATCGCCGATGTGGAGTCGGCGTCCTACCTGGCAGGCGCAGAGCTGAGCGACGAGGAGAGAAAAGAGTTCGCCGCGGGCCGGCTGGCACTCACCAAGGGCAGTGGCTGGCCGGACGTGGTTCCCGTAGGCACCTCGACGCCGGAGTTCACCGAAAAAGCAACCATCAGGACTCGCTCCTTCCCCTACCAGGAGCGCTCCGCGAACCACCCGGGGCTGGTGGTCTCCCCCGCTGTTCTCCGGCACTGGCCCTGGCTTGAGCTGGAGGACCGGTACGACTACGCCGTGGTCTCTCGCCCCGGTGCAGAGATCTTCCGTTCCCTCCCGGAGGATCAGGAACTACGCGCCCACTTCTACGAACGTTTCCGCAACAGTGCCTCTGCTCCGGCCGAAGCGGTCACGACATGGTCCGTGCTCTTCGCCATGGCGTTGACCGGTGCCATCGCGACATTCATCGTCCTGGCTTGGAAACGCCAGGACGCGAGGAACCGCGGTGTCCTCCAGGCCATCGGTTGCTCTCCGTGGATGGCCAAGGGCACCACGTCTGTCATGTTCACCGTGGTGATCGGTGTCTCTTCCGTTGTCGGAGCGGGGGCGGGTGCCTATCTGGCGTGGTGCATGATCCGACCGACGGTCATGGTGTTTCCACCGCTGTACGGGGCACTGGCCATCACCTTCGCCCCGGTCGTAGCGGCTTTGTCGGTCGTGTGGCTTTCCCGGAACGATCGCCCGATCACGAAGCGGGCGCAGGCTTGAACACGACAGCCTGCGCCCACTCGTGGTTCAGCGTGCGGTGACAGGCCGCAGGAAGTGCACCGGAACCGTGAATTCGTCCTCGTTGCCGTCGTAGTGACGCCCGGGCTTCGTGTCGTAGTCGCGGCTGCGGAAGGAGTTCAGCGACGGCGAGTAGGTGTCGACGGTCATCTCTCCGTGGCGTACGTCGAGTTGGAGCATGCGGATGAATCCGGCGTGCCCATTGCCGTCGGAGCCTGCGTTATAGGCCTGGTAGTCGGCCATCAGCTCGACGACCTGCCGTCCGGAGGGCCCGACGCCCTGACGGATGTTCCGGCCCACTCCGTGTTCGTGCCCGGAGATGACCAGGAAGACGTTCGGGTTCGGGTCGACCACCTGGGAGCGAACTCGTGCCCCGTCAGTGGAGAGTGCGGCGCCTTCGCCGTCCGGGGCTGGGCCGGGTTTCAGGTAGGCGTGGGTCGCGACGATCACGTTGTGTCCGGGGCGGGCCGCGATCTGCTGGTTCGCCCAGGCCGCTTCTTCCTCAGTCACCTGGTAGCCCAGGTGGACTACGGCGAAGTCGACTCCTCCGGCGTGGAATTCGTCGACGTGGTTGCTGTTGTCGCCGGGTTTCCAGGGTCCTTGGTAGTACGGTTGGGCGGCTTTGGCGCTGGCTTTGGTATAGCGGTCGGGGCCGAAGAACTCGTTGTAGACCGAGGCGTCTTTCCCGCGGAGGTTGTCGTGGTTGCCGGGGAGGACGCCATTGGGCATCCCGGCGTCGTCGAGGATGCGCTGAGCTTCGGAGGCTCGGGCGAATTCACCGCGGGCCAGGCCTTTGGTGCGCAGGGTGTAGCTGTCGATGAGGTCGCCGGTGTGCGCGGTGTAGGCGATCTTGCGGTGTCCGGCGTTGTCGACGATCCACTGGTTCATGCCTTCGTAGATGTCCTGGCAGCGTTCGCGGATCGAGGGCAGGATGCCGCTGCCGTTGGCGCAACGGGTCAGGTATTGGGTGTCGGTGATGTGGGCGATGGCCAGGTCGTAGGTGGCGGGGTCGCGGAAAGCCCCGTCCGGGGCTGAGTGCCCGGCCGGTGAGGCGTTCGGCCCGGTGCGGACGACGCTGAGGGCCGTCTCCTGAGCGGCGGCGAAGGTGGTCGGGATCGAGAGGGCGCAGGCAGTGGCTGCGGCCAGGGAGAGTGTGCGAAGGCGCATGCGGTGAGTCCAGCAGCCCCGCGCGGACGTCGGGCGACGTCCCGGTGACTGCACTCTGAACCATTCTCAGCCAATACCTTGACAGCTCAAGGATTTTCCGGAGAGTTCATCGGATGACTCCCGCGGAGCTACTCCCCGATGGAATACAGGTCGTCGAAGTATCCGCTTGCGCCGAGCATCACTGCGGCTTCAGCCAGTTCGTCGAGCCCGTCGCGGGTGAGCACGCCGCCACCGATGGCGGTTTCACGCATGTTCTCCAGGAAACGTTCGTTGAGGCTGCGCACCTGCGCACCACCCAGGCCGCTCTGGCCGGCAAACCGGGCCAGCATCTTCGCTTCTTCTCCGGTGATCCGGCCGTCTTCCATGACGGCGGCCAGTGCTTCGAAGTAGGCCTCGGCGGTGGCGTCGTCGACGTCATTGGCGGACATGGGGAGTCGGCTGATCAGCGAGGCCATCCACCCGTCCTGGCCCTTGCGTAGTGCGGTGGCCCTGGTGACCAAGCGGGGCCGCTCTGTCAGTAGGCGGTTGGAGTGACGGTAGGGCTCGCAGTCGTAGAACAGCGGCGCCTCGTGCCGGTCGAGCATCCGAGGCAGCAGCCGGGAGACCGCGCGGACGTCCCCCAGCGCGGTGTGTTTGTCGACCAGGGGGACCCCGGCCTGTTGGGCGAGGGTTCCCAGGGTGAAGTTCGCCGCTTGGAAGGTGCGGCGCCCCAACCAGAGCGTGCACAGCGCGGGCATGGGTGGCAGCCGGTATCCGGCGGCGGAGAACTCGGCGTGCAGGAAGGCCTCTTCGAAGGAGGCGTTGTGGGCGACGACGACGGCGCCGTCGAGCCGGGCCAGCACCTCGTCGGCGACCTCGACGAATCTGGGCGCCCGAGAGACGGCGTCCCGGGTGATGCCGTGGACGAACACCGGCCCGGTGTCGCGGTCGTCCGGTTTGATCAGGGTCGCGAATTCGTCCTCGATATTGCCGTAGCGGTCGATGCGGGCGATGGCGATCTCGACGATCCGGTCGCCCTTACGGGGGGACAGCCCGGTGGTTTCCAGGTCGATCACGGCGTACGGGCCGTCGTGTTCCCATCCGTCGACCAGCCCGGCGTAGGCGAACAGGTCGCCGCGCATCCCGGCTTTCACGAAGGGGAGTTCAGGGGAGTCGCTGCCCGCGCCGTCGCCCTCTGGGCCGTCGGGCCTCCCTCGGGTCTCCCAGCGGGGTGTGGTGCGGTGGTGGAAGGTATGGCTGTCCTCCTGGTCCTGCGGGTTCGGACGTTCCGGTTCGGCCTGGTCGTCGTGCTGCGCCCGGGAGTATCTCTCATCGCGGTCATCGCCGTCGGCGAGGTCGTCGTCCTCGACGTCACGGCGCTCCTGCTGCTTCCAGGTCTGCGCCCGGCGGAACATCCGGTGCACGAAGATGAAGAAGAGGCAGGTGAAGGGCGCGGCAATCACCGAGGTGAACAAGAAGCTCCCGACCTGCCCTTCGAGCAGCAGGATCACCGCGATGTACAGGCAGGGCGCTGCGACCACCCCGGAGGCCAATGCTCCGAGGAAGAGCAGGCCCTTGTGTATCGGGTCTCCGGAGTTCCGGCGGGGGGCGGCTCTCATCGGGTAACGCTCCACATGTCGACGGTGTCGACGGCGCAGGCCTGCTGCACCGGTGCCCTCATTGGGCGATCTCGACGATATTCCTCCCAGCTGAGGATCCTGCGTACGGGCTCAGCTGGCAAGCCGCCGGCGGCCCACAGGTCAGCGTTCGATGGCGGACGTCCGAGCGCCGGTTCACCCCTTGGCGACTCCGGCGACCAGTGCGTCGAGGGCTTGGGCGACATTCTTCTGGGCACCTGCGCTCTTCTCGCCGAGGCCGAATCGTTTGACGTACCAGGAGATCTCTTCGTAGGAGGCGTGGGTCTTGCCGGCGTCGTCCTCCCAGAAGAGCACTCGCAGGGGCAGGACGAGGCCCATGAGTTGCTGGTCCTGCATGAAGGGGGTGCCGCCTTGGGGGTTGCCGACGATGACGAGGGTGGTGGGGCGCAGTGTCGTCCCGGCCTTGGTGGCACCGGCGGCGTGGTCGATGGTGGCGAAGACGGTGAGCCCTTTACCGGTGGCCGCTTGCTGGAAGTCGGTGACGAGGCGGGGCACGGGGTGGGCGCAGTCGACGGTGCGGATGCCTTCGATGGCGGGCATGGCAGGGGCCTTTCCGGTGGTCGTGCCGGTGGAGGATGGGGAGGTCTGTGTGCCGCCGGGCGAGCAGGCGGCGAGGAAGGCGAGTGCGGCGGCGCCACCGAGCCCGAGGGCGACCCGACGGGAGATGTCGTGGTCGGGTGCAGGCGCTGGTTCGCAGTGGGAGCTGGTCATGGAGGGCTTCCTGGTCTCACGAAATGTGATGTGTCCCTCGGACCCTAACCGGCGATGATGCAAGATATATGAACGTCCGACGCATCTCCCCTGAATGCGAAACCTCCTGTGTCACAGGGTTTTACCCGGCAGCTTGCCAGCGGTCCCCCGTTCCTGCGGTCAATTCGGCGGGCCATGACCCGAAGCTCTGGTGGTACTCCGAGGCATCCGGCGCCTCTGTGTACTCCAAGAGCCCGCCGACCTTCTCGACGAGCACGTCCCGCACCTCCGCCGGGGTCGCGAAGAAGAACTCCCGGCGGAGGTTCGCGCAGTTGACCCGCCGGTCGGCGAAAGCCTTGTGGAGTTCGTTCTCCAGAGTGACCGCGTCGTCGGAGAAGAAGAGCGCATGCACGTCGTACTGGAAGGGCACCGAGGCACCACTGAGTTCGCGTACCCGATCACGAGGTTCGAGCCTGCGCGTCAACCCGATCTTGACGATCTGCGGCCCGAAAGCCCCGATATTGGAGATCACGTAGACATACCCGGCCCGCACGTTCGCCGCCCGGTAGTCGTTCGACTCGATCGCCGAATCGATCTCCACGAGACGTGCGGTCAGATCGACCGACGACTCGGTATCTCCGCTGGCCTCCAAAGCGGCCAGCGCGCTGACGTAGTGGGCACGTTCCTTGTCGAGCCGGGCCCGTTCCGCCGCGAGTTCGGCCTCGACCCTGCGCTGCTCACGCAACTGTTCGCGCTGCTCGCGGGCTTTCTCGCGCTCTTCCTGGATCTTCATGCGGTAGTCGGAGACCAGTTCGAGTTCTTCCACCCGAAGGGCGTGGTACTCCGGGTTGATCCGCAGCTCCATCATCGAGCCGAGCTTTTCGACGGCCTGGACGGATTTGCCCAGCCTCGTCGTCGCCGTGCTGATATTCCCGGCGCGCAGCGAGCGCACGCAGTTGTCGGCCTCGGCGTTGTAGGCCCGCAACATCAGCCGGGACAGGTCGCGGACCAGTTGTCGGCCGCGGGCGAGTGAACCGTTCCAGGTGAACATGTCGGCGGCCAGGACGGCCTGCCTGTCCTTGATCATTGCGTCGATGCGCGCTTCGATGTCGTCGAGCCGGGCCTTGTAGGCCGGGGAGTCTTCGAGCGGGTGGTGGTAACGGTAGATACCGACGTCTTGTAGCGCCCGCTGGTCGTCCAGCTGCACCATGTCTCCGACGGTGCCGTGGTGCTGGCTGCGGGCTGCGCTCAGTTCGGCTTCCAGTCGGGCGATCCGGGCCCGGAGCAGGCCGATGTCGTCGCTTTGGCCCGCTGCCGGGGCTGGTGGCGGGGTCGACGGTTCCGGTGCTCCCGTTCTCGGGACGGGCAGCGGTTCAGCTACGTGGTGGGGTGGGGGGTCAGCCTGCACTGCGGGGGTGTCCGCGGTCCAGAGCCGCCAACCGGCAGGTGGCTCGGGCCAGGTTGCTGGTGGCCGCCAGCCGGCGGGGGGCGTCCAGCCTGGTGGTGGGGTCGGCCAGCAGTCGGGCCAGTTGAGTCTCATTTGCGGCCACGGGCCCGGACGCCGACGCTGGCATCGGCCGGGGCCAGGTCGAAGGGTGATTTGGACAAGGCTGCGCCGAGGTGTTCGAGGGTGGACTGCGGCACTACGTTCGCCAGGTCGAAACCGTTGAATTCTTCACGCCCGGCGGCGGCGATGACCAGGGGGATGCTCTCGGCATTGCCGGTGGCCGGGGACAGCCGTTCGGTGGCGACCGTCATGGCGATGGAGTCGATCTTGCCTTCCCGGTCTGCTTCGAATACTTCGTGCAGCGTGCGGACGGCGACCTGCCAGACCGCAGAGGCGTACCGGTCTTTCTGCGCTTTGGCGGTGAGCGCGCTCTCCTGGATGGTGTCCTTGGTTTTCACGTACCGGTACGCCTTGACGGTGGGCACCACCGACGGCAGCGGCACTGTCACGGTGAGGGCCAGCTCCCGGGAGGGCAGGTCGAAGGTTCCGCTGTGCTGGACGGGGAAGGTTTCGGGGTACACCGAGTTCGACAGCACCAGGGCGACATATTCTTCGATGGCCTCGGGCAGGTCGAAAGCGAGGTTGTTCTGCAGCTGTTCGATCTCGGCATTGCGGCTCTGGGCTTCGGCTTCTCGGGCGCGGCGTCGCACCTCGTAGCTCTCCCGGGCCCGGTCCAGTTTGGCGAGCCGGTCTGCTTCGAGGTGCTGGAAGGCCGACCGTTTGGAGTCGACATGTCGGCAGTGCTCCCACCACTGGCGGTGCCGGTTTTCGTGGTCGGCGCGCGCTTGGGCGACGGCAGCTTCGTGTTTCTTCTTGCCGCCGAGCATCGCGGCCAGACCGGTGGGGGCCTCCGGTTCGACGTATCGCGGCTCAGGGGGGTATTCCAGACCGACCGGGCGGTGGGGCACGGCCAGGGCGCCCGGTGCGAAAGGCGGGTGGTCGATCTTCTCGATTTTCAGCGCGTCGAGGTCGATGTGGTCGTCGATCTCCAGGGTGGAGGACAACAGATTGTCGATCTCGGCGTAGGTCGATTCCAGCGCGGAGTTCAACGCGGCGGTTTCTGCCATTCGCGCTTCTGCGTGCAGTCGTTCTGTCTCGCGTTGAGCGGCTTTCTGTTCGGCCGCTGATGCCCGGGCAGAAGCTGCCATGGCCCGCGCATAGTCGCGTTGTGCTTTCTCGGCGGCCCGCTGGGCAGCGGCTTGGGCGCGCACTGCCGCAAGATGCTGCTGACGTTCACGCCGTTCAGCTTCCTTGATCTGCCGGTTGATCTCCGCAAGGAAGCCGCGTCTCCTAGCCATCACAAACCTCTCGAATCCATTCCAGAATCACTGGGTCCGTAATACACGACAGGAAATCCTTGCCTGAACTGAGTCTTACCTAAGCTTCCTGGTCACAGGCATGGAAAATTCAAAACACTTGTTCTGCAACCAAATTGGAAAAATGCTGGTGAGCTGCTGGCAAAAAATACGGCGACGATGTTTTTCACTGCCGCCTCAGATCCAGATGTTTCCCGTGCCAGCGTCGGCGTATCCACCGGTCGTGCGAAGCCATGACCACGGCCCCGGGATAGTCGGCAATGGCCTTCTCAAGTTCGGTGACCAGAGCCAAGGACAGATGATTGGTGGGCTCATCGAGAAGCAGCACCTCAGGCGGATCTGCGATCAGAACAGCCAACGCCAGACGCCTTTTCTGCCCCACGCTCAAGGTCTCCACCGGGCGCATCTCGTCCCGAGGGGCCAATAGACCGAAGGTGCTCAAGGGCACGCGCTCGGCGGTCGCTTCTCCCACGATGTCCGCATAAGCCTCTCGGGCGGTCCGGGCAGGCCCACGGCCACAGGGGTCAAGCAGAACACTCTCCTGAGCGAGCAGACCGACCCGCACCCCATCGGCCCGGGTCACCGTTCCCGAGGTCGGCGACAGATCACCGGCGAACAGGTGCAGAAGCGTCGACTTGCCGACACCATTAGCGCCGGTGACCAGCCATTTCTGCGTCGACCTCACCGTGAGGGAAGTAGGCGAAAGACGGCCAGCCACCGCCACATCCTGCGCATCGAGGACAACCGGCGGGCTCCCCGAATCGCGTTGACACGGCGGCTGCGAGCCGGCCAGGGTGAGGCCCCGGAAATGCAGTTCCGGCGGAGGTTTGCGGAGCTGTGACTTCTCCAGATCGTCCAGACGACCTCGCGCATCATTGACCCGCCGGGACACCGTCATCGCATTGCGGTCGGCGTAGAACTTCCGAGCGCTGCGCGCCTCCGTACGCGGCTCCCGGCCCGGATGCCCCACCACCTGGTTCTCCTGGATCGCCGCTCGTAGCCGACGCAGCTCAGCCTGTTCGCTCTCGTACCGGTGCTCCCACCGATCACGAATGTCACGCCTGGCCTGCAGGTCATCGCTGTACGTGCCGGTGAACCTGGAGATCCCGATCCCAGCCCCGGGGCCGTCCTGCACCAGCGGGGCTGCGAGCGCATTCGGCTGCGGAGAAGGATCGAGATCGACCAGATGAGTGACGACCTCGTCGAGGAAGGCACGGTCATGGCTCACGACGAGAACAGGACCACCCCACTGCGACAGCACGGCACACAGATAGGCCGTGGCGGCATCGTCCAGATGGTTCGTCGGCTCGTCCAACAGGAGCACGTCCGGGGCGGAGAGCAGCAGCCAGGCCAGCGCGAGCCGAGACCTCTGCCCACCGGAAAGCGCGCCGGTGGGCCGGTCACGAGGAAGAACCCCCAGCCCTAGACCAGCCATCATGCGGTCGATGCGCGCATCGACATCCCACACACCGAGCCGCTCCGCAGACTCCAGCGCGCGGTCGTAGTCCACAGCCGCCCGCTCAGCATGCTCGTCCGATGCCGCCGCCAGGCGTTCGGCTGCGGCCTCAACACCCAGCAGACAGCTGCGGAGATGAGCAACGGCCGACTCCAACGCCTGCGCCACAGTCGCCGTCGGGGAGAAAGGCACCTCCTGGTGGAGCAGGCCGATACGCGGGCTCGCATCGCCCGGCGCGGTAGCAGTGATCGTGCCGACATCCGGTACGAGCAGGCCTGCGGCCAGCCGCAACAAGGTCGACTTCCCCGACCCGTTCTCCCCGATCAAGCCCGTACGGGTACCCGCAGGGGCGGTGAAAGAAATATCGGTGAGAACCCGCTGAGCCCCATAGGAGAAAGAAACACCGTCGAATCGCAGATGAGCGAAAGCACGCGCAGAAGACGAAGTACGGGTAGTGGCAGCCATGACAGATCCTTGAGAGCAGAGCTACTCCCCACAGGGCACAGGCCACAGATGCAGGGACAGATCGAAAGTCATTGGCGCATAACCGGGATGCTAACAACAGACTGTCCCGTCGGAACAGCGATTTATCCCGTCGCGCGACAAAACGAGTCTGCGGACCAGAGCGAACGAGCGAAATGAGACATCCCGTGATCGAACGAAATGAACTCGGGTGGAGCCATCTGGTGGCGACCGCCAGCCTCACACGTCGACACTGCTGCCATCAATGCCTTGCCTAGCTACACCTAGGGTTGGCTCATGAGTGCGCGTACCGGTGGGGTCGCGTCCGCCTTCGGGTTTCGCTACCAGTACCTCGTTACCGTCGAGCTTCTCCTGGAGTACTACGAAAGTAGGACCGAAGGCTGGTCCGTCGACGTCGACCGCGCCGACCAGGATTCGGCCGACATCCTCGTCTTCGGAGCGGACCAGGCCGTCCCCAAGACGGCGATTCAGGTGAAGGCTTCGCTGGAGGCCTCATCCACGACGTTGGGTCTCCCCGAGTACCAACGGATCGTCAGCAAGTTGCACAGCGAGCACCCCGCCCCATCCCCGCCGTTGTCTATGACGCAAGGCCGTAGGGGATGTCATAGCCAGTTGATACTGATCCGATTCGACGCGCATGCGCCTCCCGGACCTGTGTCGAGGCGGCTGTGCGTGCGCCACCGAAGGAGCCGGACAGTTTCGTATTACACTTATGCGGTACGAAACGAATGAGTGGGAGTGAGCGTGCGGGTACAAGTGCATCCCCGGGTCACTAGTTGTTGCGGGGTAGGAGGTTGTTGACGGTGGTAGTGGGCGGGTAGATGGGTAGATGAACGGGCAGGTCCTTGCGGCGACAGGATGGAGGTGTCGAAGCCATCCATCACGTCGAGTCAGCCGAAAGAACCTGCCCTATGACGCACCGTAACGCCCCGCTGAACCTCGAGGGCCGTCGCCGCCTCATCGTCCGCTGCCAGGACCGCCCTATCAGCCATGTCGCCGCCGAGATGGGGATCTCCCGGGCGTGCGCCTCGAAGTGGGTGAACCGGTGGCGCCGCTACGGCGAGGCCGGCCTGCACGATCGCCCCAGCACCCCACACACGTCCCCGACAGCGACCCCGCCGCGGGTGGTCGCCACGATCGAGACGTGGCGCCGGGAGAGGAAGTGGACCGCGGCGCGGATCACGTTCGAGCTGGCCGAACGCGGCGTGCGGATCAACCGGCGGACCGTGACCCGCCACCTGACCCGGCTGGGCATCGGACGTCGCCGGTTCCTCGACCCCAACGGGGCCACGATCCGCGAGGCACAGCCGATCGTGGCTCGCTGGCCAGGACACATGCTGCACGTCGATGTGAAGAAGGTCGGTCGGATCCCCGACGGCGGCGGGTGGCGCATCCACGGCCGCGACAGCGAAGCGCACCGAGCCGTCGCACGAGCCAAGAACGACGGCGCCCGACGCGGCTACGTGTTCTTGCATTCGGCCGTGGACGGGTTCTCAAGGATGGCCTACACCGAGCACCTGCCCGATGAGAAAGGCGCGACCGCGGCCGCCTTCCTGGCCCGGGCCAAGGTCTGGTTCGCCGCGCACGGCATCGGCCACGTCCACCGGATCGTCACCGACAACGGGTCCTGCTACCGCGCCAAGGAGTTCAACCACGTCATCGGCAAGCTGACCCGGCATCAGTACACCCGGGCCTACACGCCCAGACACAACGGCAAGGTCGAGCGGTACAACCGGATCCTCGCCGAAGAAGTGCTCTACGCCCGCGCCTACTCAAGCGAGGCCGACCGCGCCACAGCCATCGCGATCTGGAACCTGCACTACAACTACCATCGACCCCACAGCGCCGCCGGAGGCCAACCCCCGGCCACTCGCGTCCACGCCACTGTCACCAACGTCCTGCCCAGCTACAACTAGTCGGCACCCCGAGGTCACTGTTTCGCAGGTGGTCCAGGCTTTCGAGAGCACATTGCGATCCCGAGCACGTGACACTCACCCGGTGCAGTGGGTGGGGGTTGGCGCAGACGCCAACGGGCGTTTACTGGAGTACATCGCGGTAGAAGACGAGCCTGATGGCTGGCTGATCTTCCACTCCATGCCGGCGACGACGAAGGTGCTCATCGAGGTTGGGCTGAGGAGGTAGCCAGATGGACCAGTACACCGATGTGAATGGCGTTCCGTTCACTGACGAAGACATCGAGCGGTGGGCCGCCGAAGCGGAATCCAAGACCGGGTACACCGGCAAGCACTTGGGTCACTCGGTGCCCGGACGCCCCATCAGCGTGGGGGCACAAGCCCGCCCGTTCACCCTGCGTCTCGATGCCGTGCGCCGAGCGAAGCTGGATGAGGTGGCCCAGGAACGTCGCATCACGCCCTCCCAGCTGATGCGTGAACTCATCGACACCCTCTAAGGAGCGATGAGTCCACTCAGGCGAGTGGACTTCGGAGCGGCCGGTACCGACCCCTTCCCTGGGGCGCGGATAGACAGGACAGTACCTATCGTCGAGTCTCTGCCCGCCGCTGGCATTCGCGTTGTCAACCCCCTGACACTTCCTTGAACATGTTGGATCCCCGGGACCGGCCACCAGCTCTGTAACCCAACGACCTGCAGTGATATGCGGAGGTGCATCACGAAGGCAGCTGACCCTGATGGTGGACCATCAGGGTCAGTAGATCAGCGCCCTTCTTCTATTTATGCAAAGAATTCAACGTTACCTGGCGCCGCTGAAGCCTCCCTCGATGCTTCAGCGGAGTGGCCCCGCTTGGCATAGAAATCGAAGGCTTGTGTCACGTCTGCTGCGGAGATAGCCAGGGGGTTCTGTCGACTCAGCTGTTGCAGGAATCCGGCGGGGGGTCAAAGGTTTTTCCTTGCTGGGCTTCTGGCGCCAGGGAGCGCGCTCGGGCGGCCATCCGGCGCGCTTGGCCACACGCTCCAGCGCAGCCACCTCGATGCTCCAGTTGTATCCGCAGTGGTCCTCGAGGTAGATGTCCTCGCCGGAAGCCCCGAACGCGGCGTTGGCTGCCGCGATCAGTGCCTTGTCCCGGTCGGAGTCGTCCAGGCTGTCCCGCAGGGCGATCTCGGCCCTGCTCCCAACGGAGCAGGGCCAACCAGTCCTTCCAGTGGCAGACCAGCCAGCCGGGCAGCACGAAATCCTCTATACCTGCGAGCTCACCCTCTCGACAGTAGACCGTCATCTGGGGGGACTTGCGGCTGGGGCGCTTGGCCGCCACCCACATCAACGCCTCGGCCTTGACGGCGGGCGTGCCGAGCGTCTTGCCCTCCCGATACGCCCAGTACGACCCGGCGTGGTACTCATCAGCTCTCACGATGTCCATTGGGCTGCGGAGCCGGCGCGCAGGGAAGTCCTCGCGCCAGAAAGGCAGCAGGGCGGGGCGGCCCGGACCGGCCGTTACGCGACGACCGAACTGAGCAGCTCCACGAGTCGGCCGAGGTGCCCGACCGGATCAGACCCGACGTGCTTGACCGAAGCCATGACCAGCGCATCTGTCGCACGACGCGCAAGCGACTGCTTCGGCTCTTTGGCGGCCACGATCTCTTCCCGCAGCTCCGCGATGCTCTCAACGAGATCAGCATGAGCACCGACCTCATCCTGGTCGAGCACCGCATCGATGATCTCGAGCGCCTTGGCTTGCTCCGCGGCGTTCAAGGTCATCACGCCTGCGACGTTCCCATGGATGTCGCCCGTGAACGCAGCACCCTGCTGGCCGTAGTTGGTGTTGAACTGCCGGTTGTCGTTCACCGAGATGGCTCCCATCTTCTGCCTATCGATGAAGTCCTCGATGGAGCCGCCGTTCCAGGCCAGCGCTCGAGCGCCCAGGCGGGTGACCTCGGCTCGTCTGAGGCGGATTCGCGAGTCGGAGATGGTCTCCCTGAGAAGGTCACCTTCGTGCATGACCTGGTAGGCATCAGCGACGACGTCTTCGCCGAATGTCTCCCCGTGCACGTCCTGGCCCGCCGCGTGCTCGAAGAACCCATCGAGGAACCTGCGTTTGTCTGACCCACGCAGCCACTCCAGGAGGCGGCGGCACAGATCGTCGAACCACAACACGCCTTCAGGCTGGTAGTCGCGCTTGATCCGCAGCGATTCCTGCCTGCCCTTCGCGGTGAACCAGGTCTCGGCGCCGCCACCCCCTCGAGCCGCCACCCGCACCAGGCCTTCACGCTCCATCAGCTGCAGCATGGGCAGGGTCTCGCGCCACGGCCACCACGGATTGAAAGCGTCCGTCGTGGTGCGGTCGGGCCCATCAGGCCAGCGAAGGAGCAAGCCCTCGATCGAGACGTCCTTGATGCGCCCGTATCCCTCGGTTGCTGACATGCCAAGGAGCGTATGCGGCGGAACCGACAACGGCAGTTCGCTTGGGTGTCCCGGGTGCTTGTGGCCTAGCAGTGGGGAGGCGGCTCCTCGCATCGACCGCCCCTGCCGAGGTACGCGCCCACCTCCTAGACAGTCCTCCGGTCCTCTAGCCGCGCCCGGAATCGGTCTGCGTCCGTTTTGCTCCCCTCCGTCGAGCAGCTGTTTTGGCCATGCAGCAGGTCGCGTGGGAAGTGAGAAGTGGGCGCTGAACAGCAACGTTTCATTCGGTTCCCACACTTCCCGCCAGTGCGCCACCTTGGCCGGGAGTCGTGCGGTCGTCCCTGCGGTCAACGCGGTGAGCAAGTCGTAGTACGAGCGTCTCGGGAATCGACATGATGAAGCCAGACGATGAGCGGGACGGACGCTGCCCCAGGCAGTATCCGCCGGACTTCTTCGCTCTCGTCATCGTGGATGAGTGCCGCCGAGGGAGCGCCGCCGAGAACTCGTCCTGGCGGTCGATCCTGCGCTACTTCTCGGACGCGGTTCAGCTCGGCTTCACGGCGACCGCGAAGCAGGTCGATACGATCGACACCTACGACTACTTCGGGGACCCGGTCTTCTCCTACTCGCTGGGTCAGGGCATCGAGCACGGCTATCTGGCGCCGTATCGGGTGCAGCGCGTGGCCCTCAGCCTGACCAGGACGGATGGAGTCCCGAGGAGGAAGAGGTCGACGTCAACGGGCTCCTCATCGAGCAGGGCGTGTACGGCACGCGAGACTTCGAGCGGAAGGTCCGACTGAAGCAGCGAACCCGGCCGGCCGTGCGGTAGCTTACGCGACGTCTCCGCGAGGAACGGTCGCGGATGATCGTGTTCTGCTACGACCAGGAACACGCCGAGGAAGTACGCCACGGGCTCGTCTCGGAGTTCCCTGACTGGACGCGCGACGATCCGGAGTGGGTCGTGCAGATCACCTTCGATGAGAAAGAGAAGGTGTGCCTCGTCCGCGACCTCAGCAACCCCGAGCGGGTCTCCCCACTCGTAGCCACTACCTCACGGCTCCTGGCGACCGGGATCGACGTCGAGGATCTCCGCTTCGTCGTGATCTTCAGGCCAGCCGGATCGCAGATCGAGTTCAAACAGATCGTCAGACGCGGGACGCGGCTGTACCCCGACAAGGGAAAGACGAGCTTCGAGATCATCGACTTCGTAGGCGCTTCCACCCACTTTGCCGACCCGGACTTCGACGGCTTCCCCGGGCAGACGACGGTCGAGACTGTGGGTGACGGCGGGGACGACTCCGGAGAGGTCATCATCGACGTGATCGCCGACGGCTCTGGTGTCATCGACGGCGACGGCGATGACACCCCTTGCACGGGTGGCGAAGAGACGGGCGAAGATGCCGATTCGTCGACCAGGACCCGCCGGGCTTCACGCCCACGAATCCCGGGGACTCCGGCGGGACACAGCCGCCGGACCATGGCGGTACCACGCCGACCCCACGCATCCGGTACGTCGTCGACCGTGGTGGCTTCGAGATCCTCGCGGAGAGCCTGCAGGCGTCTGATCGGTCGTCGGGCACTCACGTCCTCACAGACGTACAGGCTGGCCAGATCCAGCAGCTCGCGCCTGCGCCCGACGTGCTTGCGTCTTTGTGGTCGGACCGGGAACGGCGCCAGGAGGTCCTGGCCCATCTGGCAGCCAAGGGCATCGGCGTCGAGGCCCTGCGAGGGCCCGACGCTGACGGTGTCGACGTCTTCGACGTCCTCATGAACCTCGCCTGGAACCAGCCCACGCGGACACGGAGCGAGTGGGCGCGACGTGTGCGCGAACGCCACCATGCCGAGGGCTGTGAGGTCAGCTGTGGTCACCGTCGGCTCCCCCTCCGTGGTGGCGAGAAGCATCGTCGCAGTCGTCTCCGTGGTGAGGCGTGTGCACTGGTCAGGATCGTTGGCTGCGTCGACGACGGCGGCCCAGGGCGCAGGGCGCCCGGTCATGGGTGAGATGAATAGCGTTCTGGGGCGAGCCGGTGAGCGCTGGCGGGAGACAGGTTGCGCATGTTGAACTCCTCTCACGAGGGGGCACCCGTTAACGCCAGGGCACGGCGCAGCCAAAATGGCAACAGAGGGGCCCCTCGTGGGCTTTCAGGACTTGAGAAGCGGCGAGTACCGCGACTCGCGAGGAAGCCGGGCTGCAACCCGGCTTTCGTCGTGTCTGGGGGATGACGGTCTCCCAGAGTTCCACCCGACGGCGGTCTATGTCCGGTCGCGCCGACCGTGCTGTCGTGCGGCGTCGCGCGCATGCAGGCAGGCACGGCGGGGGTAGGTCTCGACCCGGTCCACGGAGCCCTCCGGCACTGCAGTTGCGATGACGAGCGGGCCAGAGGATTGATAGCGCGCCACTCGTCCGGTCGGGTTGGTCGGGTCACGTTCGACCGGCGGTCGGGTGTGCCTGTCCTAAGTCGACGATACCGGGGGCCTCCTAACCAGGGAAGATGTCTGGTTCTTAGGTGCAGCGCAGTCTCGATTTGTTCGCTCCAAGTCTCAAAATCGAGTGCTGAAGGCGCGTCGTGTCTCGTGATGTCTCGAACTCGTGAGTACGTCTCAAAATCGACCGACGCTGTCCGCGACGCGACGGAGTAAGACAGCGGACCAGGGCCAACGGGCAAAACGAGGCAGCCCGTGGCCGAGCAAAGTGAGACGAGTTGGCAGCGACCGCCTCGTTACTCGAGCCTGGATTCTCCTTCGGCAACCCTCGTTGACGGGAGCCGCGGCGCGCCTCGAACACCTCTCGCGTCACGCCCTAGAAGTCCGCTGTCAGCGGCTCACCACCCACTGACTTCCAGCGGCTCGCCGCCCATCGGTCGAAGAGCAGCGCGCTATTCTCGTCGCGGCGGGGTGGTGGTGCTGACATCGTACCGCTGATAGCCCCGTGTCTGAGGGCCTCGACCCCGCCGGGCGCCTTGCTCGCGCGGAGGATTTCGGAGTCGTCCAACGTTTGGCGAAGAGCTACCGCGCCGTCATCACGGCCACACGGACGACCCGGGTCCTCGGGGTTCAGTTATGTCGGTCTGGTGCCGATTCGGAAGGATGTCCCGTGGGTCGCGCGTCGCGGCCCGCTCCAGGAGTGGAACGAGTCGGGATTCGGCCGTCGCCGTTTCACAATGATGCAGGAGGCCACGCATGGCAGGCAGGTCCCGGGTGTTCACGAGCGAGCCGATGGCGACGAGGGCGCTGGGTGCCGAGTTCCGTCACGACCCAACCGCCGCACTGCGCCTGCTCGAGAAGGAGATGAAGCTCGACGAAGGCTCCCTGGCGGGCGACGTCGAGGTCTCCTGCGAGGCGACGGACCGCATCGACGTAGAGCTGCGCATCGTCCGTTCCGACGTCAGCGCCGTCACCGTCGGCATCGAGGCGAAGTTCGACCACGCCATCGCCGCTCACCAGACCGGCGAGTCTGGCCGGTTCGACCGCTACGTGCTCGTCGTGCTCGACCGCGACGACGCGTCCGACGTCCAAGACCGCGTGAGCGCGGTCGTCACGTGGCGGGAGTTGCTGGCGACCTTCGACGGCTCGCGGCTGACACTCAACGACGTCAACGCGATGCCCGCCGGGAAGGTGCAGGTCGAACGCCGCTTCAGAGAGGCCCTCGCGCGCCGCGCCTGGCCCGACGACTGGTCGGTCGAGGTCAAGCGGGGCAGTCGCGGTATCCCCGCCGTTCGGATCGAGGGCCCGAAGCTGCCCGACGGGCGTACCTTGCGCGGTCAGGTGCAGGTCCACGACCGGGTCGTACCGGCGGACATCGACGACGTCACCCTCGACTTCCACGTCGGCGTGGCCGTTTTCGACAATGACGATGACCTGCCCCAGGTCTCCGCGGGAATCAAGCCCGCGTGGGTCGACTACCTGTCCTCCCTGTACACCGACGTCCTTCGCCAGCGCCCCGAGGACCACGACCTCAGCCAGCACTCCGCGAAGAACGGCAACAGCGAGCGCGGCAAGAACAAGATGCCGCTCGTGCGCGAGTATCTCCCGGACACGCCCTGGCTGGCGCAGGGGTACGTCGACTGGGCCTTCGGTGTCAAGTCCCGGCCGACCCGGCTGGCCGGTGTTGACCGCCTCATGCGCGATGCGCAGCGCCTCTTCCTCGAGTGGCACGAGGTCTCGGTCGCCCGCCTCGCCGCGCACGGGTGACACGGTCCCCCGCCGTACCACAGGAGGACCGGCACGGATCATTTCCACACACTCATCGGCATTCTAGTGGGGGAGAGCACCCTGACGAAGCGGCCTGAGCGTCAGCCCCTCACTGCCGCCGCTATGGGGAATACCTGGATCGCCCCGGGAAGGGTGGAGGGCTTGATTTCCCCAGGAGGATGGAGTCATGCCTGCACCGAAGAAATATCCCGAGGAGTTGCGTGAGCGAGCGATCCGGCTCGTTCGCGACCGGATCGCTGCCGAGCCGGGTTTGCCGGTCTCGCGTGCCTGCCGGTTGACCGGTGAGCAGCTCGGGATCAACGGCGACACGCTGCGGAACTGGGTCAAACGCGAACGGGTCGACGACGCAGAGATTCCCGGCACAACGAGTACCGACGCGGCCCGGATCGCGGAGTTGGAGAAAGAGAACCGCGAGCTACGACGCGCGAATACGATTCTTCGCCAGCCGAGTGCATATTTCGCTCAGGCGGAGCTCGACCGCCGATCGTAGACGTCGACGCGTTCATCGATGATGACCGCCACGGGCACGGGGTCGAGCCGATCTGCGAGGTCCTGAAAGAGACTGGAATCGCGATCGCCCCAAGCTCCCATTACGCCCGCAAGAGCAGACCTGCCTCGGCGCGAGCCGAAAATGATGCCGCCATCGACGAACGACTGCAGGAACTGCACGAGAAGAACTTCGGCGTCTACGGGGTCCGCAAGATGTGGAAGACCTACCTGCGGACCTGGCCCGGTGAGCCGGTCGCACGATGCACCATCGAACGCCGGATGAAAGCGTTGGGCTTGGCCGGCATGCCGAACGCGCGCACCACACGGACCACCAGACCCGCGCGGGCGCAGGCCTGCCCGGCCGACCGGCTCGAGCGGGACTTCACCGCACCGGCGCCGGATCACCGGTGGGTCGCCGACATCACTTACGTCGCCACCTGGACCGGGTTCGTGTACGTGAGAACGGCATCCAGTGCCGGGTGCCCGGTGGCGTCCCGCGAGAGCACCTGCACCTCCTTGCCGTCCATCGAGATGCGGCTGGCCTCCTCAAGGTCACAGAGGGCTCCGGCCGTGACGCCCCACTGCCGTCGTGCGTCCCAGTTCTCGACCATGCCGCGGGGCCGTGCGAGAAGGATCATGACATCTTCGCAGATCAACATGGCTTCACCGTAGGAGCAGGCCTTCGGTACCGGTTCATCCCAACGGATAATTCTCCCGGCGGATCGTCACGAGACCCAACCGCGGCGGCGGCGCTCTGCGGCGACCGCGATGGCGAGCATGACCGCGGCCGTGACCGTCACCCAGAGGAGCGCGACGAACGGCGAGCCCGAGATGCCCAGGACACCCTTGATGCCGGCGGCGACATGGACGTTGGTCAGCGGAAGGAGCGCCTTGAATACGGGACCGAGACCGGGGATCAGACCGACGGCGTCCTCACCGTAGGTAGCCCAGACGACGAGGAGCACGGCCGCCGGGATGGGACGGCGCACGAGAACGGCGACGGCGACGGCGATGATCGACAGCAGAGCGGCGCCAACAGGAAGGACGACGAGCATCTGAAGCAGACGTGGCGAACTCAGCGTCGCGACGAGATCGGCGTGACCCAGGACCACGAACGTCAGCGCACCGACGAGCACGCTGAGCAAGGCCCCCACAGCCCCCGCGAGAGCAGCGGCCAGCGCGGTGCCAACGACCACGGCGCAACGGTTGGGGACGGCCGTGTACGTCCCGCCGAGGGAGTGGGAGAGGACGTCACGCAGGTACAGCCAGGCGCCGGAGACGATGATTACGAGCTGCCCGAGCAGCATGTACCCGAGGAGGAGGAAGACCGCCTGGTCGTCGTCTACACCACCGACGGCGTTGGGACGGATCGGCGCCGGCCCGAACACCATGAAGGCGACGCCGGCGATGGTCAACAGCACCGGGACGAGGACCACCCGCACCAGGATGGGGGTAAGGCCATCCTTAGCGACGAGGGTGCGCATCCAGCGGACGGTGGTTCCCCGCGACGTGGTCTCGATCGCGGTGCCGCGGGCGGCGGCTCGGTCGGTCGTGAGCATGGCGGACATGGGTCACCGGTGCTTTCTGCCCCAGGTACGCCCGGAGCTGTCGGAGAAGAGGATGAACGAGCTGGACGCGAGGGCAGCGAGGACAGCGGTGAACACGGCCAGGGGGCCGTATCCGAAGGAGTCGAGCTGCGGCATCGTGGCGGCCCACTTGCCCCGGATCCAGAAGTCGACGAGTCGGAACGGCATGCCGACGAGGCCAGCGGTGCCTGGCAGGGCCGAGGACAGCACGCGTTCGACCAGGTGGATCCACACGAGCAGACCGAGGATGATCCACGACGCGCCCCGGTAGCCGGTGAGCACGAAGAACGCGAACGAGATGGTCGTGCAGAGCACTGCCTGGACCGCGAGGCGACCGGCGGCGGTCGGCAGCATCTCCGCGGTGGGCACTCCGTGGGCGGTGGTGAGGACGAGGCCCGTCAGCATGAGCCCGGCCAAGAGCGCGGTGACGACGGCGACGACGAGCGAGGCTACCGCCTTGCCACCGAGCACCTTCGAAGCTCTCGGTCGGGCCTGCAACGCCGGCCACAGCGTGCCCTCGTAGGTGTCGGCGCCGACGACGAGCATCGGGATGATGAACCACATGATCGGCAGGACGATGCCGCTGAACGCGAGGGAGGAGTCCATCGCCTTGAGGCCGGACTGCCCGCGGACGACGATCGCTATGTCCCACAGCCCCACGAGCAGCAGGGCACCGACGGCGACGAGGAGCGGCGCCCTGTAGGCGACGACCTTGCGGAGCTCTGTGCGCAGCGTGCGCATGTCGGTCACTTCTTCACGAGGCGGGAGAAGAAGGCACCCTCCAGGTCGCCCTCGCGCTTCGCGATGGACTCGAAGTCGACGCCGGCCTCGACGAGGACGCGGGCCATGTCCCCGGCACGGGCCTCGCCGGTGACAAGGATCTCGGAGGCGCCGACATGGGTGGCCTCGAAACCACTTCCGACCAGGGCCGCCACGGCTCGGTCGGGGTCGGACACGACAGCCACCAGACCGCGGTCCACCTCGAACTCGGCGAGGCCGCCGAAGCCGACGATCGTGCCGTCGGAGATCATTGCGACGCGGTCGGCGACCGCGGCGACTTCTCCCAGGATGTGGCTGGAGAGCAGGATGCCCCGTCCCTCGTCACGAAGCTCCGCGAGGAGGCGACGCACCCATCGGATGCCCTCGGGGTCGAGACCGTTGAGCGGCTCGTCGAACACCAGGTAGGTCGGGTCGCCGAGCAGCGCCGCCGCGATCCCGAGGCGCTGACGCATGCCGAGCGAGAGCTTCGACACCTTGCGCTTGCAAGCGTGCGTGAGTCCGACGCGCTCGAGCAGCTCGGGGATGCGGGACTTGTCGAGGTCGTTGGAGACCGCCAACCAGGACAGGTAGTCCTTAGCCCGCTGCGAGCCGTTGATCCACGTGGTATCGATGAGGGACCCGATGACCCGCATGGGACGGTCGATGTCTTGGTAACGGTGACCGGAGATCAGCGCCGTTCCGCTGTCCGGACGCTCGAGGCCGAGCAGGATCCGCAGCAAGGTGGACTTGCCGGACCCGTTCGGACCGAGGAACCCGACGACCTCGCCGGGTCGCACGTCGAAGGTGACGTCCTTGAGGGCGAAGTCGCCGTAGTCGAGGCAGACCTTATCGAGCGTGATGGTCATGTCAGTTCTCCTTGTTCTGGAACGGTATCAGGGAAACTGCGTCGTAGAGACCCGGCCCGTGGAGGAGCCGGTGCGCGGTGTCGGCGACGCCCGCCCAGCCGAGACGGTAGCCGAGGACGACCGTGCGTCCGGGGGTGCCGGTCTGAAGTCCCGCTGTGCGGGTAGCGACGCCGGCGAGACGCCAGAGCTCGCGGGCCCGCCCGCGACCGTCGGGGAGGAGCCCGACTTCGTCCGCGCGGAGCAGGGCCTGGACACGACCGGCGACGCCGTGGCAGACGGAGACGTCGACTACTCCGGACTCGGAGGTCGTGACGCGCTCGGTCATCCGGCGGAGTAGGACCTCCGGCACCGGGTGCCCAGACGCGTGCAGATCAGCAAGGACGACGAGTCCACCGGCAGCCCCGGAACACCAGGCCGAGCCGTAGTCGGGCTCGTCTAAGGCGGCACGAAGGCCGTCGACGAGTCCGGCGGCGAGCGTCGAGGTGTCCTCACCTAGGACCTGGGCGGCGCGGAACCGGGCCCAGTCGACTCCGATCAGACCGTGGGCGAGATCCGACCAGGCACGCGTCCACGTGACCCGCGGGGTCCACGTGACGAGGTGGTCACGGACCCGGGCGATGCAGGCGAGCTCGGGCTGCGGCAGGCGTGCGGCGGCCAGCAGCAGTCCTGCGGTACCGACCATGAGGTCGAGCTCGGTGGACCCGATGGGGACGTGCGGGGGCTCCGGGAGATCGGCACGCCCGTGGATGAAGAGGGTGCTCGCCGGTCCGGCAAGGGCGGAGCAGCGGGTGGCGCCGAGCGGTGTCTCGACGAGCTGGAGCGCGGCCGTGGCCTGCGCCGCGAGGGCCGTGCCCGGATGGCGCGTCGAGAGCAACGCAGCGATGCCGCCGGTGTCGTGGAAGGTCATGGTCTGGTCGATCTCGTAGGTCTCCAGACCGTCGTGACCGAGATGGGAGAGCCAGGAGACTGCCTTGATGCCGTCCTCGTTGGTGCCCCTCTCCCCCGCGGCGTCAAGGAGGTGGAGGACCTCGTCGATCGTCACCTCCGGCCCCTCCGCGAACGCCGCACCGAGCATCGGGACGGGGTAGGGGCGGTCCTCGCCGGCGGCCAGCTCGTTGAGTGACGTCTCCAGCTGGAAGCGGTGGTGGGCGGCCGGACGCTCGCAGAACTCGCGCAATCCGTCTATCGCGGAATCGACGGGTGAGAGGACGAAGTAGTCTCCGCTCAGTTCCTCCCCGTCGCTGATGAGCCGGGTGGCTCCGCCGTAGCAGTGGAAGGCCGGGATGTCGAGTGTCTCAAGGTCGGCGCGCTCGCGGGCACCGACGCGTCCGTCGTCATGGTAGTCGAGATCCTTGACGAGGTGAAGGATACGCTGCCGCTCGGACGGGTCGGCGAGCGCCGAGGGGTGCACCGAGGCGTCAAGGAAGGTTCCGTAGACCTGCGTCGGGCGCAGGACGATGCGGAAGAGCGCGCTGCGCGCCGCTTCGAGGGCGGCGACGTACTCCTCGAGGTGCTCGACAAGGGCCTCTTGCGCGAGGAGGTAGCTCTCGACGATGGTGTCGAGGTGGTCGAGATGGTCAACGCGCTCCCCGTTGAGACGTACGACGTTGCCATCGAGTTCCATGGTGATCTTGGTCCGGTCCAGCCGGACGGCGTCGGTGCCGTCGTCGACGACATCGAAGGTGTCCTTCTCGGAGACCTGCGTCCACGGAACGCCGAGTGCGCTGATGAAGACGTCGAAGGCACCCTTGCGAACCCTAGCCGGGAACATGAGCGTCGCGCCGGGGCAGCGCTGCGTCGCGTGCATCATCACGCTGGTCAGGCGTCCGTCGCGAGGCATGAAACGGGCCTGCAAGATGGTCTCACTGTCGACCACGCAGGGGTACGCACCGCGTAGAATGACGTTCTCATGGTGCAGGTCGCCTGCGCCGATTGCTCCGGCGAGACCGGCGAGAAGACCGAACCGGAGGAAGTAGTCGTGGACCTGTCGGGCGTCTGTGACCCCTTCTGACGTGGCGAACTCTTGCCAGCAGCCCCGCGTACCGGCCAGCGAGCGGGGTGAGCACTTGCTCATGTCGACGCCGGAGGTGCGACCGAGCAGGGCTAGCAGCTTCTCGAGTACGAGGTCGGACTCGGGTGCGCGGGGCTTGAAGACGAGCTTCGAGCCATCGTTGCCCGTTAGGACGACGACGCTGCGTCCCCGGTGGTGGCTGTCGCCCGCACCGAAGGTCGCTTCGAGGGGGGGCGAAGTCGGTTGGCACGAGCCCAGCGCCGACGAGACGGTCACGGTCGGCGAGCCAGGTGGTCCACATCTCCTCGGCGGCCTCGCGGCGCCACCGGCCACGTCGCTCGACGAGCGAGACGGCGACCGGCCACCCGTCGATCATCCGGTTCAGGAAACCGTCGTCATCGAGCGCATCGTGGAAGCGGTGTAGCGCCTCCGAGGACGCCGCCGTGTCCGGCAGACCCAGTTCTTCACGGAACCGGTGGAACTCCTCCACAAGGATGCGGAACCACACCATCGTCACATCGGTGCGGACCACGGCGCGTAGCCCGGCGGTGATGCCTTCGGGCAGCTCGACCGTCGGGGTGGCGGCGGCCGTCGCACGGTCGGCCACGGCGTCGATGAGCGGCGCGAACGCGATCTGGATGCGCAACGGTTGACCATCGGCGACGACGGCGGGGCTGGTGAGCGGAGTGTCAATGGCGGTCATGCGGGGACTCCCTGGCGGTAGAGGAGCGAGTACGTCCCGTCGGACTCGAGAAGGTTGGCGTGAGTGCCGCGTTCGACAACGCGGCCGTCCTCGAGGACGTGGATGGTGTCGGCGCCGCGAACCGTCTCGAGACGGTGGGCGATGACGATGCGGGTGCAGCCGAGGCTGCGCAGGACACGGTTGACGCGCTGTTCGTTGATCTGGTCGAGGGCACTCGTGGCCTCGTCGAAGACGATGATTCGCGGCGAGCGCAGGAGAACGCGAGCGATCGCGAGGCGCTGACGCTGGCCACCGGAGAAGTTGGCTCCGAGGTCGGCGACCATCGTGCGGTACCCCATGGGGAGGCGGTCGATGAAGTCGAGGAAGTCGAGGTCGCGGTAGCGGCGCTCGATCTCGGCCTCGTCCAGGTCGCTGCCCATGCCGAGGTTCTCAAGGATCGTCCCATTGTGTAGCGTGACGTCCTGGGGAACGTAGCCGATCTGACGGCGCAGCGCGTCGCGGTCGTACTCGCCGAGGGCGTGCCCGCCGATCTCGATCTCTCCCTGGTCTGCCTCGAACAGGCCACAGATGATCTTCCCCAGGGTGCTCTTACCGGAGCCAGACTGACCGACGACGGCGACGAGGTCGCCCTCACCGATCGTCCTCTCGATGTCGTCGAGCACCGCATGGGGTTCGCCTGCGTAGCTGAAGGTCAGGTTCCGCAGGCGGATCTCGCCGCTGTCCAGGTCGGTGCGCGACCCGCCGACTGGCTCAGTCTCCGTGCCGAGGATGTCCTCGAGCTTCTCGAGGTAGCGGGTGCAGGTCACGACGTCGGTATAGGTGGCGAGCGTGCTAGAGACACCCGAGAACATGACCGAGGCGAGGCTGGAGACGGCCACGATCTGACCGAGGGAGACCGCGCCGGGCATCTGGATGCCGGTGAGCAGCAGGACAAGCGGAGCGAAGATCTGGAAGGCGCGGCTCACCGCCCCAACGGCCCCCATCTGCCACATCATGCGGCGGTAAAGGGCACCGAGGGACCGTTGGTAGGCCGAGCGCCACTTCTGTTCGATGTCCGTGATGTAGCCGCCCATCTTGAGCTGCGCCACGGAGGACACGGCGTCGTACTGGATGCCTCGGCTACGCATGAGGGCGTCGATCTCGTCGTCGATGGCCAGCGTCAGCGCCGGACGCGTGGCCAGGAGGAACACGACGAACAGGAGCAGCAGCCCGGAGGCGATCGCGCCGAGGACCGGCGCGACGACCCAAACGTAGACAAGGACGACGACCGTCATCCCGATGTCGAAGATGCTCGAGACGATGCGGTTTGAGAGTGCGTCGCGCACGAAGTTGACGCCGCCCAGACGTTGCATGAGCTCGCCAGGGATCCGCGTCGAGAAGAAGCTCAGCGGCAACCGCAAGAGGTGGCCGAAGGTTGACTCCATCATCGAGAGCCCGAGACCGCGAACTATGCGGGAGGTGAAAAACGTCCGCAACGCCTCCGCGCCCACGAAAACCAGCGCAACACCGATGACGGCCGCCAAGACGGCCGGCCAGCTCCACTGCAGCGGGCTGCCGTGAGTCACGGCGTCGACGAGCCTCGCGGTGGCGACGGGCAAGGACATGCTCATGGCGTATGTCGCGGCCGTGATGACGGCGACGGCGGCGAAGTCACGGCGGGGCAGCACCCGGTGCAGACCATGCAGTCGCCAGTAGTGGAACAGCTTGCGCCGGGCTGGCTCGAAGTCCTCGCCGCGACGGACCGTGATCATGACCCCGGAGTAGTCCGCTTCGAACTGTTCGCGGCTGATGCGCCGGCGGCCCACGTCGGGATCCATGATGTCGGCGTCTTTGTCGCCCAGGCGTTCGACGACGATGAAGTGGTCGTCGTGCCAGTGGGCGATGGCGGGGAGAGGCAGTTCGGCGACGCGCGCCGCCCCGGCCCGGAAGAACTTGACCTCGCAGCCGTAGGCGACGAGCAGGTCACGGATCTGGCTCCCGGTCAGGCCGTTGCGGCCGGGGTCGGCGACGGCCCGGGCCTCGTGAACGGGGACGAAGCGGCCGAGGTGCTCCAGGAGCGCGAGCGAGGCTACCAGTCCGCATTCGGTCTGCGTAGTCTGATGTCGGACGGGGACGTGGCGGGACATCAGCGCACCTCGAGCGTCGTGGGCGAGATGGACAGGGACTGGTCGATGCGCTCGGCGGCGTACAGGAGCACCCCAGCTCGACCGACCATGAGGCCGTCGTTGAGGCTGTACCGGCTGTGGGGGTCGTCGAGCTTGCGGGAAAGGGAACCTGCCTGCAGCGTGTGCTGGACCTTCTCGAGGACGTGACCCAGGTCGGGGGTCTTGTGCGTGACGAGCCAGCGCAGCATGTCGTAGTTGCCGAGGTCGCCGTGGCAGTGTGTGATGTTGTAGCCGGTCGCGTCCTCGCCGATTGCGGTAACGAGCGTGGTCAGGTCCGGCAGACCGTAGGTCCCGGGGTCGACCCCGGAGGCGGCGACGCCCATGGTCACGCCGGCGCGGCCGTGGCACCAGCCATGCGTAGCCCGGTTGTGCGTGTCGTTCGTCGACCAGTTGAGTTCGGCTGGACGCCAAAAGGATCCCAGTCGCTGCATGAGTGTCTCCGTGATCACGTCGGGCACCGGGCCGGTAGTGGCGAGGTGGAAGAGGAGGCCTGACAGACCGTGTGCGAAGCCGGACTGGGTGTTGACCTCGTAGTTCTCCAGCCCGTCCACGACAGCCGCCATGACGCGGTGGCGCAGGGGCTCCAGGTCAATCGGCGCACCGATGGTCCGCGCGACAGTGAAGAGACCTGGGACACCGGCGATGACGTCGAGGAACTTGCTGTCCCGCTCGGGGCTCGCCGCCTCAACTATCGCGGCCAGGCTCGTCGTGGCCACGTCGCACCAGTCGCTGCGTTCGAGGGTGCGGCCCGCGGTCCACAGAGCCCAGGCGACACCGGCGACGCCGGTGTAGGCGCCGCGGCCCATGGACCCTATGTTCTCGGGATCGTAGGTCTCGTCGGAGAGGATCGACGCGGTGTTGTCGAAGAGCTGGCATGCGACGAGTTCAAAGAGCGGGGAACCGAGCGCGCGGACGCCACGGGCCATCCCCAGGCCTACGCCGAGTCGGCCGGTGTATAGGTCATAGCCGAGGAAACCGGGCGGCCACGGACGGTCGGTTTCGATTGCCGCGAGAGGACCGATCCAGGTGGCTGGCAGGTGGTCGAAGCGGTCCAGCGAGACGCGGCCAGCGAGGTCCATGCCGACCTTCACGGCGAGATCGGCGAAGGTAGTCGAGTCGGGCTCGGGCGTCCCGACCTCGCGGACTGGGCCCATGCCCTCGTCCGGCACGGTCGCGCTGAACGCGCTGCGGACGAGGCGCACCTGACGAGCAAGGTCGTCCTCTCCCATGCGAGCGAGCTTGCTGTGCATCAGCTCCAGCGGGGAGGCGACGAGTTCTCCGACAACGTCTCCCTGTGCTGAGTAGACGAAGGCCGCGGCCGGGTCGACCGTGAAGTAGGGGATGTCCTGATTCAACAGCCCTTCGACCTCGGAGGCCACTATGGCGGGCGTGTTCGTGGAGTTGATGCCGACGCGGGAGCTGAGGAGGACCGCCAGTTCCGAGGAGCGGCCAGCTGGCGCGGAGGTGAGCGTGTTGAGGACCTGCATGTACAGCATCGTCGGGTTGTGCAGGTAGCGCAGGCGTGCGCCGACTAGCTGTTCACGGATCGTCGTCTCGATGAGGTGACGGTGCAGAACCAGCCGTCGTTGCCGTAGCGGTTGGACAGCGTGAAGGTGTTCGTGGAGCACGCTCCAGACACTGCGGCGTAGTCCTGCTCAGTGATCTCATCGAGGAGGGAGGCGTCGTTGGCGTCCAGCACGGACAGGTCGTTGGGCATGAGTGATGCTCCTGGTGTGAGAAGTGCAGCCCACTCAGAGGCGAGCCGGTCTCCGTTGTGGTGACATCAGGAAGGTATGGAGACACTCATCCGGGACAATCCGCCTTAGGGATCAATCTTTCGGATGAATCCGATCCGCGGCTCTCGCAGGGGACTGCCCCGCATGCGCTCAAAGCGCCTCGAACTGCGGATATCGCGCCCTCGGCTCCACGTCATCTCGCCAGCAGATCGCCCCACCGTGCCAGCTGGCTGCACGCGACGACTGGGGCGCGAGGAGGCGACCCCGCGGCTCGCGGGGTCGGCGGCGCGGCCCTCGTCACGCTCGGCAGCGGCATCGGAACGGTCCTGCTCGTGGGACGGTGCGCTCGCGCCCAACACCGAGTTCGGGCACCTCGAGATCGACGGCTTCGACGCTAGTGTGGTGAGTCGTTGATTCGTTGACAGTAGCTGGCGAGGATTTCGAGGATCGCGTCGGCAGTCTTGGTCCAGACGATGGGTTTGGGTTCTCGTTCCAGTTCTGGGTCCAGGTGACGATGTCGCGTTCGAGTTCGACGACGGAGCGGTGGGTGGAGCGCTTGAGTTTGCGGCGGGTCAGCTCGGCGAACCAGCGCTCCACGAGATTGAGCCAGGATGCCGAGGTTGGCGTGGAGTGCAGCACGATACGGGGTGCTTGAGCAGCCAGGCCTTGACGGCCGGGGCCTTGTGGGTGGCTGGGGGCACCTCCCGCTTGCGGGGAAATTGTCGAGCACCAAGTGCAGCTCGAGGTGCTTGGGGGTGGCGGAGTCAACCTCTTGAGGAAGCGCAGGAACTCCACGCTGCGGTGACGGCGATAGTTCCGGGCGATCATCGCCCCAGTGAGGATGTCCATCGCTGCGAACACCCTGGTGGTGCCGTGCCGGACGCAGTCGTGCGTGGCGCGGGCGGCGTGGTGGGCATCATGGGCAGGATCGGAGCGGCCCGGTCGAGGGCCTGGACCTGGGATTTCTCGTCCACCGCGAGCACGAGAGCGTTCTCGGGTGGGGACATGTACAGGCCGACGAGGTCGCGGACCTTGTCCACGAAGGCCGGGTCCTTGGATAGCTTCCAGGAGTCCACCGCGTGCGGGCGTGTCAGATGGTCTGTGTAAGTGGCTTGTCCGTGAAGGAGAAGGACCACGATGGATCTCATGATTGATGGGCTCGAGCCGGGTGCTGGCCCGGTCTCAGGTAGGGATGTCGCAGCGCGGTTGGCGGCCTCGGGGGCGTTGGATGAGCTGTTCGCTCAGATCGATGCCGGTGAGGTCGAGATGACCGGCTCTGAGGGGCTGATCCCGGGTCTGATCAAGGCTGCTCTGGAACGGGGGTTGCAGGCCGAGCTGACTGATCATCTGGGCTATGACAAGGGCGCCCCGGAGGCGTCGGCGTTCGCGAACTCCCGCAACGGTTCGACACCGAAGACGGTCTCTTCGCAGGTCGGGCCGGTGCAGATCGACACCCCGCGGGACCGGGCAGGGACATTCACGCCCCGCCTGGTGCCCAAGGACTCACGGCGTCTGGATGGCCTGGATGACATGATCGTGGGCCTGTACGTCGGCGGGATGACGTTGCGCGACATCTCTTACCACCTGGAATCCACGATCGGCACCGAGCTGTCCCACGAGACGATCTCCAAGATCGTCGATGAGGTCGCCGAAGAGGTCCTGGCCTGGCAGCGGCGCCCGTTGGAGACGTTCTACCCGGTCATTTACCTGGATGCGATCACGGTCAAGGTCCGCGACGGTGCGCACGTGACGAACAAGGCCGCCCATATCGCGGTCGGGGTCGACATGGAGGGCGTCAAGCACGTCCTGGGCATCTGGATCCAAACCCACGAGGGTGCGAAGTTCTGGGCCGGGGTGTGCGCCGAGCTGGCCAATCGCGGCATCCGCGACGTGCTCATCGTCTGCTGTGACGGGCTCACCGGGTTCCCCGAGGCCATCGAAGCCACCTGGTCGCACTCGACGGTCCAGACGTGCGTGGTGCACTTGATCCGCGCGGCGATGAGGTTCGTGTCCTACGGCGACCGTAAAGCCGTCGCTGCCGCGCTCAAACCGGTCTACACCGCCGCGGACGCTGACGCCGCGGCCGAAGCGCTGAGCGATTTCGAGCGTTCCCCACTGGGGCAGCGTTACCAGCACACGGTCGCGACCTGGCGCGCGGCGCGGGAGCGGTTCATTGGATCGTCCCGGGTTCAGCGGAGAGCGGGTTGTGCCGATCCGGCGGGTGCCGGGGCGGGGGCGTGTACAGCGTAGAACAGGTCTTTGTACTCGATGGGTGGGATGTCGCCGCAGTGTGAGTGAAGACGGTCGTTGTTGTACCAGTCGACCCACTCCATGGTGGCGAGCTCGACGGCGTCCAGACCGCTCCAGGGCCCTCGTTTCCAGATGAGTTCCTTCTTGTAGAGCTTGTTCAACGCCTCGGCGGCGGCATTGTCGTAGGAATCACCGGTCGATCCGACCGAGGGTTCGATTCCGGACTCGAGGAGTCGCTCGGTGTACCGAATGGAGACGTATTGACAGCCGCGGTCCGAATGGTGCACGAGGCGCGAAAGATCCCGCTCGAGCCGGTCGGCCGGGCAGGCCTGCGCCCGCGCGGGTCTGGTGGTCCGTGTGGTGCGCGCGTTCGGCATGCCGGCCAAGCCCAACGCTTTCATCCGGCGTTCGATGGTGCATCGTGCGACCGGCTCACCGGGCCAGGTCCGCAGGTAGGTCTTCCACATCTTGCGGACCCCGTAGACGCCGAAGTTCTTCTCGTGCAGTTCCTGCAGTCGTTCGTCGATGGCGGCATCATTTTCGGCTCGCGCCGAGGCAGGTCTGCTCTTGCGGGCGTAATGGGAGCTTGGGGCGATCGCGATTCCAGTCTCTTTCAGGACCTCGCAGATCGGCTCGACCCCGTGCCCGTGGCGGTCATCATCGATGAACGCGTCGACGTCTACGATCGGCGGTCGAGCTCCGCCTGAGCGAAATATGCACTCGCCTGGCGAAGAATCGTATTCGCGCGTCGTAGCTCGCGGTTCTCTTTCTCCAACTCCGCGATCCGGGCCGCGTCGGTACTCGTTGTGCCGGGAATCTCTGCGTCGTCGACCCGTTCGCGTTTGACCCAGTTCCGCAGCGTGTCGCCGTTGATCCCGAGCTGCTCACCGGTCAACCGGCAGGCACGCGAGACCGGCAAACCCGGCTCGGCAGCGATCCGGTCGCGAACGAGCCGGATCGCTCGCTCACGCAACTCCTCGGGATATTTCTTCGGTGCAGGCATGACTCCATCCTCCTGGGGAAATCAAGCCCTCCACCCTTCCCGGGGCGATCCACTTTCAAACGCCAGAGACACGATTTATCCCGTCGTCAACAAGTACCGCCCGAAATGCGGCACCGTGAACGCGATCCGCCCGCGTTCCCCCGAATAGATCAGTCCTTTCTTCATCAGGCCGTCTCGCGCCGGGGAGAGCGACTGCGGTTTACGGCTCAGATGGTCGGCGACCCGTGAGGTCGGCACCGATGCCGAATCGTCGAGTTCTTCGCCGTCGGCGCGCATGGCTTCGGCGACATCGGCCATCGCCCGCAGATATTCGCGCTCTCCCGGGGTGGCCCGTTCGTACCGTGACCCGAAGAAACCGACGGCGAGTTCTTCCTCGGCCTCCGGGGCGGCGACCGCCACGTCGGCTGCGGTCACCGGGCTCTGCGGCGCCGCATCCCAGGCGACCTTCCCGTAGGCCTGGATGAAGTAGGGGTAACCGCCGGTGGCAACATACATCGCGTCCAGGGCGTCCGGCGCGAACTCGGCGTCCTCGTCCCGGGCCGGTACTTGCAGAGCGGCCTCGGCGGCCGCCCGGTCGAGGCGGTCGATCCGCGAATAACGGAACAACCGTTCGGAGTACGACTTCGATGCGGAGAGCACCGCCGGCAGATGGGGCAGCCCGGCACCGACGGCGATCACCGGCAGCGTGTTCTGCGAAATCTCGTGGAAGGCCGCACACAGCGCCGACACGTCGTCAGGCCGCAGGTCCTGCATCTCGTCGATGAACAGGGCCACCCCTTTACCGACGTCCTGGGCCAGGCCGCCGACATCGGTGAGCAGTTCGACCAGGTCGATCTCGATGTCCCCCGAGTCGGCGCGTCCGGCGACGGCGGGGACGTCGATGCCCGGCTGCCAACGCTCCCGCAGCTTCGCCGTGGGCGCGGCATCCCGTAGGGCGAAAGCCTTCAGCACGCCGAGCACATGGTCGACCTCGTCGCCGCTGGGATGCCCGAGCTCCCGCACCGCGACGTGCAGGGCCGCGCTCATCGGACGGCGTAGGGTCTGATCCGGGCGGGCCTCGAACTTGCCCGTCCCCCACCCGGCCCGCACCGCTGAACTGCGCAGGGTGTTCAACAGCACGGTCTTGCCGACGCCGCGCAGACCGGTCAGCACGACCGACCGTTCCGGCCGTCCTTTGGCGACCCGTTCCAGGACGACGTCGAACGTACGGAGTTGTTCGTCCCGTCCGGCCAGTTCAGGGGGCCGTTGACCGGCGCCGGGCGCATAAGGATTACGGATCGGATCCACGATCGGACACTATTCGCATCTCTAGCTTTTCCGGCAGAGACACGCAGAAGAACCGATCGACGGCCCCGACAACGGCAACGGCCCCGACACCCAGGTCAGCGCACCTCGGGTGCCCCCGGCCCGCTGTGCGCGAGCGGACGATTACCCCGCGCCCACGCCCTCATCCCGCCGTCCAGACTGACCGCGTCGAAACCGGCCTCCGCCAGGAAAGCCACCGCCCGGGAGGCCACCACCCCATCGACGCAGCAGATCACGACCCGGCCCTCCTCAGGCAGCTCGTCGAGCCGACCCTCCAACTCGCCGAGAGGGATACAGATCGAACAAGGGGCATGACCGAGCTCCCACTCGTGGAACTCCCGCACATCGACCAAGCAGACGTCGTCGGCGAGCTCGGCGTGACCGACGGTGGGCGCTCCGGGCTGCGGCTGCGCCGGGATCTTCGTCATGAACGACATGATGCCTCGTCCACCGCCACCTGAGAGCCCATGAAAGCACCTCTGTGGCAGGTGGATCGACGAACGGCCCCGCGGGAAGACCGATCCCGCCCCAGACTCAGCCCTTCGGCGCGCGCCGAGCCAGCACCCGCTGCAATTTCACCAATAGCCCGTACCCGTCGCCGGCGCGGACCACCGGCACCTGGCTGTGCACCACCCGCGGGCCCAGTTCCTCGTTGGACACCGGGATGCCGTGGCTCAGTACCTGCTCGGCAGGCGTCAGTTCACGGATCGCGATGGCCCGCACCACGTCTGGCCGGTCGCGGGCGAAGGAGTTGTAGATCATCGGGTCGTGTTGGCCGTCGTCACCGACCAAGATCCACTGGATATCGGGGAATTCCCGGGCCAGGCGGTGCAGGTTCTCCCGTTTGTGTTCCTGCCCGGAGCGGAACCATCCGGTGTTCGTCGGCCCCCAGTCGGTGAGGAGCAGCGGGCCGAGGGGGTAGCCGTGCCGCTTCAGGAAGCGTGTCAGCGTCGGGGCGGTGTTCCACGCCCCGGTCGACAGGTAGAAGATCGGTGCTCCAGGGTGTTCCGCCAGCAGGTCGCGGTACATCGGCGCCATCCCGGGCACGATGTGCCGGGCCTGTTCGTGCCGGACGAAGGTGTTCCACGCGGCGATGAACATGCGCGGCAGCACGGTGATCATCACGGTGTCGTCGATGTCGCTGACCAGACCGTACCGGACGTTCTCGCCGACGATCATCACCGGGACGCTCTGGGCTTTTCCGTCCTCGGGGGTGATGGTCACCTCGTGCCAGCCGGCGTCCAGGCCGTGGTCGAGGACGGTGACGTCGACGTACCCGCTGCGGTCGGTCTGCGTGTACACGGTACGTTCACCGACATCGACCCGTACGCCGACCCCGGTGGCCTGGGCGGTGACGAAGGCTCGCCATCCGCGCAGTTCACGTGGCGGTTTCAGCATCGTCTGCCCGTGCTCGTCGGCCCGGATCTCGGTGCGGTCGAGCGCGTGCCGGGAGAGCACCACTCGGGAGAGGACCCGCAGGAAGGCGGGTGAGCCATAACCGGCGTGGGCGATGACTCGCGGTTTCCACCCGCAGACCTGCAGGACTCCGTTGACCTGGCCGTGCCAGGCGTCCTCGACGACTGCGGCGATATGGGGGCGAGCCATATGCGCAAACCTAGCAGGGCTTCTCGAGAGCAGGGCGCCTCGGCAGCAAGGTGACCGACCTGACCTGATCCGGATGTGAATCAGAGCCCATCTCCTTGAGCCTCAGCTTGACAGGCGTCCTGCCGATTCACCAGCTGGCCGGAAACACCAGCGACCAGCACCGGCCCCGCTCTCCGGAAGGAACCGACGTGGAACAGGGCAGGATGCCCGCGAGGACGACTCGTCCGAGCGAGAGCGATCACCAGGGGATGGCGTCATGAATCCGTCGACGCGCGTGCACCGCCCGCACACCCGCCACCCTCGGCCCACCCACTGCGCCGTCACCCACCGGCACGGACGCCACGCCTCCGATGCCACGCCTAGGGAGTACACCCCCGCCGATCCGCGGGCCCGCCGCCCGCACCGTCCGGCACTGAGCCGTTCGCACACGAGCCCGACCCGGCAGGTCGGAACGACCTGCAGGCACACCGCCGGTCTGGACGACGTGTGGTCTGCCCGTCATGCGGGTACTGTCACCGCCGACCGGGAGGTGCAGAACATGAACAACGACAAGAAGATCGAGGCCGCGACTGCGGCCAAGGCGCAGAGCGCGCCGGCTCCGGACGCTCCCGGAAAAGTGGATTCTCCGCAGATGCTCACGAAACCGTCGTGGGTCTTCGCGTGGAAGAAAGCGGTACAGGAGTTCAGCCGGGACGAGTGCACCGATCAGGCG
Organism: Austwickia chelonae; assembly: GCF_003391095.1. Classification (NCBI taxonomy): domain Bacteria; kingdom Bacillati; phylum Actinomycetota; class Actinomycetes; order Micrococcales; family Dermatophilaceae; genus Austwickia; species Austwickia chelonae. Next base: position 135,410 of record NZ_CP031447.1, on the reverse strand, counting down.
GCAGCGCTCACCTACTACTCGGTGCTGGCGCTCTTCCCCGGGCTGTTGACCTTGGTGGCCCTGGTGGGCGTGCTGGGCGACGGGCAGCGCACCGTCAACTCCGCCTTGGAGACGGCGTCCCAGTTCGCGCCGAAGGAAGCACTCGATCTGATCCGCCCGGTGATCGAGCAGATGGTCACCGCGCAGGCCGCCGGGTTCGCCCTCGTCATCGGTATGTTGGGTGCCCTGTGGTCGGCTTCAGGGTACGTCGGCGCTTTCAGCCGGGCGATGAACCGGGTGTACGGCGTCACCGAGGGGCGCCCCCTGTGGAAGTTGATCCCGACCCAGCTGGTGTTGACCTTCGTGATGTTGTTGCTGGTCTCCCTGGTCATGGTGGCGATGGTGGTCTCCGGGCCGGTGGCCCGCACCCTGGGTGATCTGATCGACGTGGGAGACACCGTGGTGACGGTGTGGGAGCTGGCGAAACTGCCGGTCATCCTGCTGATCGTCATGGTGCTGGTGGCGATGCTCTACTACTTCACCCCGAATGTTCAGCAGCCTCGGTTCCGGTGGATCTCGGTAGGCGCTGCGGTGGCTTTGGCCTCGTGGGTGGTCGTCTCCTCGGGGTTCGGTTTCTACGTCGCGAACTTCGGCAGCTACAACAAGACCTACGGTGCGCTGGCCGGTGTGATCGTCTTCCTGATGTGGCTCTGGTTGACGAATGTCTCCCTGCTCTTCGGCGCCGAACTGGATTCGGAGCTGGAGCGGGCCCGGCAGTTGCAGTCGGGGATCGTCGCCGAGGAGTGCTTGCAGTTGCCGCCGCGGGATGCGGCCGGCGCGGAGAAGCGTGGCGAGAAGCTGGAAGGCAGCATCGAGGAGGGACGCCAGCTGCGTCTGAAGTCCGAGGAGGCCCACGCCGAAGGCACCGGACGTTCCAAGGATTCGCGTCGCGCAGAAGCTAACTGAAGTTCTCCAGCGTGCGGGGAGTCTCCGAGTGATCTCCTGCTGAGCCTCTGACCCGCGCCGAAGAACCGGTTCGATCTCCTTGCAGGGCCCGGTCATCCACATAGTGGATGACCGGGCCCTGCCGGGTTTTCCCCTGGGGCAGGACAGCCCGCCCCCTTCGCCCGTCCTCGCAGGTCATGAGTTCGCACGGGCCACCTTCTCCCTTGTACTCTCCTGTTGAACGTTCGTCCGGTACCGGGTCGGGAAACCCGTATCGATCGCAGGGCGTTCGCCGCATCCGGTGAGGGGAAAAACCGGGTGTGGTTCTGGGGATTCACCGATGGCATGGGGATGCACTCGGTGAAGGGGGAAGGAACACACGGATGTCTGTCCACCTGTTGTTGTTGACATTGTCCTGCTGCGCTCTGGCGGCCGCCGCCGCGGGAAGCCCGCTGAGCGGAGCCTCCGTCGAGGAGCATCGCGCCCGCCAGCTCACCTTGTTGGTCGCCAGCGCACTGGTCGTCGGCAATGCGGTCTGTCTGCTGCCGGAGACCCCGGCCTGGTATTCGGTGGCACTGGTGTCCTTGACCGCAGCCGGTCTCGTGTGGTCGGTGGTCTCCCTTGCCGGGGCTCGTCGCATCGGTCGCCGTGGGGGCCCGACCGATGTGACCTCCCTGCCGGAAACACCCGGCAGCTTCACCCACAGCTCGTCCAGCCGGATGCCCTCCCACTTGACGGTGGTCCACTGCACTCCGTCGGAGCGGATCGAAGCCCGGCGAGCCCTGGACGCCACCCGTCGACCGCACCTGGCGCTCCTGCCCGGCGGCGGCGGTGAGCTCACCTCGTCCTGGGTGTCCACACCGTCCGGCGGCCCCGTGGCCCCCGCGGCCTGGGACGAGGGCGTGCAGTGGGACCGTCCAGCCGAACGGACGAACCTGCACTCCCGGATCGAAACGGCTTACTCCTCAGCACGCCCCGGCCACAGCCGAGACCGCGGCCTCCGACTCTGATCGTCGAACCGCACTCAGAACTACCGGTACCCATGCCGGTGGAAACACTCGACGGATGCAATCCGGCGAGTGACGCAACACCCCTCTGCGCCAGGGAGGTGCCCCACCTCAGGGGCGCCTCCCTGGTGGGGTTTTCCAGGAGCACCTCACGTGGTAGCTGTAGGCGTCACACCAGGTTCTTCCTCCGCGGTGAATCCTTCAAGAGCTTTCAAGGCCTCGTCGAACTCCAGGTCGATCTTCGGGTCCGGCCGGTAGGTCGCCAGACTGACGACGACGGCCACGACCCCGCAGACCAGGAAGCCGGGCAGGATCTCGTAGAGCGCGAAGACGCCTTCCTTCCCGAAGAGGTGCTTGCCCCAGATCCCGACGGTGACCGCACCGGTGATCATGCCGCTGAGCGCTCCCCACATGGTGAGCTTGCGCCAGTACAGGGAGAGCACCACGATCGGCCCGAAAGCGGCACCGAACCCGGCCCAGGCGAAAGCCACCAGTTGAAGGATGGTGTCGTTCTGGTTCCAGGCCATCGCGGCCGCGATCACGGACACCCCGAGGACGGCGAGCCGCCCCATGAGTACGTGGTGGGCGTCGGCCTTCTCCGCACCACCGAAGGCCTTGTAGACGTCCTCGACGAGTGCCGATGCCGTGACCAGCAACTGGCTGGAGATGGTCGACATGATCGCGGCGAGCACCGCGGCCAACATGAAACCTGCGATCAACGGATGGAAGAAGATCTGCCCGAGTCGGATGTACACCGTCTCCGGGTTGGCCAGATGCTCGCCCTGACGTTGGAAATAGGCCACCCCGACCAGCGCTGTCGAGATCGCCCCCACCGCGGCGAAAAGCATCCACCCGATACCGATCCGGCGTCCGGCTTTCGCTTCGGCGACCGAGCGAAGAGCCATGAAACGCACGATGATGTGCGGCTGGCCGAAATAACCCAGACCCCAGGCCAGCGCGGAGATGATGCCGATGACGGCCACCGCCGTCATCTCTTTGGGCAAGAGCGCGAAGCGGTCGATTCCGGCCTGGGCGTCCGCGGCGGACACGGCATCGGTGAAATTGCCCCATCCGCCGACCGCGATGAGGCCGCTGATCGGCACGAGGACGAGTGCGAGCACCATCATGATGCCCTGCACGAAGTCGGTGTAGGAGACGGCGAGGAAACCGCCGAAGAGGGTGTACGTCACGGTGACTCCGGCGACGAGCAGCATTCCCCAGCGGTAGTCCAGGCCGAAGCTGGATTCGAAGAAGACACCGCCGGCGACCATGCCGGAGCTGACGTAGAAGGTGAAGAAGACCAGGATGATGACGCCGGAGACGACGCGCAGGAGTCTGCTGGTGTCGTGGAGGCGGTTGCCCAGGAAGCTGGGCACGGTGATGGAGTTGTCCGCGACCTGGGTGTACGAGCGCAGCCGTGGCGCGACGTACTTCCAGTTGAGCCAGGCACCGATGGTGAGGCCGACGGCGATCCATCCTTCGACGAGCCCGGCCTTGTAGATCGCGCCGGGCAGACCCATCAGCAGCCAGCCGGACATGTCGGCAGCGCCCGCGGAGAGCGCGGCGACGGCCGGGGAGAGGTCCCGGCTGCCCAGCATGTAGTCGTCGAGGTTGTGGGTTCGGCGATAGCTCCACCAACCGATGAGGAGCATTCCTCCGAGGTAGATCACCATCGCGAGACCCTGCCAGAACGTTTCGTTCATTGTTCTTCCTTGCTCAGGCGGGTGTGATTCCTGGAGGTTATCCGCAGATGGGGGCTTCAGCACGATCTGTGACGAAGCAGTTCTGACGGATATCTCCCGGGAGCCTCCGATTCGACCCGCCGGGCCTCTTTCAGAGAAGGAATGTATTTTAAGGACCATAGTCCTTGAAATTGATGGGAGTTCTTGTGCCGCCGCTGCTCTCGAATGAGTCCGAAGTGATCGTCAAGGCGACCGCCGCCGTCGTCGCCGACAATGCCGTCGCCATCACCTCCAACTTCTACCCACGGATGTTCGCCGCCCACCCCGAACTTCTGAACATCTTCAACAAGGCCGACCAGGCCCTGGGCGAACAGGCCCAGGCACTCGCCGCCTCCGTCGTCGCCTACGCCGTCCAGCTCATCGACCCCGACGCCCCCTCCTTCCGCCCCGTCCTGGAGCGCATCGCCCACAAGCATGTCTCCCTGGGCATCACCGCCACCCAGTACACGATCGTCGGACACCACCTGATGGCCGCGATCAAGGACGTCCTCGGTGAGGCCGTCACCCCCGAGGTCGCTGCCGCCTGGGACGAGGTCTACTGGCTGTTCGCCCTGCAACTCGCCGCCGAAGAAGCCCGGATCTACGCCCTCAACGGCGTCGACCCCGAGCAGCCCTGGCGCGACTACCGGGTCACCGGACGTCACGACGAGGTCCCCGGAGAGATCCTCACCCTCACCCTCGAACCCGTCGACGGCAGCGCGGTTCCCCGTCACCTGCCCGGGCAGTACGTCACCGTCAACGCCCGCCTCGCCGACGGGAGCACCCAGCCCCGGCAGTACACCCTGTCCAGCGGGCCCCGGACCGACCGGATGCAGATCACCGTGCGCCGCGTTCGTGCCCACGGTGAAAGCCCTGCCGGTCTGGTCAGCACGATGCTGCACGACGAATGCCCCGTCGGCACCGTCCTCCAGGTCTCCATCCCCTGCGGCGACGTCGTCCTCGAGGAATCGACTACACCCCTGCTGCTCGTCAGCGCGGGAGTAGGCATCACCCCGATGGCCGCCATCGTCGACAGCCTCGCCGAACAGGGCTCCCAACGGCCCGTCCTGCTGGCCCACGCCGATCGGAACGCCGGTGCCCACCCGCTGTACGACAGCGTGCGCGCCACCACCGACCGGCTCCCGCAGGTCGCCTCCCATCTCTGGTACGAGGAGACCGACGAGGCCGCGACCGGCCGCGGTGCCGTCCACGGGCTGATGGACCTGTCCACCATCGACCTGCCCGACGAGCTCGACGTCTTCATGTGTGGCCCGCTGCCTTTCATGCGCGCCGCCCGACGCACCCTGCTCAACCGCGGAGTACCTGCCGACCGCATCCGTTACGAGGTCTTCGGACCCGACCTGTGGGCGCAGAACCCCGCCGCCTGAGTTGAGCCGAGCTGCGGCCGGGGACTGAAGAACCGCAGGCCCCGGCCGCAGCCTGTTCCGAAGGGGGAGAGCCTCGACGGCCGTCGCCGACCGCCACCTATCGTGAGGGGACGCACGCCAGGGAGGTTCCTGTGTCGCACACCCACGACGAGCAGCTCATCGGCGTCGCAGTCCACATCCGACCAGCGACGTCCCGCTCCTCGGCGTGCCGCCCGTCCTTCCTCGCCGTCCCCACCACCGTCCGGCCCGCGGAGACGGCACGAGCATCCCGATGAATTGGAAAGCAACTCCCTGGCAACCAAATTCACGACAGGGGCGGCGTAATTCGTCAGATTGCGGCAACGGTACGGTATTGCGGGTGGGCCCGGGAAACATCCCCTCGCGCAGCGAGGACGCCGTCGGCACCCCACCAGAAGTGCGTCCGCCGCCGCGGACCGCACCCGAAACGCCGATACTCCCGCGCCGCAGCGCAGCCCGAGAAGAAGACCAGAGGTGGGCCGTCCCCGGCCACCTCCTCGCCGAAGAGAGCTTTCCCGAGAGCGACACCGCCGCTCCCCTCCCCCCCGAAGCAGATGTCCCGCCTGCGCCTGCCCGCCCCGGATCCGTCGTCATCCCGGAGAACGATCAGCCGACGACCTTCCTCAACTTCTCCTCCACCCGCCTGGCGCCGACACCACCCACCGAACCGACACCACCCGCCGCACCCGGACCGCCACCTGGGCTCGCGCCACCAGGTGAGCCGACCCTCTTCCTGGTCAAAGAGGACATCGCCGCCGAACCCCGGCTGAGACGCGACCGGAACAGCCGACGGCGACGGGTCAGCGCGCCCCTCCAGCCGTGGGCCGACGCCACCCCGGACGACCTGGCCCTGGCCAGCCAGGCCGTACAACGCCCGATGTCCTCCGGGCGGAGGATCGCCGTGGTCGCCGCCGCCGGCGGCTGCGGAGCGACAAGCACCGCAGTAACCCTGGGATCGATCATGGGCGGGCTGCGCACCGATCGGATCGCCCTGGTCGGAGCAGCACCGGACCGGGGCAGCATGCGGCGTCGGCTCGGCGACACCCACTCCATCCACCTGGAAGAGCTGCTCGCCCAACGCGACGCCGTGCAACTGGGCCAAGCCGGGGTGGACCTGCTAGGAGTGGCAGCAAGATTCGCTGCCGTGCTGCCGCCCGAGGAATCCATGGTCCCGGCCATCGCCGGTGACCTGGTGGAATCGTTGAGCCGAACACGCGCAGTCACCATCATCGACCTGGGGTGCGCCCGGCCCGACAGCGGCGCCGCCATGATCCTGCGCGACGTCCACGCCGCCACCGTGATCACCGCTCCTTCCATGGACGGCGTGGAATCCTGCCGAGCGACCCTGGACCGAGTCCGCCGTGGCGGAGTGCCCGCCCTGCGCATCCGAGCCGTCGTCGTGGAGACCGGACGAAGAACCGGAATGACCGCCGAAGCAGCAGCGCAGCAGCTGTCGGACACCGGAGTCCCGGTCTTGACCGCGCCGGAAGACCCCCACCTGGCCATGGGTGGGCCCATCGACATCAGCAAGTTGAGCGAAGCCACCCACATGGCACTGACCGTGCTCGCAGCATCCCTCCTCGATGCCTCCGACGGCCGCTTCGAATCATTCGCCAGCGAAGCCTGAACCGATACGGCGGGGCACCGGCCCAGCCAGCCGCGCCGCCACCTGCGAAGCCCCGAAGCCCGTCAGGACGTCGCGAAATACCCCTGGACCCGCAAGGACCACATCGCCTCGTCGACCAGTTCGGTCACCCGCCGACGCAAGGCCCCCGGCGCATCCGGATTCCCCGCCAACCAGGCCAGGCCCGCAGCCGGAAGCCGATGCTCCTCAGGAGGCAGCCCCACCCGCAGGTCACCGGCGTCCGGGAAGAGACCGATCACCGCCCGGTCGGCGAGCTCCGTGCTCCGCCCCGCCCACAGCTCACGCAGCATCGCGAAATAGGAATCGACGTAGTCCTCCCGGAGCCATTCCTGACCCGGCGTCGCAAAACCTGCCGCGGAGGCGGACAGTTCCTCGTTCGTCAACCGGTCATCGGCGACCGCCGCCGTCCAGGCCGACTGTTTCGCATGAGCGCTCGGCATACTGGCCACCGCCAACCGGTGACGCACCGGAGCCGCCGACGTGGCATCCCGGTGCCGCTCCTCGGCGAGCTCCTGCTCCCCGGCATGACCTGTCGCCGCCAACGCCCGCCACAACTGCCAGCGCAGCTGCGGACCGACCACCAGACCGGGCACCTCCGCACCTCCGTCCAACAGCTCACGGATCTCCACAGCCCGGCTGTCACAGCTCAACGACGCCGACGCGAGCGCCCTCGCCCACGCCAGCTGATGGTCCGGGCCGGCCGATCCGTCGTGCAACCGCTGCCAAGCCGTCTCCACGATCGACTCCACCGCCGCCGCCCGAGAAGGTTTCGGTACGAACGAGTGCGCCGCGTCGACCGCCCGTTGCAGGGCCGTCGTCACCAGAGCCACCCCGGGTTCGGCCGGTGCTTGATCCATCACGAAGGACACGAAACTCGTGGCCGGGAGCAGACCGTCCCGGCAGTCGTTCCACAACGCTGCCCACAGGCATGCCCTGGTCAACGACGACGAAATCGAGGTCAAGGACGTCAACGCCGTCTCCCGGGACCGTTCGTCCAACCGGGCCTTGGCATAGGTCAGGTCGTCGTCGTTCACCACGATCAGATCCGGCGCCGGTTTCCCCACCACCTGCGGCACCGAGGTGACCGGCTCGACCAGGTCCAGTTCGATCCGGTCGGTCCGGCACAGTTCCTCCCCCTGACGGGTGTACAAGCCCACCACCAGCCGATGCGGGCGCACCACCGGCCCCCCGGACACCAGGTCGTGCCCCTCCTGGCAGATCGACAGGTCGACGATGCGTCCGTCCTGGTCGGCCTGTACCTGCGGGGTCAGGGTCGACATGCCGGTGGTCTCCAACCACAACCTCGACCACGAGGTCAGCTCACGTCCGCTGTGCTCCTCCAGCGCGGCCAGGACATCTGCGAGTGTCGTCGAACCATAAGCGTGCTCGGCGAAGTAGGCGCGGATCGCCGAGTGGAAGGCCTCCTGCCCGACGTAGGCGATCAGCTGTTTCACCACGGCCGCACCCTTGGCGTAGGTGATGCCGTCGAAATTCTGCTCCGCAGCCTCCACGTCGGGGATGTCCGCGACGATCGGATGAGTCGTCGGCAGCTGGTCGGCCCGGTAGGCCCACCCCTTACGTCGAGCACAGAAGGCCGTCCATGCCTCGGTGAACTCGGTGGCCTCCGCGCTGGCCGCCGATCCCATGTAGTCGGCGAAGGACTCCTTCAACCACAGGTCGTCCCACCACTGCGGGGTGACCAGGTCGCCGAACCACATGTGGCTCATCTCGTGCAGGATCGTGTTGGCGCGCTGCTCGTGATCGGCCCGGGTCGACCCGGACTGGAAGACATACGCGCTGTCGGAGAAGGTCACCAGGCCGGGATTCTCCATCGCGCCCAGGTTGTACTCCGGGACGAAGATCGAGTCGTACTTCCCCCACGGGTACGGGCTGCGGAAGAGCTCGTGGAAATAGTCGAACCCCTGGCGGGTGACCGTCAGCACGTTCTCCGGGTCGAAGCTCTCCGCGAGACTGCGCCGGCAGAACACCGACAGCGGCACCGTCAAGGTCGATTCCACACCGGTGGCATGGTCGAGGACCGTCCCCGTCCATGAATCCGACCATCGCCGGTACGGTCCGGCGGCCACGCACACCAGATAGGTCGACAGGGGCGGGGTCGGCGCAAAACAGCAGCGCACCAAGGCCTGCCCACTGGTCGAGGTCCCCGCGTCCGCCCGGGAGACCTCCGGCTGGTTGCCGAGCACCTCCCATTCGGCAGGCGCGGTGACCGTGACCTCGAAGACGGCCTTCAGGTCGGGCTGTTCACAGTTCGCGAAGACGAGACGCGCGTCCGAGGGCTCGAACTGGGTGTACAGGTAGGTGTTCCCGTCGGCCGGGTCGAGGTAGCGGTGCAGGCCTTCCCCGCTGCGGCTGTACCGGGCACGACCCCGGACGGTGATCGTGTTCAAGGAGCTGGCCACCAGGTGGTCGCTCAGGTTCGGACGGCGGTCGACAGGGACCAACGCTGCGGGGTCGGCGCAGGTGCGCAGACCGGTCACCCGGATCCGGGCTCCGTCGTAGTCGACCTCACGGGACTCCCCGTTGACCAGGACCTCGTCCACCGAGGCCCCGATGAAGTCCAGAAAAGTCTCCGGTTCCCGGCTGGCCAGCGTGATCGTGCTGGACGTGGGGAAGGTGTCGGAGGCCTGATCGGCGCTCTCCGACAGGTCGATCTCCACCTGGTAGCTGGAGATGTTCACCCGGGCGCTGCGGTGCCGCGTGTCCGTACGGCTCAGGTTCGTCGTCACCTGCGCCACGCTATCGCCCGGTCAGGCGAGAAAACCGGAGATCACACGTGATTCGCTGCACTCAGCCGGTCAGATCACCGTGCGCGACATTCTGGAGCCCGTCCACCTGAGCGCGGATCGGAGCGAGAACTCGCGCAGCGAGCCGCCAGGCGAGCAACCCGGTCTCGATCGCCTCGGTGAGATCCCCTTCGTAGATCTTGCGCAGATCACGATTGGTGCCGAAGGCCAGACCGACCGCCTTCGTGCGATCAGTAGCAAGCAACTCGAATTCAGCACGCACTGCGGTGATCCACGCGGTCATCTCGGTGCGGATCTTCTGCACCTGAGCCTTCTGGTCCTGGTTTGGCGCATCTGCCCCATCGGCTCCTCGCCCGTGAAGATGATGGCTTTGCGTGGAATATCACCGGAGTGCCGTCTTCCCGGCGCAACCAGAGCGGATGATCATCCGACGCGGCAGGTGTGAGACGGTGAGATACGTGGACACTCAGGCCGTACTCGAACTCATGCAGGATGTCGCCGCCCAGGTCATCACCCCGCGTTTCCGGGCGTTGGCCAGCGGCGAGGTGATAGAGAAGAAGCCAGGAGACCTGGTCACGGTCGCCGACCGTGAGGCCGAGGTCCTGATCACCGCGGCGCTGCTCGCCGACAACCCCTCCGTCCTGGTCGTCGGGGAAGAAGCGACGAGCGCCGACGACACCCTGCTCGGGAAACTGGCCACCGCCGAACACGCCTACACCGTGGACCCGGTCGACGGCACCAAGAACTTCGTCCACGGTCGCGCCGAACACGCGGTCATGGTCTCCGAACTGAAACGCGGTGAGACGGTCCGCGCCTGGATCTGGCAACCTGAGCTGGGGCACGCCTTCGTCGCCGAACGCGGAGCCGGGGCTTTCGCCGACGGAGTGCGCCTCGGCCCGGCCTGGCCCGGGGAGGACGTCGACCCGACGACATTGCGGGTGCTGACCAGTCGGCCCACCCATGAAGGGGTGCACGGTGACCTGACGCTCAGCCCGTCAGCCTGGTGTTGCGGAGTCGACTATCCGTGGGTGATCACCGGGAAAGCGCAAGCGATCCTCTACACGAACACCTTCCCGTGGGATCACGCCCCGGGCGCCTTGTTCCTGGAGGAGACCGGCGGGGTCGTGCGCAGACCGGACGGGTCGGCCTACCGGCCGGGTGAATACCGGCCTGGAGGCCTGCTCGTGGCCGCGTCCCCGCAGGTGTGGGACACGGTCTTCCCACGGGTACGCCACTTGATGCCCTGACCCTGGGCCGCCTGTCCCGCCTGCCTCGGTCGCTGATGGGAGTCTGTTCGCGGCCGCTTCGAGATCACCGATATCCCTGTGGGAAGGAACAACGATGAACGACGTCCGGAAGATGCCCCGACTGGCCATGTTGGATGTCGACGGCACCCTGCGCGACGAGAGCGGATGGAAGCCTTCTGCGGCCCATCTCATCGAAGCTCTGCACGACGCCGGCCTGGTCGTGGCCCTGTGCTCGGGGCGAAACACCGAATCGTTGCACGGGTCGGCCAAGGAATTCCCCCAGATCTCCCTGATCGCTCCGGGCAGCGGTTCCCTCGTCCAGGCGCGGACCGATGACGGGTGGACGACCTTGGCGAACCGTTCGATCAGCCCCGAGACGGTCTCCTGGATCGCCGCCCAGACCGCTGAAGCGGACATGGAGCTCTGGGCGTACACCGACGACGCCTGGATCGTGGAATCGGTCAACGAACGGGTCACTGCCGAATCCCACTACGTCGGAGCCCAGGCCACGGTGGGCTCCTTCAGCGACCGGGACGACATCGTGAAGATGCTGGCCTTCCCGCTGTCGCGGCGCCAACGTCAGGTCCTCGAACGCATCGATGCCCAGCGCGACCTGGCAGCGGTGCAGTCCTACCCGGGATATTTCGACATCGTCCGGGCCGAGGCCGCCGCCACCAAGGGCGGCGACGTCCTGACCGATCATCTGGGCATCGGCTGGGACCAGGTCATCGCGATGGGCGACGGGGAGAACGACCTGGGCATGTTGAGCAAGGCCGGGACGGCGATGGCGATGGCCCCGCTACGTTCGACCCTGCTGGACCCCGCCGGGCCGGATCAGCGCCGTTTCGACTGCCCCGACCTGGCGACCGCGATCGGTCACCTGGTCGAGCTGGGAGTCATTGCCGCCGGCTGAGCCGGTCGTCGGCACGGTCGCGTGTCGGTTCGATGTCGGGCTCGATGTCCGCGCTGATCTCGTCCACCACGACGAGGCCCTCCAGGGCTTGCACGTCCTGGGGGTCGACCAGCCCGGTCAGGGGCTGCCGTACGGAGGCCCCTGACCAGGCCACGGCCCGCCGTACGAGCACGGACCAGGGCTCTTGCCCGATACCGGTGGCCACGGCGGCGGCGAGCGCGTCGCCCGCCCCGGTGGAGTCTCCGCTCTGCCGCTCGGTCAGGTAGGCGTGCAGGGCCGGTCCGGTGGCGGGCAGGAGCAGCAGTCCTTGGTCGCCGAGAGTGATGATGACGTTCTTCGCGCCGCGTTCACGGAGTCGGCGGGCGCCTTCCATCAGGCCGCATTCAGGGAAGAAGTCCTGGAGTTCCCACCGGTTGGGTTTGACGACGGTGGGTTCGCTGCGCAGTGCTTCGTCGAGGGCCGGCCCTGCGGCGTCGATAACGGTGGGCACTCCGTGTTCGCGGGCGAGGTCGAGGATCTTCGCGGAGGATCCGGGGCGGGAGCCGGTGGGAAGTTTCCCGGAGAAGACGAGCGCGGTGGCCGGTCCAGCGACGAGTGGTTCGAGCGCGGTGCGCAGCTGTTCCCAGGAGGCCAGCGGAAGCCGGGGTCCGGGCTCGTTGAACTTGGTGACGGCTCCGGTGGAGTCGTGGACGGAGACGATGCGCCGTGAGGGGCCGATGACGTCGGTGAACAGGTGGGGGACACCGCGGTCGGTGAGGTCGGCGAGGAGGGTCTGCCCGGAAGGTCCTCCGGCGAATCCGGTGGCCAGGGTCTGGTAGCCCATCGCCATCAGGATCGAGGTGACGTTGACGCCCTTGCCACCAGCTCGGGAACGGACTTCACCGACCCGGTGGACCTCGCCCGGCCTGAGCGTGTCGACCTCGTAGGAGATGTCCAACGCCGCATTGGGCGTGACGGTCAGGATCATGGGGTCTCCCCGTTTTCGGCGGCTCTGCCGGGCACCAACTTGTTCTGCGTTTCACGCCCGAGCGAATGCAGTACGTCCTCAGGATTCTACGATGACAGAGCAACTGGACGCGTGTCCGGTCTGGCCGTAGTCGGAGGTCTTTTCCTGCGCTAGGGAAAACGGTCGGTGGTGCGCAATCGGACACTCTGATCATCTTCCCGGTTACCGCGATTCGCCTCGTTCAACGGTTACCGTCGATTCATGGTGCCGACAACCTTGCCTCTTCCCGAGTCCGTGACCCAGGTCGACGGTCACGGCGGTCTGCCCTGTCTGCGGGTACAGACGTCGTTGTGCACCGGCGAGTTGTATCTGGACGGTGCCACGGTGACCGGGTGGGCACCGGAAGGTGCTGCCCCGGTGCTCTTCCTCTCCGAGAAAGCCGAGTTCTCTGCGGGTCGGGCGATCCGTGGTGGGGTCCCGTTGTGTGGTCCGTGGTTCGGACGTGGCGCGGGCAATGCGAAGGAGCCCGCGCACGGCATCTTCCGGATCAGCCGGTGGACCCTTGTCGAGGCCCGGGAGGACCAGGGTGTCGTGATCTTGGTTCTCGGGTTGGACAGCGATGGTTCGCGGGAGGAATTCCCCTCGGGTTGCCATGCCCGGTACGAGGTTTCCTTCGGGAAGACCCTCGATCTGCGGCTGACGGTCACGGCGGGCGAGGCCGAGTTGCCTCTGGAGGTGGCCTTGCACACCTACCTGGCTGTGGACGACATCACGCAGGTGAAGGTCGATGGCTTCGATGGTTGTCGTTATGCCGACAAGGCTCCCGGTGGTCGCGCGGTCAACGCCCAGTACGGTCAGGTGTCCTTCGCCCGGGAGACCGACCGGATCTACGCCCACGAGGGTGAGGTGCGTGTCCTGGACGAGGCTGCCGGACGGACCCTGCTCGTGACGAAGGAGAACTCGGGTTCGACGGTGCTGTGGAACCCCTGGCAGACGAAGGCCGCCGCCCTGAACGATCTCGACGACGAGGATTGGCGCCGCATGCTCTGCGTCGAGGCCGCCAATGTGGCACGCACCGCGTTGGCCCTCGCGCCGGGGGAGTCGCACACGCTGCGCCAGACGGTCGCCGTCGACACACACGCGGAGTGACCGGCTGATTCCACAGATATCCCCGATTCCACGCGGAGCTCGCACATAGGTTGTCCCCGTAGGGTGTCCGTCGACACGTGAGTTGACGAGGTGACGATGACGGCTCCCACCCGGGGTGGATCCCCCCGGCGTATCCGACAGGCCCGCGCTGCGGCGGCGCTGGCCGCTGCAACGGTGCTGGCGCTGTCGGCGCCCTTGGCGTCCGCTGCCCTGCCCGCTGCTCCTCCCCGGCAGGAATTCACCGGGGAGCCGCAGGCCGTGACGGTCACCGCAGACCCTGAACCCGACGGCACCCCGGTCACCCTGGACGCTGCGATCTACGCACCCACCGGCGAGGGTCGCCGTCCAGCCGTGATCCTCGCCCACGGGTTCGGTGGCTCCCGGAAAGATCTCGACCGGGACGCCCGGGAACTCGCTGGACGCGGCTATGTCGCACTCGCCTACTCGGCGCGTGGATTCGGACGGTCCGGGGGCCGGATCCACCTTCAGGACCCGCAGGTCGACGGGAAAGACGTCTCCCGTCTGGTGGATCTCCTGGCCTCCCGCGAAGACGTGCAGTCCGACGGGGAGAACGACCCACGGGTCGGGATGGCCGGCAGTTCCTACGGCGGAGCGGCGACCTTGATCGGTGGGGCGCTCGACCAGCGCATCGACGCCCTGGCCGCCGGGGTCACCTGGAACGACCTCGCGGAGGCTTTCTTCCCCAGCAGTATCGCCGCGAACCTTCCCGGTTCGGCGGCAGCATTGGCTCCACACGACGGCGACGCGCCCGGTGAGATCGGTGTCTTCAAACGACGTTGGGCGTCGATGTTCTTCGCCGCGGGGCTGGGGCGCGGCGCAGGCTTGGCCGTGCCCGGCGCAGAGGACCCTGAGTCGACACCGCCATCAACGCAATCCACCGAGACCGCGGAGGGCGCGACCAAGACGACCCCGCCATCCACCGGGGCGACACCCTGCGGACGGTTCGACCCGACGGTGTGCCGGCTGTTCCTGGAGACGGCGCAGAAGGGCGCACCCTCCGAGCAGATGATCGCTGAGATGCGACGCCGCAGCCCGGCCCGGACGAATGCCCGGATCAACGTCCCGACCTTGCTGGTCCAAGGAGCGAACGACTCACTGTTCGGCTTGGACGCCGCCGACGCCAATGCCCGGCAGATCGCCGCCGACGGGACACCCGTCGCCGTCCGTTGGATCTCCGGAGGCCACGACGGCGGCAAGGTCCCCGCACCTGACAGCACCTACCTGCCCTGGTTCGACACCTACCTGCGAGGTGACGAACCTGCACAGCAGCGAGCCGCCCGCTCTCTCCCGATGCCGGGATTCGTCTACCCGGTGAAAGCCGGCCGGCGTGGCGCCGCAGACAAACAGAGCTCCGCCGAGACCTACCCCGGAACAGGCGGACCCACCCGCACGGACGCGATACGGCTACCGTTCGCCGACCCGGGACGCACCGGAACGATCCTCTCCCCACCCGGCGGCGACCCGGCCGCGGTGTCCGCCGTCCCCGGCGCCGGAAGCCTCGCCCGCGATGCCATGTCCGCCGCAAGCTACCGATTGGCGGCACTGCCCGGGCAACACCTGGCTCTCGACACCACACCGGTGGCCTCACCGACCACCGTGGTCGGCGCCCCGCGAGTACGTCTGAAAGTCACCTCGTCGGCCACCGACGCGACCTTCTTCGTCTCCTTGTGGAAGGTCGTCTCAGGCACCCCCTCCCCAGCGAAACAGCTGGTCGCCCCGGTCAAGATCGCCACCACACCCGGCGTCCCCACCACCGTCGACGTCGCGCTGCCCGCCGGAACCTTCACCTTCGACCAGGGCACGACCTGGCGAGTCCTGGTCTCCTCCTCCGACTCGGCTTTCGCGACCCCGACCGATGCCCGCTCGTACACGGTGTCCCTGGCCGATGACGCCCTGTCCGCCCCGACCCTGCCCACGGCGTCCACCACCGAGGAGTCCTGGGACGGCGAAGTCGTCGGTCTGCTGATCGCCTTAGGCGTTCTCCTCGCCGTCATCGGCGCCACCACGGCTGTCATCGTCCTGAGAAGACGAAGCGGCGATGCCGCCCACACCCGGGAAGACCTTGCCGAAGTACCCCTGTCGGTGTCGCACCTGGTGAAGACCTATGCCGACGGGCATCGCGCAGTCGACGACGTGTCCTGGCAGGCCGGACGAGGCCAGGTGGTGGGACTCCTGGGCCCGAATGGTGCAGGAAAGACCACCACGATCCGGATGATCGTCGGCCTGATCTCCCCCGATGCGGGAGATGTCCACGTCCACGGCCGGCCGGTGCATGCCGGGTCGCCGGCGCTCGCCGGGATCGGTGCGCTCATCGAAGGACCCGGTTTCCTGCCGCATCTGACGGGGCGGGCGAACCTGGAGGCCTACTGGGATGCGACAGGTCGGCCTCGGGAGGAGGCCTGTTTCGACGAAGCCTTGGAGGTCGCTGCGCTGGGTGACGCCTTGGAACGTCCGGTGAGGTCGTACAGCCAGGGGATGAAGCAGCGGCTCGGGATAGCGCAGGCCATGTTGGGGATGCCGGAGGTCCTGCTTCTCGACGAGCCGACGAACGGCTTGGACCCGCCGCAGATCGCGGCGATGCGGCCGGTGCTGCGGCGTTATGCCGAGACGGGGCGCACGGTCGTCGTGTCCAGTCACCTGCTCTCCGAGGTGGAGATGACCTGTTCGCACGTGGTGGTCATGCATCGGGGGCGGGTGGTGTTGACCGGTGCGGTGCCGGAGCTGGTCGACAGCGCGGAGACCACGGTCGTGGAGATCTCGGCGGATGCCGTCGAGGCTGAGCGGGTCGCGGCGGCAGTGCGTGACTCCGCCGGGATCGAGGCCGTCGAGGTCGACCTTCAAGAGGGTGGCACTCGGCTGGTCGTGCACGCGGAGCTGCCACGCCCCGAGGTGGTCACGGCGGTGTCCGCCGCTGGTGGGCGGATCCTCACGGTCGGCGCCCGTCGGCATCTGGAGGAGGTCTTCCTCGGTGTGATCGCCGCGGAGGACGTCGAATCGGCACGACAGATAAGGCCACGATGAGTACTTTTTCCCGCCGCCCGCTGGCCTGGCATGTCGAACTGCGCAGGCAGTTGCGGAGGCGACGCACGGTGTGGTCCTACGCGCTCCTGATGGCTTTGCCGGTCGTCCTGGTGGTGGCGTTCTCCTTCGGGGAACGCGACCGGTCGGGCGGGTCTGCTGCTCGCCTGGTGGATCTGGCGCAGCAGGGTTCGGCGAATTTCACGATCTTCACGGTGTTCGCTGCTGCCGATTTCTTGTTGATCGTCGTGGCTGCCTTGTTCGCCGGTGACAGTTTGCCGTCGGAGGCGTCGTGGTCGTCGCTGCGCTACCTGTTGGCTGCGCCGGTGCCTCGGGCGCGTCTGTTGACGGCGAAGTTGGCGGTCGCGCTGGGGTGCACGGTGGCGGCGGTGGTCGTCCTGGTGGGTTCGGCGGTGGTGGTCGGCGGATTGGCGTACGGGTGGGCCCCGTATACGGCGACCGGAGGGTTCACGTTGGGGTGGGCGGAGTTCCTCCCCCGGCTGGTGCTCGGCACGGCGTGTATCGCAGTGTCCCTTCTCCAGGTGTGCGGTATCGCTTTCCTGATCGGAACCCGTACTGATTCACCGCTGGCCGCGGCCGGGGGTGCCGTATTGGTGACGATCATCTCGTCGATCCTGCAGACGATCGACGCCTTGGGGGACCTTCGTCACGCTTTGCCCATGGCGTATTCGCGCACGTGGTTCCAGGCTTTCAGCAGCGATATCTCATGGGTTGACATCCAGCGTGGGGCGCTGTGGTCGTCGGTATATTTCCTTGCTACGGTCGCGACGGCATATATCTTGTTCAGACGTAAGGACATCTTGTCCTGAACCCTGCAGGATGCATCGTTCGACGTTTCCGTCTGCCTGCTCGACGCCTTTGAGAAGGATCTCGTGTTCGTCGCCATATGCGCTCTTGTCGCGGCAGTCGCCGCTTACGGCTGGTCAGGTCTGATTCTCGCAGCAGGCTCGCGGGAGAGCGGGAACGCCCTGCACTCCAAGCTGTGGTGGATCGGCACTGCTCTGCAAGGTATCGGTTTCGGCGCTTCGGTGATGGCCAGGACGGTGATGCCATTGCTCTTGGTGCAGTCGGCGATCGCTGGCGGGCTGGCGGTCACGGCTTTCCTGGAACATGTGACGGGGGTTCGCCGTATGCGCCCCGTCGAGGCTTTCAGCGTGGGCGCGGTCGTCCTGGGGGTCATCGCGGTCGCGGTGGCTGTCGTCCCGGGCACGACCCGCCCCCCGGAGGCGAGTGATGTCGTGATCTCGCTGGGTTTGTTGGCCTTGGTGGCCTGTCTGGTGCCCTTTGCCCGGACGTCCGCCCTGTCCGGCGCGTGTTCGGGGACCTCCTTCGGGGTGGGGGCGATCTCGGCCCGTTTCCTCGTCGGCACCGATGCCCCGTGGCAGGATCTGGTGCGTTTCTGGGACTGGTCAGGGATCACGTGGACGTTGGTGATGATGATGCCTTTGAGCATGGTCGTCGGGCAGTGGGCGTTGACCCGGGGGTTGTCCTTCGGTGCGTCGGTGGCGGCGCTGGGCAGCGATTATCTGGTGGCCACCATCGTGCCGAGCATCTTCGGGATGCTGTTGATGGGTGAGCAGATGCGTTCGGGCCTGATGCCGGTGGCTGTCGCCGGGATGCTGATGGCGGTGTGGGGCACGCGAAGACTGCTCGTGCACCACTGACCCTGGAGCCACCAACAAATCTGAAAACAACTGCCTCGTTCGAGAACTCACCCCATAAAGCAGCATCGATCCGCTAGCCCCGGTGGTACCTATGGAGGAGAGCGGCCGCAGCGCCGGCCGGGAGACCCACGGCAGCAGGAGGCTCACCATGCGAGTCGCGGTGAAATACGGGGCATTCGATCAAGCACCGGTCGTCGACGAATACGGCGAACTCCTCGGCCACTCGGCCGGGATCACCCTGGTCCGCCGTCTCCTACGGCTCTTCCCCGACCCGGTCCTGATCGGCGCCCAGGACAGACGCGGGAATGGCTTCACGGTGATGCCTTTGAGCTTCCTCGACGCCCGCGACACCCTCGTCATCAACATGGACGTCATCGACTCCGTGGCCGTCTGGCAGACTCTGCACAGCTCTGGCGCCGAACCGATGCTGATGAACTTCGAGTGGAAGAACCCGTCCATCTACCACCACCGGGTCAATTTCGCCGCAATGGGCTTGTCGTACGCCATGTTCCCCACCTTCTGCAATTCGTCGCGGACCGCTGAAGAAGTACGCGAAGTCGTGCACAGGTGGACCGTCCAACCGCTCGCCGAAAAAGCACGCATCTCATGGGCGAACCTCGGCATCAATGTGGAACGGGTGCGCCCCCGGGTCGATGCGGAGATCCCGGTCGTCCTCTACCCGGCCATCACGATGGACGCCCGAAAACAGCCCCGTACTTTCACCGAGGTCGTCGAGCAGGTTGCCCGGCGCACCCCGATCAAGGTGGAGGTCCGACTGCACGAATCACACCTGGTCAGCGACATCGCCATGTCCCTCTCCACGAAGGAATACGCCTGGGTCGGCCCGCTGACCACAACCCGAGAGGCCTACTGGGACGCCCTGGCCCGCACCACTGCCTTCCTGGCCACCGCCGATGAGGAGTCCTACGGCCTGGAGTACGTCGAGGCCATGCTGGCCGGCGCCATCGGGGTCTTCCCCGACCACGCCTGGGCCCGGGCCCTCGTCCCGGCCGACTACCCGTTCTTCTACCGCACCGTCGAGGAAGCCGAAGGCCTACTTCTCCGCGCCGTCACCGAAACCGAACGATGCCGAAACGAATTGAATCGTCTCGTGGAAGGAGGGTCTTTTGTTAATTGGATCAGAGGTGCACACAATGACGATGATTTCGAGCTCGCAATTGTGACGACCGTCCAAGAATGGTTCTCTTCAGAGAAACACATGTGAACCTTTCTTTCCGTCGATATCCCGTTATCCTAGAAAGGACGGCGTAAAAGCCGACCAGTGACGGGGGAGGCGACGATGAGCGCAGTCACAGCCAGCATTCTGATAGGCACCAAGAGTCGATCAGACCTGGGAATACAACCGCGCTGGATAGCTCTTCTCCACGAAGCCAGCGGATATGCCTGGCATCTGTTGAGATTGCAGTTGTCCAGCGGCGACATCGTCCCACCGCCCCGCGTAGGCGCCACCGACTCCGGAGCCCCCGGCACCCATCCCGGGCTCGACGGACCTCCAGGAATCCTGTGGCGCGTCGAATCCGACGGTGATGTCGCCGGAGAGCTGGCCCTGATGTTGCACGTCCATGCCGCCCGCACCCCTGAGGTGATGTGCGCGGTGCAGCGGTTGTCCCCGCTGGCCAAACGTCGGGTGGACCTGTGCCGGATGACCGAGGCCCAGAACGGTGATTTCCGCAATGCAGTGCGGGTCGCCCGGGACAACGGCGGCAGCCTGTACCTGGCCGCGACTCTCATGGCTGGCAGCCGTCTCACCGAAGAAGATCTGCTTTCGTTGCCCGACTGGGAGATCAGCATCGCCCACACCGCGATCTCCCGCGACTGGGTGCGCGCCGACAACGGATACCTGGAGATCACCGACTACCGACAGCCACTCACTGCGCCCCAGCAAGCCCTCGTCGAGGACGACGAGGAGGTCGTGGAACCAGCGGAACAGCCGGCCTCCGAGACGTCCTCCAACTCGTTATCGATGGAAGAACCCTCCGGTGAACCGGGTGCTGAACTCTCGACGGTCGCCATGCCGGCGGAGAAAAAATCGTCTGTCACCGGGCAGCCTTCGTCCGACAAGACATCGGGCTCGGCCACCACCGAGGGCTCTTTCGCCGATCAGCTGTCACCGGAGGACGAGGAGAGGATGCCCGATCCGGTGTACACCGGCGTGTCCTTCCGTGGTTCCGACGGGTCCATGTACGCCGAGTACACCTATGGCGAGCACGCCGCCGGCTCACCCACGTCCTATGTGGTCGACCTGCGGGCCGTCGGGGAGACCGCTGCTCTCAAGCAGAGCGAGGTGGTGGCGCCGATTCCGCCACCCCATGCGGTAGCGACGGACAACCCCTGGGCCGAACAGCAGGGTCACATGAGTCAACATCTTCAGGAGCAGGTGCGTCGGTTCGGAGTGATGCGGGCAGACACGGTAGAGCGTTCTCGGACCAGCCGCCGTGAACGCGAACATCACCCGCAGCCCACCAGTGCGAAGAAGACCGCAAGCACCAGCAGCGGACAGAAAACCAACACCTGGTGGGACGATCTGCTGGGCCGCTAGCCCCTCACCTTCCCTCTCACCCTCACCCTCCATCCCCTGTGAACCTGGGCACCGTACTCGGTGCCCAGGTCGAGGTTGTCCCCGAGTTTTCCAGCTTCACCACTGATCAACGTGAACCTGAGCACCGAGTACGGTGCCCAGGTTCACGAGTACGGTCGAGTACGGTACCCAGGTTCAACCGTTGCTGGTTGTCGGGGCAGGTGAGGGACGTGGTTCAGGGGTGGGGCCGCAGCGAGCGCCAGGGTCTCGCCAGGTTGAATGCGCGTCCGCTGATCAGGGTCGGTGCGAGCCCGATCACGTGGTCTTTCTCCGAGACCACCCAGGGGCGCAAGCGCATCTGATCGGACCAGCGTGCCTCCTCGTGGGACAGCGCGCGCGGGATGGCTCGCACGATGACGCTGGTGGCTTTTTCCTCGGTGATCTCGTCCACTTCGAAGACCACTTCGTCGCCGGCCAGTGCCCCGGCGAGTTTGCTGCCTTCAGCGGTGCGGAAAACGATCTCGTCGCGGTGTATCGCGTAGTTCACCGGGACCAGTTCGACCCGTCCGTTCACCAGGTAGGCCAGTCGACCGAATTCGAGCCCTCGGAGGATGCCCAGGCAGGTTTCCTCGTCGAGGGCCGTTCCGGGTCGGGCTCCCTCGGGCCCGTTGTCGGCAGACGGTGTCATCGGTTGCCTCCTTACGCCCGCGCGCCGGATAGCGCGCTCGAGTGTCAGCCTAGGGAGAGCAGTCTTCCTGGGTGCTCTGCGACATCCGGGCTACTTCTTTCTTGGCCTTTCTCTGTTTTTCGCTAGACGGCGGAAGATTTCCTGATCGATCGGCCTGCACCTACCGAGAGCCCTCGTCGGATGGTGATAGCTGATGTCTGGCGCTGCTCTCACGTCGAATCCGTTCTCTGGGAAGGGTCCCCAGTCTCCCCCGCTACCCGGGATGCGTCGATAGCCTGGAGGTGGGACACCCCGAGCCACGAGGACGTGACATGACCGCACAGGACCGCTATGCCACCAAGCTCCGTACAGCCCACGACGTCATCGATCTGATCGGTGACGGAGACACGGTGGTGGCCCCGACCGGTGTCGGTGAGCCGCCCGCCGTCCTGGATGCGCTCTCGGAGCGACGCCGGGAGAAACGGGGGGTGGTCGTCAGCCAGATCCTGCCTTTGCGCCCCTTCGGCTATCTCGATCCGGAGACCCAGGAGCATGTCCGGCACACCTCGCTCTTCTTCGGGTCGGCTTCTCGTGCGGGCGGTCAGGCCGGTTGGATCGATTACCGGCCCAGTTACTTCAGCGAGATGCCTTCCTTGTTCCGGGAGGGCTATTTCCCGGTGGACGTCGTCGTCGCGTTGGCCTCTCCGATGGATCGTCACGGTTATTTCTCGTTGGGTCTGGCCCCGGACTACACGATGGCGGCCATCGAGCAGGCTCGTACGGTTGTTCTCGAGGTCAACCCGCATGTTCCGTACACGTACGGGCAGTGTCATGTGCACATCGATCAGGTGACCGCGCTCGTGGAGGACGATCGGCCGCTCAGCGAGGTGGGTCTGCCTCAGATCGGTCCGGTGCAGAAAGCGATCGGCGGCTATGTGGCCGATCTGATCCCGGATGGTGCCACGGTGCAGATCGGGTACGGGGCGATTCCCGATGCGGTGGTCATGCAGCTCACTGAACGCCGTGACCTGGGGGTTCATACGGAGATGATCGGTGACGGCATTCTGACCCTGGTCGAGTCGGGCGCGGTGACCAATGCGGCGAAGAATGTCGATCGCGGTCACATGAAGGCGACCTTCGCGTTGGGCTCGCGTCGTTTGTACGACTTCCTCGACCGTAATCCTGCGGTGCAGATGTGCCCGGTCGACATCACCAATGACCCGTATCTGGTGGGCAGGCATGACAATCTGCACACCATCAATGCCACGATGCAGATCGATTTCCTGGGGCAGTGTGGTTCGGAGTCCTTGGGGTCGGTGCCTTATTCGGGGACTGGCGGGCAGTCGGACTTCGTCCGGGCAGCGAATCGTTCTCGGGGTGGCAAGTCGTTCATCGTGTTGCCGTCGACGGCGAAGGGCGATTCGATCAGTCGGATCGTGCCGACGTTGGCGCCGGGCACCCATGTGTCCACCAGCAAGAACGACATCAATTTCGTGGTGACGGAGTACGGGGTCGCTCAGTTGCGGGGTCGGAGCAATCGGGAGCGGGCACGGGCGTTGATCGGGATCGCGCATCCGGATTTCCGGGACGAGCTGACCGAGCAGGCCCAGCGGATGAAGGTTCTCTGAGCTGAACTGGCAAGGCGGACAGAGTCACCGAAGTGACCTGGACAGTCATCGCCAGATCTTCACTACGCCTCAGCCTGGCTACGGTCGGTCCCACCGGGTGGCAGCTACACCTGCACGTTCTCGTCGAAGGACCCGTTGTCAGGCCGCTCTGGTTCCGGTGACGGTCCTGGGCAGTTCGGCCGAGCCCGGCGTGATCGAGTCGATCACCCCGTCCTCGACTCGCTGAACACTCTCACTGCCAGCACCTTTCCTCGACCCAGACCCGTCTTCATCCACACGGGCAGTCGAGGAAAGGTGCTGGCAGTTCGCCCCGGGTCAGCCGACGGGGCCTTCCAACAGAACAGCCACCGCGTCGACGGCCTGAGCAGCCTGAGCGCCGGTGGCACGGATGACGACCCGTTCGCCGTGCCGCGCGCCCAAACCGAGGAGCCCGAGGATGCTCGCAGCGTCCCCTTCCTGTCCGCTCTGCGCGATCAGCAGCACCCGGGCGTCGTACCGGGCGGCGGCAGCGACGACCAGCCCCGCCGGGCGGGCGTGCATCCCGGCCGGGTCGGTGAGCACCACCGTCCGTTCGACGACGTCCTGCGCCGCTCCGGAATCCGCTGTGGCAGGGTCCGCCCCAATGCCACTTCCAGCCTCCGCGGAAGGTGGCGCCTCGACGGTGTGCCCGAGATGCTCGGCCTTGGCCTGCAAGGCGCCTTCGGCTTCTCGCCGAACCTTCTGCAGGTCAGCGCCGGTCGCTGCGCTGGCTGCAGCAGCCACCAGCCCCTCCACCAAGGGCGCCGAGCTCACGACGACCCGCTCAGCCAGTTCCGGTTCGACGAACTCCAACGCCATTTCGGCGGAGAGCAGCGCCGAGCCGAGGTCGAGGAGCACCAGGACACCGTCAGGCGAGTCGACCTCGACCAGGGCGTCGGCGACCCGGGCCGCATCGGTACCGAAGGTCGTCTCGTCCAGCCCGGCAGCGAGCGCGATCTTCGGTCCTCCTTCGGCGGGCACCATTTCGGAGGCCAGGGTGAGGGCCGCCGAGGCGAGGGGGTGGCTGTGTGAGACGACGACGATGCCGATCATGCGGCGAAGGCTTTCGCGGCTGCGGCCAGGAGCATCGCGGTGGAGGTCGCGCCGGGGTCCTGGTGTCCGATGCTGCGTTCGCCGAGGTAGCTGGCGCGGCCTTTGCGGGCAGTCAGGGGGGTGGTGGCGTCGCGTCCTCGGGCGGCGGCGTCGGCGGCGGCGGTGAGGGCGGCGTCCAGTCCGTCGGTGGCGGCTTCGGTGAAGGCGGTGACGGCGGGGGTGAGCGCGTCGATCATCGTCTTGTCGCCGGGTTCGGCTTTGCCGCGGGCGATGACTCCGTCGACGCCGGCTTGGAGGGCGGCGGCGAAGCGGTCGGTGTCGGGGGTGGTGTCATTGCCGAGCGCTCCGGCGAACCGCATGAAGAAGGTTCCGTAGAGGGGGCCGCTGGCTCCGCCGACGGTGCTGACCAGGGTCATGCCTGCTTTTTTGAGGTAGGCGGGGGCGTCGGTGAAGGTGTCCGGGTCGAGGGCGGTGACGGCGTGCATGCCTCGGTCCATGTTGGAGCCGTGGTCGGCGTCACCGATCTGTCGGTCGAGGTCGGTGAGCAGGTCGGCGTCGGCGTGGACGGCGTCGGCGAAGGCGACCATCCAGGCGTGGGCTTTCTGGAGGGTGAGGGCGCTGTCGCTCATCAGCATCCCCATCGCAGGCCGGGGGTGTTCACCGGGGCGTCCCAGAGTCCGAGGATGTCGTCGTCGGCTTTGAGGAGGGTCACCGAGCAGCCGGCCATGTCGAGGCTGGTGATGTAGTTGCCGACGAGGTTGCGGGCGACGGTGATGCCTTTGGCTTCGAGGATGCGGGCGACTTCGGCGTACATGACGTACAGCTCGAGCAGGGGGGTGCCGCCCATGCCGTTCATCATGACGATGGCGGGGGCGCCGGTGAAGTCGAGGTCCGCGAGGACTGGTTCGACGAGGCGTTCGGCGACTTCTCGTGCTGCTCCGAGTTTCATGCGTTGGCGGCCGGGTTCGCCGTGGATGCCGATGCCGATCTCCATGTCGTCCTCGGCGAGTTCGAAGGTGGCTTTTCCGGCGGCGGGGACGGTGCAGGAGGTGAGGGCCATGCCCATGGAGCGGCCGTGGGCGTTGACGGTGCGGGCCAGGTCGGCGCAGCTGTCGAGGTCGCGTCCGGCTTCGGCGGCGGCGCCGACGATCTTCTCGACGAGGACGGTGACGCCGACTCCGCGGCGTCCTGCGGTGTAGAGGGAGTCCTTGACGGCGACGTCGTCGTCGGTGACGACGGAGACGACGCGGCAGCCGTGTTCGGCTTCGGCCATTTCGGCGGCCATCTCGAAGTTCATGATGTCGCCGGTGTAGTTCTTGACGATGTGCAGGACGCCTGCGCCGGTGTCGACGCCGTGGGTGGCGGCCATCATCTGGTCGGGCACCGGTGAGGTGAAGACTTCTCCGGCGCAGGCGGCGTCGAGCATTCCGTGACCGACGAACCCGCCGTGCATCGGTTCGTGTCCGCTGCCGCCGCCGGAGATCAGTCCGACTTTTCCGGGGCGGGGTGCGTCCTTGCGGTACACGATGCGCTGCGCGTGGTCGATGCGCAGCCGGTCGCCGTGCGCGAGTTCCATTCCGCACAGGGCGTCGGCGACGACCGTTGCGGGGTCGTTGATCAGCTTTTTCATGGGCCTATCCCATCACCGCGGGCTGCTCACCGGAAGAGGAAAGGAATGCACGTTCGTGCAGTTCTCTCCGTCGATGATGCATATTTCCGACAGTTTTCACTCCCGGTGTTCTCCGGCGCCGACTCGATGGCTGACATGTCCCACGCCTGGGTCGGGAAACGCTTGCTCCCGGCTTGCTTCCCAGGGGTATTCACATCGGCCGAGCGGAGTGGCACCCTAAAAGGGTCATACCTCGCATTGACGTCATTCACCTTATTTCGCTAGGTAGCCATGACTCATTCTTCGCGCCAGTCGACCCTTGTTCCCACGACTTTTCTTGCTTTCCTGCTGGGGGTGTTGTTGTCCGTGGTGGCGGCTGCGCCTCCGGCCTCCGCGAATCCTCAACCCGCTGGTTCGGCGTCTTTTTCCATAGCGTGGAGCGCGCCGAAAGAAATCCACGAGTACACCATCTCGGGCGGCTACCTGATAGTGGATCTCCACAACGACGGCTCGGTCCCGCTCACTGCGGTCAGCGCCTCTCTCGACGGCGAGCAGCTCGACATCGAATACGCCCGATGTGAGGCACCGGTGGAACCGGGGGCCGGCTGCCGCTTCTACTTCGCAGACAACATGAATGGCGTCCAGTATCCGAAAGTGTGGGATGCCTCGATGTCGGTGACCATGAAGTCGCCCGATGGGGCCTTGCACGTACGGACGGATACGCATCGAGTGTCGGTGGTGAACGACCCACCGCTACAGCTGTTCATCATGCAGGCGATCAATCCCGCCGTGGACCCCGGTCAGGGCATCGGTTACTGCCGGATACCGAATTACCCGAAGAGCATCCCGGAGACCTCGAATCTGGTGAGTCTGCACAGTCAGTTGTTGGGCGACCTGATGGATGCGAAGAACGCGAAGATCGCCTATCGCGACACGGTCCCTTTCAGTTGCGAGAACTCGTGGACCTCCTCGATAACCGTCGCTCCGGGGGAATCGGTGCAGGACGTGGTGACCTCGACGGTGGCCGATGACGACGGTCTGACGGTGACCACCGAGTTCCCCATCACGTGGAAGAGCACGAAACCGGCGCCGAAGCTGAAGGCCGCTCTCGCGGTCGACCAGCCGGATCTGGCCGAAACCGGAGAAAAGGCCCGGTTGACCTTGACGGCCACGAATGTGACCAAGAAGCCGGTCACGGTGGCCCAGGTGTCCACCCCGGAGGGCACGGTGCCGCTCTCCTCCTGCCAGGGAGGCCCTGCTTTGGCCCCGGAGCAGCAGATGGTCTGCAAGTACACCTCCAAGGAAGCGGTGAAGGGCAAGCCACGGAGTACGGCCACCTTCGAGGCGACGATCTCCCTCACCGACGGGGAGACGGTCTCGGCTAAGGCGACGACGACTTTCCGGGACGTCTATCCAGAACCTCAGGTGACGGTGACCGCTCCACCGAATGACTCGGGATCGAGACGGGTCGAGTTCACGGTGACCGTTCGGAATGTGTCTCCGGAGACGGGGAAGGTCTTCTCGATGAGGGAGCGCAGCGACGGTCGCATAGAGAACACGACCTGCCAGCAGTATCCGACATTGGCCACCGGGCAGGAGTGGACCTGCACGTTCTCCTATCGGACGGCAGGCCTCCACATCGGCGCCGAGACCTATTTCGAGATCTGGGTCACCTTGGTCGACGATGACGGGACCTTTGGGACTAGCGGCGGCCGCACCACTGTGGTTAAC
Organism: Austwickia chelonae; assembly: GCF_003391095.1. Taxonomy (NCBI): domain Bacteria; kingdom Bacillati; phylum Actinomycetota; class Actinomycetes; order Micrococcales; family Dermatophilaceae; genus Austwickia; species Austwickia chelonae. The sequence goes on along the minus strand of NZ_CP031447.1, from coordinate 107,718 downwards.
GTGCCCGCCGGTTTCGCAAAAGGTTCCCCTCAGCCTTCCAAGAAAAACAGCTGAGAACGAAAAGATCCTATGCAAAAAGGGTGGAACTTCTCATTCGGGGCATCCGATATGCGATGAGGGAAACCGACTTTCTAAAGTAGGGGGGTTCTGTCATCCCCTTTGAGAGAAGGCAGGTCGTGGCCGCCGTCCACCCCGAGGATGAAAACCTCACCGACGCAGAGAAATATCTCCTCGACCACACCCGCCTCGCTACACAGGCCCTCGTCGAGGAGCACACATGTTCTGGATCCAATTAGCCGTCGTCCTGGCGGCCATCGTCATCGGGGCCCGCCTCGGTGGCATCGCGATCGGTTTCGCCGGTGGTATCGGCGTGGTCGCCCTGGCCGCGCTGGGTGCCAAACCCACCGCCGCCGGGATGCCGCTCGACGTCATCTCCATCATCCTCGCCGTGATCTGCGCGATCGCCGCGATGCAGGTCGCCGGCGGGATGGACTACCTCGTCGACGTCGTCGACAAGGTGCTACGCCGCAACCCGCAGCACCTGATGTTCCTCGCCCCGGTCATGACCTACCTGATGACGCTGATGGCCGGAACCGGGCACACCGCTTTCTCCGCGATGCCGGTCATCACCGAGGTCGCCAAGGAGAACAACATCCGACCAGCCAGACCGCTGTCGATCGCCGTGGTCTCCAGCCAGATCGCGATCACCGCTTCGCCGATCTCCGCAGCCGTGGTCTTCCTCTCCGGCGCACTGGAGAAGAAAGGCGTCGACTACCTGCAGATCCTCGCGGTGTGCATCCCCTCCACCTTCCTGGCCTGCATGCTGACCGCCGGTCTGATGATGATCTGGGACAAGCGCAACCCGCGCAGCGCCCTGGAGTTCGACCCCGAGTTCCAGCGCCGCCGTGACGCAGGACTGCTCGACACCACCTCGCACGCGGGGCGCACCCTGAAGCCGGGCGCGAAGCAGTCGGTCCTGGTCTTCCTCGTCGGTCTGATCACCGTGATGCTCTACGCCACCGCCATCAGCGACAAGGTCAAGCTGATCGACCCGAAGAATGCCCCGATGCCCCGTGACGCCGCGATCATCTCCATCATGTTGGCCGTCGCCACGATCATCGTGCTGATCTGCAAGGTCCAGCCCGCGGAGATCCTCAACGCCTCCACCTTCAAATCGGGGATGAGCGCTTCGATCTGCGTGCTGGGTGTCGCCTGGCTGGGCACCACCTTCGTGAAGGCCCACGAGAAGGAGATCATGGCCTTCTCCGGTGACCTGTTGAAGCAGCACTCCTGGCTGCTGGCCGTGGTGCTCTTCTTCGCCGCATCGCTGCTGTACAGCCAGGCCGCGACGGCGAAGGCGATCATGCCGACCGCGATCGCCCTGGGCGTGTCGAATGTGGCCATCGTCGCGGCCTTCGCCGCCGTGTCCGCGCTCTTCGTCCTGCCGACCTACCCGACCCTGCTCGCAGCGGTCGAGATGGACGACACCGGTTCGACCCGGATCGGCAAGGCCGTCTTCAACCATCCGTTCCTGGTGCCGGGGGTCCTGGCCATCGGGTTCTCGGTGGCGCTGGGCTTCCTCTTCGGCGGGATCTTCATCCACTGACCGCAGTACGCCCGGCAACGAGAGGCGCCGGTGATCAGGTTTCCCTGGTCACCGGCGCTCCGCGCATTCCGAGGACGAGCACGAGGCGGCGTACGACCCGCCTGCCCCGTCAGTATCAGGCGGCGGCCAAGCGAGCGACCTTGGCCGCGGCTGCGGCGGTTCCTGGGGTCGGGAAGCACCTCGTGACGACGAGTTGCTGCACGAGCGTGAACGCGCCCGAAGCGACCCAGTAGACAAGCAGGCCGAGAGGCACCATCGCAGCAGCTGGGAGCATGCTCAGGGCCGTGAGCAGCGGCATCATCTGCTGTGCTCGGGCGACGGCCTCGGGAAGGTGCTCGGTGGCAAGGTTGGGCAGGACGAACCAGCGCTGGGTGACGTATCCCATCGACGCGGACAGGCCGGCCAACAGGATCACGACGACGAGGTGCTCGGGGTCGACGCCTGCTCCCCAGGATCCGAGTCGGTCGGCCAACCGAACGCCCAGGATCGAGGCGGAACCCGCGGAGGTGGCCAGCGCAGCGTCCATGAGTCCGACCGGCTGACCTTCGGCGACCTTGGAGAGGACGCCGTAGAGAGCGAAGAGGATCGGCATCTGGAGAAACAGGGGCAGGCATCCGGCACGACTGATTCCGTGTTCGGCCTGAATCTGGGCTTGTTCCTCGCGCATGGCGCGCAGGCTCTCCAGATCTGTACGGCCGGCGTAGCGCTTCCGTAGCGCGTCCAGGGCGGGTCGTGCCGAGGCGGAGGCGTGCGACAGCCGCACGCTGTGGACCGTGACGGGCACGAGAGCGATACGCACGACCAGAACGAGCGCGAAGATCGCGAGTACCCACGTCAGGCCACTGGACGAGTCCATTCCAACGGCGGCGAGGACATGGTGACCGGCTGCCAACACGGCAGCGACGGCATGAGAAAACGGCAAAAGAACATCGGGCATGGTGAACTCCTGACCCTGGTGGGCCGGTAGATGACGGGGGTGCGCTGCGGTCGCCGAGGCGACGTCAGTGCAGCCCCGGCGCCCGGGGAAGCCGAGGAGTACGGGGGACAGAAGTGACAGCCGTCCAACAGGGGACGTCGGCGCGGCGGCGTGAACGTTCTCGTACGCCGGTGAGCAGCCCTCGCAACAGCGTTGCGTCGCCGATCGTCGTGAGAACCAGAGTCGCCATGACCGCGACAAGGCAGGTCACCAGTGCCGCCTGGCCGTGATGGCCACTCACCACGATCAGCTGCGGCACGAGCACCAGCAGGAGACCTGCGAGCAGCGCGCCGAATCGGCCACGCGCGGCGAGAGAGGCCCGAGTCACCACGATGCTCATGACGCCCCTCTCCCAGTAGCCGAAGATGCTCCACATCTTCCTGACCGCAGGATACGGCGGTTGGTCATTTGTCTCCAGGCTTGCCCGAACAGCAGCCAGAAGCGGTTCTGGTCGAAAGCATTGCAGTGGGACCCGTCGTCAGTGCGGACGCGAGTCCGAGACGAACTGAGCCGCGGCAGCACTCACCGCCGTCACCGTGATCACCGACGGCCAGGCGCCGATGGTCTTCGCCAACGGGTGGGAGAGCCCGAAACCGGCGAGGTAGATCGTGGACAGCAGCGCGGTGTCCCGCACACCACCCCGGGCGAACCAGGTACGTCCGGCGTAGATCCCGGCAGCGGCCAGCACCACACCACCGATCGGGCGTACCCCGGTCTCCCGGGCGGTCACGTACCCGCCGAGAAGCCCCAGCACGACGACCGGGGCAGTACAGACGGAACTCGCGTCTTTAAGGGTCATAGTCGGATCGTAGGCCCCGAAAGGCGTCGGTGATCACCGGATCACCCACCCCGGATTTCCCGCCCGAAACCGATCAAAAAGGTTCGCCGCGCCGGAACCGCGCCCCTGCGCCGGGGTGATCCCGGCTATCGACCGGAGCTCGACCGGGACGGCGACGGTGTCGCCTGCGAGCGTCGCCGCTGATCAGCGGCCGAGGTTCTCCGCAGTCGATCCACGAAGAGGGCGACCTGGGTGCGATCGGGCAGGCCGGTCTTACGCATCACCGTCGAGACGTAGTTCTTCACCGTGCCCGGGGCCAGATGCAGCTGCCCGGCGATCTGGCCGTTCGACAGGCCGTCCGCGATCAGGAGGGCCACGTCCCGTTCGGACGGGGTCAGTTCCTCCAGAGGGTCTTTCCGTGGGTTCCGCGACGGTCTGAGGACGACGGAGGACGCCACCCGCGGGTCGATCGTCAGGCCGCCGTCCCGGGCGCTGTCGACAGCTTCGACGATCCGTTCGGGCGAGACGTCCTTGAGCAGGAATCCGGCAGCACCTGCTTCCAGGACGTCCCGGACCACCTCATCGGTGTCGAAGGTGCTCACCACGATCACCGGCAGGCCGGGGAATGAGTCGGCGCATTCCCGGATCAGTTGAGCGCCGGACATTCCCGGCATCACGGCGTCGGTGAGTACCGCATCCGGTTCGGACTTGGCGATGAAGGCCAACGCTTCGACGCCGTCCTTCGCCTGGGCGACGACCTCGACCCGGCCGGTGGACTCCAGGAGCAGGTGCAACCCTCGGCGGAGCAGTTCCTGGTCGTCGACGACGACCATCCGCAGTCGGCGAGCGCCGTCGTTCGCCATCGTCTCGCCGTTCATGCTGCGGTCTCGACCGGGTAGGTGGCTTCCAGGAGGAACCCTTGCCCGGTCGGCCCGGCGGTCAGCCTGCCTCCGGCGGCTTCGACCCGCGACCGTAGATGGCTGAGCCCAAAGCCTTCCAGGACGTGGTGGGCTGCCGACGGGGTATTTTCGGAGGTCGTTGCGGTGGCCTTCCCGTTGTCGTGGACCTGCACGGTCGTCTGTGCGCCGACGGTGTGCAGGATCTCCACTCGTGTCGCCGTCGAGTGCCGTACGACATTGGTCAGCCCTTCTTGGATGATGCGGTACGCCAACGGGTCCACCCGGTGTTCTGTCTCGGCGTCGTCGGTACGGCGGATCGCGACTTCCAACCCGGTGCCGTGGAAGACGGTGGCCAGTCGTTCCAGCGCCGAGGCCAGGTCGAGGCGGTCGAGGTCGTCGGTGGGGAGGGGGCTGAGCGCCCGCACTTGGCGGCGTAGACCGGCCAGGGCCTGCGTGGTGATGTCGTGGACGTGGTCGATCTCCGCCCAGGCGGCGTCCGGGTCGGTGTGGCGTAGTCGACGGGCCACTTCGGCGCCCATCAGGACGGCGGTCAGGTCACGGCCGACCTCGTCGTGCAGAGCTCTGGCCTGGGCCATTCGTTCTTCTGCCAGTGCCCGGTCGAGGTCGCGCAGCGCGGTCTGGCGTCTTTCCTCGGCGAGTGTGAGGGCGTCCCGGTGGGCTTCGGTGAGTTGGCGGAGGGTGTCGGCGACGAGCACGCCGATGAGGATCAAGAAGGCGATGACGACGGTATTCGTGACGATCCCGCCTTTGATGTCCCTCCCTTGGGAGAAGGCCCAGAGGTAGAGCGCGATGACGACGCCCAGGTAGGCCGCCGTCGTCGCGAGGAGGCCGCGGCGTCCGTATTCGACGGCGACGCTGCACAGCCCGAGGGCGAGCACCGGCATCCCCAGTGGGCTGTCGTTGAGGATCGCGGCGGCCAGGCTTGCGGCGGCGAGCAGGAGGCACCACCGTCGGGCGGCTTGTGGTGTGGCGGATCGGCTCCACAACCACCAGCTCAGGCCGGTCGCGATGACGCTGGACGCCAAGGTGAGGGCGGAGGGGATCGGCCGTGCCGAGTCGGCCACTGCCGTCGCTGCCAGGAGCAGGGCCAGCACAGCCAGGGCGTGGATGCTGCCGGGCAGTGGCCGCAGGCGCGGTCGTGTGGTCCGGGTCACCATGCTCGACAGCCTAGGTTCCTGGTTTCACGCAGACATGTGACTGCGGTCATGTCATCGGGGCCGGTGGGATGACTGTGGCGACTGCCGATCGGTGTCGGATCGGCGGAGCGTGGAAGTCATGGAGATGACGACGCTTTCGATGGGTTCTTCCCTGGACGTGAGGCGGCCGACGCGGCCTTCGGCGGTGTGGAAACGTTCAGCGGTGGCCGCGGTCGGGATGATGCTCTGCGCGTTGTCCGTGACGGCGAAATCGCTGGTTCCGCAGAGTGCGTGGCAGTGGTTGGCGGCTCTTCCCCCGGAGGACGGCGCCGTCCTGGCTGTCGGGGTGGAGGTCGCATTCGCTGCGCTGCCGCTGGTGACGACATGTGCGGTGTTGGCGGTCGTCGGCCGTCGCGAGCAGGCCACGCTGCGGGGTCTCCTCCGGGTGGGCGGACGGCGGGGTGCCGGATGGGCGGTGTGCGCCACCGTGTTCACCGCTGGGCTGACTTTAGCGGGGTGCGTGTTGGCGCAGACGCTGCCGTGGCAGCCCAGGTCGGCACCGACGCGCCTTCCCGATATCGCCTGGCCACTGTTCGCCCTCGTCGTACTGGCGAAGGCCTTCCTGATGCAGGGGATTCCGGAAGAATTGTGGTTCCGGGGTTTCGCATGGCGGTACGGACGAGAACTGCCCTGGCTGACCTTGACGGTCACCACGGCGGTGTTCACCCTGCTGCACCTGACATCCAGCGGCGGACAACAGACCACCGGAGAACGGATGCTCTACCTGGTGTTGCCTCTCGGGATGGGATTCCTCGCCGGATGCGTCCGCTGGTGCACCGGCTCGGTGTGGGCGGCAGCCGGAGTCCACGGCGGCATGCACGTCGGCTTCGCCCCGGCGATGTGGGCCCAGATCGGCATGGGCCCGATGACATGGGTCACCGTCGGGGCCTTGTTGACCGCGGCTGCGGTGGCCCTGTTGTGCTGGCGTCGCCTGTGGCTCCCCACCGGTGGCAGCCCACGTCGATGAACGGCCCGGGCAGCACGCCAGCCCTGGGACGAACGCTCGACCGAAGACGGACAACGCCCTGCACAGGGCGAATCCGCCCGAGCAGCAACCCCGTTTGGTGATCGGCCGCTCTCCTGGCATGATGGCAGGGCGCGCGCGAGTGGCGGAATAGGCAGACGCGCACGGTTCAGGTCCGTGTGCCCGAAAGGGCGTGGGGGTTCAACTCCCCCCTCGCGCACCACTTAACGAAACTCCCGACCGGAGCAATCCGGTCGGGAGTTTTCTTGTTGCGGGGATCGTGGCGGAAGAGCGACGCCCCTGACTCGACTGGATTTTGCGGTTCACCAGGTCGTCGGCGGTCACAACTCCGCGCAGGCACTACCAGGACTAAACACGTGATCTTGCCCGAATTCGGGCAGATTTTTGCCCATGTCGATCTGGCTGTTACACACTTTCGGTGTGTTGGACCGAGAAATCGTCGATCGCGTCGTGGCTTCTACTGGACTCAGCCCTGCAGAGGCAGCGCGCGTGGTGGGCGATGTCGTCGCTTGGTATTCCGAGCCTGTCGAGGAGTACGTGCGTCGTCGACACACCCTCCTACAGCTCTACGGTGTCAAGAACGCTGAAGCGTTCTCGATCATCGCAGCCGAGCTGCGCACCCGTGTCTTCTTGGCTCGGCCACTCACCGAGCGTCAATTGCGCCGTATCGTCTACGGCTGAGTCGACCTTCACCACCTACAAAACCAAGGAGACTCACGCATGTGCGGAATCGTCGGTTACATCGGTCACAACGCCGCGGCACCTATCCTTCTCGCTGGCCTGACGCGCCTCGAGTACCGCGGCTACGACTCTGCGGGACTCGCCGTGATGGATTCGAAGAGCATGACGGTCGTCCGCACCGTGGGCCGTGTGCGTAGTCTCGAGGCGGTGTTGCCGAAGCGGCTCACCGGCAAGGCCGGCATCGGCCACACGCGCTGGGCGACCCATGGCCCTGCTGCGGAACGCAACGCCCACCCACATCGAAGCTCCGACGGACGAATCGCACTGGTCCACAACGGGATCATCGACAATTCGGCCACCTTGCGCGCGCAATTGGAGGCTGACGGTGTCACCTTCGACAGCGATACCGACACAGAGGTCTTGGCCCATCTGATCGACCGCTCGTCCGCGGACTCCCTCGAGGCTGCTGTGCTGGAGGCACTGGACAAGATCACCGGAACGTATGCCCTGGCAGTCCTCGACAAACGGCACCCGAAGCGAATCGTCGTGGCGCGCAAGGGGTCACCGCTGATCATCGGCATCGGTGACGGCGAGATGTTCATCGCCTCGGACGTCACCGCCCTGGTGCGGCACACGACGTCGGTCGTCCATCTAGACGATGGGGAACTCGCCACCGTCACTGCGGAGGGCCTTCAGACCTTCACCAAGCACGTCAGTGACACCGCCCGAGAACCGGTCGAGATCACCGTCGCCGCGGAGGATCTCGAACTCTCCGGTCATGACCACTACATGTACAAGGAGATTCAGGAACAGCCGCAAGCCGCGGAGGCCGTCCTGCGGGGGCGCCTCGACGATCGATTCGGCACGACTCGTCTCGACGGGCTGCGGTTGGGGCCGCGTGAACTGCGAGCCTTCCGGCGGGTGAAGATCCTGGGCTGTGGTTCGGCTTATTACGTGGGGCAGATCGGTGCGCAGATGATCGAGGAGATCGCTCGCATCCCCGCAGATGCGGAGGCAGCCTCGGAATTTCGGTATCGCAATCCGATCGTCGAACCCGACACCCTGTATATCGCGGTCTCTCAGTCCGGGGAGACCGCGGACACCACCTTTGCTGTGCAGGAGATCAAACGGAAAGGGGGTTACGTCGCCGGTGTGGTCAACGTGGTGAGCTCCAGTCTTGCCAGGGAGGTGGATGGGGGCATCTATCTGCACGCTGGTCCTGAGATCGCCGTCGCCTCGACGAAGGCGCTGACGAACATGGCCATCGCCTTCGCGATGCTCGCCATTCACCTCGGCAGGGTGCGTGACCTGTCGGTTGCCGACGGAGCCCGCCTCGTCGCGGGGCTTCGTGCGTTGCCTGAGCTGATCGGCGAGGTACTGGCTCAGGAGGATGTCATCGCGGCAGTGGCGCGGGAGGTTGCGCATGCGCAGTCGGCGTTCTTCATCGGTCGTGTCCGTGGCTTTCCGGTGGCGAGGGAGGGGGCACAGAAGCTCAAGGAGATCTCGTATGTCCACGCCGAGGCTTACCAGACCTCCGAGCTGAAACACGGTCCGTTGGCCTTGATCGACGAGAGGATGCCGACCATCGCGGTCGTACCTGACGACGAGTTGGCCGACCGCAACATCGCCGCGTGCGAGCAGGTGGTGGCGCGCAAGGGACCCCTTGTGGCCATTACGAACCCAGGGGTCGACCTGGAACACCTGGGTGTATCCGCGGTCATCGTCCCGAAGAGCGAACCAGAACTCGATCCTATTCTGTTGACGATTCCCACGCAGCTGCTTGCCTACCATGCGGCACTCTCGCTCGGCCATGACATCGACAAGCCGCGTAACCTCGCCAAGTCAGTGACCGTGGAGTGAGTGCTGTCGCAGACACTCGCCGAGATCGCGCGCCTCGAAACCAAATCCGCTGCGCTGTCGGCCTGCAGCGATTAAAGCCGAACCTCGTCGTTTCCGCTCAGCGGCACAAGGTCGGTATCGAGCCCCTCGATACGGCGGATCTCGTCCACTACAGCCAAGAGCACACGCAAGTTGTGAGGTGAGATCCCTTAGGCACACATCATCAGTTTCTGCATATTGACGTCTTGCAAGGCACCAAGGATGCGAGGCTCAACAGGCAGAGTTCCCTCCCCATCGTGGGAGAGGAAAAACGTGACAGCGACACCGAAGACTCGTGCTCGGCCTTCCAGCAAGCGAGCCGAAGGGTTGTCTCGTCTCCCCGCCCGCAGGTTCAAGATATGCACTGCAGAGACCTCGACCCCTTGCGCCGACAACGCTTCGGCAACCAACTCGTTGGTGTGGGGTCGGGGATCGGTAGCCAACCTTGGGGCGGTGCGAAGCAACAGGTCTAGTCTCTCGGCAAGCCCAGGCAGTCTTGTCATCGAGTCTCCACCAACTGTGGGCAATCACTTACGGGTCAACACTCGAAACCCGTGTGAGATATACGCCCTCGGACGTCTTTGACACGTTTGATGCGGGGCACGACCAGAGCCAACCTCACCTATGGGGTGCCGCGCGCGAGCGAACAGGAGATGCGCAACGAGCGGAGCGGTGCCTACCGGGCACTCGCGGACACACAGCTGAGAGACGTTCGCGCCGAATCCGAAGCCTTTTCCGTGCTTCCTGCCACACTCGCACTGTGACCCGAATCGACAGCAAGAAAGCGAAGGGAATTGTGATGACCAAGACAATGCTGGGCGTCATCGGCTTCATGGTGACTGCGCCGCTGGCCTTTGTCATGTTCGACGGGACAGAGACCGGCACCCGCGCGGTGGTGAGCGTGATCCTCGGCGTCGGGATCGGCGCCGCGGGGGCTCTCATGTTCGGTCGAGGTTCCCGCCCCAGAGCTCCCCGACAGTAGCCGGGTGATCAGTAAGAGCGGCGTTTGTCGCGTACGCGGCCTACCGGGCCGTCGTGCGCTAGTCCTGAACCCCACCCGAAACGCTTGATCGAATCGAAGGGAGGAATCAGAAGCGGGACGAACGGGCTAACGTCCGCATTGACCCTTGCTCGGTCCGGGGTCTCCGTTCACGTAATCGAGGCAGCTGAGGATCTGGGTGGCGGGATCCACTCGGGGGAGGCCACCCTGCCGGGCCTGATCCATGACTCGTGCTCGGCCTTCCATCCGTAGTGCCGCTCGACCGGCGAGGGAAATACCGCAGAGTGGGACGTCGCGTAGCTTGGCAGTATGGACCTGCAATTTCCTGCATCTCTGAATGACAGCGACATTGTCGGGGTGACCAGCCCGTCCTCGGGTGCATCCGGTCCGCTGCAGCCCCGCCTGGATTTTGCCGTGCGCACGGTTCGCAACGCCGGGTTCGAGGTGCGCATGGGCCGGTGTATGAACGGCGACGGTCATGTCAGCGCCCCTGCGAAGGAACGCGCGGCCGAGCTTCAGGCCATGCTCCTGGACCCACAAGTCCGGGCAATCGTGCCGCCGTGGGGCAGCGATACTGCCATCGACCTCATCGACCTCATCGACCTGCTCGACTGGGAAGCGATCGGTTCCGCCGAGCCGGCAGCCGGACGGCCTTGCGCACTGGCTCGACATCGTACGGATGCCGTCCGGAGCAAGCATCACCCAGACCTCGCCGGCACCCGCTACCTTGACCCGGCACCGTTGGCGGCGCTCGGGGAACCGCTGATCGTCTACGTCGAGGCCGCTGGCGATGACGCTCCGACGATCTGCCGCAACCTGCACGGCATGCGTCTCAATGGGTTCTTCGACGACGCCGCGGCCGTGCTCGTTGGCCGCATCCTCGCCCCTACGGCGCCCACGTTGACCCAGCACGAGGCCTCCCTCGATGCCCTTGGTCGCCTCGGAGTACCGATCCTTGCAGATGTCGACTGCGAGCACTGGGCACCGTACCTCCCGCTCATCAATGGCGCGACCGCCCTCGTTCAGCACAACGCGACGGTCTCGCGGATCACCCAGACTCTCGCCTGATCGCCTTGGCCCGGAGTCGGGGCATGGCGCGCCATCGTCCAGGTCACACCCGGAAGTCACTACAGCGATAGTCGGGAGCGCCGTAACTTAACAAAATTCCCCACCGGCGCAATCTGATCAGGAGTTTTGCTGTTCAGATGCCTTCAAAGGGAAACCCCACCCCACCCAAGGTGCCATCATGCGTCGCATGACGCTCCCAACGCCGGGCTCCCTGTCGAACAACACCCCGTCGAATGACACCGCAGAACAGGAGCATCAGAGAACTCCCCTGCCGTGGTGGGCGCTCCTCGTCGTCTGCGCCGCATGGTTCGGTCTGTGGTGCCTGACCACGGGGCTGCGGCGGGATGGCTTAGGCAGCCAGTTCACCGCTGACCGGGCGACAGCGGTGCTGATCGAGACGGTGCTCGCGGCGGTGATCTCCGTCGTCCTCGTGCTGACACATCGGCGCTACAACCGGGTGCTTTTCGCCCGTTCCTGGGCGGTACAGCTCTATGTGGTGCTGGTCGTCCTGGCGATCGCGTTGCCTTTCCACTACCAGCTTCCGCTGCCGGTCTTCCTGTACATGGCGTGGATGGCCGTCTCGGTGTTCTGGCAGGACTACCTCACCTTCGGGCTTCTGCACTGCTACCTCGGCGAGCGCTTTCCGACGTGGGCTGTGGTGGCTGCGAGCGTCCCTGTCTCCTCCTCACGGTGGAGGCTGTGCAGCGCCGTTAACCCCTAATGTGAGGATCATGTCCTTGACCTGCGCCACGTTCAAGGCACGACTCCGCATTTTCTTCGCGATCGATGACGATTGGCAGCGTCCACCTCCAGGTCCCCGTCAGCGCCGCAATGACCGGTGGATCGCAGTGGCGGTGTGGGCTTTCGCGGCCTTCGGCATGGAGCTGGTCCGGAGCTGGTGGTACCCGGATTTCGTCTCCGATCCACGTTGGCTACAACATCTGCTGATCGCGGCAGGCACTCTGCCACTGATCTGGCGACGTTCCTACCCACTGCTGACCATGGGCTATCTGCAATTGCACATGTTTCTCTGCGCCATCACCGTGACTTCGGTGATGGCGACCTTCCCGATGCAGTGCGTTTATATCTTCGCTCTGTGTAGCGGCCTGGCTTGGGCACGCTCTCGTAGGGCAGCTATGGGGCTGTCCGTAGCGGTACTCGTCCTGATGTTCGGGTCGCTCACCTGGCAGTTCGCTGTTGGAACGGCCTTTCAGCAACTACTTCCCTGGGAACAGCGGACCCCACGTCCAGACGGCTTGTTCTCCGATGTGGCGGCCTACACCATCTACACCTTCCTCGTGAATATCGTCTATTTCGGCAGCGGCATCCTGGGTGGTCAGGCTGCTTGGCATCGGGCTCGGGGTCATGCCCAGTTGGAAGCGCAGGCTGCGTTGATCGCTGCTCAGGCCGATGAGCTCGCCGACCGTAAGGTCGTGGAGGAGCGGCTTCGTATCGCCCGGGAATTGCACGATGTCGTCGCCCATCACGTGTCGGTGATGGGGGTGCAGGCGGCTGCGGCCCGCCGGGTGATGGGCCGGGATCCGGCGTCGGCGGAGGCCGCTTTAGGTCAGATCGAGGTGTCTTCCCGGCAGGCGGTCGGTGAGATGCGTGGCCTGTTGGGCACGCTGCGTCGCGCCGACACCGACCGGCGGAAGCGGGGGCTTGACGAGAACGCCGCCGAGGCGCTGGGCGCGGCAGATCCAGGCACCGGGCACCGGGCTCCTCAGCCGGGGGTGGAACAGATCGCCGAGCTCGTCCACGCCTCGTGTACGCCGGGTTTCTCGGTGACCTATCAGGTCGTCGACGACGGCAAGGGCACCCTCGATCAGGTTCCGATGCCGATCGGGTTGTCGCTGTACCGCACCGTCCAGGAGGCGTTGGCGAATGTCCGTCGGCATTCGACGTCACCGTCGGCGACCGTGGTCCTCCGAGTCGGTGACGACAGCGGGCGTCGATATGTGGAGGCGGAGATCCTCGACCAGGGGCGTCCGCGCGGGGGAACGTCCGGCAGCGGGCTCGGGCTGCTCGGTATGCGGGAGCGGGTCGCCTCCCACGGCGGCACCTCGGAGATCGGGCCGCGAGCGACCGGCGGCTACCGGGTGCGGGTCCGACTTCCGCTGAACATCGTTCCCCGAGCGCAGGCCCCAGGTCCGCCGCCGAGCCCGCCCGCCGGGGCCTCGACACCGCCGACCCACCCGCAAGGCGCCCCCGTACGAAACCACGAGAGGACGACATGACCAGCACGGACGAGGCCGACCGGTTACGGGTGCTCCTGGTCGACGACCAGGCGCTGGTCCGCAGCGGCTTCCGGTTGATGTTGTCCATCGAGGACGACCTGGAGGTGGTCGGGGAAGCCGCCGAGGGGGCCACCGCAATCGCCCAGGCCAAGGCGTTACGGCCGGATGTGATCCTCATGGATGTGCAGATGCCGGTGATGGACGGCGTCGAGGCGACCCGCCGGATCGTCGAGGAAGACCTGGGCAAGGTCATCATCCTGACGACCTTCGACCGGGACGACTACCTGTTCGACGGGCTACGGGCCGGGGCCAGCGGTTTCCTGCTGAAGAATGCCGACCCGGAACATCTGGTGGAGGCGGTGCGCACCGTCGGATCGGGTCACGCCCTGCTCGCCCCGGAGGTCACCCGGCGGGTCATCGCCGAGATGACCGCTGGAACGACCGCTCGACCGACATCACCCGACGGGCAGGCCACGGCGCATCCTGCCTTGGCAGCCTTGACCTGCCGCGAACGCGAAGTCCTGCTGCGGGTGGGCCGGGGCATGTCGAATGCGGAGATCGCCGCGGAGCTGGTCGTCGGGGAGTCGACGGTGAAGACCCATGTGTCGAACTGCCTGTCGAAGCTCCACGTGCGGGATCGGGTGCAGGCCGTCGTCCTCGCGTACGAAACCGGTCTCATCCATCCGGGGGAATGACCGGCACCGTGAGTTCGTCCTCCTAGGGGAGGTGCGGCAGGGCCCTGGACACCTAGTTTCTTCGGTAAGGGCTGGTCGACCGTCGACCGGCCGCTCTCGCAGAACCCGGTGGGAAGAGGTGTCGACATGCTCGAAGTACAGGAGCTGACCCGCCGTTTCGGTGATCACACGGCAGTTGACCAGGTCTCCTTCACGGTGCCCGACGGTCAGCTGATCGGTTTCGTCGGCGGCAACGGTGCAGGGAAAACGACGACCATGCGGATGATCATGGGCCTGTTGCAGATCCATGGCGGCCAGGTGCTCTGGCAGGGCAGACCGGCCACGGTCGCCGACCGCCGCACCTTCGGCTACATGCCGGAAGAACGCGGGCTGTACGTGAAACAAGGAGTCGCCAGTCAGCTGATCTACCTGGGCCAGCTGGCCGGGATGAGCAGGCCCGAGGCACGCCGTTCGGTGACCGAGCTGCTGGAGCGGTTCGGCCTGGCCGACCGGGCGAAGGACAAATTGGAATCCTTGTCCTTGGGGAACCAGCAGCGGGTGCAGATCGCGGCAGCCGTGATGAGCCGCCCGCAGGCGTTGATCCTGGACGAGCCGTTCTCCGGGCTGGACCCGACGAGCGTGGACGTCATGGCCGACCTGCTGCGTGAGCACACCCGGGAGGGCGTGCCGGTGCTCTTCTCCAGCCATCAGCTGGACCTGGTGGACCGGCTCAGCGACGGCCTGGTCGTGCTGAGCAAGGGCCGAGTGGTCGCCCAGGGCACGGCCGAAGAATTGCGATCCGCCGGGCCGTGCCGTCACCGGATCGTGGTGAGCAGCGACGCCGGATGGGTGCGCGACCTGTCAGGGGTGCACGTCGTCGACGTCGACGGCACAGCCGCGCTCGTCGAACTGGCCGATGAAACGGCGAAACAGGCGCTGCTCGCCGAAGCGCTGTCCCGAGGAAGCCTGTCCGAATTCACTCCGGTCCGTCCGAGCCTGAGCGAGATCTACCGTGAGGTGACCGCATGAACGCCCCTGTGTCGTCGAGCGAAAACCGCCGGGCATCCACTCGGCATGCATGGCTCCTGGTAGCCGGCCGGGAGATCACCACGAAAGCGCTCACCAAGAGCTTCATCATCGGCACAGTACTCACCTTGCTGCTCATCGCGGGGTCGATCGCGATCCCGACATACCTGTCATCCGGGGGCGGCGTGACAACAGCGGTGGTCGTGGTGAACGACGAGGGTAAGGAGCTTGCGGAGAAGGTCGGACGGGCGGTCTCCTCCGCAGAGGCGAAAGACCGGGTCGAAGTCGTCCAGGCTGCCGATCAGGGCGCAGCCGAGGCCCTACTGCGCGAAGGGAAGGCCGACGTCCTGCTGACTCGCTCGGGCCACGGCTGGCAAGCCGCGGCGAAGGAGAATCCGCCGGAGAATCTCGTCCGGCACATCCGGCAGGTGCTGTCGGCTCAAGTGTTGGCGGAAGTCGCTGATCAGGCCGGGACATCCGTGCAAGAGGTTGAGGGACGCTCAGCCGTATCGACGAGGGTTCTGTCAGACCAGGCCGAGGCCATACGCGGTGCATCTATCGCGGTCAAAATTATTTTCGCGATCCTGTTCTACATGTCGGTGATCGTCTTCGGCGTGCAGATCGCCCAGTCGGTCTTGGAGGAGAAGCAGTCCCGGATCGTGGAGATCCTGGCTGCGGTGGTCCCGGTACGACAGTTGCTGATCGGCAAGGTCGTCGGGAACACGGTGATCGCAGTGGGCCAGCTCGTGCTCTACCTCGGTGTCGGGGTGGTCGGCGCAACCTTTACTCCGCTCTCCTCCTTGTTACCGGCGATGTCGAACGGGCTGATCTGGTACGTCGTCTTCTTCCTGGCCGGTTTCCTCGCTCTGGGGTGTCTGTGGGCGGCCGCCGGGGCCATGTCGACCCGGACCGAAGACCTCCAGCAGACGATGACCCCGTTGACTATGTTTTTGGCTGCGGCTTTCTTCGGCGCCTTGTTCGTGACCGGCACCTGGGCAAAGGTGGCGTCGTACATCCCGATCGCCTCGTCGATGGTGATGCCGACGCGTCTCCTGCAAGGTGATGCCGCCTGGTGGGAGGCTGTCATCTCCTTGGCGGTGACCGTGCTCTTCGCCGGGTTCGCCACGGTGATCGGCGAACGGATGTACCGCAATTCGTTGATGCAGACGTCTTCGCAGACCTCTTTCAAAGAGGCCCTGCGATCGGCCGATTGAACGTCGTCCCCACAGGTTGGCACTTCGGGGTCCGGGCCATCGGCCTGGACCCCGAAGTCATGTACTCACCGGAAGCGGAGAGGCAAGCCCGTCAGCGGCGCCCTTGACCGTCCTCGTGTTGTTTGAGGTGGTCGTCGACGGTGAAAGCGCCGCAGGTCTTGTCCGCTTTGTCACCGTCGGCGCGGGCGGGCAGTTTTCCGTCGCGGAAGAAGTCGTCGACGGCCTGCTGGGTGCACTGGTTGCCGATGTAGGCGGTGCCATGGTTACGGCCGTCCTGCTGAACGACCAGCCGCGAGGAGGGGAAGGCGGATCGTGCTTTCATCGCCCCCGGATAGGGGGTGGCGGCGTCCTCGCTGTCGTGCACGATCAGGATGGGCACCTTCACCTGGGAGCCGTCGATCTTGGGGGTGCTGTCCCGTTTGACCTTCCAGAAGGTGCACGGGGCGTGGGTCCAGGCGTTCCCCCAGGATTCGAAGGTGTTTCCGGCCTCGTGCGACTTCTTCGCAGAGGCCACCCAGGAGTGCGGCGTGGGGCGCGGAGATTCGCTGCATTCGGTGGCCCAGTAGGCGGCCGTCCCGTTGTCGGGTGGGTGGCTGACGCCCAGTTCGTCGGTCTTGCCGTGGACGAGGAAGTCGGAGAGGGCTTTGGCTTTGGGTTTCCAGTCGTGGACGCCGTAGGTCGCGGACAGTGCCGTGCTGGAGAGCTGGTTCGAGGTGACCTTTCCCCGGGGGGTGTCGATGGGGTTGTCCTCGAGTTTCTTCAGACCGGCTTCGTACTTGGCCTTGACCTCGCCGTGGGTCTTACCGAGTGTGAATTCGTCGTCGCGGGTGGCGATCCAGCTGAAGAAGGCGTCGGCGGCCTTCTGGAAGGAGGCGTTCTGGCCGAGGATGTTCGCCGCCCACTGGCCGTTGGGGTCGATGGCGCCGTCCCAGACCATCCGTTCGATGCGGTTCTGGTGGCGGGTGGCGAAGGTCTGGCCGAGGTAGGTACCCCAGGAGACACCGAAGTAGGTGACCTTGTCGACGCCGAGGGCTGAGCGGATCCAGTCCATGTCGTCGGCGATATCGGTGGTGCGGGTGAACGGGAGCAGTTTCGCGCCGTCTCCGGTAGCGCAGGATTCTGCGGTGGACTGGCTGTAGGCGAGCCAGGCGTCGATGTCGGCCTGGTTGCGGGGGATGGTGCGGTGGGGCCGGGGTGCTTTCGGCTCGCACTTCAGCTCGGGTCTGCTGCCGCTGACACCTCGGGGGGCGAAGCCGACGAAGTCGTAGGACTCGGCGATGTCTTTGCTGACATTGCGGGCCATCCCGACCCGGGATCGTCCGTCCAATCCGGGACCGCCGGGGTTGACGAGGATCACGCCGCGACGTTCGGGTCCGGTGTGGGCGGCCCGGCTGAGGGCGATGGTGATCTTCTCGCCGTCGGGTTTGCTGTGGTCCAGGGGCACCTGGAGTTCGGAGCACTCGTGACCGTCGAGGTCACCGGTGCATTTCTGCCAGTTCAGCGGGGGGAGCCCGGCGGGCGCGGCGGGGGTGGTGGTGGGCGGCGGCGCGGCGGGTTGTTGGGGGGCTTCGGTGGCGGAGGCTGGTGAGGTGGTGCCGGCGACGAGCGCCAGCGCGGTGACGATATGGAGACGTCGGTGACGCGGCATGGGGCAAGTATGCCGGTGACAATCTTTCACCCGGCCGGTGGTCCGGGAGCGGGTTCGCACTGCTGGGAGGAGGGTTCGCCGGGGCTAGGCTCGGTGCATGGCGGAGAGTTCTGGGGTGCGGGTGGACTCGTGGTTGTGGTCGGTGCGGGTGTACAAGAGCCGGTCGTTGGCCACGACGGCGTGCAAGGCCGGCCATGTGCATGTCGATGGGGTGCGGGTGAAGCCGTCGGCTCTGGTGCGTCCGGGGGATCGGGTGGTGGTGCGGGGTGGTCCGCAGGTACGGATCCTGGTGGTGAAGAAGTTGTTGTCCAAGCGGGTGGGGGCGGTGGTCGCGGCGGAGGCGATGGTCGACGAGTCGCCGCCGCCTCCGCCGCGGGAGGAGCGTCCGGCGGCGGTGGCTCTGCGTGAGCGGGGTGCGGGGCGTCCGACGAAGCGGGAGCGGCGGGAGTTGGATCGTTTCCGTGGCCGGTGATCCCCCTTAGCGCATCTCATGGTGTGACACATCACACTCTTATATTGTGCGCAATTAAGTTGCACGCAACTGAGCTTTGTGTCAGCCTGAGGGCCAAGGAGAAGGACCTCCACACCCGTCCACCAGCGCGGACATCCGCACAACGACAGGAGAAACCGTGCCGACCCCCTTCGACCCCATCACCCTCGGCGCCTTCCAGGTCCCCCAGCGCTTCGTGATGGCCCCCCTCACCCGCAGCCGCGCCGGCGACGGCGAAGCCCCCACCGAACTCAACGCCGAGTACTACGCCCAACGCGCCGGAGCAGGCCTCATCATCAGCGAAGGAACCCAGCCCAGCGCCGTCGGCCAGGGCTACCTGCACACCCCCGGACTCCACAGCCCGGCCCAGATCGACGGCTGGCGCCTCGTCGCCGACGCCGTCCACGCCGCCGGGGGCCAGATCGCCGTCCAGCTGATGCACGTCGGGCGGATCTCCCACCCCGACAACAAGAACGGCCTGGAAACGGTGGCCCCCAGCGCACTGCGCGCGCCCGGCACGATCGTGACCAGGCAGGGCATGGTCGAGCACGCGTTGCCGCGTGCCCTGGAGACTGCGGAGATTCCCGATGTCGTGGCCGAATTCGTCCAGGCGGCGAAGAACGCCCGGGCAGCCGGGGTCGACGGTGTGGAGATCCACTCGGCGAATGGCTATCTGCTGCATCAGTTCTTGTCTCCGGTGAGCAATGTGCGCACCGACGAGTACGGGGGTTCGCCACAGGCTCGTGCCCGGATGACGGTCGAGGTGACGCGGGCGGTCGCCGAGGCGATCGGTGCGGACCGGGTGGGTCTGCGGATCTCTCCGGCGCACAACATCCAGGGCGTCCTGGAGGAGGATGCCGAGCAGACCAGGGCGACCTATGAAGCGGTGGTCGATGGGGTCGCGGACCTCGGGCTGGCTTATCTGTCGGTGCTGGCCGATCTGGAGGATCCGGTGAAGGCAGACTTGGTCGCTGATCTGCGTCGGCGCTTCGGTGGCCCGTTGATGGTCAATCTCGGTTTTTCGCGGGTGAACGATCTGTCTGCGGTGGCTGATCTGCTTGAGCGAGATCTGGCCGATGTGGTCGCGGTGGGCCGGTTGTTCCTGGCGAATCCGGATCTGGCGCGGCGTTGGCGTGAGGGGTCGGCGTTGAACGAGCCGGATGTGTCGACCTTCTACACCCGTGGCCCCGTGGGTTATACGGATTATCCGACGCTCTGAGCGTGTTCTCCGGTAGGTGTCGAGGGGTGTGCTTCCGGTGCTATTGATGCTGTCGACGACACGTATTGAATTGTTCACAATTCAATTGAAGGCAATTTGATGCTGTGTCACGATGGTCCGATGGACCGGGATCTCACCCTCGACAACCAGCTGTGCTTCGCGCTCAATGCCGCGGCGCGGGCGGCGTCGAATGCCTACCGGTCCGAACTCACCGACCTCGGGTTGACCTACCCCCAATACCTCACCCTGCTGGCGCTCTGGGAGAACGACGGGCTCACCGTCTCCGAGTTGGGTGGTCGGCTCAGGCTCGACAGCGGCACGCTTTCCCCTTTGTTACGACGGCTGCAGGACACCGGTTATGTCGAACGCCGGCGTCACAGCCGTGACGAACGGCGGGTCTCGATCTACCTGACACCCGCCGGGCACGAGCTGAAAGACCGCATGGCCGAGGTACAAAGATGCCTCGCCGGGCGGATCACGATGACAGCGGAGGAGATCGCCACCCTGCACCGGTTGGCCAAGCGTTTCTGTGAAGCGCTCGGCGAGAGCGAGCGCACCGTCCTGCCGAAGGACTGACACGGATCCCACCGGGTTCGTCCCGGCACGAAGGCGCCCGACCGGTCGGGCCGAGCACACTCCTCCGTCAGACGACGAGAAGAGGAAATCCGTGAGTATTCCCACCAGTACCCGTCAGATCGTTCTGGCCTCTCGCCCGCAGGGTCGCCCTGTGCCGGAGAACTTCCGCCTGGAGATCGCCGAGCTGCCCGAGATGGACGCCCATCACGTGGTGGTCGCCAACCGGGTGATGTCGGTGGACCCGTACATGCGTGGCCGGATGAACGACACGAAGTCCTACATCCCGCCTTTCCAGATCGGCGAGCCCCTGCAAGGTGGAGCCGTGGGTGAGGTGATCGCGTCGACCAGCGATGCCCTGCCGGTCGGCACGATGGTCGTGCACGGTCTGGGCTGGCGGGAGCACGCTGTCCTCCCGGCCGAGGAGGCCACTCCGGTGGACACTCGGGCGGTTCCGGCCTCGGCCTACCTCGGCATCTTGGGGATGCCCGGGCTGACCGCCTACGCCGGGCTGCTCGCCGCAGCTGAATTCCGCGCAGGTGATGCCGTCTTCGTCTCCGGGGCTGCTGGAGCCGTGGGTTCGCTCGTCGGGCAGCTTGCCCGGCTCAAAGGCGCTTCCCGGGTGGTCGGCAGCGCAGGCACCCCGGAGAAGGTCGCCCGGCTGCTCGAACTCGGTTTCGACGCCGCCTTCGACTACCACGACGGGCCGATCGCCGACCGCTTGCAGCAGGTAGCACCGGACGGTATCGACGTCTACTTCGACAATGTCGGCGGGGAACATCTCGAAGCCGCGATCGGTCATTTGAAGCTCAACGGCCGGGTTGCCATGTGCGGCGCGATCTCCCAGTACAACGCGACCGAGCCGGCGCCGGGCCCGCGCAATCTGACCACCGTCATCGGCCGTCAGCTGACCTTGCGCGGATTCATCGTCGGCCAGTACTCCGACATGCGGGAGCAGTTCGTCCAGGAAGTCGCCCCGTGGGTGGCCTCCGGCGAGATCCGTTACGACGAGACCTTCCGGGACGGCCTCGACGCGGCTCCGCAGGCCTTCATCGACCTGTTGGGCGGGGCGAACACCGGGAAGATGCTCGTCCGTCTCTGATCACCGGTCCCTGTCGCGGGTGGCCGGTCCGTCCACAGATCGTCGGACCGGCTACCCCGGAGACGGTGAATGCCAAAATAGGAGATTCCGCCGTACGACCCGAAAGGGCCCCATGTCTGCCGTCGTGTCCCGCCCCGCCCGGCTCTACCAGGTTCTGGCCCTCGCCGAGATGGTCACCTGGACCTTGCTCCTGCTGGGGATGGCCGGTAAATATCTGCTCGACCTGGGGGAGGTCGGGTCCCGGATCGGGGGCGGCATCCACGGCTTCGTCTTCCTGGCCTACTGCCTGGTCACCGTGTTGATCGCCGTCGATCAGCGGTGGTCGCTCCGCGACCTGGCCCTGGGTCTGGGCTCGGCCGTCCTCCCTTATGCGACGGTGCCTTTCGAACGGTATGCCGAACGCCGGGGTCTGCTCGGCCAGACCTGGCGGTTGCACACCGACGAACCCGGCGGCAGCCACGAACGCCTGGTCGGGCTGGCAGTGCGCCGCCCGGTACAGGCCGGGCTGGTCGGTCTCCTCTCGGTCACTGTCGTCTTCGCGACGCTGCTGACCCTGGGCCCGCCCACCCGATGGTTCGGCTGATCCTCGACCACGGTGCCCGTGTCGATTCTCCGCAGGCTTCAGTCGCGGTGCTGGCCTTCCCTGGAAGCAAGCTGCCGCTCGATCCCCAGGATGCGGGTCTTGCACGTGGGATGCGTCGCGAACAGCGCGGCCCGCACCCCGGCCTCCTCGGCGGCCTGGTCACAGCCTGCTTCCTGGAACTGTTCCAGCACCTCCCGCAGCAAGGGCCCGTAGCCGATGCTCACGGCGAAACTGTCGGCGTACAGCTCGGCGTACCGGTTGAAGAAGGCCGCTGCCAGCGGGATCACCGGGACCAGCAGCCACGCCGGGTTCGCCGCGAAAACGATCTGCATGACCAGCAGCGCCGCCCACACCGGCAGCAGCAAGGAGAGCATCTTCACCACGGCCAGCAGGTTCCCGCTGAGGTCGACCTTCACCGCATGCCGGGCGGCGACCCCCAGCACCTGACGAAAACCCCAGGTCGTCAGCCGAGCCACCCACCGGCCCGGCATCGCGTACCAGACCGCCAACAGGGTCGACCAGGTGTGACCGGCCCGGTGGTGCCCCAGCTCATGAGCAAGCACGGCTTCCAGCTGTGTCGGCTTCAGCGTCTTCATCGCCCCGGTGGTCACCGAGATCATGTGTCCACCGGCGGCAGCGGCATTCGCATATTTCAGGTCGGCGATCCACAGCGAATAGCGGGACGGATCGACCCCGGCCCGGGCCGTGACGGCCTGCCAGGCCGGGGCGAGCTGCGCCAACTCCCCGGGAGTGGGCCGGCGCCATCCGAAAAGAACCTTGGCCAGGATGGTCTCTCCTGCTCGCTGCAATGCCAACAGGCCGGAGAACGCCCAGACCAGGATGAGACTCCACAGCACGGTCTCTCCCGAGCCTGGGCGCACCAGATCCACGACCATCCCGATACAGGTGAAGGCCACGAATCCCAGCGCGGTCCAGGGAGCGGCCGCCAGCAGGGTCACCACCGAACTCACATGCACACCTTCGATGCTGCGCCACTTCCACGCGACTTTCAGCCCGCTGAGCGGTGAGCTCGTCATGGTCTGCCGTCCTTGTGTCCCCGTCGTTCTCCGAAGTTGTCGACAACGACTTTAGACAGTGACCGGTGATTTCCCTTACTGCGCGTCCACTACTCCGGCAACAGTGCTGGCCACCGGCTCTCCCATGAACTCAGCGGCGGGCCTCCTCCGGGGTGAGATAGACGCTGGCTCCCAGGTCGATGAACTGACGGGATTTCTCGGCCATCCCCTCAGCTGCGCCCTCCGGAAGGTCCTGCGTGGAGCCTCCGCTCTCGAGATGGTGGCCGTACTTTTCCCGGATGTCGGCGCTGATCCGCATGGAGCAGAACTTCGGCCCGCACATCGAGCAGAAATGCGCCGTCTTCGCCGGTTCGGCGGGCAGGGTCTCGTCGTGGAAGGCTTCGGCGGTGGCCGGGTCCAGCGCGAGCGCGAACTGGTCCCGCCAGCGGAATTCGAAGCGTGCCCGGCTCATCGCGTCGTCCCAGGCCTGGGCGCCGGGGTGTCCTTTGGCGACGTCGGCGGCGTGGGCGGCGAGTTTGTAGGTGACGACGCCGGTCTTGACGTCGTCACGGTTGGGCAGCCCGAGGTGTTCCTTGGGGGTGACGTAGCAGAGCATCGCGGTGCCGCCCATGGCGATGGTGGCGGCGCCGATGGCGGAGGTGATGTGGTCGTAGCCGGGGGCGATGTCGGTGACCAGCGGTCCGAGGGTGTAGAAGGGCGCGCCGTCGCACCATTCCTGTTGGATGTCGACATTTTCGACGACGCGGTGGAGGGGGATGTGTCCGGGCCCTTCGACCATGACCTGGACGTCGTAGGACCAGGCGCGTCGGGTGAGTTCGGCGAGGGTGCGCAGTTCGGCGAGTTGGGCTTCGTCGTTGGCGTCGGCGATGGATCCGGGGCGGAGTCCGTCGCCGAGGGAGAAGGCGACGTCGTAGGCGGCGAAGATTTCGCAGAGGTCGTCGAAGTGTTCGTAGAGGAAGCTTTCGCGGTGGTGGGCGAGCATCCATCCGGCCATGATGGAGCCGCCGCGGGAGACGATCCCGGTGACCCGGTCGGCGGTCATGGGGACGTAGCGCAGCAGTACTCCGGCGTGGATGGTCATGTAGTCGACGCCTTGTTCGCATTGTTCGACGACGGTGTCGCGGAAGATTTCCCAGGTGAGGGCTTCGGCGCGGCCGTCGACTTTTTCGAGGGCCTGGTAGATGGGGACGGTGCCGATGGGCACGGGGCTGTTGCGCAGGATCCATTCGCGGGTGGTGTGGATGTCGTCGCCGGTGGACAGGTCCATGACGGTGTCGGCTCCCCAGGTGATCGCCCAGGTCAGTTTGTCGACTTCTTCGGCGATGGAGCTGGTGACGGCGGAGTTGCCGATGTTGGCGTTGACCTTGACGAGGAATTTCCGGCCGATGATCATCGGTTCGGCTTCGGGGTGGTTGACATTGGCGGGGATGATGGCGCGGCCTGCGGCGACCTCGTCACGGACGAGTTCGACGGGCAGGTTCTCCCGGGCGGCGACGTAGCGCATCTCCGGGGTGAGGATTCCGTTTCGCGCGTAGTGCATCTGGGTGACGCGTCGGCCGGTGCGGGCCCGGCGGGGTGGGCGGGCTTCGCCTTGCCAATGGTGGGAGGCGCTACCGCGCCGAACGGCTGATCGGCCGTCGTCGGCGAGGTCACGGGCTCGTCCTTGGTAGGTTTCGGTGTCTTCCCGGTGGGCGATCCAGTCCGCGCGGAGCGCGTCGAGACCTCGTTCGGGGTCGGAGCCGGGCCCGGTGGTGGTGTATCGGTCGAAGGTCTCGCCGTTGGTCAGGTGGACGCGGGCGACCGGTACGCGCAGTTCGTGGGCGTCGGTGGCGGGGGTCTGGAGGACCCGTTCGTGGGCTTCGTGCACCGTGGTGAGGTGGCTGGCGTGGACGGTCATGACACTCGCTTCCGCTCGGCCGGGTGCGCACCGGACGGAGGGGTGGCGGTGGCTCACGGTGGACGTTGAGGTCTGTGCGCGAACCGGCCGGACTGTCCCTCCGCCGGTATGACCCGGATCAGGTATGACGGTCAGGGCGGCTCCAGCCCTTTCTCAGCCTGCTGCCGCAGGCTCCCGTGGTCGACTCGTCCACCTTAGCCCGAAGGTGGGTTCGGTTGAGGGGCGAGCGGTTCAGGCCTTCTGGTGTTCGGCGGCCCAGGCGTTGTAACCGCCGGTGATGTCGGCGACGTCGGTGAATCCTCTGCTGCGCAGGTAGCTTGCGCCGACGTGGGAACGCCAGCCGCCTGCGCAGTAGACGACGGTGGGGCGGGTGGGGTCGAGTTCGTGGTGTCGTTCGGCCAGTTGGGGCAGGGGGATGTGGTTGGCTCCGGGGATCATGCCCTGGGCGACTTCGCCGGGGTTACGGATGTCGAGCAGTTGGGTGTCTGCGCCGAGCTGATCGGTGTGGTCGGCGGGGACCTTGGCGGCGTGGGCGACGTGGGCGGCATGTCGAGCAAGGTACTCCTCGATCTGCGGGATATAGCCGATGACCTGGTCGTATCCGATGCGGGAGAGTCGCATGGCGGTGTCCTGTTCGAGACCTTCAGGGGTGGCGAGGACGAAGCGTTGTCTGGGCGCGAAGAGCATCCCGGCGGTTTCGGCCATCCGTCCGTCGGTGGGGACGCTGACTGATCCCTGCAGGTGTCCGGCGGTGTAGTCGGGCGCTGGTCGTGCGTCGTGGACCACGGCTCCGTCGGCGAGCGCGTTGTCGATCTGTTCGTCGGTGAGTGCGGGGATGGTCGCGTGGGGGTCGAGGACGGGTCGTTGTTGTTTGTTGAGGGTGGCGTCGAAGCTGAAGTAGGCGGGTGCGGCAGGTTGGCCTTCGGTGACGATGGCGACGAAGTCGTCTTCGCTCATGGGGGCGCAGGCGTAGTTGGTGCGTCGTTGTTCGCCGATGGTGGATTGTTTTTCGGTGGAGAGGTTCTTGCCGCAGGCGGATCCTGCGCCGTGGGCGGGGAAGACGCGGACTTCGTCGGGTAGGCCCATCAGGGTTTTCTGGATGGAGTGGTAGAGCTTGCGGGCGAGTTCGTCGGCGGTGTTGCCTTCGGAGGCGAGCAGGTCGGGTCGGCCGACGTCGCCGATGAAGAGGGCGTCGCCGGTGAGGACGCCGTAGGGGGTGGGGTCGTCGGCGTGTTCGTGGACGAGGATGCTGATCGATTCGGGGGTGTGTCCGGGGGTTTCGAGGATGTCGAGCTGGAGGTCGCCGAGGTCGATCCGGTCGCCGTGGTGGAGTGGGCGGATGTCGAATTCGGGGGTGGCGTGGTGTCCGTAGCCGATCCAGGCGCCGGTTGCTCGGGCGAGTTCGAGGTGTCCGGAGACGAAGTCGGCGTGGAAGTGGGTGTTGATGATGCCGATGATGTCCAGGTCTGCGTCGCGCGTGTCGGTGAGGTAGTCGTCGATGTCGCGGCGTGGGTCGACGATGACGGCTTTTCGGCTGGTCTCGTCGGCGATCAGGTAGGACGCTTGTGAGAGACAGTCCAGGTAGTACTGGGTGAAGATCATGGTCCTC
This sequence comes from Austwickia chelonae, assembly GCF_003391095.1. NCBI lineage: Bacteria > Bacillati > Actinomycetota > Actinomycetes > Micrococcales > Dermatophilaceae > Austwickia > Austwickia chelonae. Next base: position 81,321 of record NZ_CP031447.1, on the reverse strand, counting down.
TCCTTGAGTTCTCGGTCGCCCCGAGTGACTCTCCCCTAGTTGGCAAGATACCCCCGGGGGTATCTTTCGGACAAGGTCCGAACACTGGAATCCCTTCACGAACGGAGCAGCAGATGCGCGAGTGCACCCTTGACGACCTGGCCCAGGCCCATGCCGAGGCGGCCACGGTGGTCGATGTTCGCGAGCCGAACGAGTACGCCGCCGGGCATGTCCCTGGAGCGATCACGGCCCCACTCTCCCGCCTTGCCGACCACCTCTCTGAAATCCCTTCTGACGGTGTGATATACGTCATCTGCGCCAGTGGGAACCGTTCCAAGGCGGCCACCACTTTGCTGATGGACGCCGGGCATGACGCCGTCTCCGTCCAAGGAGGGACGAACGGATGGGTCCAACTGGGCCGACCGGTCGTGCAAGGCATGTCGCGGCGCTGACCATCGACCAGGAGGCTGATTCACCGGTGTTCTCCCCGACAACAGGACGACCCGTGAGACACGACGGACGGACCCGACAGTGAACAGCCTGCTGATGGTCGCCCCCTTCGGGCTCCTGGTGGGGCTGATCCTGGGGGCGCTGGGCGGTGGCGGTGCCATCCTGACGGTGCCGATCCTGGTCTATCTCCTCGGGCAGTCCCCGTCGGCGGCGACAGCCGGGTCTCTGGTCATCGTGTCCTTGATCTCCGTGGTCGGCGTGGCGAGCCACCACTCCCGAGGCAACGTCCGATTCAAGGACGGACTGCTCTTCGGACTGTTCGGAGTGGTCGGCTCGCTCCTGGGCTCCAGGCTGTCCATCGCAGTACCGGCCGTGGCGCTGATGTCCTCCTTCGGAGTGCTCCTGGTCGTGGTGGGCACGCTCATGGCACGCCGCGCGCTCAAGGGCGCTTCCGCCACCGACACCGGCGATCGCCGCAGTCCGGTGGCGATCGTCCTGGCCGCGACCGCTGTAGGGCTACTGACCGGCTTCTTCGGGGTCGGCGGTGGCTTCGCCGTCGTCCCGGCCCTGGTCCTCGTCCTGGGTTTCCCGATGCCGGCCGCGGTGGGCACGTCACTGGTCGTCATCGTGGTGAACAGTCTGGTGGCGCTGGCCGCCCGGGTCACCGGCGGGGTGGAGATCGAATGGCCGCTGATCCTCGTCTTCAGCTTCTTCGGTGCGCTGGGCAGCCTGTGGGGTGGGCGAGTCGCAGCTCGGGTCGACCCACGGCATCTCACCGCAGCTTTCAGCGCCCTACTCTTCGTCGTGGCGGCCTACGTTCTCGCCATGAATCTTCCCCAACTGCTGTGACCTCGGCGGGGAGGCGTGCAACTCATCGTGGACGCCGCAGGCCGCTGACCCAGGCAGCGATCTTCGCGTCCGGGCGGAGATGCAGACGGTCACCGGTCACCCGCTCCACCCATAAGGTGGCGATCCCCCCGACGAGCATCCCCGCGATATTGATCACCAGTTGGGCTGCACTGCCGAAGATCTCATCAGTCACTCCGGTCGCTGAAGCTACGGCGAGATTCCCTGCCGCGGTCGAGACCTGGTGCAGGACCACGCCTCACAACGTCGTCAGCGGTTTCCCGCGTGACGTCTACGCCCACCAGAGCGCCTGGAGGACGAATGGACTGCCCGTCGGCCCAGGTCACATTGGTGACATAGGTCTCGGCGAGCAGCAATGCGCGGGTCTCGTCCGCCAGCGGGGGCGGCACGACGAGACGAAGATGGACGAGCATGCCGCCATCATCGCGTGTGGAACGATGCGGATATGGCTTCTCCTTCGACGGTCATCGCTCTGGTGGGCAACATCAGGATCGGGCGGGTTCGCTTGCACCGGTGGGGTGGACGCGACATCGCCAGCGGTGCTGTGAAGGATGAGGCGCCCGGTCCCGTGAGGTTCGGGCCGGATGGGCCGGACGGTGACGAGCAGGCCGACCTTCGACATCACGGCGGGCCCGACAAAGCCGTCCTCGCCTACGCCGGACACCACTACCGCTCCTGGGGGGAAAGGTACGGTTTGGACCTGCCCGAGGGCGCCTTCTTCGAGAATCTGTCCCTCGTCCCGCCGTCGACGAACCACGAACATCGCGAGCCGAGCCGCGCATCTTCCCTGTCCAGCTCACTCCCGCTCGTCGATGAGAACAGCGTACGGATCGCCGACATCTGGCAGGTCGGTTCGGCCACCCTGCAGGTCAGTCAACCGCGCAGGCCCTGTTTCAAACTCGCCCGACGTTGGGCGATCCCAGACCTGGTGCAACGAGTGCAAACCACCGGATGGTCCGGCTGGTATCTGCGAGTAGTCACCCCTGGGACGATCACCCCAGGCGACCAGGTCCATCTGCTCGACACCGATGCCCGGCAGCCGACGGTCGCCCTGGTCTCCCGCGTCTTGAACGACCCGAACGATCTGACCGGAGCCCGCGAGCTCGTCGAATACGCGGCTTTGCCCGAGAGATGGCGCCTCGACCTCCAGAAGAGGATGGCCGGACGCCCGGCGGACGAGGACGCGGAGAAGGCACGCATCTTCGGCCCGACTGACTGAGAGCAGACGAACCAGCCGCTCTCAACATGATGTCGCTGCCTGCTTGCCCCCTCATAGACAGCGATCTCCTTCCATGGCCAAGCCGCTGAGCAGATTCGATGCAGCCAACGCTTCACTCCGCTTGACGTCGTTACTACATACACACGACGTCCTGCACTCGCCACACAACCGACATCCTTAACCGCAGTCCCAACTATTCAGCAGAGCCAAAGCAGCCCTGGACACAGCCACCCCCTATGACAAGGCAAATCAGGAGGTGCTGAGACACGCCGAAGAACCTCGATACTTGCACCACATACCAAGGATTTAGCACCCCAAAGCTTACCCTTAATTTCATTAGACCACTAATGTCATCACTCAAAACAAGTATTAACCATTTAAATAAACTCCAGTTATGCAAATATTGAGTGGCCCAGATAACACTCAATAAACTTGATTATGACCCATCACCAGACTTTCTCTTCCAGAGTCCTCCTCGGGGGCCACCTCTCTATAAGGAGAATCCCATGAAGAGACCTGTATTCCACACGCTTGGCATAGCCACGGCACTAAGTTTCAGCATGCTCCTTTCAGTAACCCCAGCTAGCGCATGGGAGGGAGGACTATCAGTAAGATTGAACGGCAAGAGGGTCTCCTGCGATTACGGCGTATGGTCAGACATTCACAACTTCAAATCAGGGAGAACAATTCGACTCACACAGCACAAGAGCGATCCCTTCTCCTTTACTGTTGCCCGCCTAAAGTCACACTCCTCTGGCCGCACCACCGACGAAATCACCGTACGTGATAACCATCGCGAGCAATGGACGCAGGTGAAGTCTGCCAACTACACACTCCAAGGAATTCGCGACGATGTTGCGGATTGCAGAGGATGGCATGGGCTCGGGGGAAATAAGTTCACCGCAGACTATACCCTGGACCTCTAATAAATCCTCATGCGATGGTGATGGATTTACACCATCACCATCGCAGAAACATTCGATATATAAATTTTATCGACACGTAGGAGCGGAAGATGGCAATGACATCGAGGTCAGGCCCTGGCACAGCCTTGCTCACCGTGGCGATATTATCCTCCGTCATTGCCGGGTGTTCAGGTGAATCCGAACGTCAGCTCACTGCCGATCACCCGGTGTTCGCCGGGATCACGCCGGATATCGTCGATGAGACCATCTCTTTCCCCGGCGTCGCCGACCAGTACAAAAATGGGCGAGACGAACAGATATCGGCGCAGATGGCCCAAGCCCGCGCCTACGACCTGATAGCCTGCCGAAGCGCCTACCAGGCATATGTCTCCTGGCAAAGAACCGGAGAGCCTGGAAAAATCGATCAACTTCCCAGCCCCACCAAAAAGACCACCGAAGGTTTCAGCACCATCAATGCTGAGAACGATGAACGCATCGAGCTGATCCGCGCGAATGACATCGAAGGTTTCAGGAACAGCATGACCGGTGAGTTGAAATGCGGAAGAGAAATACCGGTCAAACCCAAGGACTACAAAGGGCAGACCATCGAACAGGCTCTGCTCGCAGCAGAACCCCAGGAAAACCGGTGAGCAGAAAAGACCCGGCACATTTCGCCAAATTGATCGCAACAGGCACCGCTGTCCTCATCGGAATCACGGCCTGCGGCTCGCCCCAGGACACAGAACCAGCCGCCGCCCCCGCCACGGCATCGACGACGAACAGCCCAGCAGTGTACGAAGTCCCCGCACCGACAGCGCTGACCTTCTCCGCAGCTCTTGACGCAAACACCGCTCAGATCAACGAGCTGTCGATCTTTTTTCCCGAGGGACTCGACTTCACCGCCAATCCGAAATTCACGAAGGCACAAGCGTGTGAGGAACCCAGTGGCACGCTCACCACCTGCCCGGCCAAAGCCGCACCCCAGTACGCCCCTGCACGGTTCGTCTCCAAAACTGTCGGGAATCCCGCGCCCACCCCGACCGGCAGCCCTCCTAAAGCCACCACGTCTCCGTCCGAGCAGCGCCCTGGACGAGGAGGGCCCACCGAACCTGATAAACAGCCCGTGCCAGCCGAGCTGCCTTCCGTCGTCGTGAAGGCTCGCGACGAGCTGGGAAAATTCACCCTGAAGAGGAATCTAACCGGACGACAACCAGGCACGATTGCCGCCTCCCAAGTCGCTTTGTCGACTCAACGTGTCGGCCAGGTGCTCGCTCCGATCAGCGGAAAATTCTCTTTCACCTCCGGCCGATTGATCATCCGTCAACGGCTGACCGTGGTCTCCGCGTCGATCTCCCCCACCCAAGCCATGCGTTTCGCGCACGGTACCCCCACCGGCAAAGCCACCTTCCCCAGCACCTTGGGCAGCCGAACCACTGACTGCCTCGCGCTCGTCCTCACCCCGCCCGGAGCGGCCGCTTCCGAACCCCGCGCCGTCTGTGTCCTGCCGGAGTTCGCCGGCACCATGCCGAATCTCAAAGCCACACTGCGTATGACCAGTGAAAGCGACCAGGAACAGGTAGCTGTCCCCGAGATCTACCTGCATACTGACCGGACAGGGCAGAACCTGGTCGTCACCCGCCTGACCGCGGAGGGTGGCCGGGAAGAAGTACCGGTGGTCGTCGGCGCTGGAGACGGAGTCCGCAGGGCTGTCGTCTCCGGGCTGACCCCGGGCAACAAACTCCTCAGAACACCATGACCGGCGGTCCCGTCGTCGAACTCGTCAAGGCTGGAGTCACCTACTCCGCCGACAGCGGTCCGGTACGCGCTCTCACTGAGGTCAGTTGCTCCTTCGAAGCTGGAACGTCTACTGCTGTCATCGGGCGCTCCGGGGCCGGAAAGTCGACCTTGGTCTCTGTCCTCGCGCTCATGCGATCCCCGACGTCGGGGGCAGTGCTCGTCAACGGACGGCCGGTTCCCACCGCCGAACGTGCCCGCGCACAGTTGCGGGCATCGACCGTCGGCATGATCTTCCAATCCTTCCATCTGGACCCGGCAACGACTGCGGCGCAAAACGTCCTCCTGCCATGGCATTTCAACCCGAGGGTGGGACGACGAGAAGCCCAGGCCCATGCTGCGGAGATCTTCGAACGGCTCGGTATCGCTGAACTCATGAACCGTCCGGTCGGCGCCATGTCCGGTGGGCAGCGTCAGCGGGTCGCGATCGCCCGGGCGATGGTGGCCCGCCCCCGTGTGCTTCTCGCCGACGAACCTACCGGGAATCTCGACGAGGAGACCGGCCTCGCGGTGGCCGAAGACCTCTACGCGCTCAAGCACTCGGGGACCGCGGTCATCGTGGTCAGCCACGACGCTGTCGTAGCGGCCATGGCTGAACGAGTGTTACGTCTCGCCCATGGCAGGCTTGCCGCGGCAGCACACGAGCCGGACGGCGTCCCGTGACCAGGGTGAAGCGGGGCGATGGGCAGCGGCTTCCCGGGACGACGGCTTTCCCCGAGGCGCGACGTGGCTTCGGCTTCACCCGGCCGTGGCGTGTCGCCGTACTGGCTATCGCGCTGGCTCGACGCAGCATCGGACGGACTGTGACGATGGTCGTGATGTTGGCCCTGGCTTTGGTGCTCTTCATGGTGACCTCGGCTCTGGCGAAAGCCTCTTCCCACGACCTGAATGCGGCCGTACGTGGGGTCGACGGCCCACCGGGGTTGGTGTACCTGGATCTCCCGCAGGTTCCTTCCCAGTCGAGGTCGGTCTCGGCGCAGCTCGCCGCTGAGGCTCTGGCCAGGAGCGCCACGCACCTGAACTATCTCGTGGTGGAGTCGTTGCCGGGGCTGAAACCCTCCTGTGTGGGTCAGCAGGAGAAGAAGGCTCCCGGCAAGGGAGGGCAGGGCAGCACGACCCGTGCGTATGCAGGAATCCTGGCGATGCAGCTGTCCTCCGGGCCTGAGGCGAGTAGCGATGACCGCAGGGAGTCGGCATCGGGTGAACTAGGGGCGGGGAAGGGCAGCCGCGGACCGAACGGAGAGCTTCACGGAAGCGGCTGTTTCGGAGACATTCCCGTCCCCGCGGAGGCTTTCCAGACGCCACCACCCGCGTTGTCCTTCCTCCAACCGGGAAGCATCGTCGTGGCTCAGCCGTATCTTCCGCTGGCCCAGGCCGAATTGCCTGTCGAGGAAAACAAGTCGGCTTCGACACGAATCATGGTCTGGTCGATGAAGCCCGAAACATCCCTGAAGGAGGTCCTGGCCGGGATCTGCCGTGAGTCGACAGCAGCCGGAAGAGCGATCGACGGCCTGCCCGATGACGTCTGCGTGGTGCAGCAGCCTCCGGATCATGCCGATCTACGGCGGGCCAGCGCCGGGGTGGAGAGCCTGTACCGGCTGTTGGGGGCCTCGGTGTTATGTCTAGGCGCGGTGGGAGTACTCGTCGCGGAGAACATCATCGTCCGTGACCGGCGATGGCTTTTCGGCCTGGCCCGGGCTTACGGTGCCCGCGGCGCCGACATCGCTTTGTTGGTCGTGCTCGATGTGGTCATCGTGTTGTGTGGTGCGGCTCTGGTCGCGGCCGGCACTGTCGCGATATGGCAGCCCTTCCTCGAGGAGTGGTCCCAGTCGGCGTTGAACACTCAGATCACTCTGTACCAGCCGGCCGACCTGGGGTATCTCGCACTGGGCTGCGCAGGTGTCCTTCTAATTGCCGGAGTGGGGCCCGCGATGAAGGCTGTCCGGAACGACCCGCTGGACATCCTAGAGGGTCGGGGATGAGCGCTGCCCACCTGAGGGCGTACTTCTGCTCCTGATGGCATCCTCTTCCCCTTAGGTTTCACGTGAAACCTGCGTCATCGCGCCTATGGCTTCGCTTCTGCGACCTCGGCGCTCACCGCCCCGCCAGGATGTCCGCTGCGGCTTTTTCGGCCAGGATCGCGATTGGGAGCCAGAGGAAGACCCCAGGAATGCGAGGGAAGGAAGAGGCGTCGACGACCCGCAGCCCTGTGGTGCCTCGCACGCGAAGGTTGCTGTCGAGCACCGCTTTGGGGTCTCCTTCGCGGCCCATCGGATTGGTACAGGACAGGTGGTGACCGAACTGTTCCCGGCGGATGAACTCGGGCAGATCGGCCCCTGGGCCCGGCACGGTCTCCCGGCCTTTGATCCTGGCTCTGGCCGAGATCCGCCGGGCCACGCCGATCGCTTCGACGAGCGCGTCGATGTCCTGCGCTCCCCCAGCACCGTCGTCCAGGGATCTCTTGTGGACGAAAGGCATCGCGGTCGGATCAGCGCTGACCAGTCGGACCGTCCCGGAACGGTTGGGCGAGTAAGCGCGTAGCAGCAGCCAGGTCCACCAGTTCGACGGTTTGCCCAGGGCCACGGTGTCGAAGCCTGTCCGGAAACCTTCGAAGCGGCCGGGGAGCCCGAAGACGACCAGTTCGTTGCGACCACTGCCCCGGGAGTAGCGCCGCCTGGTCCAGGCCGGCGACCCTGAGGTCGAGTAGAGGGCTGGTGCGCCCCAGCGGCTCCACGAGTCGTAACAGGGATCCTGTCCGGCGCCGAAGGTGCACTCGGCGAGAGCGGTGAATTCTTTCTCCAGTTCCGTGACGACGAAGGCTTCGACCCTGTCCTGCAGGTTGGTGCCGACGCCGGGCAGATCGACGACGGGGGTGATGCCGTGCTCCCGAAGGTGTCCTTGGGGTCCGATACCGGAGAGCATGAGCATCTGGGGACTGTTGATGGCTCCGCCGGAGAGGATGACTTCCCGTTTGACGCGAACGGTGCGTCGTAGCGTGGCCCGTTCTGCGGGAGTGCGTGGCCGGTAGCCGGGCGAGGCAGCATACAAGTAGTCGTCGGCGCCGCCTTGGAGGTAGTCGACGGCCACTGCTCGCGGGACTCCGCCGGGTGTCTTCTCGAAGCGGACCCGTTCGAAGAGGGCGTTGGTGGCGATGGTGAGCGGTGCGCTGGCGGCCACGGCGAGGAGTCGCTCGCGGGGTCCGATGCGTCGGCCATCGGCCTGGGCCAGCGGTGCGAGGTAGTAGCCCTGGGCGGAGTGATCGACGTCGAGCCGGGAGTTGGGGTCGGTGGTGATCCGGCGCCGTCCGGGCGGTAGGTGGCGGTCTTCGGCGAGGGCCGCGTTGACGTAGGCGAGGAGTTGGGCGTCAGCGATCCCTCTGACCGGCAGTGGCTGGGTGATGGGTTGCCAGGTGCGAACCAGGTCGTAGTACTGCCACATGATGTCAGGCCGCCATCCGGGGTCACCGGTGAGTTCTTGGATGTCGGCCCAGTCCTGGTGTTCGGGGTAGACGGTGAACAGCGCGTGATGCGCCGTGCATCCGCCGAGGGTCGCGGCGCGGGGGTAGAGCACTCCGTCCTTCTCCGGGACGAACTGGCTGCCGTGCCTGGCACGTTCGCTGTAATGCCGGACGTAGAAGTCCCAGCTGATGCGCGGATCGGCGCTGGCCCGGGGCCACAGGACGGGGGTGTCGTAGTAGCGGGGGTCGCCTGCTGGCGGACCGGCTTCGAGGAGGAGGACGCGGTAACCGTTCTCGGCGAGTCGGGCGGCGACGGGAGCACCACCGGCACCACTACCGACGACGACGTAGTCGACCTCGCTGGGGGTGGAGCCGACCCGGCTGGAGAGAGCCGGAGTGGCGAGCATCCCGAGGAGCGCGGCGGCGCCACCCTTCAACAGGGTCCGACGAGAAGTATCTAGTCCAGACACCTTCTGAAAGAACGCAATTGGATCCGACATGGCAGCTCCTGCGAGACAGGCCCCCGAATGGCCGGGCGCGATACGCCCGCGATACCGCAGCCGGTCGTTGCCGCCCGCGCAAGGCTCCCCAAGAACGCAAGAACTCCACCTTTCGTCGAGATGACCACCCCGACGAAGGCCAGCCACCGACGGCGGTCGAAACTGGACTCTCTTCGTGACGATTGTCCACGCCTGGGGACTCAGGTCGTCGCATTCATCACCGAGATCACCTCTTCGACCAGCCCGCGAGGGCGCCCACAACATCACAGGCCTTACTGGGAGAATTAAGCCAGGATGAATTCCTGTAGGATATTTTTCTCAAAATTCGTAAATTTCCCGCAAGAGGAGGGTCACTCCCAAGAAAACGGCCTCCAGCCGATCAAAGATTTCGCATCCAGCAAATATCTAGAAGAAACTCAAAATGAAATGAGAAAAATTGGATACCAAATATTGATCCTTTTTGCAGGAGGCATGACACTTGCGGCACTAATAATATTAGCAATTAGCATGCTCAAATATCCAGGAGATACGCCTGGCGCAATCAACTCTTGGTACGAATCTCTCATAGGCAAGTCAGCAGACGGCCTTCAGCCCTCTGCCGCAGCCTTAGCACTTGATGCCGTCATGGTCGCCACATTCATCTCCGTTCCGGCAGGGGCGCGACCAAACAGCACAACACGCGACACGCCATGGTCTACAGCCAACACTCAAATCATGATAGACAAAACAGTCTCATATACGCTTTTTTTGGGTGCATAATTTCCTGGCTTCTCATCGAAATATCGCCTTCAAAATACGACCCTCGATCGCTGAATACATTGATCCCAGTCGCCTCAGCGCTACTCTGCGCAACACTGAGCAGACTTGCCGACCAGTCAGCTGAAAGTCACAAACTCGCCCAAACCAAGGCATCCATCAGAATGGAAAACCTCGAGATAGCACTCAAGGCTTACAGTAAATATGCATCGAATACGTCTCAGGAAATATCAGATAAACCCAGTAAATTGGACCACCTGAAAGAATTTCCATTTAAAATGATTATCCACTGGGATAAATTTCCCCTTACGCTACTTTTGTTGGCAATTTGCGCAGAAATATGGTCGACAGATTGCTCAATTAAGATGGCGGGGGTCGCTATTATCCTTGCACTCACAGCCATCTCAATGCAAATAATTATGATTGAGTCATCCTCCGACAATCAGGTGAAAGGGCTCACTCACGGAGAGTCTGACAGATCTTACCCTGAACCATTAATTTCTATCATGATATTGATTCTTATCCTAACTTCTCTCACACTTGCAACCGTATCCATCTACTTATGGATCCCAATGACCCTCCTTTCCGGTGCAAGTATTGCAATCTGCTGCACGGTAGATCAGGATAAGAAATATCTTGCATACATCCATAGAAAGTTGGAATCTCGAGCTAAATCAGCAAGAGAGTTCGCTACTCATCGCCCATTTAATAACGCACAGAAATTCCTACGCCCCTCAAGAAGTATGCCCCATAAGGGGACTCGAAGAAATGCGCGTATTCAACAAAACAAAAGGCCGAGAAATCGATGACAGGAATTGGCGTAAAGGCAACATGTAATTGAGAACTGCTAGCGAAATAACGAATATTCACCATGATGGCCTCTTCTTTATCAACAGGTCACTCCTGCAAGAAGAACAGACCAGCCGTCACGGATAGTGCTCACAGCCAGCCCGCTGTCAGCCGCGACGGCTAGTCTGCCGACGTGCTGCGCATCGCTACTTTCAATGTCAACGGGATCCGAGCCACCCAGCGGCGTGGTTTCGAGAACTGGCTAGCCACCCGCGGCTGCGATGTGGTCGCTCTGCAGGAAGTGCGCTGCCCGGTCGCCTCACTGCCGGAGGGCGTCTTCGGCGACTACCACTTGTCCTACGACTCAGGGCAGCTCGCCGGACGCAACGGGGTAGCGCTGCTCACCAAGGAGAAGCCGGCGGCGATCCGCTCCTGGGGTGCAGGGGTGCTGGTACGGGCCCCCGGTGACGGCCACGTCGAGATGAGCGAGCACGAGGAACACGGCAAACTCGCCAAGGAGTTGCGCGCCTTCGCGGACGAAGGCCGCTACCTGGAGGCCGACCTGGCCCACGTCCCGCTGACCGTCGCCTGCCTCTACCTACCCAAGGGCGGCCTCCCCGCGCACCTGCAAGACCCGAAACGGATGCGCGAAACCCCCGACGGTGGGGCGAAGTACGAACGGAAGATGAGCTTCCTCGCCGGCTTCGCACGACACCTGACCGCCGCCCGCAAGACAGCTGCCGCCTCAGGCCGGGAGTTCCTCCTCGTCGGTGACCTCAACATCGCTCACACCCCGCAGGACATCAACAACTGGAAGCGGCAACAGAAGTCCGAGGGCTTCCTCCCCGAAGAACGCGCCTGGCTCGACGAGGTCACCGGCCCGCGCACCCTCGTCGATGTCATCCGACGGTTGCACCCCGATGCTCAAGGCCCGTACTCGTGGTGGTCCTGGATGGGCAAGGCCTTCGCCAATGACACCGGCTGGCGGATCGACTACCAGTTGGCGACCCCGGCTCTGGCGGCGGCGGCCGTCGACGGTGGCACCGACCGTGACCCCTCGAGGGAAGAACGTATGAGCGATCATGCTCCCGTCGTCGTCGACTACGACTTCCCGGTGATCGCAGAACAACCGACCACGATTTCCTGACACCTGAAAGCGCTGTGCCAGATCGCCCCGATCACATCAGGTCGGGGCGATCTTCTGTGCCACTCGGAGCAGAATTTTCTCCCGCAGGCGCAAATTGCCCCGACACATATATTCCTAGTCAATACTTTTCAGCCTCGAACTGGTAGACATCCGCTATCGCTTATCTCGAACGTCATAGGGCAGACGGCCCCACCGGGCCGATACCAGCGTCGGCAGAGGAGATCGTCGTGGACACATGGGTTCTCACCAGGGACGACATCGGGCAGGTCTTGAACGCCTACGGCGTCGACAAGTTCATGAACTACATGATCGACACGCTCGAACAAGGATTTGCCGAACTCGGACACGGGTCACGGACCGGATCCCCACCCCGCAGCGGTTTCAGTCGTTCCGGAGAGATCCCCGGGATCATCGAGACGATGCCCCACCGGGAGAGCGGCCGCAGTGTCACCATCAAGACCGTCTCCTACAGCCCCCGCAACATCATCGATCACCAGCTCCCGACCATCCTCGCCACCATCGCCCGCGTCGACGACGACACCGGACGTCTCGTATCTCTTTGCGACGGAGTGCTGCTCACTGCCGTCCGCACCGGAGCAGCCAGCGCGCTGGCCACGAAACTCCTGGCCAAACCCGGCTCTCAGACCGTGGGGCTGATCGGCACCGGCGCCCAAGCCGTCACCCAGCTGCACGGACTCAACCAGGTCATCGACATCCGGCGGGTGATCGTCACCGACATCAATCCCCGGCACACCGCGTCCTTCGCCGATCGTGTCGCCCTCCTGGGGCTGCCCATCGAAGTCACCGATGTCGCCACCGTGCTCCGCGAATCCGATGTGATCTGCACCGCCACCTCCGTCGGGGTCGGCGAAGGACCCGTGTTCACCGACGGTGAGCACCGACCTCACCTGCACATCAATTCGGTGGGCGCCGATGAGGTCGGCAAATTCGAGCTCCCCGTCAGCCTGCTGCGCCGCGCGGTGGTCTGCTTCGACCACCACGAGCAGGCCCGCCACGAAGGCGAATGCCAACAGTTGAACGACGACGAGATGGGGCCCTCGCTCGCCCACCTGTGCGCGCACCCCCACGAAGCCGCCATCCACCAGGACGAACTGACCGTCTTCGACTCCACCGGCGTTGCCATGGAAGACCATCTGGCTCTCGACGTCCTCTTCGAAATGGCCAACGAACTAGGACTCGGATCACGTCTGCCCATCGAAGGCCGGCCCAGCGACCTCCTCGACCCCTACTCGCTGGCCGGGCTGGCCCGCTGACGCCGATCCGCACCCGCCCCGCTCTCATCACCCGCCCGCTACGGCTTCACCTCGACAACCCCTGCGGAGGAAGAACATTCCGAAATCCGATACAGCACCTTCGCGCGGGATAACGACACGCGCCGAACAACGGATACGTCAACCATCCGCCTCGGCCTGACACGAACCGCCCAGGTCTCCCCGTCTTTCTTCGACGCCGCGCAGAAAAGAACACGATCTTCGGAGCCCCGCCTTACTTTCAGAGCATCAGCTCTCGCTGAAGATAATTGAGCCGAAGACGTATACGAGCGTTCAAGTCGAACGCTCAGGGACGTAACATGACGACGTCCCTACGGGATACGACCGCCCGGCCGACCGCACCCTGCACCGGCCACTGGCGGCGGTCGTACCCAACGCGTCGAGGAGTGCCCTACTTGTCCTACTGGTACGACGAAGCCGCCGTCGGCCTGTCCGTCGGCACAGACCTTCGCGTGGGCAAGGGCACCGCGACGAGCCTGCCGCCGGATCTGTGAACAGGACGATCATGTTCCCCCCTGTCTCTCACCGGACGTCGGCTCACTCTCACCGACCGGCACCGGCTCGCGCTGCCGTTCCGTCTGTCCACCACGTCATCCGCACATCGGGTGGACCTTGGGCTGTGGCGTGGTTCCTCCCGTGGGACCTAACATGCGCACTGCGCAAATGGCATCTCCCCATGCCTTCATCTCCCTCACCGGTCAGGTATCTCATTGTGTGACACCGGCACCCATCCCCTCTTCCAGCGAAAGGACAGCCGTTGACCGACAACATGCCATCGGGCCGTCCTGACAGCAGTCCGTCCTCAGAGGTCTCCCGTCGCCGGGGACGCCACAGCTCGGCGGCGCCTCCAGGTTGGCGCACCCTCACCTCGGACTCGAGCCAGAGAAATCTCGCAGTTCCAGAAGAGGACTACCCCACTGCGCCCTTGCTGCGTGTGGCCCTCAGCCCACGTTCCCGGCAGAACGGGTCCGCCCGATCTGGCACGTTGTCGATCGTCCCCCCGATCGCACCTGAACGTGACGAGCCGACAGCTGCTCCTGCGTCCTGGCAGGAAAGAAACGGGCAAGGATCTGTCGAGGCCAGGGATCGTTCCGGCGCCTTACCCGCGTTGCCCGCCCTGAACGGCAAAACCACTGCACCGCCGAACGACCGCCCGATCTTCCGCACGAACGGAAGAGCTGTACCGGAGGAGAACGGCCAGGCCACACCGGCACCCAACGGGCGATCCATCAAGATCACCATCCCCGTCAAAGAGGAAACCCGTGCGCCGGGGAGCGCCCCGGCCGAAACTCCAGCCGAATCAGCAGACTCCGACTCTCCGCCATCGATCTCGATGTCTGCAGCACTCTCCGGATCGATCTCGACGCTGCCCGCCAGCATTCCTCTTCCAGTCGTCGCCCCTGTAGTCACATCCGCACCGATCAGCATCCCGCTGCCAACGGCTTCCCCCGAGCAGAAGTCGTCTCCCATCAGCGTCCCCATCCCCGTCGTGACTCCGCTGATCGCGCCGCCCGTACCTCCAGCATCGGTAACACCCGCCCGGAAGCCAGCAGAAGAAGCCGGCTCCACCGTACCGATCGCCCGGAATCCCAAAGCCCCCTCGAAACCGGCGGAAGCCTCCCCGAAACCGGCGGAGAAGTCCCGCACCGCGGCCTCCCCGCAGCGCCCCATCGGGAAAGACGGGCGGAAGGAAGCGGCTCCCGCTGTTGAACCCGCCGAGACGCAGAAGAAACCCGCTGAACCGCAGAAGAAATCCGCTGAACCCGCCGCCGACGACGAACCGGGCAAGGACCACAAGCCCCTGACGACCTCGCGGTCCGCCTTGCGCTCGTCGATCCCCCCGATGTCGGCTCCGTCGGCCTCCTGGTTCGGTGACCCCCGGTTCGCCCCTGGCGCTCCACGACGACCGTCTGTTCCTGGTCGCACACGTCCTTCTCCGAAGAACCCCGAGAACGAGCTGGACACCAGAGAACTCGCTATCCGCCGCGCTCCGGACAGGTCGAAGTCCCCCGTCCCACCGCTTCCCCTGCACGAAACCGAGGAAAAGCCTGCTGCGAAGAAGGACGCTCCAGAGACTCCACGTCCTCCCGAGCGCAGGGTCCTTCAGCCACAGAAGGAACAGGACGAACCGGTCAAGCAGACCCTTACCGACAAGCAGACCGCTGGCGACAAACCGACCGAGCTGCAAGCAGGCGATACCCAGCCAACCCGGGTCGGGACTCGCGCCGCAGCCCGAGCAGCGGCCCGCGCTGCTGAGCTCGCAGCGAAAGCAGCGCTGGACGACTCCCCCCTGGGCACGGACATCACCACTCCCAGCCGGCTGAAGATCCCTGCCCGGCGTCCGGCCCATGCCAAGAAAATCGAAGAGACACTGCCTGAAACTCAGCAGAAGTCTGCTGCACCAACCAAGTCGGACAAGCCCTCGGCCAAGGCTGAAGAGAAAGCTGCGAAGAAGGCCGAACCGGTAGCCGGAACAACCCAGCCGGTGGTCCAGTCGGACGCAGCTGCGACGAAGGCAGCCAAGCCACCGCAGAAGCCCGAGCTCAAACCAGAAGCAGCTGTTCCCCCGGCGGAACAGCCCAAGCCAACGCCGGTGCCGCCAGCACCGGAGCAGAGCGTACCCACGCCGGCAGAGCCACCGGCGCAGGCCGTCAGCTCCGTAGAGGCGCCAGCTGAGGTCTCGGAGAAGGACACCAAGGACGAGCCTCCGACAAAGTCGACCAAGCCTGAAGAAAAGTCGACGGCAGCACCATCACAGATCGCTGTCCCTAGAACGCCACGCCACGCTGCACCGTCGAAAACCGAGCCCTCTGCACAACAGGCCTCGACCCGGGCTGCCATCAGAGCAGCTGCGCGCGCTGCTGAGGAAGCGGCAAAACCGCCGCTTGACCCCCCGCAGGGTGAACGCCAGAGCCGGGACACCTCGGTGTCGGATTCGCCGTCGTCCCCGGTCTCGACGCCACCGCCAGCCTCACCGTCGGCGAAGTCCCCTGCGGCGGCTGAACCTCCGACTTCGGCTGAACCTCCGACCGCAACAGAGTCACCTGCGGCGCAGACATCCCCTGCCGTCAAGGATGCTCCCAAGACGCCGAGCAAGGTCGAGACGGCTCCGACCGAGATCGCCAAGAAAATGACCGACGACAAGAAGAAATCCGTCCCGGAGCGGCGAGAGCAGGAGGACGATGCTCCATCACCGCAGAGCGCCGAGCCACGAAAAGAGCCGTCTCTCCGGAAAACACCACCGGCAGGCGCTCCTACTGTCCAGCAGCCTGCGAAAACCCAGCGGCCGGAGCGGCCGAAAGCCGCAGCCCCAGCCGCAGAGAAAAGCGAGCTGAAGAGCCAGGTTCCGGCGAAGAAGAACGAGCCGGACACCTCCCCGCTCCGGGTGATCGCTGACCCCAAGGCCGACAAGTCCGCTCCGCAGCCCACCCGTGCTGCGAAACGTGCCGCCGCCCGCGCCGCTGCTCTCGCCGCGACATCTGTTGAGCCGGCGGCTCCTTCCTCGGAAGAACAAGACAAACCGTCACCGGAGAAGCTCTCCGTAGAAAAGCCTGCGGCCACAGAACAACCTGCGGTCACGAAAAAACCCGCGGTCGTAGAAAAGCCTGCAGCCACCCGAGCGCCGCAAAAGGCTCCGGAGAAGAAGGCCCCAGCAGAGCAGCCTCCGAAGCCAGGCCAGGTCGACCCCGACCTGACGATCTTGAACCCGAAGGTCGTTCTGCCGGAGATTCCGCCGCGCGAAAGCCCCGGCCGCACCGCAGAAAAGGATGCCCGGGCTGCTTCACAGCGGGAGGATGACACCTTCCAGGAGCCCTCTGCGCTGAAGGGTGAGCCTCCTTTCCAGACCGGGTCCCCCTTCCGGACCAGTTCACCCTTCCAGACCGGGCCTTTCCGACCCGACGAGCCTCCCCGCAGTGAGTCGTCCTTCCGGACGAGCTCGCCCTTCCAGACCGGTCCCTTCCGGCCCGACCCGCCCTCGCGGGACGAGTCCACCTTCCGTAGCGGTGCTCCCTTCCAGGGTGAATCTCCGTTCCGGACGAGTTCACCCTTCCAGACCGGCCCCTTCCGGCCCGACCCGCCCTCGCGGGACGAGCCGCCCTTCCGGGAGGAGCCCCCGGCTCGGAACGAACCTCCTTTCCAGACCGGGTCCCCCTTCCGGACGAGTTCACCCTTCCAGACCGGCCCCTTCCGACCGGGCACCCCTGCTGGTACCGAGGCGCCTTTCCAGACCGGGCCCTTCCGACCCGGCCCTCCCGCCCACGAAGAGGATCTCTTCCGCAACGAGCCAGCACTCCCCCGGGAGACCTACTTCCGCAGCGAAAGTCCTTACCGGGTAGACGAATCCGTCTCGCTAGAGTCCCCTCCGCTGGTGCCATTCCGCACGGAGGACCCGTTCCGCCCCAAGGCTCCACCGCTGGAGAAGACCCCCGATCCGCAAGCGGAGGCCGTTGTTCGGCCTCACTCAGCTGAGTCCCTGCGTCAATCGGAGCGCCCGGACCTGCCCCCGTGGCCGGACGAACCCTTTGAGAACGCGCCGCCTTCCGCCGAGAAGGAAGCACTCCTCGAGGCGCCTGCCGATGCCGCCAATCTGCCTGCTGCCTACCCACCGGTCACCGTCCAGGTGTTGGAGGCCCGCGCGGACGAACTGGAGCGTCGCAGGCTCGGCACCCGGCACGGCTGGCCGTGGTGGCGCAAGCTCTGGCATCGTTTCTCGCTGCTGCTCAGCGCCGATGACACCCCGATGCGGTTGGCTGCCAGCATCGAGGAAACCCAGGTTGAGCTGCAGACCGGCCTCCGGGTCGGAGTCATCGGGGCGGAAGGCGGCGTCGGGGTCACCACGGTGGCTGCGCTCATCGCTCACTGCTTCGTCCGCGCCCGCCAGGACAGTGTTTCCGTGGTTGCCTCCGCCGATGACCGTGGAGCCTTGGCCACCGCCCTCGGCTCGGAGACCCACTGCTTCGCGTCACACGCCCTGGAATCAGCCATCTCGCCACAGGACCTGGTGGACAACCTGGCCTACAGCCCGGACGGTGCGGTGACAGCGGTGACAGCGGTCGATATCGACGACAGTCACCTGCGCAAGCTGGTCAACCGGCTCACCTACTGCCATACGTTGACCGTCCTCGACATGGGTCGGGACACCAGGCATCATCTGCTCGACCAGTGCCATGTCATGGTCTTGGTGGCCAGTCCGTCCGTACCAGGGATGCTTGCCGCGAAGCAGGCGCTACGCGAGCTGGATTCCCTGGGCGTTCCGGTAGAGCGTGTTGTCGTGCTCGTCGTGGACACCGGCCGGGACACCGGAATCACTCCGGCTCGAGCGATCAGCGCCATCACCGGCGGTCATCGTCCAGGTCGGGTCATCCCCTGCGACCGCCATCTCGGCGGGGCGACAAGGATCGATCTCGCTCATCTCGCCGAGCCGACCTCTGTCGCTTCGGCAGAACTGGTCGCTTTGTTGACGGGCATCGCCGCTGACTCCTCCTGAACGGCGAACGCTCGTCGCCTGTCCGCGGCCGAGTCGTGCGCAGGCGGCCCAGGATCCTCGGCGGCCCTGCCGTGCGCGTTCCATTGTGTCCCGGTAGGTCGAAAATCTTTGGGGTGCAGTCGTTCCTGCTGGATGCCAGGCTCCTACGTGTCCTGACGCGAGGAGGGATGCACCGATGTCTTCGCCGTCGATCTCCGCATAGGCCAGGGTGCGCCCGTACCGGTCGGTGTGGTCCGTGGTGGGATCTGTGATGATCCGTATCTCTCGTCCGGAGACTTTCGCCGCGAGTGCCTCGCGGGCCTGGGTGGCTCCGCATTGGGCTGGTTGTCCGTCGTGTCCGGTCTCCGGGGCGTCGATGCCGAGGAGTCGAACTCGTAGGGTGCCGGTTGTCGAGCGGATGTCGAGGGTGTCGCCGTCGATGACGGTGGCCACCTGGTTGGTGTTCGTGGCGGCTGTGTTCGTTCCTGTCCAGGGTGGTGTGCAGCCGGTGAGCAGGAGGCTTGTCGCGATGATTGCGGCGAATCCGCTGCTGTAGCTGGTGGGTGGAGGTGGCTGGCGTGGGGCGGATACTCCGTAGGGGTGTTGGGCTGGTGGGGGAAAGGGCATGCCGGTCAGGGTGTCTTTTTCCCTGGCGGGTCGGTGTCCTTTCGTCTGTGGTTGTGGATGGTGTCCGATCTGTTTCGCCCCTGTGGACGGCCATGCTGGTCTGTTCTCCGGTGGTGCCGGGTGGTGTCGGTGTCTGTAGTTCAGGGGCGGGCTGCGGTGTTCGGGGTGGGGGTGGATCTGCGTCGGCAGAAGATCGTGATGGCGAGGGCCGAGCAGGCGGGGAGGGCGGCCAGGAAGAGCCAGGGGACAGGCGCGCTGGGGTTGGGGGTGCGTGCCAGGTCGAGGAGTTGCCCGGCGGCGGTGCTTCCGATGAGTACCGCAAGTCCGCCCAATGAAGAGATGAAGCCGAGGTAGCTGCCGAGGCAGCGGTGTTGAGCGAGTTCGGCGACGGTGTCCCGGGCGGCGGGGAGTACCAGCATCTGCCCGAGGTGCAGGAGGACGACGAGGGTGATCACCGGGAGATAGGCGGTCGGCCCGTTCACCGAGTACGGGGCTGCGACGGCGACGACGAGGAAGCAACCTGAGAGCAGAAGGTATCCGCGGCGTAGTGCGGCAGCTGTGCCCCAGCGCAGCGCCCGTCGAGTCACCGGGAGTTGCAGGGTGATGGTCAGAAGGGCGGCGAGCGCGAACAGCCAGGTGATCGCGGTGCTGGGTGCGCCGATGCGTGCAAGTTCGACGGGGACTGCGAGGTACAGCTGGTTGTAGGTGAGCAGGTAGGTCGAGTGGATCGCGGCGAAGACGAGGAAGGTCCGGTTGGTGAGCACGGTGGACAAGGATTCGAGGATGGCGGTGGGTTCTCCGATGCGGGTTCCTCGGGGGAGCCATCGCAGCTGTGCGGCAAGGATGATGGTAAAGATGCCGGCCGCGACGAGGCAGGTCGCGCGGAAGGGGATGACGAGGAGGACACCGCCGAGCAGGGGGCCGATGACCGATCCGAGCTTGGAGCACATGCTTTCGAGTCCGACGATTTCCTGAAGGGTGGGTCCACCGCCCTGTTCGACTTCGTGGCCCCAGGCGACGATGGCCGATTCGGTGGCTGGGGAGAAGAGTGCGGCGGCCAGTCCGATGAGGGTGACGCCGACGATGACGCCGGGGAGTTCCTGGGTGAGTCCGAGGACGAGGAAGGCCGTGATCCGGATCAGGCATCCGACGACGATGCTGAGCCGGATGCCGAAGCGGTCGGCGAGTGCACCGCCGAAGAAGAACATGCCTTGTTGGGAGAAGGTGCGGAGACCGAGGATCACTCCGATCATCCATCCGGCGAGTTTGAGTTCGTCGCCCAGGTAGGAGGCGAGGAAGGGGACCACCAGGTAGAAGCCGATGTTGAAGGCCAGTTGGGTGATCAGCAGGAGGCGCAGCAGTCCGGGCAGTGCGAGGAAGGTGCGGAGGTCGTTCCGGTTCTTCGTGGGGGTGGTGATCATGGGAGGTCTGTCCGGGGGTAGGAGCGGGCGCCGGCGGGTCGCGCGACTGGGCCGGTCATCGGCGCGGTCTCCTCCTGGCATATCGGTCGTTGTTGATCACTATTCTCAACTTAGTCGTAGGTGGACAGATCATCGGGTGGGCCAGACACCACCTTTAGAGCAGGAACATCTCGATGCGCAAGGACACTGGTCGACGACACCGCACGCCTCCAGGGCCTGTGGCCCTTTCCGAGCTACCGTGACGGACGAAGCTCAGCCCGGCGCGCCAGGGTGACCGGGCGTCCTGCCGCGATGACGCGGCTCCGCGAAGGAGGCCGGGATGACCATGTCCTATCGCATCCGTATCGCTGAGGACGTCCGGATGGCCGTCGCTGCGGGCAGACCAGTCCTGGCGTTGGAGTCGACCATTATCACCCATGGTCTGCCCCGCCCGCTCAACCTCAGGATCGCGCAGGATGCCGAGCGCATCGTCCGTTCCTTCGAGGTCCTTCCCGCGACCGTGGGGGTCGTCGACGGTGTCCCGACGGTCGGGCTTTCCGCCGAGGAGATCGAGGCGCTCGCCTCGGACGAGCAGGCGGTGAAGGTCTCCGTACGGGATCTGTGCACTACGGCGGTGGCTCGGGCGAACGGGGGCACGACGATCGCAGCCACCAGCCATCTCGCCCATCGTGCGGGCATAGCGGTCTTCGCGACCGGCGGTCTGGGCGGAGTACACCGCGGCGCATCCTTCTCGTTCGACGAGTCGACCGATCTCCACACCTTGTCCCAGGTGCCGGTCGTGCTGGTCTGTTCGGGGGTGAAGGCGGTACTCGATGTTCGGGCGACCTTGGAACGTCTGGAGACTTTGGCGGTTCCGGTGCTGGGATACCGGACGAACCGCTGTCCGGGTTTCTACGTCCCGGATGCGGGGCTCCCGCTGAGGCAGCGGGCCGATTCGCCTGAGCAGGTCGCCGATGTCTTCCGCGCCCAGTCGGCTTTTGGTGTGTCCTCCGCCGTGGTGGTGGCCAATCCGATCCCGGCAGAAGCGGCTTTGGAGCCGGAGGAGCTGGATCAGATGCTCGCCCGGGCTTGGACTGCGGCGGAGAGTTCGGAGGTGAGTGGTCAGGATGCGACGCCCTTCCTGTTGGAGCAGCTGTCCCGGTCGACCGGGGGACGTAGCGTGCAGGCGAATGTGGCGCTCTATCTGAGCAATGTGCGGTTGGGCGCTTTGGTGGCGGCCGCCTTGTCCCGGGCGTCGGCGGCTGTTCGGGGGTGAGCGGTGATGCTCGGGGTGCTGGGCGATCTGGTGCACGACGTGGTCGTTCACCGGCAGGAACCGATCCGGTACGCCTCGGATACCGCCGCGACGGTGGTCGTACGTCGAGGAGGCAGCGCGGCCAATGTGGCGGCCTTTGCCGGGCTGTGTCATCCGACACGTTTCTTCGGGTGTGTAGGGGATGATCTGGCTGGCCGGCTGGCGGTCGAGGAGCTCCGGGCCTGCGGGGTCGACGTACGGGTTCAGCGCCGAGGCCGCACCGGGACGATCGTGGTGATGGTCGATGAGACCGGTGAGCGCTCGATGTTCCCTGATCGTGGGGCGTCAGCGGAGCTGGAGCATCTCGGCGACGAGGAGTTGCGGGGAGTGGAGCTTCTGCATTGTCCGGCCTATGGGTTGGTCGGGGGCAGTACGGCGTCCACCGCGATGGACGCTTTGGCCAGGGTCCGCGATGCAGGCGGATTGACCAGCGTCGACGTCTCTTCGGTCGGCGTGGTCCGGGCCTTGTCTCCGACGGTTTTCGCAGATCTGCTGTGTCGGATCTCGCCGGACGTGATCTCGGCGAATGCGCAGGAATGTTCTGTGTCGGGCCTGGTGTCTGCCGACGGCCGCCCCGGACCGACACTGGCTCGGATGCCGAGGACCCTGGTAGTGGCTCGGCATGGCCCCGACCCGACCACGTTGGTGCAGGTGGGCATGGACCCGGTACGGGTACCGGTGCCGCCGGTGCCCGTGGTGCGCGACACCACAGGCGCCGGTGACGCCTTCAACGCAGGCTTCCTGGCGACCTGGCTGGGTGACCGCCGTGATCTCGTCAATGCGGTTCAGGCTGGGCATCGGTCGGCCGCACGGGTGCTCCACCAGCTGGGGGCGGCTCTGACGGGAGAGTCTCCGGACCGGGCAGTGTCGCGGCCCGGCCCGGAGATCACGCGTTCTCAGCGGCCGATGTCGAGACGGTAGTCCTCGTCCTTCACCAGCGGGACGACCTTCTTGAAAAGGTGGTTGAACAGCAGAGCCAGGCTCAGGGGCGCGGCCAGGAAGGCCACCAGGCCTTTGAGGACAGCGGTCATCGACCAGCTGTGGGCGCTCATGAAGGCGACCGGGCCGACGGCGCCGGAGAAACCGAAGCCCGCGCTGAAGGGCGTGCCGTCGATACCCAAGGTGACGCCGACGAGTCCACACAGGGCTGCGCTGCAGATGGTGGGGATGGCGATCTTCGGGTTGGACAGGAATCTGGCCATGGAGATCTTCGGCGACCCCAGCACGTGGGCGACGCACAGTCCAGGGCCGTTGACCCTCCAGCCGAGGACGGCGAAACCGAATCCGGCCGCGCAGACCCCGAGATTGGCCGCGCCTGCGCCGATACCGGAGATGGAGATCGCCAGGGCGATACCGACGGTGGTCACCGGAGAGAGGATCAGCACGGAGAAGACCACGGCGATCAGGACTGCCATCACGATGGGTTGCAGGCTGAGCAGCTGTTCGATGCCGCGCCCGATGGCAGCGGTGACGCTCATGTTGTAGGGCAGCATCAGCCGTCCGGCGACTCCGGCGACGGCAACGACGGTGACCGGTACGACGAGGATGGCGTAAGTACGGGTGCGTTCACCGATGGCCAGCACGATGGCGGCGCCCAGTGCGGCGGTCATCCCCATGGTGATGACATCGCCGGTGCCCTTGAGAACCATGGCGCCATTGGTGATGACGACAGCTCCGGAAGCGAATTGGGTGGCGATCGCGATCGATCCGGATTCGATGGGGGTGAACTTGAAGTTCAGTCCGACGAAGAATCCGATGACGACGGCCATCATGGAGGTGGACACCGTGGTGGCGTCGAGGAGGACCTTCAGCCAGGGCGCTGTCGGCAGCAGCACCTTGAGGATTTCGCCGAGAAAGGCGCCAGGGATCAGGGAGACGATCACGCCGAGAGCGATTCCGTTCAGGATGTTCATCATGAAGGAGGGCCTGGGTGCGGCTTCGGCGGTGGCCGGGGCCGTGGCCGGGGTGGTGGCCTTCGGGTCGAGGGTCGACTCCTCCTTCCCGGGTGGCCCCTCCTTGAGGGCAGTGGCTGCGGATGTCTGGGACATGTGGGTTCCTGACGTGGCTGGTCGGTCGTACAAGTTCCGACATGATCTGCGGAAGGAGATCTCAATGTCGGGACCGTCCATCTAGTGGGTACTTCATTGAGGACCTCTTTGCGTATGCGCTGGTCACACGCAGTAATTCCGTGAATCCCCCTCACAATTTTTTATCCATATATCGAGATGATTCAGCTCACTTCCGCGGATATCAGGCCTGCCGGAGCAGCCGAAAGCCTCCCGCGAACAATCCGAGCGAGAATATCTCCAGCCACCCCTTCCCCGAGAGGAATCCAGATGTCTCGTTGGACCACGGTCGACATCCCCGACCAGACCGGCCGCAGATTCGTCATCACCGGCGCGAATTCCGGAATCGGCTTCGAGGCCGCGCGCGCCCTGGCCGGGAAGGGCGCCCACGTCGTCATGGCCTGTCGGAATACGACCAAGGGCGAAGCGGCGCGAGTCGGTATGGGCGGATCGACCGAGGTGCGTCATCTCGACCTGGCCGATCTGGAGTCGGTGGCGAATTTCGCCGCTGAGCTGGACCGCGTCGACGTCCTGATCCTGAATGCCGGAGTGATGGACATTCCCTTGGCCCGCACTGCCGCCGGGCATGAAATGCAATTCGCGACCAATGTGCTCGGCCATTTCCTCCTGTCGCAATCGGTTCTGCCCGTCTTGACCGATCGGGTGGTCTGGTTGGGGTCGATCGCACACCGGTTCGGAACGGTCGAGGTGTCTGACCTGGATTGGAACTCCCGCCCGTACGACAGCGCGAAGTCGTACGCCCAGTCGAAGCTGGCCTGCATCGTCCTGGCCCTGGAACAGCAGCGTCGGTTCATTCGCGAGGGGAGCACCCTGCGATCCATCGCAGCACATCCCGGAATGTCATCCACGAATCTCTTTGGAAGAAGCGGGAATTCATTCAAAGATCAGGCTTCACGCTTCTTCGTCGCCACCCCGGCAGCCCAGCCCGCTTGGATGGGCGCGCTGCCCGAGCTCTACGCTGCAACCGTGCCCGATCTGCCCGGCGGCTTCTACATAGGCCCCGACGGCATCGGTGAGACGCGTGGTTATCCCCGGCCGGTATCGGCGCGCGCCTCGGCCTACGACCCTGCACTGGGACACCAGCTGTGGGAAGCATGCGAACAGATGACCAGTCGCTGACCCTCGGCGCATTCAACGGCACGGTTTGCACACACCTTGCCATCGGGTAGGAGAAGAACGGCGTGCTCGGCCTAGAGTTTTGCGAAGCAGCACACATCAGGAGCCTCCATGTCTGAATCCGTTCTTCCCACGCAGGTCGCCCAAGCGTGGCGAGACATGGAATTACTTTCTCCTCGAAGCATCCCGGACTCGGAAGCGGCTGACGACGGCGTCATCATCACTCACTGTGCCCCCGGAGGCCCCCTGCCCTGGGCCTCCGACGGCGTGTGCGCGCTACCCCCGGAAGGAGAGCACCAGACCTGGCTGCACCGCGTCTACCTGGGGGCTTTCGACCTGAATCTTTTCCGGGCCGACGTGACAAAGGCCTTGGGGGCAACGTCACCCAGTACAGATGCGCCTGCACCGGGCATGAGCGCCATCGCCGGGCTGACCGTGACCGCGGACGGGCACCCGGTGACCGCGTCGGCCTTCCTCTCCTCCGGAGCCTGGGCGTGGACGCGATGTCTCACCGATCAGTGGGTCGACGGACAGATCGACGCCTTCCACAGACAAGCCGATCTGTTCCACCTCCGGGCAGCCGAACTCCTCGAAGAAATCTCGGCGACCCCTCTCACCCTCGACACCCTGGCCGAACTGCTCGTCATGGCGTGGTTGGCAGCTGGCGCCGAAGAAGGGTCCCCCGTCGCAGAGCTGTTCGTCACCGAAGCCTCGACGATCCAGGTGGTCAGCCTTCCGATCCGGTCTGGCTCCGACCGCGGCGGCGTCGACGACCTGGTCAACAGCCCCTACTTGGCCGATCTGACCCGAGCCGCAGACACACTGGCCCATAGCCGGTCCGGGCAAGGCCTGCTGTCCTACATCGGGGTTGCCGCCGGCTCGGCGGAATCAGGCCGGACCACGCCCGTATCAGGCACCCTGAACACCCTGTCCACGACCTCGCTTCCCCGGGGGCGTTGGCCGGCACCGCCGCAGGACTACCCGAGCCTGAGCGAGCAGTTCGCAGTCAACCTCACCTTGGGCGATCTGGCCGCACGCACCGGGCTGAACTCCGTGGGAGTTTCGCCGGAATCGCACGAGGCCCCGCCGGTCCGTGACGTCCTCGCCGGGTTGGTCGTCGAACGCGCTCGCCGGATCGCTGCCTTGCCCGGCCCGCAGGATGCCTTCGTCCGGAGCCATTCGTGGAAGGGGCATTACCATCGCACGGCGTGGCAACCCCACCCGAGCCTGACCGGCTTCGAAATGGTGTTGGCCTCCCCTGACCCCGTCGCCCTCGACGAGGACACCGATGGTCTTTCGGACACGGCCTCGCTGGCGCCGCCCTGGGAGGAGATCGACCACCTCGGTGACATCGCCACGCAGGTCCGACGCGCCCAACGGGGCGTCGGGCAGGGTAAGGCCTGGGGGCTGGTGGCTGCGCGTCTGGGGTCACGGACGAACCGGGCCGCTTTCGCCGAGTCCTTCTGGACCGACCGACGCGACTACGCCGAGCTCCCGCCGACCTTCCGCTCCTTCCTCGAGCGAGCCGCGCTCTCTCCGCAAGGATCCTGGCAGGAAGCCTGCGAACGTTTCCTGTCCGCAGATACGCTGGTGGCCCAGCTCCTCCAGGAGTGCGAGGCAGCCGAGGAGAGGTTGACCACGTCCCGGGTCGCGAACCATGAGCTCCGTGTCGCCCAGGAGCGCTTCGACTCCCTGGTCCAGGCAGAAGCGCCTGCTCTCGCCCAGTTGTACGCCGCTCGTGAGGCAGCGGAGAAAGCAGACCAGGACGCTGCCGATGCGCGTAAGCGTAAACGGGCCCACGACCAGACCAAGCCGGGCGCCTTCGAGCAGGTGCTCACGATGGGCCGCCGGATGAAGGACTGGACAGAGACTGCCGACGAGCTCGTCCAAGCCGTGATCGCCGTGGAGAAACATGGGGCAGCCGCGCGGGAGGACATCGCCCGGATCAGCGTCGAGCTGACCACTCAGGCACAAGAACGTGCCCGCGCGCAGGAAGCCCTGGACTCCGCCCGTCAGCGCGCTGACGATCTGGCCGCCCGAATACAGGCCGACCGGGAACGCTGGCGGGAGACCTACCCGGACGATGCCTGGTTCGCCGATTCCGGCCAGGGGCTGACCGCAGCGCCGTGGCTGGATGCGACCTTGAACCAAGCCCGTTCGCAGCTCTTCCTGTCCGCTTTGGAATTGCATCGGACACTGTTCGCCCATTCCGCCCGTCGGATGATCTCGACGATGCGAGCAGCCTTGGACATCCTGTCGGGAGCAGCTCCGCACGATGTCTCCCCGCAGGCTGCGCTGGCCGCGTGGCAGTCTTTCTTCCTCGTGGTGCCCCTGATATCGACGTCGTTCTCGTCTCTGGGGTCGATGTTCTCCCACATCGGTGAGGAGTCCCTGGGGTGGTTGTTCATCGACGAAGCAGGCCGGGCCTGCCCGCAGGCTGCGGTCGGCGGTATCTGGCGTGCACAACGGACGTTGGTGGTCGGTGACCCCGTTGCTCCGGATGGCTCGGACGGGTGGGCTGAGACGGTGGCCCAGGCGATGGCACGCCGGTACGGTTTGGCCGAGGCGCCTTTCGCCAGCGGATCCTCGGTCCTGCATCTAGCGGAATCGGTGGAGAGCTGATCCCTGGCCATGCCTCTCCTGGCACCTTTCCGGTCGACGTGGTCCGGTCTGCCCGGCAGGATCAGGCGACGTCGCGTAACACCCGGTCCGTGGGACGTTCATCGCTCGGCGAGGTGATCCGGTAAGTACGGCGTATCGGACGGACGGTCCGTAAATAGCGGCGGTAGCCGTTGAAGAGCACGATCATCACCAGGTACAGCGTGACGGCGATCATCGCCGATGGCAGCGCACCCAGGTGGATCAGGTAGAGGCATGCCCCGTAGGAGATCAGGGCGTCGATGACAGCAGTGGCATGGTCCGATGCAGTGGCCTCCCGCACGAGACTCACCTTCTCCGGTTGCTCGACGAACCGACTCGACGAGGATTTCTCACAGGAGTCCCCGTATACCGAGACCCCGGATCAAGGTGACCGGGATGCTGGCCCTATCGGTGGATATCTGTTGGAGCTGAGCCGTTCTCCGAGCTAGGGGTGGCTTTTGCCACTTCGCTTGTCGGCGTTGCAGCAGCAGCTTCCTTCTTTGAGTTCTCCCGCTCGACGGCGTCTCGCTCGGCCAGCCTCCTGGCACGTTCAGCGGCGTCATCGAGCTCAAGGGAGTCGAAGAGGTAGTACTTGTCGTTGTCATTCGGCTGCAAGCCCCGTTGTCGGTACCGGTAGATCGCCACGATCCCGAAGAGGACGAGGTAGACGGCGAGCGCACCGGCGACCGCTCGGCCTGCTGCGAGGTCCGCGCCTCTGTTGAGGACGACGAAGACGACGGCAGCGCCGAGAAGGAACATGGTGTGATCAGCAAGGCCCTTTACTGACATCACATCATGATGACTCTTCTTGGACGATCGGCCAACCCGAAAAATACTCAAAGACAGAAATATTCCTCATGTCTGAGCTGAGATCCCCTCTTACTCCCCAGTAGGAGTGGTTTCGGCGCCGTTGCCGGGTATGGTGCCCGACAGCACATCGACCAGGAGCCGCCATGATCGTCGTCAATGGAGAATCACGTCCGTGGCAGTCCGATTGGTCCCTCGCGTCGCTGGTGGAGGGCGAGGGCTACCGGCAGGAACGGATCGCTGTAGAGGTCAACGGACTGATCATCCCGAAAGTGTCCTTCGACGAGTACGTCCTCGCCGAAGGGGACCGGGTGGAGATCGTGCATTTCGTGGGGGGCGGCTGATGGACGAAGCGCCTGGGCCGGAGGAGATTCGGGCTGCTCTGGCGGGCCGGATGGGTTCGCAACAGGTCGCCCTGCTGTCCGAGGCCAGGGTCGGGGTGGCAGGTCTGGGCGGTCTGGGTTCCCAGATCGCGCTGGCTCTGGCGCGCACCGGGGTGGGAAGCTTGCACCTGGTCGATCACGATGTCGTCGACCTGGCGAATCTGAATCGTCAGGCCTACGACCTGGCCGATCTGGGCGTATCGAAGACGGCTGCCTTGGCGGCGAGGATCGCTCGGATCAATCCTTATCTGGAGGTCACCACCCGGGATGTCCGGGTCACGGCAGAGGACGCTCCTGGAGTTTTCGCCGGATGCGCGGTCGTCTGCGAGGCCTTCGACGATCCAGCGGCGAAAGCCATGTTGACGGAGTCCTTGCTGATAGGTGATCCGCGAGTGGTGGTGGTGGGCGCCTCGGGGATGGCCGGTCATGACCGCACCGACACGATGGTGACCCGGCAGGTGGGCTCACGGTGGTGGGTCTGTGGCGATGGGGTGAGCGATATCGGCACTGGTGCCCCGATGGTTGCGCCGCGGGTGATGGCCTGTGCCGGTGCGCAGGCGATGCTGACGGTCCGCATCATCCTCGCTCTGGAGGGTTGATTTCTCTGTCCGTGGTTCTGCGGGCGCGGAGTACAGTGGCCACGACGCGGGGTGCCGGGGCACATCGGGGTGGATCGTCGCCCCCCCGGCTGAGATCACACCCGTCGAACCTGCACTAGTTCGTTCTAGCGAAGGGACGTCACCATGTCCTTCTCCTCGGCATCTCCTGTCGAAGGTGCTGCAGCGGGGCCGTCCGATCCGTTGGTGATCGGTGGTCGCGAGTTCTCCTCCCGGTTCATCCTGGGGTCGGGTAAGTACAACCTGGATCTGGTACGAGCTGCGGTGGAACATGCCGGGGCTCAGATCGTCACCCTGGCCGTGCGCCGGGCCTACACCGGCGGGGAGGGGAACATCCTCGATGTCATCCCGGAGGGGGTGACCTTGTTGCCGAATACTTCCGAGGCCCGCACCGCCGAAGAAGCGGTGAGGATCGCTCGGATGGCGAGGGAGCTGGGATGTGGAGATCTCGTGAAGGTCGAGGTCATCCGCGACAGTCGTTATCTGCTTCCCGACAATGCCGAGACGGTCCGAGCGACACAGGCCCTGGCCGATGAAGGTTTCGTCGTCCTGCCGTACATGCATCCGGATCTGACGGTGGCCCGGGATCTGGTGTCCGCAGGTGCGGCGGCAGTGATGCCCTTGGCCTCTCCGATCGGATCGAACCGTGGTTTGTCGACCCGTGATTTCATCCAGATCCTGGTTGACGAGATCGAGGTGCCGATCATCGTGGACGCCGGGATCGGTCGCCCCAGCCAGGCCTGCGAGGCGATGGAGATGGGTGTCGCAGCGATCATGGCGAACACAGCGATCGCCACTGCCGGGGACGTCCCGGGGATGGCGGCTGCTTTCCGCAGCGCGGTCCAGGCCGGGCGGGCCGCCTATCTGGCTGGCCCAGGACGAGTGTTGGAGAGTGGCGCGGCACCGTCTTCGCCGGTCACCGGTTTTCTGCAGGAAGTCGATCGGTCATGACGAAGATTCCTCCGGTGGTGCCGCTGCCTCGCCGGCCCGACGGCAAGATCGACCATATGAGCTGGCGCCCCCAGTTCGACCGGATGCATTCGGGGGTGATGGAGGCGGTTCTGTCCGAGGCCGCCGTCCCCGACTTCTCCACTTTTGGGGTGGCGGATGTCCGGGCTGCACTCGGTCGACGACGACGGACCCACACCGATCTGGCGGCGCTGTTGTCTCCAGCGGCTGGGTCGGTGTTGGAGGAGGTGGCCACGGCTGCACAACGGGAGACCCGGGATCGCTTCGGCACCTCCATCAGCATGTTCACCCCGTTGTACGTGTCGAACTACTGCCAGAACATCTGCACCTATTGCGGCTTCTCCTGTACGAACCGGATCAGCCGGGTCCGCCTGGACGAGGCGGGCACCGATGCGGAGCTGAAGGCGATCGCGGCAACCGGTTTGGAGGAGGTATTGATCCTCACCGGGGAGTCGGCGAAGTTCGCCGATGCGACCTTCGTCGCCCGGGCGGTGAGGCAGGCCGCACATCATTTCCCGACGGTGGGGATCGAGGTGCAGCCGTTGTCGGTGGCCGACTACCGGATGGTCCACGAGGCGGGCGCCGACTTCGTCAGCGTCTACCAGGAAACCTATGACACCGATGCTTACGACCGTTTTCACCCCAGCGGGTACAAGAGGCATTTCCCGTACCGCTTCGAGTCGCAGGAGCGGGCCTTGGCGGCCGGGATGCGGGGGGTGTCCTTCGGGGCCTTGCTCGGTCTGTCCGATTTCCGTCGGGATGCTTATGCCACGGCGGTTCACGCACAGCTGGTGCAGCAGCGTCATCCGCACGCGGAGATCGGGTTCTCGGTTCCTCGCCTACGGCCCATCAGGGGCAGCCGTCTTCCTCTGGCCGATCAGCTGGAACAGATCGTCCCGGCCAGTGACGTCCACGAGGCCGAACTCTTGCAGGTGATGTGCGCCTACCGGCTGTTCCTGCCTTTCGCCTCGATCACGATCTCCACGCGGGAGCGGTCGGCCTTCCGGGACGGGGTCATCGGAGTGGCGGCGACGAAGATGTCCGCCGGGGTGTCCACCGGGGTGGGTGAGCATGCAGCGGAGCTGGAAGGCCAGGACAGCGGTGACGAACAGTTCGCGATCGCAGACGAACGTTCGGTGGATCAGGTGCGGGCTGCGATTCGGGCCCGCGGTTTACAACCGGTGATGACAGATCATCTGTCGAGCAGACGGGCAGGGTTTCCTCCCTCGGCCTGCGGGGCCTGACCGGAGTCGGCCCCGCGGAGGGAGGTGCTGGTCAGGGCAGACGGGCACGTAGCCTGCGGGCTGCCCCGGCGACATCGTCTGTTCCGGTCAGAGCCCTGACCACGACGACCCTGGTCGCTCCGGCCTCGACCACGCTGTCGATGGTGTCGAAGTCGATCCCGCCGATGGCGAACCACGGTTTCCCGCTGGATCCGACGTGTGTGGCGGCGGCACGCACCAGGTCGAGCCCGACTGCAGGACGGCCTGGCTTGGTCGGAGTGGGCCA
The DNA here is from genome assembly GCF_003391095.1 of Austwickia chelonae. Classification (NCBI taxonomy): domain Bacteria; kingdom Bacillati; phylum Actinomycetota; class Actinomycetes; order Micrococcales; family Dermatophilaceae; genus Austwickia; species Austwickia chelonae. Next base: position 49,229 of record NZ_CP031447.1, on the reverse strand, counting down.
TACGGGTCCGGTGCAGAAGTAGTCGACATCGGGGTCTGCTGCGGCGTCCTTCATCTGCGCTTCGTTGTGGGTGGACCGTCCGATGATCGCGTTGGGGACGATCCGTCGGGCTGCGGTCGGGGCGAGGTCGCCCTGTCCGACGTGCAGGACATCGGCCTCGGCGAGGAAGGCGATATCGGCCCGGTCGTTGGCTGCGACGAGGCGACCGCTGCGTCGAGCCTCTTCGGAGACGACGGCCAGCGCTGCCAGCTGGTCGCTTCCTTCGATCTTCTTGTCACGAAGTTGGATGATGTCGACGCCGCCGGCGTAGCAGGCGCGCACGAAGGCACGCAGGTCTTCCGGGCTGGTGCGTGCATCGGTACAGAGGTACAGCCGCGCATCGGTAAGAGTCATCTGTGCCACGGGAACACGCTAGCTCCGAGGCGGCCGGGAGGCGCACGCCGGGCCCGGTGTGTCCCATGGATATGCCGATGATCAGCGATTCTGCAGCAACGTGAGGTGTCGGCACCCGGAAAGTTTCCGACACCATGTCGCCATCTTTCAGTCGCGGAGCACTGCTGGCGGTGACCCTGCCCACCACGATCGAGGTGGAGGACCTACGAGCTCCGTCAAGCGAAGCTCGTAGGGGTACCTCCGATGCGTGAAGTCTCTGCTCCATCAATGGCCACCCCACCCGAAACGGCGCTGAACCCGGTTGTCCAAGTAGGGGTTACATCGATGTAGTGCACTTCACGCACCGGAGGTCGTCATTTCATCAGAAGGGCATTCACGAGTAGGAGGGCGGTAGCTGCAAACCGCGCTTCTGCATGAGTTCACGCAGCTTGGTGGGGTAGTCGGTAATGATGCCATCAGCACCGGCGTCCATTTGCGCTTCCATGGCAGAGGCGTCGTTGAGAGTCCAGGGAACGACCTTCATCCCGGCCTGGTGGGCCTTCTCGATGAGGGCCTTGTCAGCGATCAGCTTGAAGTCCTTGTCGCCGGGCTTGCGTCCGTACGGCTGGGAGTAACCCGGGGAAAGGACATCGACGCCGATCTTCTTAGCTGCAGCGAGAATGTCGCCCTTCATCGCGTCGTAGTCGGCTTCGCCGGTCCACTGCGACCCCTTCTTCCACGTGGTCTCGTCCCACAGCAGCACGGTCGGGATCTTGGGATTGGCTTTCTTCACCAAGGGAAGCGAACGCCAGTCGAAGGACTGGACCATCACCTTGTCGGCGACACCGGCCTTGTCGACCTCACCGAGGATGACCTTGACGAACTCCTCAGGGGTCGCGGACTCCCGACGGTTCTCCCCTTCGATCTTGGTCTCGATGTTGTACCGCACATCGGCTTTCTTCTTCTTGACCAGGTCGAAGACGTCCGAGAGCTTGATGATCTTGTTGCCCTTGACCACCTCGGCGTAGGGGAAGTTGTCGAGCTTCTTACCGCAGTCGAGCGTCTGCACCTGAGCCCACGTCAGCTCGTGCATGAGCTTGCCGACATAGGGGTACATCGGGTCACCCGCCGTAGCAGGCTTGGTGTCGGTGCACTTGGTGTCGAGGACCTTCGGGTCGTGCCAGACCGCAGGCACCTTGTCCTTGGTGAGCACGATGTCGAACTCGAGAGTGCTGACCCCCAGCGCGAGGCTCTTCTCGAAGGCACGCAGAGATTCTTCAGTGGTCTCGCCACGGCCCCCGCGGTGAGACTCCAGGTCGAAGGTTTTCGTCCCGGCCGGCCTGCTCGGCTTCTGGCTGGGCGATCCTGGCTTCTGAGTGGGCGCGGGTGCCGCAGAGGTCGGCTTCTGGGGAGGTTCGACGGTCTGCTGCCCACCGGCGTGCGCGGCAAGACCCCCACCGAAGGTCAGGCTTCCGGCCAGAAGTGGCAGACAGGCGAGGGTGAGATGACGACGTTGTGCACCCATGGTGGAACCTTTCGTAAGGGCAATCGACCCCACCACATCTGCAGAACATCGGGGCCGGATCCGAGCAAATTAGTCTGACAATGACTTTCGTCACCTTTCATCGCAGGTGCATCACAATAGGTAACGACATCGTTACCAAAGAGAAAGTCGAGCCTGTGACACTGGTGCGATGCAGCTGTCGAATCTGCTGCTCATCACGGGCACAGGACTCACCGGACTCACCGTCGGCGCCACCCTCACCTGGTGGTACGCACACCGCCACATCCGCCATGCCCGGATGGAAGCAGACCAGGTCGCCCAGATGCTCCGCGCGCGCCTGGAACGCCCCAGCGTCTTCTCCCACGAAGTCCGAACTCCGCTGGCCCTCATCAAAGGAGCCACAGAACTACTCGCCGAGCAGACCCCCGGGCCACTGAACGAACGCCAACGGGAGTTCGTCGCCACCATCGCCACCAATGCCGAACATGTCATCGGCATGGCCGAAGACCTCCTCACCGAAGCCCGCATGGCGAACCGGCTCTTCCGCCTCGACATCAGCGCCTTCGACCTTCACCTGCTCGTTCGGGAAACAGTGCAGTCCCTGCGCCGCATCCACAGCGCACCCCTGCGCGTCATCGGCCAAGGACGCCCACTGCTGATCCACGCCGACCGCGGACTCATCCGCCAAGCACTCTTCAATGTCATCAACAATGCCGCCCGACACGCCGGGCCAGGAGTCACCATCACCGTAGAAGTGACCGACAGCCAGGACGAAGTCGTCATCGCCATCAGCGACGACGGCGCAGGAATGAGCGAGCAGACACGCGCCGCCCTTTTCGAACCCTTCGCCGCAGACTCCGCACATCGCGGAGGCACCGGGCTGGGCATGATGATCACCGAATCGATCCTGCAAGAACACGGCGGACGTGTGCTCGTCGACACCGTCGACGACCATGGAACCACCATCTTCATCACCCTACCCACCAGCGCACAGGAGGATCAGTGACCGGAGGAGCACCTCGTGCGCTCATCGTCGATGACGAACGGCAGATGCTATCGATCATTGAATTCGCATTAGAAACACAAGGATTCGAGTGCATCACAGCAACTAGCGCCGAGCGGGCATGGACGACCCTCAACGCCGAACAAGTCGACCTGGTGATCCTGGACGTCATGCTGCCCGGAGCCTCCGGCGAACAACTCTGTCGACGCATCCGCACCCGCTCCGACGTCCCGGTGATGATGCTCACCGCCCGCGGCAACGAATCCGACCGGGTCGGCGGCTTCCTCGCAGGAGCCGACGACTACATCACCAAGCCCTTCTCCCCCAGAGAACTGGCCCTGCGCGCGCAAGCAGTCATCCGACGTACCCGCCAACGTCACACCGGTGAGCTGATCGTCAACGGACCGCTCCTCATCGACGTCCACGCCGGAACAGCCAGTTGGCAGGGCAGGAGGCTCCGCCTCAGCCAGGTCGAGCACCGCCTGCTGACCGTCCTGGCCCGACACTCCGGGTCGGTTGTCGGGTGGCGTGATCTGCTCAACGAAGTCTGGGGAACCGGGGAGACCGTCGGCGGCCGGGACATGATCAAGACCACGGTGTACCGCTTACGACGTCAGCTTCGTCTATCAGGCGATGAGCTCATCGTCACGGCCCGGGGCAGTGGCTATCTCATGCCTCGACTCGACGACGAACCAGTGCCAGAGCGCCCAGCTCCGTCATGAGGCCGCGGCCACGTCGGCTTCACTCGTTGCGGCGTCCTCGACTCGTCCTGGCGGTCGTGCTGTGCCTGGGTCTGCTGTCCTGGAGTGGGGCCCATGTCCTGCGTTCGCATCGAGCCGAATCCCTCAACGTCCTCTGTTCGTCCATCGAAGAGCTGTGTCGGCAGTGGGCCGACACCTTCACCGAGGACACCGGGATACCGGTCACCATGGTGCGTTTGTCCTCCCGGGAGGCGTTGAGCCGGATGTCCCGCGGCGATGCCGCAGCTGACTACGACGTCTGGCACGGCGGGCCCTCCGAGCTCTACGTCCTGGCCGATCAGCGTGGGTTCTTGCGGCCTCACCGACCCGCCGAGGCCGATACCGTCCCTACGGCGTACCGCGCTCCCGACGGCGCATGGACCGGCGTCTACCGCGGCAACCTGGGCTTCTGCTCCGATCCCGCCGCTCTGAAAGACCTGGGGGTGCCGATACCTCGGTCGTGGGAGGATCTGCTCGATCCTCGCCTGGTCGGGCGGATCTCCTCGCCCAACCCGCTGACCTCCGGGACCGGGATCACGATCGTCGGTGTACAGGCATACCGTTTCGGCGACCACGCGACCGCTTTGGCCTGGTTGCATCGTCTTGACCACAATGTCCTGCAGTACACCCGATCCGGAATGGCCCCTGCCGGGGTCGTCGCCCGGGGTGAGGCCGCGATCGCACTCACCTTCACTCAGCACTGTGCCCGACAGATCGAAGTCGGTCGGCAGCTGGTCATCAGTTATCCCCGGGAAGGAACCGGTGCCGAGGTCGGCGCAGTCGCGGTCCTCAGGTCGACACGGCATCCCGAATGGGCGGGTGTCTACGTCGACTTCGCCATATCCCGGGCAGGTCAGTTCTCCCGGCGAGGAGAGCGTTTCCCGCAGTTACCGACCCGGACGGACTTGGCCGTCGATCATCGACTGGAGCTGACTCCTGGGGTGAAACTGCTTTCCCCCAGAGCAGCGGACGCTCGCGCGACGGAGAAATTGATCGCCGGTTTCGCCGCTGAGGTGCGGCCGTGACCGATTCAGCTAGCAGCCGTCCTCATGTCGTCTTCCACAGCTGTCATTCGTCCTGGCGATGGTCCACCGGACTCGGTGCGGTGTTGATCGCCTTGCTCACCCCGGTCACCGCCGTCCTGATCACTGCGGACGGACGTGATGCGGTGGCGCGTCTCCTCGGCGGTGGCGCCTTGGTCCTGCGCAATACCTTGGTGATGGCAACGCTGGTCGCACTGTCTGGAACTCTCCTGGCCTGGGCCTGCGCTCACGCGCATCAGCATGCTTTCCGCGGCCGCAGGCTCGTCCATCTGCTCTGCCCGGCACCACTTCTCCTCCCCCCGCCGACCATCGCCTTGGCCTTGCTCGTCCTGGTAGGGCACAACGGCATCGTGCACCGGTGGTCGGTATCTGGTGGTGAGCTCTACGGTTTACCGGGCCTGGTGATCAGCTCGACCTTGTCCGCTCTCCCTTTCGCGTATTTGATCGTCCTGCATGCCCTGAACGTCCGAGATCGCCGGGCATCGGAGTCCGCGGCCGACTTGGGCGCGTCCCGGTGGCGTGTGCTGGTCGACGTGGAGCTCCGAGAACTGCGTCCGGCGTTGGCAGTGGCCTTCTTGGTCCTCTTCGCCGAATCCGTGACAGATCTGGCCGATCCGCTGGTCATCGGCGGCGGGTACACGGTGTTGTCGACCAGGCTGTTCGAGGCCGCCACCGCTGAGAACGATGTTGCCGACGCCATCGCCCACGCAGCAGCTTTGGTGGTGCCCTGGCTGTTCATCGCGGTGGCGGTACACCGGTTGGGCGGTTCGCCCCGCCCAGCGCTGCGCCGTCAGGTCGCTCCAGTGCGCCATCCAGCCCGCGGATGGTCTCGGCTGTCGGTGACGGTGCAGGTCGTGGTCGCCGCAGCGATCACGTCGGCCTCGGTGGTGGTCCTCTCGGCCTCGGTGGGCCTGATCGGTGACAACGGCCTGACCTCGGAGCATCTCGCTGCGGTTCTGATCGGACCATGGCAGAACGCTTTGGCCGACACAGTGCTCCTGGGGCTGTGCGCGACGTTGTTCACCTTGCCACTGGGGTTCTTCCTGGGATGGCATCTGGCCGATCGGCCGACGGCCCTGCCGGCCAAGTTGACCGTCGCTCTCCATGCGTTACCGCCGCTGGTGTGCGGGCTCGCAGCCTGGGTCGCGATCACCCGGTGGTCCATGCCTCTCGCCGCTGTGCTGCCTCCGGGGGTGGCCGTCGGCGAAGGGCTCACCTGGCTGGCCCTGATGGTGGTAGCGGTCATGGCTTCCTTACCGGGGAATGCCTTGGCTGTGGCCGAACGTCTACGCCGGCTGCCTCCTTCGTATGCGGAGGCGGCTTACGTCTTGGGAGCCCGTCGTCGAGATGTCATTCGTGATGTGGTTCTGCCCCACGCGCGGCCGGTGCTGCTCGGGGAGATCCCCACGACCTTGGCCCGGTCGTTGTCGGCGCTGGCCCCTGCTGCACTGCTCGCGACTTCGCGCACACCTTTGCTACCAGTCGACCTGGTGACAGCAGCTGAGACCGGCCGCCTCAGCAGTGCCTGCGCGATGGCTGTGGTCCTGGGAGTGTTGGTGGGTTCAGCGGCCTGGTGCACGGCTCCGGCGCGGCCGACCGCCGGGGTCCGCGTCGGCCCCCGCGCCTCCTACAGCAATACCGTGGAACCCTCGAGGAGGACGTCTTCGTGACCGGCCAGGTGGAGCTCTCCGAGGTGTCGCTGCGTTTTCCGGGAGCGGCTCACGATGCCCTGCGCGACGTGGCGCTCTCCCTCCCCGCAGACAGCGTGGTAGCCGTGGTCGGCCCCTCCGGTTCGGGGAAGACCTCCCTGCTGCGGGCCATCGCAGGACTGGAACGTCTGTCTGCTGGCACCATCTCGATCGACGGCCGGGAACACACCGATGAGCCACCTGCAGCCCGGCCGACCGCGATGGTCTTCCAAGGAGACGCTCTTTTCCCAGAACTCACGGTCCGGGAGAACGTCGGGTACGGCCTGTCCCTGCGCGGGCTGTCTGCTGCTGCGCTCGCCGAACGGGTTGATATCGCTCTGCTGCAGCTGGGTCTGACTGGCGTCTCTCATCTCCTGCCTGAGCAGCTTTCCGGTGGTCAGGCCCGGCGGGTCGCGCTGGCCAGATCCTGGATTCTCCGTCCGTCCGTGCTCTTGTTGGACGAGCCCTTGCAGGGCTTGGAGTCCCGGCTGCGTCGTCAGCTCCTCGACCTGATCGTGCGTACCCGTAGCCGTCTGGGCGGGACGGTGATCCATGTGACCCACGATCTGGGCGGCGCACTGTCGACGGCTGATGTCCTGGTGGTGATGGGGCAGGGGCAGGTCCGGCAGGTAGGGCCTCCTCGTGAGGTCTATGCCCGCCCTTCGGATGCCTTCGTGGCTGATTTTCTCGGGGAAGCTGCGATGCTTCCGGTCGAGGTGGACGGGGTGATCCTGCAGGACGGGTCTACGACGGCGCAGGTCCGGCTGTTGGGTCATGAGCTGAGGATCCCGTCGGATCCCGCCACCGTTCGCGCCGGGCGACAAGGAACTGTCCTCTTGCGTCCCTATGCGGTCCGGTTGGGATGCCCCTCCGAGGTCGCTTCGTTCCGCTGTGAGGTCCGCGGGGATATCGGAGTCGTCCAGGAGGTGCGTTATCTGGGGGAACGCATCGATTATGTGGTGGAAACCGTTGAAGGAGTCGTCTTAGCGTCTTCTGGTCCTTTTTCCGTGGAATTCGAGGTCGGTGAATTCGTCCGGGTCGATATTTGCGCGGAGCGTTCCTGGCTCTTACCGAGAACACTGTGAGGTTTTCTCACCAGCGGCCTCCGTTGATGTTGAGTTAGGACGAGGGCGGCGGTGATGATGTGGCCGATCCGGCGGGGGCGCGGGCAGGACGTGTTGGCGGGCGGCGCTCAGGTCGTGGGTGGAGCCGGGTTCGACGGGGGAGATCCAGATCGGGTACCCGGTCGAATCGGTCAGGACCTGGATGTTGCCGCCGTGGTGTTTGTGTTTGCCGGAGTACCACAGGTCGGTGCCGGTTTCGCTGGGGGCGCGGTAGGCGGTGGCGATCCCGATCCGCGTGTCGCGGGCAAGGTGGCACGATAGGTGATCACGTGGGGTCCTTGTCTGGCTCGGTTTCTTAGTCGAAAACGAACCTGGGACGTAGGGCCCCACTCCATTCACGTCAACACGCCGTCACCCCGGGTCACAGAGCCACAACAAAACCCGGACCCGACCCCTGGCAAGAACACCTCTGTGATCGTCCTGGTGTAACAGCGCTGTCACCGCTCGTCACCGCTCCTCTCTGTGACCTGGTCGATTTCTTCTCCACCATGTCGGTGGCGACGAAGCTCACCCGGTTCGTCGCCACTCCTGACGAGACACCGGAAGTGACCGATGACCACGACGACCACGACGCGTACGACGCGCGTCTCCTGGCTTTCCGCACCCCCGCCTGCGCCGCGCTTGTCCGACGAGGAGGTGTCCCGTCGTTATCCACGATTGCGCTTCCAGGTCTTCATGGGGATATTCCTCGGGTATGCCGGTTTCTACTTGATTCGCAATAACATCCCGTTGATCTCCAAAATCCTTCTTGACGAAGGAAATATCGACAAGACCGGTATCGGACTCATCGCCAACGCCGCCCTGGTCGCTTATGGGCTCAGCAAGTTCTTCATGGCGATGGCTTCCGACCGCTCAAACGCCCGTTATTTCCTCCCGATCGGTTTGGCTCTCTCGGCGGTGGCGAACCTGGTCGTGGCTTTCGTGCCGTGGGTCTCTGGCAGCCTGGCGGCTTTCGCGATCGTCATGTTTGTCAACGGCTGGGTCCAGGGCATGGGGTGGCCTCCCAGTGGCCGGGTCCTCGTCCATTGGTTCTCCACCAGCGAACGTGGTTGGAAGACCTCGATCTGGAACTGTGCGCACAATGTCGGCGGCATGGCTGTGGGCGCAGCTGCCGCAGCCGGTCTGGCCATGACCGGAGGCGCCTGGCAGTCTGCTTTCTGGTTCCCTGCGGTGCTGGCTCTGGGCGTCGCAGCGGTCGCTTTCGTGATGATCCGGGACACTCCCGAGTCGGTGGGTCTGCCGCCGATCGAGGAGTACCGCAATGATCCCGACAAGGTTGCGGTGGACGATTCCGAGCTGGAAAAGCCCTCGACCTGGGAGCTGGTGCGTAAGCACATCCTGATGAACCGGGCCATGGTGCTCCTGGCTTTGGCCAATGTCTTCGTGTACACGCTGCGCTACGGCGTCCTGAGCTGGGCACCGATCTACCTGTCGGATGTGCACAAGGTCTCGGTCACCAAAGGCATCGCCGGTTTCTCCCTGTTCGAGCTGGCCGGCATCTTCGGCACCTTGGCCTGTGGCTGGATCTCAGACCGCGTCTTTGCCGGCAACCGCAGTCGCACCGGTGTCACCTTCATGTTGGGCGTCGCGGTCTTCATCGTTCTCTACTGGTTGTCCCCGGTGGGTACGCCCTTCTGGGTGCTGATGGTCTACCTGTTCTTCATCGGCGCCTTCGTGTACGGACCGGTCATGTTGATCGGCCTGCAGGCCCTGGACATGTCGCCTCGCCACGTGGCAGGTACGGCAGCCGGGTTCACCGGCCTGTTCGGGTACGTCCTGGGCGCGACGATGGCATCGACGGGGATCGGTATCGTCGCGCAGCACTACGGGTGGCATGTCGCCTACGCCTTGTTGACCGCTTGTGCGGTGCTGTCGGTGGGCCTCCTCGCCATGGTCGGCCCGGAGGAGAAGAGATTGATCGCCGAGCACAACGCCCGCGCGGCAGCTCGCGACTAAGACACGGGTCCCCCGTACGGGTCCAGCATCCAGGGGGTGCCGGACCCTTGTCATGTCCGTGGCAACGGGTCCGACTGTTCGGGATCAGCCTCGGATGACCAGTTCAGGGGCCAGGAATTCACCGGCGATAGGAGCCTCGTCGATCTTGAAACATTCGACGATGGCATGCGAGCTTCGCTGTTGGCGCAGGACCGCGACCCGCATATGTCCACCCGCGATGGCGGCGGGCCGTCCACCTTCCATGTGCAGGATGATCGGGTCGACGAGCAGAGATCGCGCGGCTTCCAGTACCCGGTCAGGCAGGTTGATCGCTTGTTCGAGGAAGTCCTGAGGGCTCTCGTCGGGTCGCCTGCAGTACCAGGCCCAGGTCGCGCAACGTACGGCGCGGGCCCAGTCGGCGCGGTGGAACTCACAGCAGTGGTCGGTGACTGGTGCATCTCCGGCGAGGCAGCCGGGTAGGTCGTGACGTCCAGGAAGTGCTGGCGGAAGGTCGGCGGTCGGGATGGTGCGCAGTACGAGCATGGTCGTTCCTCGGTCCTGACGGTGGGTTGTCGGGAGGCGACGGGTGGATGCTCGGCACTGCTCCCGCTGGTATTCGTCGGCCGGTGCTGCCTCGCTCTGAGCTTTCACACGGCGTGATAGGCCGGATGGCATGGGTGACGTGTTGGTTCCTGAGGAGTTGTTGTCCGGGCGTCATTGGTTGATCGACCCGGCGTGCCTGTGGGCGCATCGTGAGGTGGATCTGGCGATGATGCGCTCGTTCGGGGCCAGCTGTGGCGCATCGGCTGTGGCGGTCTTGGAACGTTATGCCTGAGGGTTCGGGTGCCCGGGGTCAGGTGTTGCTGTGGCCTGGACGTTCCCTGCGTTGTCGGTGGCTGCCGCCGGACGTCGATGCACGAGGACCGAGCCGCCGACGACGGCGACGAATCCGGCGAGCGTCGTGGCGGTGATGGGTTCTTTCAAGAAGATCGCGCCGACGATGATCGCGACGGCGGGGTTGAGGTAGGTGACTACGGTGGCCCGGACGGCGCCGACCTCACGCACGAGCGCGAAGAGCGCCAGGAAGGCCAGCGCCGTACTGATCAGACCGAGGAGGATCACTGCGATGACCGCGCTGCTCTCGATCCGGGTCGGCCATTGGGCGACGGCCAGGGGCGTCAGGAGAAGTGCCGGTACGAGCAGACTGACGACGATGATGCCGCTGGAGGGGACGTCACGAAGCCAACGGTGGATGATGAGCGGTCCTGCGGCGTAGCCCAGGACGACCGCAGCCATCTCGAGCAGGGCGAGTCCGGTTCCTGGCTGTTGCGGGCTGATGCTGTGATGTCCGACGAGCAGCCCGACCCCGCCGAGCCCGAGCATGAGACCGGCGATTCCGGATCGCCCGAGATGTTCTTGTCGCCGAGTGGCCAGTCCGAGCAGTACTCCGACGACGGGAACGGCCGAGATGAGGAGAGCGGCGAGCCCGCTGGGGATGACTTGTTCGGCGTGGCTGAGAGCAGGCCAGGGGATGACGATCTCGACGAGGGTGTAGACCAGGACGGCCGGCCAGTGTCGGGCCACCGCTGGAAAGGCTTTTTCCCTGAGGGCGAGGGGGAGGAGGACGAGACCTCCGATCAGGGTCCGCAGCATGACCAAGGTGGCCGGGGTGAAGGAGAGGAGCGCGTATTTGATGAGGAGGTAAGGGATCCCCCAGAAAAGCGCGAGCCCGAGGAAAAGAAGAAGTGCACGCCGCGACATGGACTTCATCCAATCAGCCGGGTCACGCGTTCTCGGCGGATATTCTCCGTGAGATCGCTGTTGTCGCGCGTGGGCGGAGCTGATGCACCCCGGCGGGTTCGAGCTGTTCAGCATCTCCTGGTAGAAGTGGAGTCATGAGCGAGTCCGCAGCACCCGGCGGGCAGGCCCCGCATGATTCGTCCGACCCTTCGGCTGACGTGGTCGCCGTGTCCTTGGTAGCCAAGGGTCGCGGTTGTGGAGTGGAAATCATGGGTCGACGGGCGGTGCGTATCTGCGGCCGCTTCGGAGAGCCGACCTTGGCCGCCTTGGAGTTGATGATGGAGGCCCAGACCCCGATGGGGATCTGGATCGATGGGGTACCGGGGACCCGCAGCGCGATGTGTTTGTGGACGGGCTCGGAGTTCTTCGCGATCACTCTCGGGGAGAGTGGCAAGTGGGAGCATTTTCGGATCGGCCAGGGGTTGGTCGCGCTGCGCGACAGTTGGCGTGCTGGGGTTCGTGGACGCTACCGGGTGCCACATGGCCCCTTGATGCGTCCGATCCCCGAGGCGGTGGAACTGGCCACATTGTGGGGGTTCCCTGAGCCCAAGACCTTCCAACCGGTGCGTGCGATGGCTCCGGAACCTGCTCCCCGGGCGACGCGTGCAGCCCGGGTCTCGGCACCGCGTCAACCGGCAGAGCCACGGGTGAGTCGACCTAGAAAGGCTGCCGTTTCGAAGCCTGCCAAGCCTGAGCCTGCGCCTTTGAAAATCTGCGACCGATGCTTCATGGCTCTACCTGCGACGGGGCGATGCGACTGCGGAGGCTGACCGGGACGGGGCCCTGACCCTGGATTGCTGTCGGCAATTTTGCCGATTTTTTCCCCTTTTGGTGGGTTCTCTGTAACAACTTTGCGAGAAATCGTTGTCATTTGGGCTGTCCAGATCGGCCTTCGACAGTGCAGGCTCTCTCCATGGCAAATGACATTGCGCCTGCCGCAACTCCTGCGGGCGCCTCCGGCTCGACTGAGAAGGAAGAACTCAAGAGAGCTATCGGCCCCGCACTTCTTCTGCTTTTCATCATGGGTGACGTCCTGGGCACAGGCGTCTATGCCTTGACCGGCAAGGTCGCCAAGGAGGTCGGAGGGGCGGTCTGGTTACCGTTCCTCTGCGCCTTCCTTGTCGCGATGATCACCGCGTGCAGCTATCTGGAGCTGGTCACGAAATATCCGCGAGCCGGTGGTGCCGCGACCTACACCCATCGCGCGTTCAACGTCCACTTCCTGACCTTTTTGGTCGCTTTCACCGTCATGGCTTCGGGGCTGACCTCGTCGTCATCTGCGGCAAAAGCCTTTGCTGCGAATTTCGCGAAGGCGGCTGGGTGGAAGTCCGACCAGGGTTTCATGGTGGTCGGCGCGCTGTTCTTCCTCACCGTGATTGCGCTGGTGAACCTGCGTGGTGTCAGCGAGTCGGTGAAGCTGAATGTGGTGCTGACCTTGGTCGAAATGTCTGGTCTGACCCTGATCGTCGGAGTAGGCCTGTATGCCTTGTTGAGCGGCAAAGGTGACACCAGTCACCTGATGGATATCTCTTTCCCCGAAGGGGAGTCTGCTTTCAGTGCTGTGACGGCGGCCACCGCCTTGGCCTTCTTCGCCATGGTCGGTTTCGAGGACAGCGTCAACATGGCCGAAGAGACCAAGGATCCGGCAAAGACCTTCCCGAAGATCATGCTGATCGCTTTGTCCTTGGCCGGATGCGTCTACCTGCTGGTCGCCATCTCCGCCATCTCGTTGGTCCCGGCCGAGAAACTCAGTCAGGGAAGTACTCCGTTGATCCAGGTCTTGGAAGCGGGATGGCCAGGGTTCCCGGTGGGTGTCTTCGCCGTGGTCACGATGTTCGCTGTTGCCAATACGGCGCTGTTGAACATGCTGATGGCCAGCCGCCTGGTCTACGGCATGAGCCGCGAGCGGGTGCTTCCGCACATGCTGGGCAAGGTTCTTCCGGTCCGTCGCACCCCGTGGGTGGCCATCGTGTTCACCACGCTGTTGGCTTTCGCGCTGGTAGCTTGGGCCGACCTTGAGGACCTGGGCGGTACGACGGCTTTCCTGCTGTTGGTCGTCTTCACCATCGTGAATATCGCCGTCCTGGTGCTGCGCCGGGACAAGGTCGCTCATTCCCATTTCAGGACCCCGACCTTCCTGCCGATCTTGGGCGGGCTCTTCTCCGCTTTCCTCGCCAGCCCGTTCTCCGGCCGTAACCCGCGTGACTTCGCGATCGGCGGGGTCCTGTTGGTGGTCGGGATCGGGCTGTGGTTCGTGACTTTCCTGGTGAACAAACGGCTGTACGGCACAGGGACGCCGAGCCCTGATTTTGCTGAGGTCATCGAGAAGTCCGACGACTGATCGACGCTTCTCGTATCGAGGTGACGGGGTGCGGCCGGGTTGAGGCCGCACCCCGTTCTTCGTCCCGGGAACACCGCTCATTTCGACACGTGGAGTAGCTTCCTGGCTGATGGGGCACCCCTTGCCCAGGCTGCCCCTCTCTCTGGCTACTTGTGGGCGCTGCGTCATAAGGTGCTCTTATGACGCAGCCTCGCCACGGCAAGGAACCGCAGGATCGGCTTCCTGGAGATCCCCCACCTGGTCCGGTCGCGTATTTCGACATGCCTGTCATCGGAGAGGGAGGGGTCCTCACCGATCGACCGCGTCCAGGTCGACGGGGGCCGGTCATCACACGCCGGCCTGAGGGCTCGAAATCTCCCTCGAAGGGGTGGTCTGTCCTTTTCTTCGGTGATGTGACTCGTCGGGGGCCGTGGACGGTGGCCGAGCGGTCGACCACGTTGGGCGTCTTCGGGGACTGCATCTTCGATTTGCGGGAGGCGTCGTTCTCCGCCGCAGAGGTGCAGATGAAGACCTGGCAGCTGTTCGGGGATGTCAAAGTCATCGTGCCGCCAGGAACGGATGTGTCCCTGGGTGGTTCCTCGATCTTCGGCGATCTGGAAGATCGGCGTCGTACGGCTCCTTCGCCGGATTCCCCGCGGGTCACGGTCCGTTCCTACTCCCTGTTCGGCGATGTGGTTGTCGTCGAGATGGAGATCGGTGAGCAGGAGCCGAAGTGGTACGAGCGTTTCTGGCCGCACCGGAAGTGACCTTGCAGCGGGGACGAGGGGAGAAGCAAGCTGTTCTCTCTGGATACAGTGGTGGTGGCCCGTGATTCGCGGGTGCCGCCGTCGCTGGGAGAGTCATGACTGAGCAGCCTTCGCCGCCCGGACGGGATTCGTCACGGCGCCCTGGGTCTGATTCCGAGGTGGCGCCTGATCAGAGTCCGGCCGCAGCCCCACTCGCCGAGTCTTCGTCACCTGCGCACGTCGAGAGCGTGGAAAAAGCTGACGGAAAACATCAGGAAGAGAACCCGTCGTCTCTCCGCGAGGGCGTTGACAGCGACCTCGCGGACCATGACCTGACGGATCACGATCATGTGCTTTTCCACCCTCCGACACATCCTTGGCGTCATTTGACGGGGTTGGGCATCGGCCTGTTCATCGTGGGTTTGCTCACGATGGGCATAGCTGCCATGCATCTGGGTTCGATGTCGGCTGAAACGATCGGCAATGCAGTGCGGCTGCCTCAGGGGCAGCCGGTGATCATCCGCTTGGACGCCGGTGAACAACGGATGTTGTACACAGAGCGGGGCAGTGGGGCTTCGCAGTGTGTCGTGGCCGATGGGGAGGACGCCCCGGTGTCCGTGGAGCACGCCAGCCCGGTCCTGCTCCAGGGTTCTGACGTGTTGTGGCAGAGCTCTTCGATCTTCACGGCCCGTCAGGGCGGGGACTACACCGTGACCTGCTCGGGAGATATCGAGGCTGCGAAGGCCGGCCGCCCGGTCGGCACCCTCGATGTGGTGTTGACGGTATTAGCTGCCGGGTTGGGCGGTATCTCCACCCTGGCCGGCATCGGTCTGATGTTGTGGGGTCGGCGTCGCCCGGCGAAGGCATGACCTCGCAGGACGACGCCGTGTCAGCAGAGGGTCGCGGTTTAGACCCCGGCGATGAAGTAGTCGGCGGGGTGCAGCCGAGCATCTGCCTCGGGTGAGGTCGTTGCCTGGTCGTCCTGCTCCGGTGCACTCATGAGGTCAGTTCCGTGTGCACGGAAGAATTCGAGCTCTTCGGACAGGTCGAGGTCTTCAAGGGTGAACATGCTCTCCACCCTCAAGGTGACCTGCGGGTAAGGGAAGTCGTACCTTCCAGTAGCCCGACACGGATGAGTGAATACGCGAATTCGCGCTGCTCAAAGCACACCCAAAGCGGTCTGCATGATGAGACGAGCTGCTCGTGGAAGGGTCTTCTCCCCTTGGTTGAGAGATTGCCCCGCTCGGTAAAGGCAGGCTCCAGGCCGTACGGTCGGGGGAGCCAGGTCCTTAATTTGTGTCCGAGAGAGAGCATCGAGATGACCGTTCCTACCTACATGCTGAACGACGGCGTCGTCGTGCCCCAGATCGGACTGGGCACCTATCCGCTCCGGGGGGAGGAGGGGATCGTAGCGATGGTCTCCGCTTTGGAAGCCGGGTACCGTTTGATCGATTCGGCGGTGAACTACGAGAACGAGCAGGAGGTCGGCGAAGCACTTCGACGCAGCGGCGTCCCCCGCGAAGAAGTCCTGGTGGCGACCAAAATACCGGGCCGTTTCCACGCCCATGACGATGCGGTGCATTGTGTGGAGGAAAGCCTGCGGTTGATGAAGCTCGACCAGCTCGACCTGGTTCTCGTCCACTGGCCGAACCCGAGCGTTGGTCAGTATGTCGAAGCCTTCCAGGCCCTGGTGGCCTGTCGTGAGCGAGGCCTCGTCCGCAGCATCGGGGTGTCGAACCATTCAGAACGCCACCTGCAGGACGTCATCTCCGCGACGGGGGTGGTGCCGGCGGTGAACCAGATCGAGGTTCATCCTTCCTTCCCGCAGGAGGAAATGCTTCGTGTCCATAGGCGGATGGGAATCGTCACCCAGTCGTGGAGTCCAGTGGCTCGCATGAAGCGGGTCGCTTCCCAGATCGAGGAGATCGCAGTCAGGAACGGGGTGTCTTCGGCGCAGGTCATTCTGCGTTGGCACCTTCAGCGAGGCTGCCTTCCGCTGCCCAAGTCAGCTGATCCGTCTCGGCAAAAGGACAACCTCGACCTTTTCAACTTTGAGCTGTCCGCGGAAGAAATAGTTACGATCACTGGACTAGGACGTCCGAACGGGCGTCAATGGGGTTATGACCCAGACACTCACGAGGAGATGTGAGAGCTGGGCATATACCGTCACGACCGGGTGGGTTCAGGTCTCTACCAGGTCGTACAGATACGCTGGATATGAGTTGTCGCGTGAGGAGGGAGCGTCGTGGGCCTGTTCGATAGAGTCGAGCGCAAGCTCGAAAGTGCCGTCAACGGCGCCTTCGCGCGGGCGTTCCGTGCAGAGGTTCAACCCGTCGAGATCGCTTCGGCGATGCGACGGGCCATGGATGACCGTGCTGCCGTGGTCGGCAGAGGGCGCACCGTGGTGCCCAATCTTTTCGTCATCGATCTGTCCCCCAGTGATTACGAGCGACTGACGAGTTATGCCGACGTGTTGGCGGAAGAGCTGATCGCCAGCGTTGAAGAACATGCCGAGCAGCAACATTATGTTCCGGGTGGGCCGTTCCACATCGACTTCCGTTCCCGCGAGGAATTGGAGACCGGAGTGTTCCGGGTTCGTCCGGCCACAGCCAAACGCATCCCCGAAGGGGAGCTGGAGGAAGATCCGCAGGAGGCGGCCGAGATGCGGCGTCGTCAACATGCCGAAGAATTGCGCAGAGCACATCCGTTCCGTTCGTCGGAGGCAGAGGCCCCGGCGGAAGGTCCGGCCGGATTGGCCAGTCACGCAGCGAGTGCGGCAGCTGGTTCCCTGGCGAGCACCGCTGCGGCGGGTCGCGCAGGAGCGGTCGATCCTTATGGTCAGCCTCATGACCCGTATGCGGCGCAAGACCCCCGTCGGGACCCGTACGCCGATCCCGACCCGCGACGCGACCCCTACGGTCAGCCTCATGACCCGTATGCGGCGCAAGACCCCCGTCGGGACCCGTACGCCGATCCCGACCCGCGACGCGACCCCTACGGTCAGCCTCATGACCCGTATGCGGCGCAAGACCCCCGTCGGGACCCGTACGCCGATCCCGACCCGCGACGCGACCCCTACGGTCAGCCTCATGACCCGTATGCGGCGCAAGACCCCCGTCGGGACCCGTACGACCCGTACCAGGAAGCTCAGGCCGACCGCTGGTCGTCGCAGGCTCCTGTCGGCCGGGATGCCGCTTATGGCGGCAGGGAATACGACGACTACGACCGGGATCCCCGGGAAGCCCCGTCGCGGCCTTCGGCAGCTCGGGTCGACCCGACCGAGCGCCCGTGGCTGGACATGGACGGGCATGGATATCCGCTGCTGAGCGCGTTGACCGTGCTGGGACGGGACCCTCATGTCGACATCACCTTGGAAGACGCCGGTATCAGCCGTCGTCATGCCGAGATCCGGGTGACCCATGACGGGCCGCACTTCGCCATTTCGGTGCGCGATCTGGGCTCGACCAATGGCACGTTCGTGAACGGTGACCGGATCACCAGCCAGCATGTGACCGACGGAGACAGGATCACCCTCGGGAGGACCAGCTTGGTCATCCGCTCCGGCAGGCGGTGAAGGGACTTTGAGCGAACTCACCCTCACCGCTGTACGGCTCGGTCTGCTCATCTTGATGTGGCTCTTCGTCTTCAGCATCGTTGGGGTAATCCGCAGCGACCTGTACGGAACTCGCATCGTGAAGAAGGCTGCCGACGGTCGGGCGAAAGTTCGTCCGACCTCGAATGTGCCTTCTAGTCGAGCAGAGCGTCGGGGGCGTGGGTTGCGTTCGCTGGTCATCGTGGAAGGCCCGTTGCGCGGCACGACAGTGCCGCTTCGGGCGTCGGGGGTACTTCTGGGTCGTAACCCGGAGTGCACCCTCGTCCTCGATGACGACTTCTCTTCGGGCCGTCATGCCCGCATCTTCGAAGAGGCAGGGCATTGGTATCTCGAGGACCTCAACTCCACCAATGGCACTTTCGTATCCGGGCAGCGCATCTCGCAACCGATTGAGATGCGTGACGGTAGCCAGCTGAGGATCGGCACCACGGTGCTGGAACTCAGGCGGTAGTCCATGACCTTTGCCCTGGACTTCGCGGCTCATACGGATGTCGGTCTGGTGAGATCGCGGAACGAAGACTCCGGTTATGCCGGCCCGCACCTGTTGGCGGTGGCCGATGGCATGGGTGGCCATGCCGGCGGAAATGTGGCCTCGTCCTTGGTTCTGGCCAGGCTTGCCCCATTGGACGGGGACAGCCACGGATCCGACGATGCTTTGGACATCCTCGCAGCTTCCATTTCGGAGGCCAATGAGGCCTTGGCTTCCGAAATGGAGGCCAATCCCGAGTTGGCGGGGATGGGGACGACCCTGACCGCGTTGATGAAGGCTGGTTCTCATGGCCTGGCGCTGGTCCATATCGGCGACAGCCGCGCCTATCTGTTGCGTGGTGAAGAGTTCTTCCAGATCACCAAGGACCACAGCTTCGTACAAACCTTGGTCGATTCAGGCCGGATCACCAAGGAGGAGGCTGAGTATCACCCGCAACGCTCGCTGGTGACCAGGGTGTTGACCGGTGCTCCTGGTGATGAGCCGGATCTGTCGATGCGGGAGCCCCGGATCGGGGACCGTTACCTGATCTGCTCGGACGGCCTGTCCGATTACGTCGCCTTCGACACGATCTCGGAGGTCATCCGGATGGGTTACGACCCTCTGGAGACCGCACGGCGACTCGTCGATCTGGCCATGCGCAGCGGCGCTCCGGACAATGTCACCTGTGTCCTGGGAGATATCGTGCCCACCGCGGTCGATGTCTCCCCGCAGCCGACCATCGTGGGTGCCGCTGCAGAACGGCGCCACCGGGTAGCTGGGGTTCCTGCTTCACCTGCAGAAAAAGCGGCAGCGTTGGCTCGGATGGCTGCTGGCTCTCCGCATGAGGACGATGTCGACGATGACGACGACGATCCGCATTCCCGTTCATGGGTCCGGGTGGTCGTCATCATCTCGGTCCTGTCCCTTGCCTTGGGCGCGGCTGCATTCAGTGGGTGGCAGTGGGCTCAGAGTCAGTACTACGTCGGGCACTCCGACGGGAAGGTCGCCATCTACCGTGGCGTACCCCAGACCTTGGGGTCGATCCATCTTTCGCAGGTGGAGACCCAGAGCGATGTACCGGTATCGGATCTTCCGGAGATGTGGCGTACACGGTTGGATGGGGAGATGCGCGGTGATCTCCGCTTCGCCCGGCAACGCGTCGATGAGATGCGTAAGGCGGCGCACGAGTGCCGTAACAAGCGATTCACGTCGCCGTGCGGGACATCGCCATGACCACGGTGAGCACTTTTCGTCCCCGTACGCGACGCAACATCGAGCTCGTACTGTTGATCTTCGCGGTCATCATCGTGCTGCTCGCCTACTTGAACGTCGGTCTGGCCACTACTGGGAAGATCCCGGTTGACCTGTTCACGCAGGGCGTGTGGGTGTTGGCCTTCGCCATAGGTTTTCACCTGGTGCTCCGTTGGCGGGCAGCCTATGCCGACCCCTTGATGTTGCCGGTGGCCACGTTGTTGAACGGCTTGGGCATCGTGATCATTCACCGGTTGGACATCGCGGTGGGCAGCAGTTCCGGAGTCGCGCCTCGCCAGATCATGTGGGCTGGGCTGTCGATGGTCGTGGCCTCGGTCGTGCTGATCGCTCTACGCGACCATCGCATCCTGCGCAGGTACACCTTCACCGCGATGGCTTCTGGCCTGGTCGCACTGCTCCTCCCCTTGTTGCCGGTGCTCGGTGTCGAGGCTGGCGGTGCCCAGATCTGGATCCGGATCGGGCCCTTCTCCTTCCAGCCCGGTGAGTTGGCCAAGATCCTGCTGGCGGTCTTCTTCGCCGGCTATCTCATCCAGACCCGTGATGCGCTCTCTTTGGCGGGTAAGGAGATCTTCGGTATCCGTCTTCCTCGGGCTCGTGACCTCGGCCCGATCCTGATTGCCTGGGCGCTCTCGGTCGCGGTTCTGGTCTTTCAGCGCGACCTGGGTACATCGCTGCTCTTCTTCGGTCTCTTCGTGGGGATGTTGTACATCGCGACGGAGCGGAAGAGCTGGATCGCGATCGGGATGACGTTGTTCTGCGGTGGCGCTTTCGTGGCTTACCTGTTGTTCGCGCACCTTCAACGCCGGGTGCACATCTGGTTGGACCCGTGGGCGGAGCAGTACTTCGAGCAGAGTTACCAGCTGCGTCAGGGCCTGTACGGTCTAGGCGCTGGCGGAATGCTCGGAACCGGTTTGGGCCAGGGGCGACCGAATATCACTCCACTGGCTGACAGCGACTTCATCATCGCTAGCCTCGGTGAGGAATTGGGGCTCGTTGGAATCTTCGCGATCCTCATCCTCTATGCTCTTCTGATCGAACGCGGTCTACGGACCGCCCTGGGCACGCGCGATGGCTTCGGCAAGCTCCTGGCCGCGGGTCTGTCCTTCACTATGGCGCTGCAGGTCTTCACCATCGTCGGTGGCGTCCTGCGTGTCATTCCGTTGACCGGTCTCACCACGCCCTTCCTCTCCGCGGGCGGTTCATCGCTCTTGGCCAACTGGGCCATCGTGGCGATCCTGCTTCGGATCAGCGATCACGCGCGTCGGCCGCTGCCGGATCCCGATGAGACCTCTGCCGCTGCCGACGCGCCCACGAGTGTGGTGAAGAGTCCATGAACGCGCCTATCCGCCGCCTGTCAGTCCTGGTTGCCGGAATGTTCGCGCTACTGCTGGTCTTCGGGTCATGGGTCCAGTACGCCGACGCCAAGACCTTGCGTGACCGCCCGGGGAACCGACGTACGTTGTTGTCCGCCTACGAGCAGGAACGTGGAGCGATCCTGGTCGATCAGACACAGATTGCACGTTCCGACAAGAACGACGGCAACATCAAGTTCAAGCGTTCCTACCCGCAGGGCCCGTTGTACGGGCATCTCACCGGGTGGTTCTCCCTGGGGTATGGAGCGAATGCTCTCGAGCTGACCAACAACGAACTGCTGTCCGGGCAGTCGGACGCTCTTTTCTATCGGCGTCTAGGCGATCTGTTGACCGGAAAACGCCCTACTGGCGTGAACCTCGAGCTCACGATCGATCCGAAGGTCCAGCAGGCCGCCGACAAGGCTTTGGGTAATCGTCGAGGCGCGATCGTGGCCCTCGACCCGAAGACTGGGGCGATCCTTGCGATGGTCAGCCATCCCCACTACGACCCGAACACCATCGCCACTCTCGACGGCAGCAATGCGCAAAAAGCGTGGAAGAGCCTGAACACCGACCCCTCGAAGCCGTTGGTGAACCGTGCGATCGCCGGTGACCTCTACCCAGCAGGTTCGGTCTTCAAGGTCATCACCGCAGCGGCGGGCATGGCACAAGGAAAAGACGAGAACTCGAAGCTGACCGGGGTCGCGCAACTGTCCATCCCGCAGACGTCGGCGAAGCTGCCCAACGACTGGCGTGGTCCCTGCGGCAGCGGTGAGGTCACCATGACCGAGGCCATGGCCATGTCCTGCAACACCGCTTTCGGCCAGTTGGGGCTGGATCTGGGCGCGGATGCATTCAAGGCTCAGGCCAAGAAGTTCGGGGTCGGTGAGAAACTCTCCATCCCGATGAAGGTCACTCCGTCGACCACCGGGGTCATGGACACTCCGCCGAAGATCGCCTACACCGCCATCGGCCAGCAGGACGTCCACGTCACCCCCTTGCAGATCGCGATGATCGCCGCGGGTGTGGCCAACAAGGGCTCGGTGATGAAGCCCTATCTCGTGCGTCAGACCCGAGGCTCCGGCCTGGACGTGATCGACACCACGAAACCCCAGGAGTACTCCCGAGCGACGACCGAGCCGATCGCCGCCGCGCTGAACCGCATGATGGTCCAGGTCACCGAGTCACCGGTCGGCACCGGCGCGGCTGCTCGGATCCCTGGTGTGAAGGTCGCAGGAAAGTCCGGTACTGCGGAGAACCACGACGCTCAGGGTCGTGCTCTTGCACCTCATGCCTGGTTCATGTCCTTCGCCCCGGCTGACGACCCGAAAGTTGCGGTCGCGGTTCTCGTCGAAAACGGCGGTCTGCCTGCGCCGGGCCCCGGTCCCTCGTTCAACGCCGCACCTTTGGCGCAGGAAGTCATGAAGGCTGTGATCAATCGATGAGCATCGACCCGGGTACCGTCTTCGGTAATCGTTACACCCTCGTCTCTCGCATCGCCGTAGGTGGCATGGGTGAGGTGTGGCGGGCCAGTGACCGTGTCCTGGGCCGCACCGTCGCCATCAAGCTCCTCTCCGCGAACTTGGCCCAGCAGGAGGGTTTCGCTGAGCGTTTCCGCGAGGAGGCACGTCATACGGCGCTATTGGGTCACCCCAATATCGCCACGGTGTACGACTACGGCGAAGATGACGGTGCGTCCTGGCTGGTCATGGAATTCGTGGAGGGAGAGCCGCTCTCACAGATCATTCGAGAGCAGGGCGCGCAGTCTCCTCGACGGACCGCGATGATCATCGGGCAGTGCGCCGAGGCTTTGCAGGCAGCCCATGAAGCCGGGGTCATCCACCGTGATGTGAAGCCGGCGAACATCCTGCTGCGTCCGGACGGGGTGGCGAAGCTCACCGACTTCGGTATCGCCCGGGCCAAGGATGCTGCCCCGATGACTCGTACCGGCGAGGTGATGGGCACCGCCCAGTACATCTCTCCGGAGCAGGCGATGGGGAAGACGGTCTCCGGCAGCTCGGACATCTACTCGTTGGGTTGCGTGGCTTACGAGCTGTTGACCGGGGAGCGTCTCTTCGACGAGGGGTCGGCCGTGGCCACCGCGATGGCCCACGTCCACAATGTGCCGCCGCCGCTGCCGGTCACCGTGCCCAATGCGATGGCTGCGGTGATCGAGAGCTGCCTGGCGAAGGATCCTTCGCAACGCCCGGAAAGCGCCCGGGCCGTGGCGAAAGCGATGAAGGGCGGGCCTGCTGCGGCCGCAGCGGCCGTACCCCAGGGCTTTGCACACACCAGGCAAATGCCAGAGCAGTCCTCGACCAGGCAACTGACCTCACCCACCGCGTATGCGACTCACCCTGCTGACCGGTACGGTGCGGCACAGTCAGGGCCATCGCGTCCGGTGCCCCCGCCGAGCCGCAAGACGAATCCGTGGATGGTGGCCGGTTTCGGCGTACTCACCCTCGTGGCGATCTTCGCCGTGTTGCGGATGACCGGCCTGGTGGGCGAGAGCGGGAAGTCATCACCGAAGCCCTCGTCCGGGGTGTCGATCTCGGCTCCGCCGAACACTTCTTCGGAGTCGTCGTCTTCGTCATCCTCGTCGGCTTCGTCCTCGTCTTCATCGTCCTCGTCTTCCTCGCAACCTCCTTCTCGTCCGAGTAGCGCACCCTCGTCGCCCCAGAAACCTGCATCCTCCTCAGGAAGCATTGATCTAGCTACTTACCGCGGCAAGGATGCTCAGATCGTCGCGGGAGCATTGGGCCGGCGAGGCTTCACGAATATCTCGACCAAGGATGTGGAGTCGGAGCTCCCAGCAGGTACGGTCGTTGACATCAGTCCCGCGGGTGTTCAACCGTTGGACCGACCGATCACGCTGACCGTCAGTATGGGGTTGCGGGAGCGTTCTTCCACATCGCCGACCTCCGGGCAGCGTTAACTGACCCAGCGACCGCACCACCTTGTCCAGACGCTTTTCTAGGGAGCTGTGTTGACCGAGCCGATGCCTGCTGAGGGGAGTGAATCGACCATGACCGACGAACGGGTCTTGGTCGGCCGCTACCAAATCGGCGAACTCATCGGCCGCGGTGGTATGGCTGAGGTCCACGCCGGCTGGGACACCCGTCTGGGCCGTGAGGTCGCGGTCAAAGTTCTTCGTTCGGATCTCGCCCGGGATGTGAGCTTCCTCCAACGTTTTCGACGAGAGGCTCAGTCTGCGGCCGGTCTGAACCATGCCTCGATCGTGGCGGTGTACGACTCCGGTGAGGATTCGGCCACGGAATTGGGCGGCGCGGACATCGCCGTTCCTTTCATCGTCATGGAACGGGTCCACGGCAAAACCCTGCGGGAGATGCTGCACGAACGTGGCGGGCCGATGGAGCCGGCAGAGGCCTGCCGGATCATGGCAGCCACTTTGCGGGCGCTCTCGTTCAGCCACGCGAACGGGCTGGTACACCGGGACATCAAACCGGCCAATGTGATGGTCA
Source organism: Austwickia chelonae (assembly GCF_003391095.1). Taxonomy (NCBI): domain Bacteria; kingdom Bacillati; phylum Actinomycetota; class Actinomycetes; order Micrococcales; family Dermatophilaceae; genus Austwickia; species Austwickia chelonae. The sequence continues at coordinate 24,766 of NZ_CP031447.1, read as the reverse complement.
CCACTGAAGGCGAGGTCAAACTCACCGACTTCGGCATTGCCCGGGCTATCGCCGACTCAGCTGCGACACTGACGAATACATCGGTAGTGGTGGGCACCGCCCAGTACCTCTCCCCGGAGCAGGCGCAGGGGAAGAGCATTGACGCTCGAGCCGATGTCTATTCGTCCGGGTGTGTGCTCTACGAGTTGCTGACCGGCCGTCCACCGTTCACCGGGGACAGCCCGCTGGCCATCGCCTATCAACATGTCGGACAGACCCCACAGCCTCCGTCGGTCCACGATGAGACACTCTCTGCCGAGATCGACGCTGTGGTGCTGCACTCCTTGGCCAAGGAGCCTCAGGAGAGGTACTCCAGCGCGAGCGAGTTCGCCGCAGATCTGGAGGCCTTGGCCGCAGGGCGTAAGCCAAGCATCGCGGTGCTTCTCCCTGTTCCTGTGGATCCAGCCGATGCGGAAACCACGGTTCAGGAGGTGGCGACCGCCAAGGGCGGTGAGCCAGAGCAGTCCGGGGAAGGTGGCCAGCCGGGAGAATCATCGGGGAAGAAGGATTCCTCGACGGATTCGCTACCGTTGGTTCTGCCTCGGGTTTCGCGGCGTCGGCAGCTCTTGATCGCGGTGGCCTCCGCGATCGGGCTGGCGTTGGTGGTCACGATGGGCATCCTGGCCTATCAGGGCAAGATCGGTGATGTCGGTGGGGTGACGGTTCCTGATGTCCGAACGAAGACCTTGCAGGATGCACAGGACGAGCTGATGCGACTGGGCTTGGCGGCCGATATTCGCCGGGTTCCCAACAAAGCAGCTGAAGGCATTGTGGTGCGTCAAAGCCCTGAGGGGGGCTTGCAGGCTCCTTCCGGCAGCCGGGTGAGTCTCGATGTCAGTTCAGGGCCGGGCAATGTGACGATCCCTGAGCTGACCAATTACGACCAGGCCGGGGCTCAGTCCATCCTGAAGGATGCGGGCCTGGTGGTCCGGGTCGAATCGGTGGAGAGCAACGAGCAAGGGCCTGACCGGGTGGTCCGAACCGATCCCAAGGCGGGCGCCACAGTGCCTGAAGGCGCCACGGTCACCTTGTATGTGAGCAATGGCAAGGTCAGGGTCCCTGATCTGTCCGGCAAACCGGAGAGCGAAGCCCGGGCGATCCTGATCAAGCTGGGGCTGAAGCTGGTGCCCTCATATATCGACGGCCATGGTGTGGCCGGGACGGTCCAACGTCATGACTATGCAGGGCAGAGCGTCCCGATGGGCACCGAGGTACGGACTACGATCATCCGGGAACGACCCCGTGCAGTACCCACGGTGACAGTCACGGTTCCGTCAGATCCTCTGCCCCCGACGAAACCGACGACTACGCCGAAGCCCCCGTCGCCGACGGCATCATTGCCTCAGCCGGTTCCGCCGCCGCCGGTCGCGCCGCCGTTGCAGCCTCCGGCTGGCAACCCTGTCCGTTAGCCGCTGACCCGTACGTTCGCCACGGAGTCGCTGTCCACCAGCGGGCTGAGTCCGGTGGCACGCTCGACGGCGTCCTCGAGTCCGCACCTGAGCAGCCAGTTGGCGATCAGTCGATGTCCGCCTTCGCTGAGCACGCTTTCCGGGTGGAATTGGACGCCGTGAAGTTCTTTGTCACGGTGTCTGATGCCCATGATGATCCCGGATTCGGTGTGTGCCGTGACCTTCAGGACGTCAGGGAGACTTTCCGGCACGCTGGCCAGGGAGTGGTACCTGGTCGCGGTGAAAGGCGAGGTCAAGCCTTCGAACACTCCCTCACCATCGTGATGCACTGGAGAAGTCTTTCCGTGGAGGAGCTCCGGGGCCCGACCGACGACACCTCCGTAGGCCACAGTGAGTGCTTGGTGTCCTAGGCAGATACCGAGCATCGGGATGTCTTCCCGTGCACAAGCTCGGATCATGTCGATGCTGACCCCCGCAGATTCGGGATCGCCTGGCCCTGGTGAGATGAGGACACCGTTGTAGGAGCGGCACTCGTCCGGTTCGATGTCGTCATTGCGACGGATATCGCACTCGGCGCCGATCTGTTCGACGTATCCGACGATGGTGTGGACGAAGCTGTCGTAGTTGTCGACGACGAGAATCCTGGTCACGGGGCTCTTCTTCGCTCTTCGATGGGCTGTCTCGCCCGTCAGCGTACTGTCGTACCCGCCGGCATGGTGACATGTGCAGTAACGCTGGGATCGTTGACCGGCAAGCGTTCGGCGACCCAGGGGAAAACCCAGCTGAAGCAGACTGCGATGACGATAGCGAGCAGGATGGCGCAGATCAGGGCACGGGCAGGAGCTGGCCCTGGTAGAACGCGCCAGAGTGCGGCGTACATGTCATCTTCCTTGGGGTCGATCGCTCGGCGCAGCGAGAGCTGCCCGCACGAGAGGGTTGGCGGCTGCATCAGGAGTATCCGTATTGCGAGGAATCCAGTGGTGGAGTCTGGCGTGGACCACCCAGCGTTTCTGTGCAGTCCAGTGCGGCTCACAAGCGATCAGCGTCATCCAGGCTTCGGTGGGAGTGACTCCGGGTCGGTCGGGCGTCGGGGCGAAGACCTCGACCTGATGTGGGAGAACGATCTTCGAGTTGTCGACCTGGTAGATAGCCCATCCATCCTTGACTTCGACGACGATGTCGTCTCCTTCACGGAGAGCATCGATGCGGTTGTAGGGGTGACTGTAGGTGTCGCGGTGGCCTGCGGTGGCGAAGTTGCCGATCTGACCCGGCATGGCAGAGGTGGGGTCGTGTCCGATGCCTTTGTCCAGTTGAGCGGTGGAGGTACCTTGCAGCACCGGTTGTGGACCATTGCCGAAGCGGGGAACGGTGATCAGTCCAAAGGCTTTTCCAACGGTGGTATTGGCATTCGTGATCGCGCTGGCGGTGGCTGGTGCCGGGCCGGTGGTGCCGGATGCGCCGAGCAGAGTGGGATCTGCGAATTCTCGGCCGAGGTCGGAGACCACACTGGCTGATGCCTGGGAGGCTGCACGGGTCACCCACCACACCTGCCATCCCACGAAGAGGAGTACGAGGAGACCGAAGGTGATGAGCAGTTCACCGAGGACTCCGGTCACGGTAGCGACGGCCCGGTGTCGGCTCGGAGGCTGTCCACGAGCTCCTGTTTCGCTGGTCACATTTGATTGTCGGCCCGGTTCGGTCGCCGTTGAGTGAATCTTGCCTGGGTCGGGCATGTTCTCCTGGGTACTTTCCGCCGAGAAGGCCGTCGGCTATCGTCCTGGGACGTCGGTGAGTCGCTGGCTCTTCCCCGACTCGGCGGAGTTCTACACCCTTCGACCCGACTGCACTTACCCTAGAGAGGTATTCTGGCTTTCTTGTGGATCGCGTTCGATCAGGAGTTCGTAGTGAGTGAGTCCCGCCCGGCCAAGAAACAGGCGAAGTCTGCTCCGACGAGCGTGCGTCGTCCGGTGTCTCAACCGAAGTCCAAGGTCGATGATGTGAGTCCCTCTTGGTGGGCTCCGGTCATGGTCACCTTGATGATTCTGGGCTGCCTATGGGTGGTCGTCTACTACGTGAGTCTGGGTAAGTTGCCAGTACAGCAGTGGGGCAACTGGAACCTGGCAGTCGGCGGCGGTTTGCTGATAGCCGGTTTCTTGATGACGACGAATTGGCGTTGATGCAGTTCTGACGAGCGCGCGGTCACCGTAGGGTGGCCGCGCTTTCGTGCGTGGGTCGTCCTACTGAACGAGTTGCTGCCCTTGTGTGCCCAGAGGTGTTCTGTCCGGAGCGCTCTGTCCACAGATCAGCACTCTTATCCACACGCCTTGTGGAGAACTTCTGTGGATAACTCGGACCGGCACGTCCTTCCAGGATTATGAACACCGAGGCCAGCCCTGTTTTCCACGAGAGCTTCCTCCTTCGTCCACAGCTGTTCACATCACTGTGATTACACCGCTGTTATTCATCCCCAACTGTGGATAAGTCTGTGGATAACCCTCTGATCATGTTGAGACACAAGGCGACCCACTTGAACGACGAGCTATGCGATTCAGCCCGGGAATCAGATGGAGAAACCTCCCCAATAGGGAGATACCAGAGCGAATCTGGCAACGATGGCACCCACCATCACCAGGCTCCCGACTCCCGCCACCGCCCAGGCGAGCGCCCGCGGCCTCAACGGTGAGCCCACAGCAGAAAGCAGCCATGTCGCCAAAGCACCGGCCACAGCGCCACCAAGATGCCCCTGCCAGGAGACATTCGGCATCATCAAGGAGAAAGCCACGTTCAGGACGATCAGAACGGTCACTCCTCGAACATCGCCTCGCCCCCGCATCTCCCGGACCAGAAGGGCGCACATCAGTCCATAGCCGATAGCCGAACTACCCAACACCGGAGTCACCCAGCTCAGATCCCGAGTCAATGGACTCTCCGGCGGCACACTCATCCACACGATGGCTACCGAGCCACCCAAGGCACTCAATACACACATCACCGCGTAGCGCAGGTGTCCCAGGGCCGGCTCCACCACCCTCCCCAGGAGGATCAGAAGCAAAGCATTGCCCACCAGATGCAACGGAAAGTTCGGATCGTGGACCAAAGCACTGGTCAACAGACGCCACGGCTCTCGCCAAGCCAGCATCGGCACCAAAGTCATCTTCGACGTCAGCGAGGGCACGATCAGCTGCACCACGTAGACCACACAGATCACCGCAGTGAACCCATAGGTCACATACGGCTGCGCTTCTGCGGACAAAGCACGTCGCACCGCCGCAGGCCGGCTGCGACGGCTCTCCGCGGAGCAATCCACGCAGTGGACACCCACCGAGGCCGGAACCTGGCACTGCGGGCAGACGGGTCGGTTACACCGCTGGCAGGTGACATAGGTGAGTACACCCTGATGGCGCGGGCACATGGGGCCGGACACCGGCAAAGGTGCACCGTACGGCGTGGTCATGGACTTCCTCCTTGTCACGACCCCCAACGCATGACGCCCCCCGGGGGTGCCGGGGGGCGTCACATGTCCTGCACGCTCTGGTTCACGAGCGTGGAACTTGCAGACAGGTCACTCAGCCACGGTCACGCTGTTGACGACCACCGGCTCCACCGGCTTGTCGTTCGCTCCGGTCCGGACACCGGCGATGGCGTCTACGACCTTGCGGCTCTCCTCATCGGCGACCTCACCAAAGATGGTGTGCTTGCCGTGCAGCCAGGTCGTCGGCGCAACGGTGATGAAGAACTGGGAACCATTGGTCCCCCGTCCGCCGCGCTTACCGGCATTCGCCATGGCCAGGATGTACGGCTTCGAGAAGTCCTTGTCCGGGCTGATCTCGTCGTCGAACATGAACCCAGGGCCACCGAAGCCTTCACCCAAGGGGCAACCACCCTGGATCATGAAACCGGGGATGATCCGGTGGAAGGTCAGCCCGTCGAAATACGGGGTGGGATTCGTCCGCCCTGCGTCGTCCTTGTACTCCTTGGTGCCCTTGGCCAGACCCACGAAGTTGTCGACCGTCTTCGGGGCGTGGTCGGGGAACAACACCACGTTGATGTCGCCGTGATTGGTGTGCAGCGTCACGTTCATGAACGCCATCCTTCCATGAGCACCCCACCACTGGTCGACCTGAACCTGCCGCGATGTCGGACAGATGTGACGAAACACCTTCCGCGCTTGCCCCGGGATAGTTCACGAGACGTCATACGTTGGTCGGAGAGGCATGAAAAACGGCAGGATGGGCAATGGGCTTCGTGAGAGCCGCAACGTCGCCCCACCTTCCGGTCTCGATGCCGATGGCGATGCTAGGAGAGCGAGGAAAACCGTGTTCCAGCGCAAGAAGCACAAGGTCACTGTCCCCACGATCGAGAAGCTGCCAGTCAGCACGTCCGACGTCAGCGAACTGAAGGACTCCTTGATCCCCGCCGCCAGCGAAGCCGCATCCAAGGTCCGAGCCAAGGTCGCCGAGCAGGCCGACCACGGAAAGAACCTGGCCGCGCCAGCCCTCGCTGCTGCAGGAGCCGCCGTCGCACCCAAACTCGACGAGGCTCGAGCCCGCGTCGAGGACGATGTCCTTCCCCGCGTTTCCGAGGCCAAGGACACCTTCGTCGACGAGGTCGTCCCCAAGGTCGTCGGCGCCGTCTCAGCAGCAGTCGCAGCTGGCGCCGCAGCAAAGTCCGACGCCCTCCAGAAAGTGAAGGAATCCGACGCGATGCACCGGGCGACCGACGCCGCACTCGTCCTGAAAGGTGACGCCGTCGTCGCACCGGAACGCCGCAAATCTCGTTTCGGGTCGAGCCTGCTGGCCGCTGCTGGAATCGTCGCCATCGCTGGCGCGATCGCCTGGTACGTGAACAAGAAAGCCGCGGAACAGGACGACCCGTGGGCCCGCCCGCTGGCCGACCCGTACGTGCCCCCGACAACAGGTCGTGAATCCACCACTCCGGAGACTTCGCCCGGCCAGCTCTCCGAAGTACCCCAGGAGAACCACGACCTGATCCCGCCGTCCACCGAGGCCCGTTCCGCAGATATGCCTCCGCCCTCCGGAGCAGACAGCGACAAGAGAATCTACTGACACCGCAGAACATGACGTCGGTGGCCCGATCAGCTGATCGGGCCACCGACGTCATGTTCTGCCCACCCTCATCGGCAACAGGAGAGGCTTCTGTGACCCGCACACCGGGACAGCCCACCGCTGTCCTCTTCGACCTCGACGGCACCATCAGCGCCTCCGGGGAAACCATCGTCTCGACCCTGCACTCCATCCTGACCGAGATGGGATTCCTCGGGTTGTCCGGTATCGAGACCAGACGCATCGTCGGCCCCCCACTGGGGCAGACCCTGCGTGAAATCGTGCAAGTACCGGAAGAACACATCCCTGAGGTCGTCCGACGCTACCGAGCTTCGCTGCACACCCAGCTGGACCGCACCCCGCCTTTCGAGGGGATGCTCGAACTGATCCGTGAGCTGGCCGCAACAGGCCTTCCGCTCGCAGTCGCCACATCGAAATTGGAGTCGATGGCCGTCGAGGTCGTCAACGGCTACGGAATCGGCGAATGTTTCGTCGCCATCTGTGGTTCCCCGCCTGACGAGAGCACCGGCACCAAAGCCGCCGTAGTGGCGTCTGCCCTGGAGCGGCTAGGCACGGCAGGCGCCGACCTGTCGTACCCGGTGATGGTGGGCGACCGTCATCACGACATCATCGGCGCGGGCATCCACGGGGTGCAGACCATCGCTGTCTCCTGGGGTTACGGCGAGCCGTCAGAGTGGGTCGATGCGCTCGCTGTCGTCGATTCCGTGGCGGAATTGGGGGATCTCCTGCGTCCTGGCCTGTGATTCTTCCCGCCTCGACAGTTCAGAAGAGGGCGCCATCTGATCGATGACGCCCTCTTTCGATGCCTGATCGTAGCCGTCATGGGACATCGGCCACGTCCTGGTCGGTTGCTTCCGGTTTCGGGGCAACCGGAAGGTATCTGCTGCTCAGGCCACGTGCTTGCAGGTGGGGCATGCGCAGTCGGTGCAGTCGCAGCTGACGCACTGGTCGCTGCAGTGCTCGCACTGGCAGGTGTTGTGGTTGCAGGTGGGGCATGCGCAGTCGGTGCAGTCGCAGGTCACGCACAGATCGCTGCAGTGCTCGCACTGGCAACTGTTGCACTCGTCCACGTGGTCCTCGTGGAGACGGTGGGCGTGCCCGTCGTGGAGGTAGTCGATGTGGTCCTCGTGGACGACTGCTTCGTGTCCGCAGTTCGGCCCGTGCTGGTGGTCGGTGTGCGGTTCGGCGAGAACGTGGCTCATGTCGGATCCTTCCGGGGTCGGTGGGTCTCTTTGGGCTTGCTCGGATCGTGTTCCGATGTATGGGCGATCGCGTCTCGAACGATGTGGGCGACGTGATCGTCCATCAGGCTGTAGATGGTCTCCCGTCCAGAGCGGTTGCCCTGGACCAGGCAGGTCTCGCGCAGAATGCGCAGGTGCTGGGAGATCAATGGTTGTGGGGCTCCGAGCGCGTCCACGAGTTCGGACACGTTTCGAGGCCGTTCCACCAACAGCTCGATGATCCCGATGCGCAACGGGGCGGAGAGCACCTTGAACAGGTCTGCCGTGGCAAGCCAGCGCGAGGCGATCTCCATGCGTTCAGGATTCATGCATCGATACTAATATGCGGAACGACGCATATGTAAATCGTTTCGCCTATAAGACAATAAAATTCGCGTAAATTCCCAGAGCTTCCGCCCAAACCGTCCATAGGTTGTCCTCCTCGGCCGACAAGGAAGTCAGATCCAGGCCACCTTCACCCGCTCCACGGCCCGGGTCAGTGCACTACGATCGCGAAGCCAGCGCCCACGGCCGAGGGAACGGACCGATGCCCGACTACGAACTCGACACCACGCACCGCGATGGATCGCTGCGTATCCACGCCCGAGGACGAGCTGTCCTCGCCAACCCCATGACGAACCGTGGAACCGCCTTCACGAAGGACGAGCGCGACGAACTCGCCATCAGCGGACTCCTGCCCACCGGCGTCACCTCCATGTCCAACCAGGCGCGCCGCGTCTACGAGCAGTACAAGTCGGCAAAGACACCCTTCGCCAAGAGCAACTACCTCGCCAACCTGCGCGATCGCAACGAGATCCTCTTCTACCGGCTGTTCGCCGACCACCTCGAAGAGATGATGCCGATCGTCTACACCCCTACCATCGGCGAGGTCATCCAACGGTTCAGCGTCGAGTACAGCCGTCCGCGCGGAGTCTTCCTGTCCATCGACCGTCCCGACCTGATCGAGAAATCCCTACTCGAACACGGGTTGGACCCCGACGAGGTCGACCTCGTCGTCGCCACCGATTCCGAAGGCATCCTCGGTATCGGCGACCAGGGTATCGGTGGCATTCAGATCGCCATCGGCAAACTCTCCGTCTACACCGCAGCGGCCGGCATCCACCCCCGCCGTGCAATCCCCGTCGTCCTCGACACCGGAACAGACAACCTCGGCCTCCTGACCAGCCCGTTCTACTTGGGTGAACGCCACGCCCGCGTACGCGGAGAGCGGTACGACGAGTTCATCCGTACCTTCGTGGAGACCACCTCCCGAGTTTTCCCCAACGCGATGCTGCACTGGGAAGACCTGGGCACCGGCAATGCTCACCGCATCCTGGAGACGTACCGCCACGATCACTGCACCTTCAACGACGACATCCAGGGCACCGCAGCTGTCGTCCTCGCTGCCATCCTGGCCGGTGTCGAAGTGGCCGGGCATCCGCTGACCGACCACCGCATCGTCTCCTTCGGTGCAGGTAGCGCAGGTATCGGTATCGCCAACCTCCTTCTCGACCACATGGGCCGCCAAGGTATCCCCCGGGCTGAAGCGATCCGCCAGTTCTATCCCATCGGGATCCAGGGCCTGTACGTCGATGACATGACCGATCTGCTCGACTTCCAGCGGACCTTCGCCCGCCCCCGGGCCGAGGTCACCGATTGGGGTTTCACCCCTGATCAGAAGATCGACCTGCTCGACGTGGTCCGACAGGTCAAACCGACCATGCTCATCGGCACCTCCACCGCAGGCGGCGCATTCTCCCGCGAAGTCGTGGAGGCCATGCACCGATACTGCGAACGGCCCATCATCATGCCGCTATCGAACCCGACCTCACGCGCCGAGGCAACCCCGGCAGAGCTGATCGAATGGACGAACGGGAAAGCCCTGGTCGCCACGGGCAGCCCCTTCGAACCGGTCGACCATCAGGAGATCCGCCATTACATCGCTCAGGCCAACAATGCCCTCATCTTCCCGGGGATCGGTCTAGGCGTCGCTGCCTGCCAGGCCAGCAGAGTCACCGATTCGATGATCGCTGCGGCAGCTCAGGCTCTTGCATCCCACGCGAACGCCTACCGACCAGGAGCCTCACTGCTGCCCTCCATCAACGAGCTTCGTCCGGTGTCGGCACAGGTCGCCCTGGCAGTGGCTCGTGCCGCAGAAGCCGAAGGCGTGGCTCGTCGACCGCTGACCGACCCGGTCGACGACGTCTTCCAGCGAATGTGGACCCCGAAATACCCGCCCCTGGAGATCGTGTGACGGACTGTTCGACCCGTCGTCCGGATGCTCTCCAGGGTGCCTGACGACGGGCCGTTCCACGGTCGGTGACTGAGCGAATAACTGAATCGACAAAAGTCAGAGGGCCCCTCCCGAGTGGGAGGGGCCCTCTGACCTGGGTGGAGCCTAGGGGACTCGAACCCCTAACCCCCTGCTTGCAAAGCAGGTGCGCTACCAATTGCGCCAAGGCCCCAATGGACGCGTCTGCGCCCTACCCGCGAGTGCGGGTGTCGAGGGACAGCCTACGACGTCTCAGCCCAGATGCCGAACCGGGGCCGGTGCAGGGTCGGTGGCTTCTGCCCACAACGCCTGGTCCTCCTGCTTCGCCTGCAGCTTCCGTGCGACGAAGAATCCCGTGGCGACGGCCACGCCCAATACGACGAATTTCCGCATGGCTCAAGCCTACGCGACTGGCCGGGAGGGTGAAGTACCCGTCCCCAACAAAGCCTCCACGTACTCGTAAAAAGCATCGGCGTCGATCTCCTCGATGACAGTGGCATTCGGCACCAGTTGGTGAACGGTGCGCACTGAGGCCATCGAGGTTCCCTCTGCCAGCTGCGCGGAGGCCTGCGGCCCGAGCCATGACATCGCCGAGTAACCCCGCATCGCTTCCGAAGAGGTCTCGACAGCAACGTGGTAGGGCGCAGACCTGGTGACGAGCTCCGGGTGGAGGAGGATCGCAGCAGACAGCGAATCCGGGTGAGTGGACCCGGGTATACCCACCGCTTCGTCGAACGCCAGGGTGGCTTCGATGATCCTGCTGAAGAAGAGCGACAGCGGGGTACCCAGGGCGGCCAACCGGGCCAACCGGTCGCGCCCGAAGGTGGCGTCCCGGACGGTCAGCGGAGCCCAGGGCACGATCACCAGATCCTTGAAACCGGCCTCGCAGACGATCCTGGCGGCTTCCGGGTCGACATAGAAGTTGAACTCTGCGGCAGCGGTGATATTTCCCCGCCCGTTGTTGGATCCACCCATCACCACCAAGGTCTTCACCTTGTTGACGAATCCTGGATCCTTCGACACGGCCGCGGCGATATTCGTCAGCGGCCCGATCGCCACGATGGTGAGTTCGCCGGCGTATTCATCGGCTAACCGGATCAGAGCGTCCACGCCGTGTTCCGGGCTTGGCTCGCATCCGAAGTCGTCCATCGTGAGCCCGCCTACACCGTCACCGTGTACGTCCTCCGCAGAGACCCACTCCCGCATCAGCGGACGGCGACATCCGAGATGAACAGGTATCTCGCCAAGCCGCCCCGCGACCGACAGCGTCATCCAGGCATTACGAACCTGACGGTCGAAGCCCACATTTCCGGCCACCATTGTGATGGCACGCAGATCTGCTGCCGGATCGAGCAGACCCACCAGTAGTGCTACACAGTCGTCTTGAGCGGTGTCGGTGTCGATCACCAGGGGAATCGCCATCTGTCCTCACTCCTTCGCCGAGGACCCCTACCGTAGTGCGCAGCACCAACCACCCGCCAGGGCCTCAGGGTCAGGGGTTGGCGGCCAGGAAGACGAATGCCGACAGCAGCACCAGGTGCACCGTCCCCTGGAGCCGGGTGGCCCGGCCTGGGACGATCGTCAAGGTCGCCACCCCGCCGGTGATCACCAACAACGCCATCTGTAACGGATCCAGCCCCAGGTGGATAGGACCGGGCAGCCACAAGGAAAGCAGAGCAATACTGGGGATCGTCAGACCGATCGAAGCAATGGCCGAACCCAGCCCCAGGTTGAAGCTGGTCTGCATGCGGTTGCGTTGAGCAGCGCGCACCGCGGCAAGAGTCTCCGGGGCCAGGACGAGCAGGGCGATCACCACACCGACGAAGGAGTGCGGTAGCCCTGCCGCACGCACGCCGGCCTCGATGGCAGGAGATTCCACCTTCGCCAGCCCCACCACGGCCACCAGGCAGCAGATCAGCAGGACGAGACTGGTGAGAGTCGCCCGCAGGCTGGGCGGTTCGGCATGGGTCTCGTCATCTTCGGACTGGCCCGTCTTCGATTCTGTGTCGACTTCGACAGGCAGGAAGAAGTCCCGGTGACGCCGGGTCTGGGTGAGGACGAAGAGCCCGTAGAGAACGAGTGCCGATACGGCAGCGAAGGCCAGTTGGCTCCCTGAGTACTGTGGCCCGGGCTCAGCAGTCGTGAAGGTGGGCAACACCAGACCCAAGGTGGACAAGGTGAGCACCGTGGCCAAGGCGGCGCCTGCTCCTTCAGCGTTGAAATAGAGCAGCCCATGTCGTTGGGCACCGACCAGCAGCGAGAGCCCGACGATCCCATTGACCGTGATGATCACCGCGGAGAAGACCGTGTCTCTGGCCAAGGTGGCTGCTCCTTCGCCGCCCGCAGACATCAGCGTCACGATGAGACCCACTTCGATGACGGTTACTGCCACCGCAAGGACCAGCGAGCCAAAGGGTTCCCCGACCCGATGTGCCACCACCTCAGCGTGATGGACCGCAGCCAACACGCTCATCGCTAAGGTCAGCGCGACCAACCCGACGAGTAGTGGAGGGGTCTCCCTTCCCCAACTGGCTGCCAGCAGCAGAACGGCACCGATCGGCACGACGGCCGTCCATGAGGCGATTCCATGGGCAAGGGCAACCCGCAAAGGTTTCTCCGATCCTGGATTGAGCTGATGAAGGACATGACCAGGTAGCGGAGTCGAGCTTGACCTTCCCACCCCCGCAGCTGTCGTCTTTCAGGCTAATTGACATGTGCCGGGGTCTGCAGGCCATGGAGCGCCTACCAGACACCAAGAAGACCCCACGACACGCAGAGTGACCAGCAGTGATCACAAGGTCCGGAGAAAATGTGAGAGGCCCCGGATTTATCCGGGGCCTCTCACATGGGTGGGCCTAACAGGACTTGAACCTGTGGCCTCTTCCTTATCAGGGAAGCGCTCTAACCGTCTGAGCTATAGGCCCATCACGCCTGGACTTTCGACCTGGCGGCACCTTAGGCTACCGCAGGTTCTCTGCTCGTCCAAAACGCGACCAGGACACGGGATCCCCGACCCTGTTCAGTCATCCGAAAGCGTCATTTGTACGCCGCCCACCATGGCCGCGCACACGTTGTAGATCACCGCTGCCAAGGTGGAGATCGCCGTCATCATCACGATGTTGAACACACCGAAGACGACAGAGAGCGCAGCCACCCGGCCCAAGGAGAACCAGTCCGAGACATCAACCTTGCTGTTGCTCGAGGCCCCTGCTTGAAGCTCGTTGACCGAGTCGGTGATCGTGGAGAAGACCCCCATCCCGCTCAACAGACCCCACAACACCGACACCGCTACGACTCCAGCAATCCCCAAAGCCACAGAGAGCAAGAAGGAGATCTTCAGAACCGAGAACGGGTCGACCCGAGAGAGGGTCAGCTTCACCCGGCGAGCATCGGACTGGCGTGCACCGGACTGCTGCGTCGCGGCAGGACCTGAACCTGGCCCCGGGGACGGAGCCTGCACAGGAGCTGTCTTAGCCGGCCCCGGTGCAGCCTTCGGTGCAGGACCCGCGCCCGGCTTGAGCGGAGGCGCTTTCACCGGTCCGGGCTTGGCCTGGGCAGGGGGAGCCTGCCGAGGCGGTACCCCCGCGGGACGTCCTCGCCCGGGAATCGGCTTGGTCTGCCCAGAAGTCGCCTGCGGAGGAGGCCCTCCAGCAGGTTTTCCAGTGCCAGGAGCTGGTTTTCCAGAACCCCCAGCAGATTTAGCAGGGGAAATCGGCACCGGCGTGGTAGGCATGCTGGCCGTCTTCGCCGGACTATTTTTCTTGCCCGGCGTCGGGCGCGGCTCTCCCCGAGCTGCGCTCGGCACTCCAGGCGCGCCGCTTTTCGTCGTCACTCGCCACCTCCGGCGTCGTCATCTTTCAGAACCACGCTACCGCCACCCTCATTGCTCCGAAGAGGTGACTCCGGTGTCCGAGACGGTTTCGTCATTTCTCTCATCGTTCCTCATCGGGGCACTATTTTCGAGGCCCTCACCAGCGGAATCCTCATTCGTTTCCGAGTCGTCACCCTCTGCCTCGGCATTTCGGGCAACTGCAACAATGGCGTCACCGTTATCCGGTTTAGCGAATTGGACTCCCATGGTGTTACGCCCGGTCCGACGGACTCCGTCGACCCGGCTGCGGACGATCTTGCCCTTCTCCATGACCACCATGACTTCGTCGTTCTCGCCGACGGTCAGGGCACCGACCAGATTCCCACCACGTTCCGAGATCGCGGCCACCCGCACGCCCAGGCCGGCCCGACCCTTGACCGGATAGCCGGACGCCGGAGTTCGTTTCGCCAGACCGTTTTCGAAGACCACGAAGACATCGGGATCCTCGCCATCAGGAACTAGACAAAGGGACAGCAGCTCGTCCATGCCACGGAACTTCATCCCTGTCACACCGCTGGTGGCTCGTCCCATCGGACGCAGAACGTCGTCGGTAGCATGGAAACGCAGGCTCTGCCCCTGACGGCTCACCAGCAACAGGTCGTCCTCAGCGGAACAGACCCGGGCTCCGACCAGCTCATCACCATCGCGTAGGTTCACCGCGATCAGACCACCGGAGCGGGGCGAGTCGTACTCGGCCAGCCGTGTCTTCTTGACCAGGCCGTTCCTGGTGGCCAGCACGAGATAGGGCGCGACCTGGTAATCGGGCAACGCCATGACCTGCGCGATCCGTTCTTCCGGCTGGAAGGCCATCAGATTGGCGACATGCTGTCCCTTGGCCTCGCGACTCCCCTCCGGGAGTTCGTAGGCCTTCGCCCGGTAGACCCGGCCCAGGTTGGTGAAGAAGAGCAACCAGTGGTGGGTCGTGGTGACGAAGAAGTGTTCGACGATGTCATCTCCACGCAGCTGTGCCCCGCGGACGCCTTTGCCTCCGCGTTTCTGGCTGCGGTAGGCGTTCACCTGGGTTCGCTTGGCGTATCCGCCTCGGGTGATGGTGACGACCACATCCTCCTGAGGAATCAGGTCTTCCATCGACATGTCGCCGTCGAAGGGCATGATCTGGGTGCGACGGTCGTCACCGTACTTGTCGACGATCTCGGCGAGTTCCTCGGAGACGATGGACCGCTGCCGCGCCGGGGTCTCCAGGATGTCCTTGAAATCCTCGATCTGCCGGGCCAGCTCGTCGTGGTCGTCGATGATCTTCTGTCGCTCCAGAGCAGCCAATCGACGCAGCTGCATGTCCAGGATCGCCAGAGCCTGGATCTCATCGATCTCCAACAGACCCATCAGACCCGACTTGGCCTCATCGGCGCTCGGGGAGCGACGGATCAAGGCGATGACCTCGTCCAGCGCATCCAGGGCCTTCAACAGACCCCGCAGGATGTGGATCCGTTCCTCAGCCTTCTTCAGACGGTAACGCGTCCGACGAACGATGACCTCGATCTGGTGTTCAACCCAGTACCGGACGAAGGCGGAGACCGGAAGAGTCCGCGGAACACCGTCCACCAGCGCCAACATGTTGGCTCCGAAGGTCGTCTGCAACTGGGTGTGCTTGTAGAGGTTGTTCAGCACGACCTTGGCCACCGCGTCACGCTTGAGCACGATCACCAGCCGTTGCCCGGTTCGGCCGGATGTCTCGTCGCGCAGGTCCGCGATCCCGGCCAGTCGCCCGTCCTTCACCAGTTCGGCGATCTTGCGGTTGAGGGCGTCCGGGTTGACCTGGTAGGGAAGCTCGGTGACCACCAAGCAGGTCCGTCCCTGGATCTCCTCGACCTGGACAGAGGCCCGCATGACGATCGAACCACGCCCAGTCCGGTAGGCGTCCTCGATCCCCTTGCGTCCCATGATGAGCCCACGGGTAGGGAAGTCGGGCCCCTTGATGATGCCCATGCAGGCTTCGAGCCGTTCTTCCTTGGTCGCATCCGGGTGCGCGAGCACCCACTGCGCTGCCTCGGCAACCTCACGAAGGTTGTGCGGCGGGATCTGAGTGGCCATCCCGACGGCGATACCTGCGCTCCCATTCACCAACAGGTTCGGGAAACGTGCCGGCAGGACGTCCGGCTCGAGGTTCTTCCCGTCGTAGTTGGGCCGGAAGTCCACGGTGTCCTCGTGGATGTCCCGCACCATCTCCATGGCCAGGAACTGCAGCCGGCACTCGGTGTATCGAGCGGCTGCTGCGCCGTCGTCACCGGAGTTACCGAAGTTTCCTTGACCGTCGACCAACGGATAACGCATGTTCCACGGCTGCACCAGGCGGACCAGTGCGTCGTAGATAGCAGTGTCACCGTGCGGGTGGTACTGCCCCATCACGTCGCCGACGACGCGGCTGCACTTGTTGTAGCCACGGTCGGGTCGGTATCCGCCGTCGTACATGGCGTAGGTGATCCGCCGGTGCACCGGCTTCAACCCGTCCCGCACATCGGGAAGCGCCCGACTGACGATGACGCTCATCGCGTATTCGATGTAGCTACGCTGCATCTCCGCGTTCAGGTCGACCGGTTCGACGCGGTCATGCTCGACGGTCCCGTTCACACCGTCCGCTGCGTCCTCGATGGGCTGTGTGCCGCCGGGAGTCTGCTCGTCACTCACGCTCGTCGTCCTGTTCGCAAGATGGTTGGTAGATCGTTGTCCAGGAGGTGGGCCCCTGTCGGAGGGCCGTGGCCTGGGCCCGACGGTGGTCCGTTTCCGTCGGGCCTGGCATCACAGGTCCAGGAATCGCGCGTCGCGGGCGTTCCGTTGGATGAAGCTGCGCCGCGATTCGACGTCTTCACCCATCAGTACGGAGAAGATCTCATCGGCAGCAGCAGCATCGTCCAGGGTGACCTGGAGGAGGACCCGGTGTTCGGGATCCATCGTGGTCTCCCACAACTCAGTGGCATTCATCTCGCCGAGACCCTTGTACCGCTGGACGGGAGAGTCCTTCGGCAGACGCCAACCTTGGCTCTGCCCCGCACGCAGCATTTCGTCACGTTCGCGGTCGGAGAAGGCGAATTCATGAGGGTGGTTGCTCCACTTGATCCGGTAGAGCGGTGGCTGGGCCAGGTAGACGTACCCGGCTTCGATCAACGGCCGCATGAAGCGGAAGAGCAGGGTCAACAGCAGGGTACGGATGTGCATGCCGTCGACGTCGGCGTCGGCCATCAGCACGATCTTGTGGTACCGAGCCTTCGCGAGGTCGAAGTCCTCACCCACGCCAGTGCCGAATCCGCTGATCAGTGCTTGGACTTCCTGGTTGGCCAGCACCTTGTCGATGCGGGCTTTCTCGACATTGAGGATCTTTCCACGGATGGGCAGGATCGCCTGGTTGAAGGGATTGCGCCCGTCCTTCGCCGAACCGCCTGCGGAGTCTCCCTCGACGATGTAGATCTCGGAAACGCTGGGGTCCTTGCTCTGACAGTCCCGCAGTTTGCCAGGAAGACCACCGGATTCCATCAGGCCCTTGCGGCGGGTGTTCTCACGGGCCTTGCGCGCAGCGATCCGTGCGGCTGCGGCTTGGACGGCTTTGCGGACGATGTCCTTGCCCTCGTTCGGGTGCCGCTCCAGCCAGTCGCTGAACTCACTGGTCATCGCGCCTTGAACGAATCCTTTGACCTCGGAGTTACCGAGTTTGGTCTTTGTCTGCCCTTCGAACTGCGGCTCGCCGAGTTTGACCGAGACGACGGCGGTCAGTCCTTCTCGGATGTCGTCACCGGTAAGGTTCTCGTCCTTGTCCTTGAGCAGGTTCTGCTTGCGGGCAAATTCGTTGACCAACCGGGTCAATGCAGCTCGGAAGCCTTCCTCGTGGGTGCCACCCTCGTGCGTGTTGATCGTGTTGGCATAGGTGTGCACGGACTCGCTGTACGCGGTCGTCCACTGCATGGCCACTTCGAGGGAGAGATTCCGATCGGAATTCTCCAGCTCAAAGGCAATGACCTCGGGGTGAACGTGTTCACTGCGCTTGCTGGCGTTGAGGTGGGTCACGTAGTCGATGAGCCCGTTGTCGTAGCGGTAGCTCACCGTACGCCCGGTGGCTCGGCCCTGGGCGTCCTTGGCCACCTCACCCGAACGCGCTTCTTCGGCTGCCGTTGAAGCGTCGTCCTTGGGCTGTTCGGGTGCTTCCTCGGCGGCCGCGAGCTCGGCTTCCTCCTCGAGTTCGTCTTCGGCGACCTGGATCGCCTGAGGGCGTTCGTCGGTGAGGGTGATGGTCAGTCCCTTGTTGAGGAAGGCCATCTGCTGGAAACGCGCGCGAACCGTTTCGAAGTCGTAGGTGGTGGTTTCGAAGATCTCTGGACTCGCCCAGAAGGTGATGGTGGTCCCGGTCTCTTCGGTGGGCTCCATCTGCGCCAAAGGAGCTACAGCAACACCCCGTTCGAAAGCCATCCTGAAGATGTGGCCCTTCTGGCGCACCTCGGCTTCGAGTCTGGATGAGAGCGCGTTGACGACGGACGAACCGACACCGTGCAGACCACCGGAAACCTTGTACCCGCCGCCACCGAATTTTCCGCCGGCATGAAGTTGCGTCAGAACCAGCTCGACAGCTGAGACACCTTCGACCGGGTGGATGTCGGTGGGGATGCCTCGCCCGTTGTCACGAACGCGTACTCCGCCATCGGCGAGAAGAGTGACGTCGACCCGGTCGGCGTATCCGGCGAGCGCCTCGTCGACCGAGTTGTCGACGATCTCCCAAACCAGGTGGTGCAGTCCTCGTTCTCCGGTGGAGCCGATGTACATGCCAGGGCGTTTGCGTACGGCCTCTAGCCCTTCGAGGACCGTAATGGCGCTGGCGTCGTAGTTGGGGTCGGTCTCCCCAATGTGGTCCATCGGCGCTGCCTGGTTCTCTGGTGCCTCGCGAAGGGGATGCTCAGCGTTGGACTCGGTCACGACGCTCCTGCCGGGAATGGGCGTTCGTGTCGGTCGTTCTACGAGCCCCTGGGATGGGGGCTTCGTCGGTGTACGGCCCCGGCACGAACGACGAGACGTTTGTAGCATCGACAGTCTACCCGCGTCATAGGACAGACATGCATCAGTGGGGCCCTGGCGAGCCACACTGAGGCGCGAATGAGCGGGCTCATGACTCCCTGTATTCGGCCCGGGGTTTACGCGCGCCTGAGGGCCCTTTGCGAAGAATCGACTCTTAGGACATATCGGATTAATCCAGTTTCATCAGCGAGGCACTGGAGAGGAAATCGATCCGAGATCCAATAGGGGTCTGACCTGGTTCTTCGTCAGAAAAACAGGTCCTTTCATCAGTCAGTCCCTACCTTATGGCTCACCATCTAGAGCTAAATCATGCGCAGATGACCACAGCTACCAACGCGAGTGCCGCGGCCCCTTACGCCAGTTCCGAGAGGCTGGGCCAACGATCCTCAGGTCGGTGACCTTCCCCTCGCCGACATCCACAGCAAGCCGTTCGAGCAGGAGCGGAACCATATATCTCAGGTTGGTGGCCCAGCTGGTCGAATCAGCCCGCACCGTCAGTACGCCGTCTTCGAAGGATTCCGGAGCGACGTGTTGCGCTACCTCAGGACCTACGACTGCAGGCCAACGCGAGATCACCGACCCGACGGCGACCTCGACCTGCCACCCACGTTCAGAGAGCAAACGTCCCAAGTGGTCACCCACCAGGATCGGATCCCGCCCGTCTGCTCTAGCACCGGAATACTCCGAGGGGCGCGCCTTGGCACGCGAACGGATCCGCCCTGAGGACGGCCGTAATCCTGCCGAACGAGCATTTTCCCTGGCTTTGGCCAGCGCCGATGCGGCTGCTGCTTCGACAGCTGACTCGATCGGTAGTTCCTCAGCAGCGAATACATCACCAGCCGAAGATCCTTCAGCTTCCCCGGCAAGCTCCTTCCGGGAGGCGGGTCTACCTTCATCCACAGAAATCTCTTGGTTATCCACAGATCCTGTGGATGATATGGGAATGTGCGGGCCTTCAGTCATGACGAAGGCTCCCGGTCTCGCTCTCCACGAGAACCCCGTCGTCCGAGGTGACCGTCCCCTGAGAAACTCGACAGACCACGCCCCGCAACGCGGCAGGGATATCTTCTGGAACAGCAGCAGTCACCAGAACCTGTTCGGCATCGGCGATGAGTGCCGCGAGCCGATCTCTTCGCCCCGAGTCCAGTTCGGCGAAAACATCATCGAGGATCAATACCGGGTCGTTCTGAAGATCTCGCCTCAACAGCTGGAAAGCCGCCAGCCGCAGTGCAAGCGCAAAGCTCCACGACTCCCCATGGCTGGCGTATCCCTTCGCAGGTAGTCCTCCCAGCGAGAGCACCATTTCATCTCGGTGGGGGCCCGACAGCGACAACCCACGCTCGATCTCGACAGCACGTTGCTCAACGAGTGTGGCGTGGAAAGCTTCCCGCAGCTCCTCCACGGTCGGCACTTCACCGTCCAGGATTTCCTTGGCGGTCTCTTCCTGAAGTGAAGAGCGATACACCGCATGCGCATACGAGGAGGTTGCGCTCACCTCATCGTAGGCAGCAGAGAGAAAAGGCTTCAGATCCTGCAGGATCCGTAACCTTCCGTACAAGAGTTGCGCGCCCACTCCTGCAAGCTGATCGTCCCAGACATCGAGAGTGTGCAAGGCCGAGGCGATCCGCTCATCATGGCTCGAGGAGATTTGGGACGATCTACCTCGTCCTCGTCCCGCCCGACGACGGAGGTCAGGTGCGGCGGACTTCAGTAAAGCATTGCGTTGCCTCAGGATCCGATCGTAGTCCGACCTGGTTGCAGCCCATCGTGGCTGACGCGCAATCAGCAACGCGTCCAGAAATCGTCGACGTTCAGCTGGATCACCTTTGACCAGCTCCAGATCCTCCGGCGCGAAAAGGACAGTCCGCAGAGTGCCCAAGACATCCCGAGGCCGGCTCTGCGCCGAACGATTTAGCCGGGCACGATTCGCCTTGCCTGGGATGATCTCGATCTCGACGAGTTGCTCCCGATTCTCACGGACGATGGCTCCCCGCACCACAGCTCGATCCGCACCATGTCGGACCAGCGGACCGTCCTGGGAGACCCTGTGGCTTCCCAGGGTGGCCAGATATCCCACCGCCTCGACGAGGTTGGTCTTCCCTTGCCCGTTGAAACCAACCAGCGTGGTCACACCAGGAGAGAAGGACAGTTCGACAACCTCGTAGCTGCGGAAATCTGTCAAAGACAGATGTCGGAGATACACCCCTGCCTCAGCGGGATCGGGTCGTGACTCGGCAGGATTCGAAGACAGGCGATGTCACGGCATCTTCCTTTCCGAACTGTTCCGATCCGGGCCATTCGACAGAGGGTTGATCAGCCTGCGAAACGTACCGGCATCAGCACATACCTGTAGGAGTTGTCCGCCTCTCCGTCGGCTGAGCTCTGGCCGGTCAGGACAGCAGGCTTGTTGCTCTGGGTAAAGGCCAGCCTCGCATGATCCGTTCCGATCGCGTGCAAACCGTCTAGGAGGTAGTGGGGGTTGAACGCGATCTCGAAATCCTCACCGGACAAAGAGCACTCGATGGCCTCCGACGCCTGGGCATCATCTCCGGTACCTGCATCGATCGAAAGCTGTCCTTCCGAAAAACGCAAGCGCACCGGCGTATTGCGTTCTGCGACCAGCGACACACGCTTCACTGCTTCGACAAGAGCGGAGGTCTCGATGACCGCTTCGGTTTCGACGCTGGACGGGAAAATGGACGACACCTTCGGGTACTCACCGTCCAGTAGGCGGCTCGTGGTTCGTCGCTGGCCGGCTTCGAAGCCGATCAAGCCGTCTCCGCCTGCCGCCTCACCGAATGCGACCTCCACTGAAGCCGCGGCCCCCAAGGACTTCGCGGTCTCAGACAGAGTACGAGCAGGCACCAGAAGGACACCAGAGGCTTCGGGGTCCCGAGGGTTCCAATCCATTTCACGCATGGCAAGCCGGTATCGGTCAGTGGCGAGCAGAGTCATCTTCGAGCCTTCAATCTCTACCCGGACCCCGGTGAGAATCGGCAAGGTGTCACTCTTATCTGCTGCAATCGAGACCTGGGCGACGGCCTGTGTGAACAGATCTCCTGCAATGGAGCCGCTGGGGTCGGGGGAGATAGGCAACGACGGATACTCGTCACTCGGCATCTGCAGCAGGCTGAATCTGCTGGAGCCACAGGTCAGCTGAACCTTATTGCCCTCTGTGGTGATTTCGATCGGCCGCATCGGTAAGTTGCGGGAGATGTCAGCGAGAAGACGCCCAAGCACCAGGACGGTACCTGACTCACTCACGTCCGCAGGCACGATGATGCGCGCAGAGGTCTCGTAGTCGAAGGCCGAGAGGGTCAAGGTCCCGGCTTCATCTGCAGTGATAAGCACCCCAGCCAGGACTGGAACTGGCGGACGATTAGGCAAACCTCGGGCGACCCAGGTGACGGCCTCCGCGAGGACATCGCGCTCCACACGGATCTTCATGCGAACTCTCCGCCCCTCTGTACTCCGAATTCAGTGCCTTCCGACTGTAGTGCCCCTGGGGACCAACACCAATCGGCCACCAGAGGTACGGAGCGTCGCGCACATCACTTGTGATGTGAGTCACAAATGATGTGGAGTGCTCAGAGCCCATCCCATCCGGTCGATGTGGAGTCCGTAGGGGCAAGTTGTCCACAGCGCTCGTACGCAAGCTCGTTCATGCCACTTAAGTCTCATAGTCGTAGTAGGGCCTGTGGATATTGTGGATAACTGCCTTTTGCGCAGCTCAGCTGCGCTGAGAACTTGTGATTTATCTGGGGATAACACCTGTGCATAACAGGCGGTCGTTGTGGACGAATGACAAGAATCCACAGGCGGCCTCTGTCTGTCCACAGGTTGTCCACAATGAAATGGTCGATTGTCCACATGTTTTCCACTGCCCTGTGGGTGGAGCACGACCCCGCTGCTGGCTTGCCGCTGCGGTCCTGTCCATGACAGGGCTGCACCGCTGGTGAACGGCAGCCTGCAGGGGCGATTTCCGCTGTGCGCACCCCCTTGTTATCCACAGAGTTATCCACAGCTGTGTATGACGTATGGGCACGTGGAAGCCATCGAATGACAAGTTTTTTGTAGTTCTCAGAACTGGTTTATCCACACCTGTGGATGACTGTGTGGACAGGTGCTCCTGAGGACGGGCAAGTTGCGAAACCGTAACTCTGCTGTGACCTCAGGAAATGCCCTGAGTGGCCTCCCCCGTCCGGCTCTGTGGGTGGTTGTCCACAGAGCTGTGGACAACCACCCACAGAGCCGCTGACGTGCTGCAGAAGTCCTTCTGCTCCTTGGTGGCCCGACGTCTGCTCCAGATCAGGGTCGTCCACAGGAGGCTGGGCAGAGGAGCAGTCGCAGCCGCCAGGCCGATCGCTGACAGGGTGGTTCGAGCCAGACCGGTCTTAGACCGACGTCGTGCGGATCCTTGTCGTCAACTCGGTCACCTGGTTGTAGACGCTTCTTTTCTCCGCCATCAACGTCCGGATCTTCCGATCTGCATGCATGACCGTGGTGTGGTCTCGGCCACCGAATTGCTGCCCGATCTTGGGCAGGGACAAATCGGTCAACTCGCGGCACAGATACATGGCGATCTGCCTGGCTGTGACAAGGATGCGGGACCGCGAGCTGCCA
The DNA here is from genome assembly GCF_003391095.1 of Austwickia chelonae. Taxonomy (NCBI): domain Bacteria; kingdom Bacillati; phylum Actinomycetota; class Actinomycetes; order Micrococcales; family Dermatophilaceae; genus Austwickia; species Austwickia chelonae. Next base: position 1,232 of record NZ_CP031447.1, on the reverse strand, counting down.
CAGACGTCATCCACGGTCAGCCCGAAATACTGCGCGGTCTGAGCGATGATCGCTGCAGCTGTAATTTGGCTTGAGTTTCCTTCAGGCATCAAGTCCTTCAGGACGATCTCAGCCAAGGTGAGATCCACTGGTTGGCGGTTGAGGCTCGCGAAAGCGGTCACTCTGATCAGCGCGCCTTCGAGCTCGCGGATATTCGTGGAGATCCTCGAGGCGATGAAGTCCAGAACCTCGTCTGGGATGGTCAACCGCTCCTGGATCGCTTTCTTCCGCAGGATCGCGATCCTTGTCTCGAGATCCGGAGGCTGGACATCGGTCAGCAACCCCATCTCGAAGCGAGATCTCATCCGGGCTTCGAAGCCCTGGAGCATCTTCGGTGGGACATCGCTGGTGATGACCACCTGCTTATTGCTGTTGTGCAAGGTGTTGAAGGTGTGGAAGAACTCTTCCTGTGTCTGGAGCTTGCCGCCCAGGAACTGTATGTCGTCGATCAACAGCACGTCGACCTCGCGGTACCTGCGCTGGAAGCTGGCCGCCTTGTCGTCGCGGATTGAGTTGATGAAATCGTTCGTGAACTCTTCGGAGTTGACGTATGTCACTCGGACGTTGGGATAGATCTGCCGGGCGTAGTGGCCGATGGCATGGAGCAAGTGGGTTTTACCCAATCCCGAATCGCCATAGACGAACAGTGGGTTGTAGGCCTCTGCAGGGGCTTCGGCAACGGCAACGGCGGCAGCATGGGCGAAACGATTGCTCGCCCCGATCACGAAACTGTCGAAGGTGTGTTTCGGATTCAGTCTGGCTTCTCCGGAGACGACCCGCCCGTTGCTCTCCTGACGGCGGACCGAGGTGGGCGAGTTCTCCTGAAGCTGTTCTGTTGTAGAAAGCTCCGGTGCTGGATCCGCTTCGGAAGGCTGAGAGCTCGGTACGAGCGGAAGTGGGTCGGTGCTCAGGTCGTCGAGCGGCAGCGCGTCATGTCTCAGCTGTGGATCAACGGTCACGGCTACGGTCGTGGGCTCACCGATCCGAGTGGAGAGGGCGGCAGCGAGCTCAGCGCGGACTCTGGTCTCGATGACGTCCTTGGTGAAGTCGTCCGGAACGGCGACGATCGCGGTACCGTTCAACAGACCGAGCAGTCGCCCCTGATGAAGAAAGGCCCGGTCGCGGGGGGTGAGTTCTAAGGAGTCGAGGGCGTCCCGCCAGATGTCGGTGTAGTCGTCGCTCTGGTCGGTCAC